>CAWDXC010000009.1:0-698196 GCA_963806155.1 uncultured Actinomycetes bacterium
CATGTTTCTTGTCATGCTTGCTTGACTCATCGTATTGCTCACGTGAAGCCGTCGCAATAGAGGACGATGGGCTCGTCTGCCTTGAACCGGCGCCGGGCCTCGCGCGCCAGACCTCTGAAGTCCATCCATTCCATGGGTAGATGACCGGCCCGCCAGTGGTCCTCGCCCAGCACGTCAACGAGCCGGAAGTGCTCTTGGCTCTTCATCAACTTCCGTAGGTCCTCGAGCGTGAGGGTGCCGACGCTGGGGCGGCCGACCTCGCGGATCGTCGTCGACCATGTAGGCGGCCGCGCTGTAGTACCCAGCTTTTCGGAATATGCGCCGCCGAGCGGCCTCGCCCGCGTCGACGACCGCGGCCGGCCGGCGGCCTTCTCGCCAGAGGACCTCGGTGCACCGCCCCAGGGCCAAAGCCAGGTCGTCCTCGCTCGTGCGAGCGAGCGCCAGGTAACCGGGCGACTTCGTGCTCTCCGTCGCCCCCGTCCAGCCGGGCGATCACGGCCACCGGCCGACCGCCCTTCAGGAGCGCCCAGCTCCCCCGTCCTGTGCCAGAGTCTCAAGTTCAGTGAGGAGCATCGCCGGCTGGTAGGCATTTCGGATGACGATGTGACCCGGGGGTGCGCGCGCGCTCGCCAGCGAGATCGTGCTCGGCCTCATCCGCTTCCAAGAGCTCCTCAACGCCGGTCAGGTGTTCGGGGCCGAACTGCACCAGTGCTGCGTCCTCCGGAGCGGGAGCGCCTGCCGGGGCCGGCGCGGGCCACCGTTGCCGGAGCGCCTGCCGGGGCCGGCGGGACCACCCCTACCGTCACCCCGGCCGCATCTTGAGGTAGCACTGACCAGCGCAGCCGCCTCCACCTGAAGCCCGCGGGCCAGCAGCGTGGCGTTCAATCTGCAGTCGTCGGTCCTGACCAGGTCGGCGGTGGGCCTGGGCCCGCTCGCAGGAGATCGAGCACGTCCTCGTAACGGCTCTGGTTGGCAGAAGACAGATGCAGTTCCACGACCGTCACGTGCGTGTGTCCAGCGTGAGGTCTATCGACCGCCAAGACATAGCCCAGATCCCGAAGCGTTCTTCCCGGCCCCGCCGGAATCCTGGATCAGGTGAGCTGCGGGCGCCCTCGCTCAAGCGGGAGTAGAACCCGGGCACGAGGGTCAGAGTGGACCCACGCCGTCTCTCCGCGCGTAGGCCCGCGATCCGATCCGGCTCGACCGCCTTCAGCTCCATGGTCAACTCCCCTGGCGGATGACGGTTCTGCCGGAACCCATGTTCTCGATGATCACGGTGACCTTATGCGCATCGGTTGCATAATCCTCCGTCTCCCAGGCACCATCCTCGTCATCGTCACCCTCTTCGACCTGGGCCATCCTCAGGGCCGCCTCACATCCCCGGAGGAGACGTCCTGCACCTCCAGTCGGAAGGCCTGGCCGGGCGGAAGATCGAGGGTGAGCTCGCTGCTCGAGCCCTGGAAGACCACTTCCACGTCCGAGTCGCTCCCCAAAGTCACCTCTGTGTCTCCGGAACTCATGTCGACGCTCATCCGAATCCTTGCGTTGTCTGGAGCCGTTTACTTCCATGTCGCCTGAGCTTCGCTTCCAGTACGACCGCGCAGGCCTGGAAGGCCGGCCCCTGTGCCGGCAGGCTCACGAGGGTGCCTTCCCGAGCTCAAGTGGACCTAAAGATCCGCAGCAGCAGCCCAGAAAGGTCGAGCTCGACCGATCGCCGCACCCCTCGTGGGCACGCCCGCTGGTGTTCCCTTTCCCGTAGCACTAGAATCCCACGCATGTGGGTGAGCGTGCACGCCCTGTCCGGTCTGACGCTGGGAGCTTTGGCGCCGCTGGGAGTGATCCTGACGATGGTCTGCGCCCTCGTCCTACACCTGCTCCTGGACCTGGTGCCGCACTGGGACTACACGGGCCACCGCCGGCGCACCCTGTGGGCGATTCTGGATGTGTGCGTTTCGATCGCCGCGGTGGTGGCCCTCGCCCTTGTGCTGGACCTCAGCGGCAAAGCGGTCATGGCCGCGATCGTCTCGGCTCTGCCTGATCTCGACGTGTTCGACGCGGTCCTTCCCGGTTCGAAGCACCGCCGCTTGTTCCCCAGTCACTGGCGCGGTTTCCCTCACGGCAGGGCAGGACCTCTTGCCGGCATCCTCGTACAGTCGGTGGTAGCCCTGGGAGCGATCGCCGTGCTGATCGAGGCCGGCTGACCCCCGGGACCGGTCGACCTCGGCGGCCGACTGACCCCGGCCATCCGGTCCAGGCCGGCCGGCACTGTAGACGCGCTCCGCCTCCACGACATATGATTAGGCTCGGGTGAGCGTGCGCACATCGAGAGTCCGCGCCGAGGAGGCGCCGGCCTTCCCGGGAGGGAGCCATGAACGGCTACGCCGAAGAGATCATCGCGTTGGTCAAGGCCAAGAACCCGGCCGAGCCGGAGTTCCATCAAGCGGTGCTCGAGGTGGTTGAATCGACCGTTCTTGTGATCGAACGCCATCCCGAGTACCGGGCGGCCAAGATCATGGAACGGCTGGTCGAGCCCGAGCGGGTGATCATCTTCCGGGTTCCCTGGATGGACGACCAGGGCGAGGTCCAGATCAACCGGGGGTTCCGCGTGCAGATGAACTCCGCCATCGGCCCCTACAAGGGGGGTCTGCGCTTCCACCCTTCGGTCAATCTGGGCATACTCAAGTTCCTGGCCTTCGAGCAGGTGTTCAAGAACGCCCTTACTACCCTGCCCATGGGAGGCGGCAAGGGCGGGGCCGATTTCGACCCCAAGGGCAAGTCCGACGGCGAGGTCATGCGCTTCTGCCAGAGCTTCATGAGCGAGCTTCACCGGCATATAGGCGCCCACACCGACGTGCCTGCCGGGGATATCGGGGTGGGCGGCCGAGAGATCGGTTATCTGTTCGGCATGTACAAGCGCTTGTGTAACGAGTTCACCGGAGTGCTCACCGGCAAGGGCCTGGACTGGGGCGGCTCCCGGGTCCGCCCCGAGGCCACCGGATACGGCTGCATCTACTTCGCTGCCGAGATGCTCGCCACCCGGGGTGAGACCTTCAAGGACAAGGTCTGTCTGGTCTCCGGGAGCGGCAACGTGGCCCAACACGCCATCGAGAAGATCCTGGAGTTGGAGGGCAAACCGGTCACCTGTTCCGACTCGACCGGCTTCATCTACGACGAGGCCGGGTTCAACCAGACCAAGTTGGCCTTCATCAAGGAACTCAAGAACCTGCGCCGGGGTCGGATCAAGGAATACGTGGATCGGTATCCGAACGCCGTCTACACCCCCTTCGACCTGACCGCCGATCATTCCCCCCAGTGGGACATCAAGGCCGACTGCGTCTTCCCCTGCGCCACCCAGAACGAGATCAACGAGAAAGACGCGAGGAATCTGGTCCGCAACGGCGTCTACCTGGTGGTCGAAGGGGCCAACATGCCCACCACCCCCCAGGGAGTGGCCGTGTTCTTGGATGCCGGCATCCTCTTCGCCCCCGGCAAAGCCGCCAACGCCGGCGGGGTGGCCACCTCCGGCCTCGAGATGAGCCAGAACTCCATGCGCGTCTGCTGGCTCAGAGACGAGGTGGACGACCGGCTGCGCGGCATCATGAAGAGCATCCACGAGAGCTGTGTGGAGGCGGCGGCCACCTACGGCACCCCCGGCAACTACGTGAACGGCGCCAATATCGCCAGCTTCCTCAAGGTCGCGAACGCCATGATGGACCAGGGATTGGTGTAGCGGAGAGTCCCAGGCCGCTCAAGCGAAGGTCGCCGGCCGGCGAACGCGGCCGGCCGGGAGGAACATGTCCGACGCGCCACAACCGCTGACGCTGGATTGGAGTCGCGTATACGACTTCCAGCACCTGATGGCCCGCCGGGTGGAGAACATCATCCTGGTGTCGAGCACGTACGACACGTTCATCCTCCAGGAGGACGGCCAACTCAGCGAGTTGATCCTGGGCGAGTTCCTGGACCTCAACCTTCACCACACCACCGGGCTCACGCACGTGTCGAGTGGCGCCGAGGCGATCGCTCTGGCCAAGGCCGAGAGCCGGTTCAATCTGATCGTGAGCGCTGTGAATCTCGGCGACATGAACGCCGCCGAGCTCGCCCGCAAGACGCGAGAGGCTGGACTCGATATCCCCGTGGTGATCCTGGCCTACGACGGCGGTGAGTTGGCCGAGTTCATGTCTCGCCATGACACCACGGAGATAGAGCGGGTATTCCTTTGGGAGGGCGACTCCCGCATCCTTCTGGCCATCACCAAGTATGTGGAAGACAAGCTCAACGTGGCTTACGACAGTGGAGTGGCCGGCGTCCAGGTCATCCTTCTCATCGAGGACAACATCCGTTACTACTCCGCGTTCCTGCCGATGATCTACACCGAGATCATCCATCACTCTCAGAGCGTCATCGCCGAAGGCGTCAATACGGCCCACAAGATCCTGCGGATGCGGGCGCGCCCCAAGATCCTTCTGTGCTCCAGCTTCGAAGAGGCATGGGAGTATTTCTCCGCTTATCAAGAAGAAGTGCTCGGGGTGATCTCCGACCTCGAGTTCCCCCAAGAAGGTAGCCTCAACCCCGAAGCAGGGATGGAGTTCGCCCGCCGAGTGAAGGAGGCCTGGAAGGACATCCCGGTCCTCCTCCAGTCGAGCCGGCCGGAGAGCGAGGACATGGCCCGGGAGGTGGGAGCGGATTTCCTCCTCAAGGGCTCGCCCACGCTTCTCGAGGATCTACGCCGCTTCGTGGTGGACAATTTCTTCTTCGGTGACTTCGTCTTCCAACTCCCCGATGGCACGCCGGTGGGACATGCGAAGGACATGAAGAGCCTGCTGGAGATGCTGCGGAGTGTCCCGACCGAGTCGATCACGTACCACGCGGAGCGCAACGACTTCTCCCGCTGGTTGAAAGCGCGCACCGAGTTCCGCTTGGCCCACCGTCTGCGACCGCGCACAGCGGCAGATTACGAGACCATCGAGAGCCGCCGCCGCTATCTCATCGAGGAGATAGACGCCTACCGCCGAGATCTGACCAGGGAGTCGGTGAGCGATTTCGATCCGAGTTCCTTCGACCCCGACAACAGCTTCGCCCGAATCGGAGAAGGCTCGTTGGGTGGCAAAGCTCGGGCGTTGGCCTTCGCGCGCCACTTGTTGCGCGATTTCGCCGTGATCGACCAGTTCCCGGGTATGCAGATCACCGTGCCTGCCTGCGTGGTGCTGGGGACGGACGTGTTCGACATGTTCCTCCAAGACAACGACCTTCGCCAGTTCGCGATGGAGATGGATGACGACCTGACGATCGAGGACCACTTCCTGGCGGCCTCGTTCCCGGCGGAGATCGAGGGAAAGTTGGGCACGTTCCTCGACCTGGTCCACTACCCGCTGGCGGTGCGCTCCTCCAGCCTTCTCGAGGACTCTCAGTATCAGCCCCTGGCGGGCGTCTACGAGACGTACATGCTGCCAAATAACCACCCTCATCGGGCGGTCCGCCTCTACCAGTTGATACGAGCCGTCAAGCGTGTCTTCGCCTCGACCTTTCTCACTTACGCCAAGAACTACTTCAAGGTCACCCCCTACCGTTTGGAAGAAGAGAAGATGGCGGTGATCATCCAGAAGGTCGTGGGAGCGCACCACGGGACCCGGTTCTACCCCTCCTTCGCAGGAGTAGCCCGGTCACACAACTTCTACCCGTCTCCTCCTCTCGCGGCAGAAGATGGGGTCGTGATGGTGGCTCTGGGCCTGGGCCGAACCGTGGTCGATGGGGGCCGCGCGCTCTCCTTCTGTCCCAAGTATCCGCAGCATCTCATACACTTCTCCAGGGTCGAAGACATGCTGGCCAATTCACAGCGGGACTTCATTGCCGTGGAACTGGACGCCCAGAGCGACGAGGCCACGGAACGCCACCACCCGCTGACTGTCGCCGAGAGCGACGGCACTCTGGGACTGGTGGCCTCCACCTATTCGCCGGAGAACGACGCTGTGTACGACGGCATCTCCCGCCCGGGCATCCGCCTGGTCAGCTTCGCGCCCATCCTCAAGCAGCGCAGCCTCCCACTTCCCGCGGCGCTCGACCGGCTGATGGAGTTGGGCCGCTGGGGGATGAACACCGAAGTGGAGCTGGAGTTCGCGGTCGAGATGTCTCGATCGTCGGGAGCCCCCATCGACTTCGGCTTCCTGCAGATGCGCCCGATGGCCCTTTCGCGGGAGCTCGAGGAGCTGGACACCGAGAACGTCGAAGCGGGCCAGGTCCTTGTACGGTCGAGCAGCGTGCTCGGCAACGGCAGGCTCACGCATATCAAGGACGTGGTGGTGGTCGATCACGCCCGCTTCGACCGGGCGAAAAGTCAGGAGATCGCTACAGAGGTCTCCCGGTTCAACGCGGAACTGGCCGCTGAGGGCCTTCCCTATATCCTCATAGGGCTAGGCCGCTGGGGCTCGGCCGATCCCTGGCTGGGCATCCCCGTCACCTGGGAACAGATCTCCGGCGCCCGGGTGATCGTGGAATCAGGCCTGAAGGACATCAAGGTCACACCTTCCCAGGGAAGCCACTTCTTCCAGAACCTGACCTCGTTCCGAGTCGGCTATTTCACCGTCAACCCCGAGACCGGAGAAGGCGCGCTCGACTGGGACTGGCTTGAAGCACAGCCTTCCCGCCACGAGGCAGCCTATGTGCGACGTCTCAGTTTCTCGGAGCCCCTGGTGGTCAAGATCAACGGTAAGCAGCAGCGCGGGGTGATCCTGAAGCCGGGCGCGGGTCCTGAAGAGTAAGGCCGGGAAGAGTAAGAGGTCGTCTCAGAATGACGCTTTGCCGACAGGGTGCGATCGGCGCGGGTGAGGCAGGGCCTAGGGCATTCAGTCGGCCGCGCGGAGCGTGGCGTACGGGTTGACTGCCCCCCCACCCCCGGGGTGGATCTCAAAATGCAGGTGATAGCAGCCGTTGGCGTTCCCGGTGCAGCCCACCCATCCGATCGTCTGTCCGGCTCCCACCGAGGCGCCCGAGTGAATGCCCGAGGCGATGCCGTCCAAGTGAGCGTAGTAGTAGCTGGAACCATTCTTGCCCCGCAGCCAGATGGTGATGCCCCCTAATCCGGCATCGCTGGGATTGGTGCGGAGGATCGTCCCGCCGACACAGGCCACCACCGGCGTGCCGCGCGGGGCCATGATGTCGGTGCCCTTGTGCGAGCGCCCGCCCGATCGCGCGGCGCCCCACGTGTTCGTGAAGCTATGCGGCCCGTCCACCGGGAACACGAAGGAGCCGGACTGGACGCTCCCTCCGCTGCTGCTCTTCTTGGCCGCCGCCTTGGCCGCCGCGGCCGCCGCGGCGGCCGCGGCCTTGGCCTTGGCCGCGGCCTCGGCCGCTTTGCGCTGCGCCTCTTTCAGCGCCGCCACTTGGTTCTTGAGGCGTCTGTATTCCACTGCTGAGGCTTTCATCTTATCGTTCATCTCGGCCTGGAGCGTCTTCAGCTCTTCGGCCTGGGCGGCCTGGGCCCGCTTCTTCTCGGCGAGCTCGGCCTGGCGCTCCTCAGACTTCTTCAAGTGGCTCTTGATCTCGTCGAAAAGCTGCTGGTCGTCGTCAGCCACCTTGCCCAGCATGGAGAACCGCTGCAGGATGGAGCCGAGATCGGTGTCCGCGAAGAGGACCTCCAGGTAGTCCGGAGTCGATGAGTTCCCGTTCTTGTAGAGCTCGACCAGACGGTTGGCGAGTTGTGCCTGTGCGATCCCCAGGTCTTTCTCCGAACGAGCGATGTCGTTCTCGATCTCCGAGATGGCGTCGTCGAGATTGGCCATCCGGATCTCCGCCTGGTTGTATTTGACGGCCAGTTCGTCGAGGGAAGCCTGGAGCTTGCTCAACTTGGCACTGGCCTCTTTCAGTTCGGCCTGCTTCTGCGTAAGAGTGGAGCCCAGGGCTGGAGAGAGCAGGGGCGAGACGAGGAGGAACACGAGCACCGTGAAAGCTAGTAGGCACGGGGAGACCCATCTCATGGCCCGCCGTGTAGGCGCTTCCGGTGTCCGGAAAGTGCTCATACGGCTTCGAATTCTAGCAGAAGATGAAAGATCAGCCTGCAAATGCCCACGCTCTGGTCGAGATCGCTTGAGCTCTGGTCGGAGCCGCTCCACTACAAGCGGACCGGGATGCCTCGCTCGGCCATGTATTCCTTGGCCTGGTGGATGGTGAACTCACCGTAGTGGAATATGGATGCCGCCAACACGGCGTCGGCCCTACCACTGCGGATGACTTCCACCAGGTGGTCGAGAGTCCCCGCTCCCCCACTGGCGATCACCGGCACGTTCACGGCCTCGGCCACCGCGCGCGTGAGTTCCAGATCGTAGCCATCCTTGGTGCCATCCCGGTCCATGGAAGTCAGCAAGATCTCGCCGGCGCCCAGAGATACGGCCTGGATCGCCCATTCCACCACGTCCAGCCCCGTGGGCACCCGTCCGCCGTTCAGATACGCCTCCCAGCGTGGCAGCGCCGGCCGGTTCTGAGAGCCCTCGTGAGGCTCTCCTACCCGCTTCGCGTCTATAGCGATGACCACACACTGCGAGCCGAACCGCCGGGCGCATGCCTTGATGAGGGCCGGATCCTTGATAGCGGCAGAGTTCAGCGACACCTTGTCGGCGCCGGCCCCCAGCAGCTCCCGCACGTGGTCCTCGCCGCGGATGCCCCCTCCGATGGTGAAGGGGATGAAGAGCTCTTCGGCACAATGGCGAGCCAGCTCCACGATCGTGTCACGCTTCTCATGTGAGGCGGTGATATCCAAGAAGACCACCTCGTCGGCACCCTCTCGGTCGTACCGGGAAGCGAGCTCGACCGGGTCGCCGGCGTCGCGGATGTCCACGAAGTTGGTGCCCTTGACCACTCGGCCCTTGTCGACGTCCAGACAAGGGATGATCCGCTTGAGCAGCATCAGTCGCCGCCCTCGCCGCCGCGCCCGCCGGGCGTCGCTCCAGCGCCTGGGCCCGCGTCCGGCGCGACTCCCGAGCTTGGGCCCGCATCCAGCACCGCCAGGGCCTCCGCGACGGTGAACCGATGCTCGTAGAGCGCCCGCCCTGCAATGACGCCGGTCACCCCAAGCGGCTCCAGCGTCACCAGCGCTCGCAGGTCATCGAGGCTGGTGACCCCGCCCGAGGCGATGATCTCCAATCCGCTGTTCAGAGCCAACTGACGGATGCCCTCCAGGTTCACGCTCTGCATCATGCCGTCCCGGCTGATGTCCGTATAGACGATCTCGCGGACTCCCCCGGCCTCCAAACGGCCTACCAGGTCCAGAGCGCGCACTTCGCTTCTGTCTTGCCAACCCTTGGTCTTGACAAAGCCGTCCTCAGCATCCACGGCCACTACCACGCGCTCCGGCCCCAACACGGCCAGGACACGCTCCAGGAAGGCCTCGTCCTCCACGGCGCTCGTACCGATGACCGCCTTGGCCACCCTGCTCCCCCCGATCAGCTGCAGAGCCGCCTCAGCGCGAATGCCGCCCCCGGTCTCCACGGGGATCGGCACCGCCTCTGCGATCGCCCGCACCAGGTCGAAGTTGCGCAGAACCCCTTCGCGGGCTCCGTCGAGGTCCACCACGTGCAGATACCGAGCGCCTTCGCCCACCCAGTGCTCCGCCATGGCCACCGGATCATCCCCGAACACGGTCTCGTCGGCGAAGTCGCCCCGCCGGAGACGGACGCACAGTCCTCCCTGGATGTCGATGGCTGGGATGAGCCGCATCAGTCGTCCCTCCACATCAGGCGCCCGTCCGCATCAGTCTTCCACCAACCCCGCTCGCCGGGCGAAGTTGCGGTAGAAGCGCAGGCCCAGAGTGCTCGACTTCTCCGGATGGAACTGCACGGCCGCCAGGTTGTCCACCTCGATGGCCGACGCGAAGGTCACACCGTCGTAGTCAGTCATGGCCAGAACGTCGGCGGGGGAGCGCGGCACCACAGCGTAGCCGTGGACGAAGTAGAAAGCCGACCCATCTGGGATCCCCTCCAGCAGATCGGAGCAGGTGCAGGCTTCCACCTGGTTCCAGCCGATGTGGGGCACCTTCACGGTCGGCGGCAACGCGCGCACGTCGCCGCGTACGAGTCCGAGTCCCGAGATCCCGGGGTCCTCTTCGCTGCTCTCGAAGAGAAGCTGCAGACCCAGGCAGACACCCAGGAACGGCACCCCGGCCTCGACCCGCTCCAGGAGCGGCTCGATCAGACCTTTCTCCCCCAGCTGCTCCATGGCCGCGCCAAAGGCACCCACCCCCGGCAACACCAGCCCAGCGGCATCCGCCATCTCCCGGGGATCGTGACCCACCAAGGCGTTCACGCCCGCGTGTTCGAAGGCTTTCTGTACCGAGCGAAGGTTTCCCGAGCCGTAGTCGACGATATAGAGGAACCGGGTCCCGGCCCCGAGTACGGAGCCGCTCACAAGACCCCTTTGGTGGAGGGGACGCCGCCGCCGCGCGGGTCGAGGGAGACGGCCTGGCGCAGCGCCTTGGCGAAGGCCTTGAAGACCGCCTCGATGGTGTGGTGGGCGTCACCTCCGGTCAATACACGCACGTGCATAGTCATGCGCGCATTGTTGGCTACCGCCCGAAAGAACTCCGCCACCAGACTGCTGTCGAAGCCGGCGATACTCTCCCCTACCGGTCCGCCGTCGTAGGCGAAGTAAGGACGGCCGCTCAGATCGAGAGCGACCAGCGCCAGGGCTTCGTCCATGGGGACGACCATGTTCCCGTACCGGTTGATCCCTTTCTTGTCACCCACCGCTTCGGCCAGAGCCAGGCCGAGACAGATACCCACATCCTCTACCGTGTGGTGGCCTCCGGTCTGCAGATCGCCGCTGGCCTCCACGTCGATATCGAACAGGCCGTGGCCCGCGACGAGTTCCAGCATGTGGTCGAAGAACCCCAGGCCGGTGCGTATGGTCGCTTTGCCTGAGCCGTCGAGATCGAGCTTGATCTGGACACTGGTCTCCCGGGTCTTCCGCTTTACGGCGGCCACCCGGCGAGCCGTATCGAGGGGTCGCGCGGAGCTATCAGGCTGCACTGTCTCCTCCGTGGTCAGATCGGGCAGATTCCATCGTTGTCCTGGTGGACGCTTGCCTTCGTCGAGCACCGGGCCCGACGGCCGAGCGACGCAGGGAGGATAGCATAGGGTCGGTGCGCCTGGACCGGGGACCCGGTCCGCGGCGTCACCTCCACCGGCTGAAGTCCTTCCCCTCAGTCGATCGCCGAGGCGCGGAGTTCCGCCGAGATGCGGTGGAACGCGAAACCCTCGCTGTTCGCCAGCTGGGCCAGGTGGGGAGTAAGGGCCTTCACGCCCTCCGAAGACATCTCCACAAAGGAAGAACGGCGCAGGAAGGTGACCACGGACAGCGGCGACGAGAACCGGGCCGAGCCCCCCGTGGGCAGCACGTGATTGCTGCCGGCTATGTAGTCTCCGAAGGCGGTCGGGGTGCGGTGCCCGAGGAAGACTGCCCCTGCCGACCGCACCCTAGGCAGGAAGCCCCGTGGGTCCGCGACTTGAAGCTCCAAGTGCTCCGGCGCGTACGCGTTGACAAGGACCGCGGCCAAGTCGAGGAAATCCTCGCCCGGAGCGGGATAGAAAGCCGTCAGACCGTCCCCCGCCCGCTCGCCTGCCCGACCGGCGCGCCCAGCACCGCCGTCGCAGCCACAACTGCAAGCGCGCACCTCCCTCATGCGTTCGACAGCCTCCGTCACCTCGAGACACAGACTCTCCGAGTCCGCCAGCAACACTGCCTGCGCCCCGCTGCCGTGCTCCTCCTGGGCGAGCAGGTCGGCCGCTATCCACGCCGGCCGCGCCGTCCGGTCCGCCACCACCAGCACCTCGCTCGGACCGGCGAGACTGTCGATGCCGACCACGCCGTAGACCTGGCGCTTCGCCTCCATGACGTACGCATTACCCGGCCCGCAGATGACGTCCACCCGAGGCACGGTCTCGGTCCCATACGCCATGGCGGCGACGGCCTGAGCCCCGCCCACGCGGAACACTTGCTCGATACCCATGAGCCGGGCCGCAGCCAGCACGGAAGGGTTGACGGTCCCGTCTCGTCCAGGCGGGGTGCAGATGATGAGCTCTTTGACCCCGGCCACGAGTGCCGGGACCGCATTCATGATCACGGTGGAGGCGTAGGAGCCCAGGCCCCCCGGTACATAGAGGCCGGCTCGCTCTACCGGCACGTGGCGGATCCCGAGCTTCTGCCCCTGACGGCCCTCCTCCTCCCAGTCGGGCGCCAACTCGTGCCCATGGAAGAAGGTGCAGTTCTCGCGAGCCGTCTCCAGCGCCGTCAAGACCTGTTCGTCGACGTCGCGGTACGCGGCCTCGAGGTCCTCCCTACCAACGACCAGTGCGGAGGCGCTCGAGCCTTCCCAGTCGAATCGGGCGGTAGCCTCGACCAAGGCGGTATCCCCGCGGGCGCGGACGTCGGCAACCAGCCCGGCGACGACTTCGGCGACGTCCCGATTGGACGACTCCGGCGGCCGCAGGGCCGACACCTCCTCGCGGACGGACGCGACACTCAACACGTTGACTCTCATGCCTCAGGCTCCCGGACCGTCTGATCGCTCGGAACACCGGTTAAGGATACCGTAAGAGCCGCGACCGGCGGTCGCAGTCGGTCGTCATCGGGCGGGCCCATCAGCATTCGACCGAAAAGCTAGGAATGGGAGGTACGAGCCGTTATACTTCCCACCGGATAACCGCACGCCATCGGAGCAACAGAGCGAGGGAATCGTCGGCCTCATCTTCATCGAGTATCTCGACCACACCTGCGACACATGATGGAACGCCGGCTCACCGTCGACATACATAGGCGGCTCCCCTCCTTCACCTTGGACCTGACTCTCGAGATGAAAGAGGAGGTCCTCGTTCTCTTCGGTCCTTCCGGTTCCGGCAAGACCATGACTCTGAATTCGATAGCCGGGCTGGTGACTCCGGACAAAGGCGAGATAGTCTTGGACGACCACGTGCTTTTCCGCCGCCGGCCGGAAGGCGAACATGTCAACGTGCCGGCGCGCCGGCGGGGAGTGGGATACGTCTTCCAGAGCTACGCTCTCTTCCCCCATTTGACCGTCCTGGAGAACGTCCGCTATCCTTTGGGTCGCGATTCGAACAGCCGGGAGCGGGCCCTGACCCTCGTCAACCAGATGGGTCTCACGCCGTTGGCCGACCGTCTTCCGCGCCAGCTTTCCGGGGGCCAGCAGCAACGAGTGGCGATAGCCCGTGCTTTGGCCAGGGATCCGGAAGTCCTGCTGCTCGACGAACCTTTCTCCGCCCTCGATACCGGGCTCCGGGAGAGACTGCGGACGGATCTTCGGGCGCTCCAACTCGAGAGGCGTCTCATCGTCATCTGCGTCACTCATAACGTGGAGGACGCCTTCGCCCTCGGAGATCGGCTCGCCGTGCTGCGCGACGGGGAGCTCCAACAGGTAGGAGCCGTGGGTGACGTGTTCCGCCGGCCCTCGAGCATGAGTGCGGCCGAGGTGCTCGCGATTCGCAACATCTTTCACGCTCAAGTCTCAAGCGCTACCGCCGATCATGTCACCCTGGAGTGGGACGGCTTGGGTCTTACTGCACCGGCTCAGCCCTGCACTCCGGGCGAGACCGTCCCGGTCTACGTCGCCCCCGAGGACGTCAAGATCCTCTATCCGGACCGGCCCGCGCTCGGTGGACTGGCCGTCAATCAGCTCGACGCGAAGATCATCAGCGTCGACGACCGGCGTGACATGCGGATCATCCGGGTGTCCCTGGAGAACGGCCACGAACTCGAGGCGAGAGGCGCAGCCTACTTCTACCAGGGGCTCGACCTCAGCCCGGGGGCCCCGATCCGCATCAGCCTCCGGACAGAGGGCCTACGCATCCTCCGTGAGGAGGAGCCTACCTGACCCAGCAGAGAGGCCGTTGATGTCCCGCGTGACATCTACGGCCTGGCAGTATCACCCGGGTTCCAACCAAGCCTCTAACGTTGGCCCCGCGTCCGGGTGGAACGGCCTCGCGAACGCCTCCGGGTACCTGGACTTGAGGCTCTCCAGGTCGGTCCTCTCCACTTCGGCGAGGAAGCCGCTCACCACCATCCCCACCGCGTTCCTGGAGGTGGTGTGTCCGGGCACTATGGCGTTGATGTTGCCTCCCCGGTCCAGCGCGTCGGGCACGATGGGGTCGTACTTGGCTCCATGGTCCATGCTGACCGCTCCGGGGATGATGCGCTCCGTCACGTATGCGCCGGCCAGCACCGCCCCCCGCTCGTTGTGGATGGTGACCACGTCGCCATGTCTGATGCCCCGTGCAGCCGCATCCTGCGGGTGGATCCAGAGCGGTTGGTACCGATATCCGTCAGGACCCGCGACCTTGCAGGTCTCGATCTCGCGCAGCCAGGTCACGTCGTCGTGCTGGGCGTGCACGCTCCAGCGAGGGTGGTTCGACACGACCAGGAGCGGGTACTTCTTGGCCCGCTCGGTCCCCAGGGTCTCCTGATGGGTCTCGCCGGAAGGGATCCACTGGGGCACTGGAGGCCGCTCTGGGTCGTCGGGAAAGTGCTCCGCCAGCCCCGTGGCGAAGAACTCGATCTTGCCCGTGGGGGTGCTGAGGGGATGGCCCTCCGGGTCGTTGTAGAAGTCGATCAGCCCGGCGGGCACCTCCTCCCACCTGGGATCGGTGGGCACTACGACGTAGCCCTGGTCCTTGAACTGCTCCCAGGTGAGCACCTCGCCGCCGGCCGGCTCGCGCGCGGCCAGGTCGCCTATCCCCGAGGTCTCGAAACCGAGGCGCCTGATGTCCTCGATCGACCTCCCTCCGGTGTACTCCTCCAGCAACCCCAGTCGCTCCGCGATCTTGCACACGATCTCGTAGTCGCTGAGCGACTCGCCCAACGGCTCCACGCATCGTTCCTCGGGGAAGACGATGATCGACTGGCCGCTGTAGAGGTCGGAGTTGATATCGTCCTCTTCGAGCTTCGTGCTGACCGGAAGGATCACGTCGGCCAGCAGGCAGTCGTTCTCCAGCCAGGGATGCTGGGCAAGGATGAACTCGATGTCGGGGTGGCGCATGGCCCGCACGAAGCTGTTGCCGTCGTTCCAGCAGGTCATGAAGCAGGGCGAATCGGTCCAGACCATGTGTATTCTGGAGCAGCCCTCGGCCGGATACCGGTAATGGACGAACTGGTTCTCTCGGGGCGCCATCTCGTGCTCGTTGCCCCACCACTCGCACGAGCCCTCCACGACGGCTTTGGCCAGCAGGGTCTTCGGCACGAACGCGCGGTTGGTGTCGCCTCCGGTGCCACCCGTATAGGCAGCCATGAGGCTGGGGATCTTCACCGGCTGCGGGCAACCGACCTGGGCCAGGTCGTCCATGAAACCCCAGTCTTCCATCTTGGCTTGGTTGGCCCCGGGTCTGCCCAACCCCTGCATGGCCAGGCAGAGCACCTGCAACCGGGCGGGTTCGCTCGAGTAGGGGCCACGGATGGCCGGCCCCCCGTTGCCGATGGCCACGGTGGTCCGCTTGGAGGCCCATTCGCGGGCCAGGGCCTTGATGATGCGCGAAGGCACGCCGGTGATCGGAGCCGCCCACTGCGGGCTCTTGGCGATGCCGTCCTCCACTCCCATCACGTAGGCCTCGAACCTATCGACGCCATAGGCGTGAGACGCCAGGTATTCTTTGTCGTAGGTGCCGTCCTTGAACCACTGATAGGCGATGGCCAGATAGAGGGCGGCATCGGTGTTGGGAAGGATGGGTATCCACTTGTCGGCGTGCACGGCGGCGGCGTAGTTGAGATCGGGAGCGATGTAGACCTGCTCGATCCCCAACTCGGTGAACCAGTAGCTGAGCCGACTGGGGAGCTGGCCCATCCATCCCCACGTGGTCGTCTCCTGGTCGCAGCCCCAGAACAGTAGCAGCTCAGCGTTCTTGGCTATGTCGTATACCAGGTTGGCCTGGGGCACCTGTTGCCCGACCGGTTCCATGCCCCACACGTGCTTGGCTCCCCAGGACCAGCCTTCCCAGCTGTCCGGCTGCCGCGACTGGAGGGTGTAGCCTCCGAAGAGCTTGAGCAACTTCCGCCCACAGCCGTGGGGCCCGTGGACCACCTTGTTCTCACCGTGCTGGTCTGCTTGGTAGAGGATGGCGGTAGGCCCGTACTGCTCGCGCATCCGCAGCATCTCGCCCGTGATGATGTCGAGGGCCTCTTCCCAGGAGATGCGCACGTACTTGCTCACCCCCCGGTTCTGGATGTTCCGCTCCCGTTTGGGGTCGAAGTCCACCCGCTTCATGGGAAATCGGATCCTGCTCGGAGACTGGACCCGTTTCTTGTACGCCAGGCTGAAGGGAGGGATGAGGCTCTTGGTCGTGGGGGCAAAGGTCTTGCCCCGCGCAGTCATCGCCCACTGACCCAGCTCGTCGGCCCGGTATTTCCAGTCGTAGTGCATGGGCCGGATGCGCAGGATCCTGCCGTCGGCCACGTCGACCATGCAAGAATTGGCTCCGTTGGCTACGCCGCAGAAACTGATATCCCGGATGAGGGTCTTCTGCGTCCCGGAAGCCCTCTGACTGGTGCGTTCGCCCCCGTCCACACGCCGCTCCCCCCGGCTGCGAGGCCCCACCCAAGTCGGCCGCAGCCTATCGCGCTGCCCTAAGCTACTTCCTGGACCCGTTGCCGTTGGTCGGCGATCCCGGACCGTGTACCACGCAGCCCTCTCCCAGCAGCTCCTTCAGCTCCGCGAAGAGACTGGCCTGGGGATCGACTCGGTAACCGTCGCCGAAACGCAAGCGGCGTGCATCCGCACCCACCTGCACGTACATGTCCACCGAGCACTGACCCGGGAAGCGGGTCAGGATGTGCTTCAGATCTTCGATGACCGTACTGGGGAAGCGGTCGCCGTCGACCGAGAGGGCGAGAGGCTCCAGTCCCGTCTTGGGAGTGAAGGCCTCGATGGCCAGAGGGATGAACTTGGTCTCGGTCTCGTCCTTGTGATCGACCCGGCCTTTGATCTTGACGACCTTGTCCTCTACCAGGATCTCCTTGTTCTCCTGATAGATGGCGGGGAAACATACGATCTCGACCGAGCCTTCCATGCCTTCGATGGTGACAAAGGCCATGAGCTCGCCTGATTTCTTGGTGGTGATCCTCTTGACCGCGCTCACCATGCCCACGATGGTGGTGACGGTGCCGTCGGGCACCTCTCTCAGTTGAGAGATAAGGTGCCCGGCTTCTCTGTGAACGTGGTGCCGCAGGTCCTTGAGCGGATGGGAGCTCACGTAAAGTCCCAGCGTCTCTTTCTCCAGCGCTAGGAGCTCTTCCCGGCTGAAGTCGTCGGAGGAGATCTCCACCGGGGCGCTCCCATTGCTCCCCTTCGCGGCCGGCTGCTGCTCCGTCTCGACCATAAGGTCGAAGATGGAGCCCTGACCCTTGTCGGCGTCGGCCCGGGTCTTCTTCCCGTAGGCCATGGCCTGCTGCATAACAAGGAGCATCCCCCGCCGGGAGGGACCGATGGAATCCATCGCCCCGGATTTTATGAGGCTCTCTATGGCCCGCCCGTTGACGACGCCCAGATCGACCCGCTCGCAGAAATCAAAGAGATCCAGGAACGGGCCCCCCTCGCTCCGAGCATCGAGGATGTTGCGGATGGCGGTCTCCCCCACGTTCTTGACTGCGTTGAGGCCGAAGCGGATGCGGCCTTCGACTCCGCGGAAGTCGAGCACCGACTCGTTGATGTCGGGGGGAAGCACTTCGATGCCCATCTCGTTGGCCACGGTCACGTAGAAAGGCACCTTGTCCTTGGTGTCCATGACGCTCGAGATGAGCGCCGCCATGTACTGCACGGGGAAGTTGGCCTTGAGGTAGGCGGTGCGATAGGAGATCAGCGCATAGCAGGCGGCATGGGACTTGTTGAAAGAGTAATCGCCCGCCTTCTCCATGAGCGACCACAGGTGGTCGATCACGCGGGGCGACGTGCCCGACGCGGCCGCTCCGGCGCGGAACTTGGGCTCGAGTTGGTCCATCTTAGCCCGGATCTTCTTGCCGATGGCCTTGCGCAGGTCGTCGGCTTCCGCCGGCGTGAACCCGCCGATGCGCTTGGAGATCTCCATCAACTGTTCCTGATAGATGGCGACCCCGTAGGTAGGGCTGAGGATGGGCTCGAGCCGGTCGTCCTCGTACCGGATGTTCTCCGGGGCGCGCTTGTTGCGAGCGTACTGGGGGATGAACTCCATGGGACCCGGCCGGTAGAGGGCCACCAAAGCGATGAGGTCGTCCAGGCGCGTTGGCTGGATATCCCGCAGGGCCTCGCGCATCCCGCTGGACTCGAACTGGAACACCCCCTCGGAATCGCCCTTGGCCAGCATCTGGTAGGTGGCGGGGTCGTCCAGGGGGATGGACTCGATGTCGAAGTCCGGGTGGCCTCCCTCCCGGATGATGCCCACCGCGCTGTCGATCACGTCCAGGTTGCGGAGGCCCAGGAAGTCCATCTTGAGCAGACCCAGCTTCTCCACGTCCCCCATAGAGACCTGAGTGACCACCTCCGCGTCGCCCTTCTGCATGAGGGGCAGATGCTCGGTGAGCGGCCCCTTGGAGATGACCACACCCGCGGCGTGGATGGAATCCTGGCGGATGAGCCCCTCGAGGGGCCGGGCCATGTCGACGACCTCGCGGACCACTTCGTCGCTGTCGTAGGCTGTGCGCAGCTCGCACTTGGGGTCTTTCAGACAGGCATCCAAGGTGATGTTGAGCACCTCGGGCACCAGCTTAGCGATGCGGTCGGCTTGCCCGTAAGGCACGTCCATCACCCGGGCGGCGTCGCGGATGGCCTGCCTGGCTTTGATGGTGCCGAACGTGGCGATCTGAGCCACCCGGTCGCGGCCGTACTTGCCGGCCACATATTCGATCACCTTCTCCCGACCGTTCACGGAGAAGTCGATGTCGATGTCGGGCATGCTGATGCGGTCGGGGTTGAGGAAGCGCTCGAACAGCAGGTCGTATGCTATCGGATCGAGGTCGGTGATGCCCAGCAGGTACGAGACCAGCGACCCCGCGGCCGAGCCGCGGCCGGGACCGACCGGTATGCCCGCTTCCTTGGCGAAGGTGACGAAGTCCCATACGATGAGGAAATAGGGCGGGAAGCCCATCTTCTCCACCACGGCCAGCTCGTTCTCGAGCCGCTCTCTGATCTCCGGCGTGACCGCGTCGCCGTAGCGGCGGATCAACCCCTTCTCGCACTGCTCGCGCAGGTAGGAAGCCTCGTCGTATCCCTCGGGCACAGGGAAATGAGGTATGAGCATCTCGTCGAGGGCGATGTGCACGTTACAGCGGTCGGCCACTTCGAGCGTGCTCGCCAGAGCGCCAGGGTGATCGGGGAAGGCGGCCCTCATCTCCTCTCCGCTCTTGAAGTAGAACTCCTGCGAATTGAAACGCAGACGGTTCTCTTCCGAGAGACGCGACCCGGTCTGGATACAGAGCAGCACGTCGTGGGCGGTGGCGTCCCCCTCGCGCAGGTAGTGCACATCGTTGGTCGCCACCAACTTGAGACCGGTACGCGCGGCCAGCTCCACCATGCGGGGATTCACTTCGGCCAGCTCGGCGATGCCCGTCTCCTGCATCTCGAGATAGACGTTGCTTTCGCCGAAGATGCCGACAAGCCGGTCGACCTCAGCCTCCGCGGCGGTGGTCTGCCCGTTCTGTAGGGCGCGCGACAACCGGCCGCTGGCACACCCCGAGAGGCAGATAAGCCCATCGGCGTGCTCCCTCAGGAGTCCGTAGTCGATGCGCGGCTTGTAGTAGTAGCCTTCCAAGAAGGCGAGGCTACCCAGTTTGAGCAGGTTGCGATATCCGGTGTCGTCCCGCGCGAGCAGGGTGAGATGCCAGCGCTCCTCGTTCATCCCCTCCTTGCGGAAGCGATCCTCCACCACATACGTTTCAAGCCCGATGATGGGCTTGATCCCCGCCTTGCGGCACTGCTGGTAGAACTGGATGATGCCCGAGAGCACCCCGTGATCGGTGATGGCCAAAGCAGGCATGCCCAGTTCCGCCGCCCGCGCCACCAGACCGTCCACCTTGCAGGCTCCGTCCAAGGCAGAGTAGTGGGTGTGAACATGGAGATGGCAGAAGCCGGCCGACGGCCGGGCGGACTCCGTCACGGCACCCGTGACAGGGGCTGCCTCCTCCTCACGGAGCACCTCGTCGAAGTCCTCATCGCTCGTCGTGTCTGGCTCTTCCAAGGACGCTTCCACTTCGCCGGCAAGCGCGGCCTCTTCCCTGCTATCGGTCGCGGGATCCGTCACCGCCGCTGCGACAGTCTCAGCCGCAGTAACGTCGGCATCGGTTTCCCCTGCAGAGTGCGGAAAGGCGGACGACAAGACCACGTGTCTCCTTGGAAAATACCCCAGGGCGGACGCCCCTCTATCGCTCGATTCTACCCGAAGGTCCCCGCGCCCTCAAGCCACAATGACGGCTGGTGGTGAACAAAATCCGCTGAGAGCGGGTTTCCTCGAGCCCCGGAGAAGGCTTCCCGGCCACGCTCTCGGGGGAACTGCGGACCCGCGCCGTGATCCACGTCGCTTCCCGAGCGCCAGGTGGGGTGGGCCGGACATCTCTGCATCGCGGCTCGCGAGGTGGTCGCACCAAGGCCTAGTCTTGGGTCAGCGCTCGGATGATCTCCGCCTCTTCGGGGAACTCGCGCAGGAGCGTCCCGCGGTCGGCCAACTCGAAGTCCTCGTACTCGAAGCCAGGCGTGACCACGCAGCTCGCGAGGGTCCAGTCGGGACCGTCACCCGCCGCTTGGCCCGGCGCCACCCTGACGCCCAGCCACGTGCCTGCCGGTACGACTACCTGCGGGCGCTCCTGCACCAGCATAGTGGTTGGCGGCCGCCCTTCGCCCCCGGCAGCTTGCCTCGAGCATCACCATCTCCGCCCGGGACCCCGCATGGAAGAACCAGATCTCGTCGGCGCGGAGGCGATGGAAGCGGCTGGGGTCCGACCCGGTGAGCAGATAGACGATCGCCGTCGCCAGAGACCGCACACCGAATTCGGTGCTAACGGTGACGAGTGACCGGTACGTCTCGCGGAAGTAACCGCCCTCTCGATGTGGCTCGAGTCTGAGCGCCGCCGCCACCTCGGCCGCGGAGGCCCCGCTCACCCAAGCAGCGTTCGCATCGACCGCCAACGCCAGAGACGAAAACCGGTCCATGGCTGCCCAGTCAGGCCCCGAGAGCCCGGTCGACGAGGAGTCCGACGCTTCCTCGCCGGTGAGCGTCCCCGTCACCCTTGCTCCAACTCGACCGTATTGCGCAGGTAGCCCACGCCGTCGATCTCGACCTCCACCTCGTCTCCGGGGCGAAGCTCGCCCACCCCAGAAGGTGTCCCCAGCATGATCATGTCGCCCCGCTGAAGAGTCATGGCCTGGCTGACGATCGAGATGATCTCGAAGGGGTCGCGGATCATGTCCAGGATCTGCGCTTCCTGGCGCAACTCCCCGTTGACCCGGGTCCGCAGCCAGGCCTCGGGCCGAGGCAGCTCTGTCACCAGATACGGCCCGCTACCGCGAAGGTGTCGAAGCCTTTGGCCCGCCACCACTGCTTGTCCACCTGCTGCAGATCCCGCTCGGTCACGTCGTTGGCGCAGGTCCAACCTAGAACGGCTCTGCGCGCCTCCTCGGGAGTCACCCTGCGGGTGTCGCGCGCTATCACAACCGCCAGCTCGCCTTCGTACTCCACGCGGGTGGCGTCCTTCGGGTAGACGATGGTCTCCCCATGCCCGATGAGGCTCGAGGATGGTTTGAAGAACAACAAAGGATGGGGTACGTGATCGTCCTTGCGGGGCGGCGCAGGCTCTCCTCGCAACCGAGTGATCATCTCCTTGATGTGCTCGCGGAAGTTCCAGCCCACACCCAGGATCTTGCCGGGAGCGGCCGGAGGCAACAAGGTAGCCTCGGTCTCCGGGATGACCGTCCCCGCTGGGACCGCATCGCCGAGCCCCGCGGGCGGCGCTTCGACCAAGTAGCCGTTGCAGGTGACCGTCGCCTCGTACACTTCACCTCGGTACTGGATGCGGGCCAGCTTCATCTCTTCTCCTCATTGTCGGTTTCCGGGGCGCTCCCGGCTTCAGGCGCGGACCCGGTCTCGGTCGAAGGTCCCTCACCGGCAGAGCGCAGCAGGCCGAACGATATCGAGTCGACCAGGGCCTGCCACGAAGCCTCCACCACGTTCACTCCCACCCCTACGCTGCCCCAGGTCTCCCGGCCGTCCGAACTGTCGATGAGCACGCGGGTGTTGGCGGCGGTGCCCTTATCCTCGTCTAGGATCCGCACCTTGTAGTTGACCAGCCGGATATCGTGCACATGCGGGAACTTGCGCTCGATGGCCATGCGAAGCGCCTTGTCCAGCGCGTTCACCGGACCGTTGCCTTCGGCGGTCTCGATGAAACGGTCGCCGCCCACGTGCACTTTGACCGTGGCTTCGCTGATGGTCGTGCCGTCCTCCCGCTTTTCTACGATGATGCGGAAGGTCTCCAGGTGGAACAGCTCCACTTTGAGCCCCATCTCGGTGCGCACCAGCAGCTCGAAAGAGGCGTCGGCGGCTTCGTAGTGATAGCCGGCGTGCTCCTTCTCTTTGACCCGGTCGAGCACCCTGTCGAGAAGCTCTTTCTCCTCCTGCAGGGGATAGCCTAGTTCCTGGGCCCGCTGGGCGATGGTGGCCCGGCCGGACAGCTCCGATACCAATACGTGGGGAGCGTTGCCCACCAAGGCCGGGTCTATGTGCTCGAACGTACTAGGATCGCGCTCTACAGCGGCCACGTGCATGCCGCCCTTGTGAGCGAAGGCGTTCCGACCCACGTAAGGCTGATGAGGATCGGGCGCTACGTTACAGAGCTCCGCCACGAAGTGGGCCGCATCTGTCAGCTGGGCCAGCTCGCGATCGGAGACGCAGTCGAGACCCATCTTGAGCCTGAGCGCGGGGATGATCGCGCACAGATCCGCATTGCCGCAGCGCTCCCCGTAGCCGTTGATGGTCCCCTGCACCACGTCGGCGCCCCGTTCCACGGCAATGAGCGAGTTCGCCACCGCGCAGCCGGCGTCATTGTGGGTGTGTATGCCTACCCTGCACACGCCGCCCACCACAGACACCACCCGCTCCACCACCCGCGCCACCTGCGTGGGCAGGGCGGCCCCGTTGGTGTCGCACAGGCAGACAGCTTCCGCCCCTGCGTCCGCCGCCGCCCGGAGACAAGCCAGGGCGTACTCCGGGTGGGCGGCATAGGCATCGAAGAAGTGCTCGGCGTCGTAGAAGACGCGCTTCTCTCGAGCACGGAGGAAGGCCACCGATTCGGCGATCATGCGCAGGTTCTCATCGCGATCCACCCGCAGGACCTTCTGCAGGTGCAGCTCCCAGGTCTTGCCCACGACGGCGGCGATCGGAGCCCAGCATGCAGCAAGCGCGCGGAGTTGGATGTCTTCCCCGGCGGATACCCCCCGACCCCTGGTCATGCCGAAGGCCGCCACCGCAGCACCGCCGAGCCGCTGCCTCTCTAGCTCTCTGAAGAACTCCTGGTCTTTGGGATTCGAGCCCGGGAAACCGCCCTCGATCACGTGGACGCCGATGTCGGCGATCCGCGCGGCGATGCGGACCTTCTCGTCCACGGAGACGCTCATCCCTTCGCGCTGCATCCCGTCGCGCAAAGTGGTGTCGTACAGCAGCAGGGGGGGTGCCTCTTTCATCGCCGGCTGAAGGCTAGCCGACGCTATCCGTCGACCGGGGTGCCGGTGTTGAGCGCGTGCTCGTGGAAACGGGAGATGATCTCGCGGGTGATCGGTCCGGGGACTCCGGCGCCTATGGGCCGCTTGTCGACCTCAACCACCGGGCCCACCTCCGCTGCCGTACCTGTCAGGAAGGCCTCATCGGCGTTGTACACGTCGTAGAGCGTGTAGAAGCCCTCCTCGGTCTCCAATCCCATATCTCCGGCCAGCCTCAGCACCACGCCCCGGGTGATACCGCGCAGGGCCCCCAGAGACGGGTGGGGAGTCATCAGCTTGCCCCCCTTGAGCAGGAAGAAGTTGTCGGCGGTCAACTCGCACACGTAGCCCGAGGTGGTAAGAAAGAGCCCCTCGTTGACGGCTCTCCCCCTCAGTTCCAGGGCGCCGTAGACGTTGTTGAGATAGTTGAGGCTCTTGACTGCCGGATTGACAGCCTGCGGATCGTTGCGGCGCGTAGCCAGGGTGGCCACTTTGAAGCCCTTCTCGTAGACCTCGGCCGGGTATAGCGTGATGCCGTCGGCGATGCAGAACACCGTGGCTTTGGGGCACTTCACCGGGTTCAGGCCCAAGTCGCCCACGCCCCTGGTGACCACCAGACGCACATAACCATTGTGGATCTCATTTCGGCGGATGGTCTCCATCATGGCTTCCACCAGATCCACCCGGCTCAGCGGGATCTCGAGAGCGAGCGTCTGGGCCGAGGCGTACAGCCGGTCGATGTGGGGGTCGAGTTCGAATACCCGGCCCTCGTAGATCCGGATGCCCTCGAACACACCGTCCCCGTACAGAAGACCGTGATCAAAGACGCTGATCTTCGCGTCTTCCTTGCTGTAGAACTCGCCGTCGATGTAGATCTGCATGTAAGCCTCCCTGAGCCCGTCCGGGCCGGTCCATAGAGAACCAGAGTATACAAAATCTGGCCCGTTCCCGGCCCCTCAATGCCGGCACCAGGCCACCGGATCATACGCCCTCCGGCCACGAGGGCTTAGAACAGCGATCCCACCTGATAGACCAGCACTCCCAGGAGATAGGCGACCACCAGCATAAGACCCACGTTGGCCCCGGTCCAGCGCCAGGAGTTCGATTCCTGGCGGATGGCGGCCACGGTAGCCACACAGGGCACGAAGGTCATCTGCACCACCAGGAAGGCGGCAGCCGCGGCCGGGATCAGCACACCAGCCACCTGGGCGGCCAGAGTGGCCCCCGCGGCACCCTCCGCCCCGCCGAACAGGACTCCCAAGGTGGCAACGCTGTTCTCCTTGGCCACGAAGCTCGAGAGCAGCGCCACGATCAGCCGCCAGTCGCCCAGACCCATCAGCGCGACCACCGGTTCCAAGGCCGTTCCGATGACCCCCAGCACGCTCTCGGAGGGATCCGATCCCGGGAAGTTGGAGAGGACCCAGACGATGGCCGAGACGATCACTATCAGCGTCCCGGCCTTCTTGACGAAGGCCGACGTGTTGCGCCACACGTACAGCCCGATGGTGCGGGCATTGGGCACGTGATAGAGGGGCATCTCCATGATGAAGGCGCTCCGCTCCCCCTTGAACACCAACTTGTTGACGCTCACCCCGACCAATCCGAGGAGCACCAGGTTGCCCCCGACCAGGAGCGAGAACCGCCCACGGGGCCGCCGCTCCGAAAAAGGCCGGGGCGAGGAAGGCCAACACGGCCAGACGGCCCGTGCAGGGTACGAACGGGGTGAGCATCATGGTGAGCATGCGGGCTCGTCGCTCTTCGATGATGCGCGTGCCCAGGATGGCGGGTACGTTGCAGCCGAAACCGAGCAGAAGCGGCATGCAGGACTTCCCGTGCAGTCCCATCCAGTGCATGTAACGGTCCATCACGTAGGCCGTGCGGGCCATGTAGCCTACGTCCTCGAGCAGGCCCAACGCCGCGAAGAAGACCGACCAGGATGGGGACGAACGACAGCACCGTGCCGGCGCCGGCCACCACCCCGTCGACGATCAGGCCGGACAGCCACTCCGGCGCCCATGCGAGGAGACTCCTGAGCAGGTCCGAGAACCATCCCGATATGGCCCCGCTGAGGGCGCTGGCAGCCGGGCCGGCCACCGAGTAGGTGACAAAGAAGAGCGCAGCCAGCGCGGCCAGGAGTACGAGCAGACCCCAGAAGGGATGCGTGACCACCCGGTCGATCCGGTCGGTGACCACCGTGATGCCCCGCCGCGGCCGGACCACGGCGGCCCGCACCATGCGCGCCACCCAGTCGTACCGGCCGCCGGCGATGTCGAGATAGGCGTCTTCGTGTCGACCGAGGATCTCGTGTATGGGCTCCCAGACGTCGGGGGCGGACGTCTCGACCAACCTAGCCACGTCGCCGTCGCCCTCGAGCAGCTTGAGCGCCACCCAGGAGACCGGATAGCCGTCCAAGGAGCGGCCGGCGAGGAAGGCCTCGATCTCGGCAAGCACCGGCTGGTGTTTCGCCCGGATGACCGGCCGGTTGGGCGCGAAGGACTCGGGCCGACCGACCAGGGCCGCGGCGACGTCCACCAGTTCGGCGATACCTTTCCGCTTGCTGGCCACCAGCTCTACCACCGGCAGTCCCAGAGCCGCTTCCAGTACCCGCGCCTCCACGTGCACGCCGTGGGAATCGGCCACGTCCACCATGTTGAGACCCACCACCACCGGCACCGGCAGCATCAGCAACTCAGCCACCAGATAGAGGTTGCGCTCCAGCGAGGCCGCGTTGACGATAGCCACGACCGCGTCCGGCGGTTCCTTGATCAAGATAGTCCCGGGCTACCCGTTCTTCCTCGGACCCCGAGGTGAGACTGTAGGTCCCGGGAAGATCGACGATCTCGACTCGGCGGCCCCGGTGGGTGAAGTGGCCGGTCTTCTGCTCGACCGTCTTGCCCGGCCAGTTGCCCACGTGCTGGTTCAGTCCGGTGAGGCCGTTGAAGACCGTGCTCTTGCCTACGTTGGGCTGGCCGGCCAGAGCCAGCGTGAGACCGACGGGCCGCTCGACCGGCAAGTCCGCTATTCCTCAGTAGGGCAAGGCACCGCGGGGACAAGCTCGACCGAAGGATCCACGGCCACGCGCTCGGCCTGACCGCGGCCCAGAGCCAATCTGGCTCCGTGCACCTCGACGATGAGAGCCCCGCGCCCCCGGTTCTGCAGCACGCATACCTCCGCCCCCGGGATGAGTCCCATAGCGATGAGGCGCTTCGCCAGCCCGCGGGAATGGGGCAGGGTCGCGACGACGGCCCGCCCACCGGATGGGAGTTGGGCGAGTGAACTCATGTCGCCGCCCCTCCTAGATCGGCGCTCGTGTCGGCGGCCGAGCCGAGACCGAGGTCCGCAACCGTCTCGGCGTCCCGGCCGGCGCCGGCACACGTAGTCCCCTTGGACCGGGCAAGACTCTCGGCGTACGACACGAAATGGGCAAGCACGTCCGGCTCGAGCACGTGCTCGAGCCGGCAGGCGGTGGTCTCCGCCTTCTGCGCCTCGATACCGAGCACATCGGTAAGGAAGTCACGGATCGCCATGTGACGGCGCTCCACCTCCCGGGCGATCTTCGTGCCCTCTTCGGTCAGGGTGGCGTGACCATAGCGAGCGTGCGACACCAAGCCCAAGCCGACCAGATTCTTGAGGGCTCCCGTGACAGACGGCCGAGAAACGTTCAGTCGCACGGCGATCTCGCTCACTCGGGCCACGCGCGACGAACGCTCCAGTTGAAGGATGGCCTCGAGGTAGTCCTCCTCACTGGCGCTCAGGACTTCGGCGTACACGACAGATGCAGGCGACCCGTTCAATTCCGATGCGTTCAGTTGGGACGCAGTCTGTGCCACGATAAACCGCCATTTTACAGCTTTGTTAGGCAGACCTATTTTAGTATATTGAGCCTAACTTGACAAGGTGCCCTGTACGACGGCTGTCTCGACACATCGACCTCGCCGGCGTCCTTCCCGAGAACAGGCGTGCCAAAGCTGAGGCCCGCGCAACAGCGCGGGCCTCAGCTTCACCTCAAAACGTCAACGGCGACTACCAGCTCTGGCCGCCGCCCTTATAGCCTCCACCGTAACCGCCCCCATAACCGCCCGAGCGAGGCGGCCGCGGCTGCTGTTCCTTGGCCGTGTCGACCTTCAGCGTACGGCCATCGAGTTCGGTTCCATCCAAGGCCGCCTTGGCGGCCTCGGCCATCTCCGGCGTCGCCATCTCGACGAACCCGAAGCCTTTGGGCCGCCCGCTGTCCCGGTCGGTGATCAGATTCACCGAGACCACCTCGCCATGTTGGGCGAAGAGGGTCTGGATGCTGGATTCGGACGTGCCGTAGCTGAGGTTGCCCACGTACAGTTTTGCGGAACTCATTCTCGCCTCCATGTGGAGTTACGTTGCCGGCAAACGAGAGGATGAGACTGCATACGGGCGGATGAGAGAGAAGTAGCTTCGGCTCTGCACGACGCCTGAAGAAGGCTCCTATCGAATGTCGGCGGCAGTATAGCACCCACGACCGGACGTTCGCGCAGATCCTCCGCTGTGGGGACTAGAAAGATGCCCCGGCGGGTACTCTTTTGGCACTTTCAAGCGCCAGGAGGTGGATCGATGGTCGACCAGGACAGATCGCCGCGCTCGAAGATCGTGGGCCTTCCCATCGACCTGCAGGTATCTTACCGATTGGGGCCGCCTCTCATATACGTCAAGGGAGAGTTGGACCACGACACCACCGCTTATCTGCGGGAGATGATCGAGCAGGAGTTCAAAGAGGACACGCAGGTCCTTATCCTCGACTTCAGCGAACTCGCGTACATGGATAGCGGCGGTCTTTCCCTCATGTTCGACACGGTCCAACGCTTCAAGGACTCCGGTTGGCTGGGTGTGGTGGGTGCAAACCCGGGGGTCAGCCGTATTCTTGAGATCACCGGTCTGGCCGACCACCCCCGGTTTCGTCTTTTCGCCGATCAGCGGGCCGCGGCCGCGGCCCTCGGTGCCGGCACCTCGACTTGACCCGTTCTCCCGCTACATCGCCTCTGGTACTGGAAGACCCCGGGCCGACCGCGGACAGAGCGCCGCGGCGTGGGCTCGTCTGGGGCAACTGGTGGGCGGTTCTGGCGGCCGGTTCAGTCGCCCAGATGGCCCTCTTCTACGGCGTCGGCCTCCTCGGAGAGACCTCCAAGTATCTGGGCATACCGGGCGCAGCCGCGGCCCTTTTCGGAGTCGTGGCCGCCGTGACTGCCGGACCCGTCATCGGCGCGGCGGTGGCCATCGTCGGCGGTATCGCCTTCGTGGTCTTCGTCACCGAATTCGGCGGGTTTGTCGAACCGGCGGTGATCACGATCGCCATCATCCTGTGGACCCTGGCGGCGGTCGTAGCCGGCGTGGCAGCGCGAGCGGTCCGACGCCGGGCCGCGGTACGGGAGGCCCTTCTCTCCCAGGCCTTAGCCGACAGTGAGACCTCGAAGGCCGCCGTTGAAAACATCCTCGCCCTAGCGCCTGCCTTCCACCGTTTCGAGCGGTATGAGGACATGATCGCGGCTATATGCTCTGTGGCCCGAGAGACCTTCGCCTCGCGCTCCGCCTCTCTCTACCGCTACGCCGACGGACGTTTGACCCTGCTGGGACGAGAGCCGTCCGACCCTGTATCTCTCCCGGGATGGCAGAGCGACGCCGGCAGCGTCCCTGGACTGGTGGAGGATCTCGCCTCGGGCGCCACGCGGTTCGTCCCTGACACCGCGCACGAGATGTGGCCCGGCGACGGGGTGGATCTGGCCCGGGCTCTGGGGCTCCGCTCGGTCTTACGCGTCCCCATACTGATCGCCCCCCAATCGGCCTATCTGCTGGTGATCGGCTGGGGAGAAGTACGGGACGACCTTGATCCGGCTCACCTCGCTCTCGCCCAGCGCTTCGCCGACCAGGCGGCCGTGGCGCTGGAACACGCGGAGGCCGAGACCCTGCACAAGCGGCTGGAGCAAAGCCTCCTCTCGCTCTCCCGAGATCCCCACCCCTGGCTGGACATACATATCCGCTACCGCAGCGGCGAGCGCCGGCTGGGATTGGGCGGGGATTTCGTAGACTATGTAGTCCAGGGCGACCAGACTGTTGATTTCGTCATCGGCGATGTCAGCGGTCATGGGCCGGATGCCGCCGCGCTTGGCACCACTCTGCGCTCCGGTTGGAGGGCCCTCGCCGATGCCGAGACGTCCCCGCGCCGGACTCTCGACGCGCTCAACAAGGTGCTCTTCAGTGAAAGAGGCAGTCATAACCTCTACTGCACGCTCCTGGCCGGACGCATCGACGGCTCCACCGGTTCGCTGACTCTCGCGAATGCCGGCCATCCTCCTCCCTTGGTCATCGCGAAGGAGGCGAGATTGCTTCTCGTCAAGCCTGTCCTCCCTCTTGGCTGCGAGCACGAGGATGGTTGGCGCTTGGAGGCTTTCCAACTACCGCAGGCGTGGAGCCTGCTTTTCTATACAGACGGCCTGTTCGAGGGTGCGATCAGTCCCGGCTCCACCGAGCGCTACGGAATCGACCGCCTCACAGAGCGGTTCGCCCAGGCTGCGCCCGGTCCCATCCCGGTGGCCGTGCTCGACGCGGTCATGCTGGAGTTGGAGAGGGCGAACGGGAAGCCGCCGCCGGACGACATCGCCGTCCTTCTCGTATCGAAAGCGGCGGAGGCTGTGGTGCCGGTCTGAGGCCGAGGGTGGTCCGGTCACGATCCTCTGTCAGGAGCCTTTCAGGCCGTTACTCTCCGCCGGCGCTTTGGGAGGAGTGAGGATGGGGATCACGACCACCGGGCACTCCGCGTGATTAAGGATGTGCCGGCTGATCGAACCCATCACCAGTTCCCGCAAGGCCCCTTGCCGCCTCCTCGCCGCCACCACGAGCGTGCAGCCCAGGGATTCCTCCAGGAACACTGCGTTCGGTTGACCTTTCACGACCCGTCGCTCGCACTCGACCGAGGGGTCCAACTCGGCCACACGCGCCACTCCCTCTTCCACGAGGCCTTCGGCGCTTTCCCGAAACTGGTCGTAGAGCTCTTTTCCCCCAACGCCGGCGCCCAACATGGACTGAGGTACCTCCCAGGCGCTTATGAGGCGGAGACTAGCACGCCGCAGAGCCGCCTCCTGGATCCCGAACTCGAGAGAGGCGGCCGCTTCCTCTGAGCCGTTCAGGAATACGCCGATGATCTCCATGTACTCTCCTTTCACTCTATCGAGGTGCTCGTGCCGGGTACGTCCTCCTGTGCCGACGACGGCCATCAGTCTCCGGAGCATACCGGTCGCATGCGAGAGACGCGCCCCTAGCGGTCCTCCTCGATCTCGGTGATCGAGCCTTCGGAGAAGAGGTAGTTCCTGAGTTCCTTGGCTTGGGCGGGGTCGTTCCTTCGGATCCACTCGATCAGCATGGCAGCGTGCTCTTTCTCCTCATCCCGGTTGTGAGCCAGGATGGCCTTGAGATGAGGGTCGGCACACACGTCCACCCGTTGCTGATACCACTGAGCTGCTTCCAGCTCTTCGATCAGGGATGCGACCGCGCGGCGCAATTCCCGCGTGTGCGCGCTCAGGTCGCTGTACGGCTCTTGAGGGGTCTCCAGGGCCACCATGCCCTCCTCTCGTGCGGGGTTGTCTGTGCCAGGTGCTGTATGGCACGTACCCGTATTGTGGAAGCTCTTAACAACCCCTGAGCCGGGTCAGGTCCGACGCCGTCCTCCGGTGGGGCCGATCTCAGTCGTCCCAGTCAGCTCCTGGCCACGAACTCCGCCACCAGGTCGCCCACGGCGTCGGTACCCATGCCCATCTCGCCCGCGACCATGGACTTCATCTTGCTCACCGCGTGAACGATACCTTTTTCCACCAGGGAAGCAGCCTCGCTCTCGCCCAGGTGCTCCAGCATCATCTGCACGGCGCCGATGGCCGCCAGGGGATTGATGGCGTTCTTGCCGGTCCAGGCCGGGGCAGTGCCGCCGATGGGCTCGAACATGCTCACGCCCTCGGGGTTGATGTTGCCACCGGCCGCGATGCCCAGACCACCCTGAGTGATGGCGCCCAGGTCGGTGACGATGTCGCCGAACATGTTCTCGACCACCATCACGTCGAACATCTCGGGGCTGGCCACCATGTAGAGGCAGGTGGCGTCCACGTGGTAGTACTCGCGCTTGATGTCGGGATACTCGGCCCCTATCTCGGCGAAGACCCGGTTCCACAGCTTGTACATGTGGGTGAGCACGTTGGACTTGCCGATGAGGGCCAGGGTGTTGTCAGGGCCTGCCCCGCGAGCCTTCTTGCCGTACTTGCGGGTGTACTCGAAGGCGAAGCGCAGGCAGCGGGCCACCTGATCGTAGGTGTAGACCATCTCCTGGATGGCCACCTCGTCCTTGGTGCCCGGCCGGGAGTTGCCGCCCATGCCCGTGTACATGCCGCCGGTGTTCTCGCGGATGCAGCAGTAGTCGATCTCCTTGGGCCCTTTGCCCTTGATGGGCGTCTCCACTCCGGGGATGAGCCGCACCGGGCCGCAGGTTGATGTACTGGTCGAGGGCGAAGCGGGCTTTGAGCAAGATGCCCTGCTCCAAGATGCCCGGAGGCACATCGGGATGGCCGATGGCACCCAGGAGGATGGCGTCGTGCTGCCGGAACTCATCGAGGGCCGAGTCGGGCAGGGTCTCGCCCGTGCGCAGGTAGCGCTCGCCGCCGAAATCGTAGGGGGTGGTGGAGAAGGCGAAACCTGTGCGGGCGGCCGCGGCCTCGAGGACCTTGAGCGCCCTCGGCCACGACCTCGGGGCCGGTGCCGTCGCCGGGAACGACGGCGATCTTGTAGTCCATGCTCATCCTTTCGCTCTTCTACGCCGGAGCTGCCGGCGCTCTACTGGGGTGCGGCGCCGCGCCCGCTCAGCCGGCCGCGGCCCGGGTCTTCAGGTACGGGAGCAGGCCGCCGGCAGCCACCAACTCCTGCATGAACGGCGGCAGCGGCTGGGCCTGGTACGTCAGCGCCGGAGGTGAGATCGGCGATCTCGCCGGAGGCGAGATCGACCGTCAGTTCGTCGCCCTCCTCGATGCCGTCCACCGCCTCCGGCGCCACCAGGATCGGCAGCCCCGTGTTGAAGGCGTTGCGGTAGAAGATGCGGGCGAAGCTCTTGGCGATCACCACCGACACCCCCGCGCCTTTCAGAGCGATGGGGGCGTGCTCGCGGCTGGACCCGCAGCCGAAGTTCTCCTTGGCCACCACGATGTCGCCCGGGCTTGACCTTGCTCGGGAAGGTGGGGTCGGCGTCCTCCATCACGTGCGCGGCCAGCTCCTCGGCCGTCTTCATGTTCAGGTAGCGGGCCGGGATGATGAGGTCGGTGTCGACGTCACGTCCGAAGGTCCAGGCCAGTCCGCGCAGCGTGGTCGCGGCCGTCTCGGTCATGGCTGCCTCCTTCCGCCGATCTGGTCGGGCGTGGCGATGTGGCCGGCCACCGCGCTGGCCGCCGCCACATATGGGCCGGCCAGGTAGACCTCGGAGCCGGGATGACCCATCCGGCCCACGAAGTTGCGGTTGGTGGTGGATACCGCCCGCTCGCCCTCGGCCAGCACGCCCATGTGCCCGCCCAGGCAGGGCCCGCACGTGGGCGCCGAAACGGCTGCCTCCGCCTCGATGAACACGTCGAACAAGCCCTCGTCGTTCGCCTGCCTCCAGATGGCCTGCGTCGCCGGGATGACGATGCAGCGGACGTCCTTGTTGACCTTGCGCCCGCGCAGGATCTCCGCCGCCTGGCGCAGGTCCTCGATGCGGCCGTTGGTGCAGCTGCCGATGACCACCTGGTCGATCTTGATGTCGTTCAGCTCCTCGGCCGGTTGCGTGTTGGAGGGCAGATGAGGCTTCGCCACCATGAGCGGGATATCGTCCGCCTTCCACGTGTAGACCTTCTCGTACCAGGCGTCGGAGTCGGAACAGTAGTAGCGAGGCACACGACGGAACCGCCCCTCCACATAGGCTTTGGTGGTGTCGTCGGGGGCGATGATGCCGCTCTTGCCCCCCGCCTCGATGGCCATGTTGCAGATGGTGAAGCGGGAGTCCATGGAAAGCGAGCCGATGGCAGTCCCCGCGAACTCCATGGCCTTGTAGAGGGCTCCGTCCACCCCTATCTGGCCGATGGTAAAAAGGACGATATCCTTGCCCGTCACGTAGCGGCCCAGGAGTCCCGTCGAAGTCGAAACAGATGGGTCTCAGGCACCCGGAACCAGGCTTCGCCGGTGGCCATGGCGCCGGCCAGGTCGGTGGAGCCGACCCCGGTCGCGAAAGCGCCCAGGGCGCCGTAGGTGCAGGTGTGGGAATCGGCGCCTAGGATGACGTCACCCGGTCCCACCAGGCCCTGTTCGGGGAGGAACGCGTGCTCGACGCCTACGCGGCCCACGTCGTACCAGTGGACGAGCCCGTGCTTCTTGGAGAACTCGCGCATCTGCTTGACCAGCCCGGCCGATTTGATGTCCTTGTTCGGGGTGAAGTGATCCGGAATGAGGACGATCTTCTCCGGGTCGAAGACGTGGTCGAACCCGGCTCTCTCGAACTCGTCGATGGCCACCCCAGAGGTGACGTCGTTGCCGAGACAAAGGTCGAGCTTCGCCATGATGAGGTCGCCCGGAGCGACCGACTTCCTTGCCGGCTGCTCGGGCCAGGATCTTCTCGGTCATGGTCATAGCCATGCCATATACCCCCAGTCCTTGAGGCTTCGTGCGATGTGGGTGGGCGCGTCGCCGCCCGTAGGGGCGCCGACGAACCAGTCATTCTAGTCTACGCCCGCGCGCTCCTGCAACCGAGCCCGCCATCGCGCGGCGCTTGCGCCGGCTCGAGACCACCCGGGCCCGGGACAGGGCCGGTTGCCGTCCGACCCCGGCCATCCTGAGCGTGCTACCCTTCCCGCCATGAGGAAGCGGACTCGCAGGGCGCGGATCGTGATCTGGTCGGTTGTCGGGGTTGCGGCCCTCGTCGTGGTGGCCGGGCTGGTGGTACTGGTGACGAATCTGATCATCGTCCAGTCGGCCGAGGGCTACATCGCTCAGAGTCCGCAAGAAGCGCCTCGCGCTCAGGTCGCGATCGTCCTGGGGGCAAAGGTCTACTCGAGTGGCATCCCAGCCCCCATGCTGAAAGACCGGCTCGACACCGGGATCGCCCTCTACAGACTGGGCAAAGTCGACAAGCTCCTGCTGTCCGGCGATCACGGCCAGAAGACATACGACGAGGTCAATACGATGCTCGACTATGTCGTCGCCCGAGGCGTTCCCGACGAAGACGTGTTCACGGACCATGCGGGCTTTAGCACCTACGACACCATGTACCGGGCCAGAGATGTGTTCGCGGTGACCGATGCACTGATCGTCACCCAGGGGTTCCATCTGACCCGGGCGGTCTACACGGCCCGAGCGCTCGGCTTGGAGGCCACCGGCGTTGCGGCCGATATCCAGCCCTACGCGAACGAACGCCGTTTCGCCATGCGCGATTGGTTGGCACGGATCAAGGCCTTCGTGCAACTGCACGTGACCAAGCCTCTGCCCCGCTATCTAGGTCCGGTCATCCCCATCGACGGCGATGGCCGGGCCACGCGCGGGTAAACGAGCACCGCACCGTCGCCGTCACCGGCCTCTGTCTCGTGTCCTCCCTGTCGCTACTGCTTGGTCCTGACCACCAGCACCGCCGCCTGAGCTCGAGTCAGCTCAGACAGAGGCGTTAGGTAAGCGCTGCCTCCCGAGGAGCTTCCCAGAACCACTCCGTGATAGACGAGATAGGCGGTGAAGGGCGCGTGCACAGGGGCAAGCTGCGAGGCGTCCGCGAACGATACTAGAAGAGCCGCACCCTCGGCGACGAACCACTCGGCGACCGAGGCATAGCTGCCGCACTCACCCTGTATCGAACCGACGTCGCCCAACTCCTTCTGGGAGAGATGCCGGCCCAGAATGCTGTTGGCCTGCTGCCTGGTGATAGTCTGATCCGGTCTGAAGGTGCCGTTCGGATAGCCGTGTGCGATACCAGCTCCGGCCGCCCCTTCTATCCACTCGTAGAAGAAGTGCGCGACTGGAACGTCGCTGAAGCTGGGAACTATGGGTGAGAGCCTCGGCAGTCCGAAGCCATCCACCACCATCTTGGAGAATTGAGCTCGATTCACCGGCAGCGACGGTCTGAACGTACCGTCGGCGTACCCGTCGGCCACGGCATCGACCTGCTCGGCAGTCACTCCATACACATCCATCCACTGCTGATCGCTGATATCACTCCAACGATCAGGAGCGAGGGCGAACTCAGCCACAACAGTGAGGTCGGCCTTGACCTCGGTGTCGGTGCGTGAGGCGGTCGCGACACCATCGCTCCAGCCAACAAAGCGGTAGCCTGGATCAGGCACAGCCGTCACCTCGGTGCCGTCCCTGCCGTACTCAACAGTCTGCACGCTTTCGCCCGCGATGGAACCACCTTCGCCGGCCGTGTAGGTGAGAATAAGGGCGCGAGTGACGACGTCGGCGGCAAATAGTGCTTCTACACTCTTGTCGGCCGTCACGTTGGTGTCCACGCGCGAGGCAGTCGTCAACCCATCGCTCCACTTGTAGAAATGGTAGCCGGGTTTTGGAACGGCGGTGACCCTGGTTCCGTCCTCACCGGGCTCGACCGTCTGCCGGCTGGCGCCTGCGATAGAACCGCCTTTGCCGGCCGTGTAGGACAAGGTGTAGATGGCAGCCACGTCGCTCACGGTGACGCTGATGACCTGGGTATCGCTGCTGGAGCCGTCACTCGCCTCCACGGTCACTTCGTAGACGTTGTCGGCGTCGGCATCGGTGGGACTCTCGAAGTCGGGCGCGCTGAGGAAGGTGAGGACCCCGGTCGAACCGTTGAGGGTGAACTTGGCCTGATCGGCCCCGCCGACGATGCTGTAGGTGAGGGTGGTGCCTGCGTCCGAGTCGGTGGCGGTCACCGTGGTCACCGCCGTGGAGTTCTCGGCCACCGAGACAGCGGCCACGGCCCCGCCCCCGTCACTGGTGATGGTGGGGGCCTCATCGACGTCGCTCACGGTGATGGTGAAGGTCTCGTCGTAGGTGAGGCCGACCGCGTCGGTGGCTCTCACCGTGACGGCATAGGAGGAAGAGACCTCGTAATCGAAGGAGGCGGTGGCCCGTAGCGTGGTGCCTGAGATGTTGAAGAGGGCGTTGTCAGAAAGGCCGGCCGGCAGGCTGAAGGTAAGGGTGGCGCTCTGGCCGGCATCCGGGTCGGTGCCGCTCAAGGTCCCCACCACGGCGTCGGCCCCGGCGTTCTCAGGCAGGCTGGTGTTGGAAAGAGCGATGTCGGTGGGAGCCTCGTTGACGTCGCTCACGGTGACGCTGATGACCTGGGTATCGCTGCTGGAGCCGTCACTCGCCTCCACGGTCACTTCGTAGACGTTGTCGGCGTCGGCATCGGTGGGATTCTCGAAGTCGGGCGCGCTGAGGAAGGTGAGGACCCCGGTCGAACCGTTGAGGGTGAACTTGGCCTGATCGGCCCCGCCGACGATGCTGTAGGTGAGGGTGGTGCCTGCGTCCGAGTCGGTGGCGGTCACCGTGGTCACCGCCGTGGAGTTCTCGGCCACCGAGACAGCGGCCACGGCCCCGCCCCCGTCACTGGTGATGGTGGGGGCCTCATCGACGTCGCTCACGGTGATGGTGAAGGTCTCGTCGTAGGTGAGGCCGACCGCGTCGGTGGCTCTCACCGTGACGGCATAGGAGGAAGAGACCTCGTAATCGAAGGAGGCGGTGGCCCGTAGCGTGGTGCCTGAGATGTTGAAGAGGGCGTTGTCAGAAAGGCCGGCCGGCAGGCTGAAGGTAAGGGTGGCGCTCTGGCCGGCATCCGGGTCGGTGCCGCTCAAGGTCCCCACCACGGCGTCGGCCCCGGCGTTCTCAGGCAGGCTGGTGTTGGAAAGAGCGATGTCGGTGGGAGCCTCTCCCACATCGCTCACCGAGATGGTGAACTGCTTTTCGAACCAGAGGTTGCCCTGGTCGGTGGAGCGCACGCGGATGGCGTAGGAGTTCTTGGCTTCGTAGTCGAAGGAAGCCGATGTCCTCAAGTTGCCTCCGGCGGTGATGTTGAAAAAGGCATTGTCGGCGGAGCCGGCCCCAGCCACCAGGGTATAGGTGAAGGTGTTGCCGGTATCGGGGTCGACGGTGCTGAACGCGCCCACCACGGTATTTGCCGCAGCGTTTTCGGGAACGGTGTTAGGGGAGAGGGCGATGTCGGTGGGAGCGTTGTTCACAACCGTGAGCGAGAAATCATCCACGGCCAGGCCATCATCCGCCCCGGTCGCATCGTAGTCCGACCAGCGAATCCAGAAGGCGGCACCGTTCGCGATGCTTAGCCCGGTAATGGTGTAACTCACGGTCGTCCTGCTCGCTCCGGCGTTGCCATTCAAGGGCCCAGCCACCCCAGCCGTCACCGGACTCACTAGATCGAGGGCGTCGTAGTCCGCCCAGGTTCCGGCGAATCCATCAGCGAGACTGGTCGCGCTCGTGCTCAACTGGAAGTCGAGCCTGTCTGCTCTTCCGGTCGCCCCCAGGCGCCATTGCTCGCCCACGTAAGAGATCGCAAGCGTAGTGATCACGCCGCCCGTGCTGTTCGTGAACTGAACCCCTACGCGTGGGATGAGGCTGCCACTGCGCAGGCAACCGAACGCGCGTTCCGTGCTACTGGCGGCCCCGTAGCTGTAGGTGTCACCGGTGTTGTTCGAACCGGTGCCCGCGCTATAGGTCGTGTTCGCATTGGTCCCGGTCTCGAAGAAATCCCACCCCGTAGGCACCGCCGTGTTCGACGTCCCGGTTGAAGCGAGAGTGTCGAAATCCTGCTAGTAGGTAGCGCCAGCGACACTCAGGGTGACGCTGCCTGCAGCCTGGGCCTCGCCGTGCGCCCCACATAGGGTTATCAACAGGGTGATCACGACCAAGGCCACCAGATACCGCTGGAACTGCATCACTGTCTCCTCCTACCCACTGGTCGCCGAGACGTCTTGTTCGGGTCCGGCGCGTCCAAATCCAACAGTCTCGGGGCGAAGCGAACTCGAGTGAGCGAGATGGCCATTAGAGCGTCTATCCGTGACCACGCCGCGTCCGCCGTGGTCTGTGCGCCGCTTCCCCCCACCTCGCCCCCGTGCGTAGAATACTACCCCAGGATAGCCCCTCCCGGCAGACTCCCAGCAGGATCCACAGGTCATTCAGCGGCCGACGAATCCTCTCCTACCAGAGCCCCACGGTCAGGGTTATCGAGGCCGCTATCCTTTGCACAGCCGCCCCGTATTCCGATCCCACAGCCCATTTTCCGCTGAGTTCGTACACAGTGCGCACGTTCCCCTTGTGCGGACCGCCGTTCTCCTCTACGAAATGACGCGGATCCCCTGGAGTGGTGATGGGCCCATCGGCCGGCTGCTCCACCTTCACGCAGTAGGGGTCGGAGAAGTGCTGGGGATAGACGTACCAGGCCAAGTGCGCGTACTGGGCGATCACCCCGAGCTCGGCGGTGGCGAACGAGTTACCCGGCACCCCGGTGCCGGTGGCTCCGATGCCGGCCATGTTGTTCTGCTCCGGCAGGACCACCCCCCCGTACTGCCCGTAGCCCGTCTCGTGGATCATCTGGGCCCAGGCCATGTCGGCCCGGATGCCGAAGCGCTTGCCGTAGGTCACGTAAAGCTTGGCCAGCGTTTCCAGCGGAACGGAGAACTTGCCGTCATTCCCGCCGGTCTGCTGCCGAAAGTAGCGGACCAGGTCGGTCGAATCACCCAGGAAGCGCCCGTTGAGGCCGCCCTGGTCGGTGCCCATGATGTTGAAGAGGAGCGCCGCCGCCTCCGCCCGGGTGGCCGCGCGGAGCGGCGACATCGACTTCAGCGTCGTTCCCGGAGGCGCAAAGTCCCGCAGAAGGCCGTTGTACTGAGCCACCCGGGCGATCACCGCGTGCACCGGAGCGAAATTGCCCCAGGCCGACTGGTAGGAGACCGGGGGCACCATCAGCGGGCGGGTCGTCGCCCGGGTGCCCATGGTCACCAATTGGGCGACCGTGACGGAGGCATCAGGCTTGAAGATGGCCCCGTTGGCGGTCGGGTAGCCGGTGACGATGCCCTCCCGGGCCGCTGCCGCCACGTAGTTGTCTGGATACAGTTCGAGGTCGTTGCTCTTCTTGACGTCCGGGAAGGTGCACTTGTCGTCCTCGCTCACGGCGATGCGCATGGCCAGGATGACCATCTTGGCCAGTTGCTGCCGCGTGACCGTGGCGTTCGGGTGGAACGTCCCGTCCGAGTAGCCTTTTATGATGCCGAGTTGGGCGAGGGTGTCGATCTGCACCCGGTAGGGGTGCGACGGCCCCACGTCCTTGAAGCCGGCCGCCTGAGCGCCGGCGACCCACGGCTGAAAGAGCATGACGGCCAAGACGACCGCCAGCACCAGGGCGCAGAGGCCCAGCGATTTCAGAGAACTGGGCTTCCGGGAGGGTCGACTCTGAGGAGTCAGACGAGAAGGAGATAGCTTTCATGGTCGGGAAGGATACCAGCATATGTCACCCCGGGCCTGTTCTGGGTCCGTCCCCACCGCGCGGCCTAGCTCCGCCCGCCGAGGACAACTACCCTCTTCATCAACCTCTATACTTTCCGGTCAAAGGCCTGGAGCCCTCCAAATCCATAGACAGGAGCCACTTGGTGACGGGACGAATAACGACCCTCACATTCGACTTCTGGAATACCATCTATTCTGCCGACGGCGGGGCCATGGACCTTGTCCGCCCGCGAAGGATGGAAGCCCTACGCAGGATGCTGCGTGGTTTCGGGATCGATCCGTCGGGCGAGCAGATGCTGGAGGCCTACCGCTCGGGCTTCGACGCCTACATGGCGGCCTGGACCCAGGGGCTGCATTATGGGGCCCGCGACCAGGTCGGGCATATCTTGACCCGGTTCGAAGTGGTACCGGGGCCGAAAGATGAGGAACTTCTCGCCGAGACCGCTCTGGGGATCGAGGAAGCCTCGTTGCTGGCCCCTCTGGAACCCCTCCCCGGCGTGCTTGAGACCTTACCGGCGCTGACGAGCGCGGGCTACCGGCTCGGGCTCATCTCCGATACCAGTCTTACCCCGGGACGGATACTGAAGAAGCTCTTGGCCGGTGACGGACTCCTGTCCCACTTTGAAGCCCTCACCTTTTCCGACGAGACCGGCTTCACGAAGCCCGACCCTCGCATGTTCGAGCAGACCCTGGCGCCGCTCGGGGCGGGGCCGGCCGAGGCGGCGCACGTGGGAGACACGCCCCGCACGGACATCGCCGGGGCGAAGAGCCTGGGCATGGTGGCCATCCGCTGCGCCGGCGCCGTCGACCACACAGAGCCCCCTGCCGCGGATTTCGTGATCACGGACCACAGGGAGATCCCACACATTCTCACGCGCCTGGGCTAGCGCATCGGTCGTCGTCTAGACGAACCGTATTCGAGCCGCAACGTCCCGGAAAAAGACCGCCGACCACAGTTCGAGAAGAGCGGGACTCTGGACAAAAGGCTCCACCTCCCGGCGCGCCCGCGGGACATCGAGCGACTGTATCGCCTGCTCAAGCAGCGCCATGACAACATCGCGAGTCAGGGGACGGTCGCCTTCCCAATGGGCACTCTGGCGCATCCGCTGCTCCAGGTGTGAGAGGCGGAGCTCTGGGCGGTTCGCGGCAAACCAGACGAAGTCGTACCAGTCGCGCCCCTTGACCCTTTGCTTCCACTTCCTGAACAGTAGGGCGTGCATCTTCCCGGCAAACAGGTCGGGAGGCTCGTAGACCCGCACCGCGAACGGTACTGGCTGAAGCAGGAACCTGGTCTCGGTGGAGAAACCCGGCGGTGGGTCGGTATCGATCTCCAGCTTGATCTTGACTTGCTGGCCCCGAGGAAGCTCGGTGAGCAGCTCCGGCGGAGCCCCGATAGTGAGTAGCTCAGTGATTGTATCGGCTTTGAGAAAAGCCGACCGGACCGCTCGATCCATCCCCGGCTCTTTTATGGCTATCTCCAAGTCGAACCCGAAAGCACGGATCTCGCGTTCCAGGGACACCGCGTATCGGCCTGGATCGAAATCGTCCTGAGGCGAGAGGAGGGAGAAATCCAAGCCTTCAGAAAAGCGGTCTGACCCGTACAGCACTCTTAGCGCAGTCCCCCCGTAGAAAGCGGCAGTATCGAAGAACTTGCTCCGCCACAGACCGAGCAAGGCTACCTCCTGAATAATCTCCCGCAGAGCACGCGTGTAGTCGGCCAACCCCTGCGCCTGGTAACGAGCAAGCATGTGGGCGATCGCCTCGTTCATTTTCCTTCCGTTCCGCCTCGGGCCTGTAGCAGGCGGACGGCCCCGGCCAATAGGCGTATCCTGCGCGACCGATAAGACTCGCCGATCAGGTCTATCTTGGTGGAGTCAAGCCCCTTCAATCCTTCCTCGTCTGCCCTTAGATCGTCCATCAGATAGGCGAGCATCCGTTTGATCGAGTCTACGCCGGTACCTCGATCGTCGCGGACCTTATCCGCCAGAGCCTTCTCCGGAGTGGCCATGAGCGCACCGCCACCCCCGCTGATCTCCACCCTATCGATTCCCCTCCAATACCCGGTCAACGGCACGGTCCTGTAGATGAAGAGGCCCACCGGGGTCTGGAACCGCCGAGCCCTGGAGCAAGTGACGGATGTGACAGCGTACACTTGCTCTGGAACGAGCCCGTAGTACTGAAGCGCGTAGTCCAAGGACACATACGAAGGGCCGTAGATCAGATTGGCCAACACTTCACGCGAATAGGGCCGGCGAGCATAGGCAGGCCCGAAGACATACAAGCCCTTCTTGACCCGGACAATGACCCGGCCACGCAACAGGCGCGTGATCGCGTCGCGCGGGCTCGCATAGCTACCCAGGGCGTCCAGCAGGGTCTGGTAGTCGAACTCCTCGCCCTCGATTCTGGTACGCAACTCGTCGATCATATGCTCCCTCAGGAAACCATCCGCCGACTGTCATGATAACGCTTTCTTGCATAGTATGTCTAGTATTGGTAGACATACTATGTCTAATTATTGATTGTCGCTGCTGTGACGGCACGGGCGCGGGCGGGCCGCTCGGAGCTACTACCGCGGAGCCGTGCGCCCACCGCGCGGCTCCGGCACCAGGGCCAACATGAGCACGGCCGCCAAGACCGCGGCCGCCGCTCCCAGCCAGAACGGCGCAGACGGGGAGACCCGGTCGTAGAGCAGGCCAGCGATGATGCTCGCCGGCAGCGCCGCCAGCCCCAGCACCATGTGGTAGGCGCCGAAGGCGCTCCCGCGTCGCTTCTCCGTCGAGAATTCGGCCAGCAGAGCCCGGCCGTTCCCGTCTGCAATGGCCATGTAGATCCCGTAGACGGCGAACACGCCCCAAGCCGCGGCCTGCGAGGCGGCCAGCGCCATCCAGGCATAGGCGACCGCAAACACGGCGAACCCCAGAAGGGCTACCGTACGCCGTCCGATCCGATCGGACAGTAGGCCGGCCGGGACCGACAACGAGGCGTAGACCAGGTTGAAGACAAGATAGAGCACGGGGATCATGACCGTCGCCACCTGCAGGTCCTGGGCCCGGAGTATCAGGAAGGCGTCCGACGAGTTTCCCAAAGCGAAGACGCCCGTGACGAACAGGTAGGCGGTCATCGGGCCACGAAGGCCCTCCGCTCCGGGTCCCGCGACCTTCCCCGGCGAATCAGGCGGGGCGTCGCACGACTCTGCCGTCCGACGCCTGTGGTCATGGATGAAGAACGCGATGACGGCCACGCAGAGGACTCCCGGGATGATCGATATCCAGAAAACGGTACGGTAGTCTTCCGGCCTCATCCAGAGCACGACAAAGGCGACGGCCGGTCCCACCACCGCGCCGAACTGGTCCATGGCCCGGTGGTATCCGAACGACCGTCCCAGCTCCCGCTTATCGGTCGAGTCGGCCACGATCGCGTCCCGGGGGGCGGTCCGCACCCCTTTTCCGAAGCGGTCGATGAAGCGAGCAGCGAGGACCATTCCCCACCCCCCGGCCAGCGCCAGAAGCGGGCGGCTGGCGGTGGACAGGCTATAGCCGAAGAGCATCAAAGGCTTTCGCCGGCCAATCCTGTCACTGAGCCAACCGGCGAACATCTTAACGAGGCTGGCCGTCGTCTCGGCGATCCCTTCGATGACCCCGATCAGGGTCTTGTTGACCCCCAGGACGGAGGAAAGGAATATCGGGACGAGCGAGTAGACCATCTCGGAGCTCACGTCCATGAAGAAGGACGCCACTCCGGCGAAGAAGACGTTGCGATCGAGCCCCCAGATCTTCCCCCGGGGAACAGGCTCCGGAGCGGAGCCGGTGGGCGAGCCAGAGGACCCGGGTACCTCTTGGCTCAACTAGGCTGGCTCCCCGGCGACCCGCGATCGAGCATCATTCCTGGGTTGACATCGGACTCGTCCAGTTTGCTGACGACGGCCTCCCGAATATCGGCCGCCATGGTCACCGCTTCTCCCTGAGTAGGGGCCCAGGCCATCAGGCGCATCGACACCCCGGTGCTGTCTGCGTCTACCACTTGAACCGTAGGTTCCCGCTCGGGGAGCAACGAGGGATGGTTCCGGGCAGCGTCCAGGAGGAGCGACCGTACCGCCTCAAGATCCGCGCTGTAGCTCAGCCGCAGCAGGACGATCGCGGCGGAATTGGGGTCGACGAGCGTGAAGTTCTGGATGAACCGGTCGGACAGCAGCTTGTTGGGGATCAGCAAGTGCCTGTTATCGAGCATCCTGATGGTCGTGTAGAACAACCCGATGGACTGCACCACGCCACCCTGGCCGTCTATGCTGACGTTGTCGCCGAGCCGTACAGGCTGAACGAAGGCTATGATGATCCCCGAGATGAGGTTCGAGAAGACCGTCTGTGCAGCGAAGCCAATGGCGATCCCTGTCACCCCGGCGGTGGCGAACATCCATGTGGACACCTTTTTCAGCGTCTCCACATCCACGATCCAAAACGCTATGCCGAAGGCGATGAAGTAAACCGCGACCATGCTGAGGCGCGCGATCATCCTGAACCTGGTCTCCGCCCCGGGGTCCTTGTTCGCGAGGTCGTATCGCTGGGAGAAATGGCGGATGGAGCGGCGGATGAGCCGGTTGATCAGCCAGGCCGCTACCAGCACCCCCATCGCGATGCCGACCCTGACCCAAAGCTCCGTATCCTGTATCTGCAGGCCGTCCATAGTCTGGGCTCAACTATAGCGCGCGACGTGCGGCCCGCGCATAGCCCTGGGGCTATGGGGGAAGATAGAGTAACGGCCCATCCGTGAACCCGGAGGTGTGGAAGTGTTCCAGGATCCCGACTCTGCGCTGACCGAGTACCGCGGCAAGCGCGACTTCTCCCGCACCGGGGAGCCGGCGGGTGGTGAAGCGGGCGACGCCGGCCCCGCGCCCGAGCGGCCCGTCTACGTGATACAGAAACACGCGGCCTCCAACCTTCATTACGATCTGAGGTTGGAGTCGGGGGGCGTTCTCAAATCCTGGGCCGTTCCCAAGGGCCCCTCCCTCGACCCGGCCGACAAGCGCCTCGCTGTCATGGTCGAGGACCATCCCCTGGAATACGCCGCCTTCGAAGGGATGATCCCCGAGGGAGAATACGGTGCCGGCACGGTGATGCTGTGGGACCTCGGCTGGTGGGAGCCCGATGTCGCATGGATCAGCGAGGGGAAGGGCGGCAAGGGCGGCGCAGGCGAAGCCTTCGAGCCCGAGGCCGCACTGGCCCGGGGCGAGCTCAAGTTCGTGCTGCACGGGCGGAAGCTCACCGGTAGCTGGGCGCTGGTGCAGATGAAGGGCCGGGGCGAGAAGAACTGGCTGCTCATAAAGCATCGCGACGGCGCAGCCCGGCCGGGGTCCGCCATCACCCAGGATGCGCCGGACTCTGTGGCGACCGGCCGCTCCTTGGACGAGATCGCGGCAGGCTAGGCTCATGACCTCCCAGAGCCCGCGAACCGGCTCCGGCAAGAACGCGCCGGAACAGACCAACCCGGAGACCCCGACCTTCCGTTTCGGCATCAAAGAAGTCACGTTCACCCATCTCGACCGTCTCTATTACCCTCAGGCCGGCTACACCAAGGCGGAGGTGCTCGACTACTACCTCAGGGTGGCTCCCGATCTCCTGCCCCATCTCAGAGGGCGCGCCCTCACCCTGGAGCGGTGGCCGGAGGGGATAGAAGACGGATCATTCTTCCAGAAGAATGCTTCTTCCTATTTCCCTTCCTGGCTGCGCACGTTCCCGGTGGAGCGAAAGGACCATCAGAAAGTCGTGCATTATCCGGTGGTCGAGGACGAAGCCGATCTCCTCTATCTGGTCAATCAGGGGACCATCACCTTCCACACGCAGATGTCGCGGGTGGACGACCCCGAGCATCCGGATATCATGGTGCTGGATGTCGATCCCCCGGAAGACGAGGGGACGGCGGCAGCCGCGGGCGCGGGGCGTGACGGCTCCGCAGAGACCCCACTCACGACTTCAGGGACCCCGGCGACGCCGGAAATCCCAGCGACCCCGGCGACGCCTTTCCGGCGGGCAGTAGAGGTGGCCTTCTTGCTGCGAGAGCGACTGCGAGAGGCCGGATTGGAATCGGTGGTGAAGACCTCCGGAAAGCGCGGCCTGCATCTGGCGTTCCCTCTGACGGGCGGCCTGGACTACGACGTTGCGCGGGCCCAACTCGAGGCGCTTTTCGCAGATATGGCGGCTCGCCACCCCGACTTGCTCACGACCTATATCCGCAAGAACAAACGGGGAGGCCGAGTATACCTCGACGCCTTGCGTATGTCGCCGGGCGCCACCATCGTGCCGCCATACGTTGCCAGGCCCACGCCCGAGGCGACGGTGTCGATGCCGGTCACCTGGGAGGAGCTAGAAGCACTCAGCGACGGGCGGGGCTTCACCATCAAGACGGCCCCGGACCGATTGGAGAAGACCGGCGACTTGTGGGCCTCCCTGGTATCGTGACTGGTCTCTTGGCCGGTCTCAGCGACGAGAGTGGATTCGTTTGCAGCGCGGTGTGCAGCCGCAGTTGGGTGCGAAAGGAGGACGGCGTGAAGATACTGGTTTCTGGAGCCACCGGATTTGTGGGCGGAACGATTGCGCGCCATCTGCTCGATGGAGGCCACAGCGTGCGGGCGATGAGCCGATCGACAGGCAAGGCCATGGCCGCGTTCGCGACGAGCGAGCCGGGGCGGCGGGCCCTGGCCGACGGGCGATTGACCTTCGTCCAGGCCGACGTGACCAGCCCTGACACACTCGGGGCGGCCGTGGATGGCGTAGAGGCCGTGATCCAGGCCGCCCAGTTCACCGGAGCCCCGGTAGAGGACCCGGCCCGGGGACTGACCTACATGAACGTCGACCGCAACGGGACCCTCAATCTGTTGGGCGCGCTCGCTCTGGCATACGGGGCACCGACCGCGGGGCCGGCCATGGCGCGCTTCCCGGACGGCGCGCCGCGCTTCATATACATGAGCGGCATAGCCGTGTCACCCGACAGCCCGTACTCCTGGAACCGGGCCAAGTGGCAAGCAGAGGAAGCCATCCGTGGCAGCGGTCTGGACTGGACCATCGTGCGCGGTAGCTGGGCCTACGGACCTGGTGACACGGCGCTGAACCGCATCCTAGGCTACTCCGAATACCTGCCCTTCGTGCCGATCTTCGGGAACGGAAAAGGCCTGCTCACTCCCGTGTTCGTGGAGGATATCGGACGGCTGTTCGCCCTGATCGCCTCGGATCCCGATAAGGCAGCCGACACCACCTTCGGCATCGGCGGGCCGGATCTGGTCACCTTGAACGACTTGCTCCGGCTGGCGCTCCGCACCATGGGCAGGCAGCGACCGATCCTTCATATCCCAAGGAAGGTGGGGAAAGTCCAGGGAGCGTTGATGCAGCACCTCCCGGGCCGGCCCCTGACCCCGGACGCAGTGGATTTCGTAAGTCAGGAGGGCGCCGTCACCGACGCCGATCGGCAGTTGCTGGCGGAGCGGTTCCCGGAGTTCCAGGCAGCGCCCCTCCAGGAGGCCCTTTCGGGCTATCTGGGAGCCGCGGACACCGCCCAGCCCGGCTCGCCAGCGATCGAGGAACCGCCTATCCGTTCGCATCGACGATCCTGACTTTGGCCTGAGCCTGCCGGCCGCCTATCTACATCCCCACGTACTTCGCGTACAGCGCCCGGGCCAGCTTCTCGTCCCGGGTGCCGCGCACGATGGTGCGGCCGTCGTAGAAGATCACCAGTTCCTGCTCCCCCACCGGGAAGCGCACCATCTGGTCGCTCCCTTCCACCGGTCCCAGGGCGCTCAGGCGTTCCCTGATCTGAGCCAACGGCATACCCACCGCGGCCGCGTTCCAGATCTGGACGGCGTTCTGCCCGCACAGGCTGGTGACCCGGGTGCGGGGCCGGCCCTGCAGGAACTCGTAGGTCCCGTTGCAGGCAGGACAGTCGGCGGCGGCCAAAGGGCGCCAGAGGAAGCGCCTCAAAAGAACGGCGCCACAGGTCGAGCACCAGCAGGTCGCGGCTCACCGGCGCCGTCTCGTCGTCGCCGATCAGGATCTTGAGAGCCTCGGCCGCCTCCAAGGACCCCACGATCCAGGGGGCGGCATTGACCACGCCGGCGGTGTCGCAGGTGAGCGTACCCCCAGAGGGCGGCGAGCTTATGAGGCAACGGAAGCAGGGACGCCCCCCGGCAAGGAAGGTGGCCGTCATGCCCGAGGACCCGATGGCTCCCCCGTAGACCCAGGGGATGCCCTGCTTCAGGGCGACGTCGTTGATGAGGAACCGGGTCTCGAAGTTGTCCAGCCCGTCCAGGATGACATCCGCGCCTTCCACCAACTGCTCCGCGTTCGTGCGGCTGAAGTCGGCCACCACTCCCTCCACCTGGATGGCGGAGTTGGCCTCCCGCAGGTGCCGCTCGGCGGCGACGGCCTTGGGCAGGTTCTCCTCGATGTCGCGCTCGGTGAAGAGCAACTGGCGCTGCAGGTTGTGGTACTCGATGAAGTCGCGGTCGATCACCCGCACTCGACCCACGCCGGCCCGTACCAGCGCACTGGAGATGATGGTGCCCAACGCTCCGCAGCCCACCACCACCGCGAACCCGGCCGCCAGCTTCCGCTGCCCCTCGGGCCCGATGCCCGGGAAGATGATCTGCCGCGAGTATCTATCTTGTTCCTCCATCTGGCCTCCCTCAGGCGCTTTCCGCCTCGCTCACCCGCACGAACGCCTCCGCACCGGAGTTTAGACGGCTATGTCACGCGTAGACAGCTCCCACAGAGCCGCATCAGAGCCCTCAGCCACCCCAGCCGCGGCCTCTCTCCGCGCGAATATCAGTGGGACGACTATCACAACTACCACGAGAATGGCTATGCTGGCCGCCACGTAACTCTAGGCGAACAGATCTGTGGACAGGTAACGCTCCCCGGCGTCCGGCAGGATAACCACGATGGTCTTCCCGGCGAAGTCAGGCAGCTGCGCCAGCCGCACCGCGGCGGCTGTCGCCGCTCCACAGGAGATCCCGCACAGGATGCCCTCTTCCCGGGCCAGGCGGCGGGCCATCTCCATGGCTTCCTCGTTCTCCACCGGCTCCACCCGGTCGACGAGCGACAGGTCTAGGTTCGCCGGGATGAACCCCGCTCCGATCCCTTGGATCTTGTGCGCTCCTGGCTTGAGCTCCTGTCCAGCTATCGTCTGGCTTATCACCGGACTGGCCGCCGGCTCGACCGCCACGGAGTAGAGCGGTTGTCCCTTGGTCCGTTCGAAGTACTGGGAGACTCCGGTTATCGTCCCCCCCGTCCCCACGCCCGCTACCAGGACATCCACCTTTCCGTCGGTGTCGGCCCAGATCTCCTGCCCGGTGGTCTTCTCGTGGATCGCCGGGTTGGCCGGGTTGTTGAACTGCTGGGGCAGGAACCAGCGCTCGGGGTCGTCATCTGCCAGCTCCTCCGCACGAGCTACCGCTCCCTTCATGCCTTCAGACGCCGGAGTCAGCATCAGGGTAGCCCCAAAGAATGCCAAGACCTTGCGCCGCTCTATGCTCATGCTCTCGGGCATGGTCAAGGTCAACTTGTAGCCTCGGGCCGCGCACACGAAGGCCAGAGCGATCCCGGTGTTGCCGCTGGTGGGCTCGATGATCTCCGTGTGGGGCTTGATCAGCCCCCTCTCTTCGGCGTCCCAGATCATCGCCGCGCCGATACGGCACTTGACCGAGTAGGCCGGGTTGCGCCCCTCGATCTTGGCCAGGACGCGGGCATCGGTCTTGCCGACCACCCGATTGAGTTGCACGAGTGGGGTCCGCCCGATCGACAGAGAGTTGTCGCTAAATACTGTAGACATCTTCATCCCCTTCCTGGGAGGCTTCAAGCGCTTGATCGAGGTCGGCGATGATGTCCTTGATGTCCTCCAGACCCACCGACACGCGGATAAGATCGGGCGTCACTCCTGCACTGAGTTGCTCCTCAGGCGTCAGTTGCTGGTGGGTGGTGCTGCCCGGATGGATGACGAGCGTCTTTGCATCGAGGACGTTGGCCAGATGCGAGGCGAGTTTCACCGAATCGATGAACTTCTTACCCGCCTCCAGGCCGCCTCTGATGCCGAAACCGAGCACGGCTCCCGGTCCCAGGGGTAGATAGCGCCGGGCCCGCTCGTAGTCGGGATGGTCGGGAAGGCCGGCGTAGTCCACCCAGCTGACAGCCGGGTGGTCCTTGAGGTGTTTCGCCACTGCGAGGGCGTTCGCGCTGTGGGCCCGGGCCCGCAGGGGAAGCGTCTCCAGGCCCTGGATGAAGAGCCAGGAGTTGAACGGAGAGATGGCCGCGCCCAGGTCGCGGAGTAGGCCGGTGCGAATCTTCAGCACGTAGGCGAGTCCTGGAGCCACCGCCTTCTCATGGTTACCGAATGCATCCCAGAAGTTCACCCCGTGGTAGGCAAGATCTGGTTCGGTTATCTCCGGATATCGGCCGGCCGCCTTCCAGTCGAAGTCGCCCTTCTCGACAACCGCACCCCCGATGGAGGTCCCGTGGCCACCGATCATCTTGGTGAGCGAGTACACGACGATATCCGCGCCGTGATCGAAGGGGTTGAAGAGTGGCGGCGGTGTCACGGTGTTGTCCACGATGAAAGGCAGCTTATGCCGGTGGGCGATGTCGGCGATGGCCGAGAAATCGTCCACGTTGCCCTTGGGATTGCCGATCGACTCCGTGTAGAGCAGCCGCGTGTTCTCGTCGATGGCCTGCTCGAAGTTAGCCGGATCGCTCGAGTCGACGAAGCGGGCCTCGATCCCAAATCGCTTGAGCGGGAACCTGAACTGCGTGTATGTGCCCCCGTAAAGCTTGTCGCCGGTCACGAAGTTCTGCCCGGCCGAGGTGATCGCTGCGATCGAGTAGAAGATGGCAGCCTGACCGGAGGCGGTCGCCACAGCACCGGCAGCGCCGTGGATGGCTGCCAGCCGTTTCTCGAGCACGTCGGTGGTTGGATTCATGAGACGTGTGTAGATGTTGCCGAACGCTCGGAGGGCAAAAAGGTCCGCCGCATGACCGGTGTCGCGGAAGACATAGCTTGTCGTTTGATACAGGGGCACCGCCCGGGAGAGGGTTTCCTGGTCCGGCGTGTGGCCCGCATGAAGAGCAAGGGTATCTATATTGTACGTATCTACATCGGGTATTGACATATCAAGGACCTTTCTCGCTGGTGTCATTGATCGGGGTGCTGTGTGGAGCTCCGTGCCGTCGGAGCGCCCGCATTCGACCACGAGAGGCGCCGCACCGGTGTACCAGTGGGCTATATGGTGTAGTTGAGCGCTTCACATTCATGAGCCTCGATCTCCTGCTCGACCAGGTCTTCGAAGGTCGGCGTGTCGTACACGTCCATCATGGCACGATGGGCCTTGTCCCACATGGGCAGTGGCACGCAGCCGGGACGCAGCGGGCACTCGCGCCCGTTCCGCCGAGCGCGGGCATCGGCGCCAGCACCCGCACCGGAGCGACTGCCGGGGACAGGACAGTCGACAACGGATATGGGGCCCAGGATCCAACGGATGACCTCACCTGCCGACATGTCCTCTGGAGCTCGCCGCAGACGATAGCCTTCTTTCTTGCCATGTACCGACTCGACGATCCCGGCCTGGCACAGTTGGCTCAGTATGTTTTCGAGAGAACGTACGGGGATGTACTGAGCCTTGGTTATGCGACCCGCCTTGACCGATCCAGAGCCTTTCTTCTTGGCCAATTCGGAGACCGCCCGTACCGCATATCGAGATTTCTGAGAAGGGACCATGCGCTTCTTCCCGCCTCCGCTTCCGGCGCTTTCGCTTCCTTCTGCTCGCGCGACGGTCGCGCAACTCGGCACCGACTAACACGACTTCGTGCTGGGGTGTTTAACTACATTATCTTGGTAGGAATAGTAGAATAAGCCACCGGGTCAGTCAAGCTACGGCGCCCAGGGAGTCGAGCAATCGCGGCAACTCCCTTAGGTCCGCCAGCACGTGATCGGGGAGCGGACAGCCTTCCCTCATGCGGGCGCACTCTAGTTCGGCTTCGCAGGTGACTCCCGTGAGCACCAGCGCCGTGATCATATCGGCGTCGCGCCCCATGGCTATGTCGGTGCTCAGCCGGTCGCCCACGAAGAGGGTCTCGTGCGGAGAGATACCGGTGACCGCCGCCAGGGTCTCGGCCAGGGCCTGACCGGGTTTGCCCATGAACACAGGCTCGGTCTCCGCGGCGGAGGCCACCGCGGCCACGAGTGCACCGGCCCCTGGGAGCAGGCCGTCGGGCGTGGGAAAGGTGGGGTCTGGGTTCGTAGCCACAAAAAGGGCTCCGCCCCTGATCGCCGCCTGCGCCATGGCCAAGGTGCGGAACGAGAGGGAGCGGTCCATGCCTACCACCACGGCCGCCGGCACCACCGCCAGCTCCGGCGCGACGGCCGCCGGCTCGGGCGCGACGGCTGCCGGCGCCATCTCGGCCGGCGGTACGTCGGCCGAACTCTGCGCGCCCGCAGCGTCCTCGCCGACGTGGTAGACAGCCAAACCGGCTTCCCGCAGCTCGCGCAGCAGCCCTTCCTCTCCCATGACCATCACTGAGGCACCCTCGGGCAGACGCGCGCGCAACCACCGTCCCGCGACGTAGCCGGACGTGAGAACCCGGTCGGCTCCCGCCGGGAGTCCCATCCCGGCTAGTCGCTCGGAGACCGTGTCCCGGTGCGCGGTGGAGTTGTTGCTGACATAGCGGAGATCGAGTCCCCGGCGGACCACGTCCTTCAGTGCCTCACGCACCCCCGGCAGGATCATTCCGCCCCGATAGACCACCCCGTCCAGGTCGAGGGCCACCAGCCTGATGCCGGCGCGCGCCGCCGAGTTGCCACCAGGCCCGAGGCCGGCGCCGGACGGCGCCCTCCCCGCCGCCCCAGCCGCCGCTGCGGCCGTCGCTGCGGCCACCCCCGTGTCGCCGCCAGTCGGGCCGCGGGGTCCGGTGCCCGGAGCGCCCCGAGCCGCGTCGCCGCTCATCCAGCGCCCCTATTCATCCCGCCAGCCCCAGCCGGTTGACCACCCGGCCGAAACCCTTGAACTCCAGATCGATAGCCGCGTAGGGGCACACCTCGTGGCAGCAGTAGCAGCGGATGCAAAGATCGTCGTTCACTTCCGCGACCTCCTCGCCGATACTCATGGCTCCCGTCGGGCAGGCCTGCTCGCAGGAGGCGCAGCGCGTGCATCGTTCTTTCTTCGGCCGCGGCATGGGAGTGAAGCCTCCCCGCAGCACCGGCCGGGAGAGCCGCTCGACGAGGCCCACTGGGCTATCGCCGCGCTCTCGGGCCTGACGCGCCGGCAACTGGAAGTCCTGCACCTGCAGGTCGGTCACCGGCACCCCCAGGGTGTCGACGTCTGCCGCGCGCCCGCTCCAGAGGCCGCGCTCCCGCGCGGCCACCAGCACCGGTACGGCCGCCGTGTCGATCCGGGCGATGCGGCAGCAGACCGCATCGATGGCCACCGTGTCGGTCCCCGCCAGCAGGAAGCCCAAGGGGCGAGGTTTGCCGCCAGTGCCGGGCCCCTTGCCCTCCAGGCCGACGACACAGTCCATTATGCTGAGTCGTGGATGCACGAAGGCCGCCACGTCGAGCAGCATCTCACCGAAGCGCACGGGGTCGGCGAACCTGCCGTGATAGCCGACCTTGTTGAGTCCCGGGATCACACCGAAGAGGTTCTTGGTGGCTCCAGTGAAGGTCTGAAACGTATGGGTCTTGAACTTGCACAGGTTTATCACACCGTCCGCTTTCATGATCGGATCCATGACCTCGAAGCGGCGCACAAGGTGACCTTCGGGGTTGGAGACCGATTCATAGCCTGTGTCGAGGTTCAGTTCAAAGCCGTGACGTTCGGCTATCTCGCGGAACCCGGTCTTGCGATAGACCCGGTCGATCAACGTTCGAGTGTGGAGGGTCCCGGAACCCGGGCTTTCGACCACTACCGGAGTGGCCCCCGCCTCCCGCACTTCCACTGCCACTGCTGCCACCACGGCCGGATGGGTGGTGATGGCCAGCTCCGGAGCCGTACCGAGGAGGAGATTGGGCTTGAGCGCGATGCGCTCGCCCGGCAGCACGAACGCCCCCATGCCTCCGAGCGGGGCCAGCACCCGGCGAACAGCGGCCCGCACGGCTTCGAACTCGTACTCGGCGCAGCGCGTGGCTACTACCGGTGACTGCTCCGGGCCGGCATACACTTGCGGCGTGCCAGCGTCTTCCATCGATCCTCCTTGCCCGGTCCTATGGTAGCCGCGGCGGCCGAAGGCGGCCGCGGCTACCAGCCTTTATCAGGCTGTTATTCTATCCTGCAACGAGGCAGGCCCGCCCGGCTCGGGCCGGCCGCCCGCACGCAGCCCGAACAGGAGGTCCACCGCCCATGGTAGCCATGACCTTCGCCAGCACGCTCCTGGAGAAGATCCCGCGCAGCAGCGATACCACCAGCTATCGCTTCTCCCGACCCCCGGAATACACGTTCACGGCCGGGCAGTGGTACACCATCTCCGTCTCGTCCCAGGACGGGCCGCTCGACCACCATTTCAGCCACGCCGACTCCCCCACCGAATCGTTCGTGGAGTTGACCACGCGGCTCACCGGATCGGACTTCAAGAACACCCTGGACGCGCTGCCGATCGGGGCGGAGGTGGAGATCGAAGGCCCGTACGGGCGCTTCCTCTTCGGATACGAGACGCCCAAGATCGCGTTCCTCACTGGAGGGATCGGGGTCACTCCCGTGCGGAGCATGTTGCGGTATCTCGCCGATACCGACGGTGCCGGGAGGATCGAAGGGCAAGAACTCGTCGTGTTCTACGGCAGCATGACCGAGGACGGCATCGTCTACAAGGAAGAATTCGACGAATTCGAGCGCAAGATAGCCGGTCTGCGGGTGATCCACGTGATCACTAAACCCACCGAGAGCTGGAAGGGCTACGGAGGCTTCATCAACACGGAGATCATCCGAGCTGAGCTGGCCGAGCCTCGGGCCTGGACCTACTACGTTGTGGGGCCGCCGCCCATGATCACAGCCATGGACAAGGTCACGGGTGAGTTGGAGATCCCCAAAGACCAGATTGTGGTCGAGAGCTTCGCCGGCTACACGTCGTAGCGGGCATGTCGCTTCCTCGTCGACCGGAGACCGCGCTCTTCACCGGCGGTGGCTGGCTGCGCCGGCAGCGCCAAGACGGGCCCGACCGGTGCGATGGCGTCACTCTTCAGCCCTGGCGCCCCGGGGACGGACACCCAGGCGACCGATGTTCGGGTGACGACATCCTGGTCCTCACCGACCCCTGCCGGGTGCTGGTCGCGCACACGGCCGACGAGGTACCGGCCCTTCTGGAGGAGATCGGGACGGAACAGGCTCGGGGTCGCTATGTCGCCGGCTACGTGGCCTACGAAGCGGGAGCCGCCTTCGGCCTGACGGTCAACACCCAGGAGTCTGACTCCCTGCCTCTGGCCTGGATGGCGGTCTACTCGGAGGGTGCGGCACGACAGTTGTCGGTGTCCGAGCGGAGCGGCATGTTCCAAGCAGTGGACACCTCCCGGGTGGCGCGGATGCTCGCGGCGACCGAGCCAAAGCTTAGCGTGTCCAAGCACGAGTTCGTCCGAGCGATAGATCGCATCCGCGAGCTGATCGCGGCCGGCGATACCTACCAGGTCAACTACACCGTACGGGCCCGTTTCGACCTCGACGTGGAACCGCTCGACTACTTCCTGGCCATGGTTCTCAGGCAGTCCGTCCCCTATGCAGCCTTCCTCGACCTGGGCGACGCTCAGGTCCTCAGCCTCTCCCCCGAACTCTTTCTGAGGCGGAAGGACAGGCTGCTCGAGAGCATGCCCATGAAGGGCACGCGCCCCCGGAGGGAGGACCCCGCAGGCGACGCCGCCCTCGCCCAGGAGTTGATCCGCTCGGAGAAGGACCGAGCCGAGAACCTGATGATCCTCGACATGGTGCGAAACGACGTCGGGAGGGTGAGCCGGGCAGGCAGCGTCCGGGTGCCCGCCCTCTACTCTGTGGAGCCCTATCGGACCGTCTGGCAGATGGCCAGCACCGTCACGGGCTATGTGCGCCGGAACGCCACGGCTGCCCAGATCCTCGCGGCCACTTTTCCCGGCGCTTCCATCACGGGGGCCCCCAAGCATCACACCATGGAGATCATCGGGGAGCTCGAGACCGAGCCCCGGGGCGTCTACACCGGCGCAGTGGGTCTGTTCCTTCCCGGCGGCGACTTCACGTGCAATCTGGGCATCCGCACCCTGGTGCACCGGAGCGGTTCTTTTCGGCTGGGCGTCGGAGCCGGCATGGTCTGGGATTCCGACCCCCTGGAAGAGTACGAGGAGACGCTGACGAAGGCCACCTTCGCCCTGCCGCCGGCCGGGAGCCGGTGGGAACCGGCCCCGCCGGCCGAGCGGGTCCACGCTCACTCAATCGGGCTGTTCGAGACCCTGCTCTTGGAAGCGCCGGGAGCTTCGCGAGACACGGAGCCACCGGAGGCTCCGCCAGACGTCCACGGCGAGGCGGCACCGGCATCCGGTGGTGCTCGCGGCGGCGACGCACCGACCATCCTCTCCCGCTACCGCTGTCTTCCGCAGCACCTCGACCGTATGGAACATTCTGCCCGAGAGCTGGGCCTCGGCTTCGACCGGGCGGCCGCGGAGGACCGGCTTTCGGAGCTGGCAGCGTCCACTGGGGGATCGGTAGTAGTCCGGCTCGATCTCGACAAAGACGGGGGACTCCATCTCGCCGTCCGCCCGGTGCCCCAGACGCCGCCCGAGCCTGTCGCCCTCCTGGTGTCCCCCTTCCGTACAGACCCCGCCGATCCCCTTCTCGCGCACAAGACCACTGCCCGGCACCTCTACGACCAGGAACGGCACCGAGCGCAGGCCTGTGGCTGCGCGGAGGCGCTCTTTCTCAACTACCTCGGTCGGGTCACGGAGGGCGCCATCACCAACGTCTTCGTCCGTCGCGGTGATGTTTGGACGACCCCGCCGGTGACGGACGGGCTTCTGCCCGGCGTCTGGCGCGCCCGCTTCCTCCTAGAAACGGGGGCGGAGGAGCGTTCGCTCGCGCAGGACGACCTGCTCGACGCCGCTGAGATCGTCATCGGTAACTCGGTCCGTGGAGCGATGCGGGTGGACACGCTGGTGGTCAATTGGTTGGAGGGCCTCGTGTGAGCGAGAAGAGCGCCTCCCCGCCGCCGTGGATGCACGCAAATTACCGGCGTGACGTCGAGCGCTTCGACCGTTGGGCACCCGGCTACGACCGCAGTTGGACCCAGCGGGTCTTTTTCGGACCGGTCCACCGGGGAGTGATGCGCGTGGCAGCGAACGTCGCACCGGCCCCGATGCGAATCCTCGATGTCGGCTGTGGCACCGGCGCTCTTCTTCGCACGTTGAGCGGGCGCTTTCCGAAGGCATACCTCACCGGCTTGGACGCCTCTGCAGAGATGATCAGGATGGCAGGCGCTTCGAACCCGAGCCCAAAGAGAATGCGATTCATCCACGGCACGGCTGAGGACCTGCCCTTCACAGACGAGCAGTTCGACCTCATCGTCTCCACCATCTCGTTCCACCACTGGGCCGACCAGAGACGAGGGCTACACGAGGTGGCTAGAGCGCTCGCACCAGGAGCTCCTTTCGTTCTCGCCGACCACTTCGTGACCCTTCTTCAGCGGGTCTTCTTCTCGACCTCCGAGCGGAGGAAGCGGATTCACACTCCCAAGGAGATCGACGGCATGCTCGCTTCGGCCGGGCTCGAAGAACCCAGGTGGCACGATATCTACCGGGTCGGTCCTCTTCTTCTGATCACCGGGGTGACCGCCAACAAGCCGCCCCCTGATCATCCTGATCTGAGGGAACCGGCCTGCCGGGTGTCGCGACAAAACACTGAATCTGCCCAACCCGTACATGTGAGGTGAACATGCGCTGCTTATCCCGGATCACGTTGACACTCGTGGTGCTCCTCGCCGCGGCGACGGTTGTTGCCGCCGGCTGCGGAGGCGATGAGCCGGGGCTCGATGGGACCTCCTGGAGACTACAGGGCTGGTCGGTGAGCTCCCTATCCCCGGGTGACTTCGAGATCACCGCCGCCTTCACCAGCGACCAGATCACCGGCACCGCCGCGGTCAACACGTACGGCGGACCCTACACGGCCACCTCGGATGGTGAATTCTCCGTCGGAGATCTTGCACGGACCTTGATGGCCGGGTCCGAGGAGGCCATGAGAGCCGAGGACACGTACTTTCAGCTGCTGGCGGAGGCCCAGACCTACGAGATCGACGGCGGCCAGCTCATCCTGAGCGACGCAAACGGAAACCAGTTGCTGATATACGGTCCCCAAGAGTGACAGCCGTAGCCCCGCCCGATGTTTTGACGGCGGGGAGTGCCCTGGTATGCTCTCCAGGAATCTGTTGCTGATCGTTATCAAGCGTCATGCGTGGTGAGATGGGCAAAGCCCTCAGAAGCCTCGGCAGGCTGATCAAGAGACTCTTCCGTCCACTCGCCCCCTTCGGCAGGTTGCTGAAGGAGGCGGTCGTAGGATTCATGACGCACAACGTCAGCCGCATGGCGGCCTCGATCGCCTATTTCGGCGCTTTTAGCCTCGCCCCCATCCTGGTGATCACGGTAACACTGGCCTCGCTGATCTTCGGTAGGGCAGCCAGCGAGGGATTGGTCTTCGACCGGCTCGTCGAAACCTTCGGGAAGGATATCGCCCGCTTCATCCAGTCCATGCTGGCGGCGATCTACAACAACAGCGGAGGCCTTACCGTGGCTACTGTGCTCGCGATCCTCCTGCTCATGTGGGCGTCGACCCGCATCGTAGGTTCTGTGCGAGGAGCCCTCAACGACATCTGGGGCGTTCCCGGGCACGGCGGCACCGGCTTCCTGGGTTTCGTCTTCGGGAAACTCATCGATCTGGGCTTCGTCCTCGTGATCGGGATCATGTTCGTGGCGGCGATGCTCGCCAACACCGCCGTCAGCGCCCTGACCAACTACTTCTCGGATATCCTCCCCATGCCCGGCTGGGTGCTGCAGTTGATCGGGATCGTCTTCTCGCTGCTCGTGACCACCATCTTCCTGACGATCATCTTCCGCTTTCTCCCCAACATCAAGGTCCGTTTCGTCTACATCCTCATGGGGGCGTGGGTCACGGCCGTCCTCTTCAGCATCGGCAACTACGTGATCGGGCGCTATCTGGGGCGGACCAGTCCGGGGTCGACCTTCGGCGCGGCCGGTTCCCTGGCCGTGATACTGATCTGGATGTACTACTCGGCCAACATCGTCCTGTTCGGGGCGGAGGTCACCCGAGCCTATGCACGGCGAGGAAGGCTGCGAGCGGCCCCAGAGGGCGCGGGCCAGTGCGGTTTCGATGGAGTCTCGGATGAGGGCACAGCCCTGGCGGGTCAGGCCGCCTTCGAAGGCATCCCGCGCGAAGCCAGAGACGATCCCCCTGAGGAGCTTGTAGAAACCCGGCCTAGCCGCTCAGCTTGAGACGCAGCACCCGGGGCAGCACGCCTCCGTGCGCGTAGTACTCGACGTCGACGCTCGAATCGAGACGAGCTCGGCATACCAGGGCGCGGTCGCCGGCACCGCCGCCGCGGAGTCTCACGGTCACCTCGGCCCTCGGCGTAAGGCCGCCCTCGATCCCCTCCACGTCCACCAGCTCCGACCCGTCCAGTCCAAGGCCGGCGACGGTCGCGTCCGCTTCCAGTTCCAGTGGCAGCACGCCCATCCCCACCAGATTGCTGCGGTGGATGCGCTCGAAGCTCTCGGCTATCACCGCCCGCACCCCCAGCAAGGCCGTGCCCTTGGCCGCCCAGTCGCGGGAACTGCCGGCGCCGTACTCCTTGCCGGCGAAGATCGCCAGCGGCACCGACTCGGTCTGATAGCGCATGGCCGCGTCGTAGATCGACAGCAGCTCGCCCGAGGGATGATGGATCGTCCAGCCCCCTTCGCGGCCGCCGGCCATGAGGTTGTGCAGGCGGACGTTCGCGAAGGTGCCCCTGAGTAGGACCTCGTGGTTGCCCCGGCGGGCGCCGTACGTGTTGAAGTCGCACTGCTCCACCCCGTGCTCCAGCAGATAGCGGCCGGCCGGACTGTCGGGTGCTATCGACCCCGCGGGCGATATGTGGTCGGTGGTGACAGAATCGCCCAGGATCCCCAGTATCCGTGCGCCGCGGATATCGCGCGGCGCCGCGGGCTGGGCGGTGAAGCCTTCGAAGAACGGCGGTTCCCGGACGTAGGTGGAGTGGGGATCCCACTGGTAGAGGGCGCCCTTGGGCACGCTCATCCGGCGCCAGGCTTCGCTCCCCTCAAGAGCTGCCCCGTATTCCTCCCGGAACACCTCGGGGCGCAGGACCCGCCTGGTCAGTTCCTCCACCTCTTCGGACGAAGGCCACAGATCGGCCAGGTACACCGGACGGCCGTCCACGCGGACGCCCAAAGGCTCGGTGGCCAGGTCGATGTCCACCGTTCCTGCCAGAGCGTACGCCACCACCAGCGGCGGCGAAGCCAGGTAGTTGGCCCTCACCAGAGGATGGATGCGGGCCTCGAAATTGCGGTTGCCGCTGAGCACGGCGGCCACCACCAGCTTGTCCTCCGCGATCGCCTGCGACAGGGCTTCGGGCAGGGGGCCGCTGTTGCCGATGCACGTCGCGCAGCCATAACCCACCACCCCGAACCCAAGGGCCTCCATCGGCTCCCGCAGACCGGCATCGGCCAGGTAGCCGGTCACGGCCCGGGAGCCTGGAGCCAGACTTGTCCGCACCCAGCGCGGAGGCGTGAGGCCCAGTGCCACGGCATTCCGGGCGAACAGGCCGGCCGTCAACATCAGCGCCGGGTTGGACGTGTTGGTGCAACTCGTGATCGAGGCGATGACGATGCTGCCGTCCGCGATCGTCTCCCGCTTCTTGTCGAGCTCCACTCTGCTCTTGACGATGTGGCTCCTGCCCTGGCTGAGAGCCGGCAGAGCTTCGCGGAAACCTTCCTTGACCTTCTCCAGGAGCACCCGGTCTTGAGGACGGCGGGGGCCGGCCACGCTCGGCCTGATCTCGGCGAGATCGAGCTCCGCCACCCAGGAGTATTCGGGGTCGGGCGATCCCGGCTCCCGCCACAAACCCAGCGCCCGACAGTAGGCCTCGACCCGGGCGCAGATCGAATCGAGACGCCCTGTCTGCCACAGGTAGGCGATAGTCTCCGCGTCCACCGGGAAGAACCCGCAGGTAGCTCCATACTCGGGCGCCATATTGGCCACAGTCGCCCTATCGGCCAGGCTGAGGCCTTCGGCTCCGGGCCCGAAGTACTCCACAAAGCGGCCGACGACCCCCAGACCACGCAAGAGCTCCGTGACGGTGAGCACCAGATCGGTGGCCGTGGCCCCATCGGGCAGACTGCCGACCATCCGCACCCCCACCACCTGGGGGACCAGCATGAAGTACGGCCGTCCCACCATGACCGCCTCGGCTTCGATGCCCCCCACCCCCCAGCCCAGCACACCCAGGCCGTTGATCATGGTGGTGTGAGAATCGGTGCCGATCACGGTATCGGGATAGGCCCAGGGAAGAGCGACCGTAGCCGATCCGGGCGCGGCGCCGGCTTCGCCGGCCCGCGCTACCGGACGCTTGTCCCGTCTCACGACTTCGGCGAGGAACTCCAGGTTGACCTGGTGACAGATCCCGGTGCCGGGCGGCATGACCCGCAGGTTCCCGAACTCGCCTTGGGCCCAGCGCAGCAGGGTGTAGCGCTCGGCATTACGTTCCATCTCCAGGCCCATGTTGATGCTGCAGGCGTCCGCCATGGCGCAGCAGTCCACCTGCACCGAATGGTCGATCACCAGGTCCACCGGCACGCTGGGATCGATCACCTTCGGGTCACCCTTGCTCCGCGCTACCGCCGAGCGCAGCGCGGCCAGGTCGACCACGCACGGCACCCCGGTGAAGTCCTGCAGCAGCACCCGCCCGGGCATGAAGGCCAGTTCCGGGCGCTCGGCCGCGGCGGCGTCCCAATCCAGGAGGGCCAGCACGTCCGTCTCCTCCACCACTCCCAGACCGCAGTGACGAGCGGCGTTCTCGAGAAGGATCCGGATGGAGTAGGGCAGCCGCCCCAGATCGCGTCCGGTCGCCAGAGCCAGAGCCCGCAGGTCCACTACCCGGGCGGCTCCATCCGGTAGATCGATCTCGGACCCGCCGGTAGCCATATCAGTCATGGATCCTCACCATCCCCGTTAGTCGGTCTCTGCCCGCGGCGACGGGATGCGGCCCCCCCTTACAGGTAGACCCGGTCTCCCCGTGCGCCTCCGGCTTCCCGGTTCCTGGGCACGTTGTTGAGCGCCCTGACGTAGGCTTTAGCCGACGCTTCGAGCACGTCGATCGAGACCGCCTGGCCCGCATAGCGTTTGCCCTCCACCTCGACGACCACGCGCACTTCTCCCAGGGAGTCCTTCCCGGAAGTTATGGAGCGCACCTGGTAGTCCATCAGCTTGCCTGTCACCCCCACCGCGTCGTCGATGGCAAGGAAGATCGATTCCACCGCTCCCCCGGAGAAGGCTTTGCCCGCCCGATGCTCGCCTTCTTTCAGCACGCCCACCTGGCTCGAGGGAATGATCTCGGTGCCCGCCGACACGTACACGTGTTCGAGCGAGTACACGTCCTCACGCTCCCGGATCTCCTCGCCCACCAGGGCTTCCAGATCGGCGGCGGTGACTTCCTTCTTCTTGTCGGCCGTCTCCTTGAAGCGGCGGAAGACCTCGTCCAGCTCCGCACCGTCCAGATGTATGCCGATCTCGGCCAGATGGGACCGCAAGGCGTGGCGGCCGGAGTGCTTGCCCAGGACGATGTCGGAGTCGACAAGACCGATGTCCCGGGCCTGCATGATCTCGTAGGTTGTGCGCTCCTTGAGCACCCCGTCCTGATGGATGCCGGATTCGTGGGCGAAGGCGTTCTTGCCCACGATCGCCTTGTTGGCTTGCACCATGTGCCCGGTGAAGCTCGAGACCATGCGGCTGGTGCGGGCGATCTCCGTGGTCACGATGTTGACCGGCCGCCGGGTGATATCCCGGCGGGTGATCAGAGCCATGGCGATCTCCTCCAGGGCGGCGTTACCCGCCCGCTCGCCCAGGCCGTTCACCGCGACCTCCACCTGGGTAGCTCCGCTCTCGATCGCGGCCAGAGAGTTGGCGACGGCCAGCCCCAGGTCGTTGTGACAATGGGCGCTCAACACCACCTTGTCCAGGCCCGGCACCTTCCCGTACAGCTGGTCCATGAGGTCGGCATATTCGCCGGGCAGGGCATAGCCCACCGTGTCGGGCACGTTGATGGTCGTAGCCCCAGCCTCTATCGCCGTGGCCAGCACTTCGGCCAGGAAAGCCACGTCCGAGCGAGTGGCATCCATGGCTGAGAACTCCACGTCGTCCGGACAGAGAGACACGCACAGCTCTACCATCTCCCGGGTCAGCCGGATCACTTCCGAGCGACTGACGCGCATCTGATGCTCCAGATGAATGTCGGAGGTGGACACGAACGTGTGGATGCGCGGGCGTTCGGCGTCCTTGATGGCCTCCCAGCAAGTGCGGATGTCGCTCTCCGTGCAACGGGCCAGCCCGCAGATGACGGAGCCCTTCACCTCCCGAGCGATCGTCTCCACAGCAGCGAAATCGCCGGGGCTGCTGGCCGGGAAGCCAGCTTCTATGACATCGACGCCCAAACGCGCCAGTTGATGGGCGATCTCCAGCTTCTCCGAGGCGTTCAGGCTACTGCCGGGGGACTGCTCCCCGTCGCGGAGCGTGGTGTCGAAGAAGATGACGGGCACCCCTATGTTACGGCGAATCGTGGACATGGTCCTACCTCCTGGCTCCACTTCAGATGATAGCTTCTGAGATGCCGGATGGCGCCGGCTTCGCAAGTATCTCCCCCTAGCGGGGGAGCAGCAGCAGGAGGTCGAGAACGGGGGCATGGCAGGCACCCTCAGCCGACACGATGGACCGGCGAGTGGATCGACAAGCCTGGGATCCTGTCCTGTTCTCCATGGCCCTGGAGTTTAGCAGGAGGTGCCGGGAAAAGGTACGGGGCCTCCGCATACCGAGGAGAGCGGTCTGCCGCCGGGACAGCGGTCCCGAGACGCCCGCGCCACGCCCGGCGGACACAGCCCGCAGGGCGGGCCCAGCCTGCCAGGCGGGCGCGGGCTCCTCGCGCGCCGGCTATCTGAACCTATTTCGCGGGGTCGAGATCGATCCAACCTCTGCTGACCAACCCTCTGCGACCGGTTTCTGTGGCAAACTCGGCTTGCAGGCGCGCGGGGATCTCGCGGTGCTTCGAGTGGGTCCCCGATGTAGAGCACTGTCCGAACTCGCCCGACCGAGAGGAGTAGGTGCAGATGGAAACGCAGACGGATGCCGACGGTTTGCCGGCGGTCCCCAAGTTGGCCGCAGTGTGCGGGCTTTTTTGCGAGGGCTGCAGCATCTTCATCGCCAGCCAGGAAGACTCGGAGAGACTCGCCCTCCTGGCGGCGCGCTTGGGATGGAGCGTAGAGGAAACCTATTGCGAAGGATGCCGGGCTGAGAGACGCACCGCCTATTGCCGCTCGTGCACCATGTTCGGCTGTGCCGCCGACCGAGGCCTCGCCTTCTGCGGCGAGTGCGTGGAGTATCCCTGCGAGGACCTACTCGCTTTCGGCGCAGAGCGTCCACATCGGGCCGACATCGCGAAGGACCTCGAGCAGATCGGGCAGATCGGGGCCGAGGCCTGGATGGACGAGATGCGCCGCCGGTACGCGTGCCCCGCGTGCGGCACGATCAACTCCGCGTACGATCTGAGGTGTCGTCGGTGCGGGCGCGAACCAGGCAACGCCTTCGTGGATGAGCACCGCGAGGTCATCGTCGAACGGCTCTCCCAGCTTTGAGATGATCCACACCACGGCTTACAACACGAGCGAACCCGACGATAGACTCATCGGGGAAGTAAGTAAGCACTCACGTCTTCGCCCACACTAGATATTGCGAGGAGACATACCGTGCCTAAGGAGTATCCCAAGTTCACAGCGGCGGCCGTCCAGGTCGCGCCCGAATACCGTGACAGACCCGTCTATTTCGACTCCGTGGCCACGCTTGACAATGCGCTCGGCCGTATCAGAGAAGCGGCCACCAACGGGGCCACCCTGATCGTCTTTCCCGAGCTCCATATCCCAGGCTACTGTCACTTCGCCATCGATCTGACCAAGGGTCCCGAATACACGGGCATCTGGGCTGAGTACCTGCGGCATGGCGTCGAGGTCCCCGGCGAAGAGACCGACCTGCTCTGCAAAGCCGCCCGGCAGGCGAACGCGAACGTGGTCGTCGGCATAAACGAGCGTGACAAGAACTACGCCGGCCGGCAGTACAACTCTATCCTCTACATCAACAACCGGGGGGAGATCCTCGGGGTGCACCGCAAGATCAACATCACCGTGCAGGAGTTGATGATCCACACCCGGGGCGACGGCGGCCAGAACCTCCGCGTCCACGACATGGATTTCGGCAAGGTCAGCGGCCTCATCTGCGGGGAGCACGATCAGCCGCTGCTCAAGCAGTACTACATCGTCCAGGGGACCAAGGTGAACTGCTCCCTGTGGCCGGGATACTTGGGCGGAGCCGAAGAGTTGCCCTGGGTGACGCCGGCCATGACCACGGCCATGGCCGTATCCGGAGCCTGCTGGTGCGTACTGGCCGCGAACTACATCCCGCCGGAGAAGCGGCCGACGGACTTCTACCCCAACACTGATTTCTACCAGAGCTTCGGGGGTAGCGCGATCATCAACCCGTTCGGGGAGGTGGTGGCCGGACCGGTGCGCGACCAGGAGACCATCGTCTACGCCGACATCGACCTCAAGCTCAATGAGATGGCCCGGGGGATCATCAACATCACCGGCCTCTACAGCCGCTGGGACATCCTGAGCCTGCTGGTGCGGGAGAACCAGTACGAGGCCGCGGTGCCCATGGAATCGGTGGAGGCGCAGTCCTGGGCCGGAGCGACCGGCAACGGCGCCCCCGTGCCGACAGCCCTGCCCGCCGACTTACGGGCTGCCGACCCTGGCGCCGACGAGATAGCCGGACTGCGCGCCCGCATCGCGGAACTGGAGAAGGCACTCGAGGCTTTGAAGAGCGATACATAGCGGGGCGCGGAAGGATGCGTTTCTTCGATGCCCACTGCGACACCATCGGCAAGATATGGGAGGGCGGAGCGGACTTCGCCGCCGATCCTCCTGACGGCGACCTCCACGTCACCCTGCCTGGTCTGCGGACGGCCAGGGTCTGCGCCCAGGTCTTCGCCAGTTGGGTGTTCAGCCAGAAGTACAAAGGGCGGGAATACGAGGTAGGTCTGGCGAAGGTCGAGGCGGTCCGCCGGCTGTGTGCCGACTACCCCGCCGATCTCTTCCTTGCCGAGACCGGCGCCCAGGTGAACGAGGCATGCATGGACGCCGAGCCCGGCGAGCGGGGCGCCAGGACCGCCATCATAGCCAGCCTGGAGGGAGCCGACCCCTTGCTGGGAGACGTGGACAACCTGGCGGTGTTCTACCGCGCCGGCGTGCGGCTGCTCACGCTGGCCTGGGGCGATAACGACTTCTGCGGCGCGGTCCACGGTGACGGCCGCGGACTCACAGGCAAAGGTGTCGATCTGATCGCGGCCTGCGAGGAGCACGGGGTGCTGGTCGACGTATCCCATGCCTCGGATCGAGCCTTCTCGGACATTTGTCGGGTCGCCACCCGGCCCTTCGTGGCCAGTCACGGCAACTGCCGTTCGCTGTGCCCCAGTCCTCGTAACCTTACCGACGACATGATCCGCGCGCTGGCCGAACGGGGAGGCGTCGTCGGGATCAGCGTCGTTCCGGGCTTTCTCTCCGCCGACTTCTACCAACAGACACGGAGCGCCGGCGAGGAGTTCTGGAGCTCGGTCGCTGCCGGCGCCGCTACGGTCGAAGAAGCCGGACGGAAGTGCTCCGCGGCTGAGGCACTCATCCCGCGTCCGCCCCTCGAACTCATCGTTGATCACGTCCGATGGGCCCTCAACGTAGGCGGAGACGACGCTGTGGGGTTGGGTGGGGACCTTGACGGCGTGGACGTCCTACCCCTCGGACTCGACGGAGTGGCCGACTATCCGCGCATCGCGGAGCTGCTGAAGGACGCGGGTCTGCCCGCGGCCCAGGTGGAGAAGATCTGCCACGGCAACTTTGCCCGGATATTCAGGGAAACCCTGGACAGAGTTCGCGCGTCGATCTCGTAGAGGTCGACCGGGACGCGGAAGGAAACCCCCTCCTCGCGCAGAAGTCCTGAGCGGGACCTGCGCACCTTCAAACCGCGCTGAACTCCTGGGGATGCCGTGGAGAATGCGATCGTCATCTGCACTCTCGCCGCTTTGGCCCTGGCTGCTGAGTGGTGGCTGAGGAGGCATGCTCGTGGGGCCGGTCGCCACGCCCCCACCATCTCCACAGCGAAGACCTCGGACACGAGCTCGCGGCTCGCCTTCCCGGCAGCCGGCCAGCCGCCTAGGATGAGCGCGAACTGACGACCGGATCGCGCCCGGGCCATAGCGCCCGTTTCACTCTCCCCAGAAGCCGTCTCTCTCCGTAGCCGATTATCAACAGTACGCCCAGCAGAACGATCGTCTTCTGCAGGAGCGGCATCGGCGTCCAGTGGTAAGCGACGCGTTGCTCGACGATCGACCGCAGGGGGATGCGATCCGGAAGACTGGCCAGCCATCCCTTCCCCGAATCGGAGACGAACGAGGTAGCCGCGTCCTCCAGATCTGTGGCGTTCTTGCCCGGGTAATCCACCCACACGTGATCGAACGAGTAGCGCAAGGTGTACGACATCCCCTTGGCCTCGAGGATGCTGGCCGTCAGGACCGCTTCCGCTTGACAATCACCGGCGCGGTCGCGCAGCACCTCAGCGACCGTAGGGAAATACCAGGGCAATCCATACACGGTCCAGGCCGGCTTGAAGGTGACATATTCGGCGGAGAACTCCTCGATGGCCACGTAATCATCGGGCAGGTCCGCGGCCACCGCGGACACCGCCTGAGCGTCGACCGGTGGCTGCTTCAGCCGGGCCACCGAACTCACGAAGGGGCGAGGGTCGGGATAGACCACCGCTCCGATCCAGACCACGACGGCGATAGCGATGAGGAGCCGCTTCGCCACCCAACGGCCCACGTTTCGGCGCTTGGGCGCACCCGGCGCCGAAACGACGGAGGGCGCGCCGTTCCATGCGCCCTCCTCACTCAGGCCCGATCTCCGCGAGCCGGCTTTCGGCCAAAGGCCGGCCACCCTCGCGTCAGTCCTCCGGCTCCGGTCCGAAGGCATCTAGCTTGACCGTATCCGACACTACGTAGTCCATGTCGGTGCAGGCGGCGATATCCTCCACGGTGTAGCCGCGAGCGACTTCTTCCAGCACAAAACCCCTGTCGGGGTAGCGCCGGAACACCGCCCGTTCGGTGATGATCAAGTCGGCCTCCCCGATACCTGTCAGAGGGAACGTACACGTCTTGAGCAACTTGGTCTCGCCGTCTTTGGAGCAGTGTTCGGTCACCACGTTGACGACCTTCGCCCCGGCCAGGAGGTCCATGGCGCCACCCATCCCGGCCACGATCTTGCCCGGGACCTCGTAGCTGGCGATGTTGCCCTCACCGTCCACCTGGAACGTGCCCAGAAAGGTCATGTCGACGTGCCCGCCTCGGATCATGGCGAACGAAGCAGCGGAGTCGAAGAAACTACCGCCGGGCACCAGGGTGATCGGCTGCCCTCCGGCATTCCCTCGGTCGGGGTCGTTGCAGAACTCGCCCGGGGCGGGGCCCACACCTATGGCCCCGTTCTCACTATGGATGACCACGTCCACCCCCGAGGGCACGTGGTTGGCCACCAAGGTCGGAATCCCGATGCCCAGATTGATGATCTGGCCATCTTCGAGTTCTTGGGCCGCGCGTTCGGCGATGATGTTCTTGATATCCGTCTCGGGCAACTCGTTTTCTCCTTGAGCAAAAGGCTGTCAGCAGGCGGCCTGCGATGACCCGCGGTAGAAGAGATCCGCTCTCACCACCGCGTGCACGTAGACCCCGGTAGTGTGCACGCTCTCAGGGGCGATCTCGCCCGGGCTGTAGAGGTACTCTACCTCGGCGATCGAGTACTCCGCGCACGAGGCGCACTGAGGGTTGTAGTTCGCAGCCGTGCCTCGGTACCTGAGATTGCCCCAGGAGTCGCCGTCATGGGCGCGCACGAGGGCCACGTCGGCTCGGATGGCTTTCTCCAGAAGATAGGTCTTCCCGCCCACCTCGAAGTGCTGCTTGCCGGCGTCCATCACCGTGCCCACTCCGGTGGGCGTGAGAAAACCGCCCAGTCCGGCGCCCCCGGCCCGCATTTGCTCGGCGAGCGTCCCCTGGGGGACGAGTTCTACTTCCAGCTCACCAGCGTGGAAGGCCCTGATCACGTCCGGAGTCGTACCGATGTGGCTACAAATGATCCTGCGGACCTGTCCCGCCTTAACCAGTTCCACGATGCCCCTGTCCCTGAAGCCCGCCGTGCAGGAGATGATGGTCAGGTCCTTCACGCCCGATTCTTGCAGTCCGTGGATGAGTGTGAGAGGGTCACCTTGGTCAAGGAAGCCCCCGATAGCTACCGTCATCCCCGATTCGATGTGAGAGATGGCCTCTTTGAGGCCCATGACTTTGTTCTTGGGCATCGAACCTCAGACCTCGATAGCTTTCAGCTCGTCGCTCACTATCAGACGCGGCTCGGTCACCTTCTGCACGTCCTCAGCGGTCAGCCCCGGGGCGACTTCCTTGAGCACCAGACCCTGCGGCGCGACCTCGAGGACAGCCATGTCCGTCACGATGAGGTTGACGCATTTCGTCCCGGTGAGGGGTAGGCTGCATTCCTTCAGTATCTTGGGCGCCCCTTCCTTGGTGCAGTGATCCATCATGATGATCACGTGCTTTGCGCCCTTGACGATGTCGCCGGCGCCGCCCATCCCCTTGACCATCTTTCCGGGGATCATCCAGTTTGCCAGGTCTCCTTTCTCGGAGACCTCCATCGCCCCCAGGACGGTGGCGTCAAGGTGGCCCCCGCGGACCATCGCGAACGAATCGGCATTGGAGAAGTAGCTGGCGCCGAGCAGTTCGGTGATGGTCTCTTTACCCGCGTTGATGAGGTCCGGATCCTCCTCGCCCTCATAGGGATAGGGACCGGCGCCGAGGATCCCGTTCTCAGAGTGGAGGAAGATGTCCCTACCCTCCGGCAGGTAGTTGCTGACCAGGGTGGGCATGCCGATCCCGAGGTTGATGTAGTAGCCGTCCTGGAACTCGGCCGCGACCCTCTTAGCCTGCTGCTCCCGAGTAAGTGCCATTGTCGCCTCCTGAAGAATGAAATGCGGTCTAGGAACGGCTTCTACGGTCTCGGACGGACCGTGCGCCTTTCGATCCACTTCTCGTAGAACTCGCCCTGGATTATGCGGTCGACATAGATGCCCGGAGTGTGCACCAGATCCGGCTCGATCTCACCCGGCTCCACCAGGTGCTCGACCTCGGCTATGGTAATCTGACCGGCAGTCGCGCACAGGGGGTTGAAGTTGCGCGCGGTCTTTCTATACACGAGATTGCCGTACTTGTCGCCTTTCCAGGCGCTGACTATGGCGAAGTCAGCGCGCAGGCCTTTCTCCATCACGTATTCCCGGCCGTCGAAGACCCGGACTTCTTTGCCCTCGGCCAGCATGGTCCCGACTGCGGTCGGAGTGTAGAAAGCCGGGATCCCGGCGCCTCCGCACCGTATGCGTTCGGCCAAGGTGCCCTGCGGCACGAGTTCCACTTCGAGCTCCCCACTCAGGTACTGCCTCTCGAAGTTCTTGTTCTCTCCCACATAGCTGGAGACCATCTTGTGCACCTGGCCGGACTGGAGCAGGATCCCCAACCCATATTCGTCGGTGCCGCAGTTGTTGCTGATGATGGTCAGGTTTCTGATCCCCTTCTTGTGGAGCGCGCGGATGAGGTTCTCCGGGTTTCCACAAAGACCGAACCCGCCACTCAGGATCGACGCCCCATCCTCAATATCGAAGATGGCGGCCTCCGCACCCGGGAACACCTTGTTCATGGTCCGTCGCCTCCAGGCACCGTTGACATCTGGGCATTTATAGCACACGCGGAGGGGACGCGCGGTGAGGACGCACGGCTGCTGGGCGCGCGCACCAGGCCCGCACTCCCGGGACCTTCAAGACGGGCAGTCTGCATCGCCAGGCCCTTGCAATCGTCGCCCCAGAGCCATAACCTGTCAGGGATCCGCTGATGCCATACTGCTACTACACCTGCAACCTGGTCCCGGCCGCGTTCCTTTCCCGCTCGGGGTACGAACCGAGATGGTTCGGAGCCCTGGCTTTGGATACGGAGCTATCCGGTCGCTTCGACTCCCCCAACGTCCATCCGATGACCTGCCCCTTTGTCACCAGGCTCGTGACAGCCGCCGAGAAGCTGCTCGCCGAGGGCTCTTCCGGGGACCGGGTCGTGGTCCCCGGTGGATGCGACGCGATGCGCCGGGCGGGCGATCTGCTCGCGTCGAAGTACCCGGACCAAGTCCGGACCTTTCGCCTCCCCCGTCTCTCCGACGACGGAGCCCTGCGCGAACTGACGCAGGAACTGGAGAGACTGGACCAGTGGCTCGGTGCGCCGGGCGAGTCGCGGACCGACCTGCCCCCAGGAGCGACCTCGCGACCCATCGACGAAGGGGCCCCGTCCGGCGACCGGCGGCGCGGGTTCGACCTACCCGCGGCGCCGCGCCCCGGGGGCGTTTTTGTCGTCGGCGGACCGATGAGCGACGACTCTCTCCTGAACTTGATCCTGAGGCTGGGTTCAGCCATATCCGGGGTCGAGTCTTGCACCGCGCCGGCGCGCTGGAGAGCGCTGGATAGTGAGCCCATCAGCAGCGCGACGGCGGAAGACACCGCGCGGCGGATCCTGGAAGCGGGCGTCTGCCCCCGTCGTTCTTCCGTCGATCGCCGCGCGTATCTGGTCGAGCTCCTGAGCGCGGCTCGGCCCTCCTCCGTGATCTATGCCCGCCAAAGCTTCTGCGACCCCGGCGCCTACGACGCACTCCTGGTCGCCGAGTTGGCCGGGGAGCAGGGTCTGCCGTTCCTGGAGGTCGAGGTCGGGTTCCCGCTCGAGATCGGCGGCCCGCTGCGTACCCGGGTCGAGGCCTTCCTGGAGGCTCAGCTTCTCGACGACGACCTCCTCGGCGACGACTTCGAGAGAGAGGAGGGCTAGCTGTCTATGCCCGGCATGGCCGATGTGACCGGCGACTCCCTCAGCGCCTCCCTGGTTCGCACGGCGTTCCTCGCCCAGACCCGGTGGAAGGCCCTGAAGGACCCCACCGCTCGCCGCTACATGGAGTTGCACGCTCTAAGCGCTTCCTTGGAGCTCTTCAAGCCCGGAGCCGTCGTACCTTGGGTCTCGTACCTATTCCCCACGGAGCTGCTGAGCTCCTACGGGATCACCCCCATGATCCCCGAGATCGGGTCGGCCACTCTCACCGGCAGCGACCTGCGGGACGCCGTGGAGGCCGCAGCGGCCCGCATGCCCCTAGCCCGTGACGTCTGTAGCTACCACCGCATCGCTCTGGCGGCCGTCGAGAACGACATGCTGCCCGCGCCCACCATGTGTCTCGGGACGACGCCCCTCTGTCTGGGTAAGGAGTGCCTGTTGGAGATGTTGGCCACCCGCCACGGGGTGCCCTTTCGGGAGATCAGAGTCCCGCTCCCGCCTGACGAGGGTGAGGCCTCCCCCGATGTAGTCGCCGAGGTGGCCGAGCAGATGCGCACGCTCCACGACGATATCGGCCGCTGGACCGGCCGCAAGGCCAACCTCGAGAAGGCCGTGACGCTCTCCAACCGGGCGTCGGCGGCTTGGGGTCACATAATGGAAGAGCGGCTCGCGGGGCGCTTGGAGATGAACGGCCGCAAGACTTTTGCCACTGTGTTTCTGGGCCAACTCCTGTGGGGAACGGAGGCGGGCGCGAAGGATTTCGAGAGACTGCTGACCGAACGAGGCCGGCGCGACCTCATGGCCCCCGTACTCGACGGTGGTCGCAAGCTCAAACGCCTGCTGTGGCTACACACCGTTCCCCACCACGACCGCGCCCTCTTCGAGCTCCTCGACAAACACGGAGCGGTGGTCATCTTCGAAGAGATGGGGCAGATGCATCTGGAGACCATCGACCCCGCCGATCCCTTTTCCGGGCTGGCCAAACGCCTCACGGATCACACCTTGTGGGGTACCTCCGCCCGGCGGGCCCGGCTCAACGTGGCTCTAGCCAAGCACCTCAAGGTCGATGGGGCCGTGCACTTCAACCATTGGGGGTGCCGCCACGGTCTCGGCTCGGCGCCCGTGGTCCGCGCCGCCTTCGTGGAGGCGGGTATCCCCTTCCTGGCCATCGACGGCGATGCCCTGGCCCGCGGGGGACCGAACCAAGAGAAGTCCATTCAGGCTATGGAGAGCTTCCTCGAACTACTGTAGCTGGGCTGCTCGCCTCCCGTCAGGCCTGTTCCAATTCCACAAGGACCCCCGAGAGATCCCCCGGGTGCAGAAACAGCACGGGCTTGCCGTGAGCTCCCAGCTTCGGCTCGCCCAGGGGCCGGGCTCCCGCCGCTTTCAGCGCATCGCGAGCAGCGACGACATCCTTCACCTCGAAGCAGACGTGGTGTAGGCCCCCGGCCCCGCTACGCTCCAGAAAGGAAGCTATAGGGGAGTCCTCGCCCAGCGGTTGGAGCAGCTCGATCCTCGTGTTCGGGAGGTCCACGAACCTTACCGTGACTCCGTGTTCGGGCAGGGGGGTCGGTTCGGACACGTCCACGCCCAGCACATCGTGGTAGGCGGCCGCCGCCGCATCCAGGTCGGGCACCGCGATGGCAATGTGATTGAGTCTCCCGATCACGTGCACCCTCTTTTGCCCAGAAAGACCTCCAGCAGCCGCTGCGCGGCCTGGGTAGGGGGTATGCCGCCCTTCTTGACCGCTTCTTCCAGAGCCGGCAGCTCTGCCCGCACGCCCGGGTCCTTCCGCAGTGCCGCCAGGAGTTCTTCCGAGGTCTCGCTCCAGAGCCAGGCCTGGGCCTGTTCGGCCCGGCGCGCGGCCAGCTCCCCGCTGGCGCTCGTGAGGTTTCGGTACTGCTCGACGTGTTCCCAGACCTCCCGGATACCCTCTCCGGTGACCGCCGAGCAGGTGTCGACGGGGACGGTCCAGCTCCGGCTGCGCCCGCGCAACAGAGAGAGGGCGTACGCATAGTCACCCGCGGTGCGGCGCGCGGCAGATCGGAGCTCGCCGTCGGCCTTGTTCACGACTACCATGTCGGCCAGTTCGACGATGCCCCGCTTCATCCCTTGAAGCTCGTCCCCTCCTCCAGGCTGCAGCAGGAGAAGAAGCATGTCGGTCATGTCCGCGACCATCGTCTCCGACTGGCCCACGCCCATCGTTTCCACGAGGATGGCGTCGAACCCGGCGGCTTCGCACAGCAGCATGGCTTCCCTCGTTCTCCGGGCGACGCCGCCCAGGGTCCGGCCCGCCGGCGACGGCCTGATGAAGGCCTCCTGACGCCGGGCGAGCTGCTCCATGCGGGTCTTGTCCCCCAGGATGGAACCCCCGGAAAGGGCCGAAGAAGGGTCGACGGCCAGTACGGCCACCCGGTGGCCTCGATCGATCACGTAGCCGCCCAACGCCTCGATGAAGGTCGACTTTCCCACCCCTGGAGCGCCGGAGATGCCCAGACGGATCGAATGCCCGGTCGCTCCCATGAGTAGTTCCAAAACCTCGGTGGCCCGGGCCCGATGGTCCGCCCGGGTCGACTCCACGAGGGTGATGGCCCGGGCCAGAGCCCGCCTATGGCCTGCGCGCACTGCCTCAGCAAGGGTGGCGGCGGTGCTGGCCATGCGAACGGTCCCCCCGACCTATTCGAACTCGAGGATGGGCTGGTCGGCAGCCAGACCGGCGACCGGTTGGGCCAACACAGACTTCACCTTGCCATCGCGCGAAGCGCGAAGCACGTTCTCCATCTTCATCGCCTCGATGATCGCCAGTTCCTCGCCCGCCCTTACCTCGTCGCCCACCTTGACCGACAATCTCAGCAGGAGGCCCGGCATCGGAGAAAGCAGGAACGGGGAGAGGTCGGAAGGAGGCTTGTGCGGCGCGAGTCGGCTGAACTCGACCGCCCTCCTCGTCAGCACCTTGGCGAGCACTCGGCGGCCACGGTGCGAGACACGATAGCCGACGCCGTCGGGTTCGACTTGGAGACAGACAGGCTCTCCGTCGAAGGTGCCACGGAACAAGGGCTGACCCGGTTGCCAATCGCTCAGAACCTCAAAGGCCTCCCCGTCCAGAATGACCCTGTGACCGTTGCCTCCTGCCTGTATCTTGATCGGGAACTCTGCGTCGCCCAGCAACACCACCCAGTCGTCTGCCACCCTAGCCTCGAGCCCGCGGGTCTGGCCACTGGTGCGCGCTGCCTGCTCGGCGTGTAGGCGGTGGACGACAGCAGCGACCGCTACCAGCAGGGCTGGATCCCCCTGGGCCGCTTCTTCAGGGTGGAAGCCGAACGGATACTCTTCGGCAATGAAGCTGGTCGAGAGGCGCCCCTCCACAAACCGGGGATGTACCAGCAGGGCCGAGAGGAAGCTTATGTTGGGAGAGACCCCCTTGATATAGAACTCGTCGAGCGCGTTGCGCATGTGCTCGATAGCCTCAGCTCGGGTAGCTCCGTGGGTGACGACTTTGGCGATCAGCGGATCGTAATAGAGGGAGACCTCGCTGCCTTCGTGAACGCCGGTGTCGACCCGGACGGACTCGCTCTCGGCCGGTGGCATGTAGCGCACCAGGCGCCCTGCGGAGGGAAGGAAGTCCCGGAAGGGGTCTTCGGCGTACACTCGCGCCTCGAGCGCCCAGCCGCTCATCCCGATGTCGTCTTGTCGGAAGGGCAGGGACTCACCGGCAGCCACCCGGATCATGATCTCCACCAGGTCGAGCCCGGTGACAAGTTCCGTAACGGGGTGCTCCACCTGGAGCCGAGTGTTCATCTCAAGGAAGTAGTAGTTCCGCTCCGCGTCGACCATGAACTCGACCGTCCCGGCCGACTCATACCTCGCCGCTCGGGCCAGGGCCACCGCCTTCTCGCCCATCGCCCGGCGCATGGCTTCATCGACGAGGGGCGAAGGGCATTCCTCAATCACCTTCTGGTGACGGCGTTGCAGCGAGCACTCCCGCTCTCCCAGGTGGACCACGCCGCCCTGCTTGTCGGCCAGCACTTGAATCTCGATGTGCCGCGGCTCATGGATGTATTTCTCCACGAACACCCGCCCGTCGCCGAAGCTGGACCGTGCCTCACTGGTGGCTCTCTCGTACCCCTCGCGGCACTCCCCATCGCTCCACGCGATCCGCATGCCCTTGCCGCCACCCCCGGCCGCCGCTTTGAGCATCACCGGATAGCCTATCGCCTGGGCTACTCGCACCGCGTGCTCGCCATCGCCGATCACGTCCGTGGAGCCGGGCACCGTCTCGACCCCGGCCTCCAGCGCCAGCTTCTTCGAGGCGAGTTTGTCTCCCATAGTGGTAAGAGCGTGGACGGTCGGTCCGATGAAGACTACCCCGTTCTCCGAAAGGGCAGCGGCAAATGCCGGGTTCTCCGCCAGAAAGCCATAGCCCGGGTGGACCGCCTCTGCTCCCGTCTCCTTGCAAGCCCCAATGATGCGATCTATGGCCAGATAACTCTCACTCGCAGGGGGAGGCCCGATGCAGACCGCCTCATCGGCCAGTTGCACATGCATGGCATCCTTGTCCGCCTCCGAGTAGACCGCCACGGTGCGGATGTTCATCCGGCGGGCCGTCCTGATCACCCGGCACGCGATCTCACCCCGGTTGGCAATGAGGATCTTGTCGAACACCTGTGGGCTTCCAGACCGCGCTATGTGACCGCGGCTACAGAGGGATGTTGTCGTGCTTACGCCAGGGATTATCCAGCTTCTTTTCCCTCAGCATGGCCAGCGACCTGCAGATCCGCTTACGCGTGGTATGCGGCATGATGACATCTTCGATGAACCCCCTCCGACCGGCGACCAAGGGGTTGGCGAACTTCTGCCGGTACTCTTCGGTCAGAGCCTCGATCCTGGCGGCGTCGCCGACATCTTGACGGAAGATGATCTCGACAGCGCCCTTGGGACCCATGACCGCGATCTCGGCTGAAGGCCAGGCCAGGTTCACGTCCCCGCGCAAGTGCTTGGAGCTCATAACGTCGTAGGCGCCGCCGTACGCCTTGCGGGTAATGATGGTCACTTTGGGCACGGTAGCCTCAGCGTAGGCGAACAGCAACTTGGAGCCGTGCTTGATGATGCCCCCATGTTCTTGGGCCGTGCCGGGAAGAAAACCGGGCACGTCGACAAAAGTGACTATGGGTATGTTGAAGGCGTCGCAGAAGCGGACAAAGCGGGCCCCCTTGATAGAGGACCTGATATCCAGGCAGCCGGCCAGGACCAAGGGCTGGTTGGCAACGATCCCCACCGTCGACCCCTCCATGCGCCCGAAGCCGACGATGAGGTTCTGCGCGTAGCCGGGCTGCAGCTCGAAGAAGTCCTCCTGGTCCACCACTTTGAGGACCAGCTCCTTCATGTCGTACGGTTGGTTGGGGCTGTCGGGCACGAGGCTGTCCAAGGACATCTCCAGGCGGTCCGGCGGATCGGAGGTCGGGCGGACGGGCGGCTTCTCCCGGTTGCTCGCCGGGAGGAAGTCCATGAACCGGCGAAGCATGAGAAGCGCCTCGACGTCGTTCTCAAAGGCCCCATCGGCCACCCCCGACTTGGTGGAATGCGTGACCGCACCACCGAGCTCGTTGTGAGTGACCACTTCATGGGTGACGGTCTTCACCACCTCCGGCCCGGTGACGTACATGTACGAAGTGTCTTTCACCATGAAGATGAAGTCCGTCATCGCCGGCGAGTAGACCGCCCCTCCGGCGCAGGGGCCCATGATCACCGAGACCTGAGGGATGACCCCCGAAGCCAGCACATTGCGCTCGAACACATCGGCGTAACCCGCCAGCGACGCCACTCCCTCCTGGATGCGGGCGCCGCCCGAGTCGTTCAGTCCGATGACCGGAGCCCCGACGTTCATGGCATGGTCCATGATCTTGCAGATCTTCTCGGCGTGGGCCTCGGAGAGCGCACCGCCGAACACCGTGAAATCTTGGCTGAACACGAACATCACCCTGCCGTTTATGGTGCCGTACCCCGTCACCACCCCGTCACCGGGGATGGCCTGACTCTCCATGCCGAAGTCCGTGCACCGGTGCTCCACGAACATGTCCCATTCCTCGAAACTCTCGGGGTCGAGAAGCAGCTCGATGCGCTCGCGGGCGGTGAGCTTGCCGCGGGCGTGTTGCCCCTCGATGCGCTTCTCGCCACCACCGAGCCGCGCCGCGGCACGCTTCTCGTCCAACTGCCTGACAATGTCGTGCATAGATCTCCCCCCTCGAGACTCGTTCGCGGAGCCACCGAGGCGATGTTGGCACGCAGTCTCTACACGTGCGCCCGGCGCTCGCGGATCAGTCGCAGGATCTCCTTGGCAGCACTGGGGATCTTCGTCCCTGGACCGAAGATAGCAGCTACTCCCGCCCGCTGCAGCATGTCGTAGTCCTGCGCCGGGATGATCCCCCCGCACACCACGATGATGTCCTCGCCGCCACCCGCGTGCAGCGCCTCGAGGAGCTGCGGCACCAGTGTCCGGTGCCCCGCGGCCAGCGAGGACACACCCACCACGTGGACGTCGTTCTCCAGGGCCTGCCGGGCCGCCTCTTCCGGTGTCTGGAACAGCGGGCTGATATCGACGTCGAAGCCGATGTCGGCCAGGGCGCTGGCTATCACCTTAGCGCCCCGGTCATGTCCGTCCTGGCCCAGCTTCACCACCATGATGCGCGGCCGCCGCCCCTCCGATACTGCAAAGGCTTCCACTTGTTTCTGGATCTCCATGAAGGCTTCGTCCCCCTCGAAGGCGGCCCCGTAGACACCAGTGATCGACCTTACCTCGGCGCGGTGGCGAGTGAACACCCGCTCAAGGGCCAGAGAGATCTCCCCCACCGTGCCCCGGGCGCGGGCGGCGTCGATGGAGAGTCCCAGCAGGTTGCCCTCTCCGGTGGCTGCCGCCGCTGTCAGCGCTTCAAGGGCGGCAGCGCACGCAACGGGGTCACGACCGGCCCTTACCTGCTTCAAGCGACAGATCTGTTTCTCGCGCACCGCAGTATTGTCGATGTCAAGAAGAGTGACAGGCGTCTCCTCCGCGGGCGGATACTTGTTTACTCCCACCACCACGTCCTCACCGCGATCGATCCGCGCTTGTCTTCGGGCGGCGGATTCCTCGATGCGAAGCTTGGGCAGGCCCGCTGCCACCGCCTTTGTCATGCCTCCCAGCACCTCCACCTCCTCGATCAGCCTGCGGGCCTCCAGGGCAAGGTCATGGGTGAGGCGCTCCACATAGTACGAGCCGCCCAGCGGGTCCACCACCCGGGTGATCCCTGTCTCCTCCTGGAGGATGAGTTGGGTGTTGCGGGCGATGCGGGCCGAGAAATCAGTGGGGAGGGCCAGGGCTTCGTCGAAGGAGTTGGTATGCAGCGATTGCGTGCCGCCAAGAGCCGCTGCCAAGGCTTCGATCGCGGTCCGTACGATGTTGTTGTACGGGTCCCGGCTGGTCAGGCTTACGCCGGAGGTCTGACAGTGCGTGCGCAGTATCAGCGACTCCGGCCTCTCGGGCCGGAAGTGCTCCTGCATCAACTCGGCCCAGAGTAGACGGGCGGCGCGCAGCTTGGCGATCTCCATGAAGAAGTTCATGCCCATCCCCATGAAGAATGAGAGTCGGGGCGCGAACTCGTCCACCTGGAGCCCGGTTCGAATAGCTGCCCTTACGTATTCGAGGCCGTCGGCAAGGGTGTAGGCCAACTCTTGCACGCAGGTGGCCCCCGCCTCCTGCATGTGATAGCCGGAGATGGAGATGGGGTTGAAGCGAGGCATATGGCGGGCCGTGAAACCTATGATATCGGCTACGATCCTCATCGAGGGTTCCGGCGGGTAGATGTAGGTATTCCGGACCATGAACTCCTTGAGGATGTCGTTCTGCAGGGTGCCGGCAAGTCGCTGCGGTTTCACCCCCTGCTCCTCAGCCGCCACCACGTACATGGCCATGACCGGCAGTACCGCCCCGTTCATGGTCATCGACACCGACATCTGATCGAGCGGGATCTGGTCGAAAAGGATCTTCATGTCCTCGACGCTGTCGACGGCCACCCCGGCCTTGCCGACGTCGCCGATCACCCGGGGGTGGTCGGAGTCGTAGCCACGATGGGTGGGTAGATCGAAGGCGACCGAGAGCCCCACCTGACCCGCCGCCAGATTCCTGCGATAGAAGGCGTTCGACTCCTCAGCCGTGGAGAAACCCGAGTACTGGCGGATCGTCCAGGGGCGCCAGGCGTACATGGAGGCACGGGGCCCACGCACATACGGGGGAAGACCCGGCAGGCTCTCCAGGTGGCCGACCTCGCCAAGATCGGCAGCCGTGTAGAGGGGCCGCACGGCGATACCTTCGGGGCTCTCCCAGGCAAGGTCGGCCTGCGACCGGCCCCTGGTCTCCGACTCTACGAGAGCCGCCCAGTCGTCAATGCTTCTCTTGGGAAACTCCGTCATTCCACCGTTTTCTCCTGCTCAAGACCCAAGTGCCGCGCGTGGCCGCCGGGGCCGGCATCATACCACCTAGTCCACTGCCCAGCCACCGTATCCGTAGACACCACGTCCCGGGCCACACGAATAAGAGAAACGTGCAAGAATTCATCCGAAGAAAGAAATCCTGGTCCCGCAGTTTTGGGGAAGGAGCACCGAAACCACATGACCGAGACCGAACGCACCCTGGCCGTCTTCATCGATTTCGAGAACCTGGCCATCGGTTTCAAGCACCGGCGCGGCGAGTTCGACATCCACAAGATCCTCGAGCGCCTGGTGGAGAAGGGCAAGGTCATCGTCAAGAAGGCCTACGCCGATTGGGGGGAATACAAGCAGTACACCAAGCCGCTGCACGAGAACGCCATCGAGCTGATCGAGATCCCCCGCCGGTCGATGACCGGCAAGAACTCGGCCGACATCCGTTTGGCCGTAGACGCCATGGACCTCGCCTGGTCCAAGGAGCACATCGACACGTTCGTCATCGTGTCGGGCGACTCCGACTTCTCCCCCCTGGTGTCGAAGCTCAAGGAGAACGGCAAGCACGTGATCGGCTTGGGGATGAAGGAGTCGACCTCCGACCTGCTGGCCGGCAACTGCGACGAGTTCATCTTCTACGAAGACCTGGAGAAGCAGCCCGCCGCCGCTCCTCCCGGCCCGCAGGCGGTGGATATCCCGCCGGAGAAGAAAGAAGTCTTCGACTTGCTGCTGGAGTCCATCGCGGCCCTCATCCGGGAGAACAAGGACCCCATCTTCGCCTCGATGGTCAAGGACACCATGCAGCGCAAGAAGCCGTCCTTCAACGAATCCGCCTATGGGTATCGGAGCTTCAGCGGCTTGTTGGTGGACGCCGAGAAGCGCAAGTACATCAAGCTCCATCGCGACAAGAAGGCCGGTTGGACCTACGTCGTGGAGGGCTTCGTCGAGTAGGAGTCGCCGGCGGTTTCTTGCTGCGGATCTGCGACTAGGGCTACTTGCGCGCAGTTGGGACGAGAGTTCATGAGCCTGAGGCCCGCGCGTGCCCTGGCCCGCACTCCTCCGGTGCAGGCACCGGCTCGCCCACCATCGCAACAAAGAAGTAGGCCGTGGTCTCGCCGAGAAACCTGAAGTTGCGCTTGAGGTCGGCGACCGTAGCCTTGAAGTCGCCGCGGGAGCTCAGGTAGCCGGCGAATCCGCCGGGGGTAGCGTCCAGTTCCAGCAGCTTCGCGGCGTTGTCGATGATGGCTTCGATCTTGGCCCGGTTCCTTATCACACGCGTGTCGCCGGCGAGGCGATCGACATCGGCAGGGCTGAACGCGGCCACTGTTTGAACATCGAAACCAGCGAAGGCCTCCCGGATACCATCCCACTTCGCGTGCACGACCTTCCAGTTGATACCTGCTGTGAATATCGCCTGGCTCATGGCCTCCAGATAACCGGCCAAGGACGTGGGTTTGCTGCCGTGCCGATCTTGCATGTCGCGCCTCCCAGGGTCGCCGACTCTCGCCCCGAATGTACCCCTGTTCGGGACTGCCTATTCTCAGGTACCAAGGATCCGTGGCCGGTGGAGAAGAAGTCCGCCTCATCACTCAGTTCTCCACCGAGAACCCGAAAGATGCTGTAGAGGGCGGTCATTCCTGAACTTGCCGATTGCGCGCAGAAGGCGACCGGTGAGAAGCTTACGAAGCGGGGCAACAGCCATTCTCAGGGGTGGCGCCCAGGACGTGAACACCACTCTCCCGTTCACTCTACCGGCGACAGCGCCTCCAGCACCAGTTGCGGATCGACCGGAGCCCACACCTGGACGTCTACAAAGGCGTCCGGCAAGAAGACGTAGATGGAATCGATACGGTCGTCGGCACCACCCTCCAGTGCACCCGAATAGACCGTGGCGGGCTGGCCGGCCAGGGTCATCTCCTGGCGCACCCAGTCTCCTGAGGCCACGCGTTGATCGGCGAAGGTGAGCGAGTCCTCGAAGTAGCGGCCGCGCAGCGGCCTCACCATCACCTGGATCATCTCGTTGGGGCTGGTCGCTTCCGGGCGGTCGTAGAATAGAAAGACGCCTTCATCGCCGGGTTCGGCTCCGGACCCAGATCCGGATCCCCTTCGTGGATCGCGTACTCCGCCCTGGTCAGGGGCCACTCATCGACCTGAGCGCCGAGCCAGTACTGACCCCAATCCGCCTGCTCGCTCCAGGGACGGTCGAGGGCCAGCTCGTAGGTGACTCCTTCCCGGTAGGCACCGGCCGGGACGTCAAGGACGAAGTCGGAGTCCGAGAAGGAGGCCACCCTCTCGTACTGGTACTCGATGGTCGTCGAGTACTCGATGCCGATTCCTTGCGATCTCCCCCTCGGCGTTCCCTTGCCGCAATCTCGATGCGACTGGGAGGCTGTCGGCTCCCAGAGGCAGGGTCAGCGTGGCTGGTTCGCCGTCTCGCTCGAACGCTCGCAGGAGAGAGTGGTGCTGCCGTCCGGCGCCTGCTCCACGGCCATCGGGTCGTCACCACGTCGTCGTCGCCACTCTCGCCGTCTGCGAACAGGTCGGGGTAGCCCTCGGTCGGATCGACCGCGTTGCCGGCCCAGAGAGGCAGAGGGAGACCCTCCGGTTCCTGCAGAGAGATGTAGCGGCTGACCGATACGAGGTCGGAGTTCGTCAACGGCTGGCTGATGGTGCTCGTCCGCACTTTGCCCTGCACGACCGTCGTCTTGACCATGCGGTCCGAGGTGTGCACCGTTAACCGGGCGCGGCCCCCTGCGACGTCGAGCAACTGCTCGGCTTCCTCAGTCTGGGGGCCGAAGTTGGACTGCTCGGGCGGGATCTCGTCTCCTGTCGCCCGGCCCTCGGTGGTCTCGACGATGCTCACGCGGGTCGGCCCCAACGCCTCGAGCGCAGCCAGAGCTCGCCGCCCACGCTTCGTCAAAGGACGGGGCCGTGGGCGCCGCCGTCGACGCGGTTGCGCCGGACGCCGGCACGGGCTCAGAAGTCGTGGGGGCGGGCTCCGCGCCGCAGCCCCAGAGGGCGAGACTCATCCCGACCAGGAGCACGCAGAAGAGGACCACCGCCAGGGTTCGGAAGTCTGGATTTCACGAGGCCTCCACGCGCGCTCCCCTCGTAAGCGTCCAACGCAGGTTCGCCGGCAAGAGTCTGCCACAGAGAGTAGGCTCAGTGGCCCTTCTCATCCCTCGTGCACGGCATTCATCTTGAAGCCGTGGTAGCCCTCACCAGAGAACCCATAGAAGAAATCAAGGCGCTGCTTATCGTCATGGTCGTACTCGAATCGGTGCTCGCTCGCGTAACGTGATCCGTGGTTCAACCGCACCTCCAACGCCTCTGGGTGCTAGATCGACACTATTCCTTCCGACCCAGCTTGGCAACCAGCGGTTCCTGTGGTCTAACCCGCTGCCCTTCGCTTCTATCGTGGTCGTGAGCGCCCACTCGAACTGGGTCATTGTTCCAGAGGTGCAACCTCCGCCTCGGCGGACGTCCTCCGCATCAAGAAGTCTGCGCCTTAGATGACCGGGGCCGAGAGTAGAGGGAATGTTCAAGCGCAGACAATGTTCAAGCGCATACCCCGGTCGTGCAGGATCATCTCGGGTGCTCCTGGGTGAGTCGCGCCGCTGCAGCCCAAGAGACCACCCCGGCTCGCCGAGCCACGCTCTACCGATCAGCAGCCTGAGGGGTCTACCTCGGCGCGCAGGATGCGCAGTTCTTCTTCGGTCGGCGCCTCTGTATGACCGATCTCGCTCGGCACGATCGACTCGAAGCCCGTCTCGGCCTGCACCCTGGCCAGGTCTATTCCCGGGTGCAGGGAATCGACCATCATGGCTTTGGTCCGCGACCTGCCTATCCGCCGCGCAGAGTGATGTCGCCCGGTGACGCACGGTCCTTGCCGAGCGCGCAGCGCAGGGCACGACGGATCCCCGGGGAAGTCTCGAGCCCTCGTCTAACCGCGTCGGCCGGCTCTCGAGGCGGACCCACGGCCTCGATCGCTGAAGCGGTCGCTTCGACATCGGAGGCCACGCGCAAGGCCTCGACCCGGACCGGCGACCGTTCTTAGTCAGCGTCCTCCCAAGCTGCCGGCCCCCTGGAGCCTCCGCCCGCGAGCCCAGACCGACCTGCGCGTTCAGGCTTTCTGGAGCCACATGTTTGCCCTCGATGCTAAGATGGCTCGAAGCGCGGCCCGCAGGGGTCCGTGGACCCCGATAGTAGGCGAAGAAGACGTGGCGCAAAAGAATCAGGACACAGAACCCGGGAAGAGCGGGACTCCGAAGCGGAAGGCGGCTTCGCAGAAGGAAGCCGCCCCGAAGAAAGAGGCCATCCCAAAAACGGAGGCTGTGCCGAACGAGGGGACCGCCGCCAAGCCCACTCGGTCGAAGAAGCCCGCGGCTACACCCGCCGACCAGGTAGCGGCACCGGTGAAACCGGCGGTAGCACCCGCGGAACGGGTGGTAGCCCCCGCGGAACCGGTGCTGGCCCCCGCGGAGCCCAAGCCGGCGCCGACGGAGCCTTTCGAAGAGAGCCCCGTCCACCGGAAGCTCGGACTGCGACCGGGCGCCGTCGGCCTGGTGGTCGCGCCCCCGGTGGACGACGACAACCCGCTATTGCCCCTTCCGGACGGCTTCAGCGTTCTGCCCGACGCAGATGCCGTCTCGTCGTTTGAAGGCCAGGTCGACTACCTGCACTTCTTCGCCCGCAACCGGGGAGAACTGGCGCGGGTGTTCAGTTCACTGCGCGACAAGTTGGCGCCTGGAGGCAGCCTCTGGATCTCTTGGATCAAGCAGTCGTCGTCCCGCCGCGGCGAAGGACTGCCCGGGGATCTGAACGAGAACGTGATCCGCCGCCTCGCGCTCACGAGCGGACTGGTCGACGTCAAGGTCGCAGCCCTCGATCACGATTGGTCCGCCCTTAGGCTGGTGCACCGCAAGCACTAGCCTGCAGCCTCCCTGGTGGCCTCTCACATGCCCCCGGCAGCTTCCCCGACGAAACACCACTGGCACTGCCCCCGCGTGGCCGCCTGCGCCCGCGTGGCCGCCCCTGTGCGGACCCGCGGCCGTGTCAGTCAGCCGTCTTCGTGAAGCCGGGTAGCTTGATCCCCGTTTCAAGGTTCTCCTGGATGAGTATCCCCAGAGGGCGCTCGGTGCTTGCCCGAATAGAGACGTAGCACCGGTCACAGCTGTGGCGCGTGGCACTGAAGCCTTCCACCGCTTCCTTCCGAGTGCGGTACCGCATGTCCGGGAACATCGAACAGGCGTTGATGAGACCGTCCGGCCGCACCACCAGGAAGCGCCGCCCCGCCTGGCACCCGTTCATGCCCCCTTCGGCGAAGAAGCGGTAGGTCTGTTCGAGGATGTAATCCGAGTTGAGGATGGTCGTGCGAGGATCGTGCTTCTCCAAGCCGTCGATGTGACTGCGAAGGAGGGCCAGATCCTCAGGTGAGTCTATGCAGAGGCTTGTATTCCCCGTACGTAGAGAGCTGTAGGCGCTGAAGGAGATCTTGGTCCCCCACTCCTCTGCCCTGGCCACCAAGCCGGGAATCTCGGCGAAATTGGCGCTGGTCAAGGCCGCATTCAGCACGATATCCTCGCGGCCGTACTTATGCACCAGGTACGGAATGAGCTCGTTCATCTTGGCGAACAGCCCCGGGATCCTGCGGAAGTCGTCGTGTCGCTCGTCGGGGAAGTCCAGCGAGATGGAAAAAAGGGAGGCGCCTGCCTTCTGGAGAGACAGATACCGTTCCTCGGTCAGGAGCCAGGAGTTCGTCACGCACGCCGCCATAGGCAACCCGCTCGGACGCTTGACCGCGCGGAGGATGTCCTCCAGATCGTCGCGCAGCAAGGGTTCGCCGCCGGATAGTTGGATCACGGCCGGCTGGAACTCCCTGGAGAACCGTCCGTAGTCAGAGGGACCGAGCCGGCGGGCCTCGTGCTTGAGGCCACCCTTGTCGCAATGGACGCAGTCGGCTACGCACGAGTGCGTTACCTCGAACGAGACGCAGATGGGCCAGCCTATGGCCCTGTTCCATAGACCCCGAGTGCCGATCTTCACTGCTTCGAGCTTGTTCATGTCGAGGACGTTCCCATCTGAGTGAGGCCACGCGGGCCGTTCGTTATCCCGAGAGACTGTACCGCACTGGTCAAGGAAGCGCACAGTGTCGTCGAGCCTCGATGGGGCGTGCCCGCCCGGTCACGTCGCTCTATCTGTTTAGTTCGTCGAACAGGCGTCTACCCTTCGCCCGATGATACGATGCTTTTGCACGTGAGCCAGAACCTGCGAGATCAGCGAGGTCACTATCTCCGGCGTGCTCGACCCGATAGTCGACTTCCTCAACAAGCTCGGCATCGCTGCTCCCGGCCGGCTGGGCTGGGTGACAGTCATCCTCACCTTCATCATCGCGGCCCTAGCAGCCTGGCAGTTCATGCCTCGAATCCGTCTGTTCTCGTTACGCGTAGGCTGGGCCGACGAGCCCAACCCCCGCCGCATCAACAAGGAGCCGCTGCCCAACGCCGGCGGGCTGGCCATCTTCGCCTCGGTGATCGTCGCGCTGGTGATCGCCACCCTCCTCCGCCCCATCATCATCGAGGACGTGCAGGTAGAAGTGCTCGCCATCCTGCTGGGCGGGTCCTTCCTAATCATGGCCGGCTTCATCGACGACCAGTTCGGACTGCCGGTGGGCTTCCGTCTCGCCGTGCAACTGGTCGCAGCGTTGCTGCTGGTGAGCACCGGCACACGGATCGAGGTCCTCTTTGGAGGCGACTTCGCCAGCGCCATCTCCGTGATCCTTACCGTGGTCTGGATCATGGGTATCACCAACGCCATCAACCTCATCGATGGAGTCGACGGCCTGGCCGGCGGGGTGAGTTTCATCACCGCCATGAGCTTGCTGGCCGTTTCAGCTCAGGACCAGGCCAAGGCCGCCGCGACCCTGCTCCTCGCCGCGCTGGCCGGAGCCGCCCTGGGCTTCCTGCGCCACAATTTCCCGCCCTCGAGGATCATCATGGGCGACAGCGGAGCGTACTTCTTCGGCTACGTTCTCGCCGCCTCGAGTATCCTCGGCGATCTCAAGGTCACCACGGTCTTCGCCCTCTTCCCCACGGTCCTGTTCCTTCTCCTACCCCTGCTCGACACGTTTCAGGTCGTACTCCGACGCCTCGTACGGCGCGAAAACCCCCTCTCGAGCCCGGGCACCGATCACCTGCATCACGGTTTGCTGGCCCGAGGTCTTTCGCAGACCCGCACCACGCTCATCTTGTGGGGCGTCACTCTAGCCACGAACCTCGTGGCCATGAGGATCCAGGGCATGTCGGTGCTCGTTATCGTCATCACCGCTGTGGGTATCATCGGGCTGCTGGCGTTGATGGTCTGGCGCCGCCGCCGCGCTCTGAAACGGGCGACGCCCCGCCAAGCCCCGGCAGAGCCATCGGACGAAGGCCGTGCTATCTAAAGACCTGGGAGCAGCCGGCGTGGAACGGGTGAGAAGATCTGGTCCGCAATCGGTTCTGACCTTCCTGGCTGTGCTCGTATTCTCGACGCTCGTGTTGGCGCTCGCCTGCGGCTCCGACTCGCCGAGCGAAACCTCTTCCGGTGAGCAGGCCGGCAGCACGGCCGAAGGGACCACGGTCCCGGCGTCCCTCACCCTGAACGAGGCCGACGACGGGGGCAGCTTCGAGATCCAAGCCGGGGGGACCATCGAGCTGTCCCTGCAGGCGAATCCCAGCACCGGCTTCGCCTGGGAGATGGACGATCCCGATCCCGAGGCTTCGCTGCTCGAACAGATAGGCGAGCCCGTCTTTGTCTCGGACGATCCCGACGCGGCGGGAGCCGGAGGGATCATAACGTACACGTTCCGGGCGGTGGATCGGGGGACGATGGTCGTGAGACTGGTCTACTACCCCCCGGACCCGACCGAAGATCCCACCGGTAGCTTCCAGGTCGATCTGACGGTAAGGTGATCGCCCCGGCGACGCTTGAAACCAGGCTGCCGTTGGGGCCGTCTCAGAGGGCATGAGTCAGGGGCCTGAGTGGGCGATGCAGAAGGGGGCGACGGTAATGAGCAGGCGAGTGTGGCACTCAGCGGCGATCACGGGCGTTGTTCTTGTCACGATCCTAACGTTAGTGGCAGCCGTGACCGCGGGATGCGGCTCTGAGGTCGACTCGGCGGAGGGGCTTCTCCAACTGGGAGAAGCGGACAATGGCGAGGCCTTCACGGTCGCGGTGGGCGACACCATCGAGGTGATGCTGCCCGGCAATCCTACCACCGGTTTCGAGTGGACATCTGCGATCAGCGATGAAGATGCGGCACTGATCGAACAGCAAGGCGAGGCCGAATACGTGGCCGAGTCGACCGACCCGAGCGTGGTCGGCTCCGGCGGTACGTACACCTTCACCTTCAAGACCGCCGACAAGGGAGAGGCGGTCCTCAAGCTCGAATACGCGCGGTCCTTTGAGGACGTGCCACCCGAGCAGACTTTTGAAGTGACGCTGACGATCGAATAGTGCTCGCGCGAGGCGCGACCGCGGGCGCCGCTTTGGCCCCGGGCGCGCCCGGGGCACGCGGGGAGTACGTGGGGGCAGCGGAACGGGCCGGGCATGACGGCCCGTTCCGCTATTTGGTGACGAGTTTCAGCGTGCCCACGCTCATATCGACGGTGATAGTCAGGGTCTTGCCCTCTCCCCCGGCCGTTGCGGCAGGCGTGCCCGAGGTCTTGCCTGTGGTGGTCCATTCCCCCTCCAGGGAGACGTCGGTCAAAGACCCCTCGACGGTCACCCGAGCGGCGGTCTCCGCCGGCACCACGATAGTGACTGTCCCCACCCCGGCTTCGACGCGCACCGTGCCATCGGTACGCAACTGGCCCGAGAAGTCCAGGGAGTACGAGCCGGCCCCGCCCTTGAACTCTAAGGTCCTGAAGTTGGCGTTCGCCAGACCAGTCAAGTTCACCGTGGAGGCGCCGGTCTCGTAGAGCAGCCGCTGCATCTGTCCGGGATTGGCCGAATCGAACGTGACCTCGGTCTTGGCGGCCCCGTCCTTGATGGTCAGGTCCTGCAAGGTCAGTCCGCCCAGGTCGTAAGTGCCTTCATAAGCGCCGGCCGAGACCTCCAGGCGCATGGGCGCACCACCGAGATGCAACTGCCAGTCGTTCACGACGTCGCCGCCGATCGCCTCGAGGCCACCCTTCTTACCCTGGTCGATGGTCAGCTTCCTGTCGGTCCGCCCGACCACCGGCTTCCAGGCGTCGACGTTGTATCTGACGACGCCGGAGACAAGACCGGTCGCCCCCGGGCTGAGGGAAAGCGTGCCCGCGCCCATGCTTATCGCCACATCGGTGACCGCCGCCGACCCCAGCGGCTCGTCGATGGCCAACTCCTGGGTAGGCCCGATGTCAACCCCCACGTCGCAGGAAACCACGAACGTCACCAGGCCTAACATCGAGGCCGCAAGGATGACTGCGAGCGTCATCCGCGCGAGCACTCCTGGGCCCGATCGCTCCCGTCTCGATCCCGTCATGAGAAACCCCCTCGCACTACCATGGCTCCCGGCCACCTTTTACCGTCGCCGCCGGCCGTCCTAAACAGGATTGTAGAGGAATTGAGACCGGCCGGCATACGGTTCGGGACTACAGCCTTGACATCCACCCCATATCGACGGCCAGTCACGACGCTCAAGCTACGACGGTGGGGTCCCGACACGCAGACCACGGCGGTCAGGTCAAGAGCGGGTCGGCGACCGCCGCCAACACGTATGCCGCCAGCACCAACACGGCCAGCGCTATCACCAACACCGCACGCGCCTTCCTGCTTCCCCAGGGGGGCGCGTCGCGCCACATTAGACGGCTCCGTTCCCACAGAAGCAGGCCGACCAAAGCTGCTGCGGGGCATGCCCCTCCGAGACACCAGCCCGCGAGGACGTCCGAGGTCCAGTGCACCCCGAGGTAGACCCGGGAGAAACCGACCGCTATGACGAACGCAAGCGCGGCCACGATCACCAACGCTCTCACCGGCCCGCTAGCCCAGCGCCGCGCACCGGTCCGTCCCGGCGAGCGATGCAAGAACCGGAACGCTAGAAAGACCAAGAGCGCGGCGAAACTCAGAGTTAGAAAGGCGTGCCCTGAGGGGAAGCTCTGGGACAGCGGGGGCTTGATCAGCATTATGGACTCGGGAGGGCGAGATCGCTGGTATGCGTACTTGACGAGACTCGATGTCACTTCTGCCACAATGAGCGTGCCCGCCACTAGGACCGCCCGGGCCCTCGCGCCCCAGACCAGCAGCATGATCACTGCCGCAGTGGCCATGGTAGCCAGGACCAGAGCGTTGCCAAGAAGAGTGACACCCCAGAAGAAGAGGTCCATGTTCGGACTGCGCCTGGCCACCACCGCTTCCGTGATGCGAAGGTCGAAGCTGGCCACGGCCACATTCTTGGCGACCTTGAAAGCGAGGAGGACGAACAGCCCCGCCAGCGCTACGGCCAGCCCGGCCAGGAGCCAGAGGCCCAGCCGGCTGCGCATGCTGCCGGCTTGCTCCAACGACGTTTCCTTGTTGTTTTTGCTGCCGCCCACGGGCCCTCCCTGGTCGGGGCGAAGGATATCAGCGCTTGTTGACGCTCACGGGGTTCGATGCCTGTGCGATCCGCACCCCTTTGGTCTCCGAGGGTGGCCTTCTGGCATCCAGGCGGTGAATGCGAAGAGAGTTACCCACCACCAGCAGGCTGCTGGCCGCCATCGTCCCTGCTGCAATAACCGGGCTGATCAGGCCCAAAGCAGCAAGAGGAACGGTCACCAGGTTGTAGGCGAAGGCCCATGCCAAGTTCTCGCGGATCTTCCGCCGGGTGTGCACCGACAGACGAAGAAACCAGGGGACGAGCCTAAGATCGCCCCGGGTGAGGATCGCGTCCGCCGTCTCCCCTGCGAGATCCGTGCCCCCCGCCATGGCGATGGCCAGATCGGCCTTGGCTAGGGCCGGCGCATCGTTGACGCCGTCGCCCACCATGGCCACTACCTGGCCCTCTTCCTGCCAGCGGTGGATCCGCTCTGCCTTCTCGCCGGCATTGAGATTGCCGGCCCAATCGACCACACCCACCTCGGCGGCCACGGCTCGCACCGTGCCGGAGTCGTCGCCGGAGAGTATGGAGGTCTTCATCCCCAAGTCGGTCAGTTCCTCCAGAGCCGGGGCGGCCGATGGATTCGGCTCGTCGCGAAGGACGATGTATCCGGCGATGGACCCGTCCCGGCTCACCCATGCGACCGTGCTGCCTTTTTCGAGATGTGACCGGGCCATTGCCGTCGCCTGAGAACGCGGGTCAAGGCCAAGATATGCAGGCGAGCCCACCATCACCCGCTGCTCCTCACCGACGGCGAGCCGGGCGCTCGAGCCCTGACCCCTTTTCACCTCGAAATCCGTCGCTTCCGGCAAGGCGCCGCTGCAGGATCCGACTATCGCCATCGCCACCGGGTGCTCGGAAAACTGTTCCACGGCAGCGGCGCTACACAATAGGTCTGCTTCGCTACCTCTTAGAGGCACTACTTCTTCCACCGACAGCCGTCCGCGCGTGACAGTGCCGGTCTTGTCCAGCACGACTCTCTTGACAGTGGCCGCAAGTTCCAACGCTGCCGGGTTCCGCACCACGATGCCGGCACGAGCGGACAGGCCCAGGGCAACGGTCAGAGCGAGTGGTGTGGCCAACCCCAAAGCGCAGGGGCATGCCACCACCAGAACCGCGACTGCCGCCACCAGCGACTCGGATACCGGATCCCCCAGCAGCAGCCAGATCGCGAGTGTGAGCACCGCCACCCCCAAGATGCCAAGAGTGAAGTAGGCAGAAGCTCTGTCCGCCAACCGTTGGAGTGGAGGCTTAGCCGCCAGGGTCTCCTCTACGAGACGGGAGATCTGGGCCAGACGGCTACCGACCACCGGAGTAGTCACCGTGGCGATCAGAGAGCCGTCCACGACCAGGGTCCCGGCGCTGACCGGGTCGGAGGCCTTCTTGTCGATCGGCGCGGACTCTCCGGTGAGCAGCGACTCGTCTACGGCCGCGCCGCCCTCGACGACAATAGAGTCGGCCGGGACGCGCTCTCCCTGTTTGACCAGGATCACCTCGCCCACGGATAGGTGCGCGGACTCGATCTTGGTCCAAGCCCCATCCCTTCTCGACCATGCGGTATCGGGCTGAACGGTCAGAAGAGCGTTGATATCGCGGCGAGCCCGGTTGCCGCCTACGGATTCCAGGTAGCGCCCGACCATCACGAACGCGGTGATCATGCAGACGGAGTCGAAGTATGCCGCTCCCGTTCCGGTCACGGTGACAAAAAGACTGTAGAGGAAGGCCGAGATGGTCCCCAAGGAAACCAGAGTGTCCATAGTGGCGGTGCGCGCCAGGAGGGCACGCCAGGCCCCCTGCAGAAACGAGAACCCGCCCACAAGCAGGACCGGGACCGTCAGACCCATGGCCAGGTACTGGAGTTGGCGCACTTCGGGGCTGGTGTAGTCTCCTGCCGCGTAGCGCGGGTAGAGAAGAGCCAAGTAGATCATCATCACCTGCATCCCGAAGGCGGCGGCCACGATCAGTTGAAGGAGGAGGCCTTCCTGCCGTTTCTCGACCACGGTCTCCCTCTGGTCGGAGAAAAGACGCGCATCATACCCGAGCCCCTCCAACTTGGCGAGTAGTCGCCTGGCATCCGTCCGGGCAGGGTCATAGCTCACTCGGCCTCGCTCCGCAGCGAAGCTGACATCCGCGTTCCGCACCCCCGGTTGATGACGCAGCAATCCCTCTGCCGCCGTCGCGCAGCCGGCGCACCACATGCCGCCGATGGCGAAATACGCAGTCTCTCCAGGTCCGGCAAACGCAGCCAGTGGTCGGCGACGGGCGGCCGTCTTGCCAAGTACCTGGTCGAGCACCCCGCTTTCGCAGGCGAGTTCGTAGACGCGCGCACAGCCTTCGCAGCAGAATTGCTGCTCTTCTCCCGCGACCACGTGTGTTACCGGAGTGGAGACGCGGAGTCCGCAGAGCGCGCAGGACCCCTGTCCCTCTACCACAGCATCAGCCCCCCGATATGGACGGAGGGCACGACCCCCAGTGCAGCCAGGCCTCTCAGACACAACTGCACCCCGATGAGTGTCACCACCACGCCGGCCGCCCGCAGAAGCCAACGGCGGAGGGTGGGACCCAGCGCGCCCATCCCCGTCTGCACGATTGCCAGCGCCGGGAAAGTGGCGACGCCGAACACCGCCATGCCTAGCGCGCCTCTCGCCGGGCTGCCCGTACCGGCCGCCACCAAAAGCGCGCCGTACACCAGTCCGCAGGGCAGGAGCCCGTTGACCGCCCCTAGCAATGATGCCCCGAGCAGCCCAGGGCGCCGCAGAGCCCAGCTCGCCGTCGCGTTCCACCACCGAGACCCCTGCTCCCGGGCGACGCCCGGCAACAAGCCTGCATACCCCAGGCCGATGACCACCACCGTGAGTCCGACGGCGAGACCCACGAAGCCCGCCAGGTTGGTCATCCCTCCCGCTAAGCCAAGGAGCGACCCTACCGCTCCCGCCACCGCGCCGAGAACCGCATATACCGCTATCCGCGCCGCATGATAGGTCACTGTGGGAACGATCACGAACCGGGGAGGGTCGGCGTCCCGTACCGACGCCCGGGCCGCCCGCTCGTCCCGCAAACGGATCCCGGCCAGAGCGACGAGAGGGCCGCACATCCCCAGACAGTGACCCAGACCACCGAGAAGGCCGGCCAAGAATAAGGCTCCGAGAGTACCTCCTGCCGTCGCCGACAAGGCAGACGCCTCAACGAGCGGTCATGGCGAACACGAACTCGGTGGTCGACCCGTCGGCCAGTAGCGCCTCCACTGCCGCCTCCCAATCCCCCGCCATCGTGAACAAGACCTCCACGCGATAGACCCCCGCGCTGTCTTCGACCGCCTCCGGGCGATTAGGGGGCATGGGCATCGCGGGCATCGTCATGTCGGAACTCACCGTAGCCCCTGTCACCAGCTGGCCCCGGCCATCGGTCAGGGTGACCAAGAACTCCGTCTTTCCCATCGCCGGCGGGGGATAGGGGTCTACGGACAGCGTCGCCGTAAGGTCTCCCACCGTCTGCGGCTCGAGGATCGTCGCCCCAGCCGCCGCATAGCCATCTTCTCCGCAGCCCCACAAGGCGACCGCCACGGCGCAGATGATGCATGTGAGGAGAAAGCCCTCGATCGCTGAGGCGGCCGCTTTGTACGCGGCGACCCACCTCCTAATGCGCCCCGCATCCAAGTCAGTCGACCTCGCGGAAAGTCCGTACTTCGAGCATGTCTGGTAGCAGATGCCCGAATTCACGCAATATCTTGTCCTCGGCCAAGCCAGACTTCCGATGGGTCTCGAGGTCCTCCCAGTGGTCCCACACACTCTCCACCACCACCCGGATGCGCTCGGGGAGATCCAGGGAGTACACCGCGCGCGCCGTCATGTACCCCGGTTCGGCCGGCAACAAAACGCGTAGGAACCCAAGGACCCGCTCCAGGGATCCCCCTACTTCCAGCTGCCTCTGCTGCTCGGGGGCGATGTCGAAGCTCACCTGGTAGACGTAAGCCATACCCCGATCCCTTCAGATCGCATCCGGCTCCTCGATATCGCGGCACTCATGGGGTCCACTGAAGTATCAAGTACAGCACCCAAACGACAAGGACGCCGGGGAGCGCTATCAGGACCACCCACGGAAGCCCGCCCCCAGCCTCCTCGATCTCCTTGTTGAAGCTGTCGATGTAGCCGTCCGGCCGCACGTCTTCGTGGCGCCCGTCCTCTTCATCCTCGCGGTGGCCTTGGCTCCCGGGCAGCACTCGTGAGCGCGAAGGCAGCGCGAACGTCAAGGCGAATATGAGGAGAACGAGCGCGCCAACGACGATGCCGATGATCTCCGGTCCCACGTGGAGAGCGTTCTGGGTCACGGCTCCCCTCCTTTCCGGCGCGACTTTCTGTCCGGCCAGGGCTCGGGGTCCCTGTCCTCCAACATTCGGTATTTCGGCTCCTCGATATCGTGGAATTGCCCTCTTCGCCATCCCCAGATCGCGAAGGCGATGCCAACGCAGGCCATGAAGATCATCCACACGAGGAGCATCCACATCCCGAGCGGCATCACTTAACCCCCTGAGAACTTGCAGGCGCCGCCGGAAGCAACTGCTGGGTGTACATGACCACGTCCCAGACATCCGAATCGGGGAGGAAGCGGGCGAAGGGAGGCATGACGCTGTCCGGCACGCCGTCCCACACGCGCCAGAAGAGGTAGTTCACCGAGAGGCCGGCCGGGAAGCGCGCGGGCCTCCCGCTGGGACTGGCGGCGCTCCCGTCACCGTCGCCCCACCCCCCGGCGCCGTGGCAGGTGGCGCAGTAGGTCGCGTACACATCGGCTCCCCGCGACAGTGATATCTCGTGGCCCTCGGCCGTCCAGTTGTCCGGACTCAGGGTTGCAAAGTCGGCCGCCACACTGCCGTCACCGGCCGCGCTCTCCGTCAAGGGTCTGCCTAGCCGGAAGGACTCGATGATGTACTTGATCGCGTCCCAGCGCTGGTCGAGCGGCAGGAACTCGCTCCAACTAGGCATGGACGTGCCCTTGATGCCGAAAGACACCCGGGCCAGAGCTTTACCCTCGTCGCCTGCCTCCAACGGTACCCCGGCATCTTCCTGCAGGTTGGCCGGCTTGGGATTCAGGTATTGACCGTTCCAGCCCTTACCATCTCCCGCCAGACCGTGGCACTGGGCGCAGTTGACCAGGTAGATCAACTGACCCCTCGTGTAGGACGCGCTCTCCGGAATCTTCTGCGTCTTGTATATCTCGGGGAAGGTGAAGTCTTCGCCGTCGGGGAGCAACTCCGGCGGTTTCTCTGTCTGGGTGAACACCGAACGGATGTAGTGGACCACCGCCCAGCGGTCGTCTTCCGAGTACTGCGATTTCCACACCGGCATGGCGCTCCAAGGTAGGCCCTCGCTTATGCGCCAGTAGTAGTCGGCGTCTGCGTAGAGCGGTTTGTCGAGGGTGCCATAGAGCGAGGTATCGCTGAAGTCGGGAGGCGACGGCTGCAAGCCTTCACGGTAGGGGCCGTCACCCCGGCCCGTGTCTCCGTGGCAGACCAGACATTCGCGCGTGAAGATCTGCTTGCCTATTTCGAGCGTATCGAGCGTGAGAGGGACGGGGTTGGTCAGGTCGGCATAATCCGCCGGGAGATCACCCTCGTTGGGATCGTGCATCACGGGACGGGAGAAGGTCTGTTGGATGTAGGCGATCACCTTCCAACGCTCGTCTTCCGACAGCGTTAGCTTCCAGGTGGGCATCACCGTGCCGGGCAGCCCCTCGGAGACGTGCCAGAAGAACTGTTCGTCAGGCATCGAACGGAATGGCTCCTGCTTGTAGTCGGCCGGGGTCACCGACAGGGTACCGGCGTAGGTGCCCAGCCCGTTTCCCGAGCAGCCGTGGCAGGTCTGACAGCGGGTGATGTAGATCTCCTTGCCTTCTTGTAGACCCGACGCCGTCCACGTCGACCAGCCCTGCGGTGTGTCACCCCCGGGGAGCGCAGTCGGAAACTGGAGCGGACTCACCTTGCCGACATACGGCTCCGGGGGAGTGATCATGCGACTCTGCGCCACCCGGTCCCCCAGCGCAAAGAGGTACGCGGCGATTGATTGGAGTTGGGCATCTGTGAGGAAGTCGAACTTGGGCATGATCGAGTTGGGTGAGAAGGCCCGGGGATCCTTGAGGTGGGCTATCTCCCAGGCTTCGCTCCGTTTGCGCCCCACGTAGGAGAGGTCGGGTCCGGTACGCTCCGACCCGAGGATCATGGGGTTGTCGAAGACATAGTTGCCGCCCTCGGAGACGGCGCCCATGGCCGTATCTTCCAGTCGTACGTACTGAGTGTGACAGTAGTTGCAGCCGTTGCTGTAGAAAAGCTTGCGGCCCTCGGCCTCCTGCTCGCCGTACTCCTGGGCGACCAGGGTCTGGGAAGGGTTCCACACGATCTTGGGGACGAAGACCACCACAGCGACCACTGCAAAGAAGACGATCAGTCCCCCGATGATGATGAGGCGGAAGGTCATGCGCACGATGCACGCCCCTTCAGTTCCCGCCCGCCAGCATTCCTGGTTTGGCCGCCACCACCGGCGGCGCCTCCAGGTCCGCAGGCGTGGCAGCCGCCTGGACCGGCTTCACCGGCTCGGGATGCTGGACCGGTCTGCGCTTGACCACGGTCGCGTACATGTTGTAGCCGAAGAGAATGAAGCTGATCACCAAGAGAGCACCACCGCCGGCCCTCATGGCCATGTATGAACGCAGACCGGGGAGGACGCTCCATATGGGCAGCCCCTGCTGCACCCATCCGGAGCCCTGGACGAGACCGGTGATCAGGAAGCCGACGAAGAAGAAGGTGAACCCGACCACGTACAAGCTGTATTGCACGTTCGCCATGACCCGGCTGTAGATCTTGCAGTCGTAGATGCGCGGGATGATGTAGTACATTCCCCCCATGATCACCGAAGCCCCAAAGAACATGAGCGCCAGATGGGCATGACTGGGCACATATTGGGTGAAGTGAGTCAAGAGGTTGACGCTGCGTAGCGCCTCATGCGAGCCCTGGAACGATACCAAGATGTACGCCAGCCACCCCGTCAGCATGAAGCGAATAGGGATGCTGCTGAAGAAGCGGTTCCAGTTGCCGCGCATAGAAAGGAAGATGTTCGCCAAGAAGGCCACGACCGGAAGCACCATACCGATGCTATCGGCCACGGCGACGGTCTTCAGCCAGTAAGGGATCGGCGCCCAAAGCAGATGGTGCGCTCCCACCCCCGTGTAGAAGAAGATGATCCCCCAGAAGGCTATGAGGGACAGAAAGTGGCTGTATAGAGGCGAGCGGGTCTCCTTGGGGACGATGTAGTAGATCACGGCCAGCAACCCCGTGGTGAACCAGAGCCCCAGGACGTTGTGACCGTAGAACCAGTTGAAAATGGCGTCGTTGATGCCCGTGAGCGCCCCCGTAGGCGGGGCCCACATAACGTTCCCGATGAAGTACAGGAGCGGCATCCAGATCACTGTGCCGGTGATGTACCAGAGCGATACGTACATCTTCTGCTCCACCCTGTGGTGGATAGTCATCAGTATGTTGGCGGCGCTCAGGAGGAGTACGACCATAACGGCTACGTCGACGGCCCACACCATCTCGGCATACTCACGACTCTGGCTGTGGGCGGTGAGCAGGCCGACGATGCCGACCAACACAGCCCCGTTCCACAGAAGAACGGTGAGGTTACCCAGCCTCTCGCTCCAAAGGCGGCGACCGGTCAAGCGGGGGACGACGTAAAGCATAAGGCCCATCATGCCGCCGGACAGCCAGGCGAACATGACGGTGTTGACATGAGCTTGGCGTAACCTACTGAATACGAGGGGACCTATGCCGTGCACCGCGTCCGGGAAGACAAACTCGATGGCGAGGACGATCCCCATGAGGCCGCCGACCACAAGCCAACCGGCGGCGGTCAGCATAAAATTGGTGCTTGCGCTGTTCTCCCTGCTGAACAAGCCCCACCCCCATGGCCAGAGGCGAAAAGACTTTGAATCAACAACACCCGGTCTGCGCGTAAGCGCCCCTTGGATCTCCGTGCCAGCGTACAACTGTTCCTTCTCGGGCGCAATCGTGGCACCCGTCCGACCCGAAGCTCATGAAGCCAACGACACAGCGTGCCTCAAAACAGTCTTCAGATTCTCGGGTTTGGCCGTGCGCGGGTCACCTAGATAGATCTCGTGATGGCGCCCGCGGAACACGTATCCGTGCTCCTGGGCGAAGGCCTCCATCTTCGCGATCGTGGCCGGTTCGTCGGCATACGGTCCGACGTGCATGATCTGAACGCTCAGCCCCTCGTGAAACGCCTCGAAGCGGGCCCGGTCCAGCGACTCCGTGGGGCGCTGCTCCTTCTCGTTCTTCCGGCGGACCTGTTCCTTGGCTTCGGCGAACATCTCCGAGGTGACGTGGTCGGGTTGCATCATCATCATGGTCCAGGGCCACTCGCCGGCAGAGATATAGTCTGTCCCCCCCGTGGGAAAGCTCCACAGCCCTTCCAGAGCCATCACGGTATAGTCGATCGGATCCACTGGGCGGAGCTTCGACATGAACTTGAGGGTGTAGGAAAGGCCGTAGAGTGCGCCGATGGCGGCCGCGAAGCTCGGCGACGTCCCCGGGGTCGCATCCGGCTCCAGCCGGCCGTCGATCATGATGAACGTCATCTCCGGGACGTCGACGACCGTGACCTCCTTTGCAGAGGGAAGATACAGGTGCCTGAGTTGCTTCTTGAGATCCAGCTTTACTGGGGCTTCATTCTTCATGGTGATGCCTCCCTCGAGACGTCACTCCGACGACGCCTCCATGATACTTGTACAGAGCGCAGTCGGACGCTTCTCACGTCGCGATGCCGTCCAACCGCCGCAGACCGGCCCTTCGCGCCTCCTCCACAGCCGACCGGTATTCCGCCGCGGTCGGCGGTCGAGAGATCTCCCCGTATCTGTCGGCCATGTAGGCCGGGTGATACTGGTCCATGACGTTCACGTAGGTGTCGGGCGACACCTCCGAAGAGATGAAGCGCATGGCCTCAGCCGTGCCGGCCAGACCGTCGGGGAGCACGAGGTGACGGACGAGGAGCCCCCGGCGGGCCACACCGCGCTGATCGAGTTCCAGGTCGCCCACCTGCCGGTGCATCTCACGCGTGGCGCCTCGGTTGCGTTCCACATAGTCTGGGACCCCGGAAAGGCGCTCGGCGACCTCATTATCCGCGTACTTCATGTCGGGCATGTAGATGTCGACGATGCCGTGGAGGAGCCGGAGCGTAGACAAAGAGTCGTAGCCCCCCGTGTTGTACACCAGGGGCAGCCGCAGCCCCTCATCGACGGCCAGGACCAAAGCGGCCAATATCTGCGGCACCACGTGACTGGGCGAGACGAAGTTGATGTTCTCGCAGCCCATTTCCTGCAGCTCGATCATGGTCCCAGCAAGCTCCGTCGGTCCCTGTTCGCGACCCCGACAGAGATGGCTGAGGTCGTAGTTCTGACAGAATACGCAGGCTAGGTTGCAGCCGGCGAAGAAGATGGTGCCCGAGCCCCCGCGACCCACCAGCGGCGCTTCTTCACCGTAGTGGGGGCCGGCGCTCGCCACCCGCGCCAGAGCCCCGGCGCGGCACTCGCCCAACTCCCCGGCCGACCGGTCGACCCAGCACTGCCGCGGGCACAGCGCGCAGCGACGCAGGCGCACGCGTGCCCGCTCAGCCCGGGCGGCAAGTTCCCCCGGCATCAGCAGTCTTAGATAGGCCGGATCCACCCGTCCCTCCCGGCAGCGGATCCCGCGCCAGCGGATCCACCCAGCCTCTTCACAGCCATTTCAGGATAGCGCTTCGGCGCGACCCGCGCGACCGTATACTGGACCAGTGGAAGCCGGCGGCTGCAGGTCGGGCTTCCCGCCCGCGCCGACTCCGCGCAGGCCGGCCCCCGGGCGGCGGCTCGTAGTTTCGCGGGAAGACTGTGAGGTCTGGTTGCCGCGGAGTGAGAACGGGTAAAGAAGGGTGACCTGGAACAAAGGGCGAGTCGACTTGCCGGCTCGGAGCAACGCAGTCTCCCCGTCAGGGCAGTCTGACCCACAAAAGGAGGAACGATGAAAGAGGTCCATCCGTACTATGCCGACTTCAAGACCAGCTTCCCCGAACTCGTGGAGAAGAACGAGGACTTGGGGAAGTTCGTCCATGAGCAGGGCGGACCGCTGGACGAGAAGACCCGCTGGCTGATCAAAGTAGGCATCTCCGCCGCCAGCCACCATCAAAGGGCCGTTGTCACCCACGTCGAGCGGGCGCGTGAAGCGGGCGCCTCCGAGGAAGAGATCGTGCACGCGTTGCTCCTGGTGATCCCCACCTGCGGGTTCCCCACCTTCATGGAAGCCTATCGGATGTACAAGGGGCAGTAAGATGAACGAAGGGTTGGGATCGGTCGAGGAAGACCCCGGGCCGCAGCCCGACGACCTGGACGGCGGGGAGGTCGTGGCCGCCGAGTCGGCCGCGGCCGCGGAGCCTGCCAGCGCCGGGGAGCCGGCGGAGGCCACTGAATCCGCCGGGGCCGGAGGGCTGTCCGCCGGGGGGCCGGCGGAGGCCGTCGAAAGCACCGAGCGGCCGGCGGAGGCCCGCAATAGCGCGGCCGAGTCTCCCGGAGCCGGGGAGCCGGTGAAGACCACTGAGTCCGCCGGGGCCGGAGGGCCGCCCGCCGGGCAGCCGGCGGAGGTCGAGCCCGCGGCGGCCGGTCCCACCGACCTCGAGTCCCGCACCCGCGAGATCGGGGAGAACCTGTTCGCCGCGGTGACCGAGCAGGGGCGGCTGAGCGCGGCTTCGTCCTTCCTGAGCGGCAGGGCGATGCAGCGTCGCATCCTTGCCCAGGCCATCGACGATCCTCACCTCAAGACCCAACTCTTCCGCTTCGTCGACGTCTATCCCAGCCTGCGCGGTTCGGGAGATGTGGTCCGGCACGTTCGCGCATACCTCGCCGACGGAGGCGAGTTACCCCGCCCGCTGGACCGGCTGGTAGGCACCACTGCTGGCCAGCGCCTCCCCAGCTGGGCCGTAGCCCGGCTGACGGACCGCGGCATGGAGCGGATGGCCAGAAGCCTCATCCCCGGCCGTGATGCCGGCGAAGCCATCCCCACCCTCAAGCGTCTTCGTCGCCATCACACCGGCTACACGCTCGATATCCTCGGGGAGGCTTGTCTCAGCGAGGCCGAGGCCGCCGAGTACGTGCGCCGCTATCTCGACGTACTCGATATCCTTCCCCCCCGTGCCGCCCGCTGGTCGGCCGATCCCCAGATCGACCAGGCCCCGTGGGGCGAGCAGCCAAGGGTGAACCTGTCTCTGAAGCTTACCTCGCTCTACTCCCAGATCGATCCGCTCGATTTCGAGGGCTCACGCCGAGCACTGGTGGCCGCTTTGAGGCCGCTCTTCATCGGTGCCCGCAATCGAGGCGTGTTCCTCAATCTCGATTTGGAACGCTTCGCCTATCGCGACCTCACGTACGCCGTCTTCGCGGACCTCATACTTGACGAAGACCTCGACGACTACCCGCACGTAGGCGTGGTAGTCCAGGCCTACCTGCGGGACAGCCGGGACGACGTGCGGAATCTGGTCGATCTTGCCCGGCGCCGCGGGACCCCCTTCACCGTGCGTCTGGTCAAAGGCGCCTACTGGGACTACGAGACCATCATCGCCGCCCAGGAGCATTGGCCCTCTCCCGTCTTCAAGAAGAAGGCGCAGACCGACGCCCAGTTTGAGCGGCTGACGGGTCTTCTTATCGAGAACTGGCAATGGACAAGACCCGCTCTCGGCACGCACAACATCCGCAGCATCGCGGCCGGCATAGCCCAGGCCGAGGCGGCGGGGCTTCCCTCTGGCGCTCTGGAGCTGCAGTTCCTGTATGGCATGGCGGACTCCATCCGGCGCGCGACTGCGGCCCAGGGTCAGCGGGTGCGTGAGTACGTGCCGGTGGGAGAATCCATCCCAGGGATAGCCTATCTCGTCCGCCGCCTGCTCGAGAACACCGCAAACGAGTCCTTCCTGCGCCTCACGTTCGTCCAGCAGCAGGACCCGGGCACGCTCCTCGCCGCCCCCGGCACCGAGGCGATGAAAGTGGCCGAGCAGCCCGTGCCCCGACGGGAGGCCGCCGAGGCACGGGCTACGGCCCCCGCCGCAGGCCCCGCGGATGAAGCGAGCCCCGCGGATGAAGCGAGCCCAGCGGGTGAAGCGAGCCCCATGGGTGAAGCGAGCCCCATGGGTGAAGCGAGCCCAGCGGGTGATGCCGCTCAGGTCGCTGTAGGAGAGCTGCGCCCGTTCCGAAACGAGCCCCGCGCCGACTTCTCCCGCCCCGAGATCCGCGCCGCGATGGAGAAGGCCCTGGCCACCATCCGAGGTAGCCTGGGGCGCCACTACGCCCTTCTCATCGGCGCCGGCCAGATCAGGACCGAGGGCGCGATCGTCTCGACCAACCCGGCCTGGCCCGCAGACATTGTGGGCAAGGTAGCCGCCGCCGGCCGGAACGAGGCAGACCAAGCTCTTGAGGCGGCCCAGGCCGCTTTCCCACTATGGAGAGACACCCCCGCTGCTGAGCGCGCGGAGATACTGCTCCTCGCGGCCTCCCTCATGCGGTCCCGCCGCTTCGAACTCGCGGCCCTGGAGGTGGTAGAGGCGGGCAAACCCTGGCGTGAAGCCGACGCCGACGTCACTGAGGCCATCGATTTCCTGGAGTACCACAGCCGCGAGATGCTCCGATTGGCTCCCCCCCGGAGCTTGAGCGACGTGCCCGGCGAAGAGGACCTCTACTTCTACGAGCCCCGCGGCGTAGCCGCGGTCATCGCCCCCTGGAACTTCCCGCTCGCGATCCCCACGGGTATGGTGTCGGCGGCTCTGGCGGCCGGGAATACCGTGGTCTTCAAACCGGCGAGTCCCACGCCCGTCCTGGGCTACGCCCTGGTCCGCATGCTGCACGAAGCCGGCGTGCCGGATGGAGCGGTGAGCTTCCTGCCCGGGTCGGGAGCCGAACTGGGCGACTACCTGGTCGGTGACCCCCGCGTCGACCTCATCGCCTTCACCGGCAGCCTGGAGGTGGGTCTGTCGATGATGCAGAGGGCGGCGATCGTCACCCCCGGCCAGCGGAACATCAAGAAAGTGGTCGCCGAACTCGGGGGCAAGAACGCCATCATCGTCGACACAGATGCGGACCTCGATGCCGCCATCGACGGGGTGATCGTCTCCGCCTTCCACTACGCCGGTCAGAAGTGCTCGGCCTGCAGCCGGGTGGTGGTGCTCAAGGAAGTCTACGATCAGTTCGTGGGTCGCCTGAGCCAAGCGGTGGCGAGCCTCAAGGTGGGCGACCCCTCCGACCCGGCGACGCGCGTGGGCCCCGTCATAACGGCAGAAGCACAGGAGCGCATCCTCGCCGCCATCGAGCGCGGCAAGAGTGAAGCGACGCTGGCCTTCCCACCGGAGGGATGGACTCCGCCGATGCCTGCCCCGGCCCCCCCGCGGGAGCCCGCGACGGCTTCCGACGGCATCGCGCCCTCGCCGGCGGCCGACGTCGGCTCCGGCGTCGACGCGACCTCAGCCGGAGCAGCGCCGCCGGCAGGGCCGGGGCTCGCGATCGGATCGGCCCTCCCAGCCGAGTCGACGGTCGCCGCCGGACCGGCGTACCTCGTGGAACCGGCACCCCCGGCTGCACCGGCACCCGCCGCCGAACCGGCGCCTCATGCCGACCCCGAGCCCCCTGCCGCCGGATACTTCATCCCGCCGCACCTGTTCGTGGATGTCTCCCCGGAGGCCTCCATCGCCCAGGAAGAGATATTCGGTCCGGTGCTCGCGGTCATGAAGGCTCAGGACTTCGGCCATGCCATCGAACTGGCTCTGGGGGTGCGCTACGGCCTCACCGGCGGCGTCTACTCCCGCAATCCGGCCCATATCGCCCGCGCTTACCGGGAGTTCCGCGTGGGCAACCTGTACATAAACCGGCCCATCACCGGCGCCATGGTGGGGCGCCAGCCCTTCGGGGGTTCCCGCATGAGCGGCGTCGGGTCCAAAGCAGGAGGCCCGGACTATCTCCTGCAGTTCCTGGAGCCGCGCACTGTCACCGAGAACACCATCCGGCGAGGCTTCGCACCAGCGGAGTAGCGCCCAGCGATCAACGGGGAAGCCACTCCACGGGCACCAGGTCCTCGACCGCCGTGAACTCCGGATCGCCGGTCAGGACCGTGCCACCCTCGGCCGCGGCAAGGGCCACCACGAAGGCATCCGCGAGGGAGACCGAGTGATGCGCCTTCACGTGCGCGGCGGCGAGAACCTCCTGCCGGCCGACACCCACTACCTCGAGGGGCAGATCCTGGATGGCGGACAGAGCGGTCTGTGCTGCCGGTAATCCGCCGGCACGTTCCGTTACGTATGCGATCTCGGCCAGACTGATGACAGACAGCAGAGCACGGTGAGTTTCACCGCCGGCTACCTCGAGCACCTCTGAAACCCTTGCCGCGCCAGCTTCCTCTCTCATAAAGGATAGGATGGCGAAGCTGTCGAGGACCCAGACAGTCGATTTCATCGAGACCGGCGCGCGTCATGTTCGACCTCGCGACGGTGCTCTTCTACCACTTCGGCCGTCAGCGATTCCGAAGACTTGAGCACACCCCTGGCTTGACGGATCGGATCATCGAGAGCCGGCACCAGAGCCAAGACGCCCCCATAGTCCACGACGTTCACTGCGTCACCCGGCCTCAGCCCATACTTCTTTCGTAGATCCGCGGGGATCACCACCCACCCCTTGCTTGAGATCGTAAGCCGCATGCTCCGCCCCCTGGCTGTGTTATACGAAAGCCATCACAAGTATAACGCCTGCGGGGCATCAGCATAGTTCCCCTGCCCGCGCGCCGCGGGCATACCCGGGCAGATGAAATTTGGCATGATGTGTCCGTCGCCCGCTGACGCCGCGTTTTCTCTGGTGCCTGCGAGCCCGTGCTTAGTTTGGTGTGGGAGTCTCCCCCGGGATACCGGATTGTTGCCATGAGCACGCCCATCAGACTCGTCTGTTTCGGAGACCCCTGCGGGTGACGCGTAGCTGCCGTCGTCAGTGAAGGGGGTGTGATGGAGACCATCTTCGAGCGGGTGGCCGGCCTGGACGTGCACAAGGCCCAGGTGACCGCCTGCGTGCGGGTGCCGGAGACGGGCCGGGGGCGCGAAGAGCATCTGGCGGAGTTTCCGACCACGGTGCGCGGCCTCGTGGCGTTGCGCGACTGGCTGGAGGCCCACGGGGTGACCCACGGGGCCCTGGAGGCCACCGGGGTCTACTGGCAGCCCGTCTGGCACGTGCTGGAGGACGCCTGCGAGCTGTACCTGGTGAACGCGCGCCACGTCAAGCAGGTGCCCGGGCGCAAGACCGATGTCTCCGACGCGGCCTGGCTCAGCCGCCTCATGGAGGCCGGGCTCCTCAGGCCGAGCTTCGTCCCCCCCAAGCCTCAGCGGGCCCTGCGCATGCTCACCCGCTACCGCAAGACCCAGATCCAGGAGCGTGCCCGGGAGGCCAACCGGCTGCACAAAGCGCTCGAGGATACCGGCATCAAGCTCGACTGCGTGACCTCTGACGTCCTGGGTGCCTCCGGACGGGCCATGCTCGATGCCCTGGTCCGGGGCACGACCGACCCCGCGGTCCTCTCCGATCTGGCCCGGGGCCGGCTGCGGCAGAAGCTCCCCGCCCTGCGTGAGGCCTTGGAAGGACGCTTCGAACCCCACCACGCCCTTCTCATCGGGGCCATCCTCGCCCATCTGGACTTCCTGGACGAGCACATCGAAGGCCTTTCGGACGCCATCGAGGCGACCCTGGCCCCTTTCGCGGGAGGCGTCCGGCTGGCCTGCACCATCCCCGGGGTGGCCCGACGCACCGCTGAGGTCCTGCTCGCGGAGATCGGCACCGACATGGGCCGCTTCCCCTCGGCGGGACACCTGGCCTCCTGGGCCGGGCAGTGCCCGGGCAACCATGAGTCCGCCGGCAAGCGCCGCTCCGGACGCAGCCGCCAAGGCTCCAAGTGGCTGGGCATCGCCCTGGAAGAAGCCGCCCTGGCCGCCACCCGCACCAAGGGCAGCTACCTGCAGGCCCTCTACCAACGATTGCGTCCCCGCATCGGCCATGGCCGGGCCCTTGGGGCGGTCAAGCACTCCATCCTGGTCTCCTTCTGGCACATGTTCTCGACCGGAGAGGTCTACATCGAACTCGGCGGCGACTACTACCGGAGCCGCGACCCCGAACGCCAGACCCGTCGCTTGGTCGCTCAGCTTGAACGTCTCGGACATCACGTCACCTTGGGGGTCGCCGCTGCCTGACTGTGGTCGTATTTCCCATCAGAAAACCCGTCACGATCCTAGGATCGCTCAGGGACCGACCGTGGATACTCAGACTTTGGATGGAGATTGGCGGCTCTGGCCCACCCTACGCGGCAACCGGCCCGCGCCGGGGCGGGCAGAGGCCGCCGCCGGCGAGCGCCGTCGGTCATCCGTCGCCCCGGCGGTCGAACACTGCTCCCACCAGGTCCATGATCAGCCGGGCGCCGTGCAAGGCCGCCAGCTGACCCGGATCGTAGAGCGGGTTCACCTCCACGAGATCCATCCCGACGATGTTGGCCCGACCCGCCACGGCCAGAAGCAGCGTCTTGGCTTCGTAGTAGGTGAAGCCACCCGGCTCGGGCGTGCCCGTGCCGGGCGCGACTGCCGGGTCCAGACAGTCTATGTCGAATGTCACCCAGATGTCCGCGCCGGGGTCGATGTGCTCGACCAGACGCTCCACCCCGTGCTCCCCCAGCTCCCGCTTCGCCTGTTCGCACCACAGAGTCGCGACTCCGCGCTCCAGCGCGAGGGCTACGTTGTCGGCCGCCGTGTGCAGGCCCCGGATGCCGTACTGCGTCACTCGCTGGACGAGCCCTTGCTCGTGGGCCCGGATGATCGGACTCGCATGTGTGTAGCGCTCGCCCCCGATCTCTTCCCAGTAATCCATGTGCGCGTCGAACTGCACCAGGCTGAACGCCGCGGGCGTCGCGGCGCCCTCAACGGCGCCGGGCCGGGCCTCGGCCCGCCCCCACGCCACTCCCTGCAGCACCGGATAGGTGATCGAGTGATCTCCGCCCAGCACCACCGGGAAGAGACCGGCGCGCACGATCTCGGCGACGCGCCCGGCTATACGAGTATGGTTGGTATCCGCGGAGGCAGTCGGAGCCATAGCTACATCACCGGCGTCGACGAACCGCACGCCGCCCAGCAGAGAGACCCCGGCTTCGCCGTCCCAGTAAGGCTCGGCCCCTTCCCGGTAGGCCCAGTTCGTCGAGATGGCGCGCAGGGCGCGCGGACCCTCGCGCGCGCCGGCGCGGCCCGTCGTCCCTTCGTCGTAGGGCACCCCGACGATCGCCACCTCTCCGTCGGTCGCCGCCGGCTCGGGGACGAAGGGTGCCTTCAGGAAGGTGGCGATGCCGCCGAACGGCATGGTTTCGCTCACGTCACCCTCTCAGTCTCCGCAGCTTCTCCCAGCCTCCCGCGTGGATCGCGCGCGGACGAGCCCACCACGGTCACACCGCTCGCCGTCCGCACCCGCCGCCCGGGTCCACCAGGGGGGCGACGCGCCCGCGTCGGCAGGCACGCGGCGCGCCTCGGCCGGGCCCGCCGCCCTGCAGTCGTGGCCCGCCATCACCGCTCGAGCCTACCTCATGCCCGCTCCGGAGGCGTCTTGCAGAGTCTCAAGGACCCGGTCCAGATTGAACGAGGCCGGCTTCTGCCGGGGCGGGAACTCCTTGAAGGACTGGATCTGCTGCGCTACCAGCGCCTGGGCCCCGTAGAGCAGATAGGCGTGGTCGATCATCCAATCGTAGTAGGTGTTGGAGTTCTCGTCCGCCCGCTCGAAGGGATCGCGGCGCAGATGGAACATCTTGGGGATCCTCAGCGGCACGAACGGCTCGGACCAGCAGGCGAGCTGCTTGGCCCGCTGTTCCATGAACACGAGCTTCCAGTCGTTGTGCCGGACCGCTACCAGCTGGCCGTCGTCGTTGAGGTAGAAGAACGACTCTCGGGGGCTCTTCTCTTGCTCGCCACTCAGATAGGAAAGCATGTTGATGCCGTCGATGTGCACCTTGAAGGTCTTGTCGCCGGCCGCGTGCCCTTTCAGAAGCTTCTCCCTGATGTCCGGCTCGCCCGCGGCCGCCAGCAGTGTGGGCAGCAAGTCCTGGTGACAGACGATCCCGTTCAGCGTCTTGCCCGCGGCGAACTTCCCGGGCCAGCGCACGAAGGCCGGCACCCGCCAAGCACCCTTCCCAGTTGGTGTTCTTCTCGCTGCGGAAGGGAGTTATGGCGCCATCGGGCCAGGTGTTGTAGTGCGGACCGTTATCGGTGGAGTACATGACGATAGTGTTGTCGGCGATGCCCAACTCGTCCAGCTTGTCCAGCATCTGGCCGACCAGCTCGTCGTGCGCCACCATCACGTCGTTGTAGAAGCCCTGCCCGCTCTTGCCCAGATGCTTCTCAGCCGGGTGCGTGCGGAAGTGCATGGCAGTGGCGTTCCACCAGAGGAAAAAGGGCTTGCCCGCCTTGCTGTTCTCCTCCATGAACCGGAGCGCGCGCTCGGTGACCTCTTCGTCTATGGTCTCCATGCGCTTCTTGGTGAGGGGCCCGGTGTCCTCGATCCGCCCGTCGGCGTAGCTGTGGATGACGCCCCGTGGACCGAAGCGCTCGCGGAATCTCGGATCTTTGGGATAGTCCAGTTGCTCCGGCTCCTCCTCGGCATTGAGGTGGTACAGGTTCCCGAAGAACTCGTCGAACCCGTGAACGCTGGGTAGGAACTCGTCCTTGTCTCCCAGGTGGTTCTTGCCGAACTGGCCGGTGACATATCCCAGCGGTTTGAGGAGTTCGGCGATGGTAGGATCCTCGGGGCGCAGGCCCACGTCCGCTCCCGGCATCCCCACCTTGGTGAGGCCGGTGCGGACGGGATTCTGTCCGGTGATGAAGGCCGCCCGGCCGGCGGTGCAGCTCTGCTGACCGTAGTAGTCGCTGAAGGCCAGACCTTCCTGGGCCACCCGGTCGATGTTGGGGGTCCGGTAGCCCATCTGGCCGCGGTTGTTGAAGCTGATGTTCCACCAGCCGATGTCGTCTCCCCACAAGATGAGGATGTTCGGCTTCTGCTTCTCCGCCATGGGACCCTCCTTACACAGTTTGAGTTCGCTTCTTCAAGAACGCTTGGTAGTGCGGTGCCCGCGCGCGCCCACATCCAAACCTTACGACCCGCTCCGCTGCCTGCGACTGCCGCCACCCCCAGCCCGCGGCCCTCGCCGCCTCCGGGCCGCGAAACCTGGCCGCCCCCGGCCGGCTGCTGCGCCGTCCGCGGCGCGTTGCCCGCTCAGCCTGGTGGCTCTTTCCACTCCCGTAGTTCCCGCACCTTCTGTAATAGAAGGAAGAAGGCCGGGACGCCCAGCAGTACCACAATGACCCACAACCAGAAGTGGATGATCAGGAGTATCGCCGAGATGACGGCCAAGAAAGCGGCGATGCCGGAGATCGTGCGGGCATACTCACCCCGGAGGATGGACTCGATCACCACCAAGGCGACCACCATTATGACCAGGGCTATCCAAAGGTAGCCGCGCGCCAAAACAAGCAACGCCACTATGCCGAACAGGATGATACTGAGGCTGACGGCGCCCCACGTCTCGGCCGCCCGGTTGAAGCGCATGGTGGTCGGTGCCACAGGTCGGGCAAGCTCGCGGATGTGCACTCGTGGATCGTCTCTCCTCCCGTCCTTGAGCCGCTCCAGCCTCAGCCGGAGCGCCCCAAGGACCGCTTCGTTCTCGGATCTCTCTTTGCGCAAACCGCTCAGTTCCTGACGGAGGTCGGCGCCTCGCTCCGCAAGCAGTTGGTGCTGTTTCTTGAGATGAGGATTGCCCTCCATCCCGGCCAAACGCACCCCGATGGAGTTCAACTCGACCACCTTCTCGTCGATGATCAGATCGATCTGCACCCTGCGCTCCTCGAAGCGGGCGCAATCCTGCTCGAGCAGGCCGATCGCCGCTATGGGCGGTGGTTCCTTGTCGAGCCCGGCAAAGGCCAGCGGGTCGTACCAAGCGCCTCGCGGGGAGCCATCGCGGTTGTACATGGGTCCGGCCGGAGCGTTCTCGCCCGAGATCGGATCCCGAGCAAAAAGACCCCACAGACCTCGGTATTGGCTGACCCAAGGCGTCGATTCGTCGATGACTACCGGCGTCCAGCCGTGCTCCTGCCCAGGGCCGATACTTTTGCCGTCTCCGCGGGCGTAGTCCACGAAGGGAATCCTCAGCGGATCCCGGCCTTTGGTTGCTTGCCCGAGGGTGCGGGTCCAGAACTTGCTCAGCGAGTGGGCCACAGAGTGCATCCACTTGGGCAGGGGCAAGGCTACGGCCGCCTGATACTCGCCTCGTCCGAAGTAGGAGGCGTGCGAACCCGCCCCGGCCCAGACCACCGGGTGACCATCCACCATGTCGAGTTGCTCCTGGTCGTCCCAGCGCCGGCGTAGATCCCCGCCATGGAAGTCGTGCGAGGCGTAGGCGGCCCACTCGGGCCACAAGCGACCGTCCTCCTCGTAGAGATAGACGAGCACGTTCTCCCAGTCGGATTCATGATCGTTCACCCCGTGGAACCCTGAGCGCCAGCTGTTGTAGCAGTAGAAGAACCAGTACTGAAGCACGGTCCAGCCCCCTTGCCGGACCACTCTGCCGTAGTACAGGTATCTTGGGTCCTCAACGAGCATCCGGTGATATTCCAGCTCCGCCGCAGCCGCCGTGACCCGCGATACCTTGCCTCTCAGAAGCAGGGAGAATGAGAAGAGAGCGTCGGCCAACCGGGCCAGAAGTCCCCCCCGGGCCAGCCGGCCCACTCCCGGATGAAACACGTTCCCCGTTTCCCGGCGCAGGCGGCCGACATCGGTCAGCACTCGCGCGCTGTCGGCCACACTTAGAGCCTCGGTGAAGCGAAGGAACTCGACCGTGCCGAAGGGGTACTCTCGCGGCTCTACCAACCTGTCGATGTCGAGATCGTCCTTCTTGACCAGGTTCTCCTCTCGCCCGTCGGGATAGTGCGCCCAGAGACCGGCGCGGGCTACATAGGGTTCCACATCGGTGGGGAAGAACTGTTCGCCCGCGGTGAAACGCACGACCGGTTCGAAGGTACGGAGCAACTGGAGATCGGAGGCACCTGGTGGGGCCGACAAACGGTCATCCTGGCGAGGCTCAGCGAGCGCGCTCATCTCACCTCCGCCCTATCCCGAAAGCCCGGTGCACCGCGGACAGGTTGAGCACCAGCACGAGCACCACCCCGGCAAGCATGTTCAGGTACTGAGGCCGGTCGTCGAAGTATCGCCAAAGCCCAAGAGCAAGGGATATGGTGATCCAGGTCATTGCCGCCACCCAGGCCCACCTCTGCCCGCGTAGGAAACCGATCAGGATGACCAGGGAGCCCACACCGTAAGCCAGCTCGAAACCGGCGGCGACCAGCGCGCGGCCGCCTTCCGTCAGTGAGCCGGCCGACACGACAGGAGGAACCGGCCCACTTCCCAATACCCCAAGATCGAAGAGCGCGGTGATCCCGTTGTACAGGTAGAGAACCACGGCCAGGAAGATAATGAAGGCCGCGAGGACGAGGGCCACGGTGGGACGTTTCTTCTCGGTTCCGGCCTGCCCTGCTGGTGCGGCGGCCCCAGACTGGTCTGCCATCCCAACCCCCTGACTGTCCGGCCGGAGTCTCATACGGTTGTTCGCTTCTCACTATTGATATCAGTCGCCGCCGGTCGGACGCAACTCTTGTCGGCCTCGTCATGACGCGGAGACCCACTCTCGGCCAACGCTCCAACAAAGGATATGTCGGACGATGCATGGTACTTGATAGAGACCGTCCCCGGAACATGACCCGTCCGTCATGGCCGAATCTCGGTCATTCCTGCAAAGCGGATCGAGGAGGACTCATGAGTCGGGATGAAGATGCTCCGCTCGCCTCTCTGCCTGAAGATGCCAACCTGGAGGAACGCCCCAGCGAGCTAGACGACTCTGCTCAGAGCGCGAACGGTCCCGGCCCTACGCGAGAAGAGAAGACTCCCTCCCGCGACCTGTTCCACAGCCCGACCGGACTCCTCCTCGCCCTGGCCTGCATGACCATAGTCCTCTTCGGCATGCGTTATTCCCGGTCGATCCTCGCCCCGATATTCCTGTCCATGTTCGTCGTCATGGGCCTGAGCCCGATCCTGCAGTGGCTTAGGCGCAGAGGGATGCCTCCCTGGGCGTCGATCGTGATCGTGCTGGTGGGATTCGTGGTCGCTGCCGGCCTGCTCGTGGGCATCATCGCCGCCTCCCTCGGCCAACTCAACACTGTACTACCGGTCTACCAGGAGAATCTGAGCAGGATCGTCTCGGACGTGCAGAGTTGGTTCGGGGGTCACGGCATAGACATCAGCGGCCTCACCAGCAACGTCCTCAGGCCGGACAAGATCATCGGGTGGATAACCTCGTTCATACGCTTGCTGATCTCTCTACTTACCAACGGTTTTCTCATAATCCTCATCGTCGCGTTCATGATCGCCGAGGTCTACTCGTTCCCAAGAAAGGCACAAGCGCGGCTCAGCTTCAGCCCTAGACTCACAGAGACCTTCAAGAACTTCGGTGACGTGACCCGTACGTTTCTTTTCACCCTGACGTGGCTCAACATGCTGACCGCGGTGATCGTGGTGGTGGTCTACTATGCCTTCGGGGTCGATTTCGCCCTGCTCTGGGGCCTGATGTTCTTCCTCCTCAGCTTCATCCCCAACATCGGGTTTGTGCTGGCGGTCATCCCGCCCTTCTTCGTCACCCTACTCGAGTTCGGTTTCACTCGGGCCGCCATCGTCGTGGCCATCGTGATTCTCTTCAACGGGCTCGTTAACAACGCGGTCACCCCCCGCTTCATGGGTAAGCGGACGGGCCTCAGCACGTTGGCAGTCTTTCTCTCGCTGGTGCTTTGGGCTTGGGTACTGGGGCCGGTGGGTGCCCTGATGTCCGTACCCCTCATGCTCATGGTGAAGCTGCTCTTCTTCGACGCCTACGAGAGCACGCGTCCCCTGTCGGCCCTCATCAGCCCGTCGGGTCTCCGTCGTAAGAAGAAGCAAGACGAGGCGGCCACGACAGGATAGGTTCCGCACCCGACCAAGATGAGGAGGCCCCAGGAGCGAGTCGCTCGCTTGATAGTCGCGCCTACGAGGCTTCGCCCGCCCCGTGGCACCTCTTGTACTTCTTGCCGCTGCCACACGGGCAGGGATCGTTCCGTCCGGCGGCGGCAAAGCGACGGGCGAGTTGGCGCTCCTCCTCGGCGAGCACTGCCATCACGCCGTCGGCCGGGCGGCCGCGGCGCAGGAGGTCGGCCATGATGCGCATCGGATGCTCGGTGTGCTCGAAGAAGTCCTGCAGCCCCTCGCAGAGCCAGTTGAGCCCCGGCTCTCCATCTGGAGCGGTCAGTATGCGGTTCTTGGGACATTCTCCGTTGCAGGCGAAGAGCCAGCGACAGCGGCGACAGTAGCCCGGGAGCGTTTCCGCCTTGGCTGCGCCGAACGCCAACTGCTTCTCCGAGGACACGAGCTGCCCCAAGGGTCGCTCCAGGATATTGCCCAAGAGGTAGCCCGGCTCCACATAGTGGTCGCACGAGTAGACGTCCCCGGTGTGCTCCAAGGCCACCCCTTCCCCACAGGTGGGGCTGAGGACGCACAGATTCGAGTAACCCCGCACGTAGGCTGCCAGCACCCCGTCGAACAGGAGCACGAACATCGTGCCCACGTCGTGCCGGACCCACTCGTCGAATATCTCGATGAGGAAACGACCGTACTGCCGGCCGCTCACCGAGCGGTCGGTGACCACCGCTCCCTCCTGATCGCCGGAGTCGTTCTCGCGCTCGACGATGGGGATGAACTGGATGTAGCGGGCCTTCAGCTCGTCCCGGAAGAAACGGTAGACCTCGAGCGGGAGCAGGCCGTTCACGGCGTTCACCGTGCAGAGGATGTTGAACTCCACTTGGTGTTCCTGCATCAAGCGGACGGCCCCGACCACCTTTTCGAACACCGAGCCACCCCGCTTGTCCCGCCGGTACGCGTCGTGCAGTTCGCGGGGTCCATCCAGACTCAGGCCGACCAGGAATTGCTCCTCGCGCAGAAACTCGCACCATTCTTCGTCAAGAAGGACGCCGTTGGTCTGGAGGGTGTTCTCCACCCGCACCCCCGGCGGTGCGTACTTCTTCTCCAACCCAACCACCTTGCGGAAGAAGTCGAGCCCCATGAGCGTCGGCTCGCCCCCCTGCCAAGCGATGGTCACCTCGGGGACTGTGTGCGCCTCAATGGTCTGGCGGATATAGGCCTCTAAGACCTCATCGCACATCCGGAAGGTGCTGCCGGGATAGAGCCGCTCCTTCTTCAGGAAGAAGCAGTACGCGCAGTCAAGGTTGCAGCGCGCTCCGGTGGGCTTGGCCATGACATGGAAGGCCTCGAGGGCGCCGGCATCGGGGCTCATCGGCGCGCTTGGCTCACGGTGCTCAAAGTACTGCCCGGTCCATCGTCACCGCGTTCCACGCTCCATTCTGGGGGATTTCTGTGCCGCGAGGTCCATCGCCCGCGCCTTTCGCTTCTTAGGTCCCATTCTAGATGGTCCCGCACAAACCCGGCCGACCCTGTGACGTTCAGTTTGGAATTCCGCGGATCCAACGGGCCTCGTGGGTGCCCGGTCCCGAGAGCGGCGGGCGAAGGTCGTGGACGAACGTCCGCGGGCAGGAACGGCGGGAATCGCCTGACGGGGCCGGTCTTATCCCCGGCGGGACGGCGTCCGGGCCGGCTCGGTCAGCGTTCGCCGGCGCCCCTGCAGAAGGATATAGGTGCTCATGGCTGCCGCCATCGACAGGCTGATGATCCTCACGGTCAGGTTGGGGGCAAGCAAGAGAGCTGAGATTACTGCCGTGACCCATGACGACGCGATCAGAGCGCTCTTGATGGGAAGCGATAAGCGCCTTCCCTCCGCCATGTGGGTGACGTACTTTCCGAAGAGCCTGTTCGTTGTAAGCCAGGTGTGACAGCGTTCGGAACTGCGCGCGAAGCAGTAGGCGCTCAGCAAGAGGAAGGGAGTCGTGGGCATCACCGGCAGAATGGCGCCGATCACAGCCAGCAGGAGCGCCAGCGACCCGCCTACAAGTAGGAGGGTCCGCTTGGCGCCCGTTGTGCGCGCGCTTTCTGTCCCTACGTTCATATGACCTCGGTGAATCTCGAGGATCTGTTTCATCAGTTGTATTCCAGTGACGGTCGGGGTGCTCAGGATGGTTCCCTCGATCGTCGGCATCTACGCTTCCTTCATCGGCTGAGGAAGCCCGGTGCCCAAGAAGGCGGCCGCACCATCAATGGACCGGCCGCCGTCTAGCGCTGCACGAGAGTGTGTGGTAATAAGGAGGAAGCCGGCGCTGGGAGGGGCAGCGCTCCTCCGCCGTGCCCCAGTCGGTCAATCGCCTCAAAAGCGAGGAGTGCTCATGAGCCCGGACGAAGCAGCACCACCTCCCGGCCCCCCGGACGATCCCGCACTGTCGGACGATCCTGCCATGAAGGACAGTGCAGCTGAAGAAGCCGGGCTTGCGCAGTCCACGAGCGAGGTCGCGACCGACGCCGCCTCGGCGACCGAAGCGGGACGCAGCCGCAACCTCATCGGCAGCCCGACCGGACTGCTGCTCGCCTTGGCGGGCGTCACCATCACCATCTACGGCATGCGCTACGCCGCCGGCATCCTCAACCCCATACTGCTTGCCATGTTCCTGGTCATGGGCCTGAGCCCGTTCATACACTGGTTGCGCCGCAAGGGGCTGCCCCCCTGGGCAACGCTGGCCGTCGTGCTCGTCTTGTTCGTCGTTATCGTTCTCTTGTTCTTGGCCATCGGAGCCGCCTCCCTCAGCCAACTGGACGAGAAGCTGCCCGTCTACAAGGAGAACCTGACTCAGATGATGGCCGACGTCGAGGCTTGGTTCAGCAGCCATGGCATCGATATCAGTGGCCTTACTTCCGGGTCGCTCGAACCCGCCAGTCTGGTCGAGGGCGGCGGCAAGCTTATAAAGGGGGCGGTGAACGCGCTCACCAACATCGGGCTCATGATCTTCATCGTCCTCTTCATGGTCTCCGAGGTCTTCTCATTCCCCCGCAAGCTCACGGACAAGGTGAAGATGGCCGCCAACTTCCGGCGGTCTCTCGACAACTTCAGCAGCACTACCCGGTCCTACCTTTTCACCAAAGCCTGGCTATCGGCCATCATGACAGTCGTCGTGGTGATCATCTACTACGCCTTCGGTACGGACTTCGCCTTGCTCTGGGGATTGCTGTTCTTCGTCATGAGCTTCATTCCCAACATCGGCTTCGTGCTTGCGGTTATCCCCCCGTTCTTCGTCACGCTGCTCGAATCCGGCTTCTGGCCGGCCTTTGCGGTGTTGATGCTGGTGATCGTGGCCAACACCATCGTGGACAGCGTCATTTCCCCTCATATCATGGGCAAGAGCGTGGGGCTTTCGTCTCTCATGGTGTTCGTCTCTCTGATGATATGGGGCTGGGCGCTGGGAGGTATCGGAGCCTTGATAGCCGTACCCATGACCCTGATGGTGAAGCTGCTGTTCTTCGATTCCTTCGAAAGCACCCGGCCCATATCGGAGTTCATGTCGAGCAGCCCGCTCGAGGAGCACCGCAAGCGCAAGCGCCAGAAGAAGGCCGCAGCCGCCGCGGGCGCGGGCGGATCAGGCGAAGGCGACTGACAGACCGACTGGAGGAAGAGAGGAGTGCTCATGAGCTCGGACGAAGCAACACCGCCTCCCGGCCTGCCGGAAGATCCCGCGACGGAAGACCGGTCGGCCGCGGAACACGGGCTTTCGCAGGTCGCCACTGACGCCGACTCAGCGTTCGAAGCGGTGCCGCACAGCCGCGGTCTCATCGGAAGCCCGACCGGACTGCTCCTCGCCCTGGCGAGCGTCGTCGTGATCATCTACGGCATGCGTTACGCCGCCAGCATCCTCAACCCCATACTCCTGGCGATGTTCTTGGTCATGGGGATCAGCCCGTTCATCCACTGGTTGCGCCGCAAGGGGCTGCCCCCCTGGGCGACCCTGGCCGTCGTGCTCGTCTTGTTTGTCGTTATCGTTCTCTTGTTCCTAGCCATCGCGGCCGGCGCTCTCACCCAGTTGGACGACAAGCTCCCCGTGTACAAGGAGAACTTGAGCGAGATGACGGCCGACGTCCAAGCCTGGTTCGCAGACCAGGGCATCGACATCAGCGGCCTCACCTCCGGCACGCTGGATCCGGAGAACGCCGTTGAATTCAGCGGCACCCTCATAAAGGGTGCCATCAACGCGCTCACCAGCATCGGGCTCATGATCTTTATCGTCCTCTTCATGATCTCCGAAGTCTTCTCGTTCCCACGGAAGCTCACGGACAAGGTGAAGCTGACCGCCAATTTCAGGCGGTCTCTCGACAACTTCGGCGAGACCACCCGCGGTTACCTTTTCACCAAGGCGTGGCTGGCAGCCATCATGACGGTCATCGTGGCGATCATCTACTACGTCTTCGGTACGGACTTCGCCCTGCTCTGGGCATTGCTCTTCTTCGTCATGAGCTTCGTACCCAACATCGGCTTCGTGCTTGCGGTGATCCCCCCGTTCTTGGTCACAATGCTCGAGTCCGGCTTCTGGACGGCCGTCGTAGTGTTGCTCCTGGTGATCGTGTTCAACACCCTCGTGGACAGCGTCATGGGCCCTCACTTCATGAGCCGGAGCGTGGGGCTCTCGTCTCTCATGTGCTTCCTCTCCCTGATCCTGTGGGGCTGGGTGCTGGGAGGGGTCGGAGCCCTTATCTCGATACCGATGACGTTGATGGTGAAGTTGCTGTTCTTCGATTCCTACGAAAGCACCCGTCCCCTGTCGGAGTTCATGGCGAAGGGTCTGCTCGACGAGCGCCGCAAGAGAAGGCGCAAGAAGAAGGCCGACGAGGCCGCGGCCGTTGAGGGATCAGGCTAGAGTCAGGCGGATCCCGGTCCCCCGCTGAGACGCGCTGTGCCGCGCTCTTCCATTAGACAGGAATGCGGCCCGCCGGCCCTACCAAAGGGCCGGCGGGCCGCATGATCACCTGCGACCCTGGCTATTACCCCGTCTACTCCTCGACGGGGTTCTTCACCACTATGAACGCGATCAGAGCCAACACGTACACAGCAAGCATGATCGCAGACCAGATGGGATACACAGGAAGCATGAAGAACTCAGACACCGCGGCTACGGAGAGAGCTACGATACCGACTATGCGCCCCCATGTCCTGCCGGTCATGGCGGCCATTCCCGCGAGGACAAGCAGTGCCCCGATGATCAGCCACCACACGGCCAGCCCGGTGATGTCGACGAGCATGTAACCTTTGTAGCCCAAAACGATCCACTCGTCTCTGAAGAGCCCGATGATCCCGGTTATGAATTTGAAAGCACCCACGATCATCATCAGAATCGAACCGAGCGCGTACCAACCCCTCCAATTCATACACCACTCCTTTCGCCCCTCGTGCCTTACAGATCGTCCGACTCCACTATGTAAGAATCATTCGCCTTTTGGAAGCGGACTCGTGAGAACAATTCCGCACTCTAGGCGAAAAACCTCTAGCGCAATCGCCTCGCACGACCCATAATGGGGCTGTGCCGGAGGCGACCAGTGAGAAAACGACGTGGAGAAGGGGGGCGAGCGGCTCAGGGCCATGACCGGCGGGTGCGGGCTAGACGCCCCGACATCGGACACAGCCGGTGGTTGCAGAGAAGGCGACAGGACAGGTTTTAGACACAGAGGCTCAAGGAGACAAGTATGGACTTATGGGACGTGATGTGGTCGATCTTCGTGTTCTTCTTCTGGTTCATGTACATATGGATCTTCATCACGATCTTCGCCGACATCTTCCGCAGGAACGACATCCACGGCTGGTCCAAAGCCGGCTGGCTCATCCTTCTCATCTTCATCCCGCTCATCGGCGCCCTGATCTACATAATAGCCCGGCCCAAGATGACCGAACAGGACAAGCAGATGATCGAAGAGGCACAACAGCGGCAACATCGGGCGGCTGGGTATTCGGCCGCCGAGGAGATCGCAAAAGCCCAGGCGCTCAAGGACTCGGGCGCCATCACCGAGGAAGAGTTCCAGGAACTCAAACGGAAGGCTATGGTCTAGCGCCGTCCAGGGGCATCTAAGGGGGTAGGTATGTGTTGTCTTCTCACCGTCATGACGTTCCTCGGCCCGCGAGCCGCAGTGCTCATATGGTGGCTGGCCGATTGGAACTTCTGGCAGAAAGCCTATGAAACCGCGTTTTGGCCCATCATCGGCATCATATTCGCCCCCTGGACGACGCTCTTCTACATGATCGCCTTCAGGAGCGGTCTGGGCATCGCCGGGGGATGGGACTACCTGTTGATCGTTATCGGCGTGCTGCTGGATCTGTTCTCGTACTTCGGCGGTGGATGGAAGAACCGCAAGCGCGTGCCGGGATACGCGAAGTAAGCCGACCGACCCGAAGCACATGGAACTACTGCAAACAGGCCGGCCGGAAGGCCGGCCTGTTTCGGTCTATCCGTCGGAGCCGAGCGTGGTCACCATCTCCTACCTCGGCCACAATACGTTGCTTCTCGACGCGGATGGGGTGCGTCTGCTTACCGACCCCATGCTGCGCATGCGCGTCCCACTCCTGCAGCGCCATGGTCCTTTCCCCGACCTCGCCGTTACCAAGGGCCTCAACGCGGTGTTGATCTCCCACCTTCATCTCGACCACGCGAACCCTGCCTCCCTACACCTACTTCCGCGGGAGACACCGCTGCTGGTACCGAGGGGAGCCGCTCGGATACTGCGGCGTTATCGATTCACCGACCTGCATGAGCTGGCACCAGGGGAATCTCTTTGCTTCGGCAAAGTAAGCGTCACTGCCACATTCGCGAGGCACTCGGGCCAGCGTTACCCATGGGGCCACTACGCCGAGGCGATCGGGTACATGGTAAGGGGCTCACTCAACCTTTACTTCGCCGGGGATACGGGGCTCTTCGATGGTCTGGCCGACCTTGCCGGCGATTTGGACGTGGCGCTCCTCCCGATCTGGGGATGGGGACTCAGACTCCCCGACGACCATCTCTCGCCGGAGACCGCGGCGAAGGCTCTGCAGTTGCTCAAGCCCAGACTGGCCATTCCCATACACTGGGGTACGTTCCTGCCCCTGGGGGCCCATGTGTTCTACCGTCACTATCTAAGCGACCCACCGCAGGCATTCGTCCGTTACGCTCAGGAATACGCGCCCGATGTTCGCACCGTCCTTCTGCCACCCGGGGAGTCCATCACGCTGCCGGACTGGGACGACGAGCCACTGGACGACGGGCGGAAGGAGGCCCGCAGATGAGCGCCGGCGAGGCTCCGACCCCCGGCAGCCCGGATCGCCCGAAGAAGGCGGGGCTCGAAGGGATACCTGTGGTCGGGCCGGTGTGGTCCTGGTATCGAGGCTACACCCGGCGTAACGGCGCCCTGCTCAGTGCCGGCATCGCCTATTACGGGCTTTTCTCACTGGCCCCCCTCCTGCTCCTCACTCTCCAGGTAACCGGTCTCTTTATAGGCGAATCCACCGCGCAGGAGGAACTGAGCCAGACTCTGGAAGCGTACTTGGGGCCCTACCTCGCGGACCTGTTCAGCAGCGTTCTATTCCAGCTTCAGGGCCGTGGCTCGAGCACGTTCGCCGTGATCGGGGTCCTTCTGCTCATCTATGGCGCGACCAAGCTCTTCCTGAGACTGCAGGCCTCTTTCAACATCATGTGGGACATACAGGTCCGGCCCACGCGGTTCTCCTTTCGTAGAGTGCTGTCCCGGCTCTTCGCTTTCGTGCTTGTCCTAGCCCCGACGGTCGTCCTGGTCATTTCCTTGGTCTTGAACGCCAGCATCTCGTGGCTCGAGGGCATCACCGACACCTCGGGACCGGTGCTCGGCTTGGCCGACAAGATCATCCCGTTTCTATTGGCCTGGGGAGCCCTGATCATCATCTTCGCCATCCTTCCCGACATCCGCATGTCCTGGCGGGATTGCTGGCTCGGCGCCCTATTCACAGCGGTGCTTTGCGCCCTGGGCACGTGGCTCTTCGGTACGTACTTATCCTGGTCGAGCAGCCAGAAGTACGCGGGTGCGGTGGGGGCTCTCATAGCCCTCATCGTCTGGGTGGATTTCATGGCGATATTCACGCTTCTCGGAGTCAGGCTGAACAGGTTGCTCTACGAGCGCAGGGGAAAGACGATACAGCCCTATCCGTACGCAGCTCTGGTTCGGTACATCCCCGCGGGGATAACCGGCGGGGCCCTGCAGCCTGAGGTGGACAAAAGGCCCCCGGTCGAAGAGGCGGCACCGGCGGGTGGGCCGGCTTCGGCGCACGAGGGACGTCCGGCCGGTGAGGCAGTCTCGGCCGGTGAGGCGGCTTCGGCGCACGAGGGGCGTCCCGCCGACGAACGAGTCGAGCCCCCGAAGGAGCATTAGGCGCCGACTGAGCCGTCAGGCATCCGCGAGGCGCGCTGAGGCCGGTGGGGCGAGCGCCCCACCGGCCTCGGTCTTCTCGATCTTTGTCCTTGTATGCCTTGCTGGGACCCGTCCGCTACAAGGGGTTCACCACCGGGTACGGTCCTTTGGAGATGCCGAGGTATACGGTCGAACCCGGCGCTACCGAGCTTTCCGGTGGCGGCAGTTGGGCGAACAGCTCACCCTGTGGAGCCAGCGACGTGAAGATCTCGACGCTGACTGCGACTAGGCCAAGCTCTTCGAGCGTCGCGGTCGCTTCCTCCAGCGACATCCCGCGTACATCGGGCACTATGACGAACTCAGCCGGCCTGGGTCCCATGGAGACCACGATCCCCACCTTTATGCCCGGCTCGGTGATGCTCCCGGCCACGGGCGCCTGCAGACCGACAACGCCCTGGGCGACCGTGTCGCTGTAGACGTCGACGATAACGACCCCGTAGCTCAGGTCTTGCAGGGCTTTGACTGCGTCGGCCTCCGCCTTCCCGACCACGTTGGGCATCGTCACCGTCTCAGGCGGCTGCGGGCCCTGAGACACGGTTATGGCTACCGCGCTCCCCCGCTTCGCGGTCGCGCCGCCGGCCGGATCCTGGCTCACCACCAGGCCCACGGCCACGGTGTCGCTGAATGTCGCGTTCGGGACCGCCGCGAAGCCTGCATCCTCTAGGGCTTTCGCCGCATCCGCCTCGCTCTTGCCGGCTACATCCGGGACTGTGGCTTCTGGGTTCTTACCCTGCGAGACGATGATGTCCACTCTCGTCCCGGGCTCGACGGCGATGCCCCCTTCCGGCGACTGGCTGATGACGATACCTTCCGCGGCCTCTTCATCGTAGGAGGCCTTGGACTGCACCTCGTATCCGGCGTCGTTCAGGGCCTGGGTGGCTTCATCCTGGCTCATGCCAACGACATTGGGAACGAGCGTCTCTTGCACCCCGGCGGATATCACCACGGTCACCTCTGAGCCCGGGGCGGCCTTCTCACCGGCCGCGGGCGATTGATCGACGACCGTCCCCGGTTCGGCCTCGTTCTCGACGGCCACAGATTTCACCTTGAAACCGGCAGCCGTCAGCGTCTCCGTGGCGCCGTCGAGTGTCTGTCCCAGTACATCGGGGACCTCGACCTCGGCCTTGCCGGCCACGACCACGTCCACCGCGGTCCCCTGCTCAACTTGCTCTCCAACGTCCGGTTTCTGGCTGACGATCTGTCCCTCTTCGATCCCCACCGGGACTTCCGACGTGTAGTCGACTTTGCCGAGCTCGAGCTCGACGTCGTTGAGTGCGCCCACACCCTCGGAGACGGTCAGCCCCTTCAGATCGGGGACATCGGCGGTATTGCTGCGGTACACGCCTATGACCACGAGACCGGCTACTATCAGAGCCAGGAACACCCCCAGCAGGATCCACAACCAGAGCAGGGATCTCTTCTTCTCGGGGGGTGGCGCCGATTCAGACGTCCACGTCGGCTCGTGGTGATCAGGCCCTCCTGCGCCTTGTGGCGGAGGTACCGGCGGTGGGGTGCCAGGCGGCGTCGGGGGTTGCGAGGAAGCAGGCGGAGGCGTCTGCGGTGGAGGCGAGGCCTGGCCGCCTGCCTGCTGATCCATTCCTTGCTGGTTGTCCATCCTCTGCTCCCTCCCGTGCCGTCGCTTTCCGAGCTCTGAGTGTGCACTGAGACACACTCCGGTGGTGCGCCAAGCCTTCCAGCCATGGTCTATACCCTATGTCACCTGGTCGTACTCCCCCTTGAGGCTACGACCGCGGGCAGGCCGGAGTCGTGTGCACAGTCTAGCTTCTTTGTGGGCACACTATCCCCTTTCTCAAACCGATGCCTTTCCACTAGAAACGGACCAGGCGTGCAAATGACGCGCTTGTCCGCAACAGGGTTTCGCCGCTCTTGCTATCGGGTAGACCGTCTCCGGCATCACAGAGCAGGGAAACCGCCCCGTTCGTCAGTGAAAGCACACGATCCGCCGGGGGTAGACCCGGGCCATGAGGACGGAAAGGAGCAGTTATGGCAGAGAACGAGTTCGGGATCATCTATGCGGCAGCCTACGGGTCTCTCGCAGACGCAAAGGAGGACTACGAAGGCATCAAAGAGCTGCACAAGGAGAAGTGGATCGGTAAGTACGAGTCCGCACTCTTCACCAAGAACGAGGACGGGTCCGTCAAGATCCACGATACCGACGCCACTTCTCGGGGGCGCGGCCTGAAGATAGGCGCGGCCATCGGCGCAGCCGTAGGCCTCATCTTCCCCGTCACGATCCTTGCGGGCGCCCTGATCGGTGGGGGCGCCGGTCTGTTTGGCGGTCACCTCTCCAGGGGCCTCAAGCGCGATGACATCAAGGAACTGGGTGACACGCTCGACGCGGGCGAGGCCGGCATCGTCCTGGTGGCGATCGTCACGCCCGACGAGGGGATCGACCGTTTCCTCAAGCGGGCAGCCAAAGTCATGAAGAAGCAGGTGGACGCGGACGCGGAAGAGCTCAAGAAGGCGATCGACGAAGCGGTGGAGGACTAAGTCTGCTAGTGTGGGGCGCACCGGCCACACGGCCGGTGCGCCCCATTCGTGTCCTGCTCACCGGCGCCAGGTGAGCCACATCGATCCGATCTAGGGGGAGACCGGCCGAGATGACAAGCCAGCCTCTTGATGTCCTGCCCATGTGGGCGATATATCCCCTGACCGTGCTGGTCCTGCTGGTGGCGACGTGGGGAGGCTACCAATTTGTCAAGACAAAGCATCGGACAAAGGCTCCAGAGTCCGATGCCGGTCTTGGCGCCATCTCCGGCGCTACCTTGGGGATGTTGGCCTTTCTGCTGGCGTTCGTAGTTGGTTTTGGATTCGACGTATACGGACAGCGCCGCGCACTCGTATTGGACGAGGCCAATGCGATCCGTACCACCTACCTGCGGGCCGGCTACCTCGAGGACCCCTATCGAGTGGATTCGCGAGCACTGTTGAGCGACTACCTTGATGGGCGAATGACGATCGTCGATCACCCGGAAAAGGTGAACGAGGTGAGAGCGCGCGCGGAGGAGATACAGGGAGAGCTTTGGGCGATCGCGGAGACAGTCGTCACTCAAGTGGATAAGTCGGACACGACCAGCGCTTACCTCGATTCGCTCAGCCAGGTAGTCACGGTCCATGCCGAACGGGTGGTCAAAGGCCTGCAGGTACGCATCCCGCCTCTCATCCTGCTGGGTATGTACTTGATCAGCCTGATCACCATGTTCCTGGTGGGCATGCAAAGCGGCTACGCCCCTAACCGCAGCGTGATGGGTCTTGTCATGCTGGTACTGGTCTTTGCGGTAGTCCTCTACCTGGTCGTCGATCTAGATCGCGCCCAAGAAGGCCTGCTGAGGGTCTCGCAGCAGGCGCTGATCGATCTCCACAGCCAGTTGCCCGGCTTGCCTTAGAGCAGGCTGACCGAGCGAACAGAGCGGCAGAGCAGCCTTGCTGGAGGGGTTGTCCCCGCTCGGAGCGACCTGCGAATATGATCGCGTGGTTTGGCGATGCTCTCTGGTCGACCCCAAGGAGAAGTGCTTCATGAACGATGACGGCCGCACGACCCCAGCCGACGAGTCAAGCGCTCGCCGGGCCTCCGTCAACAAGGCGCTTTGGAAACGCGCGGTTTTCGGCATCTGTCCGTTTCATCGGGATCATCGTGATCCAGGCAGTGGCTCTCTGGCTGGCTGCCAAGGTCATGCCGGGGGTGAGCTGGAAGGGGTGGGGGCCGCCGCAGCCGTATCGGTTGCCATGCTCATCGCCATGATCGTGGTGTGGACCCTGTTCATGCGCTTCCTCTTCAAGCTGACCGTGTGGACCGGCGGACTGTTCACGGTGGTGGTGAACGGCCTGATCGTGCAGGTGGCCGCCTCCATCAGTCCGAACCTCGACGTGGACAACTTCGGCTGGGCCATCCTCTTCGGGCTCGTCGAGACAGTCATCCTGACGATACTGCTGGCGATCATCTCCTACGAAGACCCGGTCACTTGGAAGAGGCTTATCTTCCGTCGGCACCGGCGGCAGATAGACCCCAGCATTGTCGGCAAGCCCGGGGTCATCTTCCTGGAGATCGATGGCCTCTCACATGACGCGTTTGTCCGAGCTATGGCAGCAGGAAAGACCAAGACCATGCGCAGGTGGTTGCAGTCCGGCTCCCACGTGCTCGTTCCCTGGGAGACCGATCTCTCTTCACAGACCAGCGCCTCTCAGGCCGGCCTCCTTCACGGCAACAACCGCGAGATCCCGGCCTTTCGGTGGTTCGACAAAGAGCTGGGCAAGGTCGTCGTGTCGAGCAACCTCAAAGCCTTGGGGCCGCTCGAAGAGCAGCATTCGAATGGGGACGGCCTCCTCGCACGAGGGGGGGCCGCGCGCGCCAGCATGTTATCGGGCGACGCCGACGAGGTCATGCTCGTGGCCAGCAGAGTGCGGGAGGAAAAGGAGACAGCTACCGGGCCTTCTTCGCTTCTCCCCTCAGCTTCACCAGAGTGGCGCTGCTGCTTTTCTGGGAGATGTTCCTCGAGACCGGGGCCAAGTGGTCGCAGAAGTTCCACAAGGTCGAGCCTCACCTCGACCGGCATTTCAAGTACACGATCGTGCGGGCGATCATGACGGTGGCCTTGCGCGATCTCAGTCTGAACGGGGTCATGGGCGACATGCTACTAGGGCGCGCGTATTGCTACGCGACCCTTGCCGGCTACGACGAGGTGGCCCATCACTCGGGTCTCGATCGTCATGACACCCTCGCAGTGCTGCGCAAGATAGACTCCCGATTCCACAAGCTCGAGAACGTGGCAGAGATCTCGCCAAGGCGCTACCAGTTCGTGGTCCTCTCCGATCACGGTCAGACCCAGGGGGCCACCTTCCTGCAACGCTACGGGATGGACCTGGAGCAGCTGGTCCGCGGATCGGTCTCCGATGGCACCACGGTGGGCGGTCCCAGTACCTACGCGGAGAGCGGCGCGGGCGCAGGGGTCGCCCCCGGACAGAGCGACTGGGAGCATACAGCCACCGTGGACGGGGCGATGAAGGAATCCGGGCTGGACAAGAAGCGCACAGGCAGGCTGTTCCGCAGACGCCTGAGGGCGGGAGACGCAGTTCCGACCATCGTGACCGACGTCGTGGTAATGGCCTCGGGCAACCTAGGGTTGGTCTCCTTCACCGGGCCCAAGCATCGCCTGACTCTTCAGGAGATCGAGCGTAACCATCCCGATCTTCTTGCGACACTGACCGCCCACCCCGGGGTCGGATTCGTCATGGTGGCTACGTCGGGCAACGTTGACGGCGCTGCCGACATGGTGATCATCGGCGAGAAAGGACGTCACTACCTGGGCGCCGAGGCAAGCGCCGAGCGCGTCGTGGGCGAAGACCCGCTCCTCCCTTACGGCCCGAACTCCGCCCGCCACCTGCGCCGGACGACTTCGTTCACCAACTGCCCCGACATCTTGGTCATGAGCACCTACTGGGCCGAGACCGACGAGAACGCCGCCTTCGAGGAGTTGGTAGGTAACCACGGAGGGCTGGGCGGCGAGCAGACTCGTCCCTTCGTCCTCTATCCCGCCGAGTGGCAGCTGGACACGGACGAACTGATCGGGGCCGAGACGGTGTTCCGCAACCTCAAGCGCTGGACGGCGATCACCGCGTGAGACCTGCCGGTCTAGCCCGGCCGCCAGTCCCGCCAGCCTGACCACTCGCTGGCCTAGCCGGCTCGGTCCTTCTGGGCCTCTCGGTCGGGCCGACCTCCTACTCAGGCTGGCCTCTCAGCTGGAACGCCGCAACGATCTCACCATCCGGCTGTCGTACCCGGGGCCGGACGCGCCGGGCACACTCGCGACCACAAGCGCGAGCGCGCTTGTGGTCTGCACGCTGAGAAAGGTCGAACTGGCGAAGAATGCCCCCACAGGCGTGGACAGCATCACCGCGTAGAGGGCGTAGATCGGATTGACTCCAGCCAGCACCCCGGACGCGAGAGCATCGGGCACGCTCTGCACGCCCAGGACGAGCCCCGACATCAGGTCCGGCCGGATGGTCCTGCGGTCGATCTTGATGCGCTTCTGAAGGCCCAGCCGCTTCACGTGCTGATAGTCCGCTCCGTGTCCACCGAAGTCGTCGACGTCACCGAAGGGAGGAGGGGAAGTGGCTACTCCCCCGCGGAACGGAACTCAAGAACGGTGTCGGCGGACACATCCTTTATGGTGAGCTCATCTCCGTTGACCTTGTACGCCCCCGCGGCCTGCAAAGCCACCAGGTAAGCGGCTTCCTGTTCCATGACCGCCGGCTCACCGGCCATCTGCGTGCTTGCGAGTGGACCGACGGAAAGCTTGCTTCCATCCGTCTCGTATGAGCCGGAGTACTGGTTTACCCCGGCGTTGCCGCTCAGCTTCCCATCGGCGAAGGTCGCATCCACCTTTGGAGCCGGCAGCGCGTCCTTCATGGCGCCGTCGACGGCGTACGCGGTCAGGATCCACGTGGTGCCCTCCAGCTGCTTCGCCTGATTACGTCCGCTGCACGCAGGCAGAGCGACCAACAGCAGAACACAGAGAAGTAGGAACGCCGGTAACGACAGCTTCATCGGTGCTCTCATGAGACCCCCTCTCAGGACGAATTGGCGCGGTCTGGGCTAACCCTCCGCGGGACTGAACTCCAGCACGGCCGCGCCGGATGAATCCATGATGATGAGCGTGTCGCCGTCGATCTCAAATGACGCCGCAGCCTCAAGGGCCGCGAGGAAAGCGGCCTCCTGCTCCATGACCATCGCGTCACCCGCCATCTTAGTGCTGGCGAGCGGGCCGACGGAGAGATCGTCCCCATCCAACTCGTAGGGGCCGTTGTACTGATTGATGCCAGCGTTCCCGCTCACCTGCCCGTCGGCGAACGTCGCGTCGGTCGCGGCGGTCACAAGCGCGTCCTTCATGGTGCCGTCGACGGCGTACGAGGTCAGCACCCATTTCGTGCCTTCCAATGCCCGGCCCCCATCGTCGCCGCCGCACGCAGTGGCCGCCATCAGCAGCCCGCAGCAAAGAACCAGACCCACCACCAGCACCGCCCTCAGAACCGGTCTCATGACCCTCCTCCGTAGTCGTGTCCCTCTTGCCCGAAAACAGTAGACCATACGAACGCCCCCGCGCGCCACCCGCTGGAGCCGCGCCGCCATGTTTCGCATATCATCTGTGGGGGCACACTACGGCCTGTGGCCGAGCGGCAAAACGCCATTCTTCCTGTCAAGTTCGGTGGCGCGCCGGCGAACGAGCGCGCAAAGGAGTCGCCATGGAGTGGACATTGTGGGATGTGATGTGGTCGATGATGATCTTCTTCTTCTGGATCATCTATATCACGATTTTCGTTCGAATCTTCATTGACATCTTCCACAGGGACGACATCGGCGGTTGGGCCAAGGCGGGCTGGCTGATCTTCCTCATCTTCATACCTCTCATAGGGGCCATAGTCTATTTGGCCAAGCGGCCGAAGATGACCGAGCAGGATAAGCGCGAGATGGAAGCAGTCCAGCAGCAGCAGCGCCGCCTGGAGGGGTACTCCGCCGCTGAGGAGATCGCGAAGGCCCAAGCGCTGAAGGACAGCGGCGCCATCACCGAAGAAGAGTTCCAAGAACTCAAGCGGAAAGCCATGGTCTAGAGCTCATTGCGGTCCGGCCGGCCGCGCGGTTCACCGCGGTACGGCGGACCGCGCGGCTATGACGGTGCGGTCGGACGTGCGGTGATGCGACAGCCGGGGAAGAGACACGGGCGGGCCGGCCCTCGGGCCGGCCCGCCGCATTGCCACGTTATACCAAGCGATCGCCGAGAAGCTCCTGGACGCCTAGATTCCCAGTGCTTCCTCTGCACTCTGAACGGATTCCTCGACGGTGGACGCCAGGGACGAGTCCTCCCCGGAGACACTCCCCCATTTCTTGTTCACGACATCCGTGGCCTTTGACCGAACGCTAGAGGCCAGTTTCTGAGCTTCAGACGGCACGTCGGTCAACGAAGCGGGGATGCTCTTTCCGGTCTCCGCAGAGGCGCGCCATGCAAGCACGAAGACGATTGCCAGCAGGCTCCCCACGAACGCCGCCAAGACCAAGTACGCGAACCTCATGCTGCCTCCTTGTCGTCACCTCTGCCAGCTGTGCACATAGGACTCTGTCTCCTGCAGTACCCCATATTCCCGGAAACAACACCCGCCTCTGAAAAGGGCGCCAGCTTCTGGGCCCTCGGACTCCCCTTTACCCCCACGCCGCAGCCCGGTAGGATGAGGACGCCGATCGCATCCAGGGCGCCCAGGCGCCTGGTGGGTGACCAAGACCGGTCGAGTCGGGCGACAAACGGGCCTGACCGGCGTAACGCAGGCAGGGAGGAAAAGGAAGTGAACCAGGAGAGGGCATGAACCAGGACGACATGAAGAAGCAGGCCGCTCGAGCGGCGCTGGCATACGTTGGGAGCGGCATCATTGGGGTGGGCACGGGCTCGACCGTCGACCACTTCATCGACGCGCTGGCCGGCATCAGCGAGCGCATCGAGGGAGCGGTCTCGAGCTCCGAAGCGTCGACCGCGCGCCTGCTCAGCTACGGTATCCCGGTCCACGACCTGAACGCGGTCGTGGACGCGGTCGGCGAGTTGGCCCTGTACGTCGACGGCGCGGATGAGGCAAACCCGGCGCTCCAACTCATCAAGGGCGGCGGCGGCGCGCTCACACGGGAGAAGATCGTGGCGTCGGCCAGCCGGCGCTTCGTGTGCATCGGCGACGAAGGCAAGCTGGTCGACGTGCTGGGACGGTTCCCGCTCCCGGTGGAGGTCATCCCCATGGCCCGAAGCTGCGTAGCGCGCGAACTGGTGCGGCTCGGTGGGTCGCCCGTTTGGCGCGGGGGCTTCGTCACCGACAACGGCAACGCGATCCTGGACGTCCACGGGCTCGAGATACGAGATCCCGTCGAGTGGGAATGCCGCATCAACGACATCGCCGGGGTGGTCACCGTGGGTCTGTTCGCCATGCGCCCGGCGGACGTCCTTATCCTCGGCACCCCCAGCGGGCCGCGCGTGCTGGAGGCGCAGACCTAGAGGCCCAGGCGCAGAGGCGGGAGCCGGCGGCTCCAGACCCAGGAGACGCGCGACAACACCCGGCCGACGGCGCCAGACGCCGCGAGCGCGCGGCTGCGCTCCCCGAGAGGCGACGGACAGCCGCCGGGCGAAGACGCATCGTCACGCAAAGAAAGGCCGGAGCGACATGACCCGGTGCGTCTTCGATCCCGAGGAACTGCAGGAAGCCGCCGATTTCGGCCAAGGCCAGTTGGGCCTACGGCCCCAGCGCCGTTCCGGCGCCCCCCTTCGAACTGGTCAACGCACGAACGTCGACCCCTGCTATCGCCTCGCTCAGATCGGCCACCCGGGCAAGGGCGGCCAGCACCCGCGCCGTGGCATACGGCGAGGGCTGCTTCTTCTGACCGAAGGAAAACTCCTCGAAGCCCTGGTAACAGGAGGGCGGGGTCACCGTACCGGTGGCCGGGTCGACGTTGTAGGCGATGAGACAGGCTGCGATCTCGGCGATCGCCCGAACGTCCCCGGCGCGAACGCCGTGGTTGCGCGTATCCTGCCCCCATGCATCCGCCGCCCAGGAGTCCTCAGCCCCTGGCTCGGGCGATCCCGTCGAAGCCCACAACTTCCGATAGCGCCCCACCGCGTCCAGTACCGTCAGCGCGTTGTACCAGGTAGCCGGCCACTTGACCCGCTTGAACTGCCGCCCGTGCCCAAACATGTAGGGCTTCTCGCTACCGCGCTCGAGCCATGCCCTCAGCGAGACCCGGGCCACTTCGACCAGCCAACCGGGACGCCGTTCCGGTGGTAGGTAGGAGAACGCCCGCAGAGCCTGCAATGTCACCAGCGGGCAGAAATCTGCTTTGCGCCCCGGCCCGCGAAAACCGCTGGAGGGCTCGGGGCGGCAAGGCCAGGTTCGTCCCTGAGCCAGATCGGCCACGTCGGCGTCCATCCGTTCCATGGCCCGCGAGACCCGGGGATCCTCTCCGCGCCCGAACCGCACCAAGACCTCGACGACGGCATGACTATCGCACAGCAATGCATGCCAGCCAGGCTCCGACGAGCGCAGCCGGCCGAAGCTCTGGAAGCGACCCTCCTCGTCCTGATGGCGCAACATCACGTCGATGACCCCATCCACCCGCGGGTCGTCCCCGGGGGCAACGCCCATGTCGGCCAGAAGCCCCAGCAGATTGGGCGCGTACAGTGGCCGGTCGTGTCCGGAGATGTCGTTCTCGGCTTCCCAATCACGCAGTCGCTCGAGCAACGCGTGTACAGCCGGGTCGGCGGTCGCGGCCGCACGCGCCGCCACGACCGCGGGATCGTCCGCCGCCAGCCCAAGGACTCCCGTGAGCGTCAGCCAGCGCGCCCCCGGCTCGGCCGACGCGAGGAGCCAATTCACCGGGTCGGCGCCGAGGAGGCGGGTGCGTGTCTGGGAGTCAACCAAGACTGCCTTCCACCATCCTCATGGGCGTTGGGCCGGCAGAATCAGGTCGACGCCTGGACTTTGACCGGCAGCGATCCCAACTCCAGCCGAGACCAGTCGACAACCGTTGAAGCCCGATCGATATCGATGCCGACCAAACGGCCCGACTCATCAAAGTCCAGAACGATGCCAGGAGCGACCTCGCGGGAGTCGACGCTCGCTCTCTCTGAGAGATCGATATAGAGGGAATCGGTCTCTGGATAGTACTGGAATCTCACGGCTACACCTCTCGGTAGTTCCTATCTGGGAAGGCGTTGTGGACGGTGCCTGCCGTTGGGCTGGTGTTCGCGCCTCACCGGACTTCGCAATGCTTCCTCACACCATTCTCTGCGAATGTAGGGCCGTTCCGTAAGGCCTGCTCTTCGAAGTGCCACGTGGTCTTCAAGCCTTCCCTTTGATAGTAGCATCGGGGTTACGTTAGCCGCTGTCTGCCTGCCTGGTCCTTTGACTTTGGGCCGATCTTGGCACTGCCTCCTCCAGCAGCTTGTCATACGAACATTTGTTCGTATATAATCGCGCTCTCTTACGAACGTATGTTCAGAACAAGGACCGTATTTTGAACTGTTGCTATCCATATTTCTAAAAATGCAACGTTCATTGCAATGAACAGATATGACAATCCACCGGAAAACGGCCATTCCGACGGCCACTCTGATGGTCACCCCCGCGGCCATTCCAGCGGCCAACCCAGCGGCCAACCCAGCGGCCGCTTATCCGACTCGAGCACAGACACCCCGGATACGCCGCTCCATCGGTTCGCGGTGCAGCAGATACCGCCCAGTCACGACTACATCCGACGGCACAGCACCGGCCCCGCTGAGCCGGCCGCACCCTGCTACGGCGCGATCCACAAGTTCGGCTACACCCGTCAGCTCAAGAGGCACGAACAGCAGCCTTCTGCCGACGCCGGCACCTCGGCACACTCCCCCGTGGCGACCGATATTTCCACTCCCGACGTCTCGCCCGACACGTCCCCTGAGGCCTGCTCTGAGGCCTGCCCCTCCCCTTTCGTCCATCTCCACGTGCACTCGAACTTCTCGTTCCTCGACGGCGGGAGCCGGATCGAAGAGCTCGTCGCCCGCGCCGCCGAGCTGGGACAACCGGCCCTCGCTCTCACCGACCATGACGGCCTCTACGGCGCACTTCGTTTCGCCAAGGCCTGTGCCAAACACGGCATCAAGCCGATCTTCGGAGCTGAGGTACGGGTTGAGTCGTTGCTCGCCACCCACCGGCCGGACACCCACTCCGACGACCCTCACCATCTCGTCCTCCTGGCCGAGACCCGCGAGGGTTATGCCAATCTCTGTCGCCTTCTCTCAGCTGCCCACCTCGCCGATCCCAACCGCGAGCACCCACCTCTCCTGACCCTCGAGTCCCTGCGCATCCACGCCGAAGGACTCATCTGCCTCACCGCCTGCCGCCACGGGGAAGTAGGGCACCTAATCGACAGCGGCCGCCCCGCCGACGCTCTCCGCGCACTTCTTCGCCTCCGCGACATCTTCGGCCCCGATCACCTTTATGTAGAGCTTCAGTATTTCCGATACGAACCTCACCAAGAGGCCCATGCCGGCCAGCATGGCTCCGCCGTCTACCGCAAGACCCCGGCCGTCGGCGGCCGCCTCCGTCATCGCCCCACGGACGAGCATACGACCCACGCACCCAAGCAGCCTGAGGCCTCATCGGCCGTTTCACTCTCCCCTTCGCCTGCCACTGCTGATTCAGGCCGCGCGGACTCCTCGGTGCTTACCTCACCATTCCCTCTCGGTGCTACCACCGTTACCGACTCCCATTTTCCTCCCCTGCGTAACTCTTACAATGCAACCATAGTTGCAATCGGGCCCGCCCTTGAACCCACCAAACCTGGGGAAAACCATCCGACTCCTGCACCACCCAAGCCCCGCCCTGATCTCCCCCAGGGGCATCCACAACGCCTCAATCCCTCAGACTACGATGTAGGGTTTCACCGAAACGGTCAACCATGGCGTTTGTCTTGCCTCACCTACTGCCTCCACCTCACCCGCCTAGCCCAGGCATGCGACGTCCCCACGGTCCTCACTACAAATGCTCACTATGCGGGTAAAACCGACCGCGCCGTCCATCTGATCTGCCGGGCAGCTGGCCGTGATCAGCCTCTCTCCGAGTATCCGGATGCGATACCCGGTTCACGCTATCTACAGTCTCTATTCTCACTTGAGAATTTAGTATCACCGTTTCTGAAGTTAGTCGATTCATCTAGTGAAGTCACATCCGGTGGCGTGCTGGGCGTTGAAGTGCATATAGATATTGACGCAATAGAACTTGCATACAGAAGGGAGGGGGCGGCGGCCGAAGCCACCAACGATCTACCTGCGCCGCGCCCCTCACATCCCCTGGCCACCGCGTGGGAGATCGCCCAGCGCTGCAACGTCGACCTCGACCTCGGCACCTTCCACTTCCCCAAGGTCGAGGTGCCGGCGGGCGAGACCGCCTACTCGCTCCTGGCTAAGCGCTGCTTTCGCGGGATCGCCCGTCGCTACAAACCGGTGCCTCCCCGAGCCGTGGAGCTTCTCGAGAAGGAGCTCCGCATGATCCAGCAGATGGATTTCGCTCATTATTTCCTGGTGGTTCACGACATCGTCAGGTGGGCGCGCACCCAGGGCGTCGCATGCAGCGGCCGGGGTAGCGCAGGCAACTCCATCGTATGTCACGCGCTCGATATCACCGCCAGCGAGCCTATCCGCCACAACCTGCTGTTCGAGCGGTTCCTCAATCCCAACCGCCGGGAGATGCCCGACATCGACGTGGACTTCTGTTCCTCGCGCCGGGACGAGGTGATCGAACACATCTACCAGACTTTCGGATCAGAAAACGTGGCCGTCGTGGCCAACGTCAACACCATGTCACCCCGCTCGGCGGTCCGGATCGTGGCCGAAGCCCTGGGATTCGCCCCCACCGAGATCAACGCCCTGGCCAAGCACGTGCCCCGGCACGGGGATGCCGCCCGCATCCGGGAGTATCTGGCCGGCGCCTGGCCGGAGCTGCGCGACTCGCCGCTGCAAGACGGCGCCCACGCCATCCCCGCGACCGACGGGTCGCCCGACGGCGCCGGCGGCACCGCGGGACGCCCCGAGGGCCGCTACAGCCGCTTCCTCGACCTGGTCGAGCGCCTCGACTCCTTCCCCCTGCACCTGGGCACCCATCTGGGGGGCTTCGTCATCGCCGACCGGCCCATCACCTACTACGCCCCCCTCCAGTGGGCGGCCAAGGGAGTGGTGGTCATCCAGTTCAACAAGGACGATGTCGCCGCCCTGGGCCTGGTCAAGATGGACATCCTCGGCCTCCGTACCCACTCGGCCGTCTCCGAGACCGTCCACCTCATCCAGCAGCGCACCGGGCGCCGCATCCGCCCCTACGACCTCCCTCCCGACGATCCCGCCGCCTACGAGATCATCAGCAACGGGGGCTCCATCGGACTCTTCCAGCTGGAGTCGGCCGGCCAGCGCAACCTCGCCTCCCGCCTGCAGGAGCGGGACTTCGACGACGTCATCGCCGCCATCGCCCTCTACCGGCCCGGTCCACTGGAGGCCGAGATGATCGGCCCCTTCATCGACCGTCGCTGGGGTCTAGAGCCGGTCCGTCTCCCCCACCCCGCCATGGCCGAGGCGGTGGCCGACACCTACGGGGTCATCCTCTACCAGGAGCAGGTGCTCCGCATCGCCCAATCGGTGGCCGGGTTCGATCTGGCCGATGCCGACTCCCTCCGCCGCGCCATGACCCGCGACCGTAGCCGGGAGGAGATGGCCAAGATCGGCGAGACCTTCATCGCCCGCGCCGTCGCCCGGGGAGTGCCGAAGGAAGCAGCCCGCGAGGTCTTCCGCCAGCTGGAGGGCTTCGCCGCCTACGGGTTCAACAAGAGCCATTCGGTGTGCTTCGCCGTCATCAGCTACGCGACGGCCTGGCTCAAGGCCTACTACCCGGCCGAGTTCCTGTGCGCTGTGCTGAACAACCAGCCCATGGGCTTCTACACCCCGCGCACGGTGCTGAACGACGCCCGCCGCTTTGGGCTGGAAGTCCGGCCGCTGGATATCAACCTGTCGGGGCGGGGGTTCACGGTGGAAGATGAGATACCGCCTGATCCGTGGAGTGGTACCAGGATGGAATGCCGGGCGGCTAATGATGCTTCCGGGTGGGATGACGGGGCGGCGACTGACACCCTTCTACAGTCGGCTGCGCCGGAAGCCACACACACCATTGGGGCGCAGCCCGCCGGGGCCGCGAGCGGCGCCCTCGGGACGTGCGTCCGCGAGGCGGTTAGTTCGATCGCCCGTCCCACGGGGACGAAAGCCCCCTACGACCCCTTCGCCCAAGCCTGGACCGCCGAGCACGACTGGGGCCTCACCGAGGCCGATCTAGCCGAGCTACAGGCCGAGCAGGAGGGGGAGCAGGCCTATGCCGAAGCTCTGCGGGCGGCGCTGGAGCAGGCGCATGAAGGTGAGACGCACTGTGAGGATGGGGAAACCCAGGGTGACCGGCCAACCCCGGGGGATGGGGCAAAATCTGGTCCCGTTTCGACGGACGGTGCCGCCACCCCACCGCCCAGTCCGGCACCGGATGACGAGCCACCCCCGGCCGAGGGCGCAGTCCCCGAGGCGGGGCGCGAAGCGCCGCCGCCGTCACCGCCGGCCGGCGCCGCCGGTCCCCCCTGCCCCGGCGACCTCCTCCTCCCCCGCGCGCCCCGCGCCCGCGGAGGCGTGGAGCCCGGAGCCTGCCTCGCTCCCAGCTGCGGCATCGCCCCGGATGCCGGCCGGGCCCTGCGGGTGGGATTCTCTTATCTCAAGCAGATGGGCGACCGTACCCTCGACCGCATCGAGGAGGAACGCCGCCACGGCCCCTTCACCAGCTTCGAGGACTTCTACCTGCGCACCCGCGTCGACTATCCCGTAGCCGAGAACCTCATCCGGGTGGGCGCCTTCGCCTCCCTGGAGCCCGACCGCACCGAACTGCTCTGGCGCCTGCCTCTGCTACACGACCGGCTGGAGGCGCTCTCTGGATCCTCCGGGGGAAGGCGCGGCCAGTTGCGGGCGTTCTTCTCTCCGCCGAGCCGCGCCGGACTGGAGAGGCACTGGACCTCAGAGGACAAGGTCCGCTCCGAGCTCGATCTCCTGGGACTCACCGTGAGCTGCCATCCCCTGAAGCTCTACGAGGAAGAGCTCCGCCGGATGGGGGTGCGGATGAGCTACGAGCTTCCCGGCCTGGGAGACGAGATGCCGGTGACGGTGGCCGGCGTCTACGAGCGGGCCCAGAACCCCTGGATGCGCTCGGGAAGAAGGACCATGTTCCTGACCTTAGAGGACGCTTACGGCCTCTTCGAGTGCGTCTGCTTCGAGAGCAAGCTGGCCAGGATCGCCCCGGTGGTGGCCCGGGCCAGCTACTTCCTGGTCCGGGGACGCCTGCAGAACAACCACAGGCGGGGGCTGGCCATCGTGGCCGAGGAGGTCTTCGATCTGGAGGAGGCGCTGGTTAGGAGGCGGGCTGGAAAGCGAGGGGCCGGTCCGGGGGCGGGGACGACCGCTATGCGCCGTGGCCCAGATCAGTATCTCTGAGTCTGCGGCATCGAGGGCGCCGATCTCCGACCAATTCTGTGCCTCGTGACCGTTGACGCGCAGCCGGTCCGCCCAAGCGGGCGAGAGGTTGACGTCGACCACGACCCTCATCCGGTGACAAGGTCCACTTCTCGCTCTTCTGCCCGCCAGGCTGCGTAGGCCAGAGCCTGAGCGATATCCTCTCGTTGGAGATACGGGTAGGCGGCAAGAATCCGGTCAGCGTCGTAGCCGGTGGACACGAGCCCCACTATCGTCCCGACGGTCACGCGAGTGCCCCGCACGCAAGGTTTGCCGCCCATGATGGCCGGGTTGGTGGTGATATGATTGGGGTGATGCGGTGCATGCTCGGTCCCCTTCGGTCCCAATGATGCCCTCGGCATAGCCCGACGCGCGATCGACAAGGATAGTCGACGAACCCTACTCGCCCCCCCGCCTCGTCGCCTGCCCGGCCGCGGTCAGACCGCCAGCATGAGGCATCCGAACATGAGGCATCCGAACGCGAGGAGGTACAGCGATACATGAGCGAGCCGGCCACCAGCGGGATGCTCGAAGCGAACGGCACCCGGCTGTATTACGAACGGCGGGGAAGCGGACCGCCGCTGCTCTTCATCTCGGGTGCTTCCGGAGATGCCGCCGATCATGCCGGAGTGGCCGAGCTGCTTGCCGGCGGATTCACGACCATCACCTACGACAGACGAGGCTTCTCCCGCAGCCCCTGGCCTGAGGGCGCCACCTGGACCTGGGTGGACCAGCAGGCCGACGACGCAGCCGCCCTGCTGGACGGTCTGGGACTGCTGCCCGCAGCCGTTTACGGCGGCAGTATCGGTGCCTTGACCGGGCTGAGCCTCCTCCTGCACCACCCGGAAGCGGTGACGAAGGTGATGCTACACGAGCCGCCTCTGATGGCCGGTCTCCCCGATCCGTCCGAGGGCATGGCCTACCTTCGCGAAGTAGTAAGGGAGGGCAAGACCAGGGGCGGATTGCTGGGAGGGCGGGAAGCGTTCCTCCGGGCCAGTCTGGGCGAAGCCAACTTTGACGCGGTCCCCGCCGACTACCGGGAGCGGCTCCTCTCGAGCGCCCCCACCTTTCTGATCCATGAGTTCGATCGCTACGAGTGGTACCGGCCGGCCGACGAAGAGCTGGCTTCGGTGCAGCGGCCGGTCATAGTCCTCGCCGGCACGGAGAGCCCGCCGTTCTTCCGCACGGCCGCCGAGTGGCTGGCCTCCCGGCTGGGAACTGAGGTCGTCTCACTCGCCGGAGGCCACACGCCCCAGCGGGACCGGCCGCAGGAGGTCGCGGAGGCCATACGGAGGTTCCTCGGAGCGCGGTGACGCCGGGTATCTTGATGTCGAAGGCGGCGAACGCCTCCCTGATGCCGTCCCACTTGGCCTCCACCACCCGCCAGTTGATCCCGGCGGTGAGAATGAGCTTGCTCAGCACTCAAGGTAGCCGTCCAGCGATTCCGGCTTTTCGAAGTGCATGCCGTGCATGCCTGCCTCCCTTTTCGCGCATTTCCCCGCTCGCTGATGTGCCCGGAAAGGGGCATCTCGAGTCAAGACGGGGCGGCGCGCCGCTTGCGGCGGCGCGCCGCCCCGTCTCAGTCGAGGCCTACGCGAAGACCTGTGCCGGCTACTCGGACAGGACCAATCCTTCAGCGATCTTCAGCAGTTCTTCCACGGACAGATTGGTGAGTATCTCCACCCTCGTGCCGTCCACCAGCCAGATGAGCGAATTGGCGTCGTCATAGGTGAGAGACGGAATCTCGGGCGGGGTGCCCTGGGTCTCTGAGCCCGGAGCGCCGGCAGTGCCGTCATCCGGCTCTTGAACCACCTGGGTGCCACTTTCGACACTCGCGCCTGCAGACCCCGCGGGGCTGCCCTCGACGTGCACGCTGGGCGCGTCGCTTTCGCCGCCGCCCGCGGTCGCGCCGGATACCGTTACCGTCTCTGCCCCTTCGGGTGGACCCAGCGGCTCCACCGTTCCCGACAGGCCTGTCCTCAGTACGGCGGGTGCACCGTTTACCTCAGTCGCCTGTCCTTCCGGAAGCGACTCGCCCGAATCGGTGGCCGTCTTGACGACGAGAAAACGATCGCCGTTCTGGTACAGCGCCTGACCTTCCTCCCGCGCGGCCCCGCTCGAAGCCACCTCTCTGCCACCGACATCGCCGGCCGCGTCCGATCCTTCCGACGCGAGCACGCTCAGCGAGCCGGCCACATAGACAGGCATCGGTTCGAAGCCCTCAGGCAGATAACCGAGCTGCGGGGACTTCATTATGTCGATGTTGAACACGCCGGCGAAGAAGCCGCCGGCCGCGGCACGCGTCGAGGGCACGCCGACTATCACGGCGGCTGCGAGCACTACGACACCGACTGCTCCAAATGCGATCCTCCATCTCATCTTCATCGTGTGATCTCCTTGTGGGTGAGAACGAGTGGCGGGTCGGCTGTCCGGCGCCGGACGCGTGACCCATAGGGTGAACCGCCGGGGAGGAGTGCGCACGTCCTCCGCGACTCTCGCCTGCAGGCGATCCCACGCCCGCGGGGAGGGGGCTGCCTCGGCAGCCATGGACTCAAGGGAATCGTTCACTCGGCACCGGCTAAGGCTAAGGGCCGACAGTTCCCCCTCGCATGAGGCACATCCGGCCAGATGGGCCTCGATCAACGTCCGCTCCGACGGCATGACCTCGGAATCCAGGTACGGTACCAGCGCTCTCTTCACTTCGCGGCATTTCATCTCTAGGCCTCCGTCATAGAGCGGACAGGGCAGGGGAAGTCGGATTCCAGATCGTCGCGCATGAGTCGCATGGCATGATTCAAACGGGACTTCACGGTTCCGAGAGGCAGATCCATGATCTCGGCTATCTCGGCATAGGAGAGATCCCAGTAGTGGCGCAGGATCACCACCACCCGCAGCTTCCTGCTCAGCCTATCGAGAGCCCGGCGAACCGAGTCCTCCTCGGCGTAGCGGTCGGGCAGGAGATGGGCTCCGCTCGGTATCTGCTCCTCGACGACCTCCTCGAGACTGCCGGTCGGGGGACGGCCTCTCCGCCAGTTGAGACAGCGATTGACCGTGATGCGGTAGAGCCAGGTACTGAAGGCCCCTCGTCCTGGGTCGTATTCGTCGAGCGAGCGATGCACCTGGAGGAAGACCTCTTGCAGGATGTCCTCGGCGTCGGAGGCGGTTCCCAACGTAAGGTAGGTGGTCCGGTAGACCAGGTTCTTGTACTGCTCGAATAGCAGGCCGAACGCCTCTTCATCGCCGGCCTGACAGCGTCGTATGAGGACCAGATCCACGTAGGCTCCCGGTGCGAGTACTGCCTTTCCCTCAAGGTACACCGGCTGAGCCAAGAAAGTTCGCCGGACAGTCGGGCCCGAAGCCCGCTCTTTACATCGAGCTTATGCGGCTAGAGCGTCTTCGCCCCGTACCAGCATCCACAAGGTTCTGCGGGCGAGACCAGGGCTCTCATGAGAGGTCGCGGGGGCTCGAGACGGCCGCCGACAACTCGTATTCCGATAGTACAATCGAGGCTGTCCACCAGGAGTCTCTGGGAAGGTGCGGTCAGATCGCCAAAGAGATCATCCTCTACAACGTCGCGCCGAGCGTGACCGACGAGCAGTTCAAGGAATACGTGGACACCGAGAAGGGCCTCCTACATCGACAGTCTCCCATCGGTGAAGAGATATGAGCTGGTCAGGATCGACAGCACCCGTTCGGGCGTGATCCCTTTCAGGTACTGCGGGATGGTGCACCTCAACAGCCTGGACGATTTCCTGAACATCGACTCCAAGACCGAGGCATACAAAGCCTTCACGGCCAAGATGGCGAGCATGACCTCGGAGATCCACGTCTGCTTCGGGGAGGAGATCCGCTAGAGAGGGTGGCCGGCAGCGCCGGGCCGCGAGGCTGGGCGGCAAGGCGACGCCTCAACGCGGTGCCGACGCAGCGCTTCCTGCGCTAACCCTCCCCGGCGCCAGCTTTCAGGGGGAGGGGCGCCTTCTATCGCAGGACCTCCAGCACCTCGAGGTCGTCGATGGTCATCTTCATGCTGTACCGGTAGCCCCGATGCACCCGCACCGGCTGGAAGGGGTCGAGTTCGTTGTCGGGAGCGGGAAAGAACTTGAGATCGGCTTCGCCTTCCCACACCTCTGTGCGGTCGGTATCGCTCAGGATGGAGCGCACCAGCTCGCAGACCGGCGGCTTTGCCCGCCCACTCGCCGCAAGCTGAGGGAAGTAGCGCATGTTGACCACCGGACGCTTGCCCAGGTACACAGGATCGTCCGACACCTTCTCGAGCTCGATCACCGCCTCCGCCAGCCGCCGCCCGTTGGCCGCCAGCGTCCCCCCGAAGCGCCCGCCCGGCTCCACCCGAGGAGCCGCCTTCGACGTCAGCGGGAAGGCCCGGGTCGTGTGGATCTCGCCCCCCTTCTTCGGCCAGCCCTGGATCCAGCCGCGGGCCATGGCTGTGTCCTTGTCGACGTAGATGTAGGGGCAGGTACAGACCGCCTCGCCGCGGTAGAGGGCGTTCACGAGAAGGATGAACTCGTTGTACTGGCTGCGGGCCGGGTCGAGGTACTCCTGACCGGTCTCGCTCGCGTACTGCCAGGCTACGAAGAAGGCGATGCACCCGCCGGGGTCCTTGGGATCGAGTTCCAGAGGCCGGGGGTAGGACCGCCTGGACGGCGCCGGGATCGGCCGCGAAGTCGACCACGAGCAGGTCGCCGGCATAGTGCCAGGGAGGCGTGCACGTGAGCGAGGCTCGGCCTTCCGGGGACAGGGGCACGCTGAAACCTTGGAGCGGCATGGGGGTCCTCCTGGGGGATGGTGAACTGTGCGCGCTACTTCAGCATCTTCAGAATGTGCTTGGAAAGGGTGCCCGTGATCTCCCTGCGGCGATCCGCTTCACACGACGCTCAGCAGTGGATGAACCTCTTGGTCTTGATGGCATCTATTGTAGCGCCTGGGCTGGGGCCCATGAGAGGGTAGGCTCCTCGTTATGGCGCGGGCGATAGGTCCAAGCGGCCGTTGCCCCGCGGTTTGAATGGCCAAGCGAGAGTGCCACTCCGGCCACGGTCGCGCATCCGACCCCAGGCCGACCTTGGCGAGCCCAGGCGCCGGCAGGTAGTCCGACGGGGAAGAGGGCCGGCGGACAGACCGCGCGGCTCCCGCGCGGTATGAGCTGTCTTCGATCCCCTAAGGGGTAGCAGAATAGGTATCAGCGCGGCGTGCCGGCGCCGACCAGGCGCCTCTCGCTTCCGCCAAGCAACCGATCCAAAGCATCCCGCACTTCCATAGACGTTGGGTCGGTCCTGTTGAGGTAGCTCCGTTGCCTCAGGAAGTCGTTGACGAGTGCGATGACCGACCAATATCGCGTCGTTCCGCCCACGTCCCGATTCGTTTCGTACCTCCGGAACCACTCCACGACCTCCGCCCACCGCCAGACTCGGCTCCGTCCCGCGCCCACCCTTGTCGCGGGAGCCGGAAAATCACCGGGGCCTCTCTCCCCCCGTATCAGCAGGCGAATGCTCTCGTTCGTTCTCGTCATCCTTCTGGCGATGTCTGCGATAGTCACCAGGTCGTCGGGCTCGACGCGCGCGACTCGGGAACCGACTCCAGCCTTCTCGATGGTTTGAATGGCCGAGACCACGGCCTCCAAGATGTCTCCGGCTTCCCGGGAGAAATCCGCGTAGGGAATGCCTGTGCACTGCCCGATCAGGGCGTCCGCAGCACCTGCCTCATGGAAGGCTTCAAGCATCTCGTCAGTGAGTTCGCCGCCCTCAAGCTCGAGGATCAGCGTGAAATCATATGTCTCCAACCCACCTCACCTCCCGCGACAGCGGCACTTGTCGACTCTTCGCCGTATCTGTTTCGCGTGGTGCTCCGGGTTCATAGGGGTGCGCCACACGCTTGCTTGGCATGTCCCATGACCCGCGCGGCCGCGGCAGTACAACCGTCCCCACATGTGCGTGTGGCCGGAGGCGCGAACTACCACCCAACCGTGGTCCTCGGCATACCGCACAGCCTCCTCAACCTCTTTCGCCGGGTGCCGACTGCTCATAGGCGCCCGCAGCCCGGGGTTGTTGTGATTATACCAACATGGGGTGAGGGCGCAAGACCGGTCGCCGGGAGGCGGCGTCTTCCCGAGTTGAACGGCGCTGAACAGAACATGGAGACCAGTCTGCCGCCGCGTCTGAACGTCCACGTCCGACCAAGGGCCGACCTTGACGAACCAAGGGACCATGCTGTGACCGAAGGCGCCGCAGTGCTGGAAACAAGCCTGGCACCGTCAAACGAGTCAGCCCATCGCGCCGAGCCCCCTGCAGACCTCGGCCGGGCCGCCCGCTCCCTCGACAAGAGGGAGGGCGGCCCGGCCGCATGCAGGGAGGCCTGTGGCCAGGGCCCGCTGGGCGTCTCGCCTCAGGCGCGGCGCCTCACTTCGCCAGCCGCACCAGCATGGTCTTGGCGAAGGCGGCATGGCCGCGCCCGATCCACTTGACCACATGCATGAAGGCGATCAGCACAAGCGCGCCCACGATCACCGCGAACGGTATCCCCCACATTGGGAACCACCAGTGGTAGGTGACGCCCTCCCAGAGGAAGGTCTGGTCCCCCAGCCACCCGGTCCACGCCCACAGCGGGGTCGTGATCAGGCTGAGCCCCACAGCGATCCCGGTCACCGCGATGGTGAAGTAGATGACGCCCAGGGGCAGCATCAGGACCATGTAGAGCATGGAGAGCCAGGTCCGGCCGTCCTTCACCCAGAACCAGATCCGCTGGAAGAAGCCGGCGTTGGGAGGTTCGGCCCGCGGCCTGCGCGGCATGCGCGTCCCCAGGAACAGCTCCACGATCCGCCCTTCGAACAGCGCTATGGCGCGCACGATCCCCAACACCAGGAGGAACAGCGGCACGCCGATGATCAGTATCAGCAGCCCTCCGGCCGTCGAGACTCCGGTGACCACGATGGTGAAGTAGGCGATGCCCGTACCCAGCGCGATGATCATGTAGACGAGCGCTTTGTAGACCGCCGGGTCGATGAAGACGCCAAAGATCTGCCGCCAGACGCTGGGCGGCGCCACTGCTCCGGCCGCAGCGGTGGCCCCGGCCGCGGCCAGGCCGGCCTGGACGCCGGTCGGGAGGGGCGCGACAGGGGTGACGGGTGGGGCGGGCGCCACTGGCGCGGTGGACGCCACAGGGGCGGCCGTGATCTGGGCCTGAGTCACGGTCTGAGCCTCAGCGTCGTCCGAAGCCGCAGTCGAAACGGCTACGGCGGCGGCGGCCGCCGCCTCAACTACAGCCGGTTCGGCGCTTGCCGGCGCCGTGAGAACCTCAGCCCCGATGGCGACCGCAGCGGGCTCGGCGCCCATTGCGGCTGGTGCGGCAGCCACCGGCATCCCCAGGTACGCGGCCGCCACTTCCTCCGGCGTACCCGTACCCCTCGGCGACGGTCGCGAACTGGCCTCCCGCTGCCATCTCCGCCTGCAGGTACTCCTCAGCGTCGAACAGGGCGTCCTGCACCAGCGCCGGGTCCGCCCCCGCAGAACGACAGCGCCGCCTGCAGCTCCCTCAGATAGCTGTCTATGTCACTGAGCCACGATGTCCCTCCAGAACGGCGTCCACGAATTCACGAGTCCTGATCCACGAGTCCTGCCACAGGCCGACCGCCTGCCGGCCCTCCTCGGTGACTTGGTAGTAGCGGCGAGGCGGACCCGTCACCGAAGGCTCCACCTCGCTCGTGAGCAGCCCCCCGGCCTCGAGCGACCGCAGCACCGGGTAGAGCGTCCCCTGCTTGACCGGCAGTCCCCCGCCGAAGCCCTCGAGCTCCTTGGCGATCTGATAGCCGTAGAGCGGCTTGTCCGCGTGAGCGAGGAGCGCCAGGAGGGCGAGCGACACGATGCCCGAGCTCAGCTCCTTCTGGAACTTGCGCACGCTGGCCGACACGACCTCCGGCGTATCCTCATCGAACTCTGGTAGTGCTGGTATATCTGTCATTCAGTTCCGCCTCCGATCGTTCCGGACCGGTCGGCCGCCGGCAGGCCGGCGAGCCCTAGCTGTTGTTGACGAGCCCTTGGAAGCCCCTGCCGACCGGCGGGGACCGTTGCTTGTCATGACCACACTATACTACTAAGTTCGTAATAGTCAAGAGGTCGGAGTAGCAGACGTGAGAATCGGGGAAGTCCGTGGGCAAGATGTTGGGACGGGAGATGCGCGAGAACGGGAGTGAGTCTGGGACGAAGCGGCTGAGTCACCCGCGCAACAGCGAGGCCGTTAGTAGCTGTGGGCATCTCCAAGGGGCCGACCAAGGTGCTCTACTCGCACATCGGCCTGCAATTGACAACCAGGGCCGCGTTTCACAACGACTTTGCCCCCGCTTGGCACAATGCGTCGTAGTTCGCATCGAATGCCGGCTCACCGTCCGGCACAAACAAGACTGATCCGTCGCGCCCGCGAGTGAGCAGAACTCGGTAGCTGTTCAGCCTCAACTTGTGCGGGTCTCGGGCGTGTGATCGGCGCTGAGGGGGGCTTTGCCAGGCTCGCCCGTCCCAGCGAAGGTCGACACCCCAGCCGACAATCGGCAGATCGAGTTCCAGACCCTGACACTGGAATTCGGTCGCGGCCGAACTGAGCTGGCAGCAGGAGCCGAGTGATTCGGGATCATCGTAGTACCAGGGGCCTACCCTCATCCGCTGGGTGCTGTAGAAGTCGGTGGGGATCCCAAAGGGATTCAGGCGTGCTTTGGACGAGCCCAGAAACCCATATCGCTTATCCTGCTCGACGCGGTACCTCTCTCGTGCGTAGCCGGTCGCTCGCTGTAAGTCCCTCGTGATGTAGAGCCGATAGCCCTGCTTCGCCATCTTCTCCGAGAGCGTCGCCGCGTCATCCAGCCTGCCGCCGAGTAAGTCCTGCACCCAGTTCTGGACATCCTCAGCCAGGTGGGAGCGGAGCGATATGTCCAGGTCCAGTGCCTCGCTCTCGTCGAGCCGACTTGCTGCCGTGAACAAACCCGCGATCTTGCTCGGGCAGTGCACGATCCAGGGGTCATGACTGTTCCTAATGGCATCGTTCCACTGACCGAGACCGGCCTCCTCGCCCAGATAGATCTCCTGACCCTCCCCTATGAGACCCACCATCAACGCCCAGGACCGCTTGCGCGAGCCAATGAGCAGGAAGTCCTCAGGTTCGGAGAGATTGTGCCCCCTCTTCTCGTGGACTCGCTCAGCATCCCACGCCCGCTGAGCCTCGTCGTATACCCAGACGTGCTCCTCAGGCATGCGAGCGCTGGTCCCTCCATACTGTTTGAGAAAGCCATGGACATCCTGAACGAACACCTTGCTTTGAAGAGCGTACTGGAGAACCTCCACGAGCGGGCCATTGCCAGACAGAAAGACGGCCGAACGTTTGCTTCCCATGTCTCCAAAATGGTTCTCGTAGACGAACTGCAGACCAACCAGGGTCTTCCCCGAGCCCGGGACTCCGGTGATGAGAGCAAGATGCAGCTCTTGAGCGTTGCGCGCCTTATGCGCCGCCGCGACCAGCGTGGCTATGGTCTCCGGGATGCCGGCGCTCTGCGCCTTGCGGATCTGGGGCAAGGGTTCGTGCTCGAAGATCCGACGCGCGGCGCTCACCAGGGAGGGCAGCGGTGAATAGTCGGCGTCGATCCAAGCCTCCGCTTCGACTGGCTCATCTGGCGCTCGCCGTTCCAAGGTGACAATCGCTTCCTCTAGGCCCTGGGGATTGACCACGGTGACGTCCCCCAGTTGACGCCTCGCCTCCCTACCGCGGGTCAGCACGAGGAGGGGGTCAACCAGCTTGTCGTGAGAAGCCGCGTGGTAGTGACGAAGATCGCGCGCGTACGCGGCAACCTGGTCCACGTGCGCTTGCAGAAGAGTGCCGGACTCTTTGAACTCGAGCACCATGACCTGAGACCCAGTGAGGATCACCACATCTGGACGCCGGCCCCGTTCTCGCGGCAATTCATACTCGAAGACGACGGCCCAGTTCTCGGCCCTCGGATTAGACGCGACGGCCCCGCCGAGCACTGCGGTCATTATTGTGAACTCACCCCGCCAGGCTTCCATCTGGCCACCATCTGGCTGCATACCCATCAATTGCAGGTGGCGGGCACGAAGCGAAGCCAGCAGGTCGGACTGCGTCAGTTCCAGGAAATCGGAGACCGTGCCGTGCCAGCCACAAGGAGCCGTGCTGAAGCCGGCGACCGCGCTATCTGAAGCCATATTCGCCGCCATGCACCCCGCCCTAAGCAAGACAAGACGTTCTCGGTTCCTCTTCCCGCTGCTGGGTTAAGAAGAGCCTGTTCATCCTACAACTTCGTTTGGATACACAGAAGATCAATTGGAGTCACAGCCGCTCGAAAAGATCGCGGCAGCCCGCCACCCGTGGCCCTGGACTCACCCCGGGCGGTATCTCACCACCCGGTCCAGACAGCACCAAATCTTGCCAACATCCCCCCGTCGCCTCAAACGCCCTGGGCTCCCAACCCACTTCTGGTTCCCGCAGACGCCTCCTCCTTCACAGCGCAACCACTTTGTCCTTGAACCGGCCGAGGTCCCCCTTCAGTCCTGCGCCGAACCGATCCACTTAGCCCGCACTGTGGCGTTGGGGTCGACGACCTCCCGGACCTCGAAACAGTCGGCCAGCCCCCGGAAGGCCTCAAGTCGGTGATCGATCCCCGAGGTTCGGTCTTCCTCGGCCACCGCCCTCAAGTAGGTCACCAAGGGGATCCCCTTTGACGTGGTCTCAGGCTCCAGGTTCACCAGCACCAGTCCCAGTCTCTCCAACTCCCCGCGGAGGTGCGCGGGCTTCCAGCCGTCGTGCAGGATGTCCATCCGCTTGCCCATGTCGCCGAACCGCTCGAGGAAGCGCTCGATTTGAGCCTCGTCCGCCCCACCGCTGAGGCCGAAGCCGTTCATCAGGGAGTGACGGCCGATCGGGATGAGGGCGAAGCCGAACTCCTGGTCGAGGGAGACGATCCTGTCCTTGCACGCCGGACAGAACCACACCGACCACCGGCTGCCGCTCCTCAGCACGTGGCGCCCGCAACAATCGCACAGTCTGGCCCTCTCGTTGAAGTCGTAGCCCGGCCACCGGGGTTCGCCGCGCGGCGCGCACCGGCAGGTCTGCCGAGCAAAGTTCCCGTGCTCGGGTGACGGCGGGTCGAAGAGGTCCATGCAGGTCGTGCAGATAGACAAGGTCCGGTACTCCGGGCGGAAGCCGCAGCCGGCCAGGGGGTCCGGGGTGTTCTTGGCTCGCCGCTTGGGCTGTTCTTGGGGCAGATCGCTCATGTCGCTCTCCTCTCACCGGGTCGGGACGACCCCGCCCGCCTGGACGCAAAAGGGAGAGCACGACGCCCGGGTACTGGAACCCAGTCCCAGGAACGAGAAGACCCGCGACTCCCTTCCATCAGGAGCGCGGGTATCTCCGACGCCGGACGTTTTGTTGCCCGCGGCTGATCGCCTCGGACCACATCTCCACCCTCTGGCGGAAAGGCACCTTGGGTGTCCGGACCCAGGTTGCCGGCCTCGACGTCTCCATCGAGACACTCCTGATGCTTGGCGCTAGCCTACTCCCACGGGGCTGCGGAGACAAGGGCCAGCTCCCTGAACCACTCGAGCCGATCGGGCTTCCCCCTCGTAGTCTCGCCGCTGATTGGCCGCGCTGGCGCTCGGCAGCACGAAGACCCGGGCCCCACCGATGAGGAGAGGCTGTTCGCCGTAGCCCGAGACGCTCCGATAGCCCAGGTGGCTCAGGACCGCTTTCGCCGATCCTTTGCCGTGGAACGCGACCCAGCCTGGCTGGAATCTGCCGATCTTAGCGACGAGCGCCGCGGGGTCGTAAGCATCGCGCACGCAGAGGCCCTGCCGGCCGCCGTGCCGCAGATCACCAGTCGCAGATCGGGATTCAGGTAGTCAGGAAGGATCAAGAGCTGCCGGCCTAGGCGACGACCTGACTGCTGAGGATGGCGGCGATACGCCCCACATCGAGGTCAAGCCGTTCCGGACTGACCAGGCATTCGCCCGTTTCCATGTAGATGCCCACCCGCACCCGTTTACTCTTCACCTGGACCCAGGTGGCCGACACCAGAGGGAACCTCCGTCCTCCGGCACCGTCAAGGCATCCGTCGAAATAGGATCTGAGATCCTCCTTGCGAAGGTCCGTACCCAGCGGCACTTCGACTTCACCGGCCAGACCGTTGGCGGTGCCTGCACCCAGCAGGTTGCCATGGCGATCGACAAGAGCCACGCCAAATACCGGTTCGGTCGTGCGCCTGGCCCAGCGCGAGGCAGATGGCGAGGCAGATGCCGGTACCACGTGCGCCTTGACAACTCGCCCATTCATGAGGGGACCCCACCTCTGTATCTTGCATTTTGAGTTGCCTCGCGGGTTGCCTTGCGGAGGTCGATCTGGCCGTCGGAACCGAGTCTGAGGTGCTGGATCTAGGGTGCGCCGTGCCCTGCAGCGGGACTTTGGTGGGCTGCGACCGAGGGTATTCTTTCGCCGCTCATGCTGACGATCGTCTCTGCACGAACCATGGCAGTTCGGGCCCGATGACGCAAGGGGCCTTCACACGAAATCGCCGCAATTTGCTTGAGAAACAAGAGCGGTTCTTGAGGAACAACAGTCACGCCACCCGCAACGGCTTGATCCGCCCCACCTGCTCTCCGATCGACTGCTCGGCCTCCCAGAGATCGACCGCCCGCTGAGCGTTCAACCAGAAGTCCGGGCTATTGCCGAACAGGCGGCCCAGTCGTAGCGCCATCTCGGGGCTCAAGGAACGACGCTCCCGAAGAAGCTCGTTGATCGTCTGGCGCGATACACCAAGCGCCCCGGCCAGGCCGGCGACGGTGAGTCCATAGTCGGGCATGAAGTCCTCGCGGAGCATCTCTCCCGGATGAGTCGGGCGGACAGTCCTTCTGACAGCGTTGCGCAAGCTCACATCGGACCCCGTGTCAATGGTAGTCGATGATTTCCACGTCGTATGCATCAGCGTCCACAAACCGGAAGCAGATGCGCCACCGATCGTTGATGGAGATCGAGTACTGTCCCCTCCTGTCCCCTTCAAGTCGGCGAACGTCTTGATCACGATGGAGTGTAATGTGTCACGTGACGCTTGTCAACAGGATGAATTGCCGGGTGGAGAAGATTCTGCCCATCACCAAACGCGCAGTTCCGCTTCACCGCGGGTTCAATAGTCACGATGAGGCCCCAGAAAAGCAGTACCCCGCCGGTGGCCTTCAGCGGAGCCGACGAGGAGCAAGAACGATGAGAATGCAGGAACATCTTCTCCATGTCAACGGGGAGTGCCCGATCTCTCGCGCTGTGCACCGCACCACGATGCCGCACGATTGCGACAGAGAAATCCAACCAAGGGTGGATTCTGGAGACCCCGCCCACCCCGCGGCCAGCCTGACCGTCGGCACCTCCTCCCCATCCGGTCCAGACAGCACCAGATCTTGCCCCCGTCGCCCGTGCCTCGTCCCCTCCCCCAGCCTCCTTTTCCGAGACCCCCTATCAAGACCTCTTGACTATTATTAACTTCGTACTATACTTGGTTTGCTAGCAAGCGCAGGCTACGAATGGTTTAAAGTGGGTACCAAAGTACGAGAACTGGCACAGGGGGCGACGAATGCGAACTCTACGAAACGTCTTCCGGCGCAAACTGAGGGTCCTCCTCACTATCTTCGGGATCACCATCGGGGTGCTGGCCTTGGTGGTCATGGGAAGCATGGCCGAGAAGATCGACCTGCTCGTTTCGGGCGGAACCGAGTATTACTCCGACAAAGTCACGGTCGGGGCGGAGGGCAGCTCTTTGTTCTCGAGCGCGCCGCTCTCCCTCAGCAAGTACGACGCCATCAAGAGCGTGCCGGGTGTGGCCGAGGTCTCGGCCGATCTCGACACCCTGCTCGACACCGAAGCCTCCGTGTCCTTCGGGATGCCTCCCATGATCTCCGGCAGCGACATGCGCGGCCAGGATCTGGAAAGCTTCGAGATGTCCTATGCCGAGGGACGGGCACTGACCCCGGACGACATCGGGTCGGTGGTGGTGGGATCCGATCTGGTCGATAAGCTCGGCGCGGAGGTAGGCGGCATCGTCACCGTGCGCGGCGAGCAGTACACGGTCGTCGGGATACTCGACAAGACTCTGACCGCCCCGGACACCACAGTGGAGATGACCCTCCCCGACGCTCAGCGGATCTTTATGCAGGATCTGCCCGAGGTGATCCGCGGCCAGGTGGACCAGGCCGATCTGGTCACCGGGTTCGTCGTCTACCCCACGCCGGGCACCGATCCGGAGGAGCTGGCCACGGCCATCAACGAGGCAGTCCCCGGGGTGCTGGCCACCGGCCCGAAGGCGTTCCAGGAGCAGATAGCGAGCGCCATGGGGATCTTCAACGCCATCCTTTACGGGATCGCGATCATCGCGCTTTTCGTGGGCGGGCTCTCGGTCATCAACACCATGACCATGTCGGTGAACGAGCGTACCCGGGAGATCGGAGTGCGCAAGGCCATCGGCGCCTCCGACGGCCAGATCGTGGGGCAGTTCCTGAGCGAGTCCGGGTTCATCGGCTTGATCGGTGGGGTCTCCGGGCTGTTCCTGGGTTGGCTGGCTGTGACCGTGACCGACAAACTGCTGGAGCCTCGCAACCTCGATCTGTTCCTCGTCACTCCCAGGCTGGCGATCGGCTCGGTCGCCTTCGCCATACTTCCTCGGTCTGGTGAGCGGACTCTACCCCTCCCTGCACGCGGCCCGGCTGCAGCCGGTCCTCGCCCTTCGCTACGAATAGGAGAGAACGATGCACGACACGACAAGCACCATCCCGCGCCGCGAGACCGACGGGCGGCGAAACCGCCGACCCCGGGGAAGGCCGGGAACAGGCGCGCGAGCGACAGGGCCGCCGGCCGCGCGACGACCGGAAGGGCCGCGAAACCGATCATCCGCGGCGAAGCGATCCACAAACGCTACGTGATGGGCGAGGACAACTACGTAGACGCCCTGCAGGACGCCTCGCTCGAGATCCAGGAAGGCGAGATGGTGGCGAGTCATGGGCCCGTCGGGCTCCGGGAAGTCCACCCTGCTCCACATCCTCGGCTGCCTCGACTCTGTCGACTCGGGCGAGGTGTGGCTGGACGGGCGCCGGGTGGACAGGCTGAGCCGGCGCGACCTGGCCGCGCTACGGCGGAACGAGGTGGGGTTCATCTTCCAGACCTTCAACCTGGTGCCGAGCTTCACCGCCATCGAGAACGTCATGCTGGCGGCCGAGTACGCGGGGAAGGGCAGGCGCGAAGCCCGCGAAGCGGCGCGGAGCGCGCTGGCCCAGGTGGGACTGGCCGACCGGGAGGAGCACCGGCCCACCGAGCTCTCCGGCGGTCAGCAGCAGCGGGTAGCCATCGCCCGGGCTCTGGTGAACGGCCCCAAGGTCATCTTCGGGGACGAGCCCACCGGCAACCTGGACTCCGCCAGCTCGGCCGAGATCGTCCAGATGATGCACCAGATCAACCGCGAGACGGGCACGACCTTCGTCCTGGTCACCCACGACCCGGGCGTCGCCGCGACCTGCGACCGGGTGTTCCAGATGCTGGACGGGCGGGTGACGAACGGGCACCACGCCGACTGAGCGGTGGCCGCCCGGGCGCCGCCCGGGCGGCAACGAGTATGGCCTCGCATGGAGTCAGGCGCCTACGTTGAGCCGTACAGAGCAGTGGTATTATGTACGGCATGAAGGAACAGAAGTTGACTATCCGCATCTCGCAGGAAGTCCTCGATGGGGCGAAGCGCTACGCGCGTGACCATGGGACCACGCTCACCCGACTCGTCACGGTGTATCTGGAGAGACTGGCAAAGGAGAGCGACCCGCTCGAGTCCGCGCCGGTCACCCGCGGACTAGCCGGCTCGCTTCCCCCGGGCACCACTCGCACCGAGTACTTGGAGCACCTCGAGAGCAAACATGTCTAGACCGGTCGCGGCCGCGGTCCCGCCCTTTGTGCTCGTCGACGTCGACGTGGTCCTCGACGTCCTTTCCCTCAGGGAGCCGTTCTTCGCCGACTCGTCGGCCGTACTGGCCGCCTGCGAGATCGGTCGCTGCCGAGGCCTGATCGCAGCCCACGCCGTCACGACGCTCTCGTATCTCCTCGAGAGGCACCACAACCCGGGTTACGCGCGCACGCAGATCGCCGACCTCTTGAGGATAGTTCGCATAGCGACTGTGGACGAGCAGGTGATCCGGCGAGCCCTGGCCTCGGGTTTGCCCGACTTTGAAGATAGCGTGCAGATGGCCGCCGCCGCGGTGGCCGGAGCCGAGTACGTGGTGACTCGCAACCTCGCCCACTTCTCCGGTGGACCCGTCCCCGCTCTGACGCCGGCCGAGTTCTTGCCCCTGCTTGACCTGGACTGCTAAGAGTCCGAGAAACCTCGCTACAGCTCAGGCACCACCGTGAAGCCCTGTTCGGCGAAATGTCTGTCGGCGGTCAGGACCCTGCGGACGCCCAGCCGCCGCATGAGCACGAAGCTCGCGCAGTCCACCAGACTCAGATCCCGCTTGCCGACCGCCAACAGGGCGGCTAGGGCCTGGTCGTGGATCCGTTCGTCGATCCAGGCGACCTGTACCCACGGCATCACGAAAGTGCCCAGAGCGTCGACGGCGACGGGCCCCAGGCGGCGTTGGAGCAGCGCCGCCAGCTCGACCAGAACGTAGCTGCTGGTGTGGAGCGACGCGCCCGAAGCAACGATCGTCCGCCATGCTTCCGCGGCTGCCGGGTGCGTGGAGTCGTCGCCGTCGAACACGGCGTAGAGACCCGACGTATCCAGGAATACGGGATCCTTCATCCGAGGTAGGCCTCGTCCAGGTGATCATCGTGCTCGATGGCAACGTCGCTTCTCCCGGAATGGAAGCGGCCTGCCACCTCGAGAGCGGATGACCGGGATACGAGGCGCCGGCTGCCGGGGCATTGCGCTCCAACGCCGGGCAGCGGACAATGACGGTGCCGTACACACCGCTACGAAAGCGCCCCCTACCATGCCCGACCACGTCAGACGAACAACTGGTCGCGGCCCGCCGACGGATCGCCGCGGCCTACGATCCGCTCTTGCTCGAAGACGCCGGCCACCGGCTGGCAGAATCGCTGGCCGCCCACCTGGCTCGGGTAGAGCGGTCGGAGGGTCCGGTGCTGCCCTGGGTAGAGCCCCCGGACGGCGTCCGCGAGGCGGCGGCGCTGTTGCACGCGGCGTCCGCGCGCGCCGCGCAGGACGCGGCCCAGGAAGCGAGCGCCGCTCCGGGAGCCGGCTGCGGCGGAGGCCGCCAGCCCCAGCCGCAGAGACCGGCCCTCCCGCAGCCGACCTCCCTGATCTCTTCGCCCGACTCGTCAAGATCATGCTCGACCGGGGTCTCAACCTGCACAACCCCCGGTACATCGGTCACCAGGTGGCGGCCTCTGTGCCGATCGCCGGGTTGTTCGACGCCGTGGGTTCGGTCACCAATCAATCGACGGCCATCTACGAGATGGGTCCGTGGTCGACCGCCGTCGAGCAGGCCATGATCGATGAGTTGGGCGCAGCCATCGGCTGGACGCCCGGCAACTTCGCCGGTGCCGTCACCCACGGCGGGTCGCTGGCTAACCTGACCGCCCTGCTGACCGCGCGCAACGTGGCTCTGGGCGACGTATGGGAGCGCGGGCTGACGCGCGGCGGGCCGCAGCCGGTGCTCCTTGCCCACGCCGAAGCCCACTACAGCGTGGCTCGAGCCGCGGGCATCCTTGGTTTGGGCAGCCGGCAGATCGTGCGGGTCGGCCTGGACGACCGGGGGCGCATGGACCCGCAACAATTGGATGCAGAACTTAACCGCCTACGGGCCCAAGGCGATCCGATCGTGGCGGTCACCGCCTGCGCCTGCGCCACCCCCACCGGAGCCTTCGATCCGCTGGAGGATATCGCCGCCGTCTGCCGACATCATGGAGTCTGGCTTCATGTCGACGCCGCGCACGGAGGCGCGGCCGTGCTCAGCGACCGGCACAGGCACTTGGTAGCCGGGCTCGAGCAGGCCGACAGCGTCGCCTGGGACGCCCACAAGATGCTGTTCGTGCCGGCCCTCTGCGCCTTCGTGTTCTACCGGGAAAAGCGCCACGGCTTCGCCGCGTTCAGCCAGGACGCGCCCTACCTCTTCGATCCGGCCGCTCCCGGCTTGGCCGACTACGACAGCAGCATGAAGACGGTGGAGTGCACCAAGCGGGCGGCGGCCTTCGGGCTGTGGGGGGTGTGGTCGTTGTTCGGCCGGCAGTTGTTCGCCGACATGGTCGACGTCACCTTCGCCTTGGGCCGCACGTTCTACGAGAAGCTACTGGCGGCGGAGGACTTCGTCCCCCTGCACGAGCCGCAATGCAACATCGTGGTCTTCCGCCACGTCCCGGCCGAACTGCGCGATGCGCCGACCGAGCGCGTGGGCGAATTCCAACTCGAACTGCGCCGCCGGATCATCGAGTCGGGCGAGTTCTATATCGTGCCGTTCAAGCGGGATGGGGTGGGCGCCTTGCGCGTCACCATCATCAACCCGCTCACCACCCCCGCGCACCTCGACCAGTTGATGGACGCCCTGCGGCGGCAGGGGCGCGAGTTGCTGGAGGGTTAGCCGCTTGCTGGGAGCACGCCGGCCGCGCGCCGAGCCGGCCCGGCTCCTGCCCGGTCAAGATCCGCGCCCCCGTCGCGATGGGCCCTCCTACCCCCGAACCGCTTCCTGGCTCGGACCGAAGCGGCGCACCGCGCGAGCGTGCGCCTGGGCGGCTTCGACTTCCCGATCCCGTGGAGCTGCCGAGGTCACCAGCGAGCCCAGCAGGACGCTGGAGGCCTGCGCCACGGCGTCAACGGCCCTGTCAAAAGCCTCCTCGTTGGCAGCCGATGGTTTAGCGAACCCGCTGATCTTCCTCACGTACTGCAGAGCAGCCGCCCGGATCTCGACTTCACTCGCGGGCGGGTCGAAGTTGAACAGGATCTTGATGTTCCGGCACATCCCGCGGCGCAGAGTCAGGCTGATGGGGGCTGATGGATGCCGATGCGGTTACCCTCGGTATCCTGGATGAAGGCGATCCAACCGACCATATCCATGAGCTGCTTCTCCGCCAGGATGCTCCCGCCGGCCTCCACCGCCCGGGCGAGCATGCCGTCGATGTCCCCCATCGATCCGAGGTAGATGGTCGTGCCGTGGGTCGTGCTCGGTCTCGACTGACCCAGCGCCAGATCCGCGCTTACGTCCATCGGATCGCTTTCACCAGGCGACGACAGGATCGCCACTTCGGTCGTGCCCGGCATGAACTCGACGGGGCTGCCCAGGAGATGGGCGTAAAAGGCCCGAGCCCGCTCCATGTCCAGGACCGGGATGTCGGCCCACACCACTACGTTTGCCATGTTCTGCCTCCGATCGTCAGAAGAACGTGCTCCCTAGTTACCCTGTCCAGGCGTGTCCTATGCTCTTTGCGCTGCCCAGGCTGGGCTATTGGGCGCCGGCGCCTACGGGCGCCCCTTCCCCAGGGCTAGATTTTTGGCAACCGGTAAACTAGTCAGCCTAACGGGCTCACGACTTCAAGAATAGGAGGCGCATGTCGCCCGGACCGAATCGAGCAACCACCAACGGGAATGTGGACGCAGCCGGGGTCGCCGCCCCGGATGCGGCCGGGGCCGCCACGCCAAACACCGCTCGCCGCGGGCCTCTGGCCCTACCGGACCCCGCGACAGTAGTGGTCGTAGGCGGTGGTCCGGCCGGCTCGTTCTTTGCCATCCGGCTACTACGGAGGGCCCGCGAACTCGGCCGGACCGTGAACGTGGTCATCTTCGAGAAGAAGGCCGAGGTCTGTTTCTATGGGCCGGTCGCCTTCTGCTCCTGGGAGGGCTGCAACTACTGCGCGGGCGGGATATCGCCCAGACTCGCGGACATCCTGCGGCAAGACGATATCGTCTTGCCTGACGAGGTGGTCGAAGGTAGGGCCACCGAAGTCATAGTGCACGGGGACTGGAAGAGCATCCAGCTGCCCGTACCTGAAGACCGGGAGATGCTGTCGGTGTTCCGCGGTTCGCGGCCCCGGCAACGCGCCGGGCGCTATGAGAATTTTGATACCTTCCTCCTGCACACAGCGGCCGACGAGGGGGCGCAGGTGATCACGGCGGAGGTGAAGAGCGCCCGTTACTCGGCCGTAGGCAGGCCTGTGATCGGTTACCGCACGGTGTCCAAGGCCGACAGCGATCTCCCCGACCAGATGATCGAGGCCGACTTCGCCGTCTTCGCCGCCGGGGTCAACCGATTCCCGGGCATGGATCTGGGATCCGATCCCCTCTTCGGACAGCTCCAGGAGATGATCCCGGGACTACAGCCTCCCAAGGTGCGCCAGGCTGTGATCGCAGAGATGCAGGCCGAGGGCGACCTGCTCCGCCCGCTGGAAGACGAGGTGCACTTCGCCCAGTACGGCTCGAAGGACTTGGATATCGAGATGTCCTCACTGATCCCCAAAGACAGGTGGATCACGGTCGTCCTGCTCGGCAAGAGTATCGATCGCGCCGAGCCCTCCGAGTACCTGGAGATCGTCCAACGGTTCGTCGAGTTGCCCCACATTCGCCGCCTGCTCCCCCGGCAGGTCCAGCTCCGACCCGCCTGCAGCTGTCACCCCAACATGACCGTCGGAGCCGCCAAGAACCCCTTCGGTTCACAAACGGCTCTGGCCGGCGACATGGCCGTATCCCGGCTGTACAAGGACGGCCTGTACTCTGCCTACGTTACCGGGTCGGCGCTCGTCGACTGCATCCTGGAGAAGGGGGTCGACCGGGCAACGTTGGCGCGCAACTACGGACCGGTGGTGAGGCGATTCAACTCCGACAATCGCTACGGCCGCATGATCTTCCTGCTCAGCCGCTGGGTCTTCTCGCACCCGGCCCTGAGCAGGGTCCTCTACCAGGCGCTTCTGACGGAACGAAAGACCACCCCGCACGATAGGCGCCGCCTTGCGCAGGTACTCTGGCGTATCGCCAGTGGGGACGACAGCTACCGTCACATACTAACCGCCATGCTGCATCCCGCCTCGATCTGGCTGATCCTGGACGGGGGCCTGCTCGCCACCATCAGGAACCAGTCTACCGAGCGCTTCTTCGGACTGGACTGGACGGGCATCGGCCGCTATCCCACAGGCGTCCCTCTTGAGGATCTGGAGCGCAAGCGCCGGGAGCTCTTCTCGATTCAGGGGATGGAGCCACCCGTTCAGCCGCCGCAGATGGAACGCATGTACTCGATCCGCATCAGAGCCGGGGAGGACGCCATCTTCCGACAGCTCGGCGCCTTCGGCGACTCGGACCGCCAGTACTTCACGCCCCGCTTCATCCGCGTCCATCGCACCGGCGGCGTGCCGAACCAGGTAGGGACCACCATGCGCTACGACATCGCCCCATTCCGGTCATTGTCGTTCAACGTGGCCCTGGAGAAACAGGTGCCTGGACGCTACCTGCTCTATCGCATCCTCGATGGATACGGTCGGGGGGGCATCTTCGCCTTCGACGTCCACCCGATGAAACCGGGCGTGAGTCTTCTCACAATCTACGTGGGTTTCGACTTCCCCAAGGGCAGAGGTGCGTTCAGTAGACTGGGGCGGTCGATCGCTCGCCGGATCTTCCCTCAGTTCGCACACGACGTCCTGTGGAACCACTCCCTGTGCAAGATCAGGGATCTCGCGGAGTTGGATAGCGAGGCTTCGGACTAGACACACCAGGGGAGGCAGTGCGGCCGGGCCCTCCAGGTTCGAGCCAGACGCCGGGGCACGCGGGCCGGCGACACTCTCGCCCGCTGAGTATCCCTTTCAGGTTCCCGCTCGAGCCGGGACGGTCCACAGCATCGCCAGAGGCTCGAGGTAGCTGGCGTCGCGCCTTCCCCTATCCCACAAGAAGCATGGGCGTCTTCTTGACCTGGTGGATGACGTTCTCGGCCACGCTACCGAAGACCATCCGGCTGAGTCCGGCGCGACCACGCGTCGCCATGGCTATCAGTAGGGCGGGATTCGCCTTGAGGAACTCTATGATCGTGGTGGCGGGATCGCCGAGAAGCAGCTCGCTGCGGGCCTCGAGGCCGGCTCCTCGTATGGATTCCGCTACCCCGTCGAGGTAGGCCCTCATCCGTGCCCGGTGCTCCTCCTGCTCTTGCAGAGCCGACCGGGTCAAACGTATGTAGTCGACGTCTTCGACGTGGACCAGGACCAGCTCCGACTCCTCCCCTCTCTGCTTGGCGACGGCGATCGCATGAGGGAGTACGGCTTCCGACTGCTTGGAACCGCTCAACGGGATGACCATGGTCCTCCTGGGCAGAGTGTCCAGGATGACTTCCTCTCGGAGCTGGGACGGGACCAGCCAGATGGGAGCGTTCGAGGCGTGGATGACCTTGGTAGCGACACTGCCCAGATCCCAGGACCCGATCCCGGACCTCCCGTGAGTGGACATCATCACAAGATCGATGTCGTGTCCGTCGACATACTTGAGGATCTCCTCGGCCGGATTCCCCACCACCACGTTGCCCTGGGCGCGAATACAGTCCGCCAGGGTCTCACCGCCGGATCTCGCGCTTATCTCCTGGGCTCTGGCGCACATCACCTCTGCCATGTGCTCCATGTAGGCTTTGCGCATCGGCAACTGCTCGGCCTCGTGCGGATCGCACACGTGCAGCAGTTCCAGGTCGATGCGCAACCTCCCGGAAAGCCCCTGAGCGTACTGGAGGACCACCTCGGCCAGCTCCGAGCCATCCAGCAGAACCAGCATTGTCTTATACACGGCAAGGCCTCCCGAGAACCCGAGGATCAACCTGCTGCGATCGACGCAGGACCATCTACATCGTACAGCTTTTGCCGTGTCGGCTACAGCCGGCCGATGGGCTATCGTTAGCGTGTCGGAGCCTGGCCCGTCGCGCGGTCCGGCGCCGGCGGCCAGCCCAACGCCCGCTGGGACTGGGCCGCCCGCCGACATCGTCTAGGTCAGTAGTCCCCCGTCATAGACCAGCCTGCCCCCAACCACGGTGGCCAGGTTGGTGATGGTGTGGATCTCTTCCGCCGGGACCGACAGGATGTCCCGGTCTAGGACGCAGAAGTCTGCCAGCTTGCCCGGCTCGAGCGAACCCTTGCGCTTCTCCATGTGGTCCTGCCAGGCGCCGCCCATGGTGTACATCCGGATCGCTTCCGGAACAGTGATCCTCTGCTCGGGCCCGCGGACCGTCCCCGAGGCCCTCGATTTCCGCAGCACTGCCGCCTCCACGCACTGCAGCCAATCCGGGCTGGTGACCGGCGCGTCCGACGACAGACTCACGTGCACTCCGGCGTCCAGCAGCGTCCGGAGCGGGAACTGCCACTCCGAGCGCTCCACTCCGAGCGCCCGGTCCATGGCATCGGAAAACACCCATTTGAGGACCGGCTGGGTACAGATGGCGATGTTGTTTTCGGCCACCCGCCGTATGTCCTTCACGGTGATGAGGTCGCAGTGGACCAGGTAGTGGCGCAGTTCCTGCGAGTCCTGGGCTTGAGCCCGGAGAAATCCGTCGATGCACGCTTCGATCGCCCTGTCCCCGACCGCGTGGATGGCACACTGAAACCCGTTCTTATGGGCGTACGCGACCATGTTGGCAAGCTCTTCGCAGCGCTCTTCCTCGGTCGCCCCGGGCATGACCAGGCTGCCGTTGCCTCCGTCGGGGTAATCCTCGTGCAACCAGGCGGTCTTTGTCTGGGGTACGCCGTCGGCGAACAGCTTGATGCCGCCGATCTTCAGCCACTCGTCTCCGAAGCCGCTGTGGATGCCCACCATCGGGATGCTCTTCTTGAAATCCTCGAGGGAGATGGCCCCGTACTCCCCGAAAAGGTAGAGGACGTTGATCCGCACAGACAGCTCGCCCTCGTTGTGGAGGTCGTTGTAGACGCTGATACACTCGGCATCGAGGAGTCCCCCTTGGAAACCGGTGCCGCCGGGTCCCAGCGCCGCGTCGGTGACGCTGGTGATACCACGGGCGTTCAGGTCCTGCATCATGGCCACGATGGCGCTCCGCTTGTCCTGTCTGGTCCAGGGCGGCACTACCCGCATGATGAGGCCTTCGGCCGGCAGTTCGAGCAGCATGCCGGTGGGTTCACCGGTGAAAGGGTCCTTGACTATCTCCGAGCCGGGCTCGGTCTGCGTGTTCCGGTCGATCCCGGCTATCTCCAGCGCCCGGCTGTTGGCGACCAGCTCGTGCTGCGTGAAAGACACCAGGTACACGGGGTTGTCCCGGGCGACCTCGTCCAGGTCCCAGCGGGTCAGGTGACGGGTCGGATCGGCCAGACATTCCGCCAGGTAGCCCTCGTCCCAACCGGCGCCCCTGATCCACTCCCCCGGCTTGGAGACCGCAGCCCTGGCCTTGACCACAGCCTTGATGTCCTCTATCGATCCGACCGTGGGGTGACCGACGTCCAGGGTCAGCGGCGGCCGTATCCCCCCGACGAGAGCGGCATGCATGTGGCAGTCGTTGATCCCAGGGAGGACCGTCTTCCCGTCGAGATCGACTACCTGAGTGGAGAGACCCGCCAGCGCCCTGATCTCGCTGTCGGAACCGACCGCGAGGATCTTGTCGCCTTTGATCGCCAGTGCGGCGGCAATCGAGTCCTTCGGATCGACGGTCACCACCTTGCCGTTGAGGTAGACGGAATCTGCTGAACAGACGCTCATTCTCGAGGTCTCCTTTCTGGGCTGTACTTAGGTGCTAGAGAATCCGCATCCGTCGTTCTTAGGCGAGGTACCCCCCGTCTTCGACGAGGGCCTGTCCCGTCACGAAGCTCGAGGCGTCAGAGGCCAACCATACCGCGAGACCCTTCATCTCATCCCGCATACCGCACCGCCCGAGCGGGAGCAACCGTGCGGTCGTCTTCTCCATCCGCCACTTCGTCGGCCGGCGTCAGTGGGGTGGGGTGGCAGCCCGGGCAACGCCCATGCTCCACCCCCCCTCCGCAGATGCCCAGCTCCCTTGCCGCGCCCATCTGAGGCTACACGCCAAGATAGGCTTTGCGGACGTGTTCGCTGTGCAGGAGTTCGTCGGCCGATCCCTGCACGACGATACTGCCGGTCTCGAGCACGTAGGCCCTCATGGCGAGCTTCAGAGCGAGACGGGAGTTCTGCTCCACGAGCAGAACGGCGGTCCCCGTCTCGTTTATCTCCCGGATGATCTTGGCGATCTCGGTGACCATCAGCGGCGACAGCCCCATGGACGGCTCATCGAGCAGGAGCACGCGCGGCCGGCACATGACTGGCGGTGGCGATCGCCAGCATCTGCTGCTCCCCACCGCTCAGCGTGGAGGCCTGCTGCCGGGCACGTTCCCTGAGCCGAGGGAAGTGCCCAAGGATCTCTTCCAGGTCTTTGGCAGTGTCCTTGCGATCCTTCCTCAGGTAGGCGCCGATCTTGAGGTTCTCGGCGACCGTCATGTAGGGGAACAGACCTCTGTCCTGCGGCACCTGGACGATGCCCATCTTCACGATGCTCTGGGGCTTCTGCCCGTCGACCCGGACGCCATCGAACCAGATCTCCCCTCGGGCCGGAGCCTTGAGCCCGGATATCGCCCGCAGGATGGTGGACTTGCCCGCGCCATTGCTCCCGATGAGGGTGACGATCTCGCCCGGCTCCAGATGCATGGAGACTCCCTTGACCACCTCCGCGCCTTCGTACCGGACCGCCAGGTCCTTTATCTCAAGCCACATCGGAATCAGTCCCCAGATAGGCCTCGATGACCGCGGGGTCGGCCACGCATTCCCGCGGCGTCCCCTCGATCAGCTTCTGGCCGTAGTTGAGTACGACGCTTCTGGCACAGAGCCCCAGGACGGCGCGCACGTTGTGCTCGACGACGATGATGGTCGTGCCCCTCGAGCTGTTGACGTTCTTGATGATCCTGATCATCGACGCCGTCTCCTCGGCGTTCATGCCGGTGAGCGGCTCGTCGAGCAGAAGAAGGGTGGGGTCGGACGCGAGTGCGACCGCCACACACAATTCCCGCTGACTGCCATGGGGCAGGTTGGTGCACAACTCGTGAGTCTTGTCCGTCAGGCCTACGAAACCCAGGAGCTCCATGACAGCGCGCGACCACTTCCGGCTGTTTCCTCACGTGCTCGGTAGCTCCGCCCGATCACGCCGAAGGGACCGTGCTTCGTCTGCAGGTAAGAGCCGGCAATAACGTTCTCGAGCACGGTCATGCTCTTGAAGAGGGCGTTCTTCTGGAAGACCCGGGCGATGCCCAGATGGGCCCGGCGATGGGGCGGGTAGCGGGTGATGTTGCGCCCCCGGAAGGTGATGGTGCCGCCCGAGACCTTCAGGGTCCCGTCGATGAGGTTAAGCAGGGTGCTCTTCCCGGCGCCGTTAGGGCCGATCAGGCCGAGGATCTCGCCTTCTTCGACCATCAGGTCGACTTTGTTCACGGCTGCCAGACCGCCGAAATGCCGGCTGACAGATCGGTGACTTCGAGCAGTGGCGCCATCACCGTCACCGTTCCCCCGGCTCGTCGCCAGACGAGGCGCCGGCTTCATGGGCGCGAGTTCGGCGGCTGCCTGGTCGGGGCCCCGAGTAGCCGACGCCGTCCTCAGCCGTCTTCCTCGCCTCCAGTCCCGAATCTGTGCCGGGAGGCCGACCAGGCCCATCGGCATGAAGATCATCACCAGGATGGCGATGGCGCCGGTGATCATCGGCTGGTACTGCTGCATGGAACGCGTATTCTCGGCCAGCAGGGTGAGCACGAACGTGCCGACCAGCGGTCCGATGAAGTAGTCCTTGCCCCCCACCACCATGTAGACCAGCAGGTAGATCGACATGGTGACGCCGAACCGCGACGTGGTGTCCGGGCTCAGATTGTGCTGGTAGGACGCGAACAGCGCTCCCGAGAGGCCGGCCATGAAGGCGGCGATGACGAAGTTCACCATCTTGTAGCCGATGACGTTGATCCCCACCGCGCCGGCCAGAGTGTTGTCGTCCTTGATGGCCCTCCACTGGAAGTTGATGTACGCCCGCTCGACGTAGTAGAGGATGAGCAAGGCTATCAGAACCACACCGATGGCGATGTAGTAGTAGTTGCCGGGCTTGTTGAAGTCCACCACTCCGACGAAGGGGACACTCTGCTTTCCCGGACCCGGAACCCCGGTCAGCCCCAGCGAGCCGCCGGTGAGGGAGGTCCAGTAGTAGGCGATCAGGCGGAAGGTCTCGGCCGTGAGGAGCGTGAGGATAGAGAAGTAGATCCCCCTCACCTTGAGGAAGGGGTAGGCCAGTAGCAGGGCGACGAAGGCCGAGATCAAGGCGCTCAGGATCAGCGACGGCCAGAACGAGAGACCCCCCTTCATCATCAGCGTGGCTTGGGTGTAGGCCCCTATGATTGCGAAGCCCACCTGCCCGAGAGAGATCTCGTTGATCAGGGTCACGCTGCGAAGACTGCTCACCATCAGGATGTTGATGGCGAGCAAGGCACAGGACGGTCAGCCAGTATGCGTTGCCCGAGAGGATTCGAGGCATCAGGAAAACGACGACGACGATCGCGACCCACGGGAGGATCTTGGCCAGTCCCCTCCTAGTCATGGCCGAGAAGCCCCTTGGGCCGGAAGAGCAGGACCAGGATGACGATGACCAGCGGAGCCACCGCCGCCGCCGCCGGGCCGAAGAACACAGGGACGATGCCGTCAATGAGACCCAGGATCAAACCTCCGATCACCGCTCCCGGGACGCTGCCCAGGCCGCCCAGCACGATGATCACGAGGCCCTTGATCATGGGAAGTCCACCCATGTAGGGCTGCAACTGCAGGATGGAACCGGCCAAGGCCCCGGCAAGTGCCGCCAGCGCACAGCCGATGGCCATGGCGGACATCGACATCCTGTTGGGATTGATGCCCTTGAGGAAGGAGCCCTTCACGGTTCTGCGCGCTCGCGACCATCGCCAATCCCAGGCGGGTCCGTTTCAGGAACGCGTACAGCAGAACCAGTGCGAGCACCGAGAAGCCGATGGCCAGGATGCGGTCTTTGGGGATCGCGGCCCCGAACAGGTTGAACGATCCTGAGATGAGATAGGGGAGGCTCTTCGTGTAGAGCCCGAACCCCACGACGACCGCACTGGCCAGTATCAGGGTCAGGCCGGTGGATATGACTATGGAGCTGAGCACGGGGTCACGGCCCGGTCGGGCTCGGAACAGCCCCCGCTCCAAAAGGGTCCCGAAGACGGCCATCAGCACCATGGCCACGGCGATCGCCGGATAGAGACCGAATCCCCGTCCCACGAAATAGTAGGTGGCAAAGGCCCCGAGCATGTATATCTCGCCGTGGGCGAGCTGGAGGATGCCCATGATGCTCAAGATCAACGTGAGGCCCAGGGCCATCAAGACGTAGAGCCAGCCGAGGGCTATACCGTTGACTATTGCCTGCAACCAGAGATCTGGGGAGTTCAACTTGGCTCCTTGGCAGAATCGAGGGAAGGCCGGTCGTCCAGCCGCCGGCGCGGTCGGTGACCGCCCGGGCTTTCTTGGACCGGCCTCCCTCTACTCTAGCGCTCTCTACTAACCCTTGGCGGGAGTATGCAATACGCCGGGCCTACTACTCACCGGACGGGAAGAATCCGACGAACTCGGCCACGCCGTTCATAAGGCGGGTGAGCGGGATAGGCCTGTAGAGGACCCTGTTGACGCCGAACCGGTCCAGACCGCCGATGTACCCGGGGCCCTCCAGAGTCTGGACGTCGCCGGAGTTGGTCATGCCTTCCATGGTCTTCACGACCGTGGCCGCATCAAGCGTTCCCGCCTTCTGCATGACCTGGGTCATCACCCAGGGTATGTCGTAGGCGAGCACAGAATCGGAGATGAAGTTGTCGTTAGGACACTTGGCCTTCCAGGCGTCCATCAGCTTCTGGATCTCTGGGGTGGGGTGGGTGACGTCCGGGCCATTGGCTATGACGTCGGTGAGCATGGTGGGGTCTTTGACGGTCGCGACGAAGACGTCCGCGCCCAGCGGCGAGTTCGACACGAAGGGGCCCTTGAAGCCCACCTGGCGCGCTGCCTTCAGCTGGTCGTTCGCCTGTCCGCTGACCATGGCCCAGATGACATCAGGCTTCGCCCCGTTGAGCTTGGTCATCACGGGAACGAAGTCGGTGGTGCCCCAGGTCCACTTCTCCGTCGCCACTATCTGCATCCCGGCCGCGGTCGCCTGCTGCGTAAGCGAGGAGATCATGGGATCGTAGCCGATGTCCGGAGCCGAGATTGCGATGGTCTTGGCGTTAGGATAGGTCTGTTTGAGGTAGTTGAGGTCGATAGGCTGGGTGTCGTCGTGGTTGATGAACGGACGGACCTGAAGCGGTTTGTCGGACCCGACGTCCTGAGGCGCGCCCGGGATGTTCGCGTTCGCCTGGGCATACAGGACCCCGGCGGCTTCCGTCACCTGGTTGATGGCGGCCATTTCGCTCTCGAGTATGGCGCCAAGGACATAGTCCACTTTGTCCTGGCTCACCAGCTTGGTCGCCGCGGTGCTGGCACCTTCCGCGGACCCTTTGCTGTCCTCCTGGATGAGCTGAATCTTGTAGGTATCGTTGCCGATCTTGACTCCGCCCGCGTTGTTCACATCGTCGGCATAGAGCTCCCAGCCGCGAGTGAACGCAAGGGCCACTACAGAGAGAGGACCCGTCTGAGGCATGATGGTGCCGATCTTGAGGGTCTTGACCTCTCCGGATGGAGCGGCCGTCGTAGAGGAGCCCGTGTCGGGCGGGGCGGTGGTGGTCGTGGCCTCGCCTGCCGTCGTGGTCGGGGCTGCCGTCGTGGTCGTCTCCTCATCGCCTCCGCAGGCGGCTACGCTGAACGACAACGCCACAACCAACGCCACGACGCACAATAGTACGAGAGTTCTCTTGCTTGGCATCATGCTTCCCCCCTGTGATTCCATGCTGTGCAGAACATGCTTTCCCAGCGAAACCCGTTGCCTCTTCCTCGGTTCACCTCCTTGAGCCAGACAGGTACGACACTTTCAGTGCTTCTACCCAGAATCGGTAGGTACCTCACCATCCATAATATTCATCGCGCTAGTGACGCCGGTGATCCCGTGCAGGAGCACAGACCGCCTCTTAGGCGCCTCGAATACCCTCGACTCGCATTTCAGCACAAGCACGAGTCCTCGAAAAGTATCCGAAAGTATGATTGTGCTCCCTCCCGCCCTGGGCGGCAGAAGCGGCCACCGTTGATAGAGCGCCTGTCAGGGAGCGAGACCGACCTCCTGGCGTACGGTATGCGTTATGGCCGTACGCGAGCGTGCCCCGACCTTGGCCGCGATGCTATGCATGTGCTTCTTCACCGTGCACTCGGCGATGAACAGCGCGTGGGCGATCTCCTTGTTGGTCCCACCGGCCATCACCCGGTCGAGTACTTCGATCTCCCGATCGGTAAGAGCAAAACGCTCCTTCAGCGGCTCGTTCCACCGCCGCGCGACCCGGTCGCGGGGTTCGAGAGTGATGAGCAGGCCCGGATTCCCCTGATCGAGGGTGACCGCGCGAGAACTGACACCAACGTTGCAGCTTTCGGCGAGCAGATCGGGGTTGCTCAGCGCATGTCCAACGAACGAAGCCGCCCCCATCTCAGGCGAAGAGCCGAAGGGACGAGTCGCCCCCTGGGACGGCGACCATGCCCGGTCGCCGATCCCCTCGACCAGCAGGGGAATACCATCGACCTGCCCGAGGGGTGAGCAGAGGTCGCGGGCGATCTCGTTGCAATAGAGCACCCGTCCGCGCGTGTCGCACACGATCACGCCTTTGTCTTCGGCCGTCTGCAGCACGGAAGCGACGCTTGCGGAAACGATCTTCTCGAGATGATTGCCCACGAAGGGGGCGATCATCTCCATGATGGCTGCTTCCTCGGCAGAAAAAGGATCCCGCTGCCGCGCGCGGTGGAGACAGAGCGCCCCGCGCGCCAGCGGAGTGGACGACATGAACGCGACAAGGTCGTAATAGATCCCGCCGCTCCTCCAGAAATCGTTGTAGAACTCGGTGGAGAGCCAGCTACTGTAGTCTACGACCTCCCTGAGGTCGAACACGGTGGGGATAGCAGGACGGTAAGGTGAAAAGCTGCCGCCTTTGATGAAATCGGCCAACCGCGTCGGGTCGAGGTCGCAGTAGTAGTCGGCGTAGAGCTTCGGGAAGGCCGGATCCTGATTATGGACGACGAACTCCAACTCTCTGGTGAGCGGGTTGCACAGGATAAGAGCGGCCTGCTCGGCCTGAAGCTCGCCAGAGATGCACTCGAGGAGCCGGCCACAGCCTTCCATGTCGGCGGTGGATGTGCTGATCTCCTGGAGGGTGCTGAGTATGCCCGCGCAACGCTCGGGACTTACCGCGGTCGCTCGTGCGGTCTTTGGTTGGGCGAGCGGGGAAGATCCGGGGTCGCGACCGCTGGGGCCGGAATCGCCGTGATGCACGTTCGGGGTCGACGCTGAGGGCGCCGAGCGCTTAGCTCGATGCGAGGGCCCGCGTGAAATCGGTCGCTTGCCCGGATGGGTGATCCCGTACAGACCTGTCGTCGGCACGTCGGCCATTGCACCCCACAGCCCGGTAGCCTCGGCTAGAGAACAATCATCTAGAAGGCGCCTAGCGGTCCAGCCCCCCGTTCCACCGCCAAGGGCATCATCGTTGCAGACGTAGACCAAACAGTCAAGGAAGCCAAGAACTCCTGGGCCCTGCCTGAGGGGCACGTGCGCTGATTTCCTGCCGTGCTTTCACGTTCCTGCGACACGAAGTCGCACCCATACCGGTATACTGGCTTGCCGAATCACGAAGCTTTCTTCCGCTCGGCGTCCGCGCCCGGCGGCGGCATCTGGACCGAGCATATCAAGCAAGCGCGACAGGGGGTAACGCGTGCGTACCTTACGGAACGTATTCCGGCGGAAGCTAAGGGTGCTGCTTACCATCTTTGGGATAACCATCGGCGTGCTGGCGCTCGTGGTCATGGGAAGCATGGCCGAGAAGATCAACCTCCTCGTCTCGGGCGGCGTCCGCTACTACTCCGACAAGGTGATCGTGGCGGCCGAGGGCTCCAACATGATGTCCAGCGGCGTGCTCTCCTACAGCAAGCTGGACGAGATCAGGGCCGTGCCCGGGGTGGCCGAAGTCCAGGGCGAGGTCGCCACCCTGCTCGATACCGAGGCCTCCATCTCGTTCGGCATGCCCTCTATTATCGGCGGTAGCGACATGCGCGGCGTGGACTACGAGAGCTTCAAGATCGACTACTCGGAGGGGCGCGACCTGCGCCCGGACGAGACCGGCTCGGTCGTGGTGGGATCTGATCTGGTCAAGAAGCTCGGGGCCAAGGTGGGCGAGTATGTGACCGTACGGGGTGAACAGTTCCTGGTCGTGGGGATAATGGACAAGACCCTGACCGCTCCGGACAACTCCGTCTACACAAGCCTTGCCGACGCCCAGCGGATCTTCGCAAGCGACCTCCCAGAGATCGTGAGAGATCAGGTCGACCCGGCGGATCTGGTCACCGACTTCGTCGCCTATCCCACGCCGGGCACCGATCCCGAGGAATTGGCCGTGGCCATCAACCAGGCAGTCGAGGGGGTGCAGGCCTCCGGCCCGAGCTTCTTCCAGGACCAGATCGCGAGCGCCACGCAGATCTTCAACGCCATCCTTTACGGGATCGCGATCATCGCCCTCTTCGTGGGCGGGCTTTCGGTCATCAACACCATGACCATGTCGGTTAACGAGCGCACCCGCGAGATCGGGGTGCGCAAAGCCATCGGCGCCTCCGACGGCCAGATCGTGCGGCAGTTCCTGACCGAGGCTGGGGTTATCGGCCTGATCGGCGGGATCTCCGGCTTGTTCCTCGGTTGGATCGCGGCCGTCGTGGCCAACGCGCTGCTCGAGTCGTCGAACCTGAACCTCTTCCTGGTCACCCCGAGGCTGGCCATCGGAGCGGTCGTATTCGCCGTCGTCCTGGGCCTGGTGAGCGGGCTCTATCCTTCCCTGCACGCAGCCCGGCTGGAGCCGGTCGTCGCCCTCCGGTACGAATAGGAGCTCGTGATGCCAAGCGTCATCAAAGGAATAGACATCCACAAGCGCTACGTCATGGGCAAGGACAACTTCGTCGATGCCCTTCGGGGAGCGTCGCTCGAGGTCGAAGAGGGCGAGATGATGGGGATCATGGGCCCGTCTGGCTCCGGGAAGTCGACGCTGCTCCACATCCTCGGCTGCCTCGATACCCTGAACTCAGGGGAGGTCTGGCTGGCCGAGCGCCGGGTGGACAAGCTCAACCGGCGCGATCTTGCCCTGCTGAGACGGAACGAGGTGGGGTTCATCTTCCAGACTTACAACCTGGTGCCCAGCCTGACTGCCATCGAGAACGTCATGTTGGCCGCGGAGTACGCCGGGAAAGGGAGGCACGAAGCCCGCGAAGCGGCGCAGAGCGCCCTCGCTCATGTGGGGCTCGCCGATCGTGAGCGGCATCGGCCCACCGAGCTTTCCGGAGGTCAGCAGCAGCGGGTGGCCATCGCCCGAGCCCTGGTCAACGGTCCCAAAGTCATCTTCGGGGACGAGCCCACCGGCAACCTGGATTCAGCCAGTTCGGCCGAGGTTGTGGCTATGCTGCACGGCATCAACCGCAACACAGGCACGACGTTTGTGATGGTCACGCACGACCCGGGAGTGGCGGAGACCTGCGACCGCGTGCTCCACATGTTGGACGGGCTGGTGACAAACTCCCACTGAGCAGCCAGGGCGCGACGGCGCCCCGTTGGCGGTCCCCGCTGCGTGCGGGGGTACCGGACTACTTTTGGGGGCTCACTCTGTGTGGCGCGGAGCCTATGCCGTCCAGGTATAGGCGACGATCGGATTGTCCTCCACCCAGGCTTCCATGGACCCATCGTAGATCTTGACGTTCGCGTATCCCAGGATCTGCGTGAGTAGGAACCACCAGGTGCTCGCGTATCCACCGACGCCGCAGTAGGTGATGACCTCCTGGTCTTTGTCCGGCCCTATGACGCCGGTCGCCATCTGCTCCAAGAGCTTGGCCGGCCTGTACGTGCCGTCTCGTTCCCACACCCAGATCAGAGGCAGATTCCGAGCCGTCGGTATGTGTCCCCTCATGTCGGCGAAGGGATCCACGGACACCCCGAAATACTGGTCGGGGTCTCGCGCGTCGACGATCACGGATAGGCCGATGTGATCCTTCACGTATTCGGTCGACACGAACATGTCGCCAGCCACGGCGCTGCTGTAGGCGACGGGCGTGATCTGGGGAACGTCGTTCGTCGTCACCCTATCCTCTTCGGCCCACTTCGGATGCCCACCGGCCAGGACCGCGACGTTCTTTATTCCGGCGTAGATCAGGGTGACGGCGACCCTAACGGCGTCCGCCAACGGGTACGGTGGAGCCGGTGGCTCTTCCACCCTGCCGACTATGACCACTTTGGACTCCGCCATCAGCCCGCAGTCGCCGATCACCTTGAGTAAGTCGGGGTTAGGAGGCAGCTCCAGGATCAGCTTGTCGTCGGAGTCCGCCCAGGCCGAGACCACGGCGAACGGGACCGAGATAGCGCCCGGGATGTGGCCGGCCTCGTACTCCTCCTCCCACCTGATATCGATGATCGCCACCCCCCCACCGGGCAGTTGGCCTTCGAGCCAGTCGGTGGAGACGATCGGGTCGATAGATCGTGCCATCTTCGCAAACCCCCTCGAGTGATGAGTTGCACTGAACGGCTTCAATCCTGGAGTCTGACAGTGGTGTCATCGTACCTCCTCCGAGGAGGAGTCCGTGCGACGGTCACTGGCCGCGATGGACCAGCTCGCCGAACTACGGCGGGGTATCGACCGGAAGCACGGCCGGCTGACCTCTTCACTCCTCGACGACTTGAGGGAGGAGCGGGACGCGGAGGTTTCCCCATGATCGTGGTCGACGCCGGAATCGTCCGAGCGCTGGTTCTGCCGCTTCCATTCTCCGACCAAGCGGCCGCGAGGATCCGCTCGCTGCGCGAGGAACGAGAAGAACTCTACGCCCCAGCCTTGCTGGCGTACGAAGTATGCTCTGCGCTCCGGCGGGCGGTCGCCCGCGAGATCCTCGATCCGGATGAAGCCGGAGCTGCTCTGGATCTGATCGACGCCGTTCGCATCCACCTCATCACAGCCGCTACGTCCCTCCACTCGCGCGCTTTCTCGTGGGCAGCTCGCCTTGGGCACACCAAGGCCTACGACGCACACTACCTCGCCCTGGCGGAGGAGATGGGCTGTCCGCTTCTTACATCCGACCTTCGCCTGGTCCGGGCAGCTCGCAGCCTAGGCGCCATCTGGGTCGAAGCGGTCGAGTAGTCGCGACTCCTGAGCGTCACTCTCCCGCGTAGACGTCCAGCCAGGTGACGTTCGGCAGTTCGGCCAACTTTGTGTGGATGAGATGCGTATAGGCGCCGATCGTGCTGTGCACTCGTTCGCCCTCCACCCTGGCGAAGAGCTCGGCCACGCAGTTCCCCTGGAAGAAGTTGAAGAGGAAGGTCATCTGCGCGGTGAGGATCCCCTCGTTCCAGTAGAGCAGATAGACACCGTCGGCGATCTTGAAGGCGTGGTACTCCTCGGTGTCGGCCTGCCCCGCCTGGGGCCCCCTGACACCCATCCAGGTCTCGTAGACCCCGGTCAGATAGATGTGCTCGTAGGCGACGTTGTGCGCGTAGGTGTTCAGGAAGCGGGTGCCACCCAGAGAGAAGGGCGGATGATAGGCCACCGGGCCATCCGGGGCGATCTCCTCGACCCGCGCGCCCTCGACAGTGGAGATGATCCCCTCGTCGGTCATCTCCCCCATGACGATGGTGGCCACACCTTTGACGAGATCCAGGGCCATCGCGACCGACCCGGTCTCGCTCGCCAGGTAGGAGACGAAGAAGATGTCGGGCGCGAGCTCGAACGCTTCGTATGGAACGGTGAAGCGGCCGGCCGCCTTGGCGCCGGCCTCGCTCTCGGCGCCGCCCAAGGCCGCTACCTCCACTTCCTTCTCGGCGAAGACGTGCCGCGACCGGTCCGGCTTGTCGCGCAGGGCGAGGGTGAGAGTCTTGCCCGCAAGACCGTACGAGTGCGGCGGACGGTTCTCGGCGTAGTCGAACTCGGGCTTCTCAGAGATGTTCTGCTTCAAAAAGGCCGAGCCCTGGGACTCGAAGTTCTGACGGTCGTGTGCACCTTGCTCTGTCATGGCGGTGATCCTTTCTTGGTTGATTGCGGCTCCCCCGTGCGGTCCCGGCTCCCCCGGGCGGTCCCGGCTCCCCCGTGCGGTTGCGGCTAGCCTGTGCGGCTACGCGTCTGTGTCTGGTTGCGGCTCTGAGTGCCGTCCGGCCCCTATGCCGGCGGTAGGTGGAACAGCCTCCTGGGGTTCTCCCAGGTCACCCTCTCGATCTCGCTCACCGGCAGGCCGTCCTTCTTCATGCACCAGGCGGCCTTCACCACCGAGAGGTGGCCGGCGCCCCCGTAGCCGAGCTCCGACCCGATGATGATCTTGTCCCTGTCATCCGGGTTCTGCTCGACGACCTCCGCGGCTTCCTCGGCGGTCAGCTTGTCGTAGCAGATGCTGAGCCCGGTCACGCAACCCGACTTCAGCCGCTCGGGGATGGTGTTCTTGCCGCTGTGATCGAGAACCGCCTTCTCCAGGGGGAACTTCTCTTCCTTCAGCACGTTGATGATCTGCGTCGTGACGTCAGGCGTCTGCGGCTCGCGCGGCGTGGGCGTGTGGACGATGATGGGCATGTTCGCGTCCTTGGCCATCGCCAGCTGCGCCCGGAGCAGATAGAGCTCGTGGTCGTTGCCGGTGTCGAGCCCGATCTCGCCCACGCAGACCACCCGGTCTTCCTTGAGATACTCGGGCATCTTGTTGAGGCACTCCTCCCACTTCTCGGCGGCGATGCCGTAGAAGGGCACGGCGATCCCCACGTACACCTCGATCCCCATCGAGGCCACGTACTTGACGATGTAGTCGAGGGTCTTCTCCCACAGCTCGAAGAGCGACTCGGGATAGAACAGCCCCTTCATCAGATGCGGGGACGGAACCATGGCCGCCTCCACCCCGCCCCAGGCCATCCGGAGGATGTCTTCTCCGCCTATCAGGTCCAGGTGCACGTGCGAGTCGAACAGTCTCATGTCTCATCCTTCCCATTTGGCGACTTCGACCAGTGTGGAGTTGGGGGCGACCCCCGCCACGTTCTTGGAGAGCGCCCTGTCGGTGGCCAACAGGTTGACGCATCCGGCCCGGTCCACACTGTCGGGGTTACCGGGCTCGAGGGGGTCATACTTGGCCGAGGCCTCGAAGGCATGCAGCGTACCCGGTCTCACCCGGTGAGTCACGTGCGCGCCGCATAGTACCTCGGGCCCGGTCGTTGAAGAGGCGGATGACGTCGCCTTCCTTGATACCCCGAGCCGCCGCGTCGTCCGGGTGGATGCGGCAGGTCAGGTAGTAGTAGCCGTCGATCAGCATGCGGTGGCCGGGAATGTCCCAGATCCACTCGGTGTGGTCGTACATGGTGTGGAACGAGAACCGGGGGTGGGGCGAGATCAGCTGAAGCGGGTACCTAGATGTCAACTCGGCGGTCTCGTGGCCTTCCCAGCTGGGGATGTACCGCGGCACCAGCGGCCGTTCGGAATGGTCTTGGCTGAGCGCCCTCAGACTCACCGATTCGAACTCGATCTTGCCGCTGTGGGTGCCGAGCTCCTTCCCCTTGTCGGTACCCCGCTTGGGATTGCCGAGGTCGGGCGTGTCGCATTCGCGACCCTCGGCGAACCACCGCAAAGCTGGAGTAGAGGTTCGCTTCGGAATCGGCACAAGGTAGTAGCCCTTCTCCTTGAACTCCTCCCAGGACGACCATCTTGTGAAGGTCGGACCAGTCGTAGTACTTCCTGATCCATTCCTCTTCGCTGCGGCCCTCGGTGTACTCCTGCTCCATGCCCAGGCGCGCCGCAAGCTGGGAGTAGATCCAGTAGTCGGGCTTCGATTCCCAGAGCGGTTCGACGCACTTCTTCATGTAGACGATGACCCGGCGGATGTTGCCGCTGAAGGTGTCGGGGCTCATCCAGCCGCAGTTGCCGAACTCGCCGATATCATCCCGCTCGAAGTTGGTGCAGGCCGGCAGGATGACGTCGGCGAACCGGGTCTCGCCGCACCACCAGCAGTCCTGGTTGACCATGAACTCGAGCTTGGGGCTCTGGTAGGCCCGGACCCACTTGCCCCCGGCCGGCAGGGTGCCGATGAACGAGCCCCCGTGCCGGTAGAACATCCTGATCTCCGAGTGGCCCGGCAGGGGGTACTCGTAGGGGATGAACTGCTGCTCCAGCGACTTGCTGTTGAAACCTTCACCCAGCCATTTGACCGGAGGATTCAGGATGCTGTCCGGGAAGTGGGTGCGGTAGACGCGCTGCTTGACCGGGTTGACGAAGATGTTGTCCCCGACCTGCTGCATCCCGCCGTTCTCGAAGCCGGGGAACCGGAATTCGAAGTTCGACGGCGCGCCCATGGTCGCTCCCCAGATGTTGACGCCCGGCTTTGCCCAGGCCCTGCATGGCTCTGAAGCAGGACCATCAGCCGGGCCCATTCGTGGCCGTAGGCTTCACGGCAGGCGCCGCCCATGCCGCCGCGCATGCCGGTAGGAGAGGGTGGTGCGCTTCGACGCCCATTCTCGGGCGAGCGCCCAAATGACCCGGGCCGGGATGTCGCATTTCTCCGCGGCCCAGTCGGGGGTGCGCAGGAACGCCGTCGTTCTCGCCGAGGATGCTCTTCTGGAACTCCTCGAAGCCGACCGTGCGGTCGGCGACGTACTCCTTGTCGTAGGTCCCCTCGGTGAGCCAGACGTAGGCGATGGCTTCGGCCAGGGCGGCGTCGGTGCCGGGCCGCGGGGCGATCCATTTGTCGTTCATGATGCCGGCGGTGTAGTTGCAGTGAGGGTCGATGAAGATCATCTCTTATCCCCAGCTGCTTCAGCCACACGCGCCACTCGGCCGAATCCTGGCCGCTGTAGGCTCCGCGGTTGGTGTCGGGATCGCTCGACCAGAAGACGAGCAACTCGGTGTTCTGCATCACGTCTTCGAGCAGGTCGAACTGCTCGGGAGGCCCCATCCGCCAGTAGAAGCCCCATACGTGGCAAGAGCCCCAGAGCCAGCCCTCCCAGCTATCGGGATTGTCGAAGTAGTCGGTGGACCCGATCATCTTGAAGAAGCGGTTGAGAGTGCTGCGGTGTGTCCCCATGCTGCCCGCGTTGTGGTGGGAGGAGCTCATGTAGGCGACGGCCTCGGGGCCGTACTGGGCGCGGATGCGCTTCAGCTCGCTGCCGACGATGTCGAGGGCTTCGTCCCAGCCGATGCGTACGTAGCCCGACTTGCCGCGGTTCTCGGGATGGCGCTCGCCGTTGGGGTCGAAGTCGACGCGCCGCATCGGGTACTTGATCCGGTCGTCGGCGTAGGTCCGAGCCTTCTCGGTCATGCCGTACGGGGCGACCGTGTCCTTGCGCAGAGGGGCTGAACTCCTGGCCGTGAGCTTCGAGAGTCCAGGTGGGGACCTCTTCGTCGTCGGCGAAGACGAGCGGCCGCACGCGGATGATCTTGTCGTCCTCCACGTGGACGAGGACCGGGCCGCCACCGTGGCCGATGTTGGTGCAGATCTTCTCGGCCATCAGCGATCTCCCGCGTCCGAGCCGCCCTGGCGCCCTCGCGGCGCCCGGCGCGCCCGTCGCGCCGGGGCCCGCGGCGGCGCCCACCGGCGCCAGTACGATCTCGCCCAGGTAGACGTCCATGGCGGTCTTGGCGACCAACTCCCGGCTCTCGTACCCGAGCGGCTGTCCACCCTCACGGTGAAGGTCGCACCAGCCGAGAGCCCGTCGAACTCGAAGTCGCCGTAGTTGTCGGCCAGAACGGTGCGGGCCACGGGCACGCCCGGGAGCCGCCCGAGCTCTGGCCGCCCTCCGTACCGCGGAGCGTGACCTCGGCCCCTTCGCCGCACCCGTCGGTGTCTCCGAAGACCACGGTTCCGGCCACGAACCTCTTCGGCAGTCCGATGTACGTCACCTTGTCCCCCAGCCCGTATTCGGGATGCAGGGCCTCGGTCCGGCCCGACGAGACCAGCTTGGCCACCTCGCTCCTGGGATCGTCCAGGTCGCCGAAAACAAGCGCCCGGGTCGGGCACGCTTCCACGCACCGGGGCTCCTTCCAGCCCTTGTCCAGCAGATGGGCACAGAAGGTGCACTTCTGCGGGATCTGTTTCTCCTCGTTCCAGTAGATGACCCGGTACGGACAACTGTTTGCCAGTTGCTGCTGGTCGACGGCCTTCTCGGGATCGATCAGAACGATGCCGTCGTCCCGCTTGTAGATGGCTCCGGTCTCCTGGGACGCCTCGAGACACGTTGCGTGCTCGCACTGGAGGCAGGGGATGGCCGTGTACGCCACCTTCATCTTCGGGTATTGGCCCCTTTCCTTCTCCACCAGGCGCATCCAGTAGTGCCCGGTCTGGGGCTGGGAAGCGGAGTAGGGAGGGAAGTCGTTGCCGCAGTACTCGTCCCGGCAGGCCAGGAAGCAGTTGTAGCAGCCGTTGCATCTGGTGACGTCCATCACCATTCCGTACTTCGTCATAGGCACTGCCCCCCACTTGACTACCCGGCTCCGACGTGGGCAAGGATGCCCAGCCAGCTTACAAGAAAAGGCGGCCGGGAGGTAGAAGACCGCTGGTGGCTCATCCGCCGCTGCGGCTCGCCCGTGTGAGTCTGGCTCCGTGCTACGCTTGGCCCGTCGGCACTCTGTTCCCGCCTGACACGCTAGCGTTGCGACGAGAGTTGTCCACCTACGCGGAAAGGAGCATGTGATGGGGGAACTGCACTACGAGACCAGGCATAGGTTGAAGCCTCACGACTTCGCCATCCTGGACAAGTTCGAGTTCAAATACGCTCCGGTCGGCTTCAAGTTCCTCAATGTCAAAGAGGATCTCGAGGGTCTGGATCTGGAACCACTTTCGGGCACAGGGAAGTACGGCGGTCATTCGAAGATGGCCTGGTGTGAGATGCTGCTCGAAGCTCAGCAGGGAAAGGCTTTCTACGCCACTGCGGAGAACCAGTACTGCGAGCCGGGCATCTTCCTGTCGGGCCATGGCGAGTTAGACCCCCTGGCCGCCGGGGGGCGGATCGGTCCTCCCTTCGACATCTATGCCGACGAGCGCCCCAACAGACGAGTCTATAGCCACGTCACCGTGCTTGCCCCAGGGTCGACATACGCCACCGCCTTTGCCCCGGTGAGCAGGCTGACCTTCGACCCGGACCTGCTGATCCTCGCCTGCGACAACATGGATCAGGGCGAGCGTGTCCTGAGAGCCACCCAATGGGACACGGGCGACATGATCGAGAGCCACATGACCTACGTGATGGGCTGCAACTGGCTCTACACCTATCCGTATGTGACCGGCAAGATCAACACTGTCTGGACGGGCGTGTGCCTACGGCATGAAGATGTACAAGCTCTATCCCCCGGGCCTGCCCATCGTGGTGATCCCCTGGCACCACATGGATAGGGTCCTCAGGAACATGAACGAGATGCCGTGGAGCCTTCCCGGACATACCGATCAGAAAGACGAGGCCTATCAGAGAGGATACGAGCGGCTGGGAGTCGAGGACATCATCTAGCCGGCGCGCGCCGCTCGGCCCGCCATAGCTCGTTCTTCACCTAGTCCACGAACATCCTCAAAGCCTGCTCGATCAACTGTTGCACGTGCCCGTCGTCATCTTCCCGAGTGCGGCCGAGTAGGCCCTCGCGCCAGCGGGTGGGAAGCGACTTCTCGCCGTGAAGCGCCCCCGCAGCCGCGCCTACGATGGCGGCCACGGTGTCGTTGTCCTTGGTGTCGTTCACCGCGCGCACGATCGCTTCTTCGGGATCTCCCCCATGGCGGGCCAGTATATGGAGGACGCAGGGCACCGTCTCCAGTAGGTAGGCGCCCGAGTACCAGCGCTCCGTCGCCGCCAGAACGCTCTCGCCCCCGTCGATGGCCGGGAGTACCTCTTGCTCGACCCGCTCGCACAGGCTGCCCCGGAAACCATCTCCGGGGACCCTCGAGCGATAAAGGGCGCCGCCGGCACCTCGGGTGCCGCCGCCGCACCTCGGACGGCGCCGGTGGCCGCGACCGGGGCGGCCTCCGCCGGCCGCGCATAGCGGAGGAACGTCTCCGGCCACCAAGGGGCGGGAGGGGTCCCGCCCTCCGGCCAGGTCAGGCACTCCGCCAGAAGTCCGACGAAACCCACACTCGCCACCACGGCAGCCTCGTCTCGGTGTGTCAGGACCGTGGCCGCCACCACGTCGACCCACAGGGCCTCGGTCATGCTCCGCAGGTGCGGAAGAAGCACGGGGGCGATGCGCATGAGAGCGCCGTTGCCCGCACTCGGCTGCCCGGCCTCGAACCAGGCCTTGCTCCCAAACCGGTAGGCGAGCAGAAAGTCGGTCACCGTGCTCCCGATACCAAAGATCCGGTGCTGCCGGGTGAAGGTCTCAGCGAGATCGGCCGGGTCGAGGTATCCGCGACGCAGTAGTGACTCCAATGTCCAGAAGGATAGCTGGCTATCGTCGGAAGGAAGCCCGACCGGCAGCATCTCTTCCCGGCGATTGGGCAGATAGTCGCGGACCTCTCCGTGGACCCGGCGCCTCTCTACCGGTCTCATGCCCTCGCTGGTGTTCCCGAGGGAGTCTCCGATGGCCAGGCCCAGGAGCATGCCCCGGATCCGATCCCGCGGCACTTCCGCACCCGCCGCCGCGGCGCCCGTCCGGACAGGCGCGGGCGGGACAGGGATCGAGCGGCCTACCCAGGGCAGCAGCGCCTGCCACTCCGCTTCGGAGTAGTGATAGGCAGCCAGGGAGCGTCTGTCGATCATCCCGATACCTCTCTGGGGCGGGTCGCCGACCCGGTCCCGGGCACCGCCGACTCCGCCAGCACCCTTTCCACAGCTTCCCGGTTCTTCCAGAGCGCGCACCCGCCGCCGACATACTACGACAACTCCGACAGGGCGCGCAGGCCGACGTCGGCGACGCCCGGCTCCCCTCCCCCTGTGTGCGCGGTGATATCCCACTCACCCCAGCGACGCACGATCCGTCGCTCCCGCACTTCGATGATCTCTATGCCGGAAACGGGCGTCTTCCGCCAGGTGGGGCCCACGCCCATGAAGGCTTCACTGTTCGTCCCCTCCGCGGACCAGCGCACCGCGACCCGGCCGGCGGTCTCGTCCACCACCAGATCCTCGACCCTGGTCTGCAGATCGGGAAAGATGCGCACCAGTTCGGCGAGGGCGGTGGCAAAGGCCTCCTTGCCGGCAGCCCGACCCGCTGCCGAGCGATCCTCGAAATCCGGGGAGTGGAGCCGGTCGAACAGCTGCCAATCCACCGGAGCGCACCAAAGCGAGATCCATTGCTCGGCGATCTCTTCTAATTCTGCGCGGTGCGACATGAGGCCCCCGCGTCGGCTGTTCTCACAGTCGCGGTCTCGGTGATCCGGGGTTACCTCTTATCCTACTCCCTCTCTGTCCGTTGCGCCGCTCGAGGATCCCCGCTCACATCCGAGCCCCGAGGGGAGAAACTGCGCTGGAGTAAGTGCCCCCGATAGCCGATAGAATGTACGTGGATAGGTCACTCCCCACGCCCGGGTGCTGGACCTGGGTCTAACAAGGAGCCATCATGCGTAGGCTGTCGCTAGTCTTACTGGTCGTCGCGGCCCTCCTCGTCGTACCTGGAGCCGCCGGATGCGGCACCGCCGCCCAGACGGCCGGCGTGTCCCCAGCCGACTCGTCGGACCTCTCCCCCGAAGCCATTCTCACTGCGGCCGTCGCCGCTTCTGAGGAGATGACCAGCGCTCAGGGTAGTTACGAGTTCAACGTGTCGTTCGATGTCGACACCAGCCAGTTGCCCGACGAAGCGCTGGCGATGGTCGACCAGCCCATGACGGTCGCCGGCACCTTCGCGTACGGCGACGAACCGCAGGCGGCCGAGTTCACCGTCTCCGCCGACCTGGCCGGACAAGCCATGGACATGGGGATGAAGCTTCTGGAGGACAAAGCCTGGTTCCGTTTCCTGGACCAGTGGTACGAGGCACCCGCCGAGATGCAGGGACTCATGGGTGACCCCACCGCGCAGGAGACTCAAGCGGCTGAAGTGCAGCAGATGCTGACCGACGCGGGCATCGACCCGATGACCTGGATGAAGGACCTGCGGCTGGTCGGCGAAGAGACGCTCGACGGCATCGCGGTCTACCACCTGGCCGCCTCGCCGGATGTGGCCAAGATCATGACCGACTTGATCACGCTGATGCAGAGCGAGCAGTTCACGAAGCTTCTCGATCCCACGGGCTCCTCGAGCGGTCTCATGGGAGAGGGGATAGGGCTGCCCGGCGCCGAGGAACTGCAGGAGATGCAGACGCAACTGACGTCGATGTTCCAAAACCTCACAGCCGACCTCTGGATCGCCACGGAAGACTCCATGCTGCGGAAGGCCGCCATCGGAGCGAGCCTGGTGCCACCCGCCGGTGAGGACGCCCAGGGTCTGAACGGCATAGACATCGCCGCCACGATGCTGTTCCAGGCGGTGAACCAACCAGTGACCGTGGAGCCGCCGGCTTCCGCCCTTCCCTGGTCAGAATTCGAAAAGGCCATGCAGGAGAACGCGGGGATGTTCGGGGGCATGTTCTCGGGCGCCCTCGGAGGCACCGGCACGTCGACCGGGACCAACTGACAGAGACCACGCCTGAACGCGACTGCCTGTTGGCGGCCACGGCCCTCGGCCGTGGCCGCTTCTTTCATGGGCAGGGCCGTCAGGGAAGCGGGAGCCCTTGGGCGATGAGATCCCGGACCTGCTCCATGCTTTGTTGGTTCACCATCACGATGCCTCGGAATGGTCTATCGAAATCCAGGATGATGAAGATCACCGCGGCCACTACGAACGCGATCACCACTTCGGCGACGAAGGATCGACCTCCGCTGACCCCGGAGGCATAGCCCATGATCCCCAACATCGCGAGTGCGACCACGAAGATCAAGTACAGCACCGGCTCGGGCACGTAGTTGCGCAGCCCGGCCTCCCGTCGCCCCGCCGCGTCGATCATCTCGTTGAGGGCCTCCAAGTAGATACCGTAGGTCACGGCCCTCTTGTCCAGCTCCGCCGCGGACACGCCCAACGACCACAGCTGTTGCTGCAGGGCGGTCGCCCTCTCCTGAAGGCCGGAGGCCTCGCTCAGATACCGCTCGGGACTGGCCAGTTGAAGGCGGATGTCCACGTACTGCGCGAAAGCCGCGACCGAAATGGTCCTCTGCGGCTCCGGTAGCAGGTCCGTCCGCAGGTACGCGGTGCCGATCGCGTTCGCCTCATCGACGACCGCCAGTTTGCGCGATTCGAAGCGATCGACCGACATCGAGACGGTGAAGGCGAGCAAAAGACCGAGGAGAGCGGCTATAGCCGCTTGGGCCGAGCCAAGATGGTCCTTCTTGTATTTGGCCCGGGCGGCGCTTTCTGCCTCACCCGCAGAGTCCCCCCGCCCGGCGATGTGCCGCTTGCCCAGCCTATACCCGCCCTCGGCCGCGAGGAAGCAGACCGCGAAGATGACCACCGCGACGATCCACGAAGGCACGTTGAACAGGAACGTGAAGTCGTTCATGCCGCACAGTCTACTGGAGGAACGACCCGCCCCGCAACGGCCGCTTCAGCCTCAACCGCGCGAGAACCACCCGCCGCTCCGGCCGGCCCCGGCCGCGCCTCGGGCCAGGTCCGCCTACGCCTCCGGCTAGGGGAACTCCCTGTGCGCCATCGCTGTCCTACCCGCAATGACCTGGCGTCCGAGCGAGTGGGGGTGCACTATGAGAGCGATACCACGTCCATATCGGGTCGGCGCGCTGGCGGTCCTGCTCTTGGTCACGGGGGTGATCTTCATGGTGACGGCCTGCGGCACAGCCGATCCCAGCGAGGCCGACGATAACGGTAGTCCGACTTCCACACCGCCAGATGGTTCGACCTCGACGACCGCCCCCGCGCGACGGACGGAGACGGACGGCGTGATCCTGGCCATGTCAGACCTCTCGCGCACTGCACCTGCCGCTTCCCGGGAGGACGTCCTTTCCGCCGCGGCCTCTATGCAGGAGTTCGGTATCGACCTATATGGGATCCTCGCTCAAGACTCGGGCGACGGGAACCTTGTCTTCTCCCCAGCCAGCATCGTCACCGCCCTGGCCATGACATACGCAGGGGCTGCGGGAACCACCGCCGAGCGAGATGGCGGCCACTCTTCACTTCACCCTCGAAGGCGACGCTACTCCACCAGGCTTTCAACTCTCTGGACGCCGCGCATCGAATCCAGGAGCTGGGAAGGAGAAGAACCCGGAGGGCAAGGATCAGGGCGTGTTGGTCAAGACGGCCAACAGCCTGTGGGGGCAGCAAGACACCGTCTTCGAGCAGATCTTCCTCGACACGCTGGCCGCCAACTACGGCGCGGGCATGCGGCTGGTCGACTACAAGACGGCGGCCGAGGACGCCCGCAAGGCGATCAACGACTGGGTGGCCGGCGAGACAGAAGACAAGATCACCGACCTCATCCCCGAGGGAGCTCTTGACGCGCTCACCCGCTTGGTGCTGGTCAACGCCGTCTACCTGGACGCCACCTGGGCGTCGCCAGTTCGATCCCCAGCTGACCAAGGACGGACAGTTCACCACCCTGGCAGGTGACGCCGGTCACGGCCGGCATGATGATCCAGTCTTCGTCGTTCCCCTATGCGAGCGGTGACGGCTGGCAGGCGGTGGAGCTCCCCTACCTGCGCGATGAACTCGCCATGCTCGTGATCGTGCCCGAGACCGGGCCGTTTCGCCGAGGTCGAAAGCCGGCTGAGCCAGCGGGCTTATCGACGAGGCGGTGGCGGCGACTGGCCACCGGACCGGAGGTCAACCTGACCATGCCCAAGTTCGAGTTCCGCACCCAGGCGGGTCTGAGCGACGCCTTGACCGCGCTCGGGCATGACGAGCGCGTTCGACCCCCAGACGGCCGACTTCTCCGGCATGACCACCCAGGAAGCCCTCTGCATCAGCGACGTCATCCACGAGGCCTACATCGCGGTGGATGAAGAAGGCACGGAGGCCGCCGCCGCCACCGCTGTCGTCATGAGAGCCACGGCGGCGCCCATGGAGATCGTGGAGCTGACCATCGACCGGCCGTTCATCTTCGCACTGCGCGACCGGGATACCGGGGCGCTACTATTTCTGGGCCGGGTGACAGACCCAACGGCGTGACAGGGGCGACGCCCTGACCGACGCGGTCGTACGAGCGATGGCCCGATGGACGCACCGGTCGGTTTCGGGGTACTGTTCACCCGGGAGGTACTGAAATGAACGTTGAAACGGCACGGGCCGCCCTGTCTCTCGTCGAAGCCGGCGAGGACTTCGCCTGGGCGACCATCATCGACAGCCAGGGGTCGGCGCCGCGCCATGTGGCTACCTCTATGTTGGTGAGGACCGACCGCTCCATAGTGGGTACCATCGGCGGAGGCCCGCTGGAAGCGGCCGTCATCAGGGAGTCACTCTCGGTGCTCGGCTCCGGAAGGACCTGCTTGATGCCCTTCGATTCAGCCGGGCTCGGCATGGCCTGCGGCGGCGGGGGGCTCGTGTCGATCGAGTACGTCGACTCTGGCAAGCCGGCCACTCTCGAGATGCACCGCGGCCTTCTGGATCTCCTGATCGCCGGCCGCAAAGGTTGGCTGGTGGCCATTATCCAGGAAATGGGGGAACAGGAGGCGACCGTGGACAAGTGCCTGGTCGACTCGGACGGCTCGGTCTTCGGTGGTGCGGTGCGATCCCCTGAGGCCCTTCGGGAGCTGGCTCGGCGAGGGGGAGCATACGATCTGACCATCCCAGGTGACGCCGCCAGGATCTACGTTCAACCGGTCGGTATGCAGGGCACGGCCTATGTGTTCGGTGCGGGACACTGTGGGGAGAAGCTCGTCCCGGTGCTGAACGCTGTCGGCTTCTTCACGGTGGTCATCGACGACAGGGCCGATTTCGCCAACCGAGAGCGCTTCCCGAGCGCGGACGGCATCGTGGTCCCTGAGTCCTTCGACGGGGTCATCGCGACTCTCCCCGTCGACCAAGACAGCTACATCGTGATCGTCACCAGGGGGCATCTCCACGACAAGAGCGTCCTGCAGCAGGCGCTGACGACGCGGGCCCGCTACATCGGGATGATGGGCAGCAAGAGAAAAGTGGCCGAGGTCTTCCGGATTCTGCAGGAGGGGGGGTTCTCGTCCCAGGCGCTCGCGCGGGTGCATGCACCGATAGGTCTTTCCATCGGGGCGGAGACGCCGGAGGAGATCGCCATCAGCATCGCCGCCGAACTGATCCAGGTGAGGGCGGCAAGAGCCGGATGAGCCCCGCGGCGGGATAGCCGTCATCGTGCTCGCGGCAGGGAAGTCCTCGCGCATGGGCACGAGCAAGGCCCTGCTGCCATTGGGGAATGTCACCGCTATCGAACGGCTTGTGGGGTCCGTGACCCAGGCAAGAGTCGACGATGTCATCGTCGTTACCGGTCACGATCCGGACGAGATCGCTCCTATCCTCGACAGGCTCCCGGTCCGCCGGGTCCACAATGCCGAGTACGAGTCGGGGATGTTCTCCTCCGTTCGCACCGGGGTGCAGGTTCTGGACGCCGATACGGAAGCGTTCATGATCATCCCTGCCGACTACCCGCTCATCGGAACACAGGTACTGGACCGGCTCATCGACGGCTTTCGCCAAGGCGACCACGGGATACTGCACCCGGCGTGTTGCGGCCTTCGTGGCCATCCCCCTCTGATCTCGCGGCCGCTACAGGGATTCCCTGCTGCGAATGGCCAGCGGGGACACCCTGCGGGACTTCTTCCGACAGCATGATGAAGATGAGGTGGAGGTAGAGGTCGACGACCTCTCGATCCTGATGGACATGGACACAGACGAGGATTACCGGAGGATAAGCCGGTTTGCCGGATTCCTCGACGCGACGAGCAACGTCGCGATGTCGTCCGAGGATGCCCTCTACCTCCTGTCGCTGCTCGAGGTGCCCGACCAGGTAGTCCGGCATTGCAGAGCCGTGGCGTCGGTCGGCGAGACGCTGGTGGAGGCGCTCAGGCCTCACGGGCCGAGCCTCGATGTCGACCTGGTGCGGACAGCCGGTCTGCTCCACGACATGGCCAAGGCCAGGCCCAAGCACGCCTTAGTAGCTCAGAACATCCTCGGCAACCTCAGCTTGACGCGCCTGGGTGAGGTGGTGGGCGCACACATGGTCCTGCCGCCAGAGTTACTGCAGACCCCCTCGGTGACGGAAGAGCAGGTGGTCTACCTGGCCGACAAGTCGGTGATCGACGACAGGGCCGCCGGATTTGCAGAAAGGGCGGCCCGCGCGCTGTCCCGACAAGGCCGGGATGCCGCGGCGCTGGAGGGAGTGAGAACCAGGATGCGGAGTGCTCAGATCATCCAAGAGAGGATGGAGGCCATCCTAGGACGTCCGCTGGACGAGGTGCTGCCACGCGAGAGACTATCGTCTACCTGATCAGGCATACCGAGCCTGCCGTGCCCGACGATCGCCCCCGTTTCCTCGGTCAGGCCGACCCGCCGCTGAGCGCTTCCGGTATCGAGCACGCCCTGCGGTTAGCCGAGCGTCTCCGTCACGTGCGCTTCGACGCCGCCTACAGCAGCGACCTGAAGCGGTGCCTGACCATGGCCGAGCTCATCGCCGGGGTCAGGGGGATACACATCCGGCCGGATCGGCGGCTCCGAGAGATCGACACCGGACTGTGGGAAGGGCTCACCTTCGAAGAAGCTCGCAGCCGATATCCGCTCGAGCACGCCGCACGCGAGCGCGACCTCGTAGGCTATCGGTTCCCCGGCGGCGAGAGCTTCAGCGACCTGCGCGACAGGGTCGTCCCGGCTTTCCTCGAGATCGTCGATGAGGGCGGCGGGAAGGGCGGCGGTAACATCCTCGTTTCGGGCCACCGAGGGGTCAACCGAGTGTTGCTCTGCGAATCCCTTGGTATGCCGCTTGAGCAGCTCTTTTCCATCGAGCAGGACTACGGCTGCATCGACCTCATCAAAGCTGAGCCGCTGCCGGATGGAGGCCGCCGCTTCGAGGTGACCTCACTGTCTACTTCAGAGTCTTGAGCAGCTCGACGTCCTTGATCCAGACCTTGCCCCGTCCCTCGACGGCCAGGTTGAGCTTGATCAGGTCGGGGCGCTCGCCCTTCTTGAGGCGGAACGGGATCTCGTACGAGGCCCAGTCCGTGGTGCCCTTGAGCGTCTGGTTCAGGCCTCGGGAGAAGAACTCCCCGCGGCCCGGCAGCCGGCACCACATCTCCAGGAACGCCCGGCCCTGTAAGGCCCTCGGACTTCAGGGCCGCCCGATAGGTCAGAAGACACGCTTCGACGTCCGGATCGGCCACCTCGAACAGACGGACCACCTGCTCCTCCTGGGCATCGACCAGCCAGCTCTTTCCCTCGACGGCGACGCACGTCACGGCTCAAGGTGGCGTCCGCCGTGCCGAACCGGCGAATGGCTTCCGGGATAGCGGCGGACGCCGGTCTGACGAAGAAGCGATCTCAGCCAATCGGCCATCCTACTGCCTCCTCTCGGTCCGAGGTGGTGGTCACGCCTTTTCGAACGGGAACGTGTACGGCAGCTCGAGCTCGTCACGCATAGCCAGCAGCTCCCGCTGAAGGGCCAGCGTCGACCGGGGCGCCCTTGTCCTTGCGCTCCAGCCAGGCTAGGTACTCCTTCTCGCCGCACGTGTAGATGCGCTCCTTGCCCGGCGCCTTTGTTGAAGCGCGCAGGGCCCGCAGGATGTCGCCGGTGGTCTTCTTGAAGGCCGCCAGATCGGTGAAGCACTCGATGTCGATGGCCAGGAAGAAGTGGCCCAAGGGGATGGGGATGTCCTTGCCCCGTTCGTCCTTGCCCGCCGAGCTGCTTGAGGAACGCGGCCTGCGACAAAGCCGCGGACAGGATCTCGACGACGGTGGCAAAGCCGTAGCCCTTGTATCCCCCTGTCTCTTCGGTCAGGCCGCCGATCGGGGCGAGCGCCGCGGTTCCCTCGATGAGAGACTGCAGGATCTCCACGGAGTCGGTGGCCGATCTCCCTTCCCGGTCGACGACCAGCCCCTCGGGGCAGTCCTTTCCCTCGCGGGCCCATTGCTCGATCTTGCCCCGCTGGATCACCGAGGTCGCATAGTCGTTGGTGAAGGGGAACTCCTCGTCCGTGGGCATGGCGAACACCAGAGGGTTGGTGCCGAGCATGTTGTCCACCCCGTGGGTGGGGGCGATGGAGGGACGAGCGTTGGTGCCGGTCAGGCCGATCATGCCGGAGTCGACCGCCATCAGGGGGTAGTAGGCGGCGAAACCGTAGTGAGTGGAATTGCGGGCCACCACCATGCCCAGCCCGTGCTCGCGGGCCTTGTCGATGGCCATCTGCATGCATCGCCTGCCGATGACCATGCCCATGCCGTCGTGCCCGTCGACGACCGCTGTCGCCTTGCAGTCCCGCACCACCTCGAACCACGTCACCGGGCTCTGGATGCCACCCTTGACGATGCGGTCGTAGTAGATGGTCTTCAGACGGCCGACGCCGTGCGAGTCGATGCCGCGCTTGTCGGCGTTGATGAGGACATCGGCGCATATCCGGGCGTCGCCTTCGGGGACCCCCACGCCCTTGAAGACATCCACCATGAACGCCTCGAGCAGGTCGAACGGCACCCAGGAATGGTCTGCCGGCCCTCCTGCTGTCGTCATCTCAACCTCCTCCTCCCGAGACGTTCTCGTGCGTGACCGCCACCGGATTCACTCGATGACCTCTCCACAGTAGCAGACACCGACCCGGCACCGGACGCCGGATGCGGGTGTCGAAGGTCGGCACCGGGCGCGGTCAGCCTCCCGGCTCCAACTCGATCTGCGCCGGTAGCGGAAGCGCGTCCGCGAACCACTCCTCCTCGCTGAAATCGCTATCGGTGACCTCACCGAGGGGCATCTTCAAGTATTTCCCCCGGGCCTCGGCCGCGATCGAACCATCCTCCAGTACGATCTCTCCCATACCCTCGAAGAGCCGGCTCGAGTCGCGGGTGATGCGACCGAAGACCCTCACCTCGCTATCGAGAGGCACCGGCTTTCGGAACTTCACGGTGAGTTCCACGGTGACGCCCCAGGTACGCGTGTCCGCGATATTGATGGCCCGGCCGATGGTCTCGTCCAAGATGGCTGAGATCACGCCGCCGTGGAGACGGCCGGGATAGCCCTGATGCTCAGGCCGAGGGCCGGAACACGCCGGCCAGGTCACCGTTCTCGAGCTCGAAGAAACGGGCTTTGAGACCAGCCGTGTTGTCGACCCCGCACACGAGGCACATACGGCTGACATTCTGGGCCGCTCGGACTCTTTGACCCATCTCTGGTTCCTCTCCCTATCAGTCGCTCGTGCTACTTCTCGGGGCCCACAGACCGACCTTGGCCGCCCGGGCCTTACGCTCAGCTTCCCGCAATCGTGGCTGACGGCTCAAGTTCGGAGGGTAGTCGTGGGCGCGCGCATACCCGTCCAGGACCAGCCGCTCGTTGACGAGAGTCTCTCCCGCCCACACGTAGGCCAGAAGGCGCCCATAGGGATCCCGCTCCTCGACGTCCAATTCCAGGCTCAGTGACTCCGAACCGAGCAGGAGCGCGTTCTGCGCGGTGGCTGTGTCGCCCAGATACTCGGCGTTCGTGTCCTCGTGGGCTACTTCCGGCGCATCTATCCCGATGTACCGGACCTTCTCTTCCGATCCCCCGGGCATACGAACCCATATGGTGTCTCCGTCCACGACCCTGAGCAGGGTCACCTCGATACGCGAACCCGGTCCGGTACCGTTCGGCTCTACACCGGTGGGAGCTCCGAGGACGGTGTCACCGGTCTCCAGTGACGGTGTCTGTGTGGTCGATGCACACCCAAAGGCGGACGGCCCGACTAGCGCCAAAGCGGCGAGCAGCAGCACCGCGACCGCCAGGACCCGCCCAGCCGGCGCGGTCATAGGTGCCGGCAGGCCGCACGGCAGTCTGCCCCGGGCCGGCAGGCCTCGCGGCGGCAGGCCCCGTGCCGGCAGGGTCCGCGCCGAGACTCCGCGCTCGCCAGTCATGGGAAGCGAACCGTCTTCGGCACGTCGCAGCGGGGCCATCGGTGCCTGCCTGTCACTACCAGCCCAGAGTGCCCGGACCTCCCTTGAAAGGTCCGACGAGGTCGGAGGTCACCCATCCCCCGTAGAAGCCCCCAGGTTGCGGCTCGACCTTCTCGCCATCTACCAGGCAGGCGTCCATGTCGTGGGGGTAGATGGCGATGTATCCCCGGATAGACGCGAACGGCGTGGTCGGCTCGGGGTAGCTCCAGGCCGCGTTCTGAGCGGTCCATTCGCCGACGGTGATGCTGTAGTAGACGGCCTGGCCCTTCCACTCGCATACGGTCCGCCGAGACGAGGGCACGAAGTACTCCATGCGCACGTCTTCGGGAGGCAGGTAGTAGGTCGGCGGGTGACTGGTCTCGAGCACTCGTTTGGCCCGTGTCGAGTCGGCGATCATCACCCCGGAGAAGATCACCTGGATATGACGAGGGCTGTCTTCGACCCGTGGGGGCCGGGGATAGTCCCACACCGATTCAGGGCGTGCGCCGGCGTCGCGCGGACCGTGTTCGCGCGGATCATCATTCATGCCGTCTCCCATTCCGGCGCCGGCCTCTTCCGACTCGCAGCGAAGATCGCGGCGGCAACGGTCCCCACCAAGGGGAACAGGGCCAGGAGCAGGTAACCGGAGAGATACCCCGGGTCGCCGACAGAGGTACCGTAGGCATCCAAGAGCACCCCAAAGAGCCAAGGAGCAAACATGGTCCCTATCAGGTTGGTGAGGTTCAGGAAGCCGGTGGCCGGCCCCACCTGCTCGGGCCGGGCGACTATCTCGGGCACCGATCCTATGATGGCAGGAAACACGGCCATTGTCAGAAAGCCCGCCACTACGACGCAGGCTATGACCGGCCCCAGTCCGGGCGCAACGGGCGCCAGTGCAGTCGCGACGAACATCACCGCCATGCCCACAAGAAGGACGAGCGGCTTCCCCCAGCGCGCCATGGCCGCGGCCCCGGCCACGTTGCCGAGCATCTGGGCCACTCCAATACCGGCGGTAAGGTAAGCGGCCAGGGCAAGACTGGCACCGCGCTGATCGTTCAGGAACGCCGGAGTCCAGGCCAGTACTCCCACGACGATGGCCATCACCCCGATGTTGACCACCGCCAGGAGGATCAAGCGACGATTGACAGCCACGGTCCCTACCCCCCGGGCGAGTGCCCGGAACGAGATCGCTCCCTCAGAGTGTCGGGGCCTGGCCCGTATCGCCTTCTGAGCCAGCGCGACCAACCCGATCACTACCGCGATCGCCGCCGAGGCCAGGAACACCCGTCTGTACCCGCCGGCCTCGTGGATGCTGGGCATGATAAGCAAGGCCGCGACTACTCCCAGACCGTGACCGGTACCAAATATGCCGAGGGCACGGGCCTGATACCGCGACCCGATGGTCTGAGCCATAAGAGGGTTGCTGACCGGGATGATGGTAGAACTCCCTGCCCCCTGAAGGAATCGGGCGAAAAGGAACCACGGGTACGACGCACTGAACGCGAACACGATCGATCCCAGCGCATAGACGCCGGCTCCCACCACCAGAGTGCGTCCCCCCCAACGTGCTCCGGCCAACCCCATGGGGATCGCGCCAATGGCGAAGGTGACCATGTAGATGGAGGTCAGCAAGCCGATCTGAGACGACGAGAAGGAGAACTGCTCCTCCAGATCGTTGCCCACGATGGGAATCAGGGACAGCGCGATGCTGTTGAGCGCCATGAACAGCATCAACGACAGCGAGAGGGAATCGGCCCCCCGTCGGGAATCGAGACTAATCCCGTAGACTGCGCCTTCCTGCATGGCACCTCAGGATATCAGGTGAAGACCTGACACCGCCCCCAGGTGCGGCCGCGGCTGCGGGCAGCGGCGGCATCGGCATCAGCCGAGGCTCTGGGCAGAGGCGGTGCTGGGTCGCGCCGTTCGATGCGACGCGGCCCGACCCGTACGTCCGCTAGTGGAAGTTGAGCCCTCCGTCGACCAGGAGGGTCTGACCGGTCATGAAATCGCTGTCGGCCGAAGCCAGATAGAACGCCGGACCGGCGAGATCGTCGGCTACCTCGTTCCGCTGGTCGAGGCATTGGCCTGCCCGGATCTTCCTTGCTGCCTCGGCCACTCCCCCGGGCTGATCCAGATTCGTCTGCGTGAGAGTGAACCCCGGAGCAAGAGCGTTCACTCGGATCCCATATGGTCCCAGCTCGCGGGCCATGGCCCGGGTGAACCCGATGACCCCTCCCTTGCTCGATATATAGGGGACGAGGCGCGGCACCCCTTCCCACAGCGTGGATGAGGTGACATTGATTATCTTCCCGTAGCCCCGCGACTTCATGAATGGAACCACGGCCCGCGCGCAGAACCACGTCCCACGCAGATTCACGTCGAGTATGTGGTCCCAATCTTCGACGGTCCATTCGTCGAAGGGGCGCGAGGTGTGCTCCGACAAAGGGCCTTTGAACGCCGCCGCATTGTTGACGAGGATATCGACGCGGCCGCCGTAGGACTGAGAAAGCAGTGCCGCCGCCGCCTCACACTCCTCGAGGCGGGTGATGTCGCAGGTGATGGCGATGGCCTCGCCCCCGGCCTTGGAGATCTCGTCGGCCACCCAGGCCGCGCTCGTGCCGTCGATGTCAAGCACCCCTACCTTGGCGCCTTCGGCGCCGAAGCGCAGAGCGATGGACCGGCCGATGCTGTTCGTGCCGCCCCCGCCGGTTATGAGAGCGACTCTTTCCTCCAGGCGCCGCGGCGTTCCTGCAAGCTGCATGGCTGCTCCCCTTGGCTTCTAGCCCAGCGACCGCGCGGCTTTGGCCAACTCCTCAGCCACGGGTATCTGCTGCGGGCAGGCTTCTTCACACTGGCCGCACTCGGTGCAGGCGGAGGCGGGGGCGGTGTGACCGGCATTCAACTCGAACTGGTAGGTCGCGCGCTCGGCCGTGAAATCGTCGAACAGCGACGCGTTGTTGAGGCAGCTGAGTATCAGAGGGATATCGATGCCCTGAGGGCAGGGCAGACAGTAGCGACACTCGGTGCAGTCGACCGCTATACGCGCTCGGTATGCCTCCCGAACCTGCTCGATGAGGGCGAGATCTTCCGGGCTCAGCGACCCCGCTTCAGCCCTCCCGGCGATCTCCACATTGGCTACGACCTGGTCCATCGCGGACATCCCGCTGAGCAGCAAGCTCACCCGGGGATCGTTCCACACGAAGCGGAGCGCCCATTCCACCGGCGTCCGCTCGATCGGAGCTTCGTCCCACAGTGTCTGTACCTCTTCGGGGGCCCGGCCGGCCAGCCGTCCTCCTTTGAGCGGCTCCATCACGATCACTGCGAGCCCGCGACCCGCCGCGTACTCCAGACCCGCGCGGCCCGCCTGGTAGTCGACGTCCATGTAGTTGTACTGGATCTGGCAGAAATCCCAATCATAGGCATCGACGATGGGCACGAAGGCCGGTGGGTCATCGTGAAACGAGAAACCGGCGTATCGGATCCTTCCGTCGGCTTTCGCCGCATCGAGGAACTCGAGCACACCCTGATCGAGGAGCTTGGCCCAGCTTCGGGCATTCAAGCCGTGGATCAAATAGCAGTCGATCTGGCCGGTGCGAAGCCGCTCCATTTGACCAGCCAGGACCTCGTCCATGTCGCCGCGGGAACCGATCACCCAGCCAGGAAGCTTCGTGGCCAGGAGCACCTTCTCCCGATAGCCGCCGGCCAAGGCTCCACCGACAAAGGCCTCGCTGGTGCCGGGAGAATCGAAGCTGGCGCCGTGATAGGGGAAAGCGGTGTCGACGTAGTTCACGCCTCGGTCGATGGCGTAGTGCAGCATGTCCGTAGCGAGAGGGACATCGATGCATTCGCGGCGTCCCTCAAGAACGGGCAGGCGCATGCAGCCAAAGCCAAGGATCGATACTCGCTCACCGGTCCTTCCGAAATCACGGTACAGCATGGCGCTCCCTTCTCGGCCTACCGCCGGTCCATTGTCGGGCTCATCATAGCGACAAACCACGGTGGGCTGCGAGCGGGGCCCGCGCGTCGGTCGCGCCGCGTGTCGGTCGTGCGGCGTGTCATCAGGAACCGTCAGTCGTGCAGCGTGTCGGGCTCCCCGGAAAAAGAGTCCAGCTTCTGGACCAGGCTTTCGATAAGGTCTTCGCGTTCCCGCAGATAGTGTTTCAGCTCCCGGGAATCGGTCTTGGCGATCTCGAAGATCATCGCCTTTCTGTATCTCTCGATGACGAAGCGGATGATCTCGATCTCCTTCATGCTCAGCGGCACATCGATCATGGCAGCCTCCTTCGTACGGTCCCACCGTTGGCGGTCGCACCCCTGGCGGTCGCACCCGCCAACGAGCCCCCCAATGTCTCACTCCCCTTGATGGCCCGACTCTAATCCTCCGGCCGCGGGTTCGGCGACGGGTCTAGTGAGGACTCAGGCCCCCGTCGACCAGGAGAGTCTGGCAGGTCATGAAGTCGCTGTCGGGCGAGGCCAGGAAGAGGGCGGGGCCGGCGAGGTCCTCGGGGATCTCGTTGCGCTCCTTGAGGGCCTGCCTGTTGCGATTGACCTCGTACCAGTCCCTGGCGTCCTTGGTGAGTTCCAGCTGCGCGTCGGACAGGGTGAATCCCGGCGCTATCGCGTTCACCCGGATGCCGAACTCCCCCAGTTCTCTTCCCAGCGAACGGGTGAAACCTATGACTCCGCCTTTGCTGGTGGTGTAGTGGATGAAGCCCGGCACCCCTTCGAAGAACGTGGACGAACTCAGATTGACGACTTTGCCGTACCCCTGGGCCTTCATATAGGGGAAGACGGCTTGGACGCAGAACCACATGCCCCGTACGTTCACGGCCTGCATCTGGTCCCACTCCTCCGTGGTCCATTCGTTGAAGGGCCGCCAAGTTCCCATGGTCCCGAAGAAGGCGGCATTGTTGACCAGGATGTCGATGCGCCCCCCAAAGGCTTCGGCCACCCGCTTGGCGGCGGCCTCGCACCGGCCCAGGTCGGTGATATCGCACGCGACGGCCTGCGCCGTGCCTCCGGCCGCTTGGATCTCCTCCGCCACGCGGGCCGCCCCCTGACCGTTCACGTCCAGTACCGCGACTCGGGCGCCTTCCTGCCCAAAACGCAGGCAGATCGCCCGCCCGATGCTGTTGGTGCCACCCCCGCCGGTGACGATGGCGACCTTGTCCTGGAGACGTCCCGGAGCGCTGGCTGTGTCACTCATTATTCTCACCATCTCCCATTTCCCGTGTAAACAAAGACCGGGATGAGCATACTATGCTGGACACTCGGAAGGGGAGAACCCACATGAAATACACACAAGGGACCATCGGCCGCATCTTCGTACTAAGGCTCGAGGATGGCGACCTCCTGAACGATACCCTCGAGACCTTCGCCCGCGACCATGGTGTCGAGCGAGGTCTGGCTTTCTATCTCGGTGGATCCGCCGATGGGAGCAAGGTCGTGGTCGGTCCCGACGCCACCCGTGAAGACGCCGTCATCCCCCTGGTACATGTGCTCGCGGGAGCGCAGGAAGCCTTCGCCGTAGGCACCATCTTCCCCGATGAGGCCGGTGAGCCTTCGCTGCACATGCACGCCGCAGCCGGCCGGGAAGGGACGGCTACCGTCGGGTGCACCCGAGCCGGTCTGCAGACCTGGCTCGTGGGAGAGGTGGTCTTGCTCGAGATAACCGGCTCTGACGCGCGGAGAGTGCTGGATACGGCAACCGGGTTCCAGCTCCTGACAGTCTCCTGAGAGTCTACCGATCCGCTCCCTCCGCTCCTCAGCTGGGCGGACCGCCCGGCTAGAGGAGTCCTCAGCCGGGTGCGGGCAGAGCGAAGGACAGCACCACCACAGCGACACCCAGCGCCACAGGAAGTGCCTGCATCCAGAGGCGGTATCCGATCATGCTCAGTTGGGCGACCATCCAGGCCAGGAGCACTACCCCGGCCTCGAGTGACATCAACCGGGCGCCGGAAGCGCCGGCCAGGAGCATGGCGGCCGCCGCGGCCATGCTCCCTCCCACGAGGATGAGGAGCACCAACCCAGGTACGAAGTAGGTCGTGAAGGTGGTGCCTTGGAGCCACTCCCGGGGGATCCGGGGCGCGCCCGCGATCGCGTAGACGCCACCCGCCACCGCGGCGGCGGCGATAAGTATCTCCAGCACAAGGAGCGTGTCGCGGACCATCGTCGCACTATAGCCCACGTCGCGCGCCGGGCATGAGCGCTACACCTTGGTCCCCGGGCGCTCGCCGGATCCTGGCTACCTGGTGGTCGAATCGTCGACAAGGAGGAACGATGGCGGCGAAACAGAACGTCAGATTCCTGCTGTGAAGTCGTGGAGGGGAGGATGCGGGATGTCTCGCTACCTGGGCACTGACAATACAAGGATCGGCCTCAGGCGCACGGCGCGGGGCCGACGGCGGATCATCACCCTTCTGGTGGCCACTGCCTCGCTGCTAGCAGTCGCTTTGACATCCGCAGCCTGCGGCGCCGCGGATCCGGGCGGCGATGGGGGCAGCACCTCCACCACGGGGCCGGACGGCTCTATCGCCCATCCCACCGGCGCGAACGAGGTAGTCATCCAAGTCACCGTCGGTGGTGGGTTCGTACCGGTCGAGTACAACTTGACTTTGGTGCCCCAGTTCACCCTCTACGGTGACGGCACCGTGATAGTTGCCGGGCCGGTCATCGCGATCTATCCGCCACCGGCACTGCCGAACCTGCAGACCACAGTCATCTCCGAGGAAGCGATACAGGCGATCCTATCGGCCGCCAAGGAGGCTGGACTCTTCGATCCCACTGTCGACTACGGGCAGCCCGGGATCACCGATGTGGCGACCACCACCATCGTGATCAACGCCGACGGCACCACCTATCGTTCGGATATCTACGCCCTGGGCATGGAGTCGGGAGCCGGAGGACTGACCCTGGAACAGCAGCAGGCCCGAGCCGCCGTCAACGACCTCGTGGGCAAACTCACCGTCCTCGAAGCCTTCGAGACGGGAGAGCTCGTTTGGAAGCCGTACGAGTATGCAGCGCTGGCCGTCTACAGCCAGCCGGTCGACCCGGCGCAGACCACCGACGCGACCGACATCCAGCCGAACGAGCTCGAATGGCCCCTCGGTGATCTGAGCACCCTTGGGGAGCCGGTGCAGCCCGAAGGCTACAGGCGGGTGGTCGTATCCGGCGAAGACCTGGCCACACTGCAGCCCCTCTTGCCGGAAGCGACGATGATCACCGTCTGGACGAGCGGTGACCAGAAATACCACCTGTACTTCCGGCCGCTGCTCCCGGAGGAGACCGCCCTGGTCGGTTCGGCGGCTGCCTAAGCAACCAGGGTAGCGCCGGCGCGCGTGCCCGCGGCCAGACCTCGTGCTAGTCTGGCTCCAAGTCGCCGCGACCGCGCGAGGAGCGGGCCAATGCCACCAGCCGTACGGACCGAAGCTCTGACCAAGAGATACGGTCTCCGGCTGGGCATCGAGCACCTCGACCTGGAAGTCGGGCAAGGCGAGATATTCGGGTTCATCGGTCCCAACGGCGCCGGCAAGACGACCACCATCAGGTTGCTCCTCGATCTGCTGCACCCCAGCAGCGGGCGCGCCACCGTGCTCGGCCTCGATGCCCACCGCGACAGCGTGGCGGTGCGAATGTCGACCGGGTATCTTCCCGGCGAGTTCGGCCTCGATGTGCGGATGACCGGGCGTCAACTCGTCAGGCACTTCGGACGGCTCCGGGGCCTCGACGATCTGGGGACAGCGCTACAGATCGCCGAGCGCCTGGACCTCGACCTCGACGTGCCGATGGGGCGTCTCAGCCGGGGGAATCGCCAGAAGACTAGGCCTCGTGCAGGCTCTCTTCCATCGCCCGCAACTCCTGATCCTCGACGAGCCGACCACCGGACTGGACCCACTGGTGCAGGACACCTTCCTGCAGATGCTGCGCGAAGCCCGGAACGAAGGGCGCACGGTCTTTCTCTCCTCGCACATCCTCAGCGAGGTGGAGCGGGTCTGCGACCGGGTGGCCATCGTGCGGGGCGGGCGGTTGGCCGCTCTGGAGACCACCGAGTCTCTCCTGGAGAAGCGGCGCAAGCGGGTGACGCTCGTGTTCAGCAGGCCGGTCGATCCTGCTCCATTCGCCCGCCTGCCCGGAGTGAGCGACCTGCAGGTCTTTGGGAACACCATTTCGCTCCGTTTGCACGACGGCATCGACGCGGTCATCAAGCTGGCGGCCCAGCACACCCTCCTCGACCTGAGCGTGGAGCATCCCACATTGGACGAGGTGTTCATGGGCTACTACGACCAGAGGCAGCCGTGGCCGGTCTGAGACAGATCTGGACCCTGGTCGCCTACCAGTTGCGCCGGCGGATGCGATCCATCGGCATCTGGGGCGTGGCCCTGGGCGGGTTGGGCGCGCTGTACGTGGCCCTCTACCCCAGCATGAGCAGCCTTCTCGAGCAGTACATGGAGCAGGCGCCCGAACAGATGCAGCAATACATGGGCGACATGCAGGGGCCTATCACCATCGAGCAGTGGCTGGGCATGGAGCTCATCGAACTCGATAATCCCCATCGCCCTCCCCTTCATGGTCATGGTCATAGGCGCCCGTGCCATAGCCGGGAGCGAGGAGCGCAAGACGCTCGACCTGCTGCTCAGCAACCCTTTGCCCCGCTGACCGCGTGGTCGCGGGCGCTATGGGGACGATGGCGCTCTCTCTGGCCGGCGTTCTGGCCATCACATGGGTGCTCACCTACGTCGCCGTGCCTATCGCCGGCGTCGAGCTTGTCCCCGGGACGCCTGGCAGCCGGCCTGGCGGCGCTGTGGCCGATGTGCCTCTTCTTCGGGGCCTTGGCCTTGCTGGCGTCGACCTTCGTCCGGCGCGCCTTCCTGGCGATAGTCATACCCGGCGTCGTCCTCGTGGCCATGTATGTGATCGATGGCCTGGCCCAGGCGTCGAAGACGATCGAGCCCCTGCGGGTGCTCTCGCTCTTCCACCACCTCGGTCGTCCCCTGGAGGGGGACTTCCCGTGGACGGCGGCGCTTCTTACGCTTGCTGGCAGTATGCGTCCTGGGAGTAGCCGCCGCGGCCGCCTTCGCTCGGAGGGATATCTACACTTAAGCGACGGGGCTAGGGTCCGATGCGGATGATGCGATCGTCTCCAGAACGCGGGTCGCCACGACCGTCGAGATTGCTCGTGGAGATGTAGATGTCCCCTTCCGGGCCGACGGTGATGGCGCGCAAACGGCCGAATTCGTCGTCGAAGAGCACCTGTTCTTCAGCCACAGCCGTGAAGTCTGCGGTATCCGTGGGAACGAGGATGCGCAGATCGCTCTCTTTGAGGGTCACGAATACAAAGGCGCCGTCAAGAGAGCTCGGGCGATCACCAGTGTAGAAGAGAGCGCCGGCGGGGGCGATGGTGGGGCTCCACGTCGCTATGGGATCGGTGAAGCCCGGTTCGTCCACTTTTCCCCGAAGATCGGGCCAACCGTAGTTCCCGCCGGCCTGCAGCTTGTTGATCTCGTCGTTGTCGGAGGGTCCGTGCTCGGTCACGTAGGCTTCTCCGGAGACCGGGTGAAAGGCCAAACCTTGGGGATTGCGGTGCCCCAGCGTGTAGATGAGTGAGAACGGATACGGCTCGTCCGGGAACGGGTTGTCGGGCGCCGCCTGACCGTCCTTGGTCATACGCAGGACCTTCCCGGCGAGCGAGTCCATCTGCTGGGCGAGGTCGCCGTCCCCGGAGTCGCCCGTGGTCACCCAGAGATAGCCGTCGGGACCGAACGCGAGTCTACTCCCATTGTGGTTGGAACCGGCCGGGATGCCATCCAGGAGCACCGTCTCCACGCCCAAGCTGGGCGTCGGGCCATCGAGTCCCTCCAGGGCAAAGCGGCTCACTCGGTTCTGCGCGTCTCCGCCCTGCGAATGCGTGTAGCTCACGTAGATGTGGGGCGGATCCGGGAAGCCCGGATCCAAGGCGAATCCCATGAGCCCGCCTTCTCCCCGGGCGAGGACGTCGATCCGGCCCACCTCCGTCACGTCACCCGACTCGACGTCCGCAAGCACGACTCGTCCCTGTCGCTCGGTGACCAGAAGCCGCCCGTCCGGCAGGAAACGCATCTCCCAGGGGATGCTCAGACCTTCCACCACCGTCACAGCCTGCAGTGCGGCGACCGCAGAAGACGAGCTGCTCGAGGGGGTGGTGGTCGAAGCAGTGGTCGAGGAAGTGTTGGTCGATCCCTGCCCGCCGGACCCGCACGCCGGCGCGAGCAACAGGAGCGCCCCCACGGCGGCGCCGCCCAACCATCTGACCACTGGGGTTCGAGATCCCATCACGCCCAAGGTATCCTGTCCCTGACCAGCTTGACAAAGTCCTCGTACGCCACTTCTTGCATCGTTGACACCTCCTCTGCCCACTCCAGGTGGCGCCCGCCTTAGTCCTATGGTTCGAAGGCTTTCCTCACGTCGTCGGTGACGCCCTTCTTGAAGGCTTCGAGCTTGGCTTCACCGGCCGGGGTGATATGCAACCGCCCGCCCTCGACCCGGACGTAGCCTATGACTTCTACCTCGTCGGTGAGCGCCGCTATGAGCACGGGCGCGGCCAGCGGGTAGATCTTCTCCCGGTGCGCCGAAGAAAGCTTGTCCCGCACGTCCTCCACGCCGATGCCGTCGTTCTTCCTCACCACCTCCAGAATTGCCATCTGCTTGCGGAAGTAGGGGGAGGCCTCCCCCTTCTCCGCTAGGTCGAAGGCCTCTACCCTGAAGAGAGCCGAGGTTCGAGCATCCGGGCAAATGACCATCACCTCTTTGAGGACGTCCCGCTGGGGATTGGTGGGGTAGGTGAAAGATCCCTTGGGCAGAAGGGCTTTCAGAGTGTGGGGAGGTTCCGGGATATCCTCCGGCAACGCCCGCCAGCCGGTCCCATCGTAGTCCTTCATGCTCGCGTCTCGGGCGCTGAGCGGCGCGTACCAGAAAGGAGAGTAGTAAGGCGGCTGTACGTAGCGAGGTCCGGCGTCGTACACGGCCTCGATCTTCGGCATGAGAACGCCGATCACGTGCGGGCACAGCCGGCCGTGGAACTGCTCGCCGTCGAACACCACCTCGTCCCCGATCTGGTAGCTGAAATGACAGGGGTACTTCTGCTCGTCTCCCAAAAACTCCACCAGCGTGGCTTTAACCTGGAACATATCTAGCTCGCTTCCTGCCATTTAACTCGTGGCTCCGTGTTGGCTTCGCGCACAGGGCAATTCGATGTCGGCTTCGCCTGGGTGCCGCCCTGGTATCACCTCGGTCGACCCTCGTTACTTCGCCAAGTATTAGTCGCCGGAGAACGCACTAGACTGCTCCGCCGAGGAGTTGCTCGGCATGCCAGATGCGCTCACGCGTTAACCGAGTCTACCAATGCTTGGACGTTCTCGAACTTCGCGTCGGGCGGGACAGCGCAGCCCTGAGCCATGATATAACCGCCCGGGCCCAACTCCGACAGCAGTCGCCTGCAGTAGGCCCTTACCTGATCGACCGTTCCCAGGGTGAGCAGGGCAGGAGGCACGTCGCCCATGAGACACATATGCCCGTCCAAGATGCTCTTGGCCCTAAAGATGTCGGTCTTCCCGTCGAGAGTCAAGATGCACCGAGCCTTGGGCAGCTCGAGAAGGCGTTCGATCTCCCGGTCCCAGTTGGCGTCGCAGTGAAGAATGGGGGTGCCGCCTTCCTCGGCCACGATCTCGACGAGCTCTTTCATGTAGGGCCAGACGAATGCGGTTCCACAACTTCGGGGCAAGGAACTCCGGAGATGCGCGCCAGCTACCCACCTGGTAGCCGTATGGCCCGATCGCACGCACCGTCTGGCGGGCCTCCTCCCGCCTTTCCACCATGATGACGTCCATGACGGCCTGCACCTTGTCGGGCACTTGGTATAGGTCGAGTATGAACTCCTTGACCGAACGCCCTCCGCTGAGTTGCTCGAAGGGGACGACGATATTCGGCTGCGGTGAAGGCCACGTAGCCCCGCTTCATGCACTCCCCGGCCCAGCGCGGCCCCGCCCGCATGATCGCCTGGGCGGCAGCGACCTCTTCCTGGAGATACTTGCCGATGTACCCGCCTAGCCAGGCCACTCCAGCCCATCGTCGAGGATCCTGTCGTAGTCCTCACGCTGCATCCGCATCTGCTCGTCCATTTGCCACAAGCTGTCTTCGGGCAGGTCGCGGCCGGGCAGTTTCACGGGCGTCAGCCAGATCATGCCGAGCAGTTTGGGAATGGTCGGTGGCGAACTGGATGGCGTCCACGTCCCCCAGCTTCTCCAGGGTAGCCAGAGCGGCCGCGCCGGCCACGTCACCGTCGACCGAGTAATCCGACATCTTGAGTCCCATCGTGCGAGCCGCAAAGCTGTCGAATAACAGGCAGACCGGCACACGGTCGGGAGTACCAAGCGCGACGGCAGTCTTCAGACGGGTCATCCGCTCCAGGAAGAGCCGGTTAGGCGCGAAGGCGCCCGGGCTTTCTCACCGCTGTTCTCAGCCATCTCTAGAATACCCCCAGCACCTGCTTTGGCCGCATCGGTCTTATTCCTCCTTCGCTCTGATTCAGTCTTGCGGAATCACGGGCAGTAGGAGGTGAGAGGGGTAAGCCGCATTGTGGAAGACCTTGTGCAGCACGGTCTTGCTGCTGCAGACATGCGGGCCGATGTACTCCACCGCGGTTTCCCCTGCGACCCCCTCGGCCAGGTCGAGGCTGGTGATCTCCAGGCAGATCCGATGTCCCGCCTTGAACATGTTCGCGGTTGACAGGATCTCGATCTCATACTCGTTCACTTCCCCGGGCATCACCGCCTGAGTCTTGTCGGGTGTCAGGTAGTGCCAGGGGCGTCCGGGTTTGGAGCGCTCCGGGTCGATGGCCCGGTAGGAGGCCTTGAGCCAACCCCGAGTCAGCTCGCGCTCCGGCAGATCCTTGGGAACCTCGCGCTCACCCATGCGGGCCGTCTGTACGGAAACGTCCGGGCCCACATCTTTGAGGATGACGATCCAGTTCGTGTCGTCCTGGTCGAGCGAGGCGTAGAGGGTGAGGGAGATGGGACCGGCGACAAGTGTGTCTTCGGACAGGGGCGCCGTCATGTAGCGAAGCCGCTCGATCGTGTTGGTCTGAGTGGGCGGCATCTGGACGAAAGCGTCCGGCGGCTCGTTGACAAAGGTATCGGTCTCCGGGAGATGACCCTTGGTGTCGAGCTTCTCCCAGCTGTGCAGGTAATAGGGGGTCCAGACCGTCTCGGGCAGGGGCCAATCCTGCCCGGTCCGCCACTTGTTCTCCCCCATCACCCAGTACCTGACCGGCGGCTCGTCCATGATGCCGGTGTCGATTCCCTTGAGCCAGTAGTCGTACCAGCGCAGGATCTCGTCGTGCCAATCGTGGAAGGGCCGCTCGCAATGGGCTGGGGGCGTGAGCAACAACTTCTTGTTCGGGGTGTCGATGCCCATGAAATGATGCTGGGCGCCCTGCCAATGCATCTTGTAGGTGTACGCACCCTCGAAGGCCCCGGTGCAGAAGGGGATCTTGATCCTGCTCAGCCGCTCCTCGGCTTTCGCCACCGCGTCGGGAGTCTCAAAGGGGAAGACAAGGGTGTAGAAGACGGCCGGGTCGCGCTGCCCCTTGAGGGTCAGGATATTGTAGAGATTCACGTACATCATGTAGTCCGGGTTGGCCATGGCCGACTGCCAGGCCTCTTCGACAGGCGGGGGAAGCTCCGGCGGCGTGTCGATGATCGTGTGGAGGCTGTTGTTCAAGCCCAGGTGGTAGAACATGGTGCCGATGACCCCGCCCGGATGCGCTTCGCGGAAGCCGATCGGCCCTCCGTACAGCCCGGTGGCGTCAAGGGGGAAGATGGCTTTCAGGGCCGGGTGCTGTTGCGCGGCCGCCTTCCATTGCTGTCCTGCGAAGCCGGACAGCCCCACCATGCCGATGTTGCCGTCGCACCAGGGCTGGGCGCAGATCCACTCGAACATGTCGTACTCGTCCCACTCGCCGCCCTCTTCGGGCATACCCTCCGACTTGTGCCCACCGCGCACCTGTCCGATGACGTGCACGTAGCCGTTGGCGACGAAACGCTTGCTGTCACCGGCTTCGATGATGCCGTACCACATGGTGGACCAAGCCGGCTGGCCGACTTTGAGGTTCTCTGCGACTTCGACCCGCTGCAGATCCTTGTTGTGCATGGCGGTGGCGTAGAGCACCGGATACCTGCCGGGCGCATCCGGCCGGTAGACATCCACCATCAGCTTGACGCCGTCGCGCATGGGGACGGGAACGTCGTACTCCTTGATCATGCCGGGCATGGCAATCCCTCCCTATCGAGTACAGGGGTATCTGAGAGTCACCTGGCCGCCGCCTAGCCGGCGGCGGCTTCTGCTTTGATCGCCACGAGCAATCCGGAGGCCCGTATCTCGTCATAGATATGGCCGAAGGCGGGCACCGTCGCCAGGGCACCGGTTGAGTGAGCGCTCACGAAGCAGATGGGAAGCTTCTTCGCACGGAAGGCGGCCAGAAGATCCTGGATGCGATCGATCATGCCCGACTCCCGGATGGCGACGATCGCGTCGGAGCCCCAGTTCGGGATCATGCTCTGCTCACCGGCGAGGCCGTTCTGCATGTGCATGAGCACGAGCGCCGGTTTCCCCGGCATCTGCCATTCCTTCATCCGATGAACCTCCCCTGCTGTGCTTCGTAGAATGAATCTTTGAATTCGCAGAGCAAGCCTATTAAAGTGGTGCCAGTAGTATTTGTCAAGCAATACCAGCATATGTGTTACACTTGGCTCACCTGATGAGTCACTACTACAGGGAACGGCTGAATTGAGGGACACCCAGCAGGAACTCGAGCAGAAGGATGCAGGACGAGTGGCCACTGCCCAGAACGGGGGCGGAGTCCGGGCGCTGGAGCGCGGTCTGCAACTCATCAAGTGCTTCGATATCCAGCACCCAAGCTGGCGGATCGCCGACCTCGCCAGGGAGGTGAATCTCCACAAAGCGACGACACGCAGACTGGTCAAGACGCTTGAGTCGGAGTCATTTCTTGTCCTCGATCCTGATTCCGGAGAATACCGGCTGGGTTCCGCGCTTCTCCCGGTGTCGTATGTCGTCCGCTCTCACAACGAGCTGGTCCGAGTGGCCCACCCATTCCTCGAGCAGTTAGCCGCCCGCACGGAGGAGACAGTCGGGCTCGCCGTATGGACGAGTCGCGGCATCATGCACGTCGACCACGTGTCGACCGTCCACTTCTTCAAGCCAGTGTTGATAGCCGGCAATGTCTCGACCACGTACGGCACTACTCATAGTAAGATCCTTCTTGCCTTCGGTCCCGAAGAACGGCTGTCCAAGCTATCCATCGGCGACCGCGCTGCCAGCCTGACGCTGGCCGAAGCTGCGAGACTGCACGAGGAACTGCAGAAGGTGCGCGAGTCGGGGATCGCTTACGACGTCGAGGAGAGAGCCAGGGGTGTCTGTGCGGTTGGCGCGCCGATCAGGGATGGCTCAGGGGAGGTCGTCGCTAGTCTCTCGGTTGTCGTTCCCACCGACCGCTTCGGGCCGACGGAGCGCGAGTCGGCGACGGATGCGATCAGGGAAACGGCGATAGCCATATCTCGCGAGCTGGGGTTCAAGGAGGAGAGATAGCGGATCGTCGGACTATCAGTCCGGTGGCTCCATCGGACTGATAGTGAGATAGGGCCCGTTTCCAGCCGTGACAGCTAGTGACGGGCCCTGACGTTTCCCTGCAAAACTCGGTCTTGCCCAGATCCGTCCTGACTGTTCGTGACGCTCCGTCTTCAGCGGTTCGTTTGCAGAATGTTTGCAGAATGCCAGCATGAAATGGCCCCTCGCGACCCGATTTCCTGGCCGCCAGAGCGCCTCCCGACCGAGCGACTATCTCTGGGCAAGGGAGAGCCGGTTTTCTGCTCACCACTCCGGGATTAACGGCAACAGCAGATGCGACGGGTACTCAGCATTGTGGTAGACCTTGTGCAGCACCGTCTTGCTCGAGCAGACGTGGTTGGGGATGTACTCCACGGTGGTCTCCCCGCCCACACCCTCGGCCAGGTCGAGGCAGGTGATGTCAAGACAGATGCGGTGTCCCTCCTTGAACAGGTTGGCAGTGGAGAGGATCTCGATCTGATACTCGTTCACTTCGCCGGGGACTACCGGCTGGATCCTCTCAGGGCTGAGGTAATGCCAGGGCTTCCAGGGCTTCGTGCGCTCCGGATCGAGCGCCTGGCGGGAAGCCTTGAGCCAGCCGCGGGTCAACTCCCGTTCGAGCAGGTCGGCTGGGACCTCGCGCTCGCCCATGCGGGCGGTCTGGACGGAGACGTCGGGGCCCACGTCCTTGAGGATGACGATCCAGTTGGTGTCGTCCTGGTCGAGTTCGGCGTATAGGGTAAGCGAGATAGGGCCGATCACCAGGGTGTCTTCGGCCAGAGGCTCGGTCATATAGCGGAGCCGCTCGATCTTGTTAGTTTGGGTAGGGGGCATCTGCACAAAGGCATCGGGAGGCTCGTTCACGAAGGTCTGCGTCACCGGCAGATGTCCCTTGGTGTCGAGCTTCTCCCAGCTGTGCAGGTAGTACTTGGTCCACTGCGTCTCGGGGAGCGGCCAGGCGGTCCCTTCGCGCCATTTGTTGGCGCCCATGACCCAGGTCCTGACCGCGGGCTCGTCGGCCACACCGTTGTCGATCCCCTTGAGCCAGTGGTCATACCAGCGGATGATCTCGTCGTGCCACTGGTGAAAGGGCCGTTCGGCATGGGCCGGCGGAGTGACGAACAGCCTCTTGTGGGACGCGTCGATGCCCGCAAAGAAGTTCTGGGCCCCCTGCCAGTGCATTTTGTAGGTGTAAGCACCCGCGAAAGCCCCGGTGGTGAAGGGGATCTTGATTCTCTTGAACATCTCCTCCGTGCGCTCGATCGTGCCCGGGCGCTCGAAGGGGAAGAGCAGCGGGTAGAACATGCCCGCGTCCCGCTGCCCGCGCAGGGTTAGGATGTTGTACAGGTTCACGTACATCATGTAGTCAGGGTTCTGCATGGCCTCCTGCCAGGCGGCCTCCACCGGCGGGGTAAGCTCGGGAGGCGTACCGATGTGCGTGTGCAGGCTGTTGTAGAGGCCGATGTGGTAGGGCATGGTCTGGATGACTCCGCCCGGGTGCTGGTCGCGGAAGCCTTCCAGACCTCCGTAGCAGCCTCCCGCATCCAGGGGGAAGATGGCCTTGAGGGCCGGGTGCCCCTGGGCGGCCGCCCGCCACTGCTCGGCTGCGAAGGCCGAGAGTCCCACCATGCCGATGCTACCGTCACACCAGGGCTGGTCCACGATCCACTCCATGGTGTCGTAGTGGTCCCAGTCGTCGTTGGTGAACAGGTCGCCTTCGCTCTTGTGGCCGCCCCGTACCTGGCCGATGACGTGCACGTAGCCGTTGGCCACAAACCGCTTGGAGTCACCCCCTTCGATGATGCCGTACCACTGGGTCGACCAGGCCGGCTGTCCGACCTTGAGGTTTTCGGCCACCTCCACCCGCTGCAGGTCTTTGTTGTGCAGGGCGCACGTGTAGAGGACTGGGTACTTCCCCGGCGCGTCCGGGCGGTAGACGTCGACGCGCACGGTGACGCCGTCCCGCATGGTTACGGGAAGGTCATATTCCTTGATCATCGTGTCGTAGTAGGTGTGGTCGTCTGACATTAGGTGCTCCATTCCTCACTGGGTCTAGTACTGCGCTTGCTAGGGCCGGGCCCGGGTGGCGTTCGACGGGCACATCCTTGGTCGAGACGAGCATGTCCCCATCCTTCTCCTGTAGCAGTATCCACTTGAGCCAGGCGGCGTCATCGCGCTCCGGCTGGTCCTCGCGCAGGCGTCAGCCCCCGCTCTCTATCCACGGCGATATGCCTTAGAAGTCCCCGCTAGTAGTTCATGGGCTGTAGTTCGACGGCCGGAACCATGGGGGCCAGGCCGTTGCTCACCACGACCACCTCGTAGGGCCACTTGGTCCCCTTCACCCATTGCTGCCCGGTCATGAGGGGCTTGACGATGTTCGGATGGGGGCGGGTGCCGGTAGGCGACATAGGATTCTGATCGAGCGGAGCGGTCATGTCGATGGGACCGAGAATCGTCTCCATCTTGGTGGTCGTGATGGCTTCAAGGATGGATTCCTTGTCATCCGGATCCTTGGTGCGACTAAGCACGTCGATGGCCCAGCTGATCTTGGCGTGGCCACCGATCGCCCCCGTCCATTCGCTGCTGGTGGTCTTTTCGTAGTCATCTGCCAGTTCCTGACAGGTCATTCCCGTAACCGAATCAGTGAAGGGGAAGGTGGGGTGCCACGAGCCGTCCGGACCGATCAGTCCATACACGCTCGGCCCGATGGCCTCCGCGGCCTGGGGAAAGCCTAGGGCAAGGGCTTGACTGGCGACGGGCGGCTTGAAGCCTTGCTGAAGGCTCTGCTTCCAGAAGTTGGTGAAGTCGGGAGTGGTGCTGGCACCGGTGAGCACCTCGCAGCCCTCCTTCTTGAACAGGCTTATCTGGGCGGTGAAGTCCTCACTGCCCGGGGTGAAGAGTCCAGGTGCCACGATCGTGTATCCGGCAGCTTCGAGGAAGGGGGGAGCACCGGTGGTCTCGTCGAGCCAGGCCATGCCGTCGGCGTTGTTCATGGCGAGGAAGGCGACCTTCTTGTTGGTCGGGGTCCTATCGAAGATATCGACCATGGAGGCGCAGACCTGCTCCAGGCCGAGAAGTTGGCCGAATGTCCACTTGAAGGGCTTCTCGAAGCTACCTCCCCGACCGAACACGAAAGCCGACCAGATGTTGAAGCAGCTGAGGAAAGGGGTCTCCAGAGCCTCAGCCTGGTCGGCCGCCGGGTTCACCGTATCAGGCGAGCCCGCAGCCAGAAGGAGGTCCACCTTGTCGTTGGTGATCATGTCACCCGCCACCTGGGCCGCCCGGTTGGAGTCGGATTGGGTGTCGCGGAAGATGATGCTGACGGGGTGATTCTTGCCGTCGCCGAGCACCAGCCCGTCCGCAAGTGTCTTATTCGTAAGGTCGGTCGACCACTTGTCCGCGATGCCGAAGACGGCGAGCATTCCCGTTTGAGGAGAGACCACGCCTATCTTCATCTCTCGGCCGGCCTCGGCAGCCGTGCTCACCGTGGTAGTACTCGCCCCGGTCGTCGAGGTAGTGGAGGCCGCCGTCGTCGCAACCGCGGCGGTAGTGGTGGTCTCCTTCTCCTCGCCACAGGCCGCGACCAACCCACCAAGGCCAGCGCTCACCCCTATTGTGGCGCCGGCTAGGCCGGCGATCTTGAGGAACTCCCGGCGGCTTACTGATTCCGTTTCCATGACTCCCCCTTGGTGCTGTGCTTGTAGACCCGCTGCTCCGAAGAGCACTTGGTAAACGATCGTTTACCACGCTAGCAAGACCAAGCTAGCAGAACCAAGGAAGCTGGTCAATGTAATGCGAGTCTTGCTTCGTGCCGCTAGGAATCGCTCTTGCGATTCCGGGAGGGAGAAGCCGCCACGTCCGCGAGCATACGCCGGAAGATCCTGGTAGACGCGCCGCTGGTGATCAGCTGGTCCACTCCCATCAGCCGGGCGACATCCTCTGCCCAGGCGAACATGAGAAGGCTCCAGGCGACATCGCCGGAATCGACCTCGGGGCGGATGCTTCCCTCCCGTTTCCCCGCTTCGACGAGATCGACGAAGGCATCGAGGACTCTGAGCTGCCTCACACCCATCTCCCTGCTGAGACTCCCCTGTCCGCCGGCGGCGATGAACTCGAACAGCGGATGGATGAACGTTTCGAACTCAGAAGAAGCCCAAGAGGCGTGGCGGTCACCCATATCGAGGAGACGCCTATAGACGTCGGGTCCAGATGATTGGGCCACCCAACCCGGGGGACGTTCTTCCATAAGGTCCATGGCAGCCAGAAGGACCGCTTCCCGGCTGGGGAAATGCTTGTAGAGAGCCCCTCGTGAGAGTCCTACGGCTGCGGCGATGCGAGAAACCGTCGTGCCGTGAACGCCATACTTGGCCACCAACTTCAGGGTGGCTTCGGCGATCTCTCTCTGTCTCTCGACCTTTGTTCGCCGAGTGTACTTGTGGGGTTTCTCCAACGGGCCTCCCGTGGCCACAGGGCTTCATCCACAGTGGGTCATCTTCTCACAGTGTCGCTTCCGGAGCCTCACCCGGGAGGAGAGAACGTTAGCAGGCTTCACATGGAGGACCGAGACTGGGTCCAGTAACGACGCCACACCGGTATCGACGGGGTTACCTGCCGACGTGCCCACTGTAGGGATTACCCCCATCGGCCAGGGGATGGTGACTTCGTTGAGTGGAGATCCGAGGATAGGACGCCAGCACAGTGACCCTCTCATCGACAGCTCCGCAGGCAATCGCCCCGTTGCCAAGCAACAGGAGGCGTGAACCCGGCGCATCGGACGTCACCCCGCGCTTTCCCGCGCGCGGTATCCCAAGACAGCGGAAAAGGACTCAGCAGCGGCTTTGACAGCATCGGCATGCAACTGCTGTTGCTCCGGTCCGAAACGGCCGGGCGGAGCGAGCACGCCCATAGAGGCGACGACCTTCCCCAACTGGTCCCTGACGGGGGCAGCCACGGCACATGTCCCGAGGTCTCGTTCCTCGAAGTCGTAGGCCACCCCGTCTTCCCGAATCCTGTCTAGCTTGAGGGTCAGGGCCTCGAGGTCGGCGGCGGCCTGCGAAGTGGGTGGATGAAATGGAGCAGCAAAGACCCGCTCGCGTTCCAGCGGGGACATGTGCGCGACGAAGACCTTCCCGTGGGCGCTGGCCTCGTATCCAATCACACGACCAGGCGCTAATTGTCGCCTAAAGGGACGAGGCGTGTGAATGCTGTCGATCTCGACGGCGACCCCGTCAACCTCGATTGCCAACGTTACTGTCTCGCGGGTGCGACTCGCCAGATCCTCGAGATATGGCCGAGCGAGCCTCGCCAATTCACCAAAACGTTGAGAAGAGACATACGTCGCGGCCAAGATCGCCGGACCCAAGCGGTAGCGATTGGTTGCCGGATCGCCAACCAGATAGCCTTCGCTCTCAAGGGTTCTCACCACGCGATAGACGGTCATACGCGGCAACCCAAGCTCCTCGGTGATCTCATCGACTGTCCATTCAGGACGAAGTGAATCGAACAGGCCAAAGACGGCTAGTCCCTTGACCAGCGCTTGCAGAAGCACCCGGTCTGCGGCAGAGGAGTTGTTTCCCGAGCTTTCCTGCTTGGATCGATTCCGCGCCCCGATCTTTCTCGCCATCAGTCCTCCCAATAGGCCGCCGGAATCCAATGGTTCGGCTGGCTGTGTCCAAGGACATTATAGTAGCTTGACATGGGCCATTTGCGTAATCATAATTTCTTAATCGACAGTATGTGCCAGTAGCTCCGCGGAGCCAAGAGAGGAAATCGAGACACGCTATTGGAGGTTGGGAGCCGCTCACCGGATGAGCGAAAGGAGGCAGGAGGCACCAATTCCTGGCTGGCGCAACGGCAACCCGGTTCTTGATGAAGAAGATGAAGCGGAAGCTCGGCCGAACGTGAATCCACACATGACATGACCGAAGGAGAGGGGAAATGTCGGACAGCCCACACAGTCATCAATCGGAAGATACGGAGCCGGCAACCCTTGTCGGCAAGGGCGTGAGTCGACGTGAGTTTCTCAAGACGGCTGGTATCGCAGGCGCGACTATCGGCATCGGCGGCGGTCTGGGGAGCCTTCTTGCCGCATGCGGCGAAGAGGAGACTACCACGACGGCTGCTGCCGAAAGCACCACGACCACAGCCGCAGCCACCACAACCACAGCCGCGGCCAGCACGACTACTGTCAGCGCTGAAGCGGAAATGGGACGCGAACTCAAGATCGGTTTTGCCTCGCCGCAGACCGGCGTCCTGGCCTTCTTCGGCGTCCCCGACAACTACTGCGTCGACCGAGCGACGGAGGCCATTGGCGACGGCCTCGTGTGCGCCGATGGTAAGAAACACCCGGTCACCATCCTTGTTCGCGACACCCAGTCAGACACGAACCGCGCCGCCCAGGTGGCCGGGGATATGATCAACAACGACAAGGTGGACCTAGTGACGGCTGCCTCCACCTCCGACGTCGTTGTCCCCGTGGCGGACCAGTGCGAAGCGGCCGGCATGCCCTGCATCAGCACCGACATCCCCTGGAACAACTACATATTTGGGCGGGGCGCTACTCTCGATAAGCCGTTTACCTGGACCTACAACGTCTTCTGCGGCATGGATGATTTCTATGCCAACTACATCTATTTCTGGAACCAGGTGGAGACCAACAAGAAGGTGGCTTTCCTCAATTCCAACGACGCTATGGGTCAAGCCACGCAAATGTCGGCCGAGGCGTATTGCCCGCCCGCCGGTTACACCCTGGTTTCTGCCCCCCTCTACAACGTGGGCACCGAGGACTTCTCCTCGTCCATTGCTCTCTTCAAGAAAGAGGGCTGCGAGATCATGCACGGGAGCGCCAATCCCGGGGACTTCGCCAACTTCTGGAACCAGTGCCTGCAACAGTCTTTCCACCCCAAGACCGCCGCCTGGTTTGTGGCTCTGATGTTCCCCGAGGGGGCCGCTGCTCTAGGCGACCTCGTCATCAATCAGAACGCCGATCTGATCTGGCACAATTCGTTCCCCTTCACCTCCCCTCTTCTCGGTGATACCTGTCAGCAGTTTGCCGACGAGTACGAAAAGAGGACGGGCGCCAAGTGGAACGTGGCGCTGTGCCACGGCATACTGTTCGACTGGGCAACAGATGTCCTCATGAGGACGGCGAACCTCGACGACAAGAACTCGGTCCTTGAGGCTGCAAAGACGACGAAGATGGAGACTATCGGCGGCGCGATCGACTTCACGGCTGCCGTTGATACGTCCACCACCGCTCACGGACCACGGCGGATCAGCCAGAACTGCTATACGACCCCCCTTGCCATCGCTCAGTGGCGGAAAGGCACAGGCGCGTTCCCTTACGATCAGGTGGTCGTCGGCAACACAGCTGCTCCGATGGTCACGATTCAAGACAAAGTGCAACCGCTCACGTACAGCAATTGATAGAGAGGCGGCCCCAAAGCGGCGTTCTTTCAATGCCCTATTGAGGAGAGGATCGCATGTACACGCTCAGGCTTTACCACGATAGGTATGCTCCGGGCGCGAAGCCGACCGCTGACCTTAAAGCACAGCACTCTAACGTCTACGTCTTTGACGGTTCCGCGACCATCAACGGGTCGGTGCTCAAAAAGGACGAGGCCGCGTACGCAAAGGATGTCCTTCAGATCGAAGCAGGACCCGAGGGCGCCGTGGTCTGGCGCTGGGATCTAGTTCGGACCAGCGAGCCTGACAACATCGCCCAAGGTGAAGGCATTACCTCCCGCCTCAAAATGTCGCGGCGTATCAAGATGTTCGAGCTCGTTCCCACCTCGAAGTGGCTATTCCGCCTTGATGCCATTACAGACATGATGGGTAGTACCGGCCTACACTCCCACCCGGGATCGGGCATCCGCTGCATGATCGAAGGCCAGATGAGGGTGGAGTCCGACAAAGGCGAGTGCTCGGATAACCAGCGTTCGGGGGATTGCTGGTATGAAGAGGGGAGCTACCCTCTCGTATCCACCTCCGACCCAGGAAACATGGCCCACTTCCTGCGCGGCATGGTACTCCCCCCCGAATATGACCGCTATCCCGACACCGCCATATGGATCGAGGGCGAGAAGAAGGTCAGCGCTGGCTGGAGGAACTACGTCCAGAACATCGTTACTCTGATATAGGTTTCATTCGTGCACTGGAGTTGGAGTTACCCCAGTTCCGTGGACACCTGAGAGCTTTCAAATCTAGGTCACGGCGCAGGTCTGACTCCCGCATGTCTCGGATGATGTGGCGGTCAGTTGGCCTGACCAACACGCTCCCCATCGGCATCACCCAGATCGTCCCCGAGTATCGGACTTCCTGGAGGTCGTCGCGCCAGCCCGCCTCGTCCCGGAGATGCTCCAGTTCCGCGGTTCCGTTGATGATGTTCTACTCGCCTGCGACCCAGGGACCATCAGCAAGTGTGAACCCCAGATTGCCTCGAACGCGGGCGAGAACCCGCTTCACCATCTCCAGTTCCCCAGGCTCGATCCCTCCGTAGGCCTCCTCCAGAACTTCTGGCCCTACATGGCCGATCTCTTCCCAAAGGGCTATAGCTTTCGCGGTGGGCACGAGCCATTTGATGCGACCATCCTTGGCATCTGGCTCCCGAGTCACGAGACCATCTCTCTCCATGCGATCTACCAAACGGACGGCGGTCGCGCCGGTTATGAAGAGGTCGTCTGCGAGACTCGACTGGTTCATCGGTTCGGACGACATGAGATGACCCAGGGCTATGAACTGGACGGGGCTCACGCCGGTACTCTTGAGCCTGCGCTCCAAAGCCGCGAAGATGGCCTTCTGCGTCAGACTACCGTGGAAACCTATGCTGTCCTCTCGACGAAGGCCCGGAGTGACCAAGGTAGATATCCCGTCCTGACTCCTGGGTGCACTTATGTAGCATACTAGGTAGTTGGCGACGCCCTGTCAAGGCGACTGTCGAAACGGCTGCAGTAGGCGCGCCCCGTACACGCTAGACCCCCTCCACCCTGCAGGGCACATAACGGTGATGGGGCGTGCCGGCGATCCGGTCGCGGTGCGTGTTCTTGGTGAGCAGGTTGACGTTGACCCCGTAGGTCTTGCCCTCGAAGTCCAGCCCGAAGCCGTGGGGCATGATCACCTGTCCGGACCGGGCAGCTTCGGTCACTTCCAGCTCGATCTCCACACTCCCGGCCTCGGTGGTTATGCGCACGGTCTGCCCGTCCACCAGCCCCAGGGATCCCGCATCCATGGGATTCATCGAAAGCGTGCAGGCCCGTCTGCCCCGGTTCCATGCGGGATCGCGCAGCTGGGTGTTGGCTGTTATGTCGATGTGAGCACCGGCCATGAGTATGAGCGGATACCCATGGGGCGGCTCGAGCGCGGCAGCCTCCGACGCCGCGTCGATGCTCTCCACCCACTCGGCCATTTCGGGCACGAGCAGATCGACGCGCTTGTCCGGGGTGCCAAGGGCAGCCAGGTTGTGCTCGATGGAACTCCGCCCCACCCACATCCCTTCCGGATGGTCGATGAGGGCTTGAAGCACCTCATCGGCCAGCCCGGGTCCGGGCGTGAAGCCCACCTGCGCCATTTCCGCAATCGTATGGTCACGAGCCGTGAACAGGTTGAACCAGATGTCGGCCAGCTTCGCCGAACCCATGGCTTTGCCCAAAGTCCGGGCCAGGATGAAGGGCAGGGCCGGGCTCAACCTGCGGTTAAGGTCGAGGAAAGCCATCAGCTCTGCGGCGAATGCTACCCGGTCACCTTTGGCCGCCTGCACCAGCGAATCGGGGATAGGTGGGATAAGTCCCAGTCTGTCCGCCAGCCGCACCAGGATCTCGTAGGTCTCTAGAACCTCACCCTCGGGTTGGAGGATGGGCTGGCGCAGTTGATAGAAGATGTTGGGGAAGGTCCCATCGACCGTGGGCAGAATCCCACCCCAGGACTCAAAGCACGATTGCGCCGGCAGAACGTAGTCGGAGACCATGGCGGTCTCGGTGGAGGCGATATCGATGGTGACCAGTAGCTCAAGCTGGCCGAAGGCCTCCTCATAGGCCTTGGTGTCGGCCCAGGAGCGCAAGGGGTTAGCCGCGCACACGATCAGTGCCCGCACCCGGTCGGGAGCGTCGGTCAGTATCTCTTCGGGAAGGACGTTGGGCGGAAGCATACCCATGATGGGGAAGTAGCCGGTGGCCGGAGTTCGCCAGAGGGGGGCTCCGGGTTCCGGAGCGTGAGCGTCACTGTGGAGAAGGGTGCCGTGAACGACATTGCCCCCAGGGACCCCCAGGCGCCCGCAGACGGTCTTGAGGATCGCTTCCAGGTAAGAGGTGGCGGTACTATGCCGGCTCATCTCTATGCCCAGGCCTGAATGCAGCGAGGACCTGCGGGTGGCGAACAAGCGGCAGACTTCGCGCACCTGATCGTAATCGAGCTCGCAGACCTGGATGGCCGCCTTGGCGTCGAAATCGGCGAACCAGCCCTCGATCGACGCAAAGCTGTTGGTGTGCCGCCCGATGTACTCCCTATCCTCCCAACCCTCCTGCAGGATGATGGAAATCATGGCCTTGGTGAGAAGGGCGTCGGTACCCGGGCGGATGGGAAGGTGGATGTCGGCCAGGGCGGCGGTCTCTGACCGGCGGGGGTCGGTGACCACCAAGGTCCTGTTGGGATCTTTGGAAAAGGCCCGTAGGTAGCGAGGAGCCTGGGGCATCATGTTGCTCGTCATGCCGTTCCAGCCGACGATCATGAGCATGTCTGTGTCGTCGTAGTCCGGCAGGGCGGCAAGCCCCAAAGCCGGGTTTCCCATCATTCGGGCTGCTACGAACATCTCGCCGGTGAGTTCCTGGGCGAGTGACCCGTAGTAGTTCCGGGAACCGAGCGCGCCCATCAGAAGGCCACCCCAGGCCCCCGGCTCACCGGCGTAGGCGACGGTACCGGGGCCGCTGTCACCTATGATGCTCTGGATCTTCGCGGCGATCTCGCCCAGCGCCTGCTCCCACGAGATCCTCTCGTAGCCGCTCCCCGCTTTCTTGAGCGGATGGGTCAGACGCTGCGCGTGCTGGTGATACCGGATGTTGAGCCCTTTGCGGCAGCAGTAGCCCTCGCTGCGCGGGTTCTCCTTATCCCCCCTGGCCCTGGTGATGCGGTTGTCCTCGATCAGGACTTCCAGCCCGCAGCCCGTCGGGCAGAGATCGCACATGGTCCGTCGCCATTCGCCCATTCGCTCCCTCCAGGGAAACCAGATACTCGGCGTTACCGGGGCGACCAAGCCCAGATTCCCGCCGGGCCGGGCTACCGCACTCTAACAGATTGCAAGGCCGTTTCGAATCAGTGAGTGCGGTCCCATGGCACCCGCCGAAACCGCTACTCCTGGCCGTCAGCTGATGGGGGCGCCGGCCAGGTCCACGAGGTTGACGCCCTTCATGCTTCAGCGTTCTCTTACACCTGCGCCGTAATCCCGCCGTCCTGAACGAAGGTGGCGCCCGTGATGTAGCTCGAAGCATCGGAGGCGAGTAGCGCCACCAGTCCCTCGAGTTCATGCGGGTACGCGACGCGTCCCAGGGGGATGGATTGAGCGGCCACGTCGCACAGGAAGTCCAGCCGCTCGGCCTTTTCGGCCTCGCCCTCCGGCATCCCGAGATCGGTGACGTGCAAGCCGGGGAGGATGGAGTTCACACGTATGCCGAACCGGCCGTACTGCACGGCCGCGTGCTTGCTTAGGGCGATGATGCCGGCCTTGGACGCGCCGTAGCTGGCAGGAGCGACGTTCCCGCCGCCGAGCGCACCGACGGAAGATATGTTGATGATGCTGCCGGACTTCTGCGTCATCATGGTCGGCAGGACCGCCTTCATGCACAGAAACTGACCCCTCAGGTTGGTAGCGATCGTCGTGTCCCAGCACTCGACGCTCTCCTCGTCGATCCTCACCCAAGGCATGGCGATCCCCGCATTGGCCACCAAGACGTCTATTCTCCCGAACCTGGCAATGGCGTCGTCGGCCATCTGCTGGATGGTCTCGGCCTTGGTCATATCGGCGGTGAGCGCCAAGACTTCGTGCCCGTACTCGCCGACGAGGCGTACAGTCTCCTCCAGAGCGCTCTTGTCGCGGCCGACGCAGACGACGTCGGCCCCGTACTTGGCAAGAGTCTCGCAGAAGGCTCTCCCCAGGCCCCGGCTGCCCCCGGTGACGATCGCCACCTTGCCTGTGAGATCGAAGATGTTCTTGTCCAGCATGTCAATGCTCCCGGCGGTCAAGATTCCCTGAGACGTGGTCTTGAGCCACGTGGTCTCCAGCGTCGCGGGTAGGCGAGCCCACTCGGCGGCCTGAGGAACGCTGGGGGCGCGGCGGCTCACGCCGCCGCGCCCCCAGGTTCGACCTAAACGTCCTTCGCTGTTATGTGGTTGCTCGCCTCGGACACGCCCTTGGGGTCGAAGCTCTTCTTGATCCTTCTCAGCCAATAGGTGTAGTTCGAGGTGTGCGGACCGAAGAAGTCGTGCTGGAAGTCGTTGAACAGATGATGCGGCAGGCCGTAGTGACCGTTGACCGCGTTCGCGTTGGCCTTGCCCACGTATTCCATCGTCGCCGCGGCGACATCCGGAGCGGGCGTCCAGCGCAGGAGGACCTCCGCATGGGCGAGCTGTCCCTGCTCGAGAGAGGTGATGAACGGGTCGGTGTTGTCCGGGAAGACCAGTCCTCGCTCGATGAGATCCTTCTTGTCCTCGCGCGAATGCTGGATGAAGTTCGACTGCACCAGATAGGAGTCTGTGCCGAAGACCTCTCCGCCGAAGACGCCCGTGGCCCGCATGGTCTCCCGTATGGAAGAGGTCACGCGTATGAACCGCCACATGTAGGCGTTGTGCACGTCGCCCTCTTCCACCGCCTTCAAGGAAGTCGCTTTGGTCTCCTTGATGATCAGGTCGAGGACCGCCTTCTTGTACTCGAAATCTCGGGGCGAGTTCCCAGCTATGACGACGCACAAGCCCGGGCCCACGATCTCTTTGGAGAACTGCTCGGCCAGTACGAGCTCCTCCTCGTTGCTGGTGGCAAGGTTCGCGGCCACCATGTTGGGGTTGAAGCCCATGGCGCCGAAAGCGACCTCGCTCTCGCCTAACTTCTGGATGGCGGCCTTGCGGCCCTCCTCGTTGGGCCAGGAGAGGTACCTGAGCAAGAAGTTCTCCGGTGCTTTGGCGGGCGCGTAGTTGGGCGAGATGCCCTTGATCTCCATCGTCGGAGGACCGGGCCAGTGGTAGACCTTGAGCGCGGCCCTCGTATACACGCCCAGTCCCCCGAGCGGCATCACGTTCCCGCGCACGATCCCCCGCACCGAGGGTCCGGGGCCGTCCCCGCAAAACCACTCACCGAGGGCGGCCAAGGAGCCGGCCCGGATGACCTCTCCCTCGGGCGTGACCCATTCCAACGCGAGCTGGTTCCTCTCCCCGATGCTGCACGCCCCGCTCATGTGGCCGATGCCTTCGTGAGCGGCCAGCGGCAACGCGGACGTGTTACCTCCCGCTCCGTTCACGTTGCAGGTAAGGCCCCTCTTCATCAGCTCGGCCTGGAGTTGCGCGTACACGACGTACGGCTCCACCACTGCGTACATGTTCTCTTCGTTGATCTCGATGATGCGGTTCATGCGCCGCATATCCAGCTTGATGCAGCCCGGGCCGCCTGCGTCGCAGTAGATCCCCCAGCCTGTGCTGGAGGCTTTGAACTGGACTCCGAACCTGTTGCACAGCCTTACGATCGCCTGGACCTCTTCGGTGCTACCCGGCATGAGGATGGCTTCGAAACGGGGCATGAAGTCCTGGGCCGAGGCGGCCTGGCCCGAGCGCCAGGCCCAGGCGTCCAGGTCCACCGGCTCGTTCGAGATGTTCTCCGGCCCGACGATGGCCTCGAAGGCCTGATACTGCTCTTTCGTGAGTGCCATTTCCCAACGCCCCTTAAATCGCTTTGTCCAAGATCTCGACAACATCGAGGACCTTGAGGTGGCTGCCGTTCCCATCAAGGTTCTGCACGCAATGAGGACAGGCTGTGACCAGAGCCTCCGCGCCCGTGGACTCCGCTTCGTTCAGCCGTTCGGCGGCGGTCCATTTGGCGAACTCGGGGTTGGTCTCCCTCACCCCTCCCCCGGCCCCACAGCACCAAGCGTATTCCCGGACGCGGTCCATCTCCACCAGCTTGAGGCCGGGTATGCTCTTGAGGAGGTCACGGGCGGGTTCGTAGACACCATAGGTGCCGCGCCGCAGGGTGCGGGGCGGATCGTAGACCCGCATGTGCCTCTCCCGCTGCACGCCTTTCCAGTGGATCCAGGGCTCGCTCAAGCGGCCCAGGTGGCAGGGATCGTGGTAGGTGACAGTTATGTCCACGGCTTTCTTGGGCTTGAGCTTCTTCTTCTCGACCAACTGGGCCAGGTACTCGGTGATGTGCCACACCTTGATGTCCATGCCCAGCCCGAGCTTGTCGTAGAGCACCTTGAAGTACTGGTAACAGTGAGCACAGCCGGTGACCAGTTCCGTGGCCCCTGACTCCTTGAAGCGCGCCACGTTCAGTTCGGCCTGTTTGAGAGATTCGTCCAGATATCCCATCTCGTAGGCCCGGCCCCCGCAGCACAGCTCGCGGTCCTTGGCGATGCCCACGTCAACTCCCGCTTTCTTGAGCAAGGAGAGGGCGGCTCGGGCCGCGTTGCCGGCGGCTTTGTCGTAGTTGGCCAGACAGCCGGCGTGATAGACGACCGGGACTTTCTTCTGTGTATAGTCCTTGACGTCCAGCCCTTTGTACCACTGGTCCCGTTTGCCTTTTGCTCCGAGCACCATCGGCCCCTGCTTCTGCATGGTCTGCACGAGCTTGTCCCACACCGGCACGGTCTGGCCGTTCTTCACGCACTCCTGACGGATAGCGTACAGAGGCTCGAGGACGTCCATCTCCATCGCATACTTGCAGGAGATGTCGCAGGCGCCGCACAGATTGCAGTCATAGACGACCTCCGCCACTTTGGGGGTGTACTCCACCCGGCCGCGGAGCAGCCCCAGGCCGGAGCCCATGCGGCCGCCGCCGGAGTAGGAATGGAAGTTGTAGCGCGAGATGCTGGGGCACGCATTGGCATGCTCGTAGCCGGTCACCTTCTCCAAGGGGATGAACTTGCAGGCAGAGCACCGGCAACACGACTCCATCTCCGCTCGATAGTCTTCTAGCGCCATAGTTCTGGTCCCTTCCCTTAGAAGCACAGTTTGCCCGGACTCAGGATGCCGGCCGGGTCAACGATCGCCTTGAACTTCTTAAGCGCTTCCACGCTGGCAGCATCCCGATTCATGATGTCTCTGGCCGCTTCCCCGAAAGGTCTCGAGAAGAAGGCGCCGGCGCTCATCAACGGCTGGATGGCGCTCGTGGCAAGACCTCTAACGGCGCAGGTCTCGGTCTTGTCCGTGGGGTCGTAGAAGAGGTTGAACTCCACGTGGCAACTGCTGCCCTGGACGATAGGCTGCAGGTAGACGCCCATCTTGGGCGCGGGATACCCGACCGCTTCGGCGGTTTCGCTCATGACCTTGACCAGCCCGGGGATCTTCGCGTAGGTGGTGAGGAAGAAGATATCCTGGCAGCCTCCCTGCCGCCGGAGCTTCCAGTAAGGCTCGCCGGACGGCCGGCGTATGGCTTCCAGGAACTGGCCGGCACCGACCCCGCCGAGACTCTGCGCGGTCTGCAGACCGAGGCGCTGCAGGAGCTCACGGGTGTCCTCGATCTGGCCCTGCATCCTCATCTCGGGCAGATACTTGTAAGCGCCCAGGTTGAAGAAGAGGACCCACTGAGGCAGCTTGGCGACCAGCCGGGTGTAGTCCTCGTCGCTCTGGCTCATCAGCGCGACGACATCGGCACCGTTGAGGAGCAACAGTTCGTTGCCCAGTCTCAGCCGCATCAGCCAGTGGGCGGCCTCCAGGAGCTTGGCCACGTCGCCGGACCCGATGAAGTAGGGCTGCTCGATCTCCGGGACCAGTTCGCACCGGGCCGAAGCCCAGGTGACTATGCCCATCGTCCCCTGCGCGCCCTGGAAGAGACGGTGCAGAGACATGGCCGACGGACCCGCGGCTTCCTTCTGCCGGCCCCCCGCCTTGCGCTGCTCTTCGATGGTGCCGGGGCCGGCCGCTGCGCCGGTGCGGAACATATCTCCCGTGCCGAAGATGACTTCGGTGGAACCGATGGGATCGGCGATATCCCAATGGTAATGAGGCATGGTCACCGGTTCCCGGGAGAGCATGCTACCGACCACCGACTTGGTCTTGCGCGGCTGCAGCGGCATGTTCAGCCTCAGTCCCTTCTTGGCCGCCGCCTTGCTCAGTTCGCCGAAGGTGACTCCCGGTTCGACGATCGACACCACACGCTCGAAGGGATCGATCAGGTCGATCTTCTTCATGCCGCTCATGTCCACGACCACGGCATCGCCGGTGGAGGGGACGGTGTCGCCGTAGAAATGAGGGCCGCCGGAGCTGACCGGAACGAGAGGTGTGCCGGCCTCTTTGGCCAGGTTCACAAGCTTCTGGACGGTCTCCGCCGAATCGGCCTTGACCACGAACCGCGGACGCACTCTGCCGACGAAACTGAGATCACCGGCGTAGGCGTCCAGGACGGACGGGTCCTGGCTGACGCTACGTGCCCCGGCGATCTCCTGCAATGCCTTCTCCGTTATCATGTCCACTGCCTTCCTGAGGCTCCTTGACGCCATCTCCTCAAACCATCTTTGACCGGACCTGACGACCTGCTGCGGTCTTCCGAAGAACGCTCCGTAAGGCCCCCTTTCAAAGCGAACGCATTAGCACCCCCTCCCATCTGAACGAGGGGTCCTGGAAGCACAGTATCATCAGAAGAAACCGATATCAAGTCCGTGAGTAAAACCCAATACTGCCCAGCCTCGCACCATCCATCAACGTCCCGCGAGAGGCGCTAGAGCTCGAGCTCCGGGGGCAGAGGCGGCATCTGGCCGGCCAGTTCGGCGATGAGCCCCTCGTACTTGGCAAGCCGCGAATCGATGTCGATCTCGCCGCTGCGCGCCGCCTGCGCAGCGAGGAACAGCCACAAGTGAGCGCGAAGCAGGTCCGCCCGCGTGTGATTCCCTGGAGAGACCGCTCCGAAGACCGTCTCCTGGTAGGCGCCGAACAGGCTCAGGGCTATGAGGTCATCACGCGCGGCCGGTCTTCCCGCAGGCGCGGGGACCGCCGTGAGCTCCTTCATGATGCGCGCCACAGTACCGGCGAGACCTTCCTGGATGGACCGGCGCAGGTCGACGTCCTCCTGCGTTCCTTCCACGCGGATCACGGCAAAGGCGGCCACACCGAGTTGAAACACGCGAAAGTGGCTGAAGACGTCCCACAGCAAGCGCTCCGCCGGATCCTCCAAAGAAGCCGTCTTCTCGTCGGCGTAGCTGACACCCCAGTTCGTCAGCACACTCACGCATTCGGCCAGGAGCCTGCGTTTGCTGGGAAAGTGGGTGTAGAAGAGACTGGCGGTGATGCCCAGCCGACGCATGAGGGTGGAGACGTGCGTGTTCTTGTAGCCCTTGGTGGAGAACTCGCGCGTGGCAAGAGCCAGGATGCGATTGTGCATCCGCTCATACTCCAGAGACACAAGATCCACCGCGGTCTCGTTCGCCTGGTCGACGCGATGCTGAAGTCTATCCTCGATCTCGAGGATGGAAAGTCCGGTCCGTTTCAGCTCGGCGATCTCCTGCAGGATCTTGACGTGGTCTTCGGTGTACAAGGATCGGCTGGCAGCGGTCTTCTGAGGGCGGGGGAGCAATCCCAGCCTGAGATAGTAGTGGATGGTGGTTCGGGGTACCCCACTCACCTTCTCGAGCTCCCGAATGGTAAACGCCTGGATCACCTTTGCTCCTCGCTAGGGACCGACGCGAGCCGAGAGGACTCCTCAGGTGCGTCGACTCCGACCGCTGCACATGCCGACAACAAGATTAGTCTCAAGTGACGGTCCGTGGCAACAACACCGCAGACGCTCGGGGCTTGCCGCCGACGTGCACAGACCGGGCACTAGCTTCGCTGAGGACCGTTCTCGATGTGGGAGGCAGGAGGGGCGCTGCTGGATCTAATTGAACTCCACTTGACAGAAAGCTATATCAAGTCTTAGACTTCAATCATGTAGCGCTGTAAGGGCCGATCGGCAGGCCGGTGACGAGCCACGCAGATCAGTGACCGTCTTGCGGTCACTATGTATATTAACTTTAAGACTTGAGATGTTCTTTCAAACTTGCTAGTGTGACGGAGGAGCGGGATGTCGCTGCAGAGAGTCGTGGGTGATCGGCCAGGATGGAGTCCTCACAGGAACAGTCGACGAGGATAGCGCGCATGACCCATCCTCCGGGTTGTCTTCGCCAAACCTCAGCTGAAGAAGACTGATTATGGAGAATCGAGCCGGATCCCAACTGGGGCAACATGAGGAAAGGAGCACTTGATGCCGGCGGAAAACGATCGTCGCGCAGAATTGCGCATCAAAGACAAGACGGTACTCAAGACCCTCGCCCAGTGCTCCTATGCGCAGGGGGGCGAACTGGCGTCAGTGGACGTGAAGGACGGCAAGATCGTCCGCATCCGCCCCCACCACCACACCGAAAGATACACCGAAGAAGAGCTGGGGCAGTACGAGCTCGAGAAGGACGGCGTGAAGTACAAGACGCCACCCAAAGGTCTCCTCGCCCCCTATCAGATCGCCTACAAGAAACGGGTCTACTCTCCCAACCGCATCCTCTACCCGCTCAAGCGAGTCGACTGGGATCCCGATGGGGAGAGGAACACCCAGAACCGGGGCAAAAGCAAGTACGTCCGCATCTCCTGGGACGAGGCGACCACCACCATCGCCGACGAGATCAAGCGCATCCACAAGGAGTACGGGCCCTATGGGGTGCTCGCCCACGGTGACGGCCACGGCGAGACGAAGACCGTGCACGGAGCCCACGCCGTGATGATGGACCTCCTCGAGCTCACCGGCGGCTTCACCCAGGCCATCCGCAACGCGGACAGCTGGGAGGGTTGGTTCTGGGGCACCAAGCACGTCTGGGGCAACGGGGAGAACGGCCTCGTCCTCCCCGCCGACAACATGATGAACGACGTCACCCAGAACACCGACATGATCGTCCACATCGGGGCCGATCTGGAGACCACCCCCTGGGGATTCGCGGGCCAGTTCCCCTCGAACGTCCTTTACTTCTGGCAGAAGCTAGGTAAGAAGCAAGTCTTTGTCTCCCCCGATCTCAACTACTCGGGCGCCATCCATGCGAGCAAGTGGATCCCCATCCTTCCTAACACCGATGCTGCCCTGCATCTGGCCATAGCCCATACCTGGATGACCGAGGGCACCTATGACAAGGACTACGTCGCCACCCATGTGGTGGGGTTCGACAAGTTCGAGGACTACGTGCTCGGCCGCGAAGACGGGATCCCCAAGACTCCCGAGTGGGCCTCGGCCAAGACCGATGTGCCCGAATGGACCATCAAGGCTCTTGCCCGGGAATGGGCGGCGCAACCGACCACGGTCATGCACTTCTACGGTGGCTCCTACATCCGTGGCCCCTACTCCCACGAACCGGCCCGGCTGGAAGCCTGCCTCCTCGGCATGCAGGGGTTGGGCAAACCGGGCTGCCACCAGTACTACAAGATGGGCGGCGACGACCACTGGATGAACGACACGCCCCGCCCCCTGAAGACCATCCCCGACATGCGCATGAGATTCGACCCCACCATCGCCAAGGGCAGCGCGGATGGGCAACAGGGGCCACCTAGCTGGAACATCTTCCCCGGCCAGAAACAGCTGGCGGTCTCCTCCAAGCAGATCATCCCCAAGACGCAACTGGCTCAGGCCATCCTCGAGGGAACCTGCTGGAGCTCCGGGAGCACCCAGCAGTTCATGCACCTGGAAGACCAGTTCAAGAGGTACGAGTATCCCATCCCGGCGGAAGAGGGCGGCACCGAGATCCACATGATCTGGATGGACAACCCCTGCCGCACCACCTGCTGGAACGACGGCTTCATGACGGTGGAGGCCTTCCGCAGCCCCAAGATCGAGACCATCGTGGTGCAGCACCTGTGGCTGGAGAACGACACCATCCTGGCCGACCTCATCCTGCCCGTCAACACCAAGCTGGAGGAGGAAGACATCGGCCGTATGTCCGCCGGCGGACGCTCCGTGCACGGCATCCTGCTCGAGAACCAGGCCATCGAACCCTTGGGCGAATCGCTCTCCGACTACCAAGCCGTGGGTGAGGTGGCCAAGAAGCTGGGCCTCTACGAGGAGTTCAGCGCGGGGATGACCATAAAGGAGAAGATCAAGGCGGGCTTCGACAACATGGACATCCACGATTTCGTCACCTGGGAAGATTTCCAGGACAAGCAGTACTTCATCATGCCCACCGATCCCGAGTGGGATAAGGTCCCGGCCGGTCTGCGCCAGTTCTACGAAGATCCCGAGAAGCATCCGCTGGAGACCCCCAGCGGCAAGCTCGAGTTCTACTCCCAGCGTCTGGCCGATCACTACCCCGACGACAAAGTGAGAGGCCCTCTGCCCAAGTGGATCGAGAAGGACGAGTTCCACGACGAGCGGGTCTCCAGCCCGCGGGCGCAGGAGTACCCGCTGCTGCTCGTGACCAACCACGGCCGCTGGCGGACCCATGCTCAGAACGACGACATCCCCTGGCAGCGGGAGATCATGACCTGCAAGGTCAGAGGTTGGGACGGTTATCTGTACGAGCCCATCTGGATCCATCCCACGGATGCCGAAGCGAGGGGCATCAAGGACGGCGACATCCTCAAGATGTTCAACGAGAGAGGTACCGTCCTCGGCGGAGCCCTCGTCTGGGAGCGCATCATGCCTGGAGCCGTGTCCATGGACCACGGCTCCCGCGTCGACCTCATCAACGTCGGTCCGGACGGTTTCCTCGATCGCGGGGGGGCGAACAACCTCATCTCTCCCATCAACGGCATCTCCCCCAACTGCTGGGGTATGGCCACGAGCAGCTTCCTGGTGGAGGTGCAGAAGGTGAGCATGGCCGAGATGGAGGAATGGCGGGAGAAGTACCCCGAGGCCTTTGCGAGGAAATACGACCCGGCCTCGGGTCTGCGCTTCGAGGCCTGGGTGTTAGAGGAAGGAGAGGCCCTATGAGCAAGGTTTTCGTGTTTGATACCGCCATCTGCAACGGCTGCTACTGCTGCCAGATCGCCTGCAAAGACGAGCACTGCGGCAACGACTGGACTCCCTACGCCAAGCCGCAGCCCGATACGGGCCAGTTCTGGCTCAAGCTCTCCGAGCATGTGCGCGGGACCGTGCCCAAGGTGAAGATGCACTACCTGGCCTCGCTCTGCGCCCACTGCGACGAGGCCCCGTGCATGGCCGCCTGCTCGGTGGAAGGAGCCATCTACAAGCGCGCGGACGGGTTGGTCATCATCGATCCAGAGAGGTGCACAGGCTGCATGAGCTGCCTGGACGCGTGCCCCAGCGATTCCATCTACTTCAACGAAAACCTCACCATCGCTCAGAAGTGCACGGGCTGCGCCCATCTGCTCGACGCCGGCTGGACCGAGCCCCGCTGCGTGGACGCCTGCCCGACTCTGGCCCTGAAGTACATGGACGAGGATGAGGCAAAGGAACTGATCGCCGGGGCCGAGACCAGGAATCCGGCCCGAGACGAGCCTCGCCTCTACTACCTGAACATCCCCAAGAAGTTCGTCGGCGGAACGGTCTACGATCCCGTCGCGAAAGAGGTCGTGAAAGGAGCGACCTGTACCCTTACTGGTAACGGCAGCACCTGGACTGAGGCCACCGACGGCTTCGGGGACTTCTGGTTCGAGGGCCTCGTGGCGGGCGCATACTCTCTGGAGATAGCGGCCGCGGGCTTCCCGACCAAGCGATTCCCGGAGATAGCCGTCGAGAATGACGTCAACCTGGGAGACATCCCTTTGGCTTGACGCGTGCTTAGGATTAAGCTTGATAGGTCGGCTGGCGGCCCCAGCGAGATAGAAGGAGCGAGATTGATCCCGGTACTCACTATCCGAGATCTCGAGGAATCGAGCGGGGTTCCGCGGACCACGATCCACTACTATCTGAGCATAGGCCTGCTCCCCCGCCCCCAGAAGACCGCCCGTAGCCGGTCTCTCTACACCAGGGACCACCTCGACATACTGCGAGAGATCGTGGAGCTCAAGCAGGCCGGGCTCGCTCTGGAGGAGATCCAAGCACAGCTGCAGCATACGGTCGACCGGGCCAACAACGGCGAGGTTGATCTTGCCGCTCAAGAGCATCGGCGCGTGCACGATAGGATCCTGGCTCTGGCTGCCCAGGAACTGGTCGCAAAGGGTTATAGGAAGACGCATGTCACGACTATTGTGCGCAAGCTCGGCATCACCACAGCCGTCTTCTACAGCCATTTTCCGAGCAAGCGCGCGCTCCTCTCGGAATGCGTCAGCGCGCTTCTGGGCTGGGGCCTCGAGTTTGTAGATGCCAAAGAGGCCTCGACGGACGACCCGGCCGAGCGCTTGCTCTGGCTTGTCTTTGGGCATTCGCACGTGTTTCAACTCGGCTCGACCGCCATGGCCCTGACCCGCGTCGACGGCGTCCAGGACGAGAGCGACCCACAAAGGCCTATGGAGGCGCTCTTCAAAAACATCGTGGAGCACATCAAGGGGGACCTGGCATACGTGCCCAGCGAAGGCTCGAAGCCACCCGCGGTGCCGGACGAACTCGTGGCCCACAGCCTGTTCGGTGCATATGAGCAGACTGTATTCAGGTCATTCTCGGACAAGATGTACACCCGTGAGGATCTGCTATTGACTCACCTATGGCTGTTCTTGGCCGTGCAGGCTGCGCGAAGCGGCGAGATCGACGTCGATTCAAGACTGGATAGATACAGGGAACTGGTGTCACAGCTCGCCACCCAGATGCCGCCTCTTCCCCCGCTCTTGCAGAATGAGAGCACCCATGACCGAGGCGGGGGGACGACGGCCGATCGGATGACTGCTGATGGTTTATCCCCGATCACTACGCAAGCTGACTCAATGACTTGAGACCGCTTTCTAAACATGTTAGCGTATGGTCTGGTCTTCTAAGGGCGGGACGGGAAGTACCGTTCGAAGGTCGTGAAGGGGGGTAGTCGACAAGAGAAGTGATCCTCGATCAGGCGTGTTCTTAGGCTCTTCAACCAAAGGATGCTTCAGCAACTGCATGTGCGACCTGTGAAACGGAGGGGGACATGAGCGAGGCGAACGAAACTCACGAAGACCGCAGCCGGGAAGAACAAGAGGAGAAGAGGCCGGCGAGACCGGTCAGCCGGCGTGATTTCCTGAAGATCGCCGGAATCGCCGGAGCGGCTGTGGGGGCCGGCGCCGGCCTGGGCGGCCTACTCGCCGCCTGCGGCGAAGAAGAAACGACCACGACGACCGCGGGCGAGACGACCACCACCACGACCGCCGCCACCACAACGACCGCCGCCGCCGCGACGACCACCGTCAGCACTGCGGCAGAGACCGGCCGCGAGCTCAAGCTCGGTTTTGTTACGCCGACAACCGGGGCCCTGGCCTCCTTCGGCGTGCCCGACGGATACTGCGTCGAACGGGCGAAAGAGGTGATCGCGGACGGGATCGTATGCGGTGACGGACTGAAGCACCCTGTCACAATCAAGGTCGTTGACAGCCAGTCAGACCCCAACCGGGCGGCACAGGTAGCAGGCGACCTCATCCTAAACGACAAGGTGGATATTATCCTCGTAGCCTCCGCACCCGACAACGTCGTGCCGGTGTCCGGTCAGGCTGAAGCGCTCGGGACACCGTGCCTCTCCTGCGACGCCCCCTGGCAGAGCTATATGGAGCCTCGGACCGGAGGCGACCTGACGGCGGTGTTCAAGTGGACCTATCACGTCTTCTTTGGTGGGGAGGACAGCTTCGACATCATGGCCGACGTGTTTCACCGGTTGCCGACCAACAACGTCCTGGCTTTGCTGTATTCCAACAGCTCCGACGGCAACGCCGTACATGATCTCGAACTGCCGGTGCTCGAGGAGATGGGCTTCACCGTTGTCGATGGTAGTGGTTTTTCGGAAGGCACCGAAGACTTCACCTCGATAATCAGCATGTTCAAGAAGGCGGGGGCCGAGCTGGGGCACGGTCTGCTTTCTCCCCCGGACTTCATCAACTTCTGGAAGCAATCGATCCAGCAGTCCTGGCTGCCAAAAACGTCCATATGGGGCAAAGCCCTACTTTTCCCCCAGTCCATGGAAGCGATCGGCCCCATCGGCTACGGTCTCTGTGCGGACCAGTGGTGGGGAGCGGACTGGCCCTACAAGTCGGCTCTACTTGGAGAGACCTGCCGGCAGTTCGCAGATGACTATGAGGCCCGGACCGATTCGCAGTGGACACAGCCCGTGGCTCACTTCATGCTCTTCGAGTGGGCCTATGACGTACTCAGTCGAACGGCCAGCGTGGATGACAAGGACGCGATCATGACGGCGGTCAAGAGCACCAAGCTTGAGACCATTCTCGGCACCGTCGATTTTTCAGCGCCGGTGGAGCCGGTCGGACCGCCCTGGGCCGCGGGTCCACGGCACGTCGTGGAGAACGTCTACAAGATCAACCATCCTGCCGGCCAGTGGATCAAGGGCACGAAGTGGCCCTTCGATTTGGTTACCGTCAGCAATGCCGGGTGTCCCGCCATTCCCGTGGCAGCCGAGCTACAGCCCTATACCGTGAGCTGAGCCGCAGACGACCTGGGCGGCGGTGCGCCTCGCGCCGCCGCCCAGTGTGTTTGAATCCTTCGAGGAAGTAACGACCGAGAAGCATCCGTTCCAACCTACTGGAAGCAGAGCTTCCCAGGGTTCATCACGTTGTTCGGGTCGAAGATCCCCTTCACCTTTCGGAGCGCCATCGTGGTACCAGCGTCTCTCCTATAGGCCATGTCCGCCCAGGGGCCGTAAGGCCGGGAGAAGAAGGCCCCCCTATTCGCCAGAGCGCCGGCGGCGGCGTCCACCAAAGTCTTCACGGTCTCCTTCTCGGCGAGGTTGTCCTTGTCGAAGAAAAGATTGAACTCGCAGTGGTAATTGACTCCCTGGACCGCCGGCTGGAGATAGATGCCCATGTCTGCGACGTCGTACTCAGACTCCATCGCGACGGTCTTCATGGTGTCTATGAGTTCTGGGAGCTTCTCGTGGACCGTTATGAAGAAGATGTCCGCGCAGCCACTCTTCGCATCGGCTTTCCAATACCCATCCGCAGAGGGCTCGTGCAGCAGGCTCATCAGCTCGAACGCGGAGATCGTGCCCACAGACCTGAGCGGCTCCACTCTGATGGACTGCGCGATGGTGGAGATGTCCTTCTGGACGTAGCTTATGCGGTCCTCTGGGAAATAGCGGATGCCGGAGATCGTGTAGAACAGTATCCAGTTGGGAAGCCCGAATCTCAGCTTCTCGTAGTCGCCAGACCCATCCCGAGTCATCATCCGAGCCAGGTTGGAATCGTTCAGCAGCAGACAGTCGTCAGCCAAGCGATTGCGGATGAGCCAGTACGCGAACTCCAACAGACTGCCCAGCTTGTCCGAGCCGACCAGATAAGGTTCCTCGATACTGGGCAGATGCTCGCATCTGACCGTGGCCCAGGTCACGATGCCCATCGTGCCTTGACCGCCCTGGATGAGCCTCAAGAAACCAGCCTGCATAGGGCCTGCAGCCTCGTTTTGGGCAGCCCCGGCCGCCCACTGCTCCTCCAGAGTGCCGGGGCCGGCGGCCGACCCAGTCCTAAAGACCTCCCCCGAGCCATAGATCACTTCTGTGCAGGCCATCGGGTCGGAGGTGTCCCAGTGGTATTTGGGCATGATCACCGGCTCCCGCTCCAGGAGGCTTCCGACTACCGATTTTGTGGCGCGCGGCAGAAGGGGCAGGTTCAGGCGAAGTCCGGCTTCACGCGCAGCAGGGATCAAGTCGCGGAAGGTGACTCCCGGCTCGACCATAGCGATGCGGTGCTCGAGGTCGAGCCTCACGATCCTGTTCATCCCGCTCAAGTCGACGATGACCGCTCCCCCGACACTGGGGACGGTGTCGCCCCGGAAGTGGGGCCCCCCAGAGCTGACGGGGATCAGCGGAGTGGCCGAAGTATTGGCCCATTGGACTATCTTCTGTATCTCCCCCGCATCTTTGGGTCTCACCACACAGCGAGGCGTGATGGGATGGACGAAACTCTCGTCCGACGCGTATCCACTGAGGACCGCCGGTGCGTCGGTCACGTTGTCCGCACCGACTATGTTGGCTAATTCTGTCTTCTCTGACATCACACACCCCGTTCAGTATGGTTCGCCCTGGCTTTCATCGAGCGGTTCAGTCCTTGGCCGAGATGTACATCGCAGGTTCGGAGACCCCGTTGGGGTCGAAAGTCTTCTTGATCTTCCGCAACCACAGATGGTAGTCGCCCAAGTGGGGACCCCACTTGTCGTGCGCGCGGTCGCCCCACACCGTCACTGGAGCCGTGTAGCATCTCGCGATGCCCAGGTCTTCGCACGTGTCGGAGAATTCCATGAGGTCTCTCCAGCCCTCCCCCGTCGGGTGGGTCATGACGAGTTGTTCCGCGTGGCCGGTGTGGCCGTTCTCGTAGACCATCCCTATGACGCAGTCGAAACCGTCGTCCGCCCTGACGGTGCCCTTGGCCTGCAGCGCCTTCTTGAGCTCCATGCATTCCAGCATGAACTTGGTGGACGTCTGGAACATGGCAGAGTCACCGATCAGACCGTGGAACCTGCCTGTCGCTCGGAATCCCTCCCTGACGCCCCCGCTGAACCTGGTCTCGCACCAGAGGATCTCCCGCTTGACCTCAGGCTTCTCGATATGGCTCAAGAACACGCCGCCGGTCTCCTCCAGAATCTGGGCCAGGACCTTCTGCCTATAGCGAAACTCTGGGATGGTGGCACCTGAAATGATCACTAGGAACCCAGGACGTCCGTTGGACTCCTCTTGCATCTGCCTGAGCAGGACGTCTGCTTCGCTGCCGGTACCGGTGAAGGCCTCGGCCATCATCGGCAGGGGCAGGCGGAAGATCATGGTGGCTATCTCGCTCTCCCCCATCTTGATCGCGGCTTCGATCAGCTTCTCCCAGTCGGGGAAGAGGGGATGGTGGATCTCGAAGTTCGGCGGCATCTCTTTGAGGCTGTAGCTCGGAGAAACACCCTCCAGTTCGGGCTCCGGCGGACCATAGTACGGGTACAGCTTGAGCCCGGCCTTGGTGAAGATCCCCAGACCGCCCATGACCGCCTGAGTGCCTCGTATGACTCCTCGCAGGGAGGGGCCGGGGCCGTCGCCGCAGAACCAGCCGGCGCCGGCTCCTGACGATCCGAACTTGAGCAGCTCGCCGTCGGGAGTCACCCATTCCACAGCCAGGGTGTTGCGGTCTCCGCAGCTGGTGCTCACGCCGCCGGACCCGGTGCCCTGGTGGGCCGTGATGGGCATGGCGCTGGTATTGCACCCGGCCCCGATCATATGGAGGTTGAGACCTTTCTTCATGGCCTCGGCCTGCAGGAGGGCACAGGTGACGTAGGGTTCCACGACTGCATACATGCTCTTCTCGTTCAACTCGATGATACGGTTGAAGCGGCGCATGTCCACATGGATGGCGTCGTCATCGAGACCGAGCGCGCTGTAGAAGCCCCAGCCGTTGCTGATGGCCTTGTACCTGACCTTGTACTTGTTGCAGGCTCTGACTATCGCCTGCACTTCCTCGGTCCTCCCCGGCATGAGAATGGCTCCGGATCTCGGGAGAAAGGGAGTGCCCGTAGATATCTCCGCGCCCCATTCGAACGCATAGGAGTCGAGTACGGCCGGTTCCTCAGAGATGTAGTCCGGTCCTACGATCTCCTCGAGGGCCTTGTATGCGTCCCTACTGTTTAGAGCCATCGGGCGTATCCCCTCAATCCTTGGCCGAGATGTACATCGCTGCCTCGGAGACGCCGTTGGGATCGAAGGTCTTCTTGATCTGGCGTAGCCACAGATGGTAGTCGCAGAGATGCGGACCCCATTTGTCGTGCGCGCGATCGCCCCAAACGGTCACCGGCGCCGTGTAGCGTCCTTTGATGGCTAGGTCCTCGCATCTGTCGGTGAATTCCATGAGGTCTCGCCAACCGGCCCCGGTCGGGTGGGTCATGACGAGCTGTTCCGCGTGACCTGTGTGCCCGTTCTCGTAGACCATCCCGATTACGCAGTCCGGACCGTCATCGGCCCTGATGTTGCCTCGAGCCTGGTACTCCTTCTTGAGTCTCCATGCATTCCAGCATCAGTCTGGTGGAGGTCTGGAACATGGCGGAGTCGCCGATCGAGCCCAGGAACCTCCCCACCGCCCGGAATGCTTCTCTCACAGCGCCGCTGAACCTGGTCTCCGACCAGAGAATCTCCCTCTTGACCTCGGGCTTCTCGATGTGGCTCAAGAGCACGCCGCCCGTCTCCTCCAGGATCTGGGCGAGGACCTTCTTCCTGTACTCGAACTCCGGCATGGTGGCGCCGGAGATCATCACCAGGAAGCCGGGGCGGCCGGCGGACTCCTCCTGCATCTGCCGGAACAGCACCTCCGCGTCACTGCCGGTGCCGGTGAAGGCCTCGGCCATCATCGGCAGGGGCAGCCGGAAGATCATGGTCGCTATCTCACTCTCCCCCATCTTGATGGCGGCTTCGATCAGCTTGTCCCAATCGGGGAAGAGGGGATGGTGGATATCGAAGTTCGGCGGCATCTCCTTGTACGAGTAGGAGGGCGAAACACCCTCCAACTCCGGCTCGGGCGGGCCGTAGTAGGGGTATAGCTTCACCCCAGCTTTGGTGAAGATCCCCAGGCCGCCCATCACACCCTGAGGACCGTGTATCAGTCCTCGTAGGGAGGGGCCCGGACCGTCGCCGCAGAACCAGCCGGCGCCGGCTCCCGACGGAACCGAACTTGAGCAGCTCGCCGTCGGGAGTCACCCATTCCACCGCCAGGGTGTTGCGGTCTCCGCAGCTGGTGCTCACGCCGCCGGACCCGGTACCCTGATGAGCCGTGATGGGCATGGCGCAGGTGTTGCTACCCGCTCCGATCATGTGCACGTTCAGGCCTATCTTCATCGCTTCGGCCTGGAGTATGGCGCAGGTGACATAGGGTTCCACGACGGCGTACATGCTCTTCTCGTTCAGTTCGAGGATGCGGTTGAACCTCCGCATATCCACGTGGATGGCATCGTCGTCCAGGCCGAGCGCGCTGTAGAAGCCCCAGCCGTTGCTGATCGCCTTGTATCTGACGTTGTATTTGTTGCAGGCTTTGACGAGCGCCTGCACTTCCTCCGTAGTGCCCGGGAGCACGATGGCGCCCGACCTGGGAAGGAACGGTGTGTCGGTGAAGAGTTCTGCGCCCCACTGGAACGCATAGGAGTCCAGTACGGCCGGTTCCTCAGAGATGTAGTCTGGCCCGACAATCTCCTCGAAAGCCTTGTAAGCGTTCCTGTTGTTCAGAGCCACCGCCGGCATCTCCTTCAATCCTCGAGGGACTGCTGCAACAACTCGACGACGTCATAGACCTTGAGACTGTCCCCGGAGGCCTCGACGGAATCCCTGAAGTTCCTGATGCACCACGGGCACGCGGTGACCAACGCTTCCGCCCCCGTATCCTTGGCCTCCGTGATCCTCTCCGCGGCCGTCCACTCGCTGAACTCGGGGTACGCGTCCAGCACACCGCCCCCGGCACCGCAGCACCAGGTGTACTCCTTGATCCTGGTCATCTCGACCAGCTTGACCCCTGGGATGCTCTTGAGCACGTTCCTCGGCGGCTCGTACACGCCGTAAGTGCCCTTTCGTATCTGCTTGTCGGGTATATGCCGCCACCGTTCGTCGGGCTTGGTGCTGATGACCCCTTCCCAATGCACCCACGGCTCCCCCAACCGGCCCAGGTGGCAGGGGTCGTGGTAGGTGACGGCCATGGGGACTTCTTTCCTGGGTGTGAGACGACCTTCCGCCATGAGCTTGTCCAGGTATTCGGTGATGTGGAAGACCTGGATGTCCTTCTTTAGACCTAGCTTGTCGTAGAGGACCTTGAACGCGTGGTAACAGTCGGAGCAGCTGGTCACCACGGTGCCTGCCTTCGCGGCCCGGAGCATTTCCACGTTGTTCTCGGCGTACTTGGTGAGCTCACTGACATAACCGAGATCGTAGGCCCTGCCCCCACAGCAGTTCTCGTCCTTGCCCCCGATGGCGACGTCCACTCCGGCCTTTTGCAGGAGACCCACGGCCGCACGTGCAACGGGCCAGAGCTCGGTGTCGTAGCTATAGCGACACCCGGTGTGGAAATAGACTCCCGCCCCGTCCCTGGTGATGTTCTTCACATCGAGGCCTTCGGCCCAGTTGCCCCTGTCGGCTTTCCGCTCGAGGAGCATGTTGTCTTCTTTTCGTAGTCCGTCGATGATCGCCATATGCGCCGGATTGAGTTCGCCGTCGCCCACGCATTTGATCCGCATCTCATAGAGCGGCTGCAACACTTCTATATCATTACCGTACTTACATGAAATATCGCATGCTCCACACATCTGGCATTGGTAAACGATTTCCAGCAGTTTCTCACTATAGTCGATACGTCCATCGTTCAAGGAGAGTGCGGTGATCAGCCTGCCACTCCCAGAATACGTGTGGAAGAGATACTTGGTTATGCTGGGGCAGCTGTAGGCGTATTTAGCATTGCTTATTACTGGTTGGGGTATGAATTTGCAGTTAGAGCACCGGGCACATCTGATCATGTACTCTCGTAAGTCTTGCAGCATCTTCCTTCTCCCTGATCTTTCATTAGCCTTTCAACTCAGCTGCGTTCCTATCTGTCTGCCCCGGTCACCCCCAGCTTAGGCTTGCCAGGTCCCGCATGGCGATGCGGACGGTGCCCAGAGAGGCATCGCCTGAGATGACGGTGGAACCATCGATGCGCAGGCGGACCTCCGTCCCATCGGCGGCGACCAGATCGACCAGACACTCCTCGCCGGGCTCGCTGACGCTAAGGCGGGAGACGCGGGTCAACTCGACGTCGATCTGAGCCGGGCCGAGGGCTCCGGTGAGTTGGGTCTTGCCATTGCAGCGGACTACGCCGAGGTCGAACGGCGTGCCGTCGCGGCTGACCACCCGGGCTGGAGCATCCGGACCCGGCGAAGTGCCCTGCTCTGAAGAAGCCGCCGAAGCAAGCCAGCGCGTGACGGCATCGACCATGAAGTTGACCACTTGCTCCGGTGGATAGCGGTCGTCGAGGCGGGAACGGAACCAGAGGTTCTCGGCGAGGCCGATGAAGCCATAGGCGGCAAGTTCGGCATCGACGTCACGAGCCCGCCCCGCCTGTATCGCAGCCTCCAGATCCCTCCGGAGAGGCTCGGTGAGGATCTCGTACGCTTCGCGGGCCTTGGTCTTGACCTCCACGTCCGGGGACAGTTCGGCCGCGCGCAGCAGGTTGATGATCCCCGGCCACCAGTCGTAGAGGTGGACGGCCTCCACCCGCGGACCGACTCTCGTGAAGAAATCGCCTTCTCGTATCTTGGGAAGTGATTCGAATTCCCTGATCCGCTCGGTAACGTGGTCGAAACAGGTGAGCAGGAGCTCCTTCTTGTTGCGGAAGTAGAGATAGAAGGTGCCCTTCCCCATGTTCAGCGAATCAGTGATGTCGCCGACCCGCACGCGATCGTAGCCGACCTCGTTGAACATGATGACCGCCCGCTCGATGATGCGGTCTCGCTTGTCCTTGAGCTCGTCTCCCGCAGGGGCCGCGGCGACGGCGGAGAGGGCAGCATGCTTGCCTGAAGCCATCATAGACTGGTCTCTTCCTTGTGCCTCGCGTTCGTTCGCCCGCGGATGGGAAGTGACTCCCCAGTCACTGTCTGAGAGCATATCAGAATCGCGTTTTAGAGCCAAGCGTTCTGTTGGCCCTAACGCCGCGAGGGCAAAGCTTGACAGGCTCATAAGAAATCGGTAGTGTGGTTGTGACTGACCCACCAGTCATTCTGACTGATGCGACGGTCATCCAGCGAATCCCGGGGGGGCTTCACATCTTTGCAGAACTTCTATTCATCACGGGCTTGTCGATCTGACGGGCAAACAAGCCACCCCCTCACGGCCCAGCGACACGGACAGAGGAGAGGTACGCGATGACAGCGGATGAATCCAAGAGGCAGGTTCGCATCTCCGACAAGACGGTCCTCAAGTGTCTCGCCCAGTGTTCCTTCGCCCAGCAAGGCGAGTTGGCGTCTGTTGACGTGAAGGACGGGAAGATCGTCCGCATCCGTCCCCATCGCCACACCGAGCGGTACACGGTAGAAGAGCTGGGGCAGTATGAGCTAAACAAGGACGGCGTGAAGTACAAGACGCCACTCAAGGGTCTTCTGGCTCCCTACCAGATCGCCTACAAGAAGCGGGTCTACTCCCCCAACCGGATACTCTATCCACTCAAAAGGGTGGACTGGGATCCCAAAGGGGAACGCAACCCGCAGAACCGGGGTAAGAGCAAGTACGTGCGGATCAGTTGGGATGAGGCCACGACCATCATCGCCGACGAGATCAAACGCATCCACAAGGAATACGGACCCCTTGGCATTCTTGCCCACGGAGACGGACACGGGGAGACCAAGACGATCCACGGACCTCACGCTGTCCAGATGGATCTGCTGCGTCTGATGGGTGGCTACACTCAGGCCATCAGAAATGCCGACAGCTGGGAGGGCTGGTACTGGGGCGCCAAGCATGTCTGGGGCAACGGGGAGAACGGCCTCCTACTACCCGCCGACAACATCATGAACGATGTGACCCAGAACACGGACATGATCATCCACATCGGCGCCGATCTCGAAACGACGCCGTGGGGCTTCGCCGGCCAATTCCCCAGCACGGTCATCTACTACTGGCAGAAGTTAGGTAAGAAGCAGGTGTTCGTCTCTCCCGATCTCAACTATTCCGGAGCCGTGCACGCGAGCAAGTGGATCCCCATCCTGCCCAACACCGATGCCGCGCTGCATCTGGCCATCGCCTACGTGTGGATGACCGAAGGCACCTACGACAAGGATTACGTAGCTGACCATGTGGTCGGCTTCGACAAGTTCGAGGACTATGTGCTGGGAAGAGAAGACGGGGTAGCTAAGACCCCGGAGTGGGCTTCGGCTAAGACAGGCGTGCCCGAGTGGACCATCAAAGCTCTTGCCCGGGAGTGGGCGGCTCAGCCCACCACGGTCATGCACTTCTACGGCGGCTCCTACATCCGCGGTCCTTACTCGCACGAGCCCGCCCGCCTGGAAGCGTGCCTGCTCGGCATGCAAGGGTTGGGCAAACCGGGCTGCCACCAGTACTTCAAGATGGGGGGCGATCACCACTGGATGTGCGATACGCCCCGCCCGGTGAGAACAATCGATGACGTGCGGTTTGGGGTCGCGGGGAACGTCTGGGCTGGTCAGGGGCAGGTCTATATTTCATCGAAGCAGATCATTCCCAAGACGCAGGTCAGCCAGGCCATCCTCAATCCACCCACCAGCACGATGGGGAGCACCATCCTTATGGGGCCGCTTGAAGACCAGTTCAAACGCTACGACTACCCCATCCCCGCGGAAGAGGGCGGCACCGAGATCCACATGATCTGGATGGACAACCCCTGCCGCACCACCTGCTGGAACGACGGCTTCCTGACTGTGGAAGCCTTCCGGAGCCCCAAGATCGAGACTCTGGTTGTGCAACACCCCTGGCTGGAAAACGACACCATCCTGGCCGACATCATCCTGCCTATCAACACCAAGCTGGAAGAAGAAGACATCGCTCGGTTCGCTCAAAACGTGGCGGTTCACGGGTGCGCTATTGAAGACCAAGCCATAGAGCCTGTCGGGGAGTCTTTGAGCGATTATGAAGCTGTGGGTGAGGTGGCTAAGAAACTGGGTCTCTATGAGGAGTTCACCCGCGGGAAGACCGTCCGGGAAAAGATCAGACTGGGCTTCCAGGACATGGCCATCGACGATCTGATCAGCTGGGAGGAGTTCTCCGACAAGAGGTACTACATCGTCCCCACCGACCCCGAATGGGAGAAGGTTCCCGCTGGTCTGAGAGAGTTCTACGAGGATCCGGAAGCGCATCCCTTGGAGACCCCCAGCGGCAAGCTCGAGTTCTACTCACAGCGGCTGGCGGACAACTTCCCCGACGACACCGAAAGAGGGCCCCTTCCGAAGTGGGTCGAAAGCAGCGTCACCCACGATGAGAGGGTCTCCAGCCCCCGGGCGAAGAAGTATCCGCTCCTTCTCATGAGCAACCACGGAAGATGGAGGACCCACGCCCAGAACGACGACATCACCTGGCAACGGGAGATCATGACCTGCAAGGTCAGGGGCTGGGACGGCTACATGTACGAACCCATCTGGATCAATCCCAAAGACGCCGAAGCCCGAGGTATCAAGGACGGGGACATCGTCAAGCTCTTCAACGAACGAGGCACGGTGCTCTGCGGGGCTCTGGTGTGGGAACGGATCATGCCGGGAGCGGTCTCGAGCGACCACGGCTCCCGGGCGGACCTGATCTGCACCGACGGCCCCGAGGGCTACCTCGATAGAGGCGGGGCCAACAACCTGATCTCGCCAATAAACGGAACGTCCCAGAACTGCTGGGGCATGGCCACCAGCGGCTATCTGGTGGACGTACAGAAGGTGAGCATGGCCGAAATGGAGGAGTGGAAGAAGAAATATCCGGCGGCCTTTGCGAGGAAGTACGACCCGGCTTCCGGTCTCAGGTTCGAGGCGTGGGTGCTGGAGGAAGGAGAGGCCCGATGAGCAAGGTCTTCATCTTTGACACATCCATCTGTAATGGGTGCTACTGCTGCCAGCTCGCCTGCAAGGACGAGCACTGCGGGAACGACTGGACTCCCTACGCCAAACCGCAGCCCGACACCGGTCAGTTCTGGCTCAAGCTTTCCGAGCATGTGCGGGGTACGGTCCCCAAGGTGAAGGTGCACTACCTGGCGGCTCTGTGTAACCACTGTGACCAGGCCGCCTGCCTGGCCGCCTGCCAGGTAGAAGGGACCCTCTACAAGAGGGACGACGGTCTGGTCATCATCGACCCCGAGAAATGCACGGGCTGCACCAATTGCGTGAGCGCCTGCCCCTACCACGTCATCTATATGAACGAGAACCTGAACATCGCCCAGAAGTGCACCGGATGTGCTCATCTCTTGGACAACGGCTGGACGGAGCCCCGGTGTGTAGACGCGTGCCCCACCGGAGCGCTACAGTTCATGGAGGAAGCGGAGGCTCAGGGGCCAGTCCAGAGCTCGGAGGTGCTCCACCCGGAATACGAGCAGAAGCCCCGGGTCTACTACCTGAACATCCCCAAGAAGTTCATCGCGGGTACCGTCTACGATCCTGTGAAGAAAGAGGTGGTGATCGGAGCTAGTTGCACCCTCACGAGCAACGGCAGCACCTGGACCACCACCACCGACGGCTTCGGGGACTTCTGGTTCGAGGGGCTCGAGATTGGCAGCTATTCCCTGGAGATCGCGGCCCTGGGATTCCCCGCCAAGACCTTCGAGGACATTAGTACTGCGATGGACGTGAACCTGGGAGACATAGCCGTGGCCAAAGACAGCAGCAGCCAAGCCGGAGGTCGCCAATGAGGTGAGTGCCAGAAGACGTGCGCCGGGATGGACCTGATCTAGAAGCAGGCGCTCGAACCAAGGTGTCCGCGGGACGAAAGGAAGGCAGGGGGGATAGATGTCGACCGACTTGGAAGACAACAATGCAGGCATCAGTAGGAAGGCCGGCGTCAGCCGGCGCGAATTCTTGAAGATTGCCGGCGCCGCCGGCGCAACAGTAGGCTTGGGCGCAGGATTGGGCGGGCTGGTGGCCGCCTGTGGAGAGGAAGCCGAGACGACCACTACGGCCGGTGTTACCACCACGGCCGGTGTAACCACCACAGCCGGTGTCACCACCACAGCCGCCCCTACCACAGTCAGTAGCGCCGCCGAAGTCGGGCGTGAGGTCAAACTCGGTTTCATCACCCCGATTACCGGCGGCCTGGCTCCTTTCGGAGCGACCGACCAGTACTGCGTCAAGCGGGCGCAGGCGGTGATCGGTGACGGGCTGGTAAGTGGCGACGGTCTGAAACACCCCGTCACCATCAAGCTCCAGGATAGTCAGTCGGACCCGAACCGGGCGGCCCAGGTCGCAGGCGACCTCATCATGAACGACAAGATAGACCTTATGCTCGTGGCCTCGACGCCCGATAACGTTGTCCCGGTGGCCGGGACGTGTGAGGCCATGGGGATGCCGTGCATCTCCTTCGACTGCCCCTGGCAGGGCTTCTTCGCCCCCCGGACCAACGGCGACTATTCAATTGTGTTCAACTGGACCTATCACGTCTTCTTCGGGGCGGAAGAGGGGACCGCCATCATGCTGGACCTTCTGAGCCAGTTGCCGACCAACAAGATCGTGGCCATGATGTATCCCAACGACGCCGACGGCAACTCCCTTCACCCTATCCATGCTGCGGCGTTCGAGGCGGCGGGCTTTACCCTCGTTGATGCCAGCGGTTTCCCGGTCGGCCTGGAGGATTTCACGGAGCAGATCAGCATGTTCAAGAAGGCGGGCGCCGAACAAGGGCACGGCGTGATGCCTCCGGCGGACTTCACCAACTTCTGGAAACAGTCGATCCAGCAGGGCTGGACGCCGAAGATGTCCATGTGGGCCAAGTCGCTGCTCTTCCCGGAGTCCCTCGAAGCTCTGGGGCCCATCGGCAACAATCTCTGCTGCGACCAGTGGTGGGGACCGGACTGGCCCTTCACGTCTACCGTCCTTGGACAGACTTGCCGACAATTCACAGACGACTTCGAGGCCGAAGCGAAGCGGCAGTGGACCCAGCCCTTGGCCCACATGATGCTCTTCGAGTGGGCCATCGACTTGCTCCAGCGGACGGTCAACGTGGACGACACGAACGCTATCATGGCGGCGATCAAGACCACGAAGCTGGACACTATCGCCGGCCCGGTCGATTTCTCGGCTCCGGTCGAACCGGTCGGCCCACCGTGGGCCGTTGGTCCGAGGCACATCGTGGAGAACGTCTACAAGGTGGGCCTCTGCGCCGGCCAGTGGCGCATGGGCGGCAAGTACATGTTCGACCTGATCAGCGTCAGCAATGGCGGGCACCCCCTGATCCCGGTGCAGGACAAGGCGCTGCCGTATACCGAGGCCTGAACAGCTGGCTCACTGCGCGGTTGAGTGGACGCGGCGGCGCCCGCGAGGGCGCCGCCGCTCCCCCTTTTTGCCCCGCCGGCGGGCTTGACAAGCCTTGGGTAACTGGGTAGGGTGGTGCATGACTGACGAGTCAGTCATAACCCGAGCCGGCATCTACTGGACAGGTGTTTGACCCCGATGACCAAGGGGACGGGTCGGTCTGCATGCCGCCCGTCTTTCCCTAGAAGGGACGCGAAGCCCATGTTGACTATCGTGGTCTGTGCCAAGCAAGTGGTCGACCCCGAGGCGCCTCTCTCCTTGTTCGAGATCGCAGCCGATGGGAAAAACCTGGTCCCCCCCCCGGGCACTCCGCCGGTCTCAAGCACGTTTGACGAAAACGCCCTGGAGGCGGCGCTGCGCGTCAAGGAAGCGGTCGGCGCCAAAGTCGTCGTCCTCAGTATGGGGAACAAGCTGGCGAAGGCGGTCCTTAAGAAGACATTAGCGGCAGGCGCGGATGAACTGATCCTTCTGGAGGACGAGCAGTTCGTCGACTTGGAGAGCAGGGGTACGGCTCTGGCTCTGGCTAAGGCCATCGAGAAGATAGGCGACGTGGACCTCATCCTCTGCGGCCGGCAGGCCGCGGACACCGATGCCGGCCAGGTGGGGACTGGCATCGCGGCCATTCTGGACATCCCTGCCATAACCCTGGCCCAGAAACTAGAGGTCAAAGACGGCACCGTCCGGGTGGAGCGTCTCGTCGCCGAGGGGTATGAGGTCGTCGAGGCTGCCCTGCCGGCGTTGGTCACGGCCAGTAACGAGGTCGGGGAGTTGCGCTTTCCCCCAGTGAAAGCAGTGATCGCCGCGCAGAAGATGGATGTCACGGTCTGGGATGCTCAGGCGCTCGGGGTCGATCTTGCTGGTTCCGCCCGGACCGATCTCGTGAAGTTCTATGTTCCTGATCGCAAAGTCGAGTGTCAATTGATCGAGGGAAGCAGTCCGGAGGAGATCGCGGAGGGCATAGCCGCGGTCCTGAAGACCCGTGTCGTCTGACGACCGGCCCGCCGCAAAGTCTATCTAGGGGGCACCGAAAGTGAGTGAAAGCAAGGGTGTGCTGTTCCTGGCCGAACGTAGGGGCCAGGGACTCTCCAGGATGAGCGCCGAGCTTGCCACCGTCGGCCTCGAGCTCGCGGGTCACATGGGCGAGGGCTTGTCTGCAGTGCTGGTGGGCACCGATCTGGGAGACGGTGCGCAAGAGTTGATCGACATGGGCGTGCAGAAGGTGTACGTGGTCGAGGATCCGTTGCTCTCTCGATACGGTCCGGAGCCCTATCTGGCGCTCATGACTCAGATCTGCGAGGACGTGAAACCCAGGGTGCTATTGATGGGCCACACTGAGATCGGCCGAGACCTGGCGCCCCGCCTGGCGTTCAAGCTGGACACCGGCCTCGCACCGAACTGTGTCGCCCTGCACTTCGAACAGGGATCCGGGAACCTCCAGGCGACCCGTCCGGTCTTCGGGGGGAAGGCTCACGGGCTCTTCACCCTGACGGGTGCTACGCCGCACATACTCACGGTGGGCCTTAAAGTCTTTGAGCCGGCTGCCGCCGAGGCCGGCCGGCAGGGTGAAGTGGTGACTTTCGCTCCTGCGATCGACCCCGGCGCCTTCAAGATGTCGGTCGTCGACCGGGTCGAGGACATCACCGAGGGGGTCCGACTCGAGGACGCGGCCGTCATCGTCGCGGGAGGGCGCGGTGTGGGCAGCACCGAGGGTTTTGCCCAACTCCGGGAACTGGCGGCCTTGTTGGGAGGATGCATAGGCGCATCCCGGGCGCCGGTCGACAACGGGTTGGTCCCCAGCAGTCTACAGGTGGGTCTGACCGGCACGGTGGTGAGCCCCAACGTTTATATCGCCATCGGCATCTCTGGTGCCGCGCAGCATATGGCCGGTTGCTCGGCGTCCAAGACCATCATCGCGGTCAATCGCGACCTAGAAGCCCCGATCTTCCAGAGGGCCCATTTCGGAGCCGTCGCCGATTGGAAGGACATCCTGCCGCCGCTGACCGAGAAGTGCCGGTCGATGCTGAGCTAGAGGGAACAGGACTTCATCCCGGCCGCTTGGCCCAAGGAGAACGGAGTTGACGTACACGTCCGCAGTCTTCGTGGTGGTCCTCCTGGCCGCCCTCGCGCTCTTCGTCTACTTCCTCGTGCCGCGGGTGCCGCTACCTGCTCCTGGGCCGGCCCGAGCCCAGGGCCGACCAGGTGGCGCGAAGGACCGGGGGGTTCCTGGCGCTAGTGTTCGGACAGAAGAAGCTCTTCAAGGAGCGCGTGGGCATCATCCACTTCTTCATCTTCTGGGGCTTCATCGTCATCGCGTTCGGCACTCTGCAGATCATCGGGGAGGGCCTGAGCGAGGACTTCTCGCTTCCTCTCATCGGTGACAGCAAGGCCTTCTATCTTCTGAAGGACATACTGAGCGTCCTGGTGCTGGTCGGGGTCGTCGTCGCGGCCTATATCCGCTACGTCGTGCGGCCGGCGCGCCTCAAGGCGAACCTCGAGGCCGGCGTGATTCTGGCTCTGATCTTCGGCCTCATCGTCACGGAGTTCTTCTACAGCGGCATCTCCTACGCCCTCGATCCCAGCGAGAGCCATTCACTGGCCTTCGTGACCGTGGCCATCGTCGCAGTTGGTGGACGGGGCAAGCGTGAGTACGTTGGAGTTGGCCCAGGACATCCTCTGGTGGCTGCACATCCTTCTACTCCTGGGGTTCCTCGTCTACATCCCCATCTCCAAGCACCTGCACCTCCTCGCCTGCCCCTTCAACGAGTGGCTGAGGAACCTCAAGCCGCGAGGCGGGCAGATCTACCCGGTAGATTTCGAGAGCGAGGACGTGGAAGAGTTCGGCGTGAGCCGGGTGGAAGGCTTCACCAAGAAGCAGCTCCTCGACCTGTACGCATGTGCCGAGTGCGGCCGCTGCCAGGACAACTGCCCGGCCTACCAGAGCGGCAAGACTCTCTCCCCCAAGCTGCTGATGACCAAGCTCCGCGATCACCTGGTGGAGCAGGGGCCGAGCCTTCTACGAAAGACCAACACATCATCCTCCGAAGAAACGCCTGCCGGGGATGCAGCCGCACCCGCCATGATCGGCGACGTGATATCCACCGAAGAGATATGGGCCTGCACCACCTGCTACTCCTGCCAGGAGCAGTGCCCCGTGATGAACGAGCACGTCAACAAGATCGTCGACATGCGCCGGCACCTCGTCCTTATGGAGGGTGAGTTCCCCCACGAAGCGACCCTCGTGTTCAGGAACATGGAAGTGAACGGTAATCCGCTCGGCGAGAGCGCGCTCATCCGCGGGGATCACCTCCGCAAGCTGGGGGTCCCCACCATCGGGGAAAACCCGGATGCGGAGATGATGTATTGGCCAGGATGCAGTGGTGCGCTCGACGCACGGAATCAAAAGGTCTCGACCGCTTTTGTGAAGCTGGCGGAATCTGCAGGCGTGTCGCTCGCCACGCTCGGGAATGAGGAGAAGTGCTGTGGGGAGGCGGCCCGGCGCCTGGGCAACGAGTACCTCTACCAGACCCTCGCCCTGGGAAACGTGGAGGTCCTCAACAGTTACGGCGTCAAAAGAATCGTCACCCAATGCCCACACTGTTTCAACACGCTCAAGAACGAGTATCCGCAGCTGGGCGGCGACTTCGAAGTCCTGCACCATACCCAGCTCCTCTCGGAACTCATCGAGGCCGGGAGGCTCGAGCTGGGAGCGTCGGAGCGCAAGAAGGTCACCTATCACGACGCCTGCTACCTAGGCCGCTACAACGGCATCTACGAACTGCCGCGACAACTTCTTCGGACCGCCGGGCTCGACCTGGTAGAGATGCCCCGCAGGAAGACCAAGGCGTTCTGCTGCGGCGGGGGCGGTGGCCGGATGTGGCTGGAAGAGGACGAGGGTGAGCGCATAAACAACATCCGGACCGACGAGGTCCTCGGCGTGTCGCCGGATATCGCCGCCGTCGCCTGCCCTTATTGCCTGACCATGCTGAAGGACGGTGTCGATGCTCGCGAAGCGGGCGACCGGGTGCGAGTCATGGATATAGCCGAGATCCTCCAAGTGACCGTTTCGAGCAGTCCCACCCCCTAGTTCTGAAGACCACTGGCCCCGGGCGCCGGGCAGGCGCCGGCGGGCCCCGGACCAGAGAAGGGCATCGCGAGTGGATGGTGTCATCTTCCACGGGAACGTGCCGCATCAGAGAGAGATCGCTGGCTCCGCGATTCGCTACCCATTGTCACTCACGAACTTGAGTCAGTGTTTTATAAGTGATAGTGTAGGACGCGATCTACGGTTTTGGTCAGGAACAGAGTTGCTCGAGAGGGCCAAAGACCAGAGGAACGGGGGGCGATGAGAGTAGGACACACCAACAGCCATCCTCGCTCAACTTCCAGAACGAAGGGAGCCCACTGGTGACAGAGCAGGTCTTCATGAACGCGACGATCGCCGGCCCGGTCTCCGTCTACGTGAGAGACGGCAAGATCGTGAGGATCCGGCCGCTGCAGGTCGATGGACAAGACCTGAAGCCCTGGACGATCGAAGACTCCCGAGGCGCGAAGTATTCTCCCCCCAAGAAGCTGAAGCTCGGGCCCTATGTGATGGCCGCTCGAACGCAGCTCTATTCCGACGACCGGCTTCTTCGCCCCATGAAACGGGTCGACTTCGATCCTAAGGGGGAAAGACACCCGGAGAACCGCGGCAAGTCCGGATACGAGCCGATAAGCTGGGACGAGGCTCTGGACCTAGTGGCCGGCGAGATGGAGAGAATACGGACCGAGCACGGTCCGGCGGCGATCGCGGCCCTCGACCAGGACCACCATAACTGGGGCATCGTGGGCTACCGGTTTGGGCCTTATTTCCGGTTCTTCAACACCATCGGGTTCACAGAGGTGCTGCACAATCCGGACAGCTGGGAAGGCTGGCACTGGGGCACTCCCCATGTGTACGGCTACTGGTGGCAACTAGGCGTGCCCGAGCAGTTCGATCTGCTCGAGGATACGCTGAAGCACGCCGAGAACATCATCTACTGGTCGAACGACCCGGACTACACCAGGGCCGCCTACAACGGCATGGAGTCTGCCATCTGGTTCGACTGGATGCGCGACGCCGGCAAGCAGCAGATATTCATCGATCCCTTCTGCAACTACACCGCCTCCAAGCTGGCCGACAAATGGATCGCCCCCCGGCCGGGCACCGACTCGGCCTTGGCTCTGGCCATCGCTTGGGTCTGGATCGACGAAGACAGCTACGACGCTCAGTACGTGGCCGAGAAGACAGTCGGCTTCGAAGAGTTCAAACGATACGTGACGGGCGAAGAAGACGGGGTGCCCAAGACCCCCGCGTGGGCGGCCGACATAACAGGCGTTCCCGCCCGCACTCTTGAAGCTCTGGCCCACGAGTGGGCCGCCAAAAGGACGACGATCGCAGGAGCCGGCATGGGCGGCGCGTGCCGCACCGCCTACGGGCACGAATACCCCCGGTTGGTGGTTTTGCTGCAGGCGATGCAGGGGCTAGGCAAGCCGGGCGTCAATCTGTGGGGCAACGCCACGGCCGCGCCGGCGAACTACAACGTCCTCTTCCCCGGATATGCCGATCTGGACGCCATGATGAGCTTCTCGAGCGCCGCACGGAAGAAGGCTATCAACCCCGTGGAGCAGCGCCTCTATCGCCTCATGCTGGCCGACTCCATCCTGGATCCGCCCGTCAAGTGGATGGGCGAGGGGTTCTGCGGCCAACAACTGGAGCAGCAGTTCGCCCGCTTCGAGTACCCCATGCCCGGCTACCCGGAAGTGAGGATGCTCTACCGCTACGGATCCGCCTCGCTCGGAACGATGACCGAGGGCAATAAGCTCGTGAAGATGTTCCAGAGCCCCAAGCTGGATATGGTGGTAGTGCAGGACTGCTGGTGGAACACCGAGACCAGGTTCGCGGACGTGATCCTGCCTGCGTGCACCAACTTCGAGCGCAACGACATCGCCGAGTGGGGAGAAGCCGGCGGGTACCTCAAATGGTGCTCGACCGGATCCAACTACCGCATCGTCACCTACCAGCAGAAATGCATCGAGCCTCTGGGCGAATCGAGATCGGATTACTCGATCTTCTCGGAGCTCGCCAAACGACTGGGGGTGTGGGAGGACTTCTCCGACGGAGGTCGCTTGGAAGATGATTGGATCAAGGCCTACTTCGACGTGAGCGACCTGCCCAAGTACATCTCCTGGGAGGAGTTCCTCAAGAAGGGGTACCACGTCATCCCGGTGCCCGAGCCGTATGAGTCCACGCCAGCGTTCCGCTGGTTCTACGAAGGCAGGGACTGCGACACCCCCGACATGATGAACCCAAACAAGGGCACCGAGCGGGCCGGTCAGCTGGCTACCCCCAGTGGGAAGATCGAGTTCGTGTCCGGCAGCCTGACCAAATTCACGCCCGACGACGAAGAGCGGCCGCCCGTGCCTCACTACATCCCCAGTTGGGAAGGTCCCGAGTCCGAGTTGGCCAAAAGGTATCCGTTACAGCTGATAACCCCCCACCCCCGCTACTCCTTCCACACCCACTTCGACAAGAAGGGCTCCTGGATCAACGACATCCCCGGTCATCGCCGTCTCGTCAACGGCTACTACTACTGGACGGTCAGGATCAGCCCCTCCGATGCAGCGGAGCGCGGGATCAAGGATGGAGATGTCGTGCGACTCTTCAATGACCGCGGGTCGGTCCTCGGAGCGGCGACGGTGACCGAGAGGATCAAGTCCGGGGTGATCCACAGCTACTGCTCCTGCGGCAGGTACGACCCCGCGGAGCCCGGGAAGGCCTACTCCCTCGATCGGGGCGGCTGCGTCAACCTGCTCACCTCCGATAGGCTCATGTCCAAGAACGCACCGGGGATGGCACCCAACTCCTGCCTTGTCGAGATCGAAAGATGGGAGGCCTGACTATGTCGCGCTATGCCCTGCTCATAGACATGGAGAAATGCAACGGCTGCTACGCCTGCTTCATGGCCTGTCGCGACGAGCACTGCGGGAACGATCACCTGCCTTACTCGGCGGCCCAGCCCTATTCGGGCCACTTCTGGATGCGCATCATCGAACGCGAACGCGGGTCGTATCCCAGGGTCAAGGCCGCCTACATCAAGGTCCCCTGCATGCACTGCGATGACGCTCCCTGTGTCACCCAGTATCCGGACCAAGTCTACAAGCGCCCGGACGGCATCGTCATCATCGATCCGGTCAAAGCCAAAGGGGCGAAGGAGATCCTGGATTCCTGCCCCTACCGGGTGATCTTCTGGAACGAGGAGACCGATCTGCCGCAGAAATGCACCATGTGCGCGCATCTTCTCGACGAGGGTTGGGAAGAGCCCCGGTGCGTGGAAGTATGTCCCACCAAGGCCCTTCTCTTCGGCGACCTGGACGACCTGGAGAGCGAGGTAGCCAAACGTCTAGCTGAAGGTGAGGCTGAGGTCTTCCACCCCGAATACGGCCTCAAGGGGAGCGTCCGGTACCTGGGCCTGCCCAAACGGTTCATCGCCGGCAGCCTGGTCTTCGGCGATACCGACAAATGTGCGGGCGATGTCACCGTGACCCTGGCCGGCGACGGGGAGAAGAGGCAGGCCACGAGCAACGGCTTCGGGGATTTCGAGTTCGAGGGAGTGGACAAGGACAAGGAATACATCCTGGAGGTCAAGCACCCAGGCTACCGGGACAGGCAGCTCGCCGTGTACACACAGATCGACAAATACCTAGGCGACATAGTGTTGGAGAAGATCTAGTACCGGATCTCGAGGCACGCTAGATCTTAACGGCTAGTAAGGAGAGTGTGGTGGAAGAGGTCCTGACCCAGTGCACTTCAGGCGGAGCGGTCCAGGTCCATGTCGAGGATGGGGTGATCACCAAGATCCGGCCGCTCGTCTTCGACGAGACAGATGCCCCTGGGTGGACGCTCGAGGCCAGAGGTAGAGAGTTCAGTCCTCCGCGCAAGACAACGGTGATGCCGTACGTCGTCGCGGAGAGGAGCCGCATCTACTCGGAGAACAGGATCAAGTATCCCTGCAAGCGAGTGGATTTCGATCCCAAGGGGGAACGGAACCCCCAGAACAGAGGGAAGTCCGCCTACGAGCGCATAAGCTGGGACGAAGCGTTCGACATAGTCGCGGGCGAGATGCAGCGAGTGCGCGAGATCTACGGGCCGGCCGCCATAGCTGCCTCCACCGGATCGCACCACAACTGGGGTCTGCTGTTCTACAAGATGGGACCCTTCGGCCGCTTCTTCAACATGCTCGGCTACACCGAGATCGTGGACAACCCGGACAGCTGGGAGGGTTGGCACTGGGGCGCCATCCACACCTGGGGCTACTGGTGGCGGCTCGGGGTCTCGGACAACTACGACATGCTCGAGGAGGCCCTCAAGAACACCGACCAGGTGGTCATGTGGTCGGTGGACCCGAATACAACCACCGGCTATCCGGGCCAGGATTCGCTCCTGTGGCGGATATGGTTGAAACAACTGGGCATCAAGCTGATCTTCATCGATCCCTGGTGCAACTTCACGGCCGGTATGCTGGCGGACAAATGGTTCGCCCCGCGGCCGGGCACGGACGCGGCTCTGGCTCAGGCCATCGCCTACGTGTGGATCAAAGAGGGCTCCTACGACAAGTGGTTCGTCGAGAACCGGACCGTGGGCTTCCCGGAATTCGAGAAGCACATCCTGGGCGAGCAAGACGGGATAGCCAAGACGCCGGAGTGGGCCGCGGAGATAACCGGCATCCCGGCCCGCGACATACAGGCGCTCGCTCGCAGTTGGGCCTCGAAGCGGACCATGCTTGGGTGTGGGGCTATGGTCGGGCTCGGGGGCGCGTGCCGGGGAGCGTACGCGACCGAATGGGCCCGGATGATGGTGCTCCTCATCTCGATGCAGGGCTTGGGCAAACCGGGTGTCAACGTCTGGGGCGGGTGCGGAATGGGCCAGCCCGCCGACTACTCCTTCCGGTTCCCCGGCTATTCCTCAGCCGGTTGGGACGCCTTCAACCTCGTCTCCGAGAAGAGAGCGATCAATAACGTGTCCCAGAAGATCTGCCGTCTGCTCCTGCCCGAGGCCATCCTCGCTCCACCGGTGGAGTGGGATGGGGAGGGCTTCTGCGGGTTTGCGCTCGACCAGCAGTTCACTCACCACACCTACCCCGAACCCGGGACCACCGAGATCAAGCTGCTCTACCGGCACGGGGGCTCCTACATCTCCACCATGACCGACACCAGCCGGTTCGTCCGGATGTATCAGAGTCCCAAGCTCGAGTGCGTGGTCAGCCAGGATTGCCACTGGCAGAGTGAGACCAAGTTCGCCGACGTGATCCTGCCGGCCAGCACCAATTTCGAGCAGGAGGACATCTGTGAGTGGGGGAATCCCGGTGGATACGCGGAAAACAAGGGTGGAGAGAACTTCCGCGTCGTCATCAGTCAGAAGAAGTGCATCGAGCCCCTCTGGGAATCGAAGCCGGACTGGGACATCTACTGCGAACTGGCCAAACGCTTGGGCTTCCTCGAGGACTATACAGAGGGCAATACGCGGGAGGATTGGATCAGAAAGCTCTTCGACTCCACCTCGCTGCCGGAGCACGTGAGCTACGAGGACTTCAAGAAGAAGGGCTACTTCGTGGTGCCTCCGCCTTCGGGCGACTACAAGCGCACCGTCTCCAACCGCTGGTATTACGAGGGCCGCAAGTGCGACGTCCCCGACTCGTTCAATCCTACGATCAGGGGCGAGGGCACGGACAAGCTGGGCACCTACAGCGGCAAGATCGAGTTCGTCTCGCAGAGTCTGCTGGAGCACTTCCCGGATGACGAAGAACGGCCGCCGCTGCCCCGGTACATCCCCAGCTGGGAAGGGTACGACAGCGCGCTCGCCAAGAAGTACCCGCTGCAGCTCCTCACGACACACGCCCGCTTCTCGTTCCATACGCAATACGACAACAAGACCCCGTGGCTGGACGAGATCCCGGTGCACCGCGTCATCAAGGACGGGTACGCTTATCTTCCGGTCCGGATCCATCCTTCGGATGCCGCGCCGCGCAACATCCGCCACGGAGACATCGTGAAGCTCTTCAACGACAGGGGTTCCGTGCTGTGCATCGCTCAACTCACCGAGCGGGTCAAGCCCGGCGTCCTTCACACCTACCAGGCGGGAGCCAAGTACGATCCGCTCGAGCCGGGCAAGGCCGGAAGCACCGACAAGGGTGGCTGCGTCAACATACTGACCCCCGGGCGGATGATCTCGAAGCACGCGCCAGGCATGGCCAACAACTCCTGCCTGGTGGAAGTGGCGAGGAGTGATGTCTAGATGACCAGATACGGCATGGTAGTCGATATCGTCAAGTGCAGTGGCTGTTACAACTGCTTTCTAGCCTGCAAGGACGAGCACTGCGGCCATGATCAGCCGGGGTACGCCGCCCCTCAGCCGATGACCGGACACTCCTGGATGCGGCTGGTGGAGACTGAGCGAGGCTCGTATCCAAAGGTCAAGGTCGCCTACACGGCCGTCCCCTGCATGCACTGCCAGGAAGCCACCTGTCTCGAGAAGGCCGAAGGCGGAGCGGTCTATCGCCGGGCCGACGGCATCGTCATGATCGACCCGGTGAAAGCGAAAGGGCAGAAGCAGCTGGTCTCTTCCTGCCCCTACCGGGTCATCTACTGGAACGAAGAGCTAGACCTGCCGCAGAAGTGCACGTTCTGTGCCCATCTCCTCGATGCCGGCTGGAAAGAGCCCCGGTGCGTGGAGCTATGTCCCGCCGGCGCTCTGACCTTCGGGGATCTGGACGATCCCGAGAGCGAAGTGGCGAAATTGGTCTCCGGGCAGAGGACGGAGGCCCTACATCCGGAGTTCGGGCTGAAGGAGAACGTCGTCTACGTCAACCTGCCCAAGAAGTTCATAGCCGGGACCGTGGCGTTCGGGGATACGGACGAATGCGCCCCCGGGGTGACCGTCACCGTGGGCATTGACGGCCGGCAGCAGACGGCCATGACGGACGAATTCGGCGATTTCGAGTTCGAAGGTCTGGCCGAGGGGCAGGACTACACCGTGATCCTTGCCGCGGACGGATACCGTTCCCAGGAATTGAACGTGAAGACACTGAGGGACATCTACCTGGGAGTCATAACGCTCGAGAAGTGATAACGAGCTGATGGTGGCCCTCCCCCAGCCAGGCCCGGCCAAGGGTCGGGTGTGGCGGCGGGAGGGCCCCACCATCCGGTTTGAACCGCCCTGCCTCCCTCGTCCGCCAAGCCAGAAGCCGGCCGCCCCTCCGAACGCTCGAAGAGTTCCGGAGGGGCGGCCGCTGGGGGGGCGCTGGAAACCCGGTTTCCTGTTAGTAGGTAAGCGGCTGAAGAGTCCCATCCAGCACGACGATATCGGGGTCGGTGCTGAAGACGAGCAGCTTGTCGATGGGCCATTTGCCCTCTGTCGCCTTGACCCACTGGCCGCAGGCCTGCGGCGGGCTGCAGCCGTTGATGAACGGATGATGGGTCATGTCCTTCACCGGCGCCGTGAAGTCGATCTGACCTAGACTCGTGTCCAGCTTCGTCGCACCGATGGCGGACGGCGATCCCCGCCTTGTCGTCGACGTTGGTGACGCGTTTGAACACGTCGGCCGCCCATTCGAAGAGGACGAGGATGATCACGGCCTCGCTATACTGGCTGCCGCTGAAGGCTTCGTACTCGTCCGCGATCTGCTGACAGTTCATCCCCGTCAAAGAGTCGACGAACTTCTGGCGCGGAGTCCAGGTGCCGGCGCTGGAGAGGTTGTAGCCGATATCGCCCATGGAGAGCACGCCCTCCGGGAAGATCAGGCCTTTGTGACCGATAGCCACCACCGGCTGGAATGCCTGCTGATGGGACTGCGTCCAGAAGTTGGTGAAATCGGGCGTGAGCATGACCGCGAGCAACAGCTCACATCCCGCCTTCTTGATCGCGGTGATCTGGGCTGTGTAGTCCTCAGCCCCCGGGGTGTAGAGATCGGTCATCACCACCTGATAACCGGCCTGCTCGAGGATGGGCGGCCCCCATTGGGCCCAGTTGTTGCCGTCCACATCGTTGGCGAGCACGAGGCCGACGATCTTGTTGCTCGGGACCTGCGGGAGAAGCCCGGTGTAGTTGACCGTGGTGAGCACGTCGTCGAAGGCATAGGTATAGGTCCATTTGAAGCCCTCTGCCGGCATCTTCCTACCCACGGTGAACGCGTGCACCTCGGTCCAGTTGGAGATCAACGGGCATCCCATCGATTCGGCGACATCACCGGCCGGGTTCACGGTATCGGGGGTGACCGCCGCCATGACGAGGTCGACCTTGGTGTTCTGGATGAGGTCGCCGGTGACCTGCGCCGCCCGGTTCGAATCGGACTGGGTATCCACCAGACTGACCTCAAAGGAGTGCATCATCTTGTCGCCGAGGACGAGGCCCTCACCGATAGCATCCTCGAAATGCTTCTGCGCCCATTTGCCCGCGGCTGCGAACGGCGCCAGCGGACCGGTGATGGGTACGACATAGCCCAGCTTGATCGGCCGGCCGACCTCTGGTCCGGCGCTCACGGTGGTCGTGGACGCGGGGGCCGTAGTGGTAGTGGACGCAGGAGCCGTGGTGGTGGTGCTCGCCGGAGCGGTCGTGGTTGTTACTTCCTCTTCGCCGCAGGATGCGAGGAAGGTGCCCAACCCTCCGCCGATCCCGATAGCGCCGCCCGCCACGGCGGCAAGCCTGAGAAACTCGCGGCGACTCACCGGTCTCGTGCCCGTAGGCTCTTCGATTCCTTCGCGGTCGTGTTGGTCGTCAGATCTGTCGCGCTCGTTCACGTCCCCTCCTTCTTCATCTCTCTTCCCTGCCGTATGAGGACTGTTCCGCGTAGCCTTGTTCCCCGCCTGATTCTGGTCGATTGTCGCAGTAGGTCCTCATGGGAGTTCAGCCCTCGAGGATCGGCGGCAGCGGCGGTGCGTCTGTCGCCAGGCGGTCGATCAGTTCGTTGTAACGACTCATCCGCGAATCAATGTCTATCTCCCCCCTTCTTGCCGCCTGAACGGCTAGGAACAACCACAGGTGCGTCTTCAGCAGGTCCTTGTGGCTGTACTTCTTGTCGGAGAACATGCGAAAGATCGTCTGCTCGTAAGCACCCAAGAGGCTATGGGCGACAAGCTCGTCGGGGACCGCGGGTGGCTTCGCGCCTCTCGCCGAGGTGTCGGCGAAATCTCTGGTAATGCGCTCGATCACGCCTTCGAGAGCTTCCTCGATGGGTTTGCGCAGTTCGCTATCGTCGTGTGTCCTCTCCACCCGGACAAGGGCGAGGCCCGACGAGCCCAGATCGAAGACATGAAGGCTTGCGAATGCCAGCCAAAGCAGTCTCTCGGCGGGGTCCTCCGTCGAGTCGCGTTTCGAGTCCCCATACGTGAGGCTCCAGGCCATCATCACCGAGACGCATTCGGCAAGAAGTCGCCGTTTGCTGGGAAAATGGCCGTAGAAGAGGCTTGCCGTTATCCCGAGCTTCTTCATGATCGTAGTCACGTGGGTGCTCTTGTAGCCTTTGGTGGTGAACTCCGCCACGGCCACCGCGAGGATGCGGTTGTGGACCCGCTGGTACTCCTGCGCGACCAGATCGACTCCGGCTTCATTGGCGCGATGGACCCGGGGCTCCAGTTCGGTCTCGATCTCGTCGAGAGACAGGCCGGCCTCCTTGAGCTCCCCGATCTTCTTGAGGATCTCCGCGTGCTCCTCGGTGTAGAGCGATCGGCTGGCGGCGGTCTTCTGAGGCAGGGGAAGCAGCCCCTGCCTCAAGTAATAGTGGATGGTGGTCCGCGGCACCCCCGTGGCCCGTTCGAGCTCCCCGATGGAAAGGACTTTGACCACGCTCGCTCCTACGGCATCGCCGACGCCACGTCTTGCAGTCCGAGCGAGCGCAGGGTCTCCTCTTTGGGGATCCCCGTCTCCTCGTCCCACCCGCGCAGCTGATAGTACTCCTTGAGCATCTCCGTGAACCTCGCCTTGTCGAGCCGGTTGCCGGCCATGTCGACCACGGCGTCCCCTGGGCCGGGGACCAGCATCCCGTGCGTGCCGGACCCACCCCAAGGCTTGGTGAAGTTGTATTCCAGAGGATAGTCCGCGGCCGGGACCTCGCGACCTTCCCGGATCAATATCGCCCGCTGGAGATTGGCGATGATCTCTGCGCATCTTTCGAGCTCCTCGGCCGGACGTCCGGTGACCGCCGAATAGAGCTTCGCTTCCAGATCGGGGTCTCCGACGTGATCGGGAGTGACGAAGGAGTAGATGATGGGCCAGGTGAAATCGCATAGGCCCAGGCTGTCCATTAGATAGACGCGGTTCTGGATGAGCTTGGCCGCCAGCGCCTTGCCCTCGTACGTGTTCAGGGCCCCCGCCTCCTCACTTCCCCAGAAAGCCTTGGCGATGTTGCGGAATTCCCTGTTCGTGATCGGAGTGCTGCCGGGGTCCAGCTGGTTGAGGGTCCAGGGGACCAGCGCGAAACCCGTGTCGTGCAGGAGCGGCTGGTGGACCCGAGGCTCCATGTAGTAGAGCAGGGAATGCACGATGTTGAGCCGGGGCGGTTGCAGCTCGAACTGGCCGATAGGCGCGACTTCCTCGCCCATGAGCGCACGAGCCACCGGTGACACTTCCTCCATCTTGGCAACTCTGGCCATACCTTCCGCCAGCAGGTCCCCGAAACCCTCGCGATGGGCGACCGCATGGAGGAGCTTCTCCAGGAACTCCTGGGTACCGATCTCGGCCAGGGGCAGGCCGGTCTCGGCCTCGGTCAGCGCCCCCGCCTTGTGGCACGCGTAGAGCCAGTTGATCATGCTTCGCAGTTCGAAGGTGTCGATGCAATAGTCGTTGGCCAGATCGGGCGCGTTGAAGAAGGTGTCCACCGGCTCGTCATCCCGCCCATACATCCAGGGCAGGTAGTACTCCATGGTCTGGCAGTGGCGCATTCCCTCGAGCCGCTTGTCATATCTGTATACATTGCGGATGCACTTGGCCCCGCACAGGTAACAGCCTCCCTTTCCGATGACCTCCACCACCTGTGCGTGACCGGTGCCGAGCACATCGGGACCGATCGCCAGATGAAGCCTTTGGTTGATCTTCACTGTGTGACGGTTGAGCTCTCTGAGCCTCTCGGGATCCGCCGCGGAGACCCTCTGCGAACCCCTGACGGCGATGCCTTTGAGGTTCTTGGAGCCCATCACGGCGCCAAAACCGCAGGAGAGGGCCGATTCGTGGGAGGCATAGGCCGTCGCCGTGCGGACCAGGTTCTCTCCCGAGACCCCGATGGCGATGAACTTGGCGTCTGGGCCGTGGAGCTCCTGCAGCCGTTGTCCCGTCTTGAAGGCGCCCAGGCCCCACAGGCCGGCAGCCTCCCGGACCTCCACCTTTCCGTCGTCGATCCAGAGATACACAGGACTCGCGGCCTTGCCCGTCACGACCAACCCGTCGTAGCCGGCCTTCTTGATCTCGGCCCCCACGTACCCGGCGATGTTGCCGTAGCAATAGCTCTCCGGCAGCGCGCCGGGTGACTTCGCGACTACACATACCACCGTGGCTGCCTGAGCCCGCGAGGCCACCAGGGGGCCGGTCATGAAGATCAGCGGGTTTTCCGGGTCGAACGGCTTGATCCCGGGGTCCGTCATCTCCCAGTAGAGCCGAGCCGCGATCCCGCGGCCGCCGACGTAGTCCTCGATGTACGGCTCAGTGGGCGATTCCCGGGTCTCTGACGTACCAAGGTCGACGAAGAGGATCTTCCCCATCCATCCGTCCATACCAGCAACCTCCCCTGGCCGCGGCCGCGCCGACTAGTCGATGTACTGCTCGAAGGCCTCCAGATCTGCCGCCGGTAATCCTTCCCTAAAAGTCTTAAGCTTGGCTTCACCCTTGGGTGTAATGGAGGTGACTCCGTCGACGGTCTGCACGTAGCCCATAAGTTCAAGCTCTTCCCTCAGAACGCGGACCATCTGGGTACCCAGCGGAGGATAGATGCCTTCTATCTCCTCCTTCGCGAAGGTATCAAGGATCTCGTCCGACGCTACCCCTCCCCTCGTGGCGAGCTTCTTGAGGATGGCCATCTCCCTTCTGAAGTAAGGAGTGTCGTAGCCCTTCTCGCTGAGGTCGAACGCCTCGAGCTTCAGGAGCATCGAGGTCCTCGTATCGGGGCAGATAACGGTCGGCTCACTCTGAAGATTCTCTCTTTCGCTTGGCGGCCAAGCAAAGACCTCGGGATTGGTGAGATTGGCCATATCGAAGGGAGGAGGGACTACCGTCTTGAGCACGTTCCTGAAACCAAGCCCGTCGTACTTCTTCATTTCGTCGTCATAGACGCTGAGTGAGCAGTACCAGAAGGGATAATAGGAAATCCACTCCACGTACCTTGGCCCGGCCTGGTGAAGGGCCTCGACCTTGGGGACTATCCTGCTCCACACATCCGGGCACAGTCTCCCGTGATAGCTCTCACCATCGAAGATGACTTCATCGCCCACCTTATGCTTGAAATGACAGGGATAGACTTCCTCATTGCCCAAGAAAGCGACGACGGTGGCTTTGACCTGAAACACGCGTCCCTCCTTCGTTCGTTCCTGTACGAGGTCTGCGCCCGGTCTACGGTCCCATCAGCAGACGACTGTGACCAGCCGAACCAACTCTTCAGCCAACCTATCACTCACAGAAATGAATCTCAAGTCATCTAGCCGCGTCCCATAGCCAGACCGGGCGACACCGCGTGGAGCGGAAGATGATCGGCGGCCCGAGGGAAGCGGGCGGCGGCGGCGGTCCCTCCTGGGAACGCCGCCGCCCCCAGTGCAGCAGTATCTCGCGCCCTATTTCTCTACGAAGATGACCCCCAGGCTGAGGCTGTCGACGAGGTCGACCTGCTGCGCGACCGGCTTGTAGCCGGCGGCGCTCAGGACCAAGTCATAGCGACCCGGCGCCAGGCCGTCGAAGATGAAGTCGCCGTAGTTGTTCGTCGCCAGATCGGCGACTTTGACGCCCTCCAACTGCAGGATGACAACCGCGCCTTCGGCGCAGTCATCAGTGTCTTTGTAGGCAACGGTGCCGCCTAGGAAGGCCTTGGTCCAACGGTGGAGGTTCTTGTACCAGACCCGGGGGTTGGTCCCCCAGTCCGCCTGATACGCCTCCAGACCCTCCGCACTCACCCGGACCGCCATGTCGTCATCCTCGGCCAGGACGAGCTTGAGCGCCCCGGTGGGGCACACCTGGGTGCAGCGGGTCTCGGTCCAATCGTCGTCGATCAGGTGGGCGCAGCCGGTGCACTTCTGGGGAAGGCCGGCTTCCTCGTTCCAGTAGATGACGTCATAAGGACAGCTGCCGACGATCTGCTTCTGGCCTTTTGCCTTCTTGGGGTCGATGATCACGAGGCCGTCCTTGCGCTTGTGGACGGCTCCGTCGGGAGTGAGGCAAGGGGCATTCTCGCAGTGCTGGCACGGCTTGGGTAGGTAAGCCACCTGCACCATGGGGTATTGGCCCCTCTCCTTGCGATCGATGTCCATCCAGCGCTGGCCGGACCAGGGCTGGGCGACCGAATAGCCCTTGAAGTCGTTCCCCACGTACTCGTCCTTGCAGGCAAGAAAGCAGTTGTTGCAGTCGTGGCAGAGAGCGACGTCGACGACCAGATTCCACTTCTTCATTTGTCGCCCTCCCACTTCTCGACTTGGATCAAGCACGAGTTGTTGGACATGCCCCCGGAGTAGGGAGTGATCAGCCGGATGTTGGTGAGGATGTTCACGCAGCCACCGCGGTCCGGGGATTCGCCCGGCGTGCCCAGCGGGTCGTACTCCGCGCACGACTCGTACGAGTGGATGGTGCCGGACGGCACCCGCTCGCTCACCTGCGCCGCCAGGATGACCGAGCCCCGGTCGTTGAACGCCCGGATCAGGTCGCCGGTCTCGATGCCGCGGGCGGCCGCGTCCTGAGTGTTGATGCGCATGTTCCAGTAGTAGTGACCATCCACCAGCGTCCGGTGGTCCTTGACTTCGTTCATCCAGCTACCTTTGCCGTCGCCCATGGTATGGAAGCTGAAGCGCGGGTGCGGCGAGACCATCTGTAGCGGGTACTTGCCGTAGAGCTCGGAGGTGTGGTGTCCCTCCCAACTGGGGATGAACTGTGGGCCCATGGCCGGCCGCTCGGGGTCGATATTTCCACCCGCTTCGAAGCGGGTGAGGCTCGACGAGACGAACTCGATCTTGCCCGACGCGGTCTGAAGGCCTTTGAGGCCGACGGTGTCGGACGGGATAGCCCAATCGGGCGTGTCGCGGACCCGGTCCTCGGCGAACCAGCGCATGGCCGGAGTCGGTTTGTGATCTTTGGGGAACGGGACGACGACGTAGCCCCTCTTCTCGAAGTCCTTCCAGGAGATCAGCTTGGGCAGGTCGGTGGCGTGGAAGTACTCCTTGACCCACTGGTACTCGTCCTTGCCTCCCATCGTGAACAGGTGACCGACGCCTAGCCGCTCGCACACGGCCGCGAAGATGTCATAGTCCGACTTCGACTCGCCCAGCGGCTCGATGCACTTCATCTGCAGGCTGATGACCCGGTTGTTCGTCTGGGTGTAGACGTCGGGGATGTAGCCCGAGCAACTGGCGAACTCGCTGATGTCCCAACGCTCGAAGTTGGTGCAGGCCGGCAGGACGATGTCGGCGTACTTGGCTTCTCCCTCCCACCAGATGGGCTGGCTCACCGCGAACTCCAGCTTCGGGTTCCGGTAAGCCTTCACGTAGCGGTTGGTCTGAGTCATGGTCCCGAAGAAGGAACCTCCGTAGCGCCAGTACATGTGGATGTAGGGATAGCCCGGCGCGGGATACTCGTACTTCTGCAGCTGGCTCTCGATGGAGGAGCCGCAGAACCCCTTGCCCCTGAACTCCATCTTCTCGTTCTGAAGCGCTTCCGGGATACGCAGGCGGGAGATGATCTGGCCCTCGGTCGAATCGTGCGTGCAGCGGGTCGCTCCCTGCCTACCGGCGAACATGTGGTATGCCCAGCGGAACCCTGCGGCCGACTTGTCCACGTCGCCGGAGATGCCGCCCTCGGCATAGCCCGGGAAGAGGAAGGATTCGTCCGCCGGGCACCCCTGCGAGGTCCCCCAGATGTTGCTACCTGGTTTCCCCATGCCCTGCATGGCTGCCAGCGCGATCATGGTGCGGGCCCACTCGTTGCCGGTGGCGGAACGGCAGGCGCCGCCCCAGCCACCGAGGCTGCCGGCGGCCAGCATGGTCTTCTTGGTGCCCCATTCCCGGGCCAACGCCCGGATGTCGCGCGCCGGGATCCTCGATTCACCTTCGGCCCACTCAGGGGTCTTCGGAACGCCATCGCTCGTGCCGAGCACGTAGTCTTTCCATTCATCGAAGCCCACGGTGCGATCGGCAACGTACTCCTTGTCGTAGGTGCCTTCCGTCAGCCAGGTGTAGGCGATGCCGAGGCCCAGGGCCACGTCGGTCCCCAGCCTAGGGGAGAACCACTTGTCGGAGATGAGGCCGGCGGTGTGGTTGTAGTAGGGGTCGATGAATATCATCTTGACGCCCAGCTCTTTGAGCCAGAAGCGGCGGACGGTGCTCTCGAACGCGGAGTAGATGCCACCCCCAGTGCTTTCGGGGTCGGCCGACCAGAACACGATCATCTCGGTGTGCTTGAGTGCGTCTTCCAGGAGGTCGTACTGCTCGGGTATGCCGAGGCGGTGGCTGTAGCCCCACATGTGCATGCCGCCCCAGTGCCAGCCCTCCCAGCTATCCGGGTTGTGGGCTGCTTGGACCATCCCCACCAGGTTAGAGAAACGCAGATAGGCGCTGTGACGATAGCCCACGTTGCCCCAGAGGTGGTGCGAGCCGCAGGTGGTCAGGATGGCGCCCGGACCGTAGGTCCGCTTGACCCGGTTGATCTCGTTGCAGACGATATCGAGAGCCTCGTCCCAGCTGATGGGCTCGTAATCGGACTCGCCCCGCTTTTCGCAGTTTCGCTCGCCGTTCGGGTCGAAATCCACTCGCTTAAGCGGGGTGAGGACCCGCTTGGGCGAGTGGATCATCGACTTGTGACCGGCGGTGTACGGCATCACGGTCGTGCGTCGGGGCGGTGAGAACGTACGCCCTCGAGCTTCGATCGACCAGGTGGGGTTGTCGGACTCGTCGAGGTCCATGGGTGTGATCCGCAGGATCTTCCCATCCTTCACATCGACGAACACCGGCCCCCCGGTGGTACCGTTTGTCATTCTTTGCACCTTACCCATGCTTCGACCTCCGCTCGCGCTTTGATCCCAGGGCGGCGGCATTTGCCGCTCCACAAGCCAACTATGATCTACCCAGACTGCGAGTGCAACACTCCGTGGGATATCCCCCAGGGCCTCGAGGTGGCGGAGCCGGTTCCACCGGCTCCGCCACCCAAAAGGGACTCGATTCGTGTGTAACTGGGCTCCGCGCCCAGTGGGTACTCTACGAGTACTTTATGGGCACCATCGCAGCCTCGACCGCGATCGCGGGACCCATTTTATTGTCGACGATCAGCAGGTCGAAGTCCCACTTGCCGGTCCCCGGGACCCATTGCCCGCCGACCAGCGGCGTGCGGTACACGTTCGGTACCGGATGTAAGGAGTTCGGATCGACCGGCGAGGTGAAGTCGATCGGACCACCGATGGTCTCCATCTTGGTGGTTCTGATCGCCGCGACCACGGCTTCTTTGTCGTCCACATTCTGGCACCGTTTGAGGGCGTCGACCACGACCTCGAACACACCGTAGTGCAGCAAAGGCTGCGTCCATTGAAGTCCGGTGCGCTGCTCGAAGTCATCCGCAAACTGCTGGCACGTCTCCCCGGTTAGCGACGACTTGAACGGATGCCTCGGTGTCCACCAGACCTCGGTCGACAGATGGTAGCCTGCCGGGCCGATAGCTTCGAGAGCGGCAGGGAATAGCAGAGCCCTGCCCACCGTCGCTACGGGAGGCTTGAAACCCTGCTGGAGCATCTGATTCCACATGACCGGGAAGTCGGGCGGTAGGGGCACGCCGGTAAGGATCTCGCAACCTGATTTCTTGATATCGGTGATGATGGCCGTGTAGTCCTCGGTCCCATTGTTGTAGCCGCCGGCGTAGACGACCTCGTATCCTGCCTGCGGCAGAACGGCTGGGAATCCTAGGTTGGGATCCCGCCAGGCGTTGCCATCGGCGTCATTGGGCCACATGCCGGCGACCTTCTTGTTGGTCTGCATGCTGTCCCACATGCTCACGAACGTCCCGATGACGTCCTCAAGACCCCAGAACGCGTGCCACGTCCACTTGAAACCTTCGGGCGGAGGATTCCGGCTGAGATAGTAGGCCTGCCAAGGAGCATCATTCGAGAACATGGGGCATTGCAGAGCCTCAGCCTGCCCGGCCACCGGGGTGACCGTATCGTTCGTGGACGCCGCCATAATGACGTCGACCTTGTCGTTGGTGATGAGGTCGCCCCCTACCTGCGCTGCCCGGTTGCTGTCGGACTGGCTATCCCTGACCAAGATGTTGATGGGATGATTCTTGCCGTCGCCACAGACAAGCCCGTCGGAGACCGCTTCCTTCCAGCGCGACGCGCAGTACTGGTCGGGCACTCCGAACAGGGCGATAGCGCCTGTGATCGGGGCCACAAACCCGATCTTGAGTTCTCGCCCGGCTTCAGCCCCGGCGGACACCAACGTGGTAGTGGCCGCAGCGGTGGTGACAGTGGTCTCCGACGCCGCGGTGGTGGTGGTCGTCGGCCCGGCGGTGGTTGTGGTGGTCTCTTCCTCGCCACAGGCGGCCAACAGTCCGCCCAAGCCGGCGCTAAGACCGATCGCGGCGCCCGAAAGGCCGGCGATCCGAAGGAACTCGCGACGGCTCATGGCCTTCGCGCTGGGAATAGTGGTCGCTCCCTTCCCCCCTGGAGCTTTCTCTTCTGAGTTCGGCATGGCCCCCCCTTGAGTAGTGCCGATGGCTCAACGCTTCCCGAGACATGATGGTGATCGTCGTCAGTCGAGGCGTTTGTTATTCCCCATGAGCCCCCATTCCCCGGGGTGAAGAGACCCGGGAGTCATCTGATAGCATTGTCTTCTAACATACAACGGCTACGGACAGGCTGGCAAGGTTTGCAGCCGGATCCTTGTGTGGATCCCGGGCCTCGGCTTCCCTCAGGGTGGTGGTTCTTTTTAGCATGGCCAAAGCATGTCCCACTCCTCGGCCCTTCCGGGCGGTCATGGGGACCGTCGTCTTCCTCACCCTGCTCTTCTTCCTCACCTTCCTCGGCCGGCTTATCTTCTCGCCGCTTTTCCCGGCCATAGGAGAGGACATCGCCCTTACCCCGGGCCAGGCCGGGTCGGTCTTCTTCGTCGGTTCCTTCGGCCTGCTGGCCGGCTCGATGGTGGCTGGGTTGTTGTCTTCGCGCCTGAACCACCGGCGGACGATGCTTCTTTCCATCTTTGGGATCGCCGTGGTGCTTGCCTGCCTCTACCTTGTCAATTCGGTCTGGGGACTTCGCGGAGCCATGTTCGTCCTGGCCTTCTTTTCCGGGATCCACCTGCCTTCATCGGTGGCGACCATCACAGCCACGGTGAGGGAGCAGGATTGGCCTCGGGCCCTCTCGGTCCAGCAACTCGGCCCGCCTCTGGGGCTGATCGCGGCTCCTCTGGTGGCCGTCGGGCTGTCGCACTGGTTCAGTTGGCAGACCACGTTCCTCTGCGTGGCGGGCGTCACGGTGGCGCTCAATCTGGGCTACCTGTTGTTCTTCGGAGGGATCGGCGCGTTCCCCGGGGACCCGCCCGTCCCCAGGCTGATCCGGCCTTTGTCGCGCACTCGGTCGTTCTGGTTGATGATCTTCCTCTTTGCCCTGGGCATGGGGTCTCAGGTGGGGGTCTACACGATGCTTCCCCTGTATCTTTCTGAAGAGCGGGGGATGACGGTATCGTCGGCGAACACCCTGCTGGGCCTGGCCAATATCTCGCCCCTGGTGATAGTGTTCGTGTCCGGCTACATCACGGCCAAGATCGGGCCGAAGCGCACCATGGCCCTCTTCCTCTTCCTCACCGGGATCGCGGCGATCCTAGTGGGGAGTCTCGACGGCACCGCTATGATAGTGGCCATCTTCCTCATGCCGGCTTTCGCGGTCGGCTTTTTCCCACCGGCCTTCGCCGCCCTCTCGCGCATCGTGCAGCCCACGCTGCGCAGCCTGGCCTCCGCGCTGGGCCCGTCTATCGCTTTCATCCTCGGTGGGGGTCTGCTTCCTCAGGTTCTAGGCTACATGGGGCAAGCCTATAGTTTCAGTCTGGGCATCATCATCACGGGGGTAGTCGTGGCAGTCGGTTCCGGCGCGGCCTTCCTCGTCCATCTCCTCACGGAGTTGGAGCCCGGCTGCTAGACGCCCTTGGGCGACGGTCGAGCTACGGGTGGCGGCTGGGGCGCGGGTAGCGGGCGTGGCGCCCTCCCATGGTAGATTGAATCCCGATCACCGGCCAAGATAGAACCGAGGAGAGCGATCCATGAGCCACATCGCCCAGGAGCAGGCGAGAGCCAATGCCCTGGCCCGCTTTGCTGAGACCGGTCCGCAGCATATCAACTGTGCCCAGACCGTCGTCGCTTTTGCGCTCGAGGTGATGGGGGAAGACCCGGATCTGGTGGTAACGGGCCGCTATTTCGGAGGCGGGATAGCCGGGATGGGCGAGGCGTGTGGCGCTCTCACAGGAGCGGCTCTGGCTCTGGGTCTTCGCGACTACCGTCGGAACGAAAGCGACGCCGATCGCCCGGTCTCCATGACGGATCTGTTGAAATCGCTGATACGCGACTTCGCCGGCGAGTTCGGATCACGGAGGTGTGCAGACCTCACCGGCCACGATCTGAGTACACCCGAAGGGCGCGAGTTGTTCATGAAAAGCGAGATGCGGGACAAGTGCCCGCTCTATGTCCGCTGGGTCTGCGATCGTTTGGCGTCCGTGCTGGTCGAGCAAAGGACGTCCGCTGCAGGCACCGAGTAAACGCCGGGGGCCGCCCCGATAACCGGACGGCCCCCAAAGCTCTTGTGAAGCGCTGCGACCCCGAAGGCGCCGTCGGAAGGCGTCAGTCGGGGATCCAACGACTAAAGGCGAGCGCCACCTCCGGTCCAATGGTCGCCGCGCTTACCAGGCAAACTGTCTATTGGGACCACCTCCTTTCCACGCTTGATGAGATTCTAGCAAACCGGACTCCGGCTAACCAGAGGAGTGTGGGCACGTAGATGGTCCGACCACGGACTCGCGCCGCGAACAAGGGCTCACGCTACCGAGGGGATGACCTCCGCGGCCAATCGTCTCTAAGAAGGCGCGACAGAGCCCGATCGGCCAGGATGCGGCCCTTGGTCTGGCAGCCGGGACAGTAGTCGCATTCGTTGTCCGCATACACGATGCGCTGGACAGTCGTCCCACACTGCGGGGCAGGGTAGGCCGAACCGCCCGTGCACCGCCATCTCTGGGCGAAAGGCCGTGACCTTCTCGGGGAAAGCTCTCTCGAGCTTCGGCCCGCAGTCGGTCGGTCCACTCTTCCAGCACCTCTACGGCCGCAAGGTGGAGCCCGGCGATCTCCGTAGTCTCCATGGCTCTGGTCCGCCTGAGAGGCGAGATCCGGGCCCGGTGGAGGATCTCGTCCGAATAGGCGTTGCCGATCCCGCTGATCGTGTGAGGGTCGGTCAGAGCCCGCTTGATCGTCCGATTATCCCCGCGAAGCACCTCCTCGAACTGCTCCGGACTCGAGCCGACGACTTCCAGGCCACCGGGGTCGAGATCCGCCAGAGCCTCCCGGCCTCTGACCAACCGCAGAGAGGCCCTACGTTTCTTGCCCGCCTCGGTGAGGATCAGGCTCCCGGAGCTGAAATCCAACGCGGCCAGTCCCGAGCCCTTCGGAACGGGGGAACCCACTTCCTTCCAATGTAGCCTGCCGGCGATCATCAGGTGCATCACGACGAAGAGTGGGGCGTAGGGGACGCGGTCGGCGGCAGAACCCGCAGTGGAGTCGCCTGCGGGGTTGGCTTCAACGGGATTGGCTTCGTCGAGGCCGGCTTCCTGGGGCGTGGCTCTGACCTCCAGCACGATACGTTTGCCCAGCCGTTCGATCGCCTCGACCCGACCCCCGGCCACCGCCTCCAGTGGAGGCTCGACCGTGCGCAGCAGAAAGGGATTCGCCAGACGGATGCCCAGCAGCGTCTGGCCCACGACCCGGGGTCGCAGGGCTTCGATGTAGGCTTCGATGTCGGGTATCTCGGGCATCGGGGACCGCCACCCAGTATAGCCGCGGCCCGGAGACGGTATCCTGGCCGCATGAAGCATTGCCTGACCACCTGGTGCATCATCGCCTGCCTCTGCGGCGCGATAGGTACGGGCTGCAGCAGTGTCTCGGACGCCGGGACTTCTCCGGCCCCGACGCCGACCAGCGCCCCATCGCTTCCCGCGACGACGGAGGCGGTGGCCGCAGCCACCTCGACCACCGCGCTCCCCGCCACAACCACCACGACCCTGTCTCCCGCGAACGGGCTGTTGGCGGCCATGACACTCCGCCAGAAGGCTGCCCAAGTCTTGCTCCTCACTATCGACGGGACCACGCTCTCCCCGAGCACCCAAGGCCTGCTGGCCGAGGGCTCTCCAGGCGGGATCTTGCTCCTGGGACACAACCTCACGGGCGCGGCGCAGACCCAGGCTCTGACGGAAGACCTCCAGAAAGCAGCGGCCGCCTCCGGGTCGAAGGTCGGCCTTTTCATCGCTGTGGACCAGGAAGGTGGGCTCGTTCAACGCATCGACGAGGGCGTTCCCGAAGTCCCCCGGGCCCGAAAGCTCGGAGAGACCTCCACTCCGCAAGAAGCGGCTCTGCTGGCCGCGGAGACGGCTCGAGGGCTGCTCGCCCAGGGGGTGAACATGAACCTGGCGCCGGTGGCGGACGTGGTCGACGACCCCGACTCGTTCTTATACCCAAGGACCTACGGAGGAGACCCGGCCCTTGTCTCCGAGTTCGTCGCCGCGGTCACCGAAGCCTACGAGCAGAATGGCCTGATCTCGGTGGTGAAGCACTTCCCCGGCCACGGCAGCGCCTCCGGGAACACTCACGGAGAGATGGTCGTCTCGGACGCCACCGAGGCCGAGTTCGAGACCGTCCACCTGCCCCCGTTCCAGGCCGCCATCGACGCCGGAGTCGAGGGGGTCATGATGGCTCACATCGTCGCCACCGCCTACGACGCCGAGGAGCCCGCCTCTGGGTCTGCCGCCATTATCGAGGGTCTGCTGCGTGGCCACCTGGGATTCACGGACCTGGTGATATCCGACGACCTGGAGATGGCGGCAGCGACCGCGTCGGCTGCAATCGAGTCGGGAGCGGAGGCAGATGCGGCGGGACAGGCATCGGCCCTCGGGAATGCCGCCGTGGCCGCCCTCAGCGCCGGCTGCGACCTCCTCATCTGCACAGGGACTTTCGTTCGAAACCTGGAGCTCCTGGATGTCATCGTCTCCGCCGTCGAGACCGGGCGCCTCTCCTCAGCCAGGCTCGATCAGGCCGTCCTGAGAGTTCTCGAAACCAAACTCCGGCACGAGATAGTCGCGTCTTCGGTCGCCTCCCTACCCTGAGCCCTGTTACCATGAGGCCATGCGCAGGCCCGTATAAAAGGCAAGGAGTCAGGGTATGGCCATCCGCTTGCTGATCCCCCCAAAGACCGCCTCGACCCGGTGGTCGAAGTCAAGCATGCCCATCGCCTGCGTTCTTTGCGCCTTCGCCCTCCTGTTCTTCGCTGCGTGCGCAGGCGGTGACTCCGATCCGAGCGTTGCCACCACGGCAGGCGGCAACTCGACCCTGACCACGGCCCAGGCCGCGGAGGCGACTCCGGACGAACTGGGCGACGCCGTCGAAGCCACCTGGGGGGAGGCTATCCAGGACCTGAACGCTCTTCTAGAGAGCAAGCCCGAGGCCGCCGCCATCAAGGGCCAGGTGGAGCAGCTCAAGGAGAGCTATGTCGGCAAGCTGGTGGCGTTCGGGCGGATGAGAGAGGAACTCTCCGAGAGTGCCAAGGCAAGGGTGAGCTCCCGCATCGCCGCAGCTCTTGAGGCCGACGCGGACGAGCCCTGGTTCACCGGCTACATGGATATCTACAACAGCTACTCGGACGGCGACCTAGACTTCGCAAACCTTCTGGCGTCCTTCAACATACTCACTCAGTACGCCGACTTCGACCTGCTGAAGCAGCAGGCTCCAGAGGAAGCGATTCGCCTCGGCATCGAGTAGCGTTCGCCCTGGGTCAGCTGTCGAGTATCCTCTCCGCCTCTTCCTTGAAGGCGTCCATCACGTACTGGAGGCCCGATACCTTGGCCGCGTCTTCCGTAAGGGCGATCACGTCGCTCCTGTGCATCGTGTCCAGGCGGAAGCTACGAGCCCCGGCCATGAACTGAGTCAGTCCGGTGCGCAGCTTGTCCACGAACGTGTAGATGGCCACGGCACCCAAGGGGATCTTGTCCATCTTGGAGCCGTATTTGTCCTTAAGAGTGGAGTGGGTGACGAAGATCTCCTCGGGCGTCTGCCCGAACTTCTTGACCGGAGTCGGCAGTTCGTTCCACAGACCCGGACGGCTCCCATCGCCCACCACGCCCTCGATGTTGCTGCCCACGAATCCGGGGATCATGAGAGCCCGGCCCATACACACCGCCTTGAAGTAGGGAGCGCCCATGGCCAGGACCTTGAAGACGTGATCCTCGGTGGAGAAACCACCGGCCATGGCCAGGTCGGGGGTCCACTCGCCCCGGGTGGCCAGGCGTTTCGCGCACTCGTACGCCATGGCCTGCAGGTAGAAGGTGGGCACACCCCACTCCTCCATCATGCGCCACGGGCTCATGCCGGTGCCGCCGCCCGAGCCGTCGATCGTGACCAGGTCGACCCGCGCCTTGGAAGACCACTTGATAGCCCTCGCCAGTTCCGGATACCCGTACGCACCCGTCTTGAGGCTGACGCGCTTCACACCCAGGCTGCGGCGCAGCTGCTCGACAGAACGGAGGAACTGCTCCTCGTCGATGAACCCGAGACGGGAATGACGCTCGAACTCCTTGATCCCCCCGCTCTCAAAGGCCTTGCGCACCGCCGGGATGCTCGGATTGGGAGTGATGATATAGCCGCGTCTCTGCAGTTCGATCGCGCGGTCCAGATCGCGGATCTTGATCTCGCCACCGATGCACTTGGCTCCCTGGCCCCATTTGAGTTCGATGGTCTCCACCCCGAGCTTCTCGACCACGTACTCGGCCACGCCGAAAGCGGTGTCTTCCACGTTCAACTGGACGATGATGTCGCCGAAGTCTTCTTGCCATTCCTTGTAGAGCTTGACCCGGCGCTCCATCTCGGGAGACCGCTTGATGCGACCGTCTTTGTAGAACTCGGCCGCCGGATCGATGCCGCAGACGTTCTCGCCAACCACCAAGGAGATGCCCGAGATGGCCGCTCCGATGGCGAACGTCTCCCAATACTTCCGGGCGACGTCGGTGGAGCCGAGAGCTCCGGTGAAGACAGGCATACGCATGCGTACGGGATGCATGTGGCCGTAGACGGCGGTCGTATCGACCACGGGGAAGATCGCTTTGTCCGGGTTGGCCTCGTCGATGGCTTTGGCCCCCATCGCGAAGCCGAGGATGTTGAGATGCGAGTAGTCCACCGGGAACTGCTTGTCCCCGCCGGCGGTCATGTCTCCGAAGGGACCTGGGTACACCACTTCGCGTCCGCGGAAGGACGACTTGAACACGTCGCAGTTGCCCTGACAGTCGGCCATGCAACGTGTACAGACCCCCGAGTTCGCCACGTCGCGCGAGCGGTTCCGCGTCTCGAGCGCCTCATTGGACCCGGTGTGTGAGTAATTCATCCGGCTAGACCTCCTGCCTCAAAAGTTTCCTGCCCGAGTGTGCCACCCTGCAGCGTGTGCCGCCCTCAGCCGGTACAAGCCTCCCCCGCACCGGCCCGGGCGGAAAAGCTTAATTTTAATGAACGACTGGTCGTGCGCAACCGCCAACTGTCCAAAGAAAAGCGCCTGTCGCTTGGCTAAAGGTCTAATCCGTTCGAGAACGAGCCGCTATGAACTCCAGAGTGCCGGCGAAGATGCGCTCCTTGTCGTGGTCCATGGTGGCCACGTGGTAGGAATCGCGCAACTCGATCAGGGTCTTGTCGGCGGACGAGATCGCGTCATAGAGTTCGCGCCGGTTCTCCGTGGGCACCACGTGATCGGTGAGGGAGGAGAAGATCAGGGCCGGACAGCGGACGAGGGAGAGATCCCGGCGAACGGCACCCAGAAGCAGGGCCAGTTGCCGGGTCGAGCGCATGGGGATCCGATCGTATGCCTTCTCATCCACGCCCGGCAGCTTCGTGTCGTTACCAATCGCCTCGACCCAGCGGGGCACGCCGATCCGGCCCAGAATGTGCATCTTGCGCTCCTGCGGGTGCCGGACTATGGCGTTCACTGTGATCAGGCCGGCCGCCTCGGGATGACGCTCGACCAGCCATAGGGCCAGCGTGCCGCCCATCGAAAGACCGAACACGAAGACCTCGTCCGATCGCTCTTGGAGCCAGACGTAAGCCCCTTCGACGTCCGCGGTCCACTGTGTCCAGGAGGACCTCTCCATCGCCTCAGGGGTACGACCGTGGCCGGTCAGCAGGGGCAGGGCTACCGTGTGACCTGCCTCCCTCAACCGGAGCGCCACCTCCTGGACCGAGCGCGGTGACCCGCCGAAGCCGTGACACACCAGCACACCGACCCGGCCCCTGTCCCCCGCCCCCACCTCGAAGAGAGTCTCGTTCCATTCCATCTGCCGCCGCCTCCGACCCCGGTCATGCCGGGCTTGCTCGACGTGTGACGCTGTCCTATTGTACGGACATCGGGCCCGCCCCACCGTGATTCTCGGCGAGGCGGCGCGACCGGCCGCGGAAGCGTCTCGGATAGCCGGGAGGACGAACGGCAGACACACCCAGAGCCGTGATGGCGCTCGACCAGGGGACGACGAGTTCCCGGGCGATCGTCTTCGGCCATGACGGCACCATCCTGGGAGCCGCCCAGGAAGCATTCCCCCAGCACTATCCGGAGCCCGGCTGGGTGGAGCACGATCCCGAAGACATCTGGGCCACTCAACTCCGGTCGTGCCGGACCGCCCTCGAGCGAGCGGGGATGGAAGCCAGGGAGTTGGCCGCGATCGGCATCGCCAACCAACGGGAGACGGTCCTCCTCTGGGACGCGGAGACCGGCGCTGCCCTCGGGAACGCCATCGTCTGGCAGTGCCGTCGGACGGCAGACCGCTCCGAGGAGTTGAGGAGGGCTGGGCTCGAGCCGGCCATCGAAGCCAGGACCGGACTGAGGCTCGACCCCTACTTCAGCGCCACCAAGATCGAGTGGCTGCTCGCGAACAGGCCCGGCGCTTCCGACTTGCTGGCGCGTGGCCACCTGCGGGCAGGGACGATCGATAGTCTCCTCATCTGGCGACTCACCGGCGGCCGGCACCACGTGACCGACCACACCAACGCCTCCCGGACCATGTTGCTCGATCTGCACGGACTGGAGTGGGCGGAAGACCTGCTCGACCTCTTCGGTGTCCCCCGTTCGATCCTGCCCCGCTTGTGTCCCTCGTCCGGCGTGATCGGAGCGACCGACCCTGCCTGGCTGGGGGCCGCGGTCCCCATCGCGGGTGTGGCTGGAGATCAGCAGGCGGCCCTCTTCGGGCAGGGCGCCGCGGAGAAGGGCGACTGCAAGAACACCTACGGGACGGGCTGCTTCCTGCTCATGAACGTGGGCTCGCTACCTGTCCGGCCGGAGCTCGGATTGCTCTCCACCGTGGGATGGAGCCTAACCCCGGAAGTGGCAGGCGCCCGGGGGGCGGGGAGTGCCGCCACAGTCACGTACGCGCTCGAGGGCTCGGTGTTCATGGCCGGCGCCGCGGTCCAATGGGTGCGCGACAGCCTGAGGATCGTCGAGTCATCCGCGGACATCGGTCCGCTCGCGGCCCAGGCGCCGGACAACGGCGGGGTCTACTTCGTGCCGGCTCTTACTGGACTCGGGGCCCCGTACTGGGACCCCTATGCCCGGGGTCTGCTCATCGGTCTTACGCGCGGCACTGAGCCCGAGCACCTGGCCAGGGCCACGGAGGAAGCCATCTGCTTCCAGACCCGGGCGGTACTCGACGCCATGCGCGAGACCTCGGGAGTCGACGTGGCCGCTCTGCGAGTCGATGGTGGGGCTGCCCGCGACGACTTCCTCCTGGCATTGCAGGCCGACGTGCTCGCAATGCCGGTGATCAGGCCCCGCGTCCTCGAGACGACGGCGCTGGGCGCCGCCGCACTGGCAGGACTGGCTGTCGGTTTCTGGTCGAAGGACGAGGTCACCCAGTTGGCCGGGACCGGGCGAGTATTTGCGCCCACCATGGACACCGAAGAGCGCGAACGTCTCTACCGAGAATGGCAACGAGCCGTGGACAGAGCGCTCGGCTGGGCCCAGGCGACGTGACGATCCGAGCCGGCAAGACGAAGCGGAGGGGCAGACGCGGTCCGCGCCCGCTTCCTCCGCCAGTCGCAAGCTAAATACGAGCTTCAGCTAGAGCACAGCCTCCACCATGGCCTTGACGTTCTCGTACTTGGCGTCGATGGGCACGTCGCAACCCGAGGAGAGGATGAAGCCTCCCGGACCGATCTCGCTTGTGAGGCGTTTGCAGTAGGCGGTCACCTCTTCGGCTGTGCCGAGCGCGAACATGCTCGGATGGACATCTCCCATGATGCACATGTGATCGCCCAGTATCTCCTTGGCCTGGAAGATGTCGGTCTTTCCGTCCAGGGAAAGCACGCACTTGCCTTTGGGGAGCTCCCGCAAACGTTCGAGATCGCGGGTCCAGTTGGCGTCGAAGTGCAGGACCGGGATGGCGCCCTCCTCCACGGCCGCGTCCACCATCTTCTTGTAGTACGGGAAGACGAACCGCTCCCACAGCCGGGGGGCGAGGAACTCACTGGCCGAACGCCAGCCCCCGATCCACAGACCCATCAGATCGAGACCGCGGATGACCCCGCGCATGTTCTCGATGAGCACGGGAAGGGCCGCGTCCATAGCAGCCTGAACCTGGTCGCCGTGGCGGAAGAGGTCGAGCAGAAACTCCTTCATGGAGCGTCCGCCGCAGAAGTACTCGTACGGGATGGTGGCGACCGCCGGCGTGAACGGGACCACGCCTTTCTCCCGGCAGGCCGCAAGAGCATCAGGGATGGTCTTACCGAAGGCGGCAAACTCCTCGAGCGTCCCGGGTAGATGTTCCCGGTAGTAGCGCTCCACCCAGGGCCCAAAACCCTCTTGGACGATGGCGTCATAGTCCTGCAGGGTCATGATCTCGGCCTCATCCACCTGCCAGAGCTCGTCGTCCGGCAGGTCACGCCCGGGGACCTTGACCCGGGAGAGCCACTGGATGCTGAGGGTGCACACGTGATAGGCGGGGCTCTGGATGCCGTCTATCTCCCCCAGCCCCGTGTACGCGTCGATGATGGTTCGGTAGCAGACTTCGGGATTGGTGGCTATCTCCGAGATCTTGACCCCCATGGCCCGTCCCGGCCAGGCCGGACCGTTTGGTACCACCGGCACCCGGTCGGGGGTCTTCAGGGCTACGGCGTCGCGGATGCGCTTCTCGTGCAGCTCGAAGAGACGCCGAGTGGCTGCGTCTGCCATCCTAGCTCACCCCCAGTACTCTCTTAGCGGCTATCACCCCGTCTTGAGCGGTGCGGCAGTAGACGTCGGCCCCTACGTAGTCGCAGGTGGCCTGGTCCACCGGTCCGCCCCCGATGAGGATGGTGACCTGGTCGCGTAGGCCCGCGTCTTTGATGATCCGGATGGCGTCTTTCATGTCGTCGAAGACGGTGGTGAGTAGACAGCTCATACCCACCAGCGCCGGCTGGTGTTCTTTGATGGCCTCCACGAAGGCCTGGTGCTCCACGTTCACGCCCAGGTCGATGACCTTGATACCGTTACTGCTCATGACGGTAGCGACGATGTCTTTACCGAAGTCGTGGATGTCGTTCTTGACCGTACCCAAGACCAGGGTGCCGTGGGTGGTCTGGGTCGCGCTCTTTAAGCCCTCCTGCAAGGGGGCGCCGGCTTTCTTGAAGATGTCGGCCGCGTAGATGAGTTCGGAGAGGAAGTACTCCCCGCTTTCGAACCGCTCCCCCACCAGGGTCATACCGGCCTGGAGCTCTTCCAAGACGGAGAGCGCCTCTTCCCCGGCAGAGAGCTTCTCCTCGACCAGCCGTATGGCAGTTGTTTCATCCAGATCGCCCAGGGCCTGGGCGAGGGGTGAGCTGGACATGGGGCGACTCCTCTCCTAGTTGCCCCGGGCGGCCACGCAGGGGACCCAGGGGCTCCATCTTTGCACCGGTGGCTCTCTTAACACAAGGCCCGACGCCCTGGGAGAGCCGTTTACCCGCCTTGCTGGAGGGTATTGCACCGTCTCCCGCCGAAGCGAGGCAAGATGATACTTCTCCGATTTCAGATATCATCATGGTAGCGCCGCTGCCACCCCGCGCCGGGAGAATGCCGGGCGGCCGTTCGGGCCTGCCCCCGAAGGGACAGGGTTGAAGATCCAGTCGAGGTGCATGTTGATGATGTCCGCGCATCAGCGGACGATCGCACCCGCTGCCTCTGGTGGCGCGGCCGCATCGTGCCGATCGAAGGGGGACGCCATGGCTGCGAACGATGATGGGAACAAGGTGGGGAAAGAGGTAGCCTCAGCCCGGTTGGCCGCCGGCAAGGAGGCGAGGAAGCGAGTGCCCCGGGGGACCCATGGCGACTGGAAGCCCGCGACCGACCGGCCCGATCCGATCGCCACGCTGCAGGCCCAGGACGAGGGACGGATAGCGCAGCTGCTGCCCATCAAATATGGGCGCATGGTGGCCTCCCCGTTCGCATTCCTGCGCGGCTCGGCGGTGGTGATGGCCGGCGACCTTGCCGGTACGCCCACCAGCGGTTTCGAGGTGATGCTGTGTGGGGATGCCCACATAGCCAATTTCGGCCTCTTCGCCACGCCTGAGCGGCGCCTTGTCTTCGACATCAACGACTTCGACGAGGCCTATCCTGGGCCGTGGGAGTGGGATCTCAAGCGGCTGGCCGCAAGTGCCGTGGTGGCCGCGCGGGAGAACGGCCTGAGCGAAGATGACTGCCGGGGAATGGCGATCGCGGCGGTCGCGACCTACTCGTGGGCCATGGACCGAGCCAGGCAGATGGATGTGCTGGACATGTGGTACTACCACGTCGATGTGGACGCCGTGCAGGCCGCCTTTGCCCGATCATCTGGCAAGGCAGGCAGCGCGACGGTGAAGAAGACCGCGGACAAAGCCCGCGTGCGCACCCGGCTTCGCAGCCTTGAAGATCTGACCGAGGTCGTCGACGGTCGGCGCCGGTTCATCAGCGCGCCCCCGTTGCTTGTCCCCTTCCGTGACATGGGCAGGTTGGCGCCGGGCGTCATCCCCACCGACCAGAAGACCACGGAGCAGGTGGTCTTTGACGCCTGGTCCGGCTACCTGCGCAGCGTCCCGCCCGAGCGGCGCTTCCTTCTACGTCGATACAAGGTGACCAGCGCTGCCCTACGTGTTGGCGGAGTCGGTAGCGTCGGTACGAGGTGCACCATCGCCCTGCTCGAGGACGAGAACAGCGGGTCGGGTCTGATCCTCCAGCAGAAGGAGGCGGGGCCGTCGGTGCTTGAGCAGTATCTGCCCAAGCGCCGCTTCGGCGGGCCGGCGACGAGAGTGGTGAGCGCTCAGCGACTGATGCAGGCATCCAGCGACATCTTCCTGGGCCGGCACCGAGGCAAGCTGGCCGGTCGCGAGTTCTACTGGCGCCAGCTCAAGGACATGAAGGGTTCCTTCAACGTTGCCACTCTGGACAAGGCGGGGTTCGAGACCTACGTGAGAGTCTGCGCGGCATGCTTGGCCCGGGCTCATGCCCGCACCGGCGATCCCGCTGCGATCTGGGCCTACATCGGGACCAGCGACCGACTCGCGCAAGCGGTCGCGGATTTCGCCGTCCTCTACGCGGACCAGACAGAGAGAGACCACGAGGCGCTCCAGAAAGCCATACAATCGGGCCATATCCAGGCTGAGACCGGGATATGACCCAAAGATGACCCAACGCCGGTCTTGTATGCATCGGCAAAACCCGGCATCCTGACGGAATGAGGGAGCCGCTTTGGCGAACATTGAGCGAGAGGATCATCTTACAGTGACAGACCCAGGCAGCACGCCCGAGCCGGACGGACCTCCCCCCGGGGGGAGCGAAGCCGACTCCTCAGCGGTCGACCTCACCAGTCCCTCCCTGCTGGTCAACCGGGAGATAAGCCAGCTCCGGTTCTTCTCCCGAGTGCTGGAAGAGGCGGAGGACGAGTCGGTCCCCCTCCTCGAGCGGGTCAAGTTTCTGAGCATCCTAGGCTCGATCTTGTCCGAGTTCTTCATGGTGAGAGTGGCCGGCCTCAAGCAGCAGGTGGCGGCCGGCGTCACATCGCGGTCGCCCGACGGGTTGACCCCAAGCGAGCAGTTGGCCGCGATCCGGCCGATGGCTCGAACAGCTGATGGAAGCTTCCCGCGTCTGTTTCCACCAGGTCCTGAGCAGGACTCGAGAACGCAGGGCATGCGTATCGTCGACTACGAGAATCTCAGCCCCGAGCAGAGAGCCAGGGCTCAGACCTACTTTGAGAACAACGTCTTCCCGATCCTCACGCCTCTGGCCTACGACCCGTCGCGGCCCTTCCCGTTCATCTCGAACATGAGCCTCAACCTCGCCGTTATCGTACGGGATGAGTCCGGGAAGGAGAGGTTCGCTCGCGTGAAGGTACCCAGCACGTTGCCGCGCCTCATAGCTGTCTCGGCCGAGGCCGAGACCGTTATCGGGGGGCCGCGAGCTCGGCGGGCGCGCCCCCGTCAGGGAGGGAGCGAGGCCGGCCGTGATCCGGGCGAGGGTGTCTGCCTGGTCTGGCTGGAGCAGGTAGTCGCCGCCTACTTGGCCGAACTATTCCCGGGTCTGGAGATAATGGACGCGCATCTCTTCCGCGTCACCCGCGACGCCGACATCGAGATCCAGGAGTTGGAGGCTTCAGACCTGCTCGATACAGTGGAGTACTTCGTGCGGCGCAGGCGGTTCGGTTCGGTGGTGAGGCTCGTCATCGACCAACGGATGCCCGACTACGTCCAGTCCATCCTCACCAAGAACCTTCGAGTCGGACCCGAGGATGTCTACCAAGTCGACCTTCCTCTCGCCATGAGCAACCTGGGGACCCTCTACGGCCACAACCGGCCCGATCTCAAAGATGCGTCCTTCGTCCCCAGGGACCCCGTCGGCCTCGAGGAAGTCGAGGGGACCGGTGTCTTCGCTTCCATCCGCCGGCAGGACATCTTGCTGCATCATCCCTACGAGTCGTTCGAGCCGGTCGTCGAGTTCCTGGAGACGGCCGCCTGCGACCCCAACGTGCTGGCGATCAAGCAGACCCTCTACCGGGTGGGACGCAACTCCCCCGTAGTCGCCGCCCTCCTTCAGGCAGCCCGCAACGGAAAAGAGGTCGCGGTGCTGGTGGAGCTCAAAGCGCGCTTCGATGAGGAAAGCAACATCGAGTGGGCGAGGGCGCTCGAGAAAGAGGGAGTGCACGTGGTCTATGGACCGATCAAGATGAAGGTCCACTCGAAGACCACCCTGGTAGTGCGCAGGGAGGGAGACCAGATCCGGCGCTACGTCCACCTGTCCACAGGCAACTACAACGCCGTGACGGCGCTCCAGTACACGGACCTAGGGTTCTTCACCTGCAAAGAAGAGTTCGGCGAGGACGCGAGCGACCTATTCAACTACCTCACCGGCTATTCAAAGCATGAGGAATACCGCAAGCTGATCATCGCTCCGTTCAACCTCCGGGAGCGGATTGAAGGTCTCATCCGGAGAGAGATGGCCATCGCCGAACGGGGAGAAGAGGCCCGACTGATCTTCAAGATCAACTCGTTGGTCGACAGGAAGATGGTCGCCCTCCTGTATGAGGCGTCACGGGCGGGGGTCAAGTGCGACCTTGTGGTGCGCGGCATCTGCTGCCTGCGCCCAGGAATACCCGGGGTGAGCGACAACATCAAGGTGACGAGCATCGTCGGCCGGTTCCTGGAGCACAGCCGCATCTACTACTTCCTTAACGGCGGAGCCGAAGAATGCTACCTGGGCAGCGCCGATCTCATGCCCAGGAACATCGAGCGCAGAGTGGAGATCCTCTTCCCGGTCGAGGACCCGGATATCGTCCGAAGGCTCCGCTACGAGATCCTCGAGACCTACCTACGGGACAACGTCAAGGCGCGGATCATGCTGGCGGACGGACCCTACGAACGTGCCCCGCAAGCGCCGGAGGAGCCGGCTGTGAACAGTCAGGAATGGTTTATGCTGAACGGGTCTCAGCAGGGCGGGCGGATCTGGTAGCCGTGGAGCTCTACTTCTTCAGACATGCGAGGGCGGTGTCCCGCACCGGTTGGGACCGCGACGATTCTAAACGCCCTCTCACGGAGCAGGGACGGGAGGAGGCGGCGCGCATGGCCGGCTTCATCGCCCGACTGGGCCCCACTATCGATGCCATCGTGAGCAGCCCGTACGAGCGCGCCTACGGTACCGCCGATATCATGGCCCGGCGCCTGAACATGGAGGACAGGCTCATCTCCGACGAACGGGTGACTCCGGGCTTCGACCTGGAGGAACTCAACGACATCCTGGGCGACCATCCCGATGCCCAAGCGCTCATGTTCGTGGGCCACGAGCCCGACTTCTCCAACCTCGTCGGGCGGCTCGTGGGTGGCCGGATCGTCTTCAAGAAGGGGGGTATGGCCTACGTTGAGTGTCCTGACTCGTCTCTCAAGAAGGCTACGCTCGTTTGGTTGGTCCAGCCGTCGGTCCTGGGGGTCTGAGATGGAGATCGAAGCGAAGTTCCGCGCTCCCGACGCGGCCATGCTGGACCGCTTGGGCGAAGCCACCCATCTGGCCGGATACCCGATCTTCGCCGGGCGCACGGAGCAGCTGGGCGACACATACTTGGACACAGAGCGATGGCAGATGTTGGCGGCGGGTTACGCATGCCGCCGGCGCCTGGTCGAAGGCCACATCCTCATCTCGGTGAAACAGGTCCTCGGCCCGGCAGACGTGGTGCATCGGCGGGAGGAGTTGCAGGTGGACCTGCCTGCGGATATCCCTCCTTCGGAGTGGCCGGAGAGCGAGGCGCGGAGCAGGGTCCTGGAGATCCTCGGCGACCAGCCCCTCAAGGAGATGCTCTCTCTCGGCCAGACCCGCTCGACCCGCTGGGTGGGCACGATCGACCGTCCGTTGGCCGAGATCAGCCTTGACGAGGTACACCTGGAGCCGTCGGAGACCGTCTTCCACGAGGTGGAAGTGGAGCTCATGCAGGCTGGGACGGAGGACGACCTGGCTGCTCTGGTAGGCGCGCTCAGCACCGAGTGGGCGTTGGAGCCCGAGCCACTGTCGAAATTCGAGCGGGCCTTGGCAGCCTCGGGACTGGGCCCCGTCTTTACGCAGGCACCAGAAGGACCGGGGGCTGTCTCGGACACGAGGGGCGAATCACCGGTCGACTCGTTGGTAGAACCGCCGGCCGAGATGCCGACCGAGGCTCCGCCGGAAGATCCCGGTGACACATCACCGGTCGAGGGGGCCGAGGCGCCGCCCGAGAGCCAAATGCCGCCCGAGAACGAGGCGGCGCCCGAGAGAGGCGGCGCCGAGAGGTCGCTGAGCCGGCGCCTGGGCGAAAGAAGGACCGCCGTGTCCCATTCCTCGGGGATGGCCTGGAGGTCCTCACCAGGCCCGGGATCAGCGCCGGCGACACCATGGGCGAGGCGGCCAACAAGCTTCTCCTCTTCCACCTCCAGCGGATGATGCAGCACGAGCCGGGCACGCGCGAGGGGGAGGACGCGGACGAACTCCACGACATGAGGGTGGCTACCCGGCGGATGCGCGCGGCGTTGCGCGTCTTCGCGGACTACCTGGACTCCGCCGAGTACAAGCCTTTCCTGAAGCAGGTGCGCGCGACGGGTCGCGAGCTGGGCGCCGTTCGCGATCTCGACGTCTTCCGCATCAAGACACAGAACTACATCGATTCCCTGCCCCCCGAGGAACAGTCGGGGCTCGACCCGCTCATGGAGGCCTGGGCCGAGGAGAGGGAACGGGCCCGTGAGGAATTGATCGCTTACCTCGATAGCGGCCGCTATCAGCGGTTCAAGGAGAAGTTCGAGCACTTCCTGCGCACACCCGGGGCTGGGGCCGGGCGCAACTTCGGAGCCGCCGGCGAGCCGCTTCCCACCCTGGTCGGTGACGTGCTCCCCGGGATCCTGTTTGAGCGACTGGCCAGCGTGAGAGCGTTCGACCAGGCGATCACCCAACCGGACGCCCCGCTCACGCGTTTCCACGAACTCCGTATCGCCAGCAAAGGGCTCCGTTACACTTTGGAGTTCTTCCAGGAGGCGTTGGGTCCAGAAGTCAAGCCGCTCATCGAAACGACCAAGGTCGTCCAAGACCACTTGGGAGATTTGCAGGACGCCGTAGTCACCTGCGACGTGTTGCTGGGATTCCTCGGCTCGGGCACGTGGGGGCCGCCGCGTCCCACCAGGAAGGAGGGCCGCTCGCCCTTCCCGGTCAACGCCCCTGGAGTGGCCGTCTTTCTGGCGGTGAAGCAGACCGAGATCGAGACTCTGATGAGGACGTTCGGACCGGTCTGGGATGAGATCCGGTCCTCGAAGTTCAGTCAGCCGCTGGCCGCACTTGTCGGAGCTCTGTGACCGCCGCTGCCGGCTGCTCCGAACCCGACGTAAACGGGCATTGAGTGGGAGATCCATCGACCTCGACCGTCAGCTTGCAGCCGATTGTCGTTCGATGGCTCTCTCTCCCGGGTCTCCAGGCCGAGTCTCGACCGGACCGACTTTGCGTCGGCGCATGCACTTGCGGCGGCTGCTCCGTTTGAACCGGCGGCTGCGTTGGAACTTAGGGAGAGGAATGTAATCTGACCATGGCGGAGGAAGCATGAGCGGCGAACCGCACTTCACAGAAGCAGAGGCGGCTGCGATCGGCGCGCAACTAGGCATCGATTGGAAGGCCTTCGACGTCGAGCAGTTCCGCATGGGCCTGGACGTAGAGCTAGAGCACGGGCTCGTCGCTCCAGAGACGAACGTCTCGAGCGACGATCCGCTTACCACCGGAAAGATCGCGCTGGCCCATTTGCGGGAATTCCCAGACTACTACGACCGTCTGGAAGAGATGGAAGTAGAGGCTGAGGCGTTCTGGGAAGGCGGCGAAGAGGCGGAGGCCGGACCTACGGTAGTGTCCTCCGGTGGGGAGTCCGAGGAAGCCCCGAAACAAGACATTTGCTCTGAGAAAAGCTCGACGACAAGGGAGAACACGCACATGGCCGACTACCTGCAAAGAGAGGACGCACCTTTCGACGAGGAGGTATGGGGACTCCTTGACGCCACCGTGGCCGGAGTGGCCGCAAGCCAGCTGTCGGTTCGCCGCATCGTAGACACTGTAGGTCCCTACGGTTTCGGGTTCAAACAGTTGCCGGGGAGCGACGAGATGGTGGCCGAGCAGGACGGAGTGAGCATCGCGGCCAGCCAGGCGATACCCGTCATGCAGCTGTCGGCGAGTTTTGTCCTCCCCCGGCGGGACTTGGCGGCGTTCAAGGCCACCAAAGTCAACCCCGACCTCGGGCCGGCCGTGAAGGCGGCACTGGCGATGGCCGCCCAGGAGGACAAGATCCTGCTCGAGGGCTCGAAGAAGAACGGCCTGGCCGGACTGACAAACGCTGAGGGCATCTGCAAGGTCCCGTTCGGTGACTGGACCAAGGTAGGAGCGGCCGCGGCCAACCTGATCGAGGCGGTCTCAGTTCTCGATAAGGCCGGCTTCCACGGACCGTACGCCCTTGCCCTGGCTCCCGACAAGTACAACCTACTCTTCCGCATGTACCCGCAGGGCAACGCCACCGAGCTCGAGCACTTACATCAGTTGGTGACGAGCGGCATCGTCAAGGCACCGGCCCTGGGCTCGGGAGGGCTGCTCGTAGCTCGCGGTCCCCAGTACGTGGCCATCTTGATGGGGCAGGATCTCCAGGTCGGTTTCGTCGGACCCACTGCCGATCTCGGCTACGAGTTCACCCTGTCCGAAAGCCTCGCGCTTCAGGTATACGCGCCGCAGGCGATCTGTCTGCTCAAATAGCCCGCGCAACTCGCGCTGGCGGGGACGCCCGCGCGGGGGCACACGACAGCACGGCGCTCTGGTCGCGATCCCCGGCCACCCGAAAGGTGGCCGGGGATCGCCTCTTTGCGCCGGCGACCGCCAATCGCCGAGGGCCGAAGACCCGGCACGTTGTTCAGCGACACGGGATAGGCCGAGCAGAGAAGCAAGGCCCGGACTTCCCGAAACGCCTATAATCGAGCCAGTCTACGGCCAGCGCGAGGGGGTAGTCGTGCAGTGTGACCAGATGTCGTCGCAGGAGCGTTGGGAAGCTTTGGTCCGGGGGGACCCGCTCGACCGTGTGCCCTGCCTACAGTTCATCCTCGGCCATACGGCCGTCGTCAACGGCAAACCCATCGCCAAGGTCTACGACGATGCCGCTGAGAGTCTCGCCTGCCAGCGGAGCGCCCTGCAGATGTACGGCTACGACGGACTGATACTGCACGGCTGGGCCAACGCGGGTGGCGCCGAGTTCGGGGGCGAGATCGAGTTCCCTTACCGCAAGTACACCGGTGCGCCCATGATGAAGCGTAACCCGGTGCAAAGCGAGGACGATGCCTGGAACCTGAGATTGCCGGAGGATCTCACCACCGCGGGGACCATCCCCGTGGCCCTCGAGTTCTCCCGGCTGCAGTATGAAGCGGGGATGCCGGTGACAGTCCAGGTGGGCTCCCCTCTCACCTGGGCCGGTTCGGTGTGCGGCGAAGAACGGCTCATGCTCTGGATCATAAAGAGACCCGACCTGGTGCACCACGTGCTCCGGGTGATCACCGACTTCATCCTCAGGAAGGCCGACTACTGGACCTGCGAGTTCGGGGCGGAACGTCTCATGGCCTTCGATCTCTGCATCGAGACCACCAGGCTGTACTCCCCCAGGCAGTTCGAGACCTTCGCCTTCCCGTATCTAAAGGAGATCCACGACCATATGACCGAACAGGGTGTGGGTATCTTCTTGAGCCACATCTGCGGGGAGCAGAACAAGAACCTGCCCCTGTGGTCTGAGCTTAGCTACGGGAGACGGGGCATGATAAGCGTGGGCAAAGAGGTGGCGCTCTCCACGGCGAGCCAGGCCTTCCCCAGCAACGTGATCATGGGCAACGTCGATCCGGTGACCGTGCAGGAAGGCTCCCCGGAAGAGGTGCTCGCGCTGTGCCAGGACTGCATCGATAAAGGCAAGGACCATCCCGGCGGATACGCCCTTATGACCGGATGCGAGGTACCCCCGCAGGCGCCGCCGGTCAACGTGAGCCAGATGGTCACGGCCTGCCGCGAGTACGGACGCTACTAGGCACTACCCGGCCGGATACCAGGCCACCAGATGACACCCCCCCAGATACCAGACGCCGATAGGAGGTAGGGACGATGGCAGACGAGACCACCATCCTCGGGCAGCTCAAGCAGGCGGTGATGGACGGCGACGAGGAAGCGGCCGTACGGGCGGCCGACGACGCGGCCGCGGCCGGGGTCGATCCGCAGAAAGCCATCATGGAGGGCTTGGCTGCCGGCATGGCCGAGATGGGCCGTCTCTACGAAGAGGGCGAGTGCTACGTGCCCGAGCTCATGGTGTCGTCGGAGGCCCTCTACGCCGGTCTGGACATCCTCAAGCCGCTGGTGGTGGACTCCGCGGCCGGCGCCGACAGCAAGGGCCTGGTCGTGATCGGCGCGGTACAGGGCGACATCCACGACATCGGCAAGAACCTGGTCAAAATGATGCTGGAAGTGAACGGCTTCGAGATCCACGACCTGGGCCGCGACGTGCAGATGGAGCTGTTCATCGAGGAAGCGCGGCGGCTGGACGCCGATCTCCTGTGTCTGTCGGCCCTCATGACCACCACCATCATCGCCATCAAAGACTACCTGCCCGAGTTCAGAGCCAAGCTGCCCAAGGTCAAGATCATTATCGGGGGGGCACCACTCAACCAGCGGTTGGCCGATGAATGGGGAGCCGACGGTTACGGCGAGAACGCCATGGAAGCGGCCCGGGTCGCCCTGCGGCTGGTGGGGTGAGAAGGGACCGTGGCCACGGTCGAGATCGAGGCCGGGATCTGCTGCCACACCACGACGGTGAGGACCACCCGCGGTGAGGCCTACAACGTACGGGTCTCGCTGGAGAGCACCTGCCCACACGTATGGATGATCGCAGGGGATCTGGACGAGGTCGACGCCCTCCAGCAGATCGGCCTGCGGGGCGGACCGCCATCGGTGAGGTGGAGGCAGGACTGGCTTTGCCTGAGAACGTTCCCATGCGCATAAGCGAGGAGGGATAGAAGACCATGTGGTGCGAGACGATGACGAGCGGGGAGCGGATGGGCGCCTTGATGAGGGGCGAGAGACCCGACCGCGTCCCCGTGATCCCCTTCGTGTTCGGACATTGCGCCGTCGTGTGCGGCGAGCCGCTGGCCCGCGTGTTCGACGACGCCGAGCAGAGCTTCCGCTGCCAGTTGCTCGCTTCCGAGATGTACGGCTATGACGGCGGTCCCCTCTACGCCTATGCCTCAGCTGGAGGTTGGGAGTTTGGCGGTGAAGTCGAGTTCCCCACCAAGAAGTACTCGGGCGCGACGATAGTGTCGCGCACCCCCATCCAGAGCGAAGAGGACGTCTATGCGCTCCAGGTCCCTGAGGACATCACGAAGTCCGGCGCCCTTCCCATCGCCCTGGGCCTCGCCCGCAGGCAGGCCGAGCACGGCATGCCGGTGACCATGCAGATCGGCTCCCCCCTCACCTGGGCGGGTTCGGTGATCGGGGAGGAGCGCATGATGACCTGGCTCATCAAGAAGCCTGAGTTGGTGCATATGGTGCTCGACAAGGTGGCGGACTTCGTCATCAAGGTGGCCGAGCACTACGTCAGTGAGTTCGGGGCCGAGAAACTGATGGCGTTCCATGGCGCCGCCACTGAATCGAACGCGCTCATCTCCCCCAAGCAGTTCGAGACTTTCGTCCTACCGTACCTCCAGAGGATCAACAGCCGAGTGATGGAGATGGGCGTGGGCACGTTCTTCATCCACATCTGCGGGGAACAGAACAAGAACCTCAAGTTCTGGCAGCAGGTGCCGGTGACCAAGCAGACCATCCTCAGCTTCGGCCGGGAGGTGCACCTATCCACGGTGATGGAGCTGTTCCCCGACCAGATCATCGCCGGCAATGTCGATCCCACCCTCATCCAAGAGGGCAAGCCCGAGGAGGTGCTTGCCCGATCCCGGGAGTGCATCGAGACGGCCAAGTACCACACGGGCGGGTACGTGCTTATGGCCGGCTGCGACCTGCCCCCGCACGCGCCGCCGGTCAACGTCTTCCAATTGGTGAAGGCCGCCCGCGAGTTCGGGAGGTACTAGGGTGACCACCCCGGACGGCGTGCCTTCCGCCTCTGACCTGGCCGCGGGCGGCGCGGCCGCGGGTGCCGGAGCGCCCGCGGAGGAGAGTCCCGGTGCTTCCGGCGACCACGCCGTCACGTTCCAGCCCTCAGGGCGGCGAGGGCCGGCGGCAGCCGGGCAGAGTCTTCTGGAAGTGGGCCGCGGTCTGGGAGTGGAGATCGAGAGCGTCTGCGGTGGCAAAGGCACGTGCAAGAAGTGCCGGGTGCGCATCGAGTCTGCGCCGGACAGCGTGTCGGCGCCCACACCGGTGGAGGAGGACGCTCTTGGCCCGGAGTCCATCGCCGCGGGGATGCGGCTGGCCTGCCAGGCGCGCGTCGCCAGCGTCGTGCGGGTCTTCGTCCCCGAGCAGAGCCGGCGCACGGAGCAGATAGTGCGGAAGGAGGCCGGCGAGCGCACCGTGCCCGTCGATGCGGCCATCAAGTGCTATCACCTCATCCTGCAGGCACCCACTTTGGAGGATCCGGTCGCCGATGCCGAGCGGCTGTCGTCCGTGCTCGAGCGAGAGCACGGACTCACGGGTCTGACCTTTGATCTCAGCGTCCTGCAGGTCCTTCCCGGCATCGTCCGGCGGGCCAAGTGGGACCTCGTGGCCGTCGTGTGGCGCGGTGAGACGATCGTGGACGTGTGGCCTGCGGCGGACCACCGCCGAGCTCTCGGCCTGGCGCTCGACGTGGGCACCACCACCATCGCCGCCTATCTGACGGACCTCAGCAGCGGGGACGTGCTCGCGACCGAGTCTGCCATGAACCCGCAGGTGGCCTTCGGTGACGACGTCATCGCCCGCCTCCATCACGTCGCCCACGACGCGGACGGCCTCGCCCAGTTGCAGCGGACGGTCGTAGCCGAGGTGAACAACCTGGCCGGGAAGGCCGTGGAACGGAGCGGCGCCGCGCTCACCGACATCCTCGATGTGGTGATGGTGGGCAACACCGCGATCCACCACCTGTTTCTGGGCCTCGACACTCGCTACCTGGGCGTGGCGCCATTTGTTCCCGCGGTCCAGAGCGCCGTCGACACCCGGGCCGCTTATATCGGCCTCACGTTCCACCCCAATTGCCGCCTGCACGTGCTCCCAGTCGAGGCGGGTTTCGTGGGAGCCGACAACGTGGGCGTGCTCGTGGCCGAAGAGCCCTATAACCAGGACGAGGTCCTGCTCATCATCGACATCGGCACCAACGGCGAACTGGTGCTGGGCAACCGGCAGCGCCTGCTCTCCACCTCCTGCGCCACCGGACCGGCGCTAGAGGGGTCCCACATAGAGTTCGGCATGCGGGCGGCTCCCGGGGCTATCGAGCGGATACGCATCGGGCCGGGAACCTTCGACGTCCGTTTCAAGGTCATCGGCCTGGCCGACTGGCACACCAGCTACCCGGCCGGGGAGGTCGGAGCCCGGGGCATATGCGGATCGGGCATCATCGAAGCCGCCGCCGAGATGCTCAAGGCGGGCGTCATACTGCCGAACGGCAACCTCGACCCCGCGATGCGTCACGAACGGGTGATCCTCGAAGACGGCAAGCCGCGTAAGTTCGTGATCGCCTGGCCGGAGGAGACGGCCATCGGCCGAGCCATAACGGTATCGCTCAAGGACATCCGAGCCATCCAACTGGCCAAGGCCGCCCTCAGAGCCGGGGCTGAGATCCTGCTTCGCATATACGGAGTCGAAAAGCCGGACCGGGTGATCCTCGCCGGGGCCTTCGGCACCTTCATCGATAGACACCACGCGCTGGCGATCGGGATGCTTCCGGATTGTCCTCCGGAGGCGGTGACGTCCGTCGGCAACGCGGCCGGCGACGGAGCCCGCTTCGCCCTTATCAGTATGGAGAAACGCCGGGAAGCTGCCTGGGTGGCGGACAAGGTGCACTACGTGGAGCTGGCCACCGATCCGGACTTCCAGCGGGAGTACGTCAAGGCGATGTACTTCAACCCTGTCTCGCACATCCCTGAGGACTAGGAGCGGCCCATGCGGACCGAACAGGAAGAGAGGAACCTGCAAGCGGTTCTCGATTTCTACCAAGTCGTCATCAATGGTCAGCACTACGACCGGGCGGCCGACTTCCTCGACGACGGCTATGTCCAACACAAGCCGGAAGTGGAGACCGGGCCCGAAGGCGTGCTCGATTTCGTGCGCTGGGTCTATTCGCAATCCCCGGACCACAAAGCACGTGTCGTCCGTTCTTTTGTGGATGGCGACTACGTCATCCTGCACGTGCACATCATGAACGGGGTCGAGGCAGAGAACATAGCGGTCATGGATATCTTCAGGGTCGAAGACGGAAGGCTCATGGAGCACTGGGACGTAGCTTCCCCCGTGCCGGAAGCGGCAAAGAACGTCAATGGGGTCTTCTGAAAGAGATGACGGGCAACGGTGGCCGCCTGCGGACCCAGATCGCCGGTCTCTACGTGTGCGACAGCAGCGTGCTTCCCGAGCCCGACGGCCTGCCGCCGGTGTTGACCATCATAGCTCTGGGCAGACGGCTGGTGGCCGACAGCTGGCCAAAGGACGACCGGCGGAGGTAGCGTCCTGGCAGAGACCGCTGGGAATAGCCTTCCTCGGGGTGGCCTTACGGGGAAGGGTCGCCCCGGGAGCGGCCAACCCGGGAGGGGCCGTCCCTTGGGGCCGCCAGGAGGGGCCGTCCCTTGGGGGGCCGTCCCTTGAGAGGCCGCCCTACCGCGAGCTCGACGGCACCGAACCGACCTTGACGAAGGTCCCGTCCTGGTATTCCTGGAATGCGCGACGCAGTTCCTCGTCGGTGTTCATGACAATAGGCCCGCGCCAGGCTATCGGCTCGCCCAGCGGCCGGCCCGACACCAGGAGGAAGCGGACGGATTCTTGCCCGGTCGTCGCCCTCACCTCATCCCCGTCGCCGAAGAGGACCGCCTTCTCCCGGGCCACCGGCGCCGCGCCGCCCGCACCGAACGAGCCGCTCCCCTCGAACACGTAGGCGAAGACCTTTCGGCCCCGTGGCACGGGATGCGCGAACCGCGAACCGGCCGGCACCGTGACGTCCAGATACTCTGGGTCGGTCATGATGTCCCGGACCGGCCCGGTCGCGCCGTCCACCTGGCCGCACACCACGCGCACGATCGCCCCTCCGGCCACCTCGACCACGGGAATGTCGCCGCTTTTGACCTCCTGGTATCGGGGGTCCATCATCTTGTGAGCCGCCGGCAGATTGGACCAGAGTTGAAAACCGCGCAGCAAGGTCGCGGGGACGGCGGGCGAGACAGCGGCCGGAGCGGCGGCCGAGACAGCGGGCGAGACAGCGGCCGGAGCGGCGGCCGAGACAGCGGCCGAGACAGCGGCCGGAGCGGCGGCCGAGGTGCCTTCCGCCGAGCCGGCGATCCGGGGCATCTCCTGGTGGATGATACCGCTCCCTGCCGTCATCCACTGCACGTCACCTGGCCCGATGACCCCGGAGTTACCCAGGCTGTCGCCGTGTTCCACTCGGCCGTGCAGCATGTAGGTGATGGTCTCGATCCCCCGATGTGGGTGCCAGGGGAATCCGGGAAGATAGTCCGCCGGATCGGTGGAGCCGAAATCATCTAACATCAGGAAGGGGTCGAACAGCGGTGTCTCACCGAAACCGAGTGCCCGTTTCAGGCGTACGCCGGCACCTTCAAACGTCGGCTGGGCGGAGAATACCTTGCTCACGCTGCGTACTTGGGTCACAGCGCACCAGCTTTCGCAGTCCACGCCCTCTTTGGCTTTGGTGTCTTGGGCGGCAAGATCCCGACGAACTCGACGGACCGGCGGATCCACTGGTCAAACGAGTCCGGGTCGCTCCAGACCGATTCCGGCACGACGACGTACTCTCTCATGACCCGGCCCGGCATAGGCTCGAAAGGAAGGGCGCCGGCCTCTGACTCTGCCCTTGACCGATCGTCCTCTCCCAGCCTGAGAACGATCTTGTGTCCGTGGACGCCGGCGAACATGTGCCCGTTCAGGAACAGACAAAGACCTCCGAACATCTTGCGCTTCTCCGCAAGCGCGAACGGTTCGGCCGCCTGCGCCAGAATGTCGTTCAGTTCTTGCGATGCCTTCTCCCAGTCCACCATTCCTCCCCTTTTCGGTCCTACGTGGCACTCGCCCATAGCCAACACCTTAAGTACTACCCATTCCGAACCGACATTATTGACCAGAAGACCGATGACTGGAGGCTGCACCGAGACCGTCATGAACATGACCTTCACGCCACACATCCTACCCTTCGCCGTCGCGGCCCTGGTATTAGCTGCCCTCATCCCCGTTGCGTGGAGCAACCGCCGGGACCCGGTAGCCCGTTGGTTCGCCTGGACTTTGATGGCGTTCATCGTGTGGGCGGTGGGTTACATCTTCGAGATCGTATCGACTGAGTTCGGCAGCAAGCTCCTTTTCGCCAACATCCAGTTCCTTGGGGTAGCTACCGTCTCGGTGTGCTGGTGGGAGATGACGCGCCGCTATCTTGGGCTGAGCAAAGTGCCCAGGTTACTGACCGCCTTCCTGTGGTTCGTGGCCGGAGCGACCGTGGTGATCGCGTTCACGAACCCGGGGAGCTTGTTCCGAGGGCAACCCCTCATAGAGACCGGGACGGCCCCGATCCCCGTGTTGCACGCCGACTACGGCCCCTGGTACACATACGTGTTCTTGCCGATGACCGCGCTTCTGAACTTGGCCGTTCTGGCGCTGCTCGGCTCGAGGCTGCTCCGATCGCACCGTCTCTACCGCAAACAGTACATCGTGCTCTTCGCGGCCCTTCTTCTACCCCTGGCCGCGACCCTGCTCTACGTGTCCGGTCTGCCGCCGCTGCGCGATTACAACCTCACCGCAGCGGTCGCCGGGATCTCCGGATTGCTGCTGGCCGTCGGGGTGTTCCGCTGGAGTCTGTTCGACGTAGTCCCCTTCGCCCGTGACCTGGTGGTGGACGACCTCGCCGATGGGGTGATCGTCGCCGGCAAGGACGGCCGCATAGTCGACCTGAACGCGTCGGCCGAGCGCTTGACCCAGCTCAAGCACGATGAGGTCGTAGGGAAGCCGGCAGCCGAGGTCTTCGCCCACTATCCGGTCCTCAAAGAGATCCTCGCGGCCCCCGACGACGCCCCCTCTCACACGATCAGCCGCCGAGAAATGGTCATCAAGCTGGACGACGTCAACCGCTACTACGGCGTCAGCGCCTCCCGAGTGATGTCGCACCGGGGCAGGTTTCTCGGCAGGGCTGTGGTCCTCCACGAGGTGACGGAGCGGGTCAAGTTGGTCGAGCGGGTCAGAGAGCTGGCCAACACCGATGACCTGACCGACCTGTGCAACCGCCGCCATTTTCTCGAGCTGGCGGGGAGAGAGTTCGAACGGGCCCGGCGCCACGACTACCCGGTCTCACTCGTGATGTTCGACGTGGACCACTTCAAAGAGATCAACGACACCCACGGACACCGAGCGGGAGACCTGGTGCTCCGGGAGTTGGCGCATCAGTGCCGGAGCGTCCTCAGGTCCACCGACGTCATCGGGCGTATCGGCGGCGAAGAGTTCGCGGTCCTTCTCTCTCATGCCAACCTGAAGGGGGCGGCACAGACGGCGGACCGGATACGGCAGGCGGTGGAGTCGATGAGAGCAGGCGCGGGTACTTACGGGGATGGGATCAAGATCACGATCAGTGTGGGCGTGACGCAGTTGGTCGTCGACCCAGGGGTGGCGCCGGATACGCTGGACGCGGTGCTTGAGCGCGCGGATAGAGCACTCTACCAGGCGAAGGGTCTAGGCCGAAACTCGGTGGTAACATCTGAAGGAGAGACAGTGCCGGCGACCTCGACGGCCGCGAACCTGCGCGTCGTGGTCTGATGGGACTGATGGGACTTTGGTAGGAGAAGCCCGCTATTGACCCGTTCCGGCGCGGGGCGGGACAATCGTCCCACAGGAGGCAAAGGCGGAATCGGCCACTAACGGCTTTGGGGGTGTGCGGTGAAGAGGAGCACGATCGTCCTATTGTTGACCTTCACCTGCGCGCTTATGCTGCTGTTCGGCATGACCGCTACGGCCTGGGCCGAGGAGGAGGCGCCGCTTCCGGAGACCTGGCAGGTGCGGACCATCTCCACCCCGGCCTCGGGATGGCAGCCTAGCTTTGCTGCGGCGCACGGCGGCCGCATCGCCTGGACCGGCGCCCGCGCGAGCCTCTCTCAGATGTTCGTCTACACCCTTTCCACAGGTCTCAACGCCACTATCTCGGCCGGCCCGCCCGGCGCTTACTACAATCCGTCTGCCGACGGCCCCTGGGTGGCCTTCCAGGGTCACGCCAGCGGGGCGTACGACGACATCTACCTCTACGACACCGCCAACGGGCAGGTGGCCCGCGTGACCAACAACGCGGATGCAGGAGACTGGAACGACTGGAATCCCCGCGTGGACGCCGACCGGATAGTGTGGGAGAAGGATATGCTCGGGTCCAATCCCAAACCGGGGATCTACCTCTACAACATCGCTTTCGGCGGCTCCCCCTCGTTGATCATCGCCGGCAGTGAATACCGCAACCCCGATATCTGGGGTGACTACGTGGTCTGTGTCAAGAACGACCAGACGCTCGGCGTCAATGGCTCCCAGATCATCCTCTACGACCTGCTGACGAAGCAGGAGCGGTCCATACCGATGGCCGATGGGGCGATAACCACCGGCACCATGAACAACGATGGTCCCTGCATCGATTCAGGTTGGGTCGTGTGGTCATCCGGCGACATTTGGCAGGCCGGGGGCACCGACCGTTCGTCCTCGTACCAGATATATGCCTACAACATCGAGAGCGGCCAAACCATCCAGGTGACCAACAACGTGGCCGGCAACTTCAATCCCTCCATCGAGGGAAACACAGTGGCCTGGGAGACCAAGCAGCCCAACGCCATCATGACGTACGACATACCCAGCGCGACCATCGTCCAGGTCTCGCAGGTCTACCAGACGGGCGAGTCGGTAAGCTCTCCCGACGTGGACGGCACGGCTATCGCGTGGCACAGCAATGAAGGTCTGTACTATGCGGTCCGCAGTTCCGAAGCCACAACCTTCACCGACGTGCCGAAGGATAACCCGTATTACACCGCCATCGAGGGGATGGCCGAGCTCGAGATCATCGCGGGCTTCGAAAACGGCAGTTTTGGGCCCAGCCTTCCGGTTATCCGGCAGCAGTTCGCCAAGATGATCGTGCTCACCATGGCCGAGAACGACCCCGTGAACTTCACCGCCACCACGAGCGACAAGTTCGCTTTTGCCGACTCGGCTGAGCTAATAGCTCGGACCAAGACTGGCGAGTTGTATCCTTATCACTACGTGTCCAAAGCGGCGCTCAAAGGTCTGACCCTGGGCTACGCTGACGGCTACTTCAGGCCCGACAACAGCATCACCCGGCAACAGGTGATCACCATGATCGTCCGGGCGGGCGCCGGGGTGCTTCAGTCACCGCCCCAAACCTACAACGGCGTGCTCAGCTACACCGATCCTGACCACGGCCAGAACATCAGGATCGCGGAATACAACGGGCTTCTTGCGGGCATCGTGGGGAACTCGAGCGGGACCCTGACCGGCTGGAACACCAAGGGCAACGCCACCCGAGGAGAGGTGGCGCAGATACTCTGGAACCTGTTGGGCAAGCTCACTCCGGCCGCCCCCGCGGGGTAGCTGGCAGGTCAGCGGGCCGGGTAGCAGGGCCTGCACAGAGGCCCCGCGTCTGAGCGACCTAGTACCGAGGTGAGTCCAGGGAACCCAGGTAGAACTGCTCCACGCCCACTTCGCGCATGCGGTCGTTCTTGTCGCGCCAGCGACGTTCGAATTCCTCCGGATAGCTGTTGCGGCCGCAGGGATACTCGTCGCACTGGAAACAGTAGTCGACGCCCTTCTCCTTGTAGCAGACGCGGGCGGCACAGAACGGCAAGGAGCAGCCGCCGGCCCGGCATCCCGTGCACCCTGCTTCGGTGAAGAACGCGAGGACCTGGACGAACGCTGCGTAGTCCTTGAGGGCCGGAGCGCGCTCGATCAGCTTGGGGGCCATGCTCTCGAAGCCCTCAAGGGATGTGGCCAGTTCCGTGGCCAGCCGCTTGATCCGCCCCTTCTCGTACCGGATGCACCGCTCACAGTCCAGTCCGCAGGGTGCGAGCCTCTCGAGGATCTCTTCGTAAGTGGGACCGGTCTCCATCTGGCCTCTCCGTCGATCGGAACACCGGCCTCATTCTACGCCCTGGCGGCCTGTCGCAGTGCGGCGGCTCCCAGCACCCTGGCGGCCTGTCGCAGTGCGGCGTAGACTGCCGCCATGAGCTTTCTGGCATTCACGATACGGCCCGTCCAAGCTCAGGACCGCGACTGGGTCCTCGGCCTGGTCCGCGAATGGGGGGCCGACTTCGTCGTTTCCCGGGGTCGCAAGATCTTCGCCGCCCGGCTCCCGGGCTTCTGCGCAGTCGGGTCCGATGGGGAAAGGCTCGGTCTCGCCACTTACGAGATCATCGGAGAGAAGTGTCAGATGGTCACACTCCACGCCCTCCGCCCGCTCACGGGCATCGGCACCGCACTGACGGCCGCCGTGCAGGATGCAGCGATGGCGGCAGGCTGCCGTCGTTTGTGGCTTGTCACGACCAACGACAACCTCGACGCCCTCCGTTTCTACCAGCGACGGGGCTTCGAATTGGTGGCCGTCCACCGCGACCTTCTGGAGGTGGCCCGGCGACTGAAGCCGTCGATCCCTCTGCTGGGGAACTTCGGGATACCCATCCGCGACGAGATCGAACTGGAGTTGCGACTTGACACACCTTGAGCCCGACCACGCCGTGGTCTTCGACCTGGATGGGGTGATCCTCGATTCCGAGCAGGTCTGGGAGCGGGTGATGCGGGAGTTGTTCGCCACCTATGGCCTTCAGTTCAGCGACCTCGACCAGGATTCGTTCATGGGTGGTGACAACTCCCTGCAGTGGGCCGCTTACCTCCGCCGCGCCGGCGGGATCCCGCTGACGGAGGATAAGATCCTCGGATGGGTGATCAGCAGGCTGATCGGACACTACACCGAGTCGCTGCCTCTGGTGCCCGGCGCCCCGGAGGCGGTGGCCCGCCTCGCCTCACGCTACCGCTTGGCTCTCGCCAGCTCTTCCCCCCGAGAGGTCATAGCGTTCGTGCTCGAGAGGTCAGGGCTGCGGCGGTTCTTCACGGCCTGGGCATCATCGGACGACGTGCCCCGGGGCAAGCCGGCGCCGGACGTGTACCAGAGGGCCTGCAGTCTGATCGAGACCGACCCCGCATCCTGTGTGGCTGTCGAGGACTCCCGCGTGGGGATCCGGGCGGCCCGTTCGGCGGGGCTTAGAGTGATCGCCATCCCCCACCCCTCCTTTCCACTCGACGCGGCTTCTCTCGAACTCGTCGACCTCTCCCTTGTCTCGATCAGTCAGTTGACGGCGCAGACACTGGAGTCCGTCTTCCTCTCCTGTCCGGGCCGACCGGTATGCTGAACGCATGAACGTCGACGCCGGTCAGCGATATATTCCCCGGCTCTCCAAGTCGCGGTACACCAGCTTTCTCACCTGTCCGCGGCTGGGCTACTTGCGAGCCTACCCCGCCAGATTCGGCTCGCTCTGCTCTGAGGACCCGGCTCGACAGGCTCTCTTCGACGCCGGCACCAGGGTAGGAGAGCTGGCCCGTGAGTACTATCCGGGTGGCCTCCTCATCACGGCCGACCACCTCCACATCCCTCAGGCAGTGCGGCAGACCAAGGAGGCTCTGGCGGCCGGATGCGACGTCATCTACGAAGCGGCCTTGGAGCATCAAGGCATCCTGGTGCGGCTCGACATCCTCAGGCGGCTGGGAGACGGTTCTTTCGAGTTGACCGAGGTCAAGTCGGGCACCAAGGTCGATCCCGTGAAGCACGTACCTGATGTGGGCGTACAGCTCCATGTAGCCGAATCGGCGGGGCTGAACGTGTCGCGAGCCTCTCTCATGCACCTCGATCGTGGCTACCTCCATCAGGGAGGGCCAGACTACCCGGTTCATAAGCTCTTCGTCTCCGAGGACGTCACCCAGGCGGCGCGGCATCACATCGCCACAACTCTGCCGCGCGCGCTCTGCGACATCACCACCTGGCTTCGCGCCGACGAACCCCCGGCGGCCAACCTGCGGAACTCTTGCCACGACTGCGAATACTACGAAGCCTACTGCCGCCCCAGCGGCCCGGAGTTCCCGGTGGGCGAGCTGGGCCGGGCCACGCAGGCGATCTCACTCCTCGAAGCCGCCGGCATCGCCGATCTGCGCGAACTGAGCCCCGAAAGCATCGAATACGCCCGGTTGGCCGGGCTCTTGCGGGTGAGCAACCTGGGGCCGCGCGTCATGCGGATGCTGGAAGCCATACGCCATGGGGAGCTGCGAGCCTGCCCCAAAGCGGCGGAGGCGCTGAGCGAGCTCCCCTTCCCCCTGCATTTCTTCGACTTCGAGTCCTGGAACCCAGCGCTGCCCGTATTCGCGGGCACCAGGCCATACGAGCAGATCCCATTCCAGTGGTCCGACCATCGCCTGTCGGCGGACGGCACTTTGGACCACGCCGCCTATCTCGCAGCGGGGCTCGAAGATCCACGGGCCGGGCTGGTCATCGAGCTCGTGAATCGGTTCGACGACGACGGGGCGGTCCTCGCCTACCACGCGGCCTTCGAGCGGGAACGCCTCCGAGACCTCGCCTGCCTCCTCCCCAGTCTCGAAGGACCGCTCCTCGGCATCGCCGCGCGTCTGGTCGACCTCAAGACCGTAGTCGCCGACCACGTCTACCACCCCGGCTTCCACGGCAGCTTCTCACTCAAGGCAGTGCTGCCGGCGCTCGTGCCGGGCTGTGGCTACGAGGCATTGGCCATCCAGGACGGCGGCAGTGCCGCCCTAGCCTACGGGCGACTCAGGCTCCTGCCCCCTGGCCCCGAGCAGGAACGGCTGCGTGCCGACATGCTCGCCTACTGCGCCCAGGACACCCGGGGCATGGTAGAGATCCATACCATGCTGCGCGACCTGGCCTAGGCTAGCCGGCGGGAGGCTCCGAACCCGCCGGAGGCTCCGCGCTCCCGGGGACCTCCGGCGCAGCGGGAGGCATCGGGCTCGTGCTCGCCCCACTCGTCGGCGGCTGAGACGTGGCGTCGGAGCCAGGAGCCAGAGACACGTCCGCGCTCGCACCGGTCCCCGGAGCCGTCGGGCCGGGTGTGTCGGGCGGTGATGCCTCCGCTCCGGCAGTAGGCCACGACCCAGTAGCGGCCGCCTGGGAAGCCTCAGTCGATGGGCCATACGGAGGGCCGGGCGGTCCGCCCGGGGACGAGATACCGCCCGGGCTTGTGGCGGCGGCCCACGCCGCCTGCTCCTGCGCAGCCGCCTCCCTCCTTCTGCGCCGCCTATCCCGCAGCCAGACCCAGATGGCCACATAGGTAGCGCCAAAGCCCACCAGCCAGAGTATCCCGATGATCACAAGCCACGCCACCGGGATCCAGCGGGCTATGTTGATGATCACCACTCCCAGCACCGCCGCCAGCATCACGGTCTCACGCTTGTCTTCCTTCGCTCCCAGGATGAGCCGGCCCACCCATGCCCCCACTGCCACGAGGCCGAACAAGGACATGATAGGCAGGGCTATCCCCAGCCAGGGCACCACCAGGATGATCCCGATGACGGTGATGATCAGCGCTATGGTGATGATGGGGACGGCGATGATGGCCCCCAGCGCTCCCCAGCCAAGCGAGGAGAAGAAGTGATGTCCGACCCGCTCGCGGACCGCGGCGACCTGCCGGGGGGCGATGGCCGTGGCTATGACAGCCACGACGGCCAGGAAGACGGTGGACCAGATCCAGTTCAGGATAGAGCCGGTACGCCAGGGTCGCAGGATCGGATCGGTGACGGTAGACGGGGCGGTGTCTGAGACGCCCCCACCGACGTCGACCGTCCGCCCGCGCACGGTGGCCCCGGGCTGGACCGTCACATCCCCGAACACCGAGACCACGGCGGCGTCGTCACGACTCACGCGGCCACCGATGCGGGCGCTTTCGGTCAGCACCAGATCACCGCCGACGACCACCACGACGTTCTGGACGGTCCCGCTTATCAGAGCGTCGCCGCCCACGACCACGACGTTGTCCCAGGTCTCGTCCGGTCCGACGACTACGTCTTCGAAGACCGCCACCTTCTCATTATCGGTCGTAGTGTCCGCGCGCGCGGCTCCGGCCGCGCCGGGAGCAAGCCAGCCCACTGCCGTGAACGAGAAGAGCAGAACGAGGAGGGCGACAACAGCGAGACCGATCGCCGCCAGTCCTCCACGGGTGCCGGTGGGGCGGCGCGGCGAGGGTCTCTTTCTATCCCGATGGTGCTGGAACGTGATCATCTCAACCTCCCGATATCATCTTCCATACTCGACCTCACCACCCGTACGATCCCCAACGGAGGAAACGCAGACTGATCCAGGCGCCGCGTATCGTTATCCCAACGACTATGATTGTCTCCACTACGTTCCATCCGAAACCCTATCATGGATACTGAAGCAGTCGCACCGTGTGCGTGAGAGGCATGAAGCGGGCGTCATGGAAGGGTTTGACTTCGTCGCCCCTGGGAAAAGCGACTGCACCGGGCCGGCCCCTGCCCAGTGTCCGCGAGAATAGGAGGATGGCTGATGGAAACACCATACGGTCTTTCGGTGGAGGTCGACCTGCCCTACGAGGAGGCGCTCGCCCGGGTCACCGAGGCTCTCAAAGCGGAGGGCTTCGGCGTGCTGACGACCATCGACGTCAAAGCCACCATGAAGGCCAAGCTCGACGCGGACTTCCGCCGCTATGTCATCCTGGGCGCCTGTAACCCCCTTCTCGCCCATCGGGCTCTCTCCGCGGAGTTGGAGCTGGGCCTGCTGCTGCCGTGCAACGTCATAGTCTATGAACGCGAGGGCGGCGGGTCTACGGTATCGGCCATAAACGCCCTTGCCGCCATGAGGTTCACCGGCAACCCCGCACTGGAACCGATCGCCCAGGAAGCCTCGGAGAGGCTCCAGAGGGCACTTACAGCCGTAGCTACCTAGTGTCGTCCCCGCCCGCCGACGAGCAGAGCCTCGCCGCGGCAGGCGCGGAGGCCGGCTTGGCTCGGCTGCAAGAAGCGCTGCAGCCTTACGACTTCCGGATGGTCGCTTCTGCTTCCGGACCGACGAAGGCGACGTCCTTGCCCAACTCTATCGAGGGCGGAGTGGGAAGGAACGAATTTTGCGAGAAGAGGCCGCCCGCCAACTCGTAGCCTTCCACCGCCCCCGTATGCTCGTCGAACCGGAAGTCCTCGATCTTTCCGAGCTCCTTGCCTTCGGTACTCTGCAGCCGAAGTCCGCGGATGTGCAGGTCTTGGTCGAGCACGGCCTTGATGTCAGGCGCTTCACTTGCCTTGACCACGCTCCCAGCCGCGCTCAGGACCACGGCATCCGGCCCGATGGCCTGTACGGCCGACCAGGGGGCCACCTTGGCGCCGTGTATGAGCCCCTCGGAAACGACGAAGCCCATGACCTGCTTGCCGGTGGGGTCGACCACCAGGTCCTTTACCTTACCGATATCTTCTCCGCTTTCGCGCCCCATCACCTTGCGTCCGATCACTTCAGTTGCTTTGACCATCACAAACCTCCTCAGAGAGCGATACGGGACAGGCACAAACGAGTGCCGGGGAGACGATCAGACGTACGCCGGTCCCGGCACGCAGCTGAACAGGTCGATGGTACCCGTCACTTCAAGCACGAGGATCACCGCTATCGCCAGTACGATCAGGGCGATGGCCTCCCAGTAGAGGCCTCGCTTACTCCTTCCAAGGAACCTGGGCATGAATCGCCTCCGCGAACGGCCGAGCAACGAGCGGTCGTGGCTTTCCCCTATTGTATATATATCCCGCCGGTCGGGAACAGTTCGGGAAGACCGCGCCCGTCGGCCCAAGTGACCGTCATCCGGTCGAAGGGAGAGAGTTCGATGCCCAATAGGCTTGCAAACGAAACCAGCCCCTATCTACTTCAACACGCCACCAACCCGGTGGACTGGTATCCGTGGGGACCAGAAGCCCTCGCGAGAGCCCACGACCAGGACAAGCCCATCTTCCTCAGCATCGGCTATTCGTCGTGCCACTGGTGCCATGTTATGGAGCGGGAGTCGTTCACCGACCCCACGACAGCCGCTTACCTCAACGAGCACTTCGTGAGCATCAAGGTCGACCGGGAGGAGCGGCCCGATCTGGACGCGATCTACATGAAAGCAGTGACCGCCTTGACCGGACGCGGAGGCTGGCCCCTCAGCGCCTGGTTGACCCCGGACGGGGTCCCGTTCTATGGAGGAACGTACTATCCCGGCACACCGAGGTTCGGCATGCCCTCCTTCCGCCAGATCCTCGAAGCCCTGGTAGAGATGTGGGAAGAGCGCAGGGAAGAACTCCATCAGGCCGTGGAGAGGATGCAGTCGCACCTCGATAGGGACGAGACCACGTCTCTGGCTTCCGTTCCGGCACGGCCTTATGGTGAGACCATCGCTCGCGCGCTGAGGGCCATCGACGGTGCCTACGATCCCGTGAACAGCGGCTGGGGTGACGCACCAAAGTTCCCGCAGCCGCTCGTGCTTGACGCGCTCCTCGCCCATCAGATCGTAAAGCCACAACCTGAACTTAAGCTCCAGATTGAGTCGACTCTCGATGCGATGGCCGCCGGGGGCATGTACGACCACCTGGGTGGAGGCTTCCACCGCTACGCCACAGACGACGCCTGGCTCGTCCCTCACTTCGAGAAGACGCTCTACGACAACGCCCAGCTCGCTCGCACCTATCTCCATGCCTGGCAGCTGACGGGGCGGCCGCGCTATCGCGCCGTCGTCGAGCAGACCCTCGACTACCTGCTGCGGGAGATGCGCCACCCCGAGGGTGGGTTCTTCAGTGCGCAGGACGCGGACTTCGAGGGGCGAGAAGGCGCTTCCTACATGTGGACGATGGAGGAACTGCGGAACATCCTGACGGCCGAGGATGCCGACCTCATAGCGGAGACCTACGGGGTGACGGCCCAAGGTCATCTGGACGGAGCAAGTATCCTTCACCTGGCCGGGGGCCCGAGCGGTGATCCAAGCGAGGGCGATGCTCCGTTGACCGACGCCCGGCTGACTACCGCCAGGGCTGCGCTGCTCGCCGCCCGGGACACAAGGGGCCGGCCCCTTCGGGACGACAAGATCTTGGCCGGCTGGAACGGCCTCGTGCTCGCGGCGTTGGCCGAGGCAGGCCGAGCCCTACCGTCCGACCTCTATCGCGAGGCCGCCGAGGCAACCGGGGGATTCCTCATGCGGGAGTTTGTTCGACCCGGTCACCGCCTCTTTCACACGTGGAAGGACGGCCGGCAGTCGGGCAATGGCTTCCTGGATGACTACGCCTTTCTGGTGGAGGGCCTGCTGGCTCTCTACCAGACGACGTTCGCGGAAGAGTACTTCATCGCCGCCTGGCGCCTCACCGACTCGATGATCGACTATTTCCACCGCCCCGAGGGAGGCTTCTACGACACCAGCTCCGACCACGAGACCCTTGTCACGCGTCCCCGGTCGCTTCAGGACTCCCCTACCCCCTCCGGAAACTCCATGTCCGCGACCGTCCTTCTCAAGATCGCGGCCTTCACCGGTGAGAGCCGCTATCGGGAGTTGGCCGAAGAGACCCTTGCTCCCATGGGCGCGCTCCTGGAGCGCGCTCCTCTGGCGTTCGGCATGTGGCTGTACGCATACGAGCTGGTCGACACCGGGATAACCGAGATCGCCCTCGTGGGCCGCACCGACCATCCCCGGACCAATGCTCTCCTCGACGTCTGCAACAAGGATTTCCGCCCGGCGGCGGTCGTGGCCGCCCGTCCTCCGGCGGAAGGCTCCGTCATCTCCTTGCTGGCCGAACGAGAGCCCCCGTCCGGCGCGGCGGCAGCCGCCTGGGTCTGCGCGCACTCTACCTGCGCTGCTCCGACCACCGACCCGGCCCAGCTCGAACAACTCTTACAAGGGGAGACGCCCTAGCTGGCACCACCGCGGAAGAGTCGCACCCGCGCAACTGGGGCGAGGTCGGATGCCTCGCTCTGCGTGACCCTCACCCGACAAAAGTCGATGATGACCTCGTTGACGTCCCACAGTGGCTCGATCTTCTCGGCGATGTCGGCCTTGATGACCGCCGCGAACTGGTGATCGGGCGGCAGGTCGGCGACGATGTGCACCACCCCGTCCTCGCAGGTGATGTCCTTGATGAGCTCCGTGCAGACGATGTCGAGCCGCGAGCACCAAGCAGTGCGCCTTCAGTGGGTGCAGGCCCCGCCCAGCTCCTCTGAGGCCTCTTTCCAGGTGATCTTCTTTGCGTCGGAGAGGGTCTTGCCCTTGGCCATCTCGAGCACCTTGTCGCTGTAAGGGAAAGCCATGACTATCGCGCCTTCTCATCCGCGGGCATGAGGGGACTGATGACCCGTAGTTCGCGCACCACCTCGGCTATGGCGTCGACCACCCCGTCCACATCGGCTTGAGTGTTGTAGCGGCCCAGGCTGAAACGTACCGATCCGTGGGCCCTTTCGTGGTCACCCCCGATGCCCATGATCACGTGACTGGCTTCCAGCGACTTGCTGAAGCAGGCGGAACCGGTGCTCACCGCGAAGCCGCGCATGTCGAGCTGCAACGTGATCGACTCACCCTCGACATAGTGGAAGGTCACGTTGGCGTTCTGGGGCAGACGCCGAGTGCGGTGACCATTCAGGGTGGTGTGGGGGATCTCCGCGAGCGCCCGATCGAGAAGCCGGTCGCGCAGCGCACGGAGGAGCTCCGTCTCTTCCTCGGTGACCAGTTCGGCGGCGCGAGCGAGGCCGACCGCCGAGGGGATATCCTCTACCCCGGCCCGGTAGTTGAACTCCTGGAAGCCTCCGTCCATCCACTTGCCCAGCGGCGTACCGGTCCGTAGGTAGAGACCGCCCACCCCTTTGGGCCCGTGGATCGTGTGGCCGGAGACGGTCACCATGTCCACCGGGAGAGTGCTCACATCCAACGGCAGCCGGGCGAAGGTGTGAGTGGCGTCGGTGTGGAACAGGACATCTCTTTCCTTGCAGATCCTGGAGATGCTCTCCAGGTCTTGCACGGTCCCGATCTCCTGGTTCGCATGCTGGAGGGAGACGAGGATGGTCTCCTCGGTGATGGCCTTCCGCACCGTTTCCGGGTCGACGAGGCCCTCGGCGTCGACCTCGAGCGTGGTCACGTCGAACCCCTGCCTGCCGAGGGCGGCCATGGTGTTCAGGACCGGGGAGTCCTCGATGCGGGAGGTGACGAGATGTCTCCCCTTCTTCTCCCCCAGCTTGAGGGCCACACCCTTTATGGCCATGTTGCTCGATTCGGTGCTGCCCGAGGTGAAGATGAACTCCTCGGCCTGAGCGCCCAACCGGGCCGCGAGCGACTCGCGGGCCCCATCAAGCGCCTCTCGGGCCTCTATGCCCATGGAGTAGCCGAACTCTGAGGTCGCGACCGCATAGGTGTCGAAGAAGAAGGGTCTCATGGCCTCCAGCACGCGCTCGTCGAGCCGGGTGCCCGCGGAATTGTCTAGATAGATGGTCTGGCCCAGCATAGCCTCTCCTCGCCGCTCCCTAGGACGCTTCTAGATGAACAGGGTGATGGTGGAGTGGCGCGCCTCTTCGATATACGTGCCGACGGAGCAGTACTCTTCGATGAGATCCTCGCGTAGGTCTTCGGCTTTGATGCCCATTATCGCCATGGTCATGTCGCAGGCGAAGATCTTGCCTCCCAACTCCTTGAAATCCTGGGCCAGGCGCTCGAGCGAGACCGCGCCCGCCTTCTTCATCCGACGCTTGACCATCCACTTACCCAGCCCGAGCATGTTCATCTTTGAGAGCGGACCACTATCCAGACCCCCATCCTTCTTGAGCCGAGTGAGGCCCCAGAAGGTGAAGTACATCGAGACCTCCATGCCCATGGCCAGGGCCCCGTTGCTGATGATGAACGCGCTCTGGAGCTTGTCGAAATCTCCGCTCTGCACCACGATGGTAGCCTTCTCCGCCGCAGGTGCCTCAGTCGCGGTCGCCGGGGTCAACGACGTATCCGGATGGTCCACGTTTCGCCCTCCTCTTCCACGCTCAGAAGCTCGAGTCCGAGGGCCTTCACGGCCATCGGTATCTCCTTCTTCGACGACGGGTGCGTGCCTACGACCTCCAACTCATCACCTGGGGTCGCTTTGCGCAAAGCCTTACGCACTTCCACCAGGGGGACAGGACAGGTCGCCCCCCTCACATCGAGCTTGATCTCGGCCACTCGCCGACCTCCCCTCCAAAGAACCGCAAAGGACCGGTTCTTCCGGTCCGTGATTGGCTACCCGCGTAGGCCCGCCCATAAACAGAAGGCGCCGGTCGCCCGGTGCCTTGGAGGTCGTTTCAGAATGACGCTTTGCCGACAGGGTGCGATCGGCGCGGGTGAGGCAAGGACGCAGGGAGCGTTCGTAGCAGCGCTACGGGCGCGACTGAGGATGACGGACCACTCCGCCAAGTGCAGACACACGGCGGCCAAGACTTCATTCTGAAACGAGCGTTTAGCGTCAACCCAGTGCGGGGCTGGCTAACGAGCCCCGACCTGATCGGTCGCCTCTACCAGCGCGAGCCTCCACCCTGGCCGCCGCCGCCGTAGCCGCCGCTACTGTTGTAGCCGCCCCCGCCATAGCCACCGCCACCATAGCCGCCGCGGCTGCCACCGTAGCCACCCGGCTTGCGTTGCTCTTGCTCGCGAGCGTTGTCCACGTTGATGGCACGCCCGTCGAGATCGGTCCCGTTGAGGGCGGCCTTTGCCGCCTCCCCTTCCTCAGGAGTGCTCATCTCAACGAAAGCGAAGCCCTTGGGACGGCCGGTCTGCCGGTCGGTGATGATGTTCACCGACACTACCTCGCCGTGCTCGCCGAACGTCTTTTCCAGGGTTTCTTTGGTGGTGCTGTAGGAGAGGTTGCCCACGTACAGTCTTGCCGTGCTCATCATGTCCTCCACAGATACCAGTGACAGAACCGCATGCGTTCGGATGCACCTGCGGACGGACGAGTAGATGAAGCACTCTGCACGTCGCGGGGAGAGCTTCCTATCGATGCCATTCCATCATACTGAGTTTCGGGCACGTAAAGCAAGCGGCTTGCCGAATCGCGCTTCTCAAGTGGTGACGGCGGGTATAGAACGTCTGGTGCGGTACTGTTGGGCGGAGGCGTCAGGCGAGAGCTCGGGCGCCCCGAAGATCTGGAGGTTCGGAGTTGACCGTCGGTGACCACCTAACCGGGGCCCTTGGCGCCTTGCCGGAGATCAGGCAGCGGATCGATGGGCGCAGGTGCGGGTTCTTCCTCGACCTTGACGGAACCCTCGCCCCTCTCGCCACCCATCCCGACCGGCTCCGACTGTCACCCGAGACCAGAACGCTCCTGGAGCGTCTGGCCGGTCGTGCGCTGGTCTGCGTCGTCTCCGGCCGGGGCTTGCAGGATCTCCGGCGCAAGGTCGGCCTGGACTCGGTCTACTACGCGGCCGCTCACGGCCACCGCGTCGTCGGGCCCGCGGGGTCGGGCATCGACCTCGAGGTGGGCGGAGAACATCGAGCGGACCTGGAGGCCGCCGCCCAGGAGTTGCGGGACACCCTGCGCCCCATAGAGGGGATCGTGGTAGAAGCGAAAGGGCTCTCCGTATCGGTCCACTACCGCTTGGTGGCCGAAGCCGAGTGGCCTCGAGTGGATCAGGCGGTGGCGGACGTAGGCTCCAGATACCCTCTCCTCCGTGTGACAGGAGGCAAGTTGGTGCACGAACTGGGCCCCTCTGGAGATTGGAACAAAGGCAGGGCGATGCTCTGGCTGCTCGAACGGCTTGGCAGAGGGCCAGGCGACACTATCCCTATCTGCCTGGGTGACGACCTCACCGACGAGAACATGTTCGCGGCCGGGGCCGGCTGGGGCGTGTCGATCGTGGTCGGCGATCCGGACCGGCCCACTCGGGCTCAGTACCGGCTCCGTGACTGTGACGAAGTCGCGACCCTTTTGGAGACGTTCATAGGCGATGATGACCAAAGACCCTGTCGTATCGGGTAACATAGGCTCCCAAGCCGGCTTCGGCAGGAGGAGGTCTTGGAGTGGTCGATTTTGCGATCAAGGACTGCACTCTCGCCATAATCGCGACTGGCCGCCGAGCGCAGACCCTACGCGAGCTTCGCGATATCTTGCGCGACATCCATCCGGGGTGTGTCTACCATCACTTCTGGGGCACCTTGTTGCGTCCGCAGTTCTCCGACCGCGAGTACAACAACGACTTTGCCAGCTGGTGCCACCATAGTCTTCACGACAACCGGGCCGCGGAGCGACTGGCCGTTGTCGACCCGGCCGACTACGCGGACATGGAAGGCCTGCGCCAAGAGTTGATCGAGGTGATCGACGAACGCTTGGACGAGACAGAGCTCATGTTGTTCGCCCGAGCGGATCAGCAATTCCATTTCGCTCGTTCGGCCATCGTGGTCTTCGACACCCACAGGCGCATCGCCGATCCGGCTGACCTTGTACAAGTGCTTCCGGAGTTGTCCATAGGGAGCATCTTCTATCATTTCGTCGATGCCCGACGTCGAGAGCCCATCGGGGTGGATGACTTCCGCGCCTGGCTCCTGGGCCTGGGGCAGACCTATGAGGAGCTCTGCAGCGCCCTGGCCGAGGTAGACCCCTATTTTGAGTCGCTCTTCGTGCTTCGCAGCCGTCTTGCCGAGGTCTTCGCCGAGCATCTGGGGGCTGGACAGCCGGACACAACGCCTGTCCCATCCCCAGGAGGCTGAGATGGCCAAGCACGCCCAACGGAGTCTGCTCGACCGGTATGCGGAGCACGCCGGGCAGGACACCATAGAGCAACTTCGCCAGTTGGCACGGCCCCTGACGGGCCTGAAGGTGGTGCATGTGAACTCTACTCACCAGGGTGGAGGAGTAGCCGAGATCCTGGTCAAGTTGGTCCCGCTCATGCAGGAGCTCGGGCTGGAGACCACTTGGGAGGTCATCGAGGGAAACAATGACTTCTTTACGTGCACGAAGTCTTTCCACAATGCCCTTCAGGGCAAGAATCTGCGCATTCCAGAGCCGCTGCTGCGCGTCTACGAAGAAGTCAACGCCGGAAACGCCGACAAGCTGCGGCCCGTTCTCGAAGCGGCGGACTTCGTGTTCATACACGACCCCCAACCCGCTCCGCTTCTGGGCCACTGCCCCGAGCGTCGGGGTAAATGGATCTGGCGGTGCCACATCGATCTCAGCCACCCATACAGACCCGTCTGGAACTATCTCCGCCAGTTCATCGCCGGCTACGATGCAAGCATCTTCTCCCTGGAGGCGTTCGCTCCGCAGATGCCACACCCTGTCTTCATCATCCCGCCCAGCATCGATCCCTTGAGCGAGAAGAACCAGCCCCTTGCGGCAGGGGAAGTGCGGAAGGTGCTGGAGGAATTCGCCATCGACCCAGATAGGCCGATGATCCTGCAGGTCTCACGCTTCGACCGGTTCAAGGATCCTGTGGGTGTCATCCAAGCCTACCAGCTGGCCACGCAGTTCGTGCCCAGCCTCCAGCTGGTGCTCGCGGGAGGCAGCGCGGTCGACGACCCCGAGGGTGAGATGGTGCTCAGAGAGGTACAAGAGGCAGCTGCGGGAGACCCGGACATACACGTCCTGTCTTCAGGTCACTACACCGACAGGACGATCAATGCTCTGCAGACTGCGGCCGACATCGTTCTGCAGAAGTCCCTCCGTGAGGGTTTCGGCCTCACGGTCACCGAGGCGATGTGGAAAGGCAAGCCTGTCATCGGTGGAAATACGGGCGGCATCCGGCTCCAGATCATGAATCATCGCACCGGGTTCCTGGTGGACACTCCTGAGGGTGCAGCCATGCGCATCCGATACCTGCTCGTCGACCGCCCTCGCATCGGGCAGATCGGCCAGAACGCGCGAGAGCTGGTCCGGCAAAGCTTTCTGAATACCCGGCATCTTCGCGAATACCTGACACTGATGGTCGCCCTCTTGTACGGCGTTGGAGATCGTATCGAGCTCGATTAGACCTTTCCCTGCAGACCGAGCAAGGAGCATGCATGACCGCGCGATCGACCAAGAGGCTCGTCGTCGTCTCCAACCGGCTCCCTTACGTTCTCGAGAGGCAGAACGGCGACAAGTGGTCCCTCAAGCCGGGCTCCGGAGGCTTGGTCACGGCCCTCCTCCCCGTCCTACGCGACCGGGGCGGTGTCTGGATCGGGTGGTCGGGAGTCACTGAGGAAATACCAGGGATCAAGGAGATCTTCCACGGGGCTGCGCGGGGCGCGGGCTACAAGCTCGCGCCCGTGGCACTGAGCGCAGAGGAAGTCGACAAGTACTACCACGGCTATTCTAACGAGAGCATATGGCCTCTGTTCCACGACCTCCCATCACAGGCCAAGTTCGATCCCGAATACTGGCACACGTATGTCAAGGTCAACCGCAAGTTTGCGGAGGTCCTGGCCGGTGAGTGCCGCCATGACGATTTTGTCTGGATCCATGACTATCAACTGATGGATGTCGCGCATCACCTACGCCAGAAGGATCGTGACGTCGACCTCGCCTTCTTCCTCCACATCCCGTTCCCCGCCCCCGACATCTTTATGAAGCTGCCGGAGCGTCAGGCTGTGCTCGACTCGCTCCTTTCTTACGATCTGGTCGGTTTTCAGACCGGACGGGACCGGCGCAATTTCATCCAGTGCGTGCGCACGCTTCTCAAGAACGCCCGCTTCCGGATGGAAGGCCATCTGCATGTGATCAGGTTGGAGGACCGGGAGCTGCGGGTGGGCGACTTCCCTATCGGGATCGATGCGGGCGGATTCGCCCAGCAGGCGGCGGCCTCTGAGGTCGAGGAGCGGCTACTGGCTATCCGGGAACGGTTCAAAGACAGACAGATCGTCCTGGGGCTCGACCGGCTGGACTACACAAAGGGGATCCCGCACAGGTTGCAGGCCTTTGCAAACCTGCTGGAGCGGTTTCCCGAGGTGCGAGGACGCATCCATCTCTTCCAGGTGGTGGTGCCCAGCCGCGTGGGTATTCCCAAGTATGACGAACTCAGGGTCGAGATCGAACGTCTGGTGGGCGAGATCAACGGGCGCTATTCGGAGGTGGGCTGGGTGCCGGTGCACTACTTCTATCGGAGTCTCAGCTCCACCGAGCTTCTGGCCTTCTACCGGGCGGCCGAGATCGCCCTCATCACTCCCCTCAAAGACGGGATGAACCTGGTGGCCAAGGAGTTCTGCGCCTGCAGCCTGGAGGAAGACTCAGTGCTCATCCTCAGCCAGTTCGCGGGGGCGGCGGCTCAATTGGGCAGAGCGGCGCTGGTGGTCAACCCCTACGATGTGGAGCAGACGGCCGACGCCATCTACAACGCCTTCCGGATGGCCTCGGGGGAGCGCAGGTACCGCATGCGGCGCCTACGTCGCAGCATGCGCACTCAGGACGTCTTCTGGTGGGTGGATTCGTTCATGCGGGCGGCCATCGACAAGGAGCTCCGGGACTTCCCGGTGCTGGAGGAATACATCCCCGAGCATCACCAGCCGTAGCCGCCGGCGCGGCCGCGCCGGCGCTAGGAGGCCGAGTCGTCCGTAGCCGCCGGCGCGGCGGACCCTCCGGCAGCATCCTGCTGTTCGAGAGCCGAAAGGATGTCCTGCAACTCGGCCACCCGACCGCTGAGGGCAGAGAGCTCCGAGGTCAGCCGCTCGGCAGCCTGCGAGACCTTCGCGCCTGCCTCCTCGCTGATCTCGTCCTCCAGGATCAGCTCCTCGATCTCGTCCAGGTAGAAGAAGGCCTCATCAAGCTTGAGCTTGGCTTTGTCCAGATTGCCGATGATCCGTTCCAATGGTCCCTCCCAGAAGCTTCCGGTTGTATATTACACATTGTTCCCCGTTTGGCGTCATCCGCGAGCCAGGATCAAGTCGAAGGAGGCCGGCCTGATGTCCTCTCCCGTCTCGAGCACGTTCAAGGTCGATGTGTCCGACCAGGTGGCCGTGACGGTGAAAGCGGCCGTCCCCAGCGGGTCGAGACCGGACACTCCGGCGCTTATCCTGGCCCACGGGGCGAACAACGACCTGGACCATCCGCTGCTCGCATACCTGGCGACCCACCTCGTCGAGATGGCAGGTGTGCTCGTGGTCCGCTTCAATTTCCCCTACGTGGAGCGCGGCGCATCCTCTCCCGACCCGCGAGGACTCCTCGAGGACACCTTGAGGCGGGTACACGACCACGTGGTGGACGACCTGTGCGGGCCCGGAGCCCTCATCTTCTTGGGAGGCAAATCTCTAGGAGGCAGAGTCGCGGCCGAGTTGGTCTCGCGCGGCCATGAGGCAGAGGGTCTGCTCGTCTCGGGGTTGATCGTGCTCGGATATCCGTTGCACGCTCCCGGACGTAAGGACCGTCTGCACGTGGAACCCCTCAGGCGCATCGGCATCCCGAGCTTGTTCTTCGTGGGAACTCGGGACCCCTTCTGCGACATGGAGTTGTTCCGTCCTATCCTCGCCGGGCTGTCCCACCCGGGTGAGCTCTACGTCATGGAGGGAGGGGACCACTCCCTCCACCTGCCCTCCACCTCCAAGCGGCAGCCGGAAGACGGCTACGAAGACGTCGCCCGGAAGATGGCCGGCTTCATACTGGCGGTCATCGGCGCGGCCTGAGTGACCCCGGCCCCGGCGGACCTGCCCAGCCGCGGCGGACCCACCCAGCCGCGGCGGACCCAGCCGCGGCGGACCCACCCGGCCGCGCCCGCCCAGCCGCGGACTGCGGGTCAGGGCGCTGGCGGCGCCGGTTCCGCGGCCAATTCCGCCGTCTCTTCAGAGCCCAGCCGGGCAAGCGTGGTGCCGGCGAAGACGAGGGCGAAGCCCAGCAAGGTCCTGAGCGTCAGGCTGTCGTAGCCGACGGCGATGGACACCATCAGCGCGAACACGGCCTCCAGGCTCATGAGCACCCCGGCCAGAGTGGGCGGGGTGTGGCGCTGACCCAGGACCATGAGCAGGTACGCTGCTAGGCTTCCCATGACTCCGGTCCAAAGGACGGCACCCATCGCCCCCCAGCCGGGGAACAGGGTAGGTTGCTCGAAGGCGAACGAACTGGCCAGCGAGAGGACCGCGCACACCGTCAATTGGAGTTGCACGAAAGCTATCGCGCTGATACGGGACGAACCATAACCCACTCCCAGGATGTGAAGAGCCCAGAAGATGGTGGCGAGCAGGGTGAAGACCTCTCCCCATCCGAAGGTGAGCTCTCCATACAGGGAGAGGACAGCGAAACCTCCGGCGACCACGATGACTCCCACTCCCACCATGGGCGACGGCCAACGGCCCGTGAAAAGACCCAGGATAAGCGGGACCATGATCACGTAGAGGCCGGTCAGGAAGCCCGAGACTCCCGGAGACGTGGACTGCAGTCCGATCGTCTGCAATGCGAAGCCTGCGAACAACAGTACACCGACGCCGCACCCGAGCATCCAGCCCTGACGGTCCAGTCTGCGCAGCCGACCGATACTGAACGGAGCCAGAAGCACGGCCCCGACCAGGAACCGCAGGCCCAGGTAGTAGAGGGGCGGCATCTCCCCCATCGCGTACTTGACGAGGACGAAGTTGACCCCCCAGATGACCGCGGCGATGACCAACGCGGTCTCAGCCAACAGTCTGACCCGCCTGGTCGCGCCCGGGCCATCCTCGGTTGTGCCGGAGCGTAGATCCCTAAGCGCGGTCTTCATCATGTTGTTCAGCCGGGAGATCCACGACGACTGGCTCCGATCGGTCTCTCACCGCACAGGGATGAGACATGAGTCACCCAAAGAGAGTCACCCCAGAAAAGTAGCATAGCCGGCTCCGTTGGGGAGGGAGCCGGCTATGCCGCGGGGAAAGCTGCTCAGCTCTGCCACGATCCGGGAAGGGGGGGTTCCCTAGACCGCTATAGTTCAGTGCTCAGCATGGCAAGTATATGGTTTGTATGACCATTGTTCCAATATTTTGTTTTTATATATACTATAAGCTCTCTTTATGAGTCGGAGCCGCGCGCCGTCGGTGATACGGCCGTCTCGGAGGAGCGAAGGTGGAACTCACACAGCTGAAACACTACGTCACGATCGCCGAAACCCTCAGTTTCACGAGAGCGGCCGAGCTCCTGCATGTGTCGCAGCCGGCTCTGAGCTATCAGATCAGGCGTTTGGAGTTGGAGCTGGGGACTACGCTGTTCGACCGGGGTGGGCGGAAGATCACGCTCACGCCCGACGGCCGGATCTTTCTCCCCCTTGCTCAGAACGTGCTCCTCAAAGCCGACGAGGCCGTGAGCGTCTTCAAGGAGCACCTGGGTGTGGAGACCGGAGACGTGCGCATGGGCTGCAATCCGTCGGTGGCCACCTATCGGGGCCCGAGCCTAATCGCTTCCTTCCGCCGGCTCTTTCCCCGGGTGCGCGTGCACCTCGTCGAAGGCGACGAACTCGAGCTGCAGCAAGGCGTACTCGAGGGCACGGTCGATTTCGCGGTAGTGACCGCACCAGGGTCGCCCCAGATACTCGATATCACCCCCCTCGCGGTGGAGGATATCCTTCTGGTGGTATCTCCCGTGCACCGGTACGCCGGACGCGCGACAATGGCTCTGGCCGAGCTCCAAGAGGAGGAGTTCGTGTTGCCGACCGGCTCATTCAACATGACGTCCCAGGTGATCGACGCCTGCCGCCGGGTGGGCTTCGAGCCCAAGGTGGTCTATCAGAGCGGTTCCCTCGAGTTGATCAAGGGCTTCATCAGGCAGGGGCTGGGAGTGTCGGTGCTGCCACGCATGGCGGTGGAAGGGCCGAGCGGTGAAGGACTGGCCGTGATAAGGCTCGAGGAGGGACTGACCCGAGAGCTGAACCTGATCCGAGGCAAGGACCGAGCGGCCACAGCCGCCACCCGGGCGCTGATGATACACGTGCGCACCCGTCTATCCGAGGACGGGAGGCAGTGGCAGGTTGTGGAGCAGCACCAGCCGGACGAGGCGACGGAGTCCTGAGAGGACGGAGCTATTCCAGCTTGCCGGACTTCCCCAGCCAGGGCATCATGGCCCTGAGCTGGCGGCCGACTACCTCAATCTCGTGCTCGGATTCTTCACGCTTGATGGCGTTATAGACCGGGCGCCCCGCCAGATTCTCGAGGATCCACTCCCGGGCGAACTCCCCGCTCTGGATCTCCTCGAGGATGTACTCCATCTCCTCCCGGACATCCTCGCTGATGACGCGCTTGCCCCGGGTCATGTCGCCGTATTCGGCGGTGTCGGAGATCGAATAACGCATCCCGCTGATGCCGTGCTCGTGGATCAGGTCCACGATCAGCTTCAGCTCGTGTAGGCACTCGAAGTAGGCCACTTCAGGCTGATAGCCGGCGTCCACCAGAGTCTCGAAACCGGCGCGGATGAGCTCGGTCACGCCGCCGCACAGGACCGCCTGCTCGCCGAACAGGTCGGTCTCGGTCTCCTCTTTGAACGTGGTCTCGATCACGCCGGCCCGCAGAGCGCCGATCCCTTTGGCGTATGCCAGGGCCCGGTCTCGGGCCTTGCCGGTCGCGTCCTGATAGACGGCCAGGAGCGCCGGCACGCCCCCACCCTCGGTGTATACCCGGCGCACCAGGTGCCCGGGACCCTTGGGAGCGATCATAGTGACGTCCACAGAAGGCGGGGGAACGATCTGGCTGAAGTGGATGTTGAACCCGTGGGCGAACATAAGCATGTCGCCGTCTTTCAGGTTGTCACGAACCGCGGTCTCGTAAACCACCTTCTGCACCTGGTCGGGTACCACCATCATGATCACGTCCGCCGTGGCCGCGGCGGCGTTGGCCGTCAGTACCTCGAAGCCTGCTGCTGCCGCTCTGTCCCAGGCGGCCGTCCCAGGAGCCTCGGCCACCACAACCTTCACGCCGCTGTCCCGGAGGTTCTGCGAATGGGCGTGCCCCTGGCTGCCAAAGCCGATGACGGCTACCGTCTTGCCGTCGAGAAGACCCAGATCGGCGTCCTTTTCGTACAACATTCTGCTCTCTACCTCCTGTGCTGGTACGTCATCGCAGGGTAGCACACGCCCGCCCAGGCGGACCCTCGGGCGGATCATTCTGAAACGACCTCTAAGTCGGCCGTTTCCCCCGGCTCATGGCGACATGGCCGGTACGCATCAACTCCACCACCCCGAAGCGGGTGAGCAGTTCCACGAAGGCGCTCACCTTGTCCCGGGCGCCGGTCATCTCGATGATCAGCACCTCGCTGGAGACATCCACGATCTTGGCCCGGAAGATCTCGACCATCTGCATGATCTCCGACCGCGCCTCGGCGTCAGCCCTCACCTTGATGAGCAGCAGCTCCCGCTCCACGCTCGCCGCCGGCTCCAATTCGATGATCTTGAGCACGTTGATGAGCTTGTGCAGTTGCTTGGTGACCTGTTCGACCGGTTGGTCCTGCTCGTCCACCGTGATGGTCATACGGGACACGGCGGGGTTCTCGGTCTCGGCCACGACGAGGCTGTCGATGTTGAAGCCGCGCCGGGCGAAGAGCCCCGCCACCCGGGTCAGCACCCCGGGCTTGTTCTCGACCAAGACCGAGAGCGTGTGCTTCATCGGTCACCCTCCGTCAGGATCATGTCGCCCACAGTCCCCCCCGCCGGGATCATGGGGTAGAGGTTCGCCTCCCGTCTGACCCGGATGTCGATGACCGCCGGGCCGTCGGCAGCCAGGCCGACCCGCAGGACCTCTTCCAGCTCGTCCGGCCTGGTGGCCCGCAGACCGAGGGCCCCGTAGGCCTCGGCCAGCTTGACGAAGTCGGGCTGGCACTCTATGCAGGTGTGACTGTAGCGCCCGTGCCAGAACAGCTCCTGCCACTGGCGGACCATCCCGAGATACTGGTTGTTGATGATGCACACTTTCACCGGCAGCCCATACTGGACCGCGGTCGCCAGCTCCTGGAGCGTCATCTGGAACGAGCCGTCGCCCGCGATATCGACGACGAGAGCGTCGGGAAGGGCCACCTGCGCCCCGATGGCCGCGGGAAAACCGAAGCCCATGGTCCCCAATCCTCCGGAGGTGATGAAGCGGCGAGGATAGCGGGCCAGATAGTGCTGGGCCGCCCACATCTGGTGCTGTCCCACCTCGGTGCACACGACGGCCTCACCGCGTGTGACCTCCCAGATCGTCTGTATGGCGGACTCGGGCATGATCTCGCCGTCTTCGGGCTCTCGGACCACCAGGGGATGGTCGCGCTTCCACGTCTCCACCTGCCCCATCCAGGGAAGATGCCGTTCGGGAGACAGCTCCAGCTTCTTGAGCTCCACCAGCAGCGCCGCCAGCACCCTTTTGGCATCTCCGACGATGGGGACGTCCACCTTCACGTTCTTGGAGATCTCCGCCGGATCGACGTCGATGTGCACGAAACGGGCTTCGGGGGCGAACGCCTCCAACTTGCCGGTGACGCGGTCGTCGAAGCGCACGCCCACCGCCAGGATGAGGTCGGACCGGCTGATGGAGTAGTTGGCGTACGGAGTACCGTGCATGCCCAGCATGCCCATCGCCAGAGCGTCGTCCTCCGGGAAACAGCCCTTGCCGGTGAGGGTGGTGGCGACCGGGATATGCCCGTAGAAAGCCAGCTCGCATAGCTCTGCCGAGGCCTCGGCCGATATCACTCCACCACCGGCGTAGATGACGGGACGCTCGGCCGCCGCGATCACCCGGGCGGCTTCTCGGATCTGTTTGGGATGCCCTTTGACCGTGGGCTTGTAGCCAGGAAGCTGCATCGCAGGCAGCTCCTCCGGGTCGAAGTCCATCTCCTCCCTGCTCACGTCGACCGGGATGTCGATGAGCACGGGGCCCGGGCGGCCCGTGCTGGCAATATGGAAAGCCTCCCGGATGATACGCGGCAGATCGTTGGAGTCCTTCACCAGGTAGCTGTGCTTCACGATGGGAAGGGTTATGCCGGTGACGTCGGCCTCCTGGAACGAGTCCAGACCGATGAGGGGCCGGCTGACCTGCCCGGTGATGGCCACGATGGGCACGCTGTCCATGTAGGCGTTGGCGATGGGAGTGACAAGGTTCGTCGCCCCCGGACCGGAGGTGGCCATGCATACGCCCACCTTGCCCGACGCCCGCGCATAGCCGTCGGCGGCATGACCGGCCCCCTGCTCGTGCCGGACCAGTATGTGGTTGAGGTCGAAATCGTAGAGGGCGTCGTAGATGGGCAGCAGCACGCCGCCCGGGAAACCGAATATGGTGTCGACCCCTTCGCGCTTAAGCGCCTCGAGGATCACTCTCGCTGCTTTCATAGCACGCTCCGCTGTCGCGCTGTCCGCGTCTGCTCAGACTACCGGCCGTCAGAAACCGGGCGAAGCCGGAGCCGCCGTCTCCCGCGGGGGACAGGATCAGGAATCGACGCTCCCGCCTCCCAGCACCGCCCCGGTCTCGGCTCCGGAGACGAAGGCTACGTAGCGGCGCAGCACGCCCGAATACTCCCGAGCCGGGCGCTGCCACGCCGTCCTCCTTCGTGCGATCTCGTCCCCGGTGACCTCCAGGGTCAGCGTTCGCCCGGGGATATCGATGCTGATGAGATCGCCGTCCTTCACCAGGGCGATCGGCCCGCCGTCGAGGGCTTCCGGCGCTACGTGACCGATGCTGGCTCCCCGGCTGGCGCCGCTGAAGCGCCCGTCGGTGATGAGAGCCACGCTGTCGCCCAACCCCACACCCGCCAGGGCCGAGGTAGGGGTGAGCATCTCGGGCATGCCCGGACCGCCCTTGGGTCCCACGTAGCGGATCACCACCACACCGCCGGGCTCGATGGCGCCCGCCTCGATCGCCTGCATCAGACTAGGTTCGTCGTCGAACACTCGGGCCGGCCCCCGATGCACCAGCATCTGCGGCAGGACCGCGGATTCCTTGACGACGGCTCCCCGCGGAGCCAGATTGCCGAAGAGCATGGCCAATCCGCCGGTGGAACGGTGCGGCTTGTCGAGAGGCCGGATCACCTCGTCATCCCGGACGGGAGCGGCTTCGAACTGAGCGGCCATAGAGACACCCGACACCGTCGGCACCGTCCCGTCGACCACACCGGTCGGAGCCAGCCGGTTGAGCACCGCCATCACTCCCCCGGCCCGATGGAGGTCTTCCATGTGATCCGTACCGGATGGGGACAGCTTGACCAGGTTCGGGGTGGCGGCGGCCACTTCGTTGAAGATCTCAAGCTTGAGGTCGACTTCAGCTTCATTGGCTATGGCCATCAGGTGCAGGACCGTGTTCGTCGAGCAGCCGAGAGCCGCGTCCACAGCCAGCGCGTTGCGCAGACTGGCGGGTGTGAGAAACCGCCGGGCGGTCCAGCCCTGCCGGGCGACCTCCACCGCCGCCGCACCGCTGTGCCGGGCGAGGATGAGCCGGGCCGAGAAGGGGGCCGGGATGGTGGCGTCGCCGGGCAGAGCCAACCCCAGGGTCTCGGTGACGCAACTCATGGAGTTGGCCGTGAACAGTCCGGCGCACGACCCGCAGGTGGGACACGCGCAGTCCTCCAGTTCTTCCAGTTCCTCCTCCGTCATATCGCCGCGGAAATAGCGGCCCGTGCCCTCAAAGACCTGACTCAGACTGACTTTGGCGCCCCGATAGTCGCCGGCCAGCATGGGGCCCCCTGAGATGACCACTGCGGGGATGTCCAGGCGGGCCGCGGCCATGACCATGCCGGGCACCACCTTGTCGCAGTTGGGCATAAGCACCAAGCCATCCAGGGCATGGGCTCTGGCCATTATCTCCACCGAGTCGGCGATGACCTCGCGCGAGACAAGAGAGTAATTCATGCCCTCGTGGTTCATGGCGATGCCGTCACAGACGCCGATGACGTTGAACTCCAGGGGCACGCCGCCTGCCTGCCACACCCCGAACTTCACCTGCTGGGCCAGGGTGTTCAGGTGCATGTGACCAGGTATAAGCTCGTTGTAGGAATTGGCGATACCGATGAGAGGCCGGCCGATATCGTCGCGACCTACCCCCAGGGCCCGCAGAAGGGAACGGTGCGGTGCCCGGGCGGGACCGGAGAAGACACTCTGATTGCCGCTGTTCAAGACAGGCTCCTCGTGACGGGGCGATGGATCATCCAGTGTGACGACCGCTGCAGTGACCGTTTAGTTTACTAGACATGGACATCGAATCAAGACGGAAGGCCGCCGTAGGCCGGGAGAGGTGCGCCCCGGACGGCGGGCGCGGTACGGCCCCGGTCGAGTGGGCCGCGCCCCGGGCCGGGCGCGGGGCGCGCGTCTGTCTGGTCATCCGTCGCCGGCTCGTGGTACGCTCGGCGGACAGCGAAAGGGGCCTTTCGCACGCGTCTCCGACGCGCACGCACATGAGGTGGAGGAACAATGACCAACGCTGAACTCAGTGCTCTGAGAGCCGATGTCGTACCGCGGGGCGTGCCCAGCACGGCTCCCGTCTTCGTGGCAAGGGCCCGCAACGCCGTCATCACCGACGTGGAAGGCCGGGAGTACATCGATTTCGCCGCCGGCATCGGGGTCATGAACGTGGGCCACTGCCATCCCAAGGTGGTCGAGGCCGTCAAGGACCAAGCGGAGATGTACTCCCATATGTGCTTCGGCCTCTTCGGCTACGAGTCGTACCTGCGTCTCGCCCAGAGGCTCAACCAGCTGACCCCGGGCGACTCGCCCAAGCGTACCTTCTTCATGAACTCGGGCGCCGAAGCGGTGGAGAACGCCATCAAGATCGCCCGGTACGCCACCGGACGCAAAGCGATCATCGCGTTCGAAGACGCGTTCCACGGCCGGACGTATATGACCCTCAGCCTCACCTCTCAGGTCAGTCCTTACAAGGTGGGGTTCGGGCCCTATGCTTCGGAGGTCTACCGCATCCCCTACGCCTATTGCTACCGCTGCCCGCTGGCTCTCAGCTACCCGGCCTGCGGCTGCGAATGTGCGGGGTTGCTGGAGCAGGCCTTCGCCAAGCACGTGAGCGCGGACGAGGTGGCAGCGGTGATCGTCGAGCCCGTGCAGGGCGAGGGTGGCTTCATCGTCCCGCCGCCCGAATACATAGGCAAGATAAAGAAGATCTGCGAAGAGCACGGCATCCTCCTTATCGCCGATGAGATCCAGACCGGCATAGGCCGGACCGGCACCTGGTTCGCCATGGAGCACTGGGGCGTGGTCCCCGACATCGTGACCACCGCTAAAGCTTTGGGGGCCGGTTTCCCCATCTCCGGCATCACCGGGCGACAGGAGGTGATGGATGCCGTCCATCCCAGCGGGGTCGGCACCACCTTCGGGGGCAACCCCACCGCCTGCCGGGCCGGCTTGGCCGTGTTCGACACCATCGAGAGCGAGGGGCTGCTGCAGAGAGCCACGGTGGTGGGCGATCGGATCCGAGACCGGTTCCGGGCTCTGCAGGCGCGTCACCCAGTCATCGGCGACGTGCGGGGCCTCGGGGCCATGGCAGCCATGGAACTGGTGGAAGATCCCGATACCAAGAAGCCGGCGGGCGATTTCGCGAAGGCTTTCCGCCTCAAGCTGTACGAGAACGGGGTCGTGAACGTGGGCGCCGGGACCTACCACAATGTCGTTCGCATCCTGGTGCCGCTCACAATCGAGGACGAGACCCTGGCTCGGGGTCTGGACATCGTGGAGGAGACTATGGCTCAGGTCAGCGCGGCCAACGGTCCCGTCTGAGAACCTTCGGAGATCCCTATCGAGCAAACCTTGGTGAAGAGGAGATCGACGTGGCTGATAGCGTGAAGGTCCTCTTCGTCGACCTGACGTCGGCTAGGTCGCGCATCGACGACATCGACGTCCGAGGCCTGCTGGGCCTGGGAGGCAAGGCCCTCGGTGTCCGCCTATTGGAGAAGTACCTGGACCCGGCCGTCGACCCGCTGGCCCCGCAGAACGTGGTGGCCATCACCCCCAGTCTCCTGGCGGGCTATGCGATGTCGGGCTCCAACCGTTTCGGCGCCTTCACCCGCAGTCCCCTCACCGGCATCTGGCTGGAGTCGTACTGCGGAGGCACCTTCGCCCGCACGTTTCGGGAGACGGGATGGGGCGCCCTGGTCTTCACCGGGGCCGCCCAAGCTCCGGTGAGCCTGCACATCACCGCTGAAGGAGCGAGCCTGCTACCCGCCGACGATCTCTGGGGAAAAGACTGTTTCGCGGTCGAGGCTGAACTGCTCTCCCGCCTGGATAATCGCTCGTCGGTGCTCAGCATCGGTATCGGAGGCGAGAACCAAGTGAAGGTCGCCTCGGTCATGCACGAGCACGCCCACTGTCTGGGCCGCGGAGGGCTGGGCGCGGTCTTCGGCAGCAAGATGCTGAAGGCCCTGAGCGTGACCTCCCCCGGTCCTGTCAAGAGCGACGTCCAGGACCATTTCGCACAGACCCGGCGAGAAGTCTCCAAATTGGCCGCGGACTCCCCGACGACGGTGGTCTACAAGCGTTTCGGCACCCCGGTCATGGTGGGTGTCGTCAACGAGGCCGGTGCCTTCCCAACCGACTTCTTCACCAAAGGTGCCGCTCCGCATCGGGCGACTCTGGAAGCCGAGCACTGGCCGGAATGGGCCAAGCTCGAGAACGACAGCTGCCCCCCCTGCCCCATGCGCTGCCGCAAACGCCTCACCTTGACCGATGGTCCCGAAGCGGGCCGCGAGCTCCACGCTCCCGAGTATGAGACGTTGTACTCGTTCGGAGGCTCCTGCATGGTGGAGCACGCGACCGATGTCGCGAGGCTCAACGAACTATGCAACATGCTGGGCATCGATACCATGAGCGGTGGCAATCTGGTCGGCGCCGCCATCAAGGCCGGCCAGCTGGGCCTGCTCGACGATGCTCCCGCTGCCGGTGATGTCGCGGGCATATCCCGACTCCTCGAAGAGATCGCTAACCGGTCGACCCCCACCGGTGACCTGCTGGCTGAGGGGATGGACGAAGCCCTGGCCCGTTTCGGCATGAGCGAGTGGTCAGTCACCTCCAAGCACCTCGATCCCGCCGGATACGAGCCGCGCAGGTTGAAGAGCATGGCTCTGAGCTACGCGGTGAGCGTGCGCGGGGCCTGCCACCTTCGAGCGACCTTCTACAAAGCGGAGCTGGGCGGTCTGCTGAAAGACCTCGACGATGACGCCTTCGTCCAGACCTATGTCGACTGGGAAGATCGCATGCTTCTCTCGGACAGCCTCACCATGTGCCGTTTCTACCGGGATTTCATGAATTGGGACTACCTCGTCTCCGCCGCCTCCCAGTTGAACGGGTCTCCGCTCGCCAGAGAGGATCTGGAGAGGCTTTCCAAAGAGACCATCACCCGCATCCGCCTTCTCAATCTCGCACTGGGATCGACCCCGGCAGACGACACGGTGGCAGAGCGCTTCTTCAGGGAGCCCACCGACAAGGCACCTGCTCTCGACCGGGAGGAGCTGGAGAGACGGGTGCGGATCTACTGGGCCAAGCGGGGCTGGACCGAGAACGGATTGGTGCCGGCCGGCTGAGGCGCTTCACGCGGGCCGGTTGGGGCTCGAGGCGGGCCGGCTGGGGCGTCGAGGCGGGCCGGTTGGGGCGCTCGAGGCCCCCGCGCGCCCTCCGGGGCCGGGGTCCACCGCCGTCCGCCGTCGGCCGCCGCGGCCACAGCCTGCCGGCGCCGCCTCGCAGGCCTCTTCTGTCGCAGCAGCCTCTCTGCCGCGCAGGGGTCACCCGATGAGCCGGCTTACCTCTTCCGCGATAGCCTCACCCATGTCCCGGGTCCCTGACTGCCCGCCCAGGTCGTAGGTCACCCGCTTGCCCGCTCCGATGACCGCACGCACGCCCTCGAAGAGCGCGTGCGCGGCCCTGGGTTCGCCCAAATGGCCGAGTAGCAATACCGCCGACAGTACGAGCGCCGTGGGATCGGCCTTGTCCAGCCCGGCGTACTTGGGAGCCGAGCCGTGCACCGCCTCGAATACCGCGATCTGTTCGCCGATATTGGCTCCGGGGGCCACGCCAAGCCCGCCCACCAGACCAGCGCAGAGGTCGCTCAGGATATCGCCGTAGAGGTTGGGGCACAGCAGCACGTCGTACAGTTCGGGCTTCTGGACCAGCTGCATGCACATAGTGTCGACGATCCTGTCTTCGAACTCGATGTCGGGGTAGCCTTCCGCCACCTCGCGTGACACCTCCAGGAAGAGCCCATCTGTAAGCTTCATGATGTTGGCCTTATGGACCGCGGTCACCTTGCCCCGGCCCTCCCGCCGCGCGTACTCGAACGCGAATCTCGCGATGCGTTCGCTCCCGTGCCGCGTGATGATCTTGATCGACTCGGCCGCGTCCCGGCCGACCATGTGCTCCACCCCGGCGTAGAGGTCCTCGGTGTTCTCGCGTACGACCACGAGGTCGACGCTTTCGTATCGCGACCGCACCCCGGGGATGCTGACCGCCGGGCGGAGGTTCGCGTAGAGGTCGAGCTCCTTGCGCAGGGCAACGTTGACACTGCGAAACCCGGAACCGACGGGAGTGGTGATCGGCCCCTTGAGGGCCACCTTGGTGTCTCGCACTGAGTCGATCACCGTCTGCGGCAGCGGCGTGCCGCACGTGTCCATTACATCGGCACCGGCCTCCACATCCACCCATTCGATGAGGACGCCCGTGGCAGCCACGGCCACTTTGGTCGCCGCCATGATCTCGGGGCCGATCCCATCCCCCGGGATGCACGTGACCCGGTGCTCCATCATCTCTATCCTCCTCGATTCTCCCCAGGGTCCGCACTCCCGGCCCGCTCCGTCGCCGAAGAGGACTCCTGCCGGCCCAAGTATGCTCCTGGCGGAGCCACGGGCAGATGCCCGGGATCAAGATCGTCCCGGACGGCCGGCAGAGAACCCAGAGGGCGGGCTTTCTGCTCGGTGAACACGGACACCTTCTCGAGACCGCCGGCGTGCTCCGAGAGCAACCGCACGATCTCGTGTCTGAGGCCGCTGAAGCGAAAGCGAGCATCGACCACCGCATCGAAGACCACCCTGTTCATGGGGCCCAGGCGACATGAGCGCCCGAAGCCGATGAGCTCACCGTCGAGCTTGCAGACGACCCACTCTTCCGAAGCGGCGAGCACCCACCCCAGCTTGGCTTCAGAGTCGGCTTCCTGCCATCCACAGCGGGAGAAGAACTCGCCGAGGATAGCGATGTCCACAGAGCTGTTTCGTTCGAACTCAAGCATGGCTTCGGCATGCTAGCAGAAGGTGCGGGGGTCCGACCAGCGGAAGACCGTTACAGCCCGATGTCGGCCGGGTCCAGAGGAGCGATGCTCTCGTCCGGCCGGTACAGATGCTCCCGGAGCTCTTCCCACACCTGGGCCATGCGCTCCTCCTCCCGTGCGGTCAACGGGATGTCGGTCTGAGGAACGACCCCAGGGAGGACCGGTAGGACCCGGTAGCGCACGGGCGACCATGCCGCGGAGCGCTGCACGTACACGGGCAAGTAGCTGACACCGGTGACCACCGTGCGGAGACCTCTCTTCTCCATGTGCACGTAGGCCACGAGCCCGCTGTCCGAATAGCGCCATCGTTGATTAGAGAGGAAATTGCCCAGAGAGTAGGCGACGTACTTGCCGGTCGATTTCCAGCTGCTGTATTGCACCACGTGCGCGATCGGCTGTACGACATGGGGATGAGCCCCCATGATGACGTCCACCCCCCGGGAGAGGATCTCTTGTGAGACCTCCAACTGCTCCTCGCTCGGCTCCCGCTCGTACTCATCGCCGTAGTGGAGAAGAGCGATCACGATGTCCGCGCCATAGACACGAGCAGTCGCTGCGTCGGCGGCCACCACGTCGGGGTCGAGGGTGGTGACGGCATACCCTTCGCGCTCCTCAGGCGGGGTGAGTCCGTTGAGGCTGGCGGTGTAGTTGAGAAAGCCCACCTTGATCCCCTGTATGTTCACGACGAGCGGTGTGTCTCTCTCCTTGCTCGACCGGTACGTGCCCACGTGCGCCAGGCCGGCCTGATCGAGCCTATCCAGGGTCCCTACGATCCCCTCCCAACCCATGTCGAGGGAGTGGTTGTTGGCCGTGGCCGCCAGATCGATCCCGGCAGTCTTCAGGGCGTAGGCAAGCTCGGTGGGCGAATTCATAAGGGGATAGCCGCTGTAGCCCTTCTCCGGGCCGGCGAGTCGGGTCTCCAGGTTGGCGACCGCGTAGTCCGCGCCCCGCAGGTAAGGGGCGACAGGGGCCAGGACCGATCCGAAGTCGTAGGAGTCCGTCTCGGGGTCGCGCACCGACTCCAGGATAGACTCGTGGGGCAGGACGTCTCCTACGAACGCCACCGTGATATCGATGGGCAGGGTCGTACTGGTGGTGGTAGTCACCGGCTCCGGCTCCACCGGTGGTTCTGTGGTGGTAGTGGTCTCCGGGGCGGTAGTGGGTACGACCACCGTCGGAGGCACGGTCGCGGTCACATGCGCCAGGTCCAGCGAGGTCGGCTGCGCCTCGTCGACCGGCCAGAAGATCAGGGGCGTGCACAGCGCGATCACCGCGAGAGCGGCGCCCACGGCTTTCAGACCGTCTCTCACAAGCTCGACCTCATATGATCATCAGCCGCCGACTCCTGGCGGTCGAGGGTAGACGTCCCCCTCCCTCGTCGCGATCAATTGTATCGTCCATGATGAGCACCAACCATAAGCCCGCCATAAGCCCGTTCCCAGCCGGCGGTCCGCCGATGCCGAAGGACGGAGCGGAGTAGTAGGATCGGGAACGCCCTGGATTAACGAAGCCGGCCTGCGATGCGTAGTATCATCGCTTTTCGAATACTGCCTATTGACGTGAGAAGACGCCGTTAGGTTGCCTGGAGATCATTTCGAGAGGACGTGGTAGGTCGATGCTTGAGTCTCTTCTTCTATCCCAAGACCGTCGCCGTCATGGGGGCATCCCGCACCCCGGGCAAGGTGGGCTACGCGGTCGCGACCAACCTGATCGACAGCGAGTTCGAGGGCGACATCGTGCCGGTGAACCCGTCGGGAGGCGAGTTCATCGGCCAGAAGTTCTACACGAGCCTCGAGGAGTACGGCAAGCCCATCGACATGAGCGTGATCGCGGTGCCGACCGCGGCGGTCAAGGAGGCCGTCGATCAGCTCGCTCAAGGCGAGGAGCCAAGGCCGTCGTGATCATCACGGCCGGCTTCAAGGAAGTGGACGAGGAAGGCGCCCGTCTCGAACGCGAGATCGCCGACCTTTGCCGCTCTTCGGGCGCCCGCCTGATGGGCCCCAACTGCCTGGGTCTTATCAACACCCACCACAAGATGAACGCCTCCTTCGCCAGATTACATGCCCAAGTCGCGGCGGCATCTCGGTCCTTTCCCAGTCGGGCGCGCTGTGCACGGCCATCCTGGACTGGGCCGCCTCGCGCAAGATGGGACTGGCCACCCTGCTCAGCATCGGAAACAAGGCCGATCTCGACGAGATCGACTTCCTGGCCGCCTTCGCCGACGACGAGCAGACCAAGGTCATCGTCGGATACCTGGAGAGCATCGGCTCGGGTGACGAGTTCATACGGGTGGCCGAGTCGGTGGCGGCGATCAAGCCGGTGGTGATCCTGAAGGCAGGCACCACTTCCGCCGGATCGAAGGCCGCCTCGTCGCATACCGGTGCGCTGGCCGGGGCCGACATCGCCTACGGGGCCGCCTTCAAGCGGGCCGGCGTCATCCGGGCCGACACCTTCGAGGCGCTGTTCGACTTCGCCATGGCGCTGGCCATGCAGCCCCTACCCAAGGGAGATCGAGTGGCCATCATCACCAACGCCGGCGGCCCCGGAATCATGGCCGCCGACGCCGTGGAACAGGCCGGCATGCAGGTCGCGTCGCTGCATCCCACCACCGCCGATAGCCTCCGGGAGCAAGCTGCCGGCCGCCGCCAGCGTGGGCAATCCCATCGACGTCCTCGGCGACGCCGATCCCGAGCGCTATGCGATGGCGGTCGAAGCCGCCCAGATCAGACTCCGACGTGGACGCCGTCATCGTCATCCTCACGCCTCAGGCCATGACCAAGCCCGCCGAGACCGCGCGCGCCATCAGCCGACGCGATCGAGCGGTGAGAAGCCGGTGCTCGCCGCCTTCATGGGCGGCGAAGACATCATGCCCGGCCGCGAGGAGCTGGTGGCAGCGAACCTACCCGACTATCCGTCGCCCGAGCGGGCAGTGGCGGCCCTCAAGGCCATGGTGGACTACGCCGCCTGGCGGCTGCGCCCGCCGCGCGTCGTCGCCCGCTTCCCGGTCAACCGGCGCCGGGTGGAGCGCATCATCTCCCGGCAGCTCCGCACCGGCAGGACGTACGTGGGCGAGGTCAAAGCCAAGGACATACTCCGGGCCTACGACTTCATCGTGCCCGACGGCCGGCTGGTGAGCACCGTGGAGGAAGCGACCGAGGCGGCGCCCCGCATCGGCTATCCCCTGGCCATGAAGATCGTCTCCCCCGACATCATCCACAAGTCCGACATCGGGGGGCGTGAAGCTCAACCTCAACAGCGCGCAGGAGGTGGCCGACGCGTTCGAGCTGATGATGCTCCGCATCGGCCGCAGGGCTCCCGACGCCTTCCTGGAAGGGGTCTATCTCGAGCGCATGGTGCCCAAAGGGCCGCGAGGTCATCCTCGGCATGACCCGCGACCCGCAGTTCGGTCCCATGCTCATGTTCGGACTGGGCGGGATCTTCGTGGAGGTCATGAAGGACGTCACCTTCCACCTGGCGCCGATCACCTCAGGACGAGGCCATGAGCATGCTGATGGGCACCAGGTCGTACAAACTGCTCGAAGGCGTGCGCGGCGAGGCGGGAGTCAACCTCTCGGCCATCGGCGAGGCTCTGCAGCGCATCAGCCAGCTGGTCACCGACTTCCCGCAGATCGCCGAGCTCGACATCAACCCGTTCATCGTCGGCAAGCTCGGGAGAGGACTCGGTGGCGGCGGACGCGCGAATCCAGCTGGCCGAGGGAGGTGCGCGATGAGCGAGCAAGCGCAAGCCCGACTACGACGCCGACTGGCAGAACAAGTACGACAACATGGTCATGACCGCCGAGCAGGCGGTCGCGAAGATCAGGCCCGGGCAGAGGGTCTTCATCGGCAGCGGAGGGGCGCAGCCCCTGCACCTGGTGCAGGCGCTGGTCGCGCGGCACGCGGAGTTGGCCGACACTCAGGTCCTCTCGTCTCTGACGCTGGGCGAGGCTCCCTACGCTTTCAAGGAACTCGCCGACCACTTCTCGGTGAACACCTTCTTCGTGTCGGCGAACGTGAGGAACATGATCCAGGAGGGCTACGGGGACTACACCCCCATCTCCCTGTCCGACATCCCGGCGCTCTTCGCCAGCGGGGAGATGCCCATCGACGTCGCCCTGATCCAGGTGACGCCGCCGGACCATGCAGGGCCGGTGCAGCCTGGGCATCTCGGTCGACATCGTCAAGTCGGCGGCCGCCAACGCCGGCCTGGTGATCGCCCAGGTCAACCCGCAGATGCCGTGGACCTTGGGCGACAGCTTCGTGAGCGTGCTCGACCTCGACATCCTCGTGCCGGTGGACGAGCCCCTGATCGAGACGGCCTACTCCGGCTTCATCGACGATGTCCAGACCGGCGCATGGGCGTCAGAGCGCGGAGAGCATCACCCAGGCGATCGGCGAGAACATCGCGTCGCTCGTGGAGGACGGATCCACTCTCGAGGTGGGCATCGGGCGCATCCCCCACGCGGTCGTCCCGCTCCTCAGGGAGAAGAAGGACCTGGGGATCCATACCGAGGTCATCACCGACGCGATCATCGACCTGATCGATGCGGGCGTGATCACCGGGAGCCAGAAGTCCATGGACCGGGGCAAGATCGTCACCACGCTTCGCCATCGGCACCAAGACGGCTCTACGACTACGTGGACAACAACCCGCTCTTCTCGTTCAACCCCACCGAGTACGTGAACGATCCGTTCGTCATCGGCCAGCAGAACAAGATGGTGGCCATCAACACCGCCCTCGAGGTCGACCTCACCGGCCAGGTCTGCGCCGACTCGCTGGGCACCAGGTTCTACTCGGGCATCGGCGGCCAGGCGGACTTCAACCAGGGCGCCGGGCGCTCGCCGGGCGGCCGGGCCATCATCGCCCTACCCTCCACCGCCGAAGGCGGCAAGGTCTCGCGCATCGTGCCGACCCTCAAGCCGGGGGCCGGGGTGGTGACGACCCGCGGAGCCGTCCACTACGTGGTGACCGAGTACGGGATCGCCTATCTGCACGGCAAGAGCGTCCAGGAGCGGGCCATGGCCCTCATCACCATCGCCCATCCCGATTTCCGCGAAGAGCTGCTCTCCAAGGCGGTCGAGTACAAGTGGGTGCGCCCCGAGATGGCCGACGTGGAAGGCCGCCTCTTCGTCGGACCCAAAGAAGCTCCGCACCACGATGCTCCTGGACGACGGGACGCTCATCAGCTTCCGGGCGATGAACCCGACAGACGAGCCGGGCACTCGCGACCTCTTCTACTCGCTCTCCCAGGAGACCGTCTACTACCGCTACATGTCGCACATGAAGCGCATCCCGCGGAAGCAGCTGCAGAACTTCGTCTACGTCGACCACCGCAACGAGGTGGCCATCGTGGGGACGGTGCCTGAGGCCTCGGGGAGAGGAGATCATCGCCATCGGACGCTACTACCTCGACCAGAAGACCAACCGGGCGGAGGTGGCCTTCGTCGTGCGCGACGACTGGCAAAAGCGGGGCATCGGCACGCTTCATCATGAAACACCTGGCCAGCATCGCCAAGCGTAACGGCATCGCCGGCTTCACGGCCGAGGTCCTGCGCGACAACAAGGCCATGCAGGCCGTCGATCAACCACAGCGGCATGAAGGTGCGGAGCAAGCTGAGCGAAGGGGTGTTCCACTTCGAGATGGACTTCTGAGATTGCCAAGGGGCTGTGGGGCTCTTCGTCCAGCAGCGCACAAAAGCCTGTGCGACCCTTCCCGAAGAGCCCCACAGCCTCTTGGGACCGGCCAGAGATGGGTGAAGGTCCGCCAACCCGGTGGTGAGGCCCGCTGCGCCGGTGCGAACCCTCCCTCACGCACCAGGCACTGCGTTCCCCGGCATTGAGCGCGCAGCCCTCACGGGCTTCGGGAAGAGTCGCACAGGCATGTGCGCGCAGCTGGACGAAGCCTGTGAGGGCTGCGCCCTAACTGAAGAGATCGCGGCGCCGGTGCCGCTGTACGGGCATGCGCTCCCGTACCGAGCGGAGGTACTCCATGTCCAGCTCCACGCTGATGGTATCCACCCCTTCGCGGCACTGGGCGATGACGACCCCCCAGGGATCGACCACCATGCTGTGGCCGTAGTTCTGCCTACCGCGCGCATAGCGGCCCCACTGCCCGCAGGCGGCCATGTAGCAGCCGTTCTCGATGGCGCGAGCCCGGAGCAGAGGCTCCCAGTGACTGATCCCTGTGGGCATGGTGAAGGCGGCCGGCAGGAGGAGCAGTTGGGCCCCACGGTCGGCCAGGGCGTGGAACAACTGGGGAAAGCGCAGGTCGTAGCAGATGGCGAGCCCGACCGTCACGCCCTCGCAGTCGGTGACGATGACCTCGTTCCCCGGCGGTGAGTCTGGCGGATTCCGCATACACCAGGCCGTCGGGCGTGCGCACGTCGAACAGGTGGATCTTGCTGTAGCGGGCTATCTCGGCCCCGGTACGATCGAACACCACGCTGGTGTTGAGTAGACGTGTCGCCCCGCCGCTCGACGAGACTGCCGCAGTGCAGGAAGATCCCGTGCTCCCGGGCTTTGCCCGCGGCCCAGTCGGTGCTGGGTCCCGGGATGGTCTCGGCCGCGGCCGCGTTGGCGTCGTCCAAGCCGTGGAAATTGAACATCTCCGGCAGGAGGACGAGATCGACTCCCCGTCCCGCGAGATGATCGATGGCCTGCCCCGCCGCGGCCAGGTTGGCGGACCTTGTTCTGACGGGAGTTGAGTTGGGCCAGCCCGATTCTCAATGCTTCCCTCTTTGCTTCGGAGCCTGACAAGACTTCCCTACTCGTTCTCGAGATACTCCAGGGCCATGTGCCGGATGGACTCCGCGTTCTGACTGCAGCGGTCGGCGATGGACTCCAGGCGCTCGATGATGGCCTTGAGCTGGTGGAAGGTCTTGAAATCGATGTCCATGTCGAACATGGAGCGGTAGAGCTCGAGCGAAGATATCGTCCGCCCGGCTCTCGATCTTGTCCACCTCCCCGGCCAGCTCTGATGGCCTCCCGGAGATCGGTGCCCATGGCGACGACCGCGTCTCTCAGACCCTGCACCGCTTCGAGTCCACCTGGGCCATCATGACCAACTGCTCGTTCATCACAGGCGGGAGGCGAGAACCTGCGCATGACGATGCGGTCGGCGGCACCCGCGGCCAGGTTGGCGATGTTGTCCATGGAGCCCACCAGGCGCGCCAGGTCGGCCCGGTGCATGGGGAAGACCGTCCCCAGCGAAAGCCGGTCGAGGATCGCCTCCTTGGTGTCGTCCGCCTGGCTCTCGAGCTCGTCCAGCTCGCGGGCCGACTCCTCGAGCTCGTCGTAGCGGTCGGCGGCGAAGCGCTCGACCACGTCTTGCAGCTTCTCGACGATGACGACGACCTGGTCGACGAACTCGGCGAGCTGCTCGAGCACCTGCTCCTCGCGTTCCTTGCCCATGGCGTCGATCGCGCCCTCGAGGGTCGTTTCGCCCCCGAGAGTGCGGCGTAGTCTTCTTGAGTCGCGAGTGTGCCATGGATGCCTCTTCTCTCGCCCTACCTCAGACGCTTCGCCCGTCAGAACACGAGGTTGAGGAGGTAGTAGATGGCGGCGGCCACGACCGCGCAGAACGGCAGGGTGACCACCCAGGCCAGCATGATAGCACGGAAGACTTTCCAGCTGACCCCACCCAGTTTGCTGGCAAGACCGGTGCCGGTCACCGCCGAGGTGACCACGTGGGTGGTCGAGACGGGCAGCCCCAACAGGGAGGCGACCTGGATGATGATCGCTCCCCCGCCCTCGGCGCTGAAGCCGTTGATGGGGTGAAGCTTGGTGATCTTCTCGCCCAGGGTCCGGATGAGACGGAACGATTTCACCGACAGGAAGGTGCCGACGGCCATGGCTGCCGCGCACGCAGAGGATCACCCAGAGGGGGAACCCGTTCTGGTCGACGTAGTCGGTGACGCCCAGCCCTTGCTGCGCGGCCAGGAAGATGACGATGATGCCCATGACCTTGGTGGCGTCGTTCGAGCCGTGGCTGAAGGACACCCAACTCGACGAGAGGATCTGCATGTGCTTGTAGAAGTGGTCCGCCCTCGCCATGCTCATGCGCATCTTGGCGAAGAACAGGCGGCTGAGGCGCATGAGGACGTATCCGGTGACGATACCCAGGAACGGTGAGATCAGGAGCGAGGCGAAGACCAGGATGACCTTCTGCCAGTTGATCCCGCCCGGTGCCGAGCGCCGCCACGCCCGCCCCGAGCAGGCCGCCCACCAGGGCATGGGACGAGCTCACCGGGCAGCGCCCAGAGCCAGGTGAGGACCTCCCACACGCAGGCCCCCAGCAGGGCGGCGATGACCAGATGAGCCGTGGCGTCCTCGGCGTTGATGATCCCGCCGATGGTCTTGGCCACCGCTACCCCCAGACAAGGGGGCCGATGAAGTTGAAGAAGGCGGAGAGGCCGATGGCGATGCGGGGCTTGAGCGCCCCTGTGTAGATGACGGTGGAGACGGCGTTGCAGCCGTCGTGGAAGCCGTTCAGAAGGTCGAAGATGAGCGCGACCGCCACCACAGCGAGGAGCTGTGCGGTACCGCCGCTCAAGGCTTCACGCCCTCCGCCTCACCCGTCGTTTTCCTCGGTGGATCTCACTCGTTCTCGAGATACTCCAATGCCATGTGCCGGATCAGTTCGGCGTTCTCACAACAGCGGTCAGCCACGTTCTCCAGACGTTCGATGATGGCTTTGAGCTGATGGAAGGTCTTGTAGTCGGTGTCCATGTCGAACATGCCCTTGTAGAGCTCGGCGAAGATATCGTCCGCCCGGCTCTCTATCTCGTCCACCTGCCTGGCCAGCTTGATGGCTTCCCGGAGGTCGGTGCCCATGGCGATAACGGCGTCACGCAGCGCCCGTACCGCCTCCACGTCCACCTGGGCCAATCACGACCAGTTGCTCGTTCATGGCAGGAGGGAGCGAGAACCTGCGCATCGAGATGCGGTCCGCGGCGCCGGTCGCCAGGTTGGCGATGCTGTCCATGGAGGCCACCAGGCGCGCCAGGTCCGCTCTGCTCATGGGGAACAGCGATCCCATGGGCCAGACTGGTCGAGGATGGCCTCCTTGGTGTCGTCGGCCGCGCTCTCGAGCCGTCGAGCTCGCGCGCCGACTCTCCGCCAGCTCTTCGTAGCGATCGGCGGCGAAGCGCTCCACCACATCCTGCATCTTCTCGACGATCACGACCACCTGGTCGGCGAATTCGGCGAGATGCTCGAGTACCTTCTCCTCGCTCTCCTCGCCCATGGTCTCGATCGCACCATCGGCCGTCGTCCCGGGCGCCCGTCGGATCTTCTTGAATGGCTGTCTCGCCATGACCACTCCTCACATGACTAGGTCGAGTAGATAGTAAATCACAACTGCAACGACCAAATCCATGCGCATCTTGGCGAAGAACAACCGGCCGGCGCGCATCACCAGGTATCCGGTCACGATCCCCCAGAAGGGCGACGATGACCAGATGGGCCGTGGCGGCCTCGGCCTTGATGATGCCGCCGATCACTCAAAGCCTCACGCTCTCCCTCCAAGGAAAGAGCCGACAAGCACTTGGCTCGTTCGGCTCTGTCTCGATGCTGAACGTGGCCTCACCGGTTCAGACGATAGACCGTCCTCGATAAGCCGGCGATAAGCCGCCGGACGAACGCGACGGCCTACCGTTCGTTGTCCGACGCTGCCCGCCCTTTCTTGGTTACCCCTCCTTCGGCACCAGCGCGCGGAGCTGTTGCTCCACCTTCAAGAGCGCGGTCACCGGGGCCATTATGAGCGTGGCCGCCTCCAGTATCGACGCACCCTCGGGGATCGAGTCGACGGCCGTGTTCACGTCCGTCCAGGCTTTTTCAGCCGCGGCTGGGTCCGCCCCTTCGACCTCTTTGGCGGCCGCTACGACCTCTGTCCAGTCCGCCTTGACCGCGTCGCGGGCGGCTTTGATGTCGTCCACCGTAGAATCGGCACCCATCTGCTGGAACCCGGCGATAGAGGTCTCCACCTTGTCCAGAGCCGCGCTCAGATTTGCTTTCGCGTCCTCGTCGGAGCCACCACAACCTACAACCACGATCATGCTCACTGCCAGTATGACAGCCAGCCCCAAGAGCAGCCCACTTCTCAGTCTCACTCCTCCTCCTTCGGTCGTTTCCAGCCCAGGCCGTCAAACGCGGCCACTACCAGACTCCTTGACGCACTGTAGGGCACCGGCCGCCCGATATCAACTCGTATGCCGTATGCCTACCGACGCGTCGCGCGAAACGATGTTACCGTCTTGTCATGCGTAAGGTACTGCTCTTCCTCGACTTGGCCCGCAGCAGGTCTGCGCTCCTCTCGATCACGGAGCCGGTGCTTGGAGCCTTGCTCGCCGGCCAGGGCATCCCTTCGCTGAGAGTCTCGCTGCTAGGACTGCTGGCGGCCGCGGCAGGCTATTTCTGCGTATACTCGCTCAACGATCTCCTCGATCTGAAAGCGGACCGGGAAGAAGTGAGGATCGCGTCTCCCGACCCGCAGGTCTGGGAGCCGGCCGTAGCCCATCTCGATATCACCACCATGAAACATCCGGTCGCCGCGGGCGCTATCCCCCTGTGGGCGGCCGTCGTCTGGGTATCGGTGCTCGGCCTGGTAGGATTGACCGCCGCCTATCTCCTGCGCCCCCTCTGTGCCTGGCTGTTCATCGCCTGCGCGCTCCTGCAGGTCGTGTATGCCAGCTTGAGACGGCGCACCTGGCTCAAGACCATCCCGGCCGGAGCACTGGTTGCTCTGGGGGGGCTGGCGGGATGGTTCGCCGTCGGCGAGGCCACCTGGGGAGCTCTCGCCTTCTTCTTCTTGCTGTTCACCTGGGAGGTCGCGGGACGCAATCTCTCGAACGACCTGGCCGATGTCGTGCACGACCGGGTGGTCGGCATCGCCACTCTGGCCGCGCGGCACGGCACCCGGATAGCGGTAAATGTGATCACCGCCGGAGCGGTGGTCGTCATGCCGATCGTCGCTCTGCTCCAGCCGGGGCCGTGGATCTCAAGGGTGCTCCTGGTTATCGCCGCTCTGGCCACGATGAGCGGGCCGGCGCTCGTCCTCCGCGGCCATGCCCGGAAGGGCCGGGCCCTGCCGGCGGCGGAGAGGGACGCGACGTTGCAGGGGCCGGCGCAGCACTACTTCAACCGGGCCAGCTTGTTCCCGGCCACGGGAGCCGGGTTGATGATCGTGCTGGCGCTGTGGGAACTGGCGTGGGGAACGTAAGACGCAGCATAAGAGGCGCAAAGTGAGGCCGCCGGGCTCCGTCGAAAAGACGGAGCCCGGCGGCCCGCGAACTGGGGAAGGACTCTCCTACCGGTTGACCGTACCCTCCCAGGTACCGACCTTCTTCTCCTTCTTCTCGGCCTCGGTGAACCAGCGCGAGGTGACGCACTTGGTCTCGGTGAAGAAGTGGATACCGTCCATACCGAAGACGTGGCTCTCGCCGAAGAACGAGTCCTTGTGGCCCGCGAACGGGAAGAAGCTGACCGGGACCGGGATGCCTACGTTGATGCCGACCATGCCGGCGCTCGTACGGCGGGCGAACTCGCGGGCGTAGTAGCCGCTCTCGGTGAAGATACAGGAGCCGTTGGCGAAGCGGCTTTCGTTCATCAGAGTGATGCCTTCTTCGAAGTCCTGCACCCGCTTGATGCTGAGCACGGGGCCGAAGATCTCGTCGCGGCCGACGGTCATGTCTTCGGTGACGTTGTCGAAGATAGTCGGGCCGACGAAGAAGCCTTTCTCGAAGCCCGGGACCGTGCAATTGCGGCCGTCGAGCACGAGGTCGGCGCCCTCTGCGACACCCTTGTCGATCCAGCCCTTGACGAAGGCCTGGTGCTCTGCGCTGACCACCGGTCCGAGCTCGGTCTTGGGGTCGTAGGAGCAGCCGACGACTCGCTGCTGGGCGAACTTCTTCATGTAGCCGATGAACTCGTCGGCGACACTGTCTTGGACCACACACACGGGTAGCGCCATACAGCGCATGCCCGGCGCAGCCGAAGGTGGAGTTGATGATGCCGGCGGCGGCCCGCTCCAGTGAGGCATCCTCAAGCACGAGGCCGTGGTTCTTGGCTTCGGTCTGAGCCTGTACCCGCTTACCGTGAGCTGCGGCGACCGAGTAGACGTGCTTGCCGACTTCGGTCGAGCCGACGAAGCTGACGCCGCGCACCAGCGGGTGGGTCAAGAGGATCTCGGCCTCGTTGACGGCTGCAGGTCACGACGTTCACCACGCCCTTGGGTAGTCCGGCCTCCTGTAGCAGTTCGAACAGGCGGACGCTCGAAGTCGGCACCATGCTGGCGGCCTTGAGCACGAAGGTGTTACCCGTCACGATGGCGAGCGGGATCATCCAGCCCCAGGGGATCATGGCGGGGAAGTTGAACGGCGCAATGCCGGCGAACACACCCAAAGGCTCGCGGTAGGTCACCGTGTCGTGCCCGGTGGACACGTTCATGAGCGACTCGCCCTTGGCGATCATGGGGGCGGCGACCCCGACCTCGCACCCTTCGATGATCTTGACGATCTCGCCCATGGCCTCATCGAGGTTCTTGCCGACCTCTCGCGAGCAGATGTAGGCAAGCTCGTCCTGATGCTGTTCGAGCAGGGCCTTCCACTTGAAGAGCACCTGGGTACGCTTCTGGAGAGGCAGTCCCGACCAGCCCTCGAAAGCCTTGTGAGCGGACTGCACCGCAGCTTCCACCTCGCCCGGAGTGCAGCATGGGGCCTGAGCAAAGACTTCGCCGGTGCTCGAGTCGGTCACATCCATGTACTTGTCGGAGGTTGACTCGCACCACTTGTTGTCGACACAGTAATTCAGGGTCTTCACTTCTGCCACGTCTATCTACCTTGCCCTTTCTCTTTGGTGCTCGAGACTTCTATAACCAGGTTTGTAGCTCCAACTAGTAAGTCACGCCGCCCGCAATCCCGCGCGGTTTCGCGGCGGTTGTTTTCCATCCTCACCCCCACCGTCTGCTTTTGACTTCTCCGGTCCTAGGTGAGCATCTGGTCCACCTGGGCCAGACCCTCCTCGATGATGTCAAGGCCGTATGCTAGCTCCTCGCGTTTGATGATCAGAGGCGGCACCACGAAGAACACATTGAATCGACCGTACGTATACAGATGTTTCGACTTCAGATAGGCGTTCAGCTTGGCCATCTCCGGAGAGGTGCCGTTGTAGGGCGCAAGGGGCTCCTTGGTGGCCTTGTCCCTGACCAACTCCAGCATGCTGAAGAGTCCCTTGTAGCGCACGTCACCCACGCAGGCGTAGCGGGCTTTCATGGCCTCCAGCCGCTCGGCCAGGTAGGCTCCCTGCGTCTCCACGTTCTCGAAGACCTTTTCCTCTTCGTAGGCAGCCAGGTTCGCCACAGCCGCGGCACACGACAGCGGGTGGCCGGAATAGGTGAGCCCGCAGGCGAGCATGTTGTTCTCGAAGAAGTCCCCGATCTTCTCGGAGACGATCACCGCCCCCAGAGGCAGATACCCGCTGGTGAGCCCCTTGGCCGTGGTCACGATGTCGGGAACGATGCCGTAGTGCTGGGTGGCGAGCCACTTGCCGGTGCGCCCGAAACCGGACATGACCTCATCGTCGATGAGCAGGATCCCGTACTTGTCGAGCAGGGCACGCAGCTTGGGATAGTAGTCGTCGGGCGGCACCAGGAGGCCGTTGGTGCCGGTGATGCCCTCCACCAGCATGGCGGCGATGGTATGGGGCCCCTCCATCTGGATGACCTCTTCCACATGGCTCACGCATTCGCGTTTGCAGGAATCGACCGTGTGGCCGAAAGGACAGCGGTAGCAGTAGGGATCGAAGACCCGAACAATACCGGGTACGCCCGGTTCCACCGGCCACCGGCGCAGGTCGCCCGAGGCCGTCATGGCCCCCATGGTGGCCCCGTGATAGGAACGATACCGGGTGATGATCTTGTCCTTGCCGGTGTATATCCGCGCCATCTTCATGGCGTTCTCGTTGGCCTCCGCTCCGCCCAGGCAGTAGAACGACTTGGCCAGACCGGTGACCTCGGCCAGCTTCTTGCCTAGCTGGGCCCGGGGCTCGGTGGCGAAGCTGGGACCCGCGAAACAGAGCTCGTCCACCTGCTTCTTGATCGCGGCGAGCACCTTGGGGTGTTGGTGCCCGATATTGAGATTGACCAGCTGGGAGTTGAAGTCCAGCCACTTGTTGCCGTCGCCGTCCCAGAACCAGACCCCTTCCGCCTTGGTCATGTGGATGGGATCGGTGGCGCTCTGGACCGACCACGAAAACAGTGTGTAGTCGCGGTTGTCTTTGATCACTTGAGCAGATGTGCGGTCCATAGATCCTCCTGAGACTCGATGCTACATGGTACCCGCGGGTGCTACCGCGATTCAACGGACAAAGTGTCAAAAGAAAGCCGGAAAAGCAGAGGAATCTTCGCGCGGGCGGCTGTCGAGGCCGGGTCTAGGAGCCGGTGCGCTTCAACAAGCTCGAGCGCCACCACCAGACCAGTCCGCCGGTGAGGGGCGTCCAAGTCGCCCAGCATCCCGTTCAGTTGCTCGAGCCGGTAATAGACCGTCTGCCGCCGGACACCCAGTCTCCGCGCGGTCTCGGCGATGTTGAACCGAGAGCTGAACAGCGCCTCCAGAGTGGCAAGCAGCGTCCCCCGCGGACGCCCGGGCAGGGCCAGGATCGGCCCCAACTGCCCTTCGATGAAGCGGGCGCTGCGCTCGGTCTCGATAAGCGCATCGAGCAGCGCGTCCAGCATGGGTTCTTCCTCCGAGGGGGCGCCCCGGCCCAAGATGCGCTGGTGAGCAGCCTTGGTGAGGTCGGCGAACCGCACTTCCTCCCGGAACACGATCAGAGGGAACTCCATCAACCGGGCGGACTGGAGCATGTCGTCGGGCACCTCCCTCAGCCACTGGACCAATTCCAGCACGAGACCCTGAGCTCCCGCCTCCACGAGCGCCCGCAGATAGGCGTCTCTGACCTCCGGCGTCACCCGGGCCAGTTCGAGCCCGGTGCCGACCAGAACCTCGCCGCCGGAGAGGAAACGCCACGCGTCCAGGAGTTCGGACACGTGCACCCAGGTCACCGGCTCGTCCAGACGCGACTGCCCGGTGAGCAACTCCGCTTCCGCGAAAGCCGGGAGTGCGAGGATCTCGCGCAGAGAGGGCAGGCTCACAAGGGTCTCCGAGCCACCAGTTCGTCATCCTCCAGTTCACCCGTCTCTTCGAAACCAAGAGACGCGTACACATCCCGGGCGCCGCTATTGGCCGAAGAACAACTGAGAGCGGCCGCCGGGCATCCCTGGTCGTCTCTTAGCTTACGAAGGACCGCCCGGACGGCCGCCGATCCATAACCGCGGCCTTGGTGCCGCCGATCAATGGTCAGTCCCCCGAGCCAGCCGCTCCGGTCCGCGGGATCGATCGCCCACATGACGAAACCGACCACCCGGTCCTCCCGGTAGACGGCGAGGGGGTGCCACGCGCCGCCATAGTGGCACAGCGCCAGGTAGTGGCTGACCGGCATGACGAAGTCCCGCTGCCCGTCCTCGACTTTGAGCGCGGCACAAGCGCGCCAATTCTCGGCGTCGACCTCGCGTAGCTCCACTATGCGTTCCTCCACCATGACCCCACTATAGCCGATGCCCGATGACGATTGAGACCCGGCCTGCCCGCGTCCCTCGGGAGACGCGGCCCACCGCTCGTCCGCGACCGAGAGTGTGCTTACGCGGGGAGCTACCGTCAGGGTCGTCAAGAACCGACTCGCCGACATCCACCAGCCCCCTGAATGGCTCGAGCAGTACCTCGGCCGAACGGGGACCATCCTATGCGGGACGCCTTTTGAAGGGTCGGCTAGCTCTCCGCTTCGGGAGGTTCGATCCCTGAGTCTGAAGACGCCCCCGGTGACGGCAAAGGCGGCGGGGCCTCTTCTGGGAAGCAGACCGTCTCAAGACAGAGACGTCTGCGCACGGGGAACAGATCGACGGGCCAGCGCCTGTAGACCGCGCCCCACAGGCCCCTCTGGGCGAAGACCACCACGAGAGCGGCGATCAACCCGATAAGGATCAGGTACCAGGTCCCATAATCCGCGAGGAGCTGCTGCAGGGCGAAGAACACGATGGCCCCTATGATCGGCCCCTCGATGGTACCCAACCCGCCGATGACAACGGCGAAGATCATCAGGGCGCTCCATTGCAGACTGAACGCGGCCTCGGGCTGCGCCCTAAGCAGGTTGAGATAGATGACCGCTCCGGTGGCTCCTGTGCCGAACGCAGCCAGGACGTAGACCCAGAGCTTGGAACGGGTGATGTTGACCCCCAGGCTGCGGGCCCCGACCTCGTCGTCCCGGATGGCCGTGAGGGCGACCCCTCGTCGAGAGCGCAGGACCAGGTAGACCAGGGCGATAGACCCGACGGCCACAGCTAGGGCCCACCAGAAGACGACGGCCTCCCTGGTGGAACGGTCGATCGCACCCGCACTGGTGATGCTGACTCCCGAACCTCCGCCCAGCCAGGAGATCTGCGTGACCAGGAGCCGGTACACCTCGGCGATCACCCAGGTGCCGACGGCGAAATAGCCCCCACGAAGGCGGAAGGCCAGCCCCGCCGTTGGGAACGCGAACAGAGCCGCTACTATCCCGGCGATGGGTACGCAGTAGAACGGGTTGATCCCCACTTTCTCGGCGAAGACCCACAGCGTATAGGCGCCGATACCGATGAAGGCCTGCTGGCCGACCGACACCAGGCCGCCATAGCCCGCGAGCAGGTTCCACATCTGAGCCAGGGCCACGAGGGTCAAGAACGTGACCCCCTGCTTCATGATGTTGGAGGAGCCCCAGGCGGGGACGGTCGCGGCGACGATGATGACGACCGCGACGATGGGTAGAGCGATGCGACTCGCCCGGGTGTAGCGTTCGACCTTGAGAGGCGCAGCCATCACTGCACCTGCTTCGCGAAGAGGCCCTGCGGCCGGAAGGCGAGGATGGCCAGGAACACAAGATGGCCGACCAGCATGCCCCAGCCCTGCTGGATGTGATCACCCAGCACCTGGGCGATGCCGAGGATGATCCCGCCCACTAGAGTGCCCCACAGTGAGCCCAGGCCCCCGATGATGACCGCCTCGTACGCGAAGATCAGCCGGAACGGCCCGGCGCTGGGGCTGAACGTCGTCCGGATGCCGATGAATACGCCGCCGATGGCCACGATGGCCAGGGCGACGGCCATGGCCATGCCGTAGAGATGACGGTTGTCGATGCCCATCAGTTGCGCGGCCCGCTGGTTGTCGGCGGTGGCCCGGAAGGCCCGACCCATGCGGGTGCGGCCCAAGAACAGCTGCAGACCGAAAAGGACGATGACCGAGGTTATGATCGTCAGCAACGGGAACCAGCCTATGACCACCTGGTCGCTGATCCGGATGAAGGCGTTCTCGATGACTCCGGCATCGAGACCTTTGCTGTTGGCGGTGAATCCCTCGAGCAGGAGGTTCTGGATGATGATGGCGATGCCGAACGTGGCCAGGATCGCCTGCAGAGGTCCAGCGTCCATGGCGAAGTTCAGCAATCCCCGCTGCAGCAGGTAGCCGAAGACGGCCATGACGATCATAACCAGGATGAGGGTGTAGAACGGGTTGATGTTGAGGGAACCGACTATGACAAGGGAGATGTAGGCGGCCATGACGCCGAAGTCCCCGTGGGCCAGGTTGACCAGGCGCATCACCCCGAAGACCAGGGAGAGACCGGCCGCGAACAGGGCATAAAGCCCACCGAGAAGAATCCCCTGGATGATGTCGTTTACCCAGACCACCCGTCACACTCCGAAATAGGCGGCGAAGATCTCTTCGCTCGATATCTCGCTGGGACTGCCTTCGAGCACCTGCCGCCCTTCGAGCATGCAGGTGATGCGGTCGGCGAACTTGATGGCCTGGCCTACGTCCTGCTCCACCAGGAGCACGGTGGTGCCCGACTGCACGATGGCCGGCATGGCTTCGTAGATCTTCTCCACCACCACCGGAGCAAGCCCCAGCGACACCTCGTCGAGGAGGAGGAGCCGGGGGTTCGACATCAGACCCCGGCCGATGGCCAGCGCCTGCTGTTCGCCCCCGGAGAGGCTGAAGGCCTGCCGCTGCCTAAGCCGGGACAACAGGGGAAAGAGCTCGTAGACCTTGTCCATGGTCCAGAGCCCGGTACGCCGGGAGTGGGCCCCTACCATCAAGTTCTCGGCGACGGTGAGGCTGGGGAACACCCAACGGCCCTCGGGCACATAGGAGACGCCCAGCCCCACCCGCTTGTGTGGGGGCAGCTGTCCTATGGGCCGACCGTCGAACCGCACCTTCTCCGCGTCGGTGCGGATGAGACCGCAGATGGTACGCAGGAGAGTGGACTTGCCCGCCCCGTTCGCGCCGATGACGGCGTGAGTCTCCCCTTCCTCGATGCGCAAGTTGATATCGAAGAGGGCCTGGAAATGGCCGTAGCCACTGCAGATGTCGGTCAGTTCGAGCAGGCTCACGGGGCCATGCTCCCCATGTAGACATCGCGGACCTGGGGACTGTTGATGACCTCCGTGGGGTCGCCCTCGGCGATCAGCCGGCCGAAGTCTATGGCCATGAGCCGGTCGACCACGGCCAGCAGGGCGTGGACGATATGCTCGATCCAGATGATGCTGATGCCTTCGGACCGGAGTTGCTTGATGGTGTCGATCAGGGATTGGACTTCCTGCTCGGTGAGGCCGCCGGCGATCTCGTCGAGGAGCAGGACCTTGGGCTCAGTGGCCAATGCCCGCGCCAACTCTAGGCGCTTGCGCTCGAGCAGGCCAAGAGATTCGGCGAGCACGTTCGCCCGCGGAAGGAGCCCCGTCCGGTGAAGCGCCCGCGCGCAGGGCTCATAGGAGGCCTTCTCCGACTGGCCCCGGCCATACGTGGCGCCAACGAGCACGTTCTCGAACACGGTCATACCCTCGAACGGGCGCGGGATCTGAAAGGTCCTACCGATGCCGGCGTGGCAGCGCTCCTCTGGAGGCTGCTTGGAGATGTCTACGCCGGCGAACGTGACCCGGCCTTCGTCTGTATGGACAGTCCCGGTGAGCAGGTTGAGCATCGTGGTCTTGCCGGCCCCGTTGGGGCCCACGACCCCGAGCGCCTCCCCCTGATCGAGGGAGACGCTCAGGTCGTCGACCACCACCACGCCCCCGAAGGACTTGGTGAGGTGCTCACCGTGCAGTATGACCGTCACCTGTGCACCGGCTCCAACGGCCGCGCGGTAAAGGTCGGGTCCCTGTCTGCTAGAAGGTCGTCAGATCCTTGATCTCGCCCGTCTGCGCGATGTCCGGGTAGTGAGAGTTGTCCACCACCAGCCGCTCCCAGGCGCCCGTCTTGCCGATCCACTGCCCACCGACGAGCGGGGTGATGGCGCAGTTGGGAAGGGCGTTGGCGAACTTGACCGGGCCGACAAGTGTCTGAAGGTCGGTGGCCTTGATCGCTTCCACATAGGAGGCTGGGTCGTCGATACTGGCCGTCCGCTTGACCACGTCGGTGATCACGTCGAAGCCGGCGCCGCCGGTCAGACCGAGCGCGGGGCTGAAGGGAGTCCCGACCTCGGCATCCCACGCGTCGACGATCCCCTGGCAGGTGAGACCGGTGAGCGAGGATGTGAACGGGTGAGTGTTCTCCCACCACACCTCGTTGCAGAGGCCCTGCCCGATGTCGCCGACGGCGTCCATGTCGGGACGGGTGAGGATGGCCCGGCCGATGGCGGTCACTTTCGGGACGAAGCCATTCTGTTTGGCCTGCTTCCAGAAGTTCGCGAAATCCGGCGGGTTGAGCAGCGCGGTCAGGCATTCGCAACCCTCAGACTTGAACTGGTTGATGAGGCTGGAGAAGTCCTCGGTGCCGTTCGTGACCAGACCCGGGTTGACCCACGCGTACCCGGCCTCTTTCATAGCGGCCGGGAAGCCGGTGGCCTCGTCGGCAGTGGCGATCCCATCGGGATCGTTGGCCCACACGCAGGCCACTTTCTTGTTGGTCGGGAGCTTGTTGAACAGGCCGATGTAGACGGCATTCAGATCCGAGATGGCCCAGAACACGTTGTAGGCCCATTTGAAGCCGACGGCCGGATCCCCGCCCATGCCGAAGAACCACGGCTCCATGGGACACCCGTACGTCACGCAAGGCACACCGTTCGCCTCACACTGCTGCCCGACAGGGATGTTGACCACGGGTGTCATCCCGGCGAAGATGACGTCGGGCTTGTCCTGGGTGATGAGCTCGCCCGCCACCTCGGCAGCCCTGTTGCTGTCGGACTGGCTGTCTTTCACGACCCAGCTGATCGGGTGCTTCAGGCCGTCGGCGCAGACCAAGCCGTCACCGATCGTTTCTTTGGCCTGGTTGAGGAGGAAGTCATCGGGTTCGCTCAGGCCCGCGAACACGCCGGTGGTCATGGTGACCCAGCCGATCTTGATCTCGCGGCCCATCTCAGCGCCGGCCGCCGTAGTGGTGGTGGCGCCCGCCGCGGTAGTGGTGGTCGCCCCAGCCGTTGTGGTCGTCGCCCCCGCGGTGGTGGTGGTCTCTTCCTCGCCACCACAGGCCGCCAGCACGCCGCCCAGCCCGGCGCCAACACCGATTGCTGCGCCGGCGATACCGGCCACCTTCAGGAATTGACGGCGAGAGACCGCTCTGGGAGCGGGTGCTTCGCATTCTTCCGCCGAGCGCTCTTCGTTCTTGTCGACCATAGTTGTCCCCCTTGCCTTGTTGGATGGGGCCTAACCAGCCCCCACTGTCCGCTTACCCTGGTTCCGCAGGCGAAGGCCATCGGACTTCGCCTGCCTTGTTGAAGCATGACGGCACACGCCGCCGCGGCCTCACACCCCTTTGGTCCCGATTTCCCCCTTTCCTCCCGTAACCACACATTATCACCCTGACCCGTGACAAACCTGCGGATGGAGCCCGGCCTCCGCGTCAGGCGTCACCCTTTGCATGAGTCGGACCATCTATGACGGCCATGCATGGACCAGCCCCGCGAGCTACTGCCCGGCGACCGCCTTCTGCGCCTCCTGCAAGGCGGGGCGTATCGTATCGCGTCGTCGCCGCGGCCCAGGACCAGATCGGCCGAGAGGATGGCCGGGCGCACCCACTGTCACATCGAGGATTCGAGGATTTTGGCCCTGGCCCCGCAGATCACTCGAAGGAGGTACAATGCGAACCGCGGGCCCCTCCAGAGTCCGCGGCAGTCCTTGTCCACGCCGACTTCAGCCACGTCAAGTCATCCACGATTCGACAAGGAGACTCATGTGACCGAGCAGTCATACGTGGATTGGACCATCGAGTCTTATCTGGACAGGCTTGCCAGCGCAGAGCCGGAGCCCGGCGGAGGCAGTGTGGCCGCGCTTGTCGGTGCGCTGGGCGCCGCTTTGGTGACCATGGTCACCGACCTGACCCTAGGCAAGGAGAAATACGCCGGCGTGCAGGACGCCGTGGCCGAGATCAGGGCCGGCGCAGAGAAGCTGCGCGGTGAACTGCAGGAGCTGGTCACACTCGACGCCATAGCCTACGGGGCGGTGGCTACAGCCATGAAGCTTCCCAAGGACACCGATCCCCAGAAGGCGGAGCGCGACCGCGCCCTGCAGGACGCCCTGGTGGGGGCCGCCGAGATACCGCTCAAAGTGGCCGAAGCGGCGGCTGAAGTGGCGCGCCTTTCGCTCCCGGCCGCCGAAAAGGGCAACGTCAATGCCGTCTCCGATGCCGGGGTGGCGGTTCTTCTGGCAGAGGCGGCCGCTCAGTCGGCTGCCCTCAACGTGAAGATCAATCTGGCCTGGATAACGGACGAGGACTTCAAACGCGAGGCCCGGGCTCGGGTGGAGGCGACGCTCGCCGAGACGGCCCGCCTGCGCGATATCGTCCTAACCATGACCTACAGCAAGATCTAGTCGGCGGGCGGGCGGTCGGCGCGCACTGAGTCGGGCGCGCGGTCGGTCGGCGCGCGGTCCGGGGTGGAAAAGCGAATCGGGGGAGGCATCTATGGCAGCTAAGATCATCGACGGGAAAGCCATCGCCGCGGAGTTGCGGGAGGAACTCGCGCACGAACTGGAGGAGTTGAAGGCAGCCGGCCTGCAGCCGGGCATCGCCACCCTGATGGTCGGCGACGACTTCGGTGCGGGCATGTACCGGGGAGCAGTGGAGAAGTTCTGCGGCGAGATGGGCCTCGGCTATCGGAATGAGGCGCTTCCAGCCGACGCCGACGAAGACACGGTCGTTGCGACCGTGCGGGATCTCAACAACGACGCGGGGGTTTCGGGCATCCTGCCTTTGCGGCCATTCCCGGCCCAAGTCTCCGACTCCGTGGTCATCAGTTCTATCAGCCCGGACAAGGACGTGGACTGCTTCCATCCCTTCAACATGGGTCGCCTCACCTTGGGCGAGCCTACCTTCCCTCCGGCTACTCCGGCCGCCTGCATGGAGCTGCTCGAGCGCTACCTGCGCGCAGAAGGACGCGACGTGGTCGATGCCCTCGAGGGGGCTGAGGTCTGCGTCGTGGGTCACTCTAACACGGTAGGCAAGCCGCTGGCCCTGCTACTCCTCAACCGCAACGCCACCACCACGGTGACGCACGTGTTCACCTCGAACAGGGGCAACCTGGCAAGACATACCCGGCTGGCCGACTATCTGGTCGTAGCGGCCGGCGTCCCGCACCTGATCGGACCGGATCTCATCAACGAAGGGGCCGTCGTGCTCGATGTGGGGATCAACCGGGTCGTCGTCTGCCCGGCCTGCGGAGCGTTCAACCGGGGCAAGAAGAACCCCTGCCGGGCGTGCGAGGGCGACCTGGCCGAAGCACAGACGAAGACGGTTGGCGACGTAGATTTCGACGCCGTCTCAGCCAAGGCGGGCGCCATCACCCCGGTCCCCGGCGGCGTAGGAGCAGTCACCAACATGATGCTGGCCCGCAATACCCTGCGGGCGGCGCGGCTGTTGCTCGGCACGAAGTAGATGGCGCCCGCCCGGTGATGGTCGAAATGGGCTTGCCAGGCGAGGGAGAATCTGACATTGTGGCCTATAACTATCAGGGCAACGGACCCGTCCGCGAGGTAGATCCGATGGTCAAGGAGATTCCGTTAGTCTGGCTGCCCGCGGCAGCCTGTACCGGGTGCAGTGTCTCACTGCTGAACACCGCGAGTCCGACCATAAAGAATCTGTTGGTCGACCCGGTGATCCCGGGTGTGCACATCAGTCTACGCTTTCACCCCACGATCATGGCCGCGTCTGGGGAGATAGCCATACAAGCGCTCGAAGACACCGCGGCACAGGAGAAAGGCAACTACGTCCTGGCAGTGGATGGCGCCATTCCCACGGGCGCGACGGCCGACTACTGCGTCATGGGAGAACGGGACGGCAAGGCTGTCAACATCGAGACCCGTTTCCTCGAGCTGGCGAAGGATGCCCTGGCGATCCTGGCCGTCGGCACCTGTGCCTCTTTCGGCGGGCATACCCGCCGGAGAACCCAATCCGAGCAACTGTGTGACGGTCAGGCGGGCGCTGGAAATGCACGGGATCCAGAAGCCCTTGATCAACATCCCCGGCTGCCCACCCCATCCGGACTGGTTCGTCGGCACGGTGGCCACCATTCTGCTCTCCGGTCTGCCTGAGGCGGAAGACCTCGATGACGACCTTCGGCCGAAGGCCTTCTACGGAAAGCTCATTCACGAGAACTGTCCCCGTCGGGCATATTTCGACGAGGGCAAGTTCGCGAAGAGGTTCGGCAACGAGGGTTGTCTCTACGAGTTGGGTTGCAAGGGCCCGATCACCTCACGCCGATTGCCCGACGCGGCACTGGAACAGCGGTACCAACTGGGTCATCGGCTGCGGGTCGCCGTGTCTGGGCTGCACGCAGCCCGAGTTCATGAGCCTGCCCTACTACGAGAAGGTGACCGACGTGCAGCTGCCGGTCGTCGGCGCCTATTGGCAGAGCAAGGAGGCAGAATAATGGCCAAGGTGACCATTGACCCGATCACCAGGATCGAAGGCCATCTCAAGATCGAGACTGAACTAGAAGACGGCGTCGTCAAGGACGCGCGCAGCACCGGTAATCTCTTCCGCGGCATCGAACTGATCCTCCGCGGCCGGGACCCAAGGGATGCGCAGGTCATCGCGCAAAGGATCTGCGGGGTCTGCCCGCAGTCTCACGGCATGGCGGCCGCGCTCTGCCTGGACAGCGCTTTCGGATTGGGCGACAAGATACCGGACAATGCCCGCCTCATGCGCAACCTCATCCAGGGAACGCACGTCGTTCAGGACCACATCCTTCACTTCTATCATCTGGGCGCTCTCGACTACGTCGATGTGACCGATGTGGCGAAGTACCAGGGCAAGGACTCGGAGCTGAACTCGGTCAAGGATTTCATCGCCCGTGGGCAACTGGGCCCGTTCGTGCCCCGGTACGAAGGCGACTACAGGCTGCCGGTCGAAGTGAACCAGATGGCGACCGCTCACTACCTCCAGGCCCTCGATATCAGGCGTATGGGGCACGAAACGGTGGCCATCTTCGGCGGCAAGATACCCCACTCGGTCGGCATCGTCCCCGGGGGCGTGACCGACGTCCCCACGGTGGACAAGATCACCGCCTTCCTGTGGAAGGTGAGAAAGCTGCAGGACTTCGTCGACGACGTCTATATCCCAGACGTCCTGGCTATCGCCGGTGTCTATCGCGATTACCTCGAGATCGGCGCCGGCTGCAGGAACCTGCTTTCTTACGGGGGCTACGACCTGGAAGGTGACAGAGCCGACCTGACCACGAGAAAGAGGCTCTTCAAACAGGGGACGGTATCCGCCGATCTCGAGCTGCGGGAACTCGACGTGACCACCATAACCGAAGGCGTGAAGTATTCGTGGTACGAAGATTCATCGCCGAAGCACCCTACGCAGGGGGAGACGAAGCCACAGCACGGCAAACCCGGTGCCTACTCCTGGCTCAAGGCGCCTCGGTATGGCGGCGAGGTATACGAGGTCGGGCCGCTGGCCAGGGTAGCCGCGAGCTATGCCTCCGGCGACCCGGTCATCAAGCAGTTGGTGGACTCGTCCCTGGCTGAGTTGAAGGCGCCCCCGGCGGCCCTGTTCTCAGTCATGGGACGTCATCTCGCCCGGGCGATCTCCGCGAAGGTCATCGCTGACTATCTTGAGAAATGGCTCCTCGAGCTGAAACCCGGAGAGCCCACCTATGTCGAGTACGAGATACCCGAAGAAGGCGTGGGCATGGGGCTGATCGAAGGCTCCCGCGGCGCTCTCGGGCACTGGATCGAGATCAAGGACAAGAAGATCCACAACTACCAGGCTGTAGTGCCGACCACGTGGAACGCTTCACCGCGAGACGACGATGGCAACCCTGGCCCGATGGAACAGGCGCTTATCGGTACCGAGGTCAAGGACAAGGACAATCCGTTCGAGCTGGTGCGTATCGTCCGGTCCTTCGACCCGTGCCTGGCCTGTTCAATACATTGACTCCGGTCAAAAAGAGGAGAGATGTTACGGTCGAAGCAAAAACCATTTGAAGAGATACTCGGCTACATGCAAGGGGAAAGCCGGGTGTTCGTCCTCGGCTGCGACGGCTGCGCTCAGGCGTCCGGCACCGGCGGTCCGGTCCAGATCGCTGAGATGAAGGCCAAGTTGGAGGCGGAAGGCAAGACGGTGACCGGCACCGATGTGGTCGGTTTTCTCTGCGAGAAGGCGCTGGTGAAGTCGCGCCTAGCCCCCAAGACGAAGGCGATCATGGGATCGGACTCCATCCTGGTGATGACCTGCGGCGTCGGTATCCAAGCAGTCGCAGCATCGGTGAACAAGCTGTGCCATCCCGGCTGCGACACGCAGAACCTCGGCGGAAGCCGGGGCGAATGGCAGGGCAGCGAGCGCTGCAGGGAATGTGCCGAGTGCGTCCTCGAGTCGACCGGCGGGATATGCCCCCTGACAGCCTGCAGCAAGGGCCTGCTCAGCGGACAGTGCGGCGGGTCTTCGGACGGCAAATGCGAGCTCAGTCCGGAAAAGGACTGCGGTTGGGAGCTCATCTACCATCGGCTGAAGGCTCTGGACCAACTCGACAAACTCAGGCAGCTCGCCCCGCCGAAGAGTTGGGGCAAGATGGCGCCCGACGTCCACATACTGGCGACATCAGACTATGCCCTGGAGAACCCAGCTCGGGAGGAGGCAACAACGGAATGAGCCTCAAGTCGGAACTGGAATCAGGGAAGTTCGCTCTTACGGTCGAGGTCGGTCCTCAGAAGGGTACCGACATCTCGGAGATCGTCGAGGCGGCCGAGGTGCTGCGCGGGCGCGTGACCGCGGCCAACGTGACCGACCAACAGAGCTCGGTGATGAGATTGGGTTCGATGGTCACCTGCCACCTGCTGGCCGATCATGGCCTCGAACCGATACTGCAGATGACCTGCCGCGACCGCAACCGGATCGCCCTGCAGTCGGACCTTCTCGGTGCCTGGGTGTTGGGTATCCAAAACGTCTTGGCACTGACCGGCGACCTGCCTGCTCTCGGCGATCATCCCGATGCCGTGCCGGTCTACGATCTCGACTCGGTGCAGCTATTGTCGGTGATCGGCCGGCTCAACGAGGGCTTCGACATGATCGGCAACGCGCTGAGCGGCAAGACTGATTTCTTTGCCGGCGCGGTGGTCAAGCCCGGCGCCGACACGGAAGCCAGCCTGGACCTGCAGTTGTTCAAGATGGAGAGCAAGATCAAGGCTGGGGCCAAGTTCTTCCAGACTCAAGCAGTGTACGAGCCTGACAGGTTCGCCAGATTCATGAAGCGAGCCGAGGGATTCGGCGTCCCGATCATGGCCGGCATCATCCCGCTTGAAATCGGTTGGTATGGCCCGATTCATGAACAAGAACGTGGCCGGCGTATGTGTTCCCGAGGAGACGATCCAGAGGTGCGCCGCCGCCGAAGACAAGACTCAGGCGGGTATCGACATCGCCGCGGGGCTCATGAGAGACCTCAAGGATCTCTGTCAGGGTCTGCATATCATGCCCATCGGCTGGGAGAAGAAGGTTCCAGAGATGCTGGATGCAGCCGGACTGTAGGCGTCCCCACTGATACCCTCATGCGCGACACGGCGCGAGCATCGTGGCCGTCGATGAGGAGAAGACCTAACCCGGATCCCTCAAGACGGCCAGCGTGGTCGCATCTTGTCGAGCGCCGGCGCGCGCGGCATCATCACTGGAGAAACTGACACCGAGGGCACGGATATGGACGAGAAGAATACGAGGATCGTCATCCTGGGCTCTGGGCCGGGAGGGTACGTGGCCGCCCTGCGGGCGGCTGGTCTGGGGGCGGACGTCACCCTGGTAGAGAGGGACCTGGTGGGCGGGACCTGTCTCAACCGTGGCTGTATCCCCACCAAAGCCCTGCTTGCCAGCGCCGAGTCGCTGGCCCGAGCGCGTGCGGGCGAGGAGTACGGGTTCGAGGTGATCGGAGAGGTGCGCCCAGACCTCCCCCGCATGATGGAGCGGAAGGACCGGGTCGTCACCCAGTTGCGCACCAACGTGGAGGTCCTGCTGAAGAAGGCCGGCGTGCATCTGATCCGCGGAACGGGCCGGCTTTCCCCGGGCAAGCGGGTGGTCGTGAGTTTCGATGCTCCCGACGCTGGCCAGAGTGCGATTATCGACGCCGACAAGGTCATCATAGCCACCGGATCTGAGCCCGCCCTTCTGCCGATGTTCGATTTCGACCATCCCACTATATTGACCTCTACCTCAGCATTACAGTTGCGGGATATCCCCGAGTCGCTGCTGATCGTTGGAGCCGGAGCTATCGGCTGCGAGTTCGCCTCGTTCTTCGCAGAACTGGGCACCAGGATCACCATGGTCGAGATGATGCCCCAGATGCTGCCGCTCGAGGATAAGCGCCTCGCCAAGCAGTTTCAGAACGTGTATCGCAAGCGCGGCATCCAGGTGCTCCTCAAGACAAAGGTGGAGAGCATCGCCGAATATGCCGACGACCGCGTGACCGCCGTGCTCTCGGACGGCTCCGAGGTCACCGTGGAGAAGATCCTCGTTTCGGTGGGACGGACGCCTAACAGCGCAGAAATAGGGTTGGAGGCGGTGGGAGTGGAGACCGATGGTCGGGGCTACGTGGTGGTGAACGACTTCCTCGAGACCGCGACGCCCGACATCTACGCTATCGGGGACGTGAATCGGGGGTATGCTGTTGGCCCACGTCGCCTCGTACGAAGCGTTCGTGGCCGTGGACAACTGCCTCGGCGCCGGACGCAAACGCGACCTCCGCTCCACGCCCTCGTGCATCTATTCTATTCCCTGAGGTGGCAAGTGTCGGCCTGAACGAAGAGCAGGCCGTGGATCAGCGGCTATCAACCGGTCACCGGTACCTACCGTTTCGCCGCCCTGGGCAAAGCCCTGGCCATGGGTGAGGAGCGTCGGCTACGTTCAGTTGATCGCCGACAAAGAGACCGATCTCCTCCTGGGTGCCAACATGATGGGGCCTCATGCGACCGACGTCATCCATGAGATCGCCCTGGCCGTCCAGAACCGGCTCAGCGTGAGGCAGTTGGGCGAGACCATCCATGCTCACCCCACCGTCGCCGAGGCAGTCATGGAGGCCGCTCACGACGTGCATGGTGAGTCCGTGCACATCGCCCGGGAACAGGCGCCGGCCGAGCCACGCCCGACAGAGCACCCCCGTGATGCCGGGGACGATGGACTAACCGGCCGGTTTGGGGGGTAGAAGACTGAGTAATGGCATCATGAGTCGATGATCGACTTAGCACTTCTGTAGAGAAAGGAGCCCAGATGGCCCACGAACTCGTAGAAGCCATGGCAGGCATGAAGGAGAAAGAAGCTCTCCAGATCGTGGACGAGCTTCTGGCCAAAGGAGAAGACCCGGGTAAGATCTTAGATCTCTCCAGCCAGGCCATGCAGGTGGTGGGGGAACGCTACCAGGAGGGCACCTACTTCCTGCCGGAGCTCATCATGGCAGGCGAGATGCTCCGTAAGATCGGCGAGGTCCTAAAACCCCATCTGGCCGCCCAGACCGCGAGCGCCAAGAAGCTGGGCACGGTCGTCTTAGGTACGGTGCGGGGCGACATCCACGACATCGGCAAAGACATCGTGGGCTTCATGCTGGAAGTGAACGGGTTCGAGGTCGTAGACCTGGGTATCGACCAGCCGGAAGAGAACTTCGTGAAAGCCGTGAAAGAACACTCACCCCAGGTCCTCGCTCTCTCCGGTTTCTTAAGTGTGGCTTTCGACTCCATGAAGTCCACCATCGAAGAGGTGGAAGCCGCCGGTCTTCGCAAAGACCTCAAGGTCATCATCGGCGGGGGGCAGATGGACGACACCGTGCGCAAGTACACCGGGGCCGATGCCTACGGCGACGACGCCATGGCCGCCGTGGCCTTCGCCAAAGACGCGGTGGGGGTGGCGTGATGGCCGAGAGACCCTGGGCGGACATGACCCCGGAGGAGCGCCGGGCCTGGAGAATCGAGCGCTGGCGCAACCCCGACATCGAGTTCAAGAGCCCGGAAGCCGAAGCCGACTACAAAGCCCGGGTAGATCGCATCCTGGCCGCCATCAACCTGCGGAAGCCCGACCGGGTGCCGATACGCCTGAACATGGGCTTCTGGCCGGCCAAGAGCGCGGGTCTGACTCCCTACGAAGCCATGAGTCAGCCGGCCCGCGCTGCCAAGGCCTGGAAGGACTTCAACCTCAAGTTCCAGCCCGACGCCTCGGTGGACCCCGTCCACAACACGGTCCCGGCCTCCATGTTCGCCAGTCTGGACTATAAGCTCTATGCCTGGCCGGGCCACGGGGTGACCGAAGAAGCCAGCTACCAGTACAACGAGAAGGAGTGGATGCTCCCCGAGGAGTACGACCACCTCATCTCCGACCCCGGGGACTACATGCTCCGCACCTACCTGCCCCGCACGGTGGGCGCCTTCGCCGGCTTCGGCAAGCTGTCCTCTCTCCTCGACTACATCGAACTGCCGTTCGTGTCCGGGAACGTGGGGGCCTGGGGGACCGAGGAGATGGCGGCCGGCTTCGAGAAGTTGGCGGCGGCGGCGCGGGATCTCAAGGCCTGGGAAGACACCGTCTTCCCCGTGATGGACGAAGTGAAGGCTCTCGGCTTCCCGGGCTACGCCTGTTGCGGGACCAAGGCTCCGTTTGACATCCTCGGCGACACCCTGCGGGGCACCAAGGGCGTCATCATGGACATGTTCCGCTGCCCCGACAAGGTGCTCGCGGCCTGCGACCGTCTCGTGCAGGTAGCCGTGGACTGGCCTCTGAAGCGGCCGGGGACCCTGCCGACACCGCTCGTCTTCATCCCGCTGCACAAGGGCGCCGACGGCTTCATGAGCGACGAGCAGTTCCAGACGTTCTACTGGCCGACCCTGCGTCAGCTGCTCCTGGGCCTCATCGGCGAGGGCATGATCCCGTTCCTGTTCGCCGAAGGGCGCTACAACACCCGGCTCGAGGCCATCATGGACCTGCCCAAGGGCTCGACGATCTGGCTCTTCGACCAGTCCGACATGGCGCGGGCGAAGGAGACTATCGGCACGGTCGCCTGCATCCAGGGCAACATGCCGCTCTCGCTGCTCCACGCGGGGACGCCTGAGCAGGTGGCCGAGCACACCCGCAAGCTGGTCGACATCGCCGGCTCGGGCGGCGGCTTCATCCTGGACATCGGCGCTGTCGCCGACGAGGGCAAGGACGAGAACCTGGAAGTGATGGTCAAGACCGCCAAGGAATACGGGGTCTACTAATAAGTCTGACCTGGAGTCTCAAGGATCGTTTGAGCGGCTGGGGCGGCCGCGCGCGACCGCCCCAGCCGCTCCCTGCAACACAAGAGAAGAGGGGGTCGTGATTTGGCAGGTGCGGTGATCCTGGCCTGCGAGATGATCGAAGACGAGGTCGGATTGGCGTTGGGCGCACTGCCGCCCCAGGACCGGCCACCTACTGGTCTGGGTGGAGAGTGGTCTACATGACCGCCCTGAGCAGCTGCACGCGGCTTTGCAGAAGCTGATCGACCTGCTCGACGACAGTGCCCGCACGGGCCAGACCGTCGCTCTATCTTCGGTCCGTCCCGGCCGGGGACCGGTTGCGGGGCGACGGGAGGAAGTCCACGTCGGACCCGTGGAGGAGGTGCTCCTGGCCCTCGGATTCTGCGGCAAAGGGCTCCAGGGACTGGTGGCCAAGCACGTCACCCTGGTGTTCCCGCGGGTCGACGATTGCGTCTCGCTGCTGCTCAATCGGGGTTGTTCACGAGAAGAGATCCCCAGGAATCCGCGCAACTACTATCTGACCCGGGGCTGGCTCTCTCACAACAGTTCCACTGCGGAGGCCTTCGACGAGTGGACCGAGCGCTACGGCGCCGAGCGTGCAGCCCAACTGCGCAAGACCATGTTCGCCGGGTACGAGCGGGTCGGTCTCATCGACACTCAGGCCTACGACGTGGCCGACTGCATCGATCAGAGCCGTGCTTACGCAGATGATCTCGACCTCGAGCATGTCGTGGTCCCAGGTTCGGTGCAGTTGCTGGAGAGACTGTTCCAAGGAGAGAGAGACAGCGAGATAGTCGTCGTACCACCCACCGTATCCATCGGCTTCTCTCATCTGTTCGGCATCGCAGATGAGTGAGGATCCGGTGAGACCGTCACCGCGCAAAGATGGAGGAAGTAATCCAGTGGAAACCAAAGTGACCAGCCCGACGCGTGAGGTGATCATCGGGGGCGACAGGCCCACGGTGCTGATCGGCGAGCGCATCAACCCCACCGGCAAGAAGCGACTGGCCGAGGCCTTGCGCGCCGGCGACCTGAGTGTCGTCCGGGAGGAGGCGCTTGCCCAGGTCGCGGCCGGGGCCGACATCCTCGACATCAACGTCGGGGCCACTGGGGTCGACGAGGAGGCCATGCTGCCCCTCGCCGTGCAGGCGGTGGCCGAGACTGTCGACGTGCCCCTTTGCCTGGATAGCCGCAAGGTGAAGGCCCTAGCGGCCGCTCTAGCCGTCTGCCCGGGGCGGCCTATCGTCAACTCCGTGACCGGAGAGGCGGCTTCACTGGACGAGGTGCTCCCCCTGGTCAAGGAGTACGGGGTACCCGTCATCGGCCTCACGCTCGACGAGAAGGGTATCCCCGCCGAAGCTGAAGCCCGCCTGGAGATCGCCTATCGGATCATGGAACGAGCGGAAGCAGTCGGCATCCCGCGGGAGGACGTGATCATCGACTGCCTCACGCTCTCGCTGGGGGCGAACGTCAAAGCCGGCCTGGGCACTCTGGAGGCCACCCGTCGGGTCAAGGCCGAATTGGGGGTCAATCAGACGCAGGGGGCGAGCAACATCTCCCATGGCCTTCCGAACCGGCCGGTGCTCACAGGAGCCTACCTGGCCCTGGCCATCGAGGCGGGCCTCACGTGTCCCACCGTGGATGTCGCCCAGGTGCGCCTCGCCGTGCTCTCGGCCGACCTCGTCCTGGGGCGCGACAACTACGCGATGCGCTTTATCTCTGCCTTCCGGGAAGCACAGCAAGCGGCTGCAGCCCAGTGAGCGCTGGGATCCGGGTGCAGGTGCTCCTTGGTCGGAGGAATCGATCATTTTCGAGTTCGCCAGAAGTGAGAAGGGGGTAGACATGGCCGGGCCACTTCGTCACGAGATCATCGGGGAAAGCGGCCCACCGGTACGGATCTTCATCGACGGACGCCATCTGCAGGTCGACTCCCATATGACGATCCTCGAAGCCGCCGAATCGCACGATATCTTCATACCGACCCTCTGCCATGACCCTCGTCTGGCACCCGGCGGCCGCTGCAAGCTGTGCGTGGTGGAGGTCGCGGGAGATGGCCAGCTGCCGGCCTGTGAGACCCCGGTGCACGAGGGAATGGAGGTCACTACCCTCAATCCGGCTCTGGCGGAAGTCCGCCGCCTACGGCTCAACGAGTTCCTTTCCAATCACAACGCCTATTGCGAACCGCCCTGCCATCACGCCTGTCCGGCCGGCATCGACATACCTGCCTACCTGGCGGCGATAGCACGAGGGGATGACGTTGAGGCGATCAGGATCGTCAAACAGCGTCTGCCTTTACCGCGGATCATCGGCCGGGTCTGTCCTCGACCCTGCGAAAGCGCCTGCCGCCGCGCCCAAGTCGATGAGGAACCGGTGGCCATATGTCAGCTGAAGCGCTTCTCGGCCGACCGCGTCGCCGATGCCGAGGGCGAAGGCACCAAGGCCCCGGCCACCGGCAAGAAGATCGCCATCATCGGCAGTGGCCCCTCGGGCCTCACCGCCGCGTACTACCTGGCTCTGGCCGGCCACCAGGTGAGGATCTTCGAGGCCGACTACCAGCCCGGCGGCATGCTGCGCTTCGGCATACCGCCCTATCGCCTGCCGAGAGAGGTCATCGATGAGGAAGTGAACGACATCCTCAAGCTGGGTGTCAAGCTGAGGCTCAACATGCGCTTCGGTGGGGAGTTCACACTCGCCGATCTCGAGAGGGACGGCTACGACGCGACCTACCTGGCCATAGGCGCGCAGTGCGGCTCCACCGGCGGCATCCCAGGAGCTACCGAGGGGCAGGGCATACTCACAGCGGTCGACTTTCTCCGGAAGAACAACGAGAGGCTGTGGGACCAGCCCCTGGGCCGGACGCTGGTGGTCGGCGGTGGTTTCACCGCCATGGATGCCGCCCGGTCCGCCGTTCGGATGGGAGCCAACGAAGTGACCGCCGTCTACCGCCGTAGCCGGGCGGAAATGCCGGCCACCCCCGACGAAGTGGCCGAGGCTGAGGAGGAAGGCGTCAATCTGTCGCTGCTCACTGCGCCGCTCTCCGTGGTCCGCGAGGATGGCAAGGTGGCCGGGGTGGTCTGCCAGAAGATGAAGCTGGGCGAACCAGACTCGAGCGGCAGATGCCGGCCGGAACCGGTTCCCGGCTCTGAATTCACGATCCCAGCAGACACGATCATCCTGGCCATCGGCCAGGAAGTGGAAGGCGAGAGCCTGGGGGATACTTGCACCCTCACCGAGTGGGGGACCATCCAGGTCGACGAGCGCACGATGGTTACCAGCAGAGGGGGAGTCTTCGCGGGGGGAGATTGCCAAACCGGTCCCAGGACGGTGGTGGAGGCCATCGCCGCCGGCCGCCGGGCCGCCGTGGCCATCGACGCGTACGTCTCCGGTAGGGACCCAGCTGAAGCCTGCAAGGCGCCGGAAGCCGGCCTGGAGCGACGCCGGCCGAATCTGTTCGACATAGGCGCCGACCCGCTGTCCCCTGATCCACGGAGCTATATGCCTTTGCTCCCCGTCACCGAGCGCCGCAACTTCCGCGAGGTGGAACTGGGCTTCAACGAGGCAGCCGCCAGAAGAGAAGCCGCCCGGTGCATGCAGTGCACCTGCCATGCCGCCTCCGCCTGCGACCTGCAACGCTTGTCGATCCGCTATGGAGCCGGGACGACCGAGTTCAAAGGTGAGGGTAGCCGATTCCCGTTGTTCGACGGGACTCCCATACTGCAACTGGACCGCAACCGCTGCATCAAATGCCACAGCTGTATCCGCGTCTGCGACGAGGTGGAGCAATACCACGTGTACCAGGCGGATGATGCGGAGTATCCGGCCCTCAAGGCAAAGACCCACAGGGACTCGGGCTGCGTGTCCTGCGGTCAGTGCATCGACGTCTGCCCCACGGGCGCACTCGTCAACATGCAACTCAAGAGTGCTCGGGAATGGGAGGTCACCCGGGTGCGAACAACGTGTCCTCTCTGTGGCACCGGCTGCAATTTCGATCTGAACGTGAAGGACGGCAGGGTCATCGGAGTGACGACCAGCGCAGACGCCCCGGTCAACGGCCACGCGCTCTGCGTCAAGGGCCGCTTCCACACGGACATGATCCACAGCCCAGAGCGCCTGACCACTCCCCTCATAAGGAGGAACGGCGTTCTCGAGGAGGCCACCTGGGACGAAGCGCTGGATCTGGTGGCCGCCCGTTTTGCCGAAACAAGGGACCGGGATGGGGGCGACGCCTTCGCCGCCTTGGCCTCGGCGCGCTGCACCAACGAAGACAACTGGCTGCTGCAGAAGTTCGTCAGAGTGGTGATGCGCACCAACAACCTCGACCACTGTGCCCGAACCTGACACGCTCCCACTGTGGCCGGTCTGGCCGCATCGTTCGGAAGCGCAGCGATGACGAATTCCTTGAGCGAGGTGGAGTTCTACGATGCCCTGTTCGTCATCGGCTCGAATACCACCGAAGCGCATCCCATCATAGGCGGGAAGATGAAGCGCGCCGTCCGACGTGGAGCCCGGTTGATAGTCGCCGACCCACGGCGGATCGAACTGGTGGACTACGCCGAGCTTTGGCTGCAACTCAACCCCGGCACCGATGCCGCCCTCGTGAACGGCATCATGAACGTCATCATCAACGAAGGCTGGGCCGACGAGAAGTTCATTGCTGAGCGCTGCGAGAACTACGACGATCTGTGGCAAGTCGTGCGCGAGTACACACCATCTGTGGTCTGCGACATAACGGGCGTGCCCGAAGACCAGTTGTACCTGGCCGCCGAGATCTATGCCCGCACACCCCGCGCCGGCATCTTCTACACCCTGGGCATCACCGAACACACCACCGGCACGGCCAATGTCATGAACCTGGCCAATCTGGCCATGATCACCGGCCATGTAGGCGTGGCCCACGCCGGCGTCAACCCGCTTCGCGGCCAAAACAACGTGCAGGGAGCTTGCGACATGGGCGCGCTGCCCAATGTCTTCTCCGACTATCGGCCCGTCTCCAAGCCTCAGAACGCGGACGTCTTCCAGCGCGCGTGGGGGGCGGGTCTCAGCCTGAAGACGGGCCTGCGCATCCCCGAGATGTTGGACGCGATCATCGCCGGCGACGTCAAGGCGATGTACGTCATGGGGGAGGACCCCGTCCTCACCGACGCCGACGCCAATCACGTGCGCAAGGCCATCGCCAGCCTCGAGTTCCTGGTCGTCCAGGAGCTATTCCTCACCGAGACGGCCAAGTACGCGGACGTGGTGCTTCCGGCGGCCTGCTATGCAGAAAAGGACGGTACCTTCACCAACACCGAGCGTCGAGTACAACGCGTGCGCAAGGCCGTGGAACCTCCGGGCCAGGCACGGGCCGACTGGGAGATCATCTGCGACCTCTCCAGGCGCATGGGCTACAAGATGGAGTGCGAATCTCCTGCCGACATCTTCGAGGAGATCCGGACGCTGACACCCACCTATGCCGGCATGACCTACGACCGGGTCGACGCCTGCGGTCTTCAGTGGCCATGTCCCGATATCGATCACCCAGGCACCCCCTACCTGCACGAAGACACGTTCCCCCGAGGCCGGGGACGGCTGATAGGTATCGAGTACGAAGCTCCGGCAGAGCTCACCAACGCGGAATACCCGATCCTGTTGACCACCGGACGCATGCTGTATCAATACAACATCTCCACCAGACAGTCGGAGACCCTTGATTCGCTCGCGCCTTACGAGCGTGCGGAGATCAACCCGGTGGACGCCGCCTCCATTGGAGTGTCCGAGGGGCAAGAGATGCGGGTCAGCTCGCGGCGCGGATCGGTCATCACGCGGGTGACCGTCACCGACCGCGTGCCGCCCGGCATCCTGTTCATGACCTTCCACTTCCGGGAGACAGCGGTCAACGAACTCACGAATTCCGCGTACGACCCCATCTCCAACACGGCCGAGTACAAGGTATGCGCGGTCAAGATGCAAAAGGTCTGAGGCTGGGGAGGGGAGCCGGGGGCCAGGTGGATAACAGGGAAGGCCAACAATCTATGGCGAGGTTCTGAATGAGTGCGGCTCAGGCTGGAAGAGAACCAGAGACCGTTGCCCCTGAGCTCAGGGAGAGCCTGGCGGCGAGAGTAGATCGAGTGCTGGATTCCCATACCAGTGACAAAGCCGAATTGATCCCGATCCTCCAGCACGTCCAGAAGGCGCTGGGCTATCTGCCGGCGGAAGCGATGAGCCGGATCGCGCGCTTCGTCCGCCTACCGGAATCCACGGTCTTCGGTGTAGCCACATTCTACGCCCAGTTCAAGTTCGTGCCCGTAGGCCGAAACGTGATCAAGGTTTGCCGGGGCACCGGCTGCTATGTCAAAGGCGCCCCCCGGCTGCTGGACGAGATTGAGAAGCTGCTGGGTATCAAGGATGGCGAGACGACGCTCGACCTGGAATACACGCTGGAAACGGTGGCCTGCTTCGGTTCCTGCGCCCTCGCGCCGGTGATGGTCGTGAACGGGAGAGTACACGGCTCGGTGACACCCGAGAAAGTGAGGGCTATAGTGGGATACGGGGATCGGGAGCATTGAGCGAGGGAACCTGATGGATTTCAAAGAGCTACGGAGCCGCGCGATCTCGCAGTGGGAGGCGAGGCAGGCAGGTTCGAAGCCCCGTATCTTGGTCGGCACGGGCACGTGCGGCACCGCTGCAGGCGCTGAAGACGTACTCAGAACGCTCTACGACGAGCTGGACAAGAACGGCCTGGAAGCTGACGTGATCCAGGTGGGCTGCATCGGCCTCTGCTACGCCGAGCCGCTGATAGAGCTGGTCAAACCGGACCGGCCCAGCGTCCTCTACGGGAACCTTACTCCCGAGCTGACGTTCGAGATCGTCCGCGACTATCTGATCGGGGACGATTCCCGCCCCGATCTCGCCCTGGGCACTCGGGGCGAAGGTACCATCGAAGGGATCCCCCGCTTCCTTGACTTGCCTGTGCTCCGGCCCCAGGTGCGTATCGCTCTGCGAAACTGCGGGAACATCGACCCCGCCGATATCGACCAGTACATAGTCGAGGACGGCTATTCCGGACTGGCCGAAGCCCTGAAGATGACCCAGCAAGAGGTCATCGACGTGATCAAGAGATCGGGACTGCGCGGCCGCGGGGGCGCAGGATTCCCCACCGGTCTCAAATGGCAGTTCTGCCACGATGCCTCTGGAACTCAGAAGTACATCATCTGCAATGCCGACGAAGGTGACCCGGGTGCTTTCATGGACAGGGCCGTCCTTGAAGGCGACCCCCATGCCGTCCTTGAAGGCATGCTCATCGGCGCCTACGCGATCGGGGCCTCCGAGGGCTTCATCTACGTTCGAGCTGAGTACCCTCTGGCCATTGAGAGACTACGGACGGCCATGGAGCAGATGGAGAGGTATGGCCTGCTTGGAGACAACATCCTGGACTCCGGATTCGCCTTTCATTTGAAGATAAAGGAAGGCGCTGGCGCTTTTGTCTGCGGTGAAGAGACAGCCCTGATGGCCTCCATCGAGGGCGCCCGCGGAATGCCGCGTCCCCGCCCTCCCTTCCCGGCCGACTCCGGACTCTGGGGCAGACCCACCAATATCAACAACGTGGAGACCTGGGCCGACGGCTCTGCGATCCTCCAAAAGGGGGCCGACTGGTATCTGGGCTACGGCACCCAGAAGAGCACGGGCACCAAGACCTTCTCGCTGGTCGGGACGGTCAACCGCACCGGCCTCATCGAGGTGCCGATGGGGATCACCCTGGGGGAGATCATCCACGGCATCGGCGGTGGCATCCCGGATGACAAAGAATTCAAGGCTGTGCAGACCGGGGGTCCTTCGGGCGGGTGCCTGCCCGCTAGCTTCCTCGATTCACCGGTCGATTATGAATCACTAGCCGCTGCCGGTTCTATCGTAGGCTCGGGCGGCATGGTAGTGATGGACGAGAATTCCTGCATGGTGGATGTCGCCAGATACTTCCTGAACTTCACGCAGCTCGAATCATGCGGCAAGTGCATCCCGTGCCGCTGGGGTACCAAGCAGATGCTGGATATCCTGGAGGGGATCGTGCGCGGTAACGGCCGCCCGGGAGACATCGAACTGCTCCTCGAGTTGGGCGAAGCCGTGAAGAACGGCTCGCTCTGCGCTCTGGGAGGAACGGCTCCGAATCCCGTACTGACGACCATCCGCTACTTCCGCGATGAGTACGAGGCTCACGTCTACAAGAAATGCTGTCCGGCGTTGTCTTGTAGAGCGCTGGTGGATTACTGGATCGACGCCGAGAAATGCCAGGGTTGCAACCGCTGTTCTCGGGTGTGCCCGGCCGAGGCGATCAAGGGTGGCAGCCGGATGGTCCACGTTATCGACCAGCACAGATGCACCAAATGCGGAACTTGCTTCAGTGTCTGCGCGGCCAGATTCCGGGCGGTTGCGAAGAGCTCCGGAAAGCCGCTTAAGGTCCCAGCCGAGCCTATTCCCGTGCGCGCTAAGTCTCGTTGATCGAAGCCACTGGAGTTGACGGGAGGCAACCGATGACGACTAACTCGACCGTGAGCCAGAAGAGAAAGCTGAAAACCGTCACCTTGACTATCGACGGAGCGAGAACTGAGGTCCCGGAGGGGATGACGGTGCTGGAAGCGGCCGGCAAAGCCGGCGTCTACATACCCACCCTCTGCTACGACGAAGACCTCATGCCCTACGGGGGCTGCCGGCTCTGTATCGTGGAGATAGAGAACATGCGTGGCCTGCCCAATTCCTGCACCACTCTGGCCGCGGAGGGTATGGTCGTCCATACCGAGACTCCGGCGGTCGAACGGTCACGCCGTATCACGATGGAACTCATCATGGCCAACCACCACGGCGATTGCCTCGCTTGCGCCAAGAACCAGGACTGTGAGCTCCAGACGGTGGCTCGCTATGTGGGCATGGAGGAGGCCCATTTCGAGCGGATGCGAAAAAGCGAGGATGTCGTTCCTCTAGATGACAGCAATCCCGCCTACGTCCGGGACATGAACAAATGCATCCTCTGCGCCCGCTGCGTGCGCGCCTGCCACGAGATCACCGGGATCGACGCCATCGACCTTGCCTTCCGCGGCGATGCCGCCACAGTGAGCACTTTCGGCGATGGACCGATCCTGCTGTCCCGGTGTGAGACCTGCGGCGAATGCGTCAGCCACTGTCCGTCCGGTGCCCTGGTCTTCAGAAAGAGCCGTCAAGCTACGCGGGAAGTCAAGACCACGTGTCCATACTGCGCCATGGGATGCCAGATGTACCTCGGTGTGCGCGGCGGTGAGATAGTCGGCGTTCGCGCGGATAGAGAAGGTCCTTCGAACGAGGGGCACCTCTGCGTCAAGGGACGTTTCGGGATCGTAGACTTCGTCCAACACGAGACCCGCATCAAGACCCCCCTGATCAAGAGAAACGGGGTATTCGAGGAGGCCACCTGGGACGAAGCCCTCGATCTGGTGGCGAGCAGGCTCAAGACGTTCGCGCCCGACGAGATCGGGGTGGTGTCTTCGGCGCGAAGCACCAACGAGGACAACTTCGTCATGCAGAAGTTCGGGAGGGTGGTGCTGCGCACCAACAACATCGACCACTGCGCCCGTCTCTGACACGCCCCCACGGTGGCCGGTCTGGCCACCACGTTCGGAAGCGGGGCCATGACCAACAACATAGACGATTTCGCCAATGCGAAGTGCATCTTTGCCATCGGGACCAATACCGCAGAGGCACACCCGGTGCTGGCGATGAAGATACGTCGCATCGTCAGGAGCAGCGGGACCAAGCTCATCGTCGTCAACCCGATGGAAATCGACCTCGTACGTGACGCTGACCTCTGGATACGGTTGAAGTACGGGACGGACGTTGCCCTGTTGATGGGCATGTGCAGAATCATCCTCGACGAGGGACTTCACGACGCCGCGTTCATCGAGGAGCGCTGCGAGGACTTCGAAGACTTCGAGAGGTCCCTCCAGGACTACCCTCTGGAGCGCGTGTCGGAGATCACCGGGGTGGACGCCGAATTGCTGGTGAAAGCCGCCCGTATGTACGCCGAGAACAGCCCGGCGACCACACTGTATGCGATGGGCATCTGCGAGCATAGCCACGGCACTGACAACGTCGTCGCCATCGGTAACCTGGCGATGCTGACCGGCAACGTCGGCAGACCCGGGGCCGGCGTTAACCCCTTGCGTGGCCAGAACAACGTTCAGGGCGCATGCGATATGGGCGCGCTCCCCAACGTCTACCCTGGTTACCAGGACGTGAGCGACGAGACCGCGCGGAAGAGATTCGAGGAAGCCTGGGGGGTGACGCTCGACCCCGAGCCCGGCATGAAGCTCACCGAGATGATGCCCGCAGCATCCGTGGGACAGCTGAAAGCCCTGTACGTCATGGGCGAGAACCCTGTGTTGACCGACCCCGACGGCAACCACATCATCGAGGCGCTCGACAATCTCGACTTCTTTATCTTCCAGGATCTCTTTCTCAACGAGACCGCCCAATTCGCCGACGTTGTTCTGCCGGCCGCGAGCTTCGCGGAAAAGGACGGGACCTTCACCAACACAGAGCGCCGCGTGCAGAGGGTCCGCAAGGCCATCGAGCCGGTCGGCGAGAGCAGACCCGACTGGTGGATAGTCAGCGAGATAGCCAAGCGCATGGGTGCCAAAGGCTTCGACTATGATGATCCATCCGAGATCATGGACGAGATCGCCCGGCTCACCCCCAGCTACGGGGGTATCAACTACGCGCGATTGGAAGAGGGCAGCCTACAATGGCCCTGTCCGAGCGAGGACCACCCCGGGACGTGCGTCATGTATTCCGACATCTTCTCCAGGCCAAGCGGCAAAGGCAGGTTCGTTCCTTTGCAGTATCGTCCGCCAGCCGAGGATACCAGCGACGAGTACCCACTGCTGCTGATGACGGGTCGCCGCCTCTACCACTATCACGCCACCATGACGAGAAAGGTGGACGTGCTTAACGTCCTGATGCCGGAGGAACTGGTAGAGATGAACCCGCAGGACGCCGAGTTGCTGGGCATCAATACCGGCGACACGGTAGGACTCGCTTCTCAGCAGGGAGAGGTCCAGGTGAGGGCGAAAGTCACCACAGCCGTACCGCCTGGAATGGTCGCCATGGCCTTTCACTTTGCCGAATGTCCTACCAACCGGCTGATCAGCTCTCGGCCGGAGACGCTCGACCCCGTGACCAAGACGCCGGCATACAAGACATGCCCGGTAAAGATCAAAAAACTCGACTACGCCACGTCCGCGGACGCGATTCTGGCGGCCCTGTATCGTGCCAGTCAGGATGGTGACTTCCTTGGCTGGCTTCTGGAAGATCCTGAGGCAGCGCTACTCGAATACCACCTGGCAGATGAAGAGGAAGCGGCTATCGCCGGTGGCGACATAGAGGAAATCGAGTCCTACGTTGGCAAGCTCGATCAGCGTCTTAGGAGTTGGCTCACGGTAAGGCAATATCAGGAGAAGTGGTAGCTCAGGCACCCGAGGACCGCCAGTACTGCGTCGACCTGCTCACCCCGAGCACGGGAGCCGATATCGTCCGGGAGTCGCTGGGTCGCTAGTCCGGCGGGGAAGCATCCGGCTGCGCGCTGTCCGGCGACGCGCTGTCCGGCAACGAGCCGACGCCCCGCAGCCGATGGCTCCGTTCCACGGCAGCTTCTATCGCCTGCCGGAAGGCCTCGCGGACCGCTCGCTCCTCGAGAAGGTCCACGCCCGCCCTCTCCATCGACACCGAAGCCAGGTGCTCCCCTAGCTCAGCCGGCGAATCCGAGTGGAGAGGCAGGAGCCGCGCGGTAGCCAGCGCCGAATGCCGCACCAGTCTGCGGGCCGTGATCCGGGGCAAGCCCGCGGCCACGGCCCCGTCTTCCAGGCCCTCCACCGCGAGCGCCAAAAAGGCCGGACCCGACCCCGCCACCGCCGTCACCGCGTCGAACATGCTCTCGGGGACAGGTTCCACCACCCCTAGGCCGGCGAACAGCTCCAGTGCAGCCTCGACTTCCGTGGCAGGAGTCACGGGCTCGGAGGCGATCGCTATCACCCCGGCCCCCAGTTCCACCCCCAGGTTCGGCATGACCCGGAAGAGGCTGGGGCCCGTTCCCAGGATCTCCCGGATCCGCTCCAAAGTGACTCCCGCCATCGACGAGATCACCGATTGGTCTTCACGGAGCAGGGGGCCGATCGCACCGAGGACCTCCGGGGCATCCTTCGGCTTGACAACGACCAGGACCACCTCCACCTGAGCGACCAGATCACCCAGCGACCTAGCGGTCGAGACCCGGCCCGGCGTCACCAGCCGCCGCGCGGCGGCCTCGACCTTGTCCCAGACGACCAACCGGACTCCCACCTCATCGGAGCGGAGCCAGCCTTTCACCAAGGCGGAGCCCATGTTGCCGGTGCCTACCACCCCGATGGTAGTGATCATGCCGGCGCTCCTGGAGCGACAGCGACCTTCACCAGCGAGCGGTCGGAGGCCAGACGCTCGAGGCCCTTCGCGACCAGGTCGGCCAGGGGGATGACAGTGGATAGCATGCCCTGGGTCTTGAACCTCCCGGAGGCGAGGTAGTCCAAGCAGGTGCGCGCCTCCTCGGCGGTGTAGGCGAGACTGGACATGAGGTGGATCTCCCGAACGGCCAGCATCGCCGGTACCACCGGGACAGGCTCCCCCCCGGCTCCCAGGTTGAGCACCCGGCCCCCGGCCCGGCTCAAGCTCAGGCAGAGCTCCAGAGATTGAGGAACCCCGGCGCATTCCACCACCCGATCGGCGCCCACGCCGCCGTAGAGGCCGCGGATGCGCTCTGGGAGGGTATCAGCCTCGGCCATCGGATCGAGAACCAGATCGGCCCCCAGCCTTCGGGCGAGGACTCGTTTCTCCTCGACCACTTCCAGGGCGGTCACGTGCCGGGCCCCGCCCAACTTGAGGAGTTGGACGGCCGAAAGGCCTATGGGGCCGCAGCCGGAGACCACCGCGTTGTCCCCCATCTTGAAGGACGCCTGGACGATCCCTCTGAGCGCGGTGGCCATGGTGTCGGTGAGCACGGCATCCTCGAACGGGACACCCTCGGGGATGGGGTAGAGCATCTGACTAGCGTCTTTCACCAGCATGTACTCGGCCATGCCCCCATCCCGGTAGAGGCCGTTGGTCTGCTCGAGTCCGTCGACGCAAAGGGAGGAACAGCCGTGCAGGCAGTAGTGGCAGCGGCCGCAGGAGCCGGGAGGACCGGCTACCACCCTGTCGCCCACCGAGAAACCCTCCACCCCGTCGCCCAGTCGCGCGATGACGCCCACGTTCTCGTGACCGGGAACGAAACCGGGAGGGAACATCCCTTCGTAGTAGATGTGTAGGTCGGTGCCGCAGATGCCGCACAGCGCGATCTGCACCACCGCTTCACCCGGACCGGCCTCTGGGATGGGACGATCCACGATGCGGATGGTCTTCGCTCCCTCGTACAGAGCTGCTTTCAACGAGCTACCTCCAGACACCGGCCTATCGAGGCGGACTTGACACCGATTTTACATGACCCTGCGTAGACTCCGGTTGCGGGCTCAGTTCCACGTGCCGCTGGAAGTCAAACAAGCAAGAGTGGTGACGGACATGAAGAGGTCGATCGTGTTGCTGGCCGCGCTGGCCCTCGGTATCGGGGTGGCCGGCTGCTCGGCGGCCCAAGCTGCCGACGACGTCGACGTTCTCGCCTCCCAGGCTCTCGCCGTGACCGTATCCGACGCAGAGTCCTCAGACGATGCGGAATCCTTAAACGCCCTTGGTGACTACGCCGAGGGCGTCGTCGAGATCGTCCTGGGCGAGACGACGATCGTCTCGGGCGAGGGCGCCAGCGTCGACGGCACCACTGTCAACATCACCGCAGCCGGCGTCTATAGCATCAGCGGTACCCTCGGCGATGGTCAGATCAACGTCGATGCCAAGGGCAAAGTCTACCTTGAGTTCAACGGGGTAGACATCACCAGCAGCTCCGGCCCCGCTCTCAACATCATCGACGCCAAGAAGGTGACGCTCACCCTATCGGAGGGTACGACTAACCACCTGGCCGACGTCAAGAACTCCGGCAAGGCCGACGCCGTCCTGTTCACCAACGACACGCTGGTGATCAACGGCGCTGGTGAGCTTGTGGTGACCGGCAACAACTTGGAAGGCATCTCCAGCGACGACGACCTGATCATCAACAGCGGAACCGTCCGGGTGACGGCCGCCGACGACGGCCTCAACGCCCACGACGACATCACCGTCAACGACGGGTATGTCTTCATCACCGCCGGAGGCGACGGCGTCGACTCGAACGGAACGGTCAACATCAACGGAGGCACGGTCGTCTCCTTCGGCAGCACCGCCGGTGGCGACGGCGGGCTCGATGCCATAGGCGCCTTCACCATCACCGGCGGCACGTTGATCGCCGGCGGCAACTCCGTGGCCGCGCCGAGCAGCGATTCCGCGCAGCCCTCGGTGTACGCGATCTCCGCTTCGGTCCAGGCTGCGGGCACGATCATCCACATCGAGAAAGCCGGCGATGAGATCCTCACCTTCGCGGCGCCCAAGGAATTCCAGAACGTGCTCTTCAGCTCAGGCGATCTGACAAAGGATGCGAGCTACCAGGTCTCCGTCGGGGGCAGCTCCACCGGTACGTCGGTCGACGGCTTCTACACCGATGGCAGCTACGAGGCCGACCAACCCGGCGTCACCGTATCGGTCACCGCCGCGACGACCCCAGCCGGCGCCGGCGCGCCCCCCGACGGCGCTGCCGGCGCGGCTGTTCCCGCCGACGCTGGCAAGCCATGACGGCAGCGCCAAGCGAGATCCTGACCGCGAGGCAGAGCGCGCGGGCCGCGTGCCCTCCGAACCTCCACATGAGCGTCACGAGTCCCGCATCGGACGCCCCTCGGCTGAAGGAGCGGGTGGAGCAGAAGTTCTTCATCCTCCCCCAGAGAGAAGTCATGGCCCTAGCGTTACTCCAGAGGACCTGCCGCCCCGATCCCCTTCATCCCCTGGACCAGGTCAACAGTCTCTATTTCGACACCTTCGACCTTGACCAGCACGAGAGGTCTGACGCGGGGGATTTCGCCAAGGACAAGGTCAGGATCCGCTGGTACGGCCAAGAACACGATCCGCACGAGACCAACGGCGGCGCCGATCCATCGGCCGTGAAAAGAGCCCGCATCTCCGACACCGCGAGCGAGGACGTCCCGGTCTGGCTGGAGCTGAAATCGCGGCGCGGCTTCGTGTCCACCAAACAGCGGCTGCCCCTCTCCGTGCCACCCGAGGCGCTCGCCTTCGGAGCGCTTGGAAGAGGTATCCTGCCCAACAGAGTCCTCGCGGAGACGGTGGCGGGCTTCGGTCACTTCGCCCGAGGGCATCTACGACCCGTGATCGCCATATCGTACTGGCGCCTTCGCTTCGTGGAACCAGGGACAGGCTTTCGGATCTCCATCGATTCGCACATCCGCTCCTCGGTGGTCATGCTCGGTGTGGGCATCGGCGAGAGAGGGCTGGAACTGCCCGGCATGGTGGTGGAGGTCAAGGGCCCCCTCTTCGACGTGCCACTCCCCCTGCTGCCGCTCGCGGAGATCGGTTCTTCATGGACCCGGTACTCGAAGTACTCTTCAAACCTGGATGCCCATGCCGCCACCAGAGGGGGAGTGTCCAGACTCTGGCCGTCCGGGATCATGGAGAAGGAGCCGGGCGTTCTGGCTCCGGTGCTGGGTACGGTGGAGTCGTACGGGTCGATGCAGTCGCCCTCACGGACGATGCTCGTCGAAGACTGCGAAACGGAATAGGGAGGTCGGGCTATGTGGCAGGAGATCCAGACGGTCTGGGAGGGGATGCAGTCGTCGCTCAGCGTGACCGAGGCCGCCATCGCCATCGCCTTCTCGGTGCTCTTCTCGTTGATCGTCTACTTCATGTACCAGGTGTTCTACGGATCGAGGCACATCGGAGCAGGCGTGCAACGCATGTTCCTCCTGGGCGGACCGGCCATCACTGTGCTGTTTCTCGGTATCCAGACCTCCATCCCTCTATCTCTGGGACTCTTGGGGGCCCTGTCGTTCGTGCGCTTCCGTACCCCTGTAAAAGACCCGGCCGAGATCGGTTTCCTCCTCCTGCTGATCGCCTCCTCCATCGGGGCTTCGTCCGGTAACTTCATACTCATCGCCCTGCTCTTCGTGGCGACGTTCCTGATCCTGATCATCAAGTGGTTCTTCCGCGATCGAACGGCAGTGGGCGCCAGGGGCAGCCTGATGATCTCCGTGACCCAGTCGGACTTCGGCCGGCTGGAGGAACGACTCAAGGGGTTCCTGAGCTCCCGCCTGAAGAGTCTCAAGTTGGAGTCCATGTCGGTGGTCGATAGCCGAGTCAATCTCCAATACCAGTACAAGAAAGAGCCCTCTCTCGACTGGACCGCCTTCGCCAACGACTTGAACCAAACGACGGCGCCGGCCACGGTCGAGATCTTCGTGGGATAGCCTCCCACGACTGGGAGGATCCCCGGAAGGAGCACGCGATCATACTCTCGAAACGAACGATCATCACTGCGGCCATATCGGTCCTCGCCGCTCTCACCCTCACGGTGGCCGTCGTCGGTTGCAGCGACTCCGAGGCCTCCGCGGACACACAAGCACGCGCCTCGAGTGAGCCGACGATCTCCACGTCCGTCCAGACCACGGACTCCGCCGCCGACTCGTGGACCGACTCGACCGCCGCCGGTGCGGCCTCGACGGACTCGACTGCGGCGACCGCCTACTCCGAAGCGATCTCCGTCAGCTACGACAGCGAAGATCTGGACGACACCTGGGACGACTCCACAGCCGTCAACATCACATTGTCCGACGGCTCCGCCAAGGTCTTCGGATCAGGGGCCGAGGTGAACGGGGGCAACGTGACCATCACAGCCGGCGGTACGTATCTCCTGAGCGGCAGCCTCGATGACGGCCAGATCATGGTCGATACCCAGGACAAGGAGACGGTGCGGCTGGTGCTGAACGGGGTCGACATCTCCTGTTCCACGAGCGCGCCTATCTACGTCAAGAGCGCGAACAAGACCATCCTCATTCTCGCCGACGGCACCGAGAACCAGGTGAGCGACGGCGATTCCTACATCCTCGACGATGAGGAGGCGGGCGAACCGAACGCCGCCATCTTCAGCAAGAGCGATCTCACCATCAACGGGGACGGGGCGCTGACCGTCACGGCCAAATACAACAACGGCATAGCCGGCAAGGACGACCTCAAGATCGTGAGCGGCGACATCACCGTCGAGGCTCTGAACGACGGCCTCAAGGGACGGGACTGCATCGGTGTCAAAGCCGCGACCGTCACAGTCACCGCCGGTGGCGACGGGTTGCAGTCCACCAACGATGAGGATGCCGAGAAGGGACATATCTCCATCGAAGGCGGCACCGTGAACATCAAGGCCGTAAACGACGGTATCCAGGCTCAGACCACGCTCGGCATAAGCGGAGGCGGCTTCACCATTTCCACCGGCGGCGGCAGCGCCAATGGCCCCGCGCATGGCGACGCGGGCTGGGGACCGGGCCAGGGTCAGGCCCAAGGCCGGAACGCCGGCTCCGACTGAGACGACCAAGTCGACGAGCGAGTCGACGAGCGCCAAGGGCTTGAAGGCCACCGGTGGCGTTTTTGTCGATGGCGGCACTTTCACCATAGATTCCGCAGATGACAGCGTCCATTCCAACGGCAGCATCCAGATCAATGGGGGCAGCCTTACGCTGGCCTCCGGCGATGATGCCGTACATGCCGACGCCCGAGTAGAGATCAACGGTGGCGATCTCAACATCAGCACATCGTACGAGGGTATCGAAAGCAACACGATCACCATCAACGATGGCACCATCCACGTCATGTCGAGCGACGACGGCGTCAACGGGGTCAGCAGCAGCGCGACCTCCGGGGCGACCGCCGCGATGGGGCAGGGCCCCGGGGGCGAATCCGGCGACGCTCAGCTCCTGATCAACGGCGGATACACGGCCATCGATGCCGGGGGAGACGGCCTGGACATCAACGGGGCAGTCCAGATGACCGGAGGCACCGTCCTCATCAACGGACCCACGAACGACGGAAATGGAGCCATCGATTATCTGAGCGAGTTCACCGTGACGGGCGGCCTCCTCGTGGCCGCCGGCAGCTCCGGGATGGCCGAGGCGCCGAGCGAGACCTCGACGCAGTACTCGATCATGGTGAACTTCGAGCAGGCCCAGCAGGCAGGCACTCTCGTGCACATCCAAGCCGAGGACGGCGCGGACATCCTTACCTTCGCGCCTACGAAGCAGTACCAGTCGGTGGTTCTGAGCTCGCCGGACATCCAGAACGGTTCCACCTACACCGTCTACGTGGGCGGCAGTTCCAGCGGCACGGCCGCTGACAGCCTCTACGCGGACGGCGCCTACACTCCGGGCACTGAGTACGCCGCTCTGACCGTCTCCAGCCTCACGACCGTGCACGGGTCGACGGGCATGCGGGGCGGCGGCAACTTCCCGGGCGGCGGCCAAGGCGCGCCGCCGGGAGGTGGAGGAAGATAGCGGGGCGCTCCGATGAGCTGGTGATGAAAGACGGCCCGGGTGCCCCGGGCCTCTCCCGTTAGCGACCTACCGGCGCCAGTCTCCCTTCGGCCTGATCCGCCGCAGGCTCAGCGTCATCAATCGCGTGCTCGGCACCGGCGGTGACCGGCTCGGCACCGGCAGCGGCCTCGGCGGTCGCCAGATCGCCCTCGGCGGACTCCGTCGCGCTGAGGCAACTCCAGATCGGGTTGAGTATGCGACCTGCTTCGACCGAGTACGCGTCCATCTCTTCCTGCAGATCGACCAGCATGGAGTCGGCGCCATCGTGTGTCGGGTGAGCTCCGGTGCAGGCCATGATCTCGCGCGAGCACTGCGGGTTGTCGATCCACATGCAGGGCATGAGCAGGTTCTCGTTGAACGGTTGCCGGCTGCGGATCTCCTGGAAGAAGGGCGAGTTGAAAGCCTCCAACAGGCTCATGTCCCGGATGTTGTCGGTCGCGAAATGCGTGAAGATGCACGGCTCCACCCAGCCCTCGCTGGTGATGTGCATGTAGTGCTTGCCGGCGATGCAGCCACCGACCCACGGGGCGTCACCCCAGAAATCCACGGGGAAGAACGGCTTGGTGGACCGGAGCCGGTGGATGCCCTCGCGGAACTGCTCGCGCTGGGCCGGCGTAGGCATCATCCCCACATCCGGCTCACGGCCTATCGGCATGTACAGGAAGTGCCAGGCGATCATCGCCCCTTTGGCGACCAGGGGATCCACAAACTCGTCGCTGACAAGGACGTCCCAGTTGCCGCTGGTGACCGTGGCCGAATAGCCGAACAGCACCCCCGTCTCGCCCAGGCGGTCCATGACACTCATGACCCGCTTGTGGACGCCGGGACCCCGTCTTTGGTCGGTCAGTTCGGAGGTACCGTCGACACTCAACATGAGGGCGATGTTCCCTAGCTTGGCCAACTCGGCGATGATCTCGTCGGTGATCAGAGTGCCATTGGTGAAGATCTGGAACATCGAGTCCCTGTTCGCACGAGCGAAGTCGAGGAGATCAGGGTAAAGGAACGGTTCACCTCCCAGGAAGGTGAACAGGTACACGCCCATATCGTTGCCCTCGTCGACGATGCGCTGCAGGAGCCCCCGGTCCAGATCTTGATCCGGCGAGTACTCGCCCGCGTAGCAACCCGCACAGGTAAGATTGCACCGCATGCTGGGACTCATAAGTAAGGTGGTCGGCGCCACCATGCCCGTGGTCTCGTTGAGCTCTTTCCTCTTGGCATCGCCCCGGAGAAGAGTGTTGACGACCAGGCACTCGATGAAGCGATCACGACATTCCGGGCTGAGCTTGGTGGTCACGTGGCGCGCAATCTGAAGCACCGGATGGTCGGCTTCCACCTTGTCGCACAGGAATCGCACCGAGCCCTTGTGAGAGTCGGGCGTTATCTTCTCCGCGAGCTTGAAGGCTTTGACGATCTTCGGTTTGTCCCCGCCGGCAGCGAGGTTGAGCATCCGGTTGATCATCCGCCGCTGCACCGCGTTGTAGAGCCCGTCTACGTGACTCACCCACTCCTCCTTCTGCGTCTCGTCGGGGGTCGTGCAGCCGACCGTGGGCATCTAGGCCTGGGTCCCATTCTACCGCCACGCGCGACACAACGAAACCGCCATCTCCGCAGACTGCACCAAATCCGCTACCGAAACGGACCGCGGCGGGCCTAGCGAGTTCCACGGTTGCCTCCTAAACTGGTAGGGTGGATAGCAGCAACGCGGGGGAATGACCCACCGATATCTGGTGGCGGCGACCGCCGGTCCAAGGAGAATGATCATGGCAGACACGCCCACGAGTCCTACCTGGTACGACCTGCCGCCCGAGGAAGTCGCGAGGCAGCTTCAGGTCGACCCCGATCAGGGTCTTAACGCCGCCGAGGCAAAGCGACGATTACAGCAGTACGGCCCGAACAAGCTGACCGCAAAGAAGAAAGAGCCGGGGTGGCGGAAGTTCTTACGCCAGTACCGGGATTTCATGCAGCTCCTCTTGCTTGGAGCCGCGATCGTCAACCAGATCGTCGTCCAAGAATTGGGGACCACTCTGGTCCTCCTGGGACTGACCGTGCTCAACGCCGTGCTCGGTATGAACGGGGAATCGAAAGCCGAGGCCAGCCTGGCTGCACTCGAGAAGATGCTCAAGAGCATCGTCCGGGTCCGTCGCGATGGCCTCGCGATCGAGATCGAAGCGGAGGAGCTGGTGCCTGGGGACATAGTCCTCATGGAAGCCGGCAACCGCGTTCCCGCGGATGGACGGCTGCTCGTGGCGGCGAACGTGGAGATCGAAGAAGCCGCTCTCACCGGCGAGAGCGTAGCCGCGCCCAAGAACACCGACACGATCACCCAGACCGACGTCCCCTTGGGCGATCGCCACTGCATGGCCTTCATGAACACCTCGGTGACCCGCGGGCGGGTGGAGATGATCGTCACCGGGACCGGTATGAAGACCGAGATGGGGAATATCGCCGACCTGCTCAACAAGACCAAGTCCGACAAGACTCCCCTGCAGAAGCAACTCGACCGCCTCACCGTCACCATCGCCGGCCTGGCGGGTATCACTTTCGTCATCATGATCATCCTCGGCCTGCGGCAGGACCAGCCCTTCGACGCCATCTTCACCGCGGGGATCGCTCTCGCCATCTCCGCCATCCCATCGGGGATGCCGGCCGTTGTCACCACTCTCTATTCCATGGGGACGCGGGTGCTGGCGGCTTCGAACGCCATCGTGAAGCGACTGCCGTCCGTGGAGACCCTGGGATCGGTATCGGCCATCTGCTCGGATAAGACCGGCACCCTGACGCTCAACAAGATGACCGCTCGCGAGTTCACCATCCCCGGGCAGAACCGCTTCAAAGTGACCGGCGAAGGCTACGGCACCCAGGGAACGATGGAACTGAAGACCAGCGGCGCCAAAGACCAGCAACCCTGGCAGAAAGGCACCGTCACCTACAGCACCGATGGCCAGCTCCTGAGCGCGGGTGGTGCCAAGGTCGATCTGGACGAGGTCATGCTGCCCATGGCTCTGTGCGCCGACGCCCGTCTCGACGAGGGTGCCCTCATCGGTGATCCGACCGAAGGCGCGCTGATCGTACTGGCCGAGAAGGGCGGCATCAGCGTAGACCACGCCCGGGAGATGTACCCCCGCGTAGCGGAGGTGCCCTTCGATTCCGACTACAAATTCATGGCCACCTTCCACAATATGGACGACGCCCAGGGCAAGCCGGTGATCCGCTGCTTCGTGAAGGGCGCGCCGGACGTGCTCATCGAGCGCGGCGGCGCGTACTGGCTGCCTGGCGGCGAAGAGCTTCCGATCACCGACGATAACCGCAGGCTTGCGCTGGAGGAGAATGAGCGTATGGCGAAACAGGGCGAACGCGTCATGGTGGTGGCTCGACGTGATTTCGATCCTGAGACCTTCGACCCTAGTGGCGACTTGCTGAGCCAGGTGAACGAGCTCACCCTACTGGCCATGGTCGGCATCGTCGACCCGCCGCGGATCGAAGCCAAGGATGCCATCGCCAAGTGCCACAGCGCCGGCATCCAGGTGCGCATGATAACCGGCGACCACGCTGTGACCGCTGGAGCCATTGGGCACGAACTAGGCATCGAGGGCGAGGCGCTGACCGGCGCCGAATTCGCCGCCTTGAGCGATGAAGAGCTGGCCAAGCGGCTGCCCAACATCGGTGTCGTCGCCCGGGTGGCGCCGGAAGACAAGATCCGCCTGGTCAGCATGCTCCAGCAAGAGGGCAACATCGTCGCCATGACCGGCGACGGCGTCAACGACGCGCCGGCCCTCAAGAAGGCGGATATCGGCGTCGCCATGGGCATCACGGGCACGGAGGTCTCCAAGGGGGCCGCCGTTATGATCCTGACCGACGACAACTTCGCTACCATCGTCAAGGCCGTCGAATACGGCCGGGGCATCTACGACAACCTAGCCAAGTACATCCGCTTCCAGATGACCGCCTTGGTGGGGTTCATCATCAGCTATCTAGGCGCTGCGATCTTCATGATCCTCGGTGGGGTCCCCTTCCAAACGCTGGCGGTCCTTTACCTCAACTTCCTGGTGCAAGTACCGCTCGCCATCGCCCTGGGTTTCGACAGACCTTCTGAAGGCCTGATGGAACGCAAGCCCCGACCATTGACCCAACCCGTGCTCACCACCTGGCAATGGGTCCGCATCGCCTTCATCGGCGGGCTTATGGCGATCGCCACACTCTACTTGGAAAACTACTACGAGTCGGTCGACCCAGTGGTCGCCGCGTCCATGGCGTTTCTGGTCTTCTCCCTGTTCAACATCGTGATCGGGGTGACTTCTCGAAGCGAGACCGAGAGCGCCTTCAAGGCCGAGAACTATACGGACCACCGTCAACTGAAGCTGCTCGGGCTGTCCTTCGTGCTCGCCCTCTTGGCCACAGAGTTGGGCTTCTTGCAGCGCATGTTGGGATTGACCTCGCTGAGCGGCCGGCAGTGGCTGATCTGCATCCTTTTCGCCCTGGGGCTCATGATCATCGATGAGTTCGTCAAGATCTTCCTACGCTGGCGCAGAAAGCCCTCGACGAGAGCCGCGACCGTGACGACGGCCGACGCGGAAGCGCCTTCGTAGGCGCAGCGTCGCAGGCTCGGCCAGGCCGGGGCGGCGCAGGGGATGGCTTTCGCCCTCCCCTGCGCCGCCCCCTTTCGGCCTATGTCTAAGCGTCGTCCCTCGGGAGAGCCGGCCGCTACTGCACGGTGACGGTACCCGTCATCCCCGGGTGGACGCTGCAGTGATACGGGTACGTCCCGGCCTGCGTGAACGTGAAGCTGAAGGTCTGGCCTTTGTCGAACAAGTCGCTCTTGAACTCACCGTTGTCGGCGACCACGTCGTGCTGGGGCGCGTCCTCGTTGACCCAGGTGACCGTGTCGCCCGCTTTGATGGTCACGGTCTCGGGATCGTAGGAGCGGTTGGTCATGATGACCTCCACTTCAGTACCTCCGCCCGAGGCAGACCCCGCCGTGGTGGTGGCACCAGAACCGGGCGCTGCCGTGGTGTCGCTGGAGCCGCCGCCTCCGCAGGCCGCCACCACCACAGCGAGCACCACTATTAGCAAGGCCGCAGCAGCCGGCACCGCTGCCTTTCTGGAGCTGATCGACCCGAAGATGAATCCCATTTCCGCTGACCCCCGATCGTGTTGTCGGAGAGGGCACCGACCCTCGGCGCCGGTAGCTCCGGTTGGTTGGACCGTCAATACCCAGAACCGATTCTTCTCACACCGCCGGCGCTGCGATCTACGAGGACTCAGACCTAGGTCGAACGGCCCGCGGCAAGCGACACAGATCATCTAAGCGGCCGCTCGACGGCCAGGCGCGTCAGGCCGGCCGAGCAGGCGACCGAGAAGGGTCAGCACGCGGTTCACACCCGCGCTAGGCGCCCTTCTCCTCCATGATGCCGATGTAGTTGCCGTCCAAGTCCTTGAACCAGGCTGTCCTGCCCTGGGGGCTCTCGGCGACGCCGTTCACGGTCTTGAGCCCAGCCAGGTCGAATTCCTCGAAGACCACCCCGTGGTTCCTGAGATCACTCATCTCCGCCGCGAGGTCACCCACCACGAAGACCGCTTTCGTAGCCTCGCCCCGCGGCGCCTCAGTCTGGTAGACGAGCAGTCCGGTACCGTTGAGGGCATACACCACCCCATCCTCGGCCTCGACGACCGATTGCAGGCTGAGGCCCAACATCTTCTCGTAGAAGGTGCGCGCCCGTCCCAAATCGCGAACCGGGACGACCGCCATGACTCTCGCGTCCTCTAACATGATCGCTCCTCTCCTGGGCACAGACTGCCTTTGGGTTAACTAAGCCGTCATGTACCCGCGGGCGAGGAGGTTGACTCATCGAGGCAGCGCGCGGCCGGCGTCGGGGCGGATCCATCGCCCGGCGGCCGCGGAGACGGCGCCGTGGGTGGAGGACCGATCGGCTAGTCGTCCACTTTCCAGCAGTCCGACGGGTTCTCCTCGCCCCCCTGGCTGTTGGCCGGGTGGGACGCCAGCCACGCTTCCGGGTCGTCGATGACCTGCCGGACGGTCGACTGGACCAGTTCCAGGTCCAGGATGTTGTAGCCGAGCTCGTTTCTCCCTTTAGTGTAGTCGGGAGGGGTGAAGCCCACCGCTATCATCTCGTCGGTCCTGATGTCGCTCCGCACCTTGATGAGGTCGGCGAGCCTGTCGATCGGGATGTCCGTCTTCAGGTTGTCCTTGATCGCTCCGACGATATCGGGGAATTTCAGCGCCAGATCCGTCACGCCGTTCTGGTAGAGCAAGGCAAGCACCACACAGCGCTGCCGCTGCATGCGATGGTAGTCGTCGCTTCCGGTCCGTGAGCGCGCGAAGACCAGGGCTTCATGGCCGTCCAGATGCCGGATGCCCGGCTGGATGTCGTAGACCCGGGCGTCCTCCCCTTTCGTGAACGACGCCATCCGCACCCAGATCCGCTCCTTGACGTTGAGCGTGACCCCACCGAAGGCGTCCACCAGGTCGATGAACCCGTTGAGATCGACCACAGCGTAGTAGTCGATGGGGATGCCCAGCAGTTTGCTCACGGTCTCGCGCATCACCTGGGCTCCGGCGTCCCCTTCGTGCACGGCCAATTCGGGATGGTTCTGAGCATCGAAGTAGAGGCTGCTGATCAAGTCGCCATACACGTTCATACCGAGGGCCGCGGCCGCCCGGTCGCTCAAGGCCACCGAGCCCGTGTTGCGCGGAATGCCGAAGAGCGCCACCGCCCCGGTCTTGAGGTCGACCGTGGCGACCATTATGGTGTCGGCCCGAGCCCCGGTCCGACCCCAGCCGGCGTCCGTGCCCAAGAGAAGGAACGTGAGCCGCTCATCGTCGCCCGAGTCCAGGGGCGGCAGCGTGGTCGTGGTGGTCGAGCTGGTGGTGGTGGTCGAACTGGTGGTAGATGTCATCCCGGTGGTCGACGTCGTCAGCGCGATCGACGTGAGAGTGGTCGTGGACGGCGGGGGCGACGTCGTGGTGGTTGTTTCTTCGTCGGTCACGAACACCGTGGTCAGCAGGTCGTGCGAGAGGAAGGTGTAGTAACCGACGACACCATGCGGTACCACGGTCAGGAGGAGCACCACCGCCAGCCCTAGCCCGGCAAGCGCCACCCGTGATCTCGGGGGAGCGGCGTTTCCTGAAGACTCCCAGCCTCCTGCAAGATACGCGTCCACGGCCGCATACAGCCTGAAGGCCAGCAAGACGACGTTGAGCCCGAGCAGGGCCAGAAGCACCGTGGGCTGGATGACGAAGGCGACGACCTCGTCGATCCCCTGCAGCACGACGATGATCCCGACGACGAGGAGGAACACCACCACGGCGAGCATGATGTAGCCGCGTCTGCGCGCGCCGGCGGCTATCTGCCCTGTCCCAGGGACCAGCATGGAGCAGAGGGCATACAGCAGCCGGCGGAGATAGCGACCGCCACCGCGAGACTGCCGGTATTCGGTCCGGCTCAACGGCTCATCTTTATCCGCCACGACCTGTCCGAGCCTTGTGTCCCCACGTTTCGCTGTACATCTCGCCGGCCCGATGGACGGCGGGCGTGGGCGTCTTCAGTCTAAGAAATTGCACATTCAGCGAAGACCACCTGCAGCTCGCGACCGTCCGGCTGGTCGAGATAGCCCGGAGGGGTAGCCCTCGCTCTGACCCGCGTCCTCGGTCTGAGACGGGGTCAGGTCTCGCCTCGTTCCTAGCGAGAGGCCGAGGATCGGTCTGTTCGTTCGGCTCGAGATCGCCGTTCGATTGCTCGTTCTCAGGAAGAGCCAGGAGACCATCGTGACAGCGAGTCAGACTCCCGAAGTCGCCCCGAGCTCCTCTTCCGCGACTACATGGACCTGCCGTTGGCGGAGTTCAAGGCCGTCAGACAAGCTGTTGCGGCCCGGGGTTCTGTCGGTCCATGCGGGGCGGTGCTCTACTCCCAGAGTCGCTGCCAGCCGCGCTGAGCCGGGTCACTTACGCGCCCTTTGAGAGGCTGGGAAGCTCTTAGAGACCAGCGGAGAGAGCCCGCACCCTGCTCGACGTGTCCGGCCCGGTGATGGGGATACCGTGTCCACCGGCCACCACCCGCGGTTCGAACTCTGCCAGAACGGCGATCGATCTCGTTTGCCACCCGCCGGCTCCAGGTGACGTACCAGGGCGGCCCGGCGACTTCCTGCCTGTTCAACAGAAGACCCCGCCAGGAGTTGAGGTCCAACGTCACCAGAGCGTCGCCCGTGATCAAGACCCGGTCGCTCCGCCGGAAGAAGGCGACGTGTCCGGGCGTATGCCCCGGCGTAGGCACAGCCTCCCATTCGGGAAGTCCGGGGAGCCGGATACGCGGATCGAACGCGCAGGCAACGTCCTTCAAGCTCGACTGGGCGAGCATCGACTCCGTCCGCTCGGACCCGAGGACACGGAGCCACGGTAGGATGATCCACCGATCAAGCGGGTTGGCATACGTATGGAAGACAGGGACGCCTCCCAAGACCATCGGCATCTCGTCGGGATGCACCCAAACAGGACGATCCCAGAGCCGGGCCAGTTCGCGGGCCGAGCCCGCATGATCGGGGTGGTCGTGCGTGAGCAGGATCGCGGCCGGAGGAGAGTCCTGCCCAAACAAGGACTTCGCGGCTTCTTGGATCGATCGCCCACAGCCCGCCGAGGCAGCATCGATGAGGGCCCACGACGTGCCCGACCGCACGAAGTAGACGTTGGACCGGAGGAGTCCCCTCCCCACCTCCAGGTAGTGCACGCCCGGGGCGATCTCGCGGGGCGTCTCCTTGTCGGTCTTCCTCAGTGGCCGAGCCACGGCATCCTCTCCTTGCTCTGCTCGAGCGCGCGGTCTGTGTGGAGTCTTGAGCCACTTCCCGATGCACCGGGACGGTTCCCACCGTGGCTCGTCAACTCGCCGGCATCCTCGCTCTCATATTCCCCCTTTCGGGCAACCTTCAGTCAGAGAGGGCGCACTGGTAGACTGCCCTGATGGACGATCGGCCTCCCCGCGACGAAGCAGCATGGCGATCGATGCTTGAGGCGGGACACCGCAAGCAGCGTCGGCAGAGACGGCGACGGACCGTTCTTGTGGCTGCAGGAGCCGCCGCGGTCGTCGTAGTCTGCGCTCTTATGGGGGTGGGGCTCTTCTATCTCCTGGCCGGCGCTCAGTCCGAACCTGCGACCGCGGACGCAGCGACCGCATCGTTATCGGTCTCCACCACGGGCGGGACAGACGCGGCTCCGGGCGCCGCGGGCGCGACCGGCGCCACCGCGCGCCCGAGGCTCCTGGGCGCCACGACGTCAACTCTCCCCACAACGACAACGTCGACAGAGCCGTCGCCTCAGCCTGTTCTTGCCTTCGATGCGGCGCAAGCCATGGCCCACGTGGAAAAGCTGGCGGCGGGGATCGGCGTGAGGCGGGGCGGCACCGAGGCCGAGGCCGAGGCCGCCCGTTATGCCGCCGACTACCTGAACGGGCTCGGCTACCAGACCGGCGTGACGGAAGTGCCGGTGCCGAACGGTCTCACCTCGCACAACGTGGTCGCGGTCAAAACAGGCTCCTCTTCCCTCACGATCGTCGTCGGAGGCCATATTGACAGCAAGACGCCCTCCCCCGGGGGCAACGACAACGCCTCGGGCGCGGCCGCAGTCCTCGAACTCGCTCGCGACGTCAAGGACGCCGATATCGTCCCGACGGTGATCTTCGTCCTCTTCGGCAACGAGGAGACGATCGACCCCGACCCCGACCACCACCACTACGGCTCCCGAGCCTACGTCCAGCAGATGACTGCCGCCGACCAGGAGAACCTGGTCGCAATGATCTCTCTGGACATGGTGGGCTACGGCGACACGTTCAACGTGCGGACGATGGGCCGGGGTCCTTCCAAGCTCCGGGACATGCTCCAGGACTACGCCAGCGTCACGGGAGTCGACCTCACATACCTGAAGGACCCTTCCTCCTTCGGATACAGCGACCACGAACCGTTCGAACTGGCCGGCTACCCGGCCGTATGGCTCGAGTGGCGCGAGGACCCGCTCTACCACACCACCGGCGACACCTTCGAGCACTGCGATGCGGACAGGATCCTGGCTGCCGGCGCGTTGATGCTGGGGTTCCTGGCTGAGCTCACCCAGAGTGATCTGGAGGCGCTGAAGATCGCCAAACAGTGACGATCGAAAGAGGCGACGGTACGTCCCGGCTCTTCTCGTCTGCCGATCACTCCGCCGCGAGATCCTGCGCCATCCGCCGGTATTTCTCGTGGATGAGGGAGGCATCGAACTTCGTGAAGGCTTCCAGCATGGCCGTCTGCTCTTCCTTCGAAAGATAAGTCATGACCGGGCGGAAGAAGGCTTCATCTTCCAACCGTATGTGCTCGGGATAGAAAGCAGCGAGCTCTCCCAGCAGTCGGCGCACTTCCCCCCGTGGGCCTTGCTGCACGGACAAGGGGGGGTAGCCGACCGGCAGAGAGGAGTCGGCCGAATCTGGGGTGTCGGCGGGTGCTGTGCTGTCGGCGGGTACTGACGCGTCTGCTCCAGCTGAGGCATTGGCCGCGACCAGAAGCCGGGTGGTCGCCCGCGCCCATTGATGATCGGCCACCAGCCGATCCATCGTCTCCTTCAGCGAGGGCTCGAGGTCCCTCCCGGCTAGGTGGTGGAAGAGGATGTCCTCCTCTTTGCCATGATGGCAGCGGTCGGCATAGGCGCGAAGAAAATCGACCACCCGGTCGACGTAGGCTGAGTCCATCGACTCATCTGAAAGCCGGTCTTCGAGGCGTTCTCCGCACGTCCGCAATCATCCGCTCGATCCAGCGGTGCTCCACCATCAGCGGTCCTATCGGCATCATGGCGAGTCCCTCCCATCCTCGGCCCCTCGTTCGCCCTGGGGCTTGCTGCAAAGTTACCTCTTCTCGGTCCCCCTGAAACTTACCACCGAAGCCGCTGACGCGACCCAGGTCCCACCGTTGAAGCCCGTGAACGTAGCCGGGTTCCGGTCTTCGGTTGCACGTGCCCCTTCCGTGCCGTACCCTATCTGCCTCCACGAAAAGAGCCGCGCGCAACAGCGAGCGGAGGGGAGCGTCATTGAAAGGCCATGTCCAGATAGACAGGGAGCGCTGCAAAGGCTGCGACTTCTGCATCGACTTCTGTCCGAAGGACAGCATCTCCCTCTCCGACGAACTGAATCTCAAGGGGTATTTCGTCGCCGCCTTCGACGCCGACAACGGATGCACCGGCTGCGGCAGTCTGCGCCGTCATGTGCCCCGAGGTCGCCATCGAGGTGGAGAAGAGAATGAAGCGTCTGATGAGCGGGAATGCCGCGCTGGGGGAGGCGGCGGTCCTTTCCGGATGCACCCACTATTTCGGGTATCCCATCACCCCCCAGAACGAGCTCACCGAGTACATGGCCAAGCGCATGGCCGACGTGGGCGGGGTCTTCATCCAGTCGGAGAGCGAGATCGCCGCCATCAACATGGTCCTCGGAGCGGCCGCGGCCGGCGCGCGGGCCATGACGTCGTCGAGCGGCCCCGGCATCAGCCTCAAGCAGGAAGGCATCTCCTATCTCGCGGCCGACGAGCTTCCCGCCGTCATCGTCAACATGGTGCGAGGCGGCCCCGGCATGGGGAACATCGTCGCCGGCGCAGTCGGACTACTTCCAGGCCACGCGTGGCGGCGGCCACGGCGACTACAGGACCATCGTCCTCGCTCCCGCGTCCGTCCAGGAACTGACGGAGGTGGTGCCTCTCGCCTTCGACCTCGCCGACAAGTACCGCAATCCCGGTGATCATCCTCGGCGACGGCATGCTGGGGCAGATGATGGAGCCGGTCGACTTCGACGACCTGAAACGTCCCCCTGACTACGAGAAGGACTACGCGCTCACGGGAGCCAAGGACAGGCCGGCCCGGACGATCCACTCCCTGATCTTCGACACCAAACTCCAGGAAGAGCACAACTGGAAGCTCTTCCGGAAGTTCCAGCTCATCGAGCAGAACGAAGTCCGCTACGAGACGTATCTGACCGACGACGCCGAGATGATCGTGGTCGCATACGGCATCGGCGCGCGGATCGTCAAGGGCGCCATCAAGAGACTCCGCCAGGAGGACCTGAAGGTCGGCATGATCAGGCCCATCACGCTCTGGCCCTTCCCGGCGAAGGCCTTCAAGGAGATGGCGAAGACGGTGAGCGACTTCTTCGTCTTCGAGATGAGCGCCGGCCAGATGGTGGAGGACGTGAGGCTGGCGCTGGAGGGCAAAGGGACACGTCCATTTCTACGGAAGGCCCGGAGGCGTCATCCCGATGCCCATCGAGCTCTCCAGGATCATCTCCCGCCACTACTACCAGGCGCAGTCCGCCGGCAAGACGGAAGCAGCGATGAAGACGGTCTACGCGCGACCGAAGCTTCTGAAAGGAAGCGCACTTCCACTACTGTCCCGGATGCGGCCACGGCATCATCAACCGCCTCCTCATGGAAGTGATCGAGGAGATGGACCTTCAGGAGAAGGCCATCTGCGTCGCTCCCGCCGGCTGCGGCATGCTCCTCTACAACTACTTCGAGATCGATGTCATCGAATCGGCCCACGGCCGCGGGTCCGCCGTGGCTACCGGCATCAAGCGGGTGAGGCCGCGAGAACCTGGTCTTCTCCTATCAGGGTGACGGCGACCTTGCCGCCATCGGCACCGCCGAAGGGTTCCACGCCGCCAACAGGGGCGAGAACATCACGGTGATCTTCGTGAACAACGGCGTGTACGGCATGACGGGCGGCCAGATGGCGCCGACCACGCTCCTCGATCAGGTGACGACCACCACCCCGACGGGGCGGGACTCCGTCCTCGCCGGCCACCCGGTGAGGATCTGCGAAGTGTTCGCCATGCTCGACGGCACGTCCTATCTCGAGCGCGTCGCCGTGAACAAGCCCGCGGCGGTGGTGAAGGCGAAGAAGGCGATCACCAAGGCGTTCCAGCGACAGGTCGACGGGCGCGGCTTCTCCCTTGTCGAGATACTCTCCCCCTGTCCGGTAAACTGGAAGATGGGCACGCTCGAGGCCTGCAGATGGATCGACGAGGTCATGACCAAGCAGTTCCCGCTGGGCGTCGTCAAAGAGGTGCCATGCTCGTAGCAGACCATCATCTCGGGATTCGGAGGGCAGGGCGTCCTCTCCATGGGATCGACGCTGGCCACCGCGGCCATGCTCGAGGGCAAGCACGTCACCTACCTGCCCAGCCTACGGCGTCGAGGTGCGGGGCGGCACGGCCAACTGCACCGTCGTCGTCTCCGACGAGGAGATCGCGTCTCCCGTGGCGTCCGAGCCGGAATTCGTCGTCGCCATGAACCAGCCGTCCTTCGCCAGGTTCCAGAGCATCCTCCAGGCCGGAGGTCTTCTCTGCGCCAACTCGTCTCTCGTGAACACCGAGTCGGCGAGAAGCGACATCGAGATCCTCGCCATCCCCACCAGCGAGCTGGCGGAGAGACTGGGCACCATCAAGGTGGCCAACATGATCATGCTCGGGGCCCTGGTCAGGGCGAGCGACATGATCTCTTACGACGCCATGCTGGAGAACCTCGAGCGAGATACTCGGCGAAGGGCAAAGCGAAACTCGCTGGAACTCAATAGGGAAGCCCTCGCAGTGGGGTACGACTACGCAAAGGATTAGCTCCCATGGCCATCAAACAGCTGTCCGTGAGCCTCGACAACGTCCCGGGGAGCTTCTCCACCGTCAGCGAGATCCTGGGGCGGGAAGGCGTGAATATCAGGGCCATCTCGGTGGCCGACACCTCCGACATCAGCACGGTCCGCTTCGTCGTCGACGACCCCGAGAAGGCGAACAACATCCTCACGGGGAACGGCTACGATCCCAAAGAGACCGACGTGCTCGCCGTCGAGACGCCCGACCATCCGGGCGGCATGAACGCCGTGCTGAAGCCGCTGAAGGCGGCCGGCATCAACGTCCACTACCTCTATCCTCACCTGGGAAGGATCAACGACAACGCCATCGTCATCCTCGGCGTGGACAAGACGGAAGAGGCCCAGAAGGTGCTGGCGCAGAACTGGGTCAAGACGGTGGGGCGCGAGGTCTACAATGTCTGAGGCCGTTCGAATGGCCTTCTGGAGAGGGACGCGGCCCCGTCCGACAGGAAGACCGATGGGACGCAGGCGCGACCAAGGCGGCGTGGGCCCGTCGTTTCCGCACGGATTCCGCCGTCCCCAACGCGCCTCGCGCTCTATGCGACGCAGCCGTCGGCCGTCGGTCACGGCGACTCTGCCGGGGTAGGAGTCTTTCAAGCCAGCCAGGCGTTGAAGCGCAATCCCGAATTCGGGTCGTATTCCTTCGCGAATGATTCCGGATACTTCTCTCGCCACTCCTGCATCTCCGCCAGGCTCAGCTTCTCCACCTCGACCAGGTAGCCGCTGGTGGCCTGACCGGACGCGTTCTTGGAGGTGGTGCCGATCGGGGATATGAGGTTGAGGGCTCCGCCCCTGTCGATCTCTCCCATCTTGATCCAGTCACAGCGCGAGCCGTGATCCATATAGGCGACCTGGGTGCGGACGCGTTCGGTCACGTAGGCGCCGCCTAGAACGATGCCGCGCTCGTTGTGGACCTTGACGATGTCGCCGGACTTGATGCCCCGCTTCTCTGCCTCCAGCGGGTTCAGCCACACCGGCTCGTACATGTAGCCGTCGATGCCCCTCACCTTGCCGGTCAGCGCTTCGCGGGTCCAGGGGATGTCGTCGCACTGCGCGTGCAGCCGCCACCGCGGATGGTTCGAGCACATGAGCAGCGGGTACTTCTTCGCGCGCAGGCAGGAGAGCCTCTCGTCGTGCGTCTCGCCCCGCTCGACCCACTTGGGGATGGGCGGCCGCTCGAGGTCGAAGGGGAAGGTGGTGGCAAGAGCCTCGGAGTAGATCTCGAGCAACCCCGAGGGCGTCTGCAGCGGGTTCGCCTTGGGGTCTTCGACAAAGGCGTGCATGCCGGGCTTGTCGTCCTCCCAGTCGGGGGCGGTGGGAACCACGTAGTAGTCCTTCTCGCGCAGCTCCTCCCAGCTGACCAGGTCCTTGACCCCGGAGAGCTCGTAGGCGGTCTTGATCCACTCTTCGACCGTCTTGCCCTTGGTGAACTCGCCGAACAGCCCCATCGCCTTGGCGACCTCGCAGACCGCCTCGTAGTCGCTCTTCGACTCGCCGACGGGCTCCAGGCTCTTGTCCTCGAGAAAGACGCTGAAGTACTGCGCGTCGCGGTCGATGCCGAAGTCCTGCTCCTCGAGCTTGGTGTTCACCGGCAGGATGATGTCGGCGAACAGGGTGTCGTTCTCCAGCCAGGGATGCTGGACCACCACACACTCGATCGACGGGATGCTGCAGACCCTCGGCCACGTGGTTGCCGTGGCCCCAGCAGGTGGTGCGGCAGGGCGTGTCGCTCCAGATCATGTGGATCTTGCTGCCGCCCTCTTCCTTCGGTATGGGATAGGTGTACTGCTTGAGCTGGTCCGAGGTCGGGCAGATCTGGGCGCCGCTGCCCCAGAAGGTGAAGGGCTCGTCGGAGAAGATGGCCTTCTCGATGAGGGTCTTCGGCAGCACCTGCGGCGGCGGCGGCCAGAAATAGCCGTACATGGAGCCCTGACGGGCCTCGGTGGCCTCGGTGGGCATGACCACAGAGCGGGGGAATCCCTTCCACCAGTTCTCCTGGTGCACGCCCGGCTTGCCCAAACCCTGCATGGCCAGCAGCACCACTTCGAGCCGGGCCGGCTCGCTCGAGTACGGACCGCGGATCATGGAGCCGCCGAACGAGTGCATGATCGACGTCACCTTGTTCGGCGAACTCGCGGGCCAGGGCCTTGATGGTGTAGCTGGGGACGCCGCACTTCTCCGCGGCCCACTTCGGCGTCTTGGCGACGCCGTCTTCCTTGCCCAGGACGTAGTCGGCGAACTTGTCGAAGCCCACGCTATAGCCGCTCGATGTACTCCTTGTCGTAGGTGCCTTCGGTGAGCCACACGTACACGATCGCCAGCTGCAGCGCGGCATCGGTGTTCGGCAGGATGGGGATCCACTTGTCGGCGTGGACCGCCGCCCCGTAGTTCACGTCGGGGCAGATATAGACCTGCTTGATGCCGAGCTCTTCGAAGAAGTACATGAGGCGGCTCGGGCAGACCCGCGATGTAGAACCACGGCGTGGTCTCGGGGTCGCAGCCCCAGAACAGCAGCTGCTCGCAATGTTCGGCCATGTCCTTGACGATGTTCGTCTTGGGCTCCATGAGGCCGACGGTCGAGTCCATGCCCCAGACGTGCTTTGCGCCCCAGTACCAGCCCTCCCAGCTGTCCGGCGTGCGGAACTGGTAGGTGCTGCCGCCGGTGAGCTTGAGGAACTCGAACTGGATGCCGTGCGCGGCATGCACGATCTTGGATTCGGCGTGCCCGTCGCCCTGGGAGAGGATGGCGTAGGGGCCGTACTCCTTCTTGATGCGTTGGATCTCACCCGCGATGAGCTTGGCCGCCTCTTCCCAGGAGATCCGCTCGAACTTGCTCAGACCGCGATTCTGCGGGTTACGCTCGCCGTTCGGGTCCCAGTCGACCCGCTTGAGCGGGTACTTGATGCGGTTCGGGGAGTAGACCCGCTTCTTGTAGGCGAGGCTGAAGGGCGCCAGAGCGATCTTGTAGCCCGGGTCGAACTCGACTCCCTTGACCACCATCTTCCAGGCGTTGAAATCCTTGGGATCGTATTTCTCATCGAGGTGGAGCGGTCTGATGCGGACGACCTTGCCGTTCATGGAATCGACGGCGGCGGGCATCGCCCCGTGGCCGCCGAGAGCCATCCCCTTGATGGTCGTCTTGTCCTTTGTCTTGAGAGGCTTGACCGGCTTTGCCATCACAGCTCCTTTGACATAGGGACGGCGATGTCGCCCAGGTTGACGTCCTCCGCGGTGCTGATCGCCTCGATCACTTCGCTCACTTGGTCTGTCTCGAGCTTCAGCGAGAACGTCCGGTCGTCCTTCAGGCCCTTGAACCAGAAGTCGCCGTAGCCGTCGGTCTCGGTCGACGAACGTCTCGCCGCTCGCTTCGTCCTTGAGCGTGCAGCGCGCCCCGACGATGACTTCGTCCGCCACCGGATCGAACAGCGTGCCGCCTATGAACCTCTTGGGCAGGTTGAGGTAGTAGACCCTGGTCTTGAGTCCGAGGTCGGGACGGTACGCTTCGGCCTTGGCGATCCAGTCGGCGAGCTCCTCCTCCTCGCCGAAACGCATGGCGTCCGTGGGGCACGCATCGACACAGCGGGGCACCTGCCAGCCGTCGTCCAGCAGATGAGCGCACCCGGTGCACTTCTGAGCGATGTTGAGACCGACGTTGAAGAAGAGGACGCCGTAAGGGCAGCTCTCCTCGCAGAGCCTGCAGCCCGTGCAGACCTCGGGATCGATGATGACCAGTCCGTCGTCCCGCTGGTAGATGGCCTCCTCCACCGGGCAGGCCCGCAGGCAGGGAGCCTCTTCGCAGTGCATGCAGATGGTCGGGACGTAGGAGACTTTGACTCTGGGCACGCTTCCCCTCACCGTCTCCTTGATGCCGATCCAGAACTGCCCGGTCTCCGGCTGAGGCTTGGCATACGGCGTCCAGTCGTTGGCGACGTGCTCGTCCTTGCAGGCGATCTGGCAGCAGTAGCAGCCCACGCATCTGGAAAGGTCGATCACAAAGGCCTTCATATCGTCTTCTCCTCTTGCGTTTACGCACTCCAGGTCTGCGCTCGAGCGTACACGCCCCGCGCCGTCAAGATGGTGGGAGCTCCGCCTCGCCGGCGAAGCCCCCACCATCAAAGGGCCTGCATCTCCGTTGCTCTGAACGCCTCAGCGCATGTCTTTGAAGACCACGTCCTCATAGGTCTCGATCGGCACCCAGGCCATCCTGTCCCCGACCATCTTGGTCTCGAGAATGGACAGGTTGCCTTTCCCGACCCAGGCATCCCCGTTTTCGACGAAGCTCAAGGGGCCGAAAGGTGTGTCAAGAGATATACCGGCGTACGCCTTCTTGAGCGCCTCAGGGGAGGTGTCTCCATCGGTCTTCTTGACCGCCTCGACGAAGAGGTTGACGGCGATCCACCCGGCCGCACTCTGAGCTTGCGGGTATTCCCCCGCCCATTGCGCGCGGTAGTCCTCGACGAACTTCTTGTTCACCGCGTTGTCCAGTTCGGGAGAGTAGTAGTCGACACCCACCTGGCCGAGCGCGATGTCACCGAGTTCGGCCATCTGGGACTCCGTGAGGTTCAAACACATCGGGCTGATCAAGGGGGCGCCGATGCTGTACTGGTGGTACTGCTGGATGAACAGGGTCAGTCCGGGTCCAAAGACCCAGTAGAGGACTCCATCCGCCTTGGGCAAGGACGTCAGGTAGGGGCTGAAATCCATCGTATCGATGGGGACGTATTCGCACGCCGTGATCGTCCCGCCGGCTTCTTCGAACCCCTTCTGGAAACCTGCCTGGATCTCGTGAGCAGCCGTATCCTCGAAGTAGATCGCGCTCACAGTCTTGTAGCCGAGTTTCTCACCGACGTATTTACCGAAGTAGTAACCGGTACAGCTGAGGAGACCCATGGGAATGAACGAGAGCTTGTTGGCCGTCTTCAGATTCTCACTAGACCAACCCAGCATCGCGATCTCGGGTATTCCGCCGGCGCTGGCGAGGTAGTTGGTGACCGCGGCGGCCGACGGCGCGAAGATGGGGCCGAAGTGGGTCTGGATCCCGTTGCTCTCCACCAGTTGCCGGGCTTTGTCGACGGCCACGACCGGGTCGCCTCCATTGTCCGCCTTCAGGTACTCGATCGGGCGCCCGAGCACCTCGGAATTCAGTTGTTTGAGCGCGGTCTGGATGCCGTGATCGGCGAGAGCGGCGTCCACCGACATGACGCCGGTGAAATCCTCGTTGTAGGCGATCTTGAACGGCTCCCCCGTCGCCGCGTCTTCAGACGACCCACAACTCACCAAGACCAACCCGGTGATTGTCAGCACAAGCGTTACAACCACGATAAGCGACTTACGGTACATAGCTCCCCCTGACCCTCTTTGACCCGTTCGGACCGACCTGTCGACAGTAGTACACGTGTCCACGTTGCGCAAGTTGTCTTGGGGCACCTCCTTGTCTCGGCGCACCTCCTGGTTTTGGGGTCCCGCTCTATCGAGGCACGTACAGAACGCTCTTCGGCATCGTCTCCATGAGTCGAGCGAGTTCGCTCACTTCGCCGTAGCTCATGCAGGCCGACATGCAGTGCTTGACACAGGCCGGTTTCTCCCCGCCTGCGGTACGCCGGGCGCAGAGATCGCACAGGTCGGTGGGGAAGGGTAGGAAGTCCACCTGCACCTTGTCCACCGTCTCCCGGGTCAAGTCTTTCACCATGATGCCCCAACGGCCGGCGGGATAGCCGTGTTCCTGTTTGCAGGCCACCTCACAGGTGTGGCAGCCGGTGCAGTAGTCGTAGTTGATGAGGAGCCCCTTCCTAGCCATGGTCACTCCTCTCCTTCCTTGATCTTCCTCACGGCCACGAGCGGGGTCTTATAAGGGCCGCCCCCGTAGCCCGAGGCATCGCCCGGGCCGATGTTCACCAGGAGGTTGCAGTTGATGTCCCAGATACCGTAGAGGTTGGGCTCCTTCCCCTCGGTCTCCGGTAGCCACCAGCCGTGGGGTACGCTCACCACTTTGGGATGGACGATGGGGGTGACCTTGGCTTTGCGCTTGATCCGGCCCCGGTCGTTTAGGATCCTCACCCACTCGCCGTCTGAGATGCCCAGTTCGGCCGCGGTCTTCGGGTGGATCTCCACGATGGGATCGGGGTCGCATTCTCTGAGCCAGGGGATGTTGCGGTGCTCGGAGTGGAAGAAGACCGGGGAGCGCCGGCCGGTGACCATGACCAGGGGGTATTTCTGGGCAAGCTCGGGAGTGCGGACCTCGCTCTCCGGAGCCTCGGTGAAGAAGGGCAGCGGGTCCATGTCCCACTCTTTGAAGCTGGTCGAGTAGAGCTCCAGCTTGCCCGTGGGGGTGCGGAAGCCCGGTTGCCTATCGGCGCGCAGCAGCCCTTTTTCGTAGCGACGGTAGGGCCGGGTAGGAGTGTCCTTGTCGGGGAACTTCCAGTGACCGTCTTTCAGTTCGTCGAAGGTGAACCCCGACGGCCCCAGGCGGTCGTTTATGAGGTCTTTCACGGTGTCGTAGCGTTTGCGCAGTTCGGGATTGAAGCGTTTGGCCAGCTCCAGGTTGATCTCCCAGTCCGAGCGGCACTCCTCCACCGAAACGGCGGGCATCATCACCTGCAGGGGACTCCACCAGGAGCGGAGGCTCTCTTTCTCGGCGATGGAGGCGGCGGGGAGGATAAGGTCGGCCACCGCCATGGTGGTGGGGTTAGGGAACAGGTCGACGACCACGTTGAACTCCATGGCCTTGAGAGCCTGGTAGTGCAGCCTGGTGTCGGCCGCCTGGCCCCCCAGCATGTTGGTGGTCTGGATCCAGCAGGCCTTGATGGGATAGGGATCCCCGGAGAGCATCTGCTCGACCGCCCGGTCCGGCTGACCCCAGCCCCGGAAGTTCTTAAGCAGGGCGAACTCCTGGGCCCCGATCCGTTTCTCGTTCATACGGTGGACGAAGTCCTCGCCATAGAGCGAGAACAGCTCTTGGGTGGAGAAGGGATAGGTGGTCACGTCGAAGGCCGGTTTGGCGATGACGTTACCGCCGGGCACGTCTAGGTTGCCCGTGATCGACCACAGGTGGGCGATCGACTGGGCGATGGTGGTGCCGGAGGGACCCATGTCGACGGGCACCCCCCACTGGATGGCGGCCGGCTTGGCGCGCGCATACGTGCGGGCGGCCTCCGCGATGTCCTCGGCCGGCACCCAGGTGATCTTAGAGACCCGGTCCAGCGGATACTCGGCCGCCCGGGCCCGCAGCTCCTCGAAGCCGCTACACCACGTCTCCACGAACTCGTGGTCGTAGAGGCCTTCGGAGATGATGACGTTCAGCATGCCCAAAGCCAGAGCGGCGTCGGTGCCCGGCCGGAGCTGCAGGAACTTCTCCGCCCGGGACGAAAACCAGGTCCAGCGGGGATCGATGACGATGAGCCTCGAGCCCCGCTTCATGCAGTCGGTGACCCAGTGACCGTAGAAGCCGTCCTGGCAGCCGGCGGCCGGGTTCTGGGCCCAGACCACGATCACTTCGGGGGGGCGGTACTCCGGATCGGCCATGCCCTCGGGCAGGAACTGGCCGGCGTCCAAGACGGCGTAGTCGCCGTGGGTGAACATCATGGCGGCCAGGCGGGGGGTGTAGCAGGAGTGACCGCCCAGCCCTAACTGCACCCAGTTGGGGCTGCCGAACGAGTAGCACAGGAAGGAGATGGGGCCGCCGACATCGCGGCCGGTGCCTTGGGCGAAAATGATCGCTTCCGCCCCGTATTTCTCCTTGATCTCATTGAAGCGCGCTTCCACCGTATCCAGCGCTTCGTCCCAGGTGATGCGCTCGAACTTCCCTTCACCGCGCTCCCCCACTCTCTTCAAAGGATGGGTGAAACGCTCGGGGTGATAGACGAACTGGGTCAGCGCCAGCATGCGGGGGCACACCCGGCCCTGGCTGTAGGGGTGGTCTTCGTCCCCCTCCACCTTGACCACCCGGCCGTCCTCGACGAAGAACTTGACGCCGCAGCCCCCGTGACAGCCGGGGCCGGGCGACCAGGCGGTCGACCTTACAACAGACTCACGCACTGAGGCCTCCTTTCTGTGCGAGTTGTTTACCGACCGGCGCTGGGCACCCTGCCGAGGAGGAGCGCCAGGGGGCTCCGCCGGCCCGGCGGAGCCCCCTAGGTATGTCCGTTCTGCTCGAGTCCTGGGTGGATCAGCGGATATCCTTGAAGACTATATCCTCGTAGGTCTCGACCGGCACCCAGGTCATCCTGTCTTTGACCATTTGGGTCTTCATTACGTAGAGGTTGCCCTTCCCTACCCAGGCATCCCCGTATTCCACGAAGCTGTATGGACCGGCGGGTGTGTCGAGGGAGATGGAGGCGAGCGCCTCATTGAGTGCTTCAGGCGAAGTGTCACCGTTGGTCTTCTTGACCGCTTCAGCGAACAGGTTGACGGCGATCCAACCGGCCGAGCTCTGAGTCTGCGGGTATTCGCCGTTCCATTCCGCGCGGAAGTCCTCAACGAACTTCTTGTTCAGCTCGTTGTCCAACTCAGGCGTGTAATACTCGATCCCCCAGATATCGGCCGCGATCTCACCGAGATCCACCATCTGACCCTCAGTAAGGTTACAGGGGGTCGGCGTGATCAGCGGGACCCCGACATTGTAGTCGTGGTATTGCTGGATGAAGGGGACTGCCGCAGGCCCGAAGACCCAGTAGAGGGTGCAGTCGGCCTTGGGCATGGTGCCGAGGTAGGGGCTGAAGTCCATCGTATCGATGGGGACATACTGGCAATACAGGATCTGCCCGCCGGCTTCTTCGAATCCCTTCTGGAAACCGGCCTGGATCTCGTGAGCCGCCGTGTCCTCGAGATAGAGCGCGCTCACCGTCTTGTGGCCGAGTTCCTCCACCACGTACTTGCCAAAGTAGTACGCCCCGCAGCTCAGGAATCCCTGGGGAACGAAAGAGAGCTTGTTGGCCGTCTTCATGTTCTCACTCGACCAGCCCAGGATCCCGACCTCGGGTATCCCTCCCGCCTTGCTCAGGTAGTCGGTGACCGCCGCGGCGGAGGGCGCGAAGATGGGCCCCATATGCATGTCGATATTGTCGCTCTCAACGAACTGACGAGCTTTGTCGACGGCCTGGACAGGGTCCAAGCCATTGTCGGCTTTCAGATTACTCGATCGGTCGTCCCAGCACCTCGTTGCCCAGTTGGTTGAGGGCGGTTTGAATGCCCTGGTCGGTAAGCGCGGAGTCATAAGCCATGGGGCCGGTGAAGCCGTCTTGATAGGCGATCTTGAACGCCTCACCGCTCGCTTCCGAGGACGAGGTTGCGCTGGATTCGCTTGTAGTGTCGGCAGCCTCCTCCGACCCGCACCCCGCGACAGCCAAGCCGCTGATCGCGAATACCATTGTCAGGGCCAGCAGCGGTAGTAGTCTGAAGTGCGCGGACCTGACTCGACGGCCGCTAGACGAGCAAAGGGCGTGATACCCGATGACTAGACCCTACTACAGGACAGAAGAAAGAAGGAAGCAGATCGTCAGCGTAGCCCTGGAGTTGGTGTCAAAGCATGGGGTTCGAGGAGCCACGCTGAACCGCATCGCCAGGGGGGTCGGGATCACCACCCCGGCCCTGTATGGTCACTTCGCCAGCAGGAGAGACATCTTGCTGGAGGTCATGGACGACGTGTTCGAGAACGTCCGCGAGCTGCATCGCTCGGCGAAACACCCGAACGCGCTGGAGCGACTGCGAGAGATCGGGATCGGCCACACGCGCGTCGTCTCTGATAAGGAAGGATTCGCCCTCGCTTTCTTTGAGTTCATCGCCGCCCCACCCGACGAAGACCTCCGTGAGCCGCTGGGCCAGAAGGAACTGACCCTCGTCAAGGACCTGGTCGAGATCGTCGAGGAGGGTCAGTCTCAGGGGACGATCCGCCAGGACATCGATCCGTATCAGATCGCCTGGATGATCGTGAGCCGGGCCTGGACGGAGGATATCGCCTACCTCATGGGCATCGAGGAGCACTGGAGTCCGGTGCGCTCGAGGTGGATGCTCGAGCACATACTTGAGTTGATAGCGGCCCCGCAGGCATCCGACTCTGCTTAATCCACGTCTGTTCTGATCTGCTCCTCGGCGACAGCACCATCAAAGGCAGACGACACTGAATACTTGGTAGGATGAGTAAGTTAGTGGTCTATTCCCAACTATGCAGACGGTGTCAACAGCGAGGCAGGCGGTGTCCTGGAAAAGAATGGGCACTGCCCTTCAACCGAAATGGAGCCAAGGGCCATGATGGAGATCCCCACCAGGGGGCGGTATTCGGTCCACATCCTGCAGATGATGGCCTCGCGGCCGTATGGGCGAGTGCTCACAAAACACGAGATCTCGCAAGCGGAACAACTCCCCCCTGCCTACGTTCAACAGCTCATGATGACGCTCAAGATATCCGGCTTTGTGAACAGCCACAGGGGGAAAGCAGGCGGCTTCACACTTGCGCGGCCTCCGGAGACGATAACGGTGCTCGACGTCCTGAAAGCTTGCGAGGGACCCATAGTACCGTCGCCATGCCTGGGTATCGTAAGGTGCGAGCGCGAACCGGGTTGCCGCACCCATCAGCTGTGGGTGAGGGCAGCCGAGCTGCTTGACGACTTGTTCCGCAGCGCGACGATCGCCGACTTAGCCGGGCCCGACGCCAAAGGCTGGTTCCTGGACGGCTGAGCCGATCTTCTCGCAGGTCAAAGCTTGGATCGGGCGGCCGCGGCGAGCGCGCTTTCACCACTTGACTGCCACGTTCGCGGTGATCGGGCACGCAGCGCCCCCTCAAACCGATACCCAGCGGTGGTGTTAGCATGACCAGGCGGCGGGCGATGGGCTGAATCAGAGTGTGGGATACGCGAGAGGACTATGGACCAACTGACCGCGAAGCTCAGATCGGCTGAAGAGACGATCTCCCGGCTTGAGGGAGCTGTGGTAGCTCTGTCGGGGGGAGTCGACTCTAGCCTGCTGCTTGCTTTGGCCACGCGAGGACTGGGGATGGAAAAGGTGCTCGCAGTGACCGCTCTGGGAGCTGTGGAGTCGGAGGAGGACGCGGAGTCCGCTCGGGCAGTCGCCCTCCAGCTGCAGGTACCCCACCGCTTCATAGTGCTCGATTCCCTCGAAGTCCCCGGCTTCGCCGAGAACACGCCGTCGCGCTGCTACCTCTGCCGCCAGCAGCTCTACGCCGCCCTGGAGAGGATCCGGCTCGAGAACGAGTTCGAGGCGATTCTGGACGGTGCCATTGCCGACGACGCCCGAGACTATCGCCCCGGACTACGTGCGGCGAAGGAAGCGGGGGTCCTGCACCCACTGGCGGGGGCGGGCTTCTCCAAGGATGAAGTCCGGGAGGCCAGCCGCTATCTGCGGCTGCCCACCTCAGAACGGCCGGCGTCGCCGTGCCTTGCTTCCCGATTTCCGTACGGCGAGGAGATCACTTTGGAGGCGCTTCAGTCGGTGGCTCGCGCCGAGTCGCTGCTGCACCACTGGGGCTTCCCCATCGTGCGAGTGCGGCATCACGGACGGCTGGCGCGCATCGAGGTCCCTGCCGACGAGGTGTCCCGACTCTGCGGGGAGCCCCTGCGATCCCAGGTCATAGCCGCGCTGAACGACCTGGGCTACGCCTACGTGTGCGTAGACCTCCTGGGCTTCCGCTCTGGAAGTCTCAACGAGGTACTCTAGGGTCGCTGGTGAGTCGGACGCAGTGGACGATTCTGCCTATGCTGCGTGCCAGGATGGTGCGCGGGTGGGCGGGTGACGCACCATCCTGGCAACTTGAAGGGGACCTAAGTAGAGGAGCTTTCCTCGAAGAGGGCGGTTGACAGGTAGCGTTCGCCGGCGTCGGGAAGAATCACCGCTATCGTCTTTCCTTCGAACTCCGGGAGTTGGGCCAGGCGCACGGCCACTGCGGTCGCTGCGCCGCAGGAGATCCCGCAGAGGATGCCCTCCTCCCGAGCGAGCCGTCTGGCGAACTCCATGGCTTCGTCGTTCTCCACCTGCTCGACCCTGTCGACGATCGACAGATCGAGGGTGTCGGGGATGAAACCGGCCCCTATTCCCTGGATCTTGTGCGGACCCGGCTTCAGCTCCAGACCGGCCAGTTTCTGGCTTATCACCGGGCTGGCAGCCGGTTCGACAGCCACCGAGTAGAGCGGCTTCTGCCGGGTCTTCTCGAAGTAGCGAGAGATGCCCGTGATCGTGCCGCCCGTGCCGACCCCGGACACAAGAACGTCAACATTCCCATCGGTGTCGTCCCACAGCTCCGGTCCGGTCGTCTGCTCGTGGATCCGCGGGATTGGCGGGATTCTTGAACTGCTGGGGGAGGAAGTATCGTTCCGGATCGCTGGCCGCCAGCGCCTCGGCCCGGGCGACCGCGCCCTTCATGCCCTCCGCGCCCGGAGTCAGCATCACGTTGGCTCCGAAAAAGGCAAGCACCTTTCTCCGCTCCATGCTCATGGTCTCGGGCATGGTGAGGGTAAGCCGGTAACCGCGGGCCGCCGCGACAAAAGCCAGTGCGATGCCCGTGTTGCCACTGGTGGGCTCGATAATCTCGGTGTGGGGCTTCAAGAGACCCTTCTGCTCAGCGTCCCAGATCATCGAGGCACCGATCCGGCACTTCACCGAGTAAGAGGGGTTACGTCCCTCGATCTTCGCCAGCAGCCGGGCCTTCGACGCGCCACCGATCCGGTTAAGTCGTACCAGTGGAGTCCGCCCGATCGAGAGAGAGTTGTCGTCAAATGTTGTACCCATCCGAAGCTCCTTCCTGAGACGCGTTCAGCGCCTGATCGAGGTCGGCGATTATGTCTCTGATGTCCTCGAGCCCGACTGATACCCGAACCAGGTCAGGGGTCACACCGGCAGCCAGCTGTTCCTCAGGCGTGAGCTGTTGGTGGGTGGTCGAGGCCGGATGGATCACCAAGGTCTTCGCGTCGAGTACGTTCGCGAGATGAGAAGCCAGTTTCACCGAGTCAATGAACTTCTTCCCCGCCTCGAGGCCCCCCTTGATCCCGAATCCGAGCACGGCGCCCGGCCCGAGCGGAAGATACTTCTTGGCCCGCTCGTAGTCGGGATGTTCCGGCAGCCCCGCGTAGTCCACCCAGGTCACAGCCGGGTGCGAGCGCAGGTGCTCCGCGACGGCGAGAGCGTTTGCGCTGTGCGTACGAGCACGGAGTGGCAGAGTCTCCAGACCCTGGATGAACAGCCAGGAGTTGAAAGGCGATAGTGCCGCTCCGAGGTCCCGGAGCAGACCCGTGCGGATCTTAAGCACATACGCCAAGCCGGGAGCCACCGCCTGATCGTGGTTCCCAAATGCATCCCAGAAGTTCACGCCGTGATAGGCGAGATCGGGCTCGGTGATCTCCGGGTACTTCCCCCCCGTCTTCCAGTCGAAGTCGCCTTTCTCGACAACGGCGCCGCCGATCGAGGTCCCGTGCCCGCCGATCATCTTGGTCAGCGAGTACACAGCGATGTCGGCCCCGTGATCGAAGGGGTTGAAGAGAGGGGGTGGGGTGACCGTGTTGTCCACTATAAGAGGGATGCCGTGGCGGTGGGCCACAGCGGCGATGGCCTCGAAGTCGTCCACATTGCCCTTCGGGTTGCCGATGGACTCTGTGTACAGCAGGCGGGTGTTCTCGTCGATGGCCGCCTCGAAGTTAGCCGGATCGCGGGAATCAACGAAGCGGGCCTCTATGCCGAAGCGCTTGAGAGGAAAACGGAACTGCGTATAGGTTCCCCCATAGAGCTTGTCTCCGGTCACGAAGTTCTGCCCAGCCGAGGTGATCGCTGCGATCGAATAGAAGACGGCGGCCTGGCCCGACGCGGTCGCAACAGCCCCGGTCCCGCCATGAATGGCAGCCAGTCGTTTCTCCAGCACGTCTGTGGTCGGGTTCATCAGCCGCGTGTAGATGTTGCCGAACTGGCGCAGGGCGAAGAGGTCGGCGGCGTGTGCACTATCCCGGAACACATAGCTGGAGGTTTGATAGATGGGGACGGCCCGGGAAAGCGTCTCCTGATCGGGCGTGTGACCCGCGTGTAGGGCCAGGGTGTCTATGCCGTAGTCTGTCATGTTATGTGGCCTTTCTTAGGTGTGAATCTGAACTAGTCGGCCTTGCCTGGGTAACAAACGATCTGCCGCGACATCGCATTCGACACGTCGCCCCACCGTGCCGACCACTCCACGAGCCCGCCAAACCGAGCCACGTTCTAGATGACATAGTCGAGCGCCCCCCCTACGAGCAGTCGCTTCGTCTTTCACCAGGTCGTGAAAACTCGTCGAGTCATAGACGTCCATCATGGCCGTATGGGCTCTCTCCCAGACGGGAAGAAGCACACGACCCGGCCGCGGTGGACAGACGATGTCAGTCTTGGCGTCAAGGCGCTCAACACGGTAGAAAGAGCCCTGGACGGGCGGGCCTGCCCCTCATTCTTGGCCAGTTCCAGTACGGCTCTCACCGCGTACTGCGATCTCTGGGAGATGACCACGGTCTCAAGATACCTCCTAGGCCTAAAGTTTATTGTACCGATTGGCATAGTAGGGTATTATGCCACGGCGTCAAGGGGCGGCGGCAGAGCTGTGATCCAGCTTCCCGAAGACTCAGCCCCCTACAGGCCGAGGCTCCTTGCTATCACGAGTCGTATCACTTCGGACGTACCCTCGCCGATCTCCAGCAACTTGGCGTCCCGCAGGTAGCGCTCGACGGGGAACTCCTTCATGTATCCGTACCCGCCGTGGATCTGGATGGCCTCCAACGCCGCTTTGGTCGCCATCTCGGAGGCGAAGAGCTTCGCGTAGTTCGCTTCTCGGGAGTAGGGCTGAGCAGTGTCTTTCAGCCAGGCCGCCTTCAGATACATGAGCCTGGCCAACCCGATGTTCATGGCTATGTCGGCCAGCTTGAACTGGATAGCCTGGAACTTGCCGATGGGCTGCCCGAACTGGACACGCTCATTGGCGTACTTGACTGAGGCGTCCAGACACGCCTGAGCTATCCCTACTCCCATCGCGCCTATGGCGATCCGGCCGCCGTCGAGCACCACCAGGAACTGTTTGAAGCCCTCTCCGCGCACGCCGAGAAGGTTCCCCTCGGGCACTCTCACGTTATCGAAGGACAGCTCCGTCGTGTTGGAGCCATGGAGGCCCAGTTTCTCGTAGGACGACCTGACGGTGAACCCCGGTGTCCCGGTGGGCACGATAATGTCGCTGATGCCGCGTGTGCCCTTGCCCTTGTCGGTCACCGCGGTGATGGTGACGAACTTGGCGTAGCTAGCGTTGGTGATGTAGCACTTCGATCCGTTGATGACCCACTCACCACCTTCCGGCGTGGCAGTGGTCTTGGTGCCACCGGCATCGGAGCCGGCCTCCGGCTCGGTGAGGCCGAACGAGCCGATGCTCTCCCCGCTGCAGAGCTGAGGGAGATACTCGCGCTTCTGCGCCTCGGTCCCGTAGAGATAGATGGGCATACAGCCGAGCGAGATGTGCGCCTCGTAGGTCAAGCCTGTCGAACCGCAGGCCCGGGTGATCTCCTCCAACGCCAGGCAGTAGCTGACGTAGTCCGCCCCGGATCCCCCGTACTCCTCCGCTATCGGCAGCCCCATAAGCCCCAGTTCGGCCATCTGCTCGAGGATCTCCACGGGGAAGGCCCCCGTCCGGTCGATCTCCGCCGCCTTGGGCGCGATCTCGCGTTGGGCGAAGTCCCTCACCGTATCTCTGATCAGCTGTTGGTCTTCTGTTAGGTTGAAGTCCACGTTCTCCCGCTTTCGCTCTGACCTGGGGTCCTTTTCTCGAAATCTGGTTCCCGTCTTCATCGATCCGCCTGCCGGCTCACCGACCTCCTCGTGCCACCGCCAGGCGCCGATCGGCGCCGAGATTGCCGTAGGCGAAGTAGAATACCCTGCACAAAACGATACGACACGGTAGGAAGAAACGAATGATCGAGATCCGATGGCACGGCAGGGGCGGACAGGGTGCGATAACAGCGGCGAAGATCTTCGCCACGGCGGCGTTCCGGTCCGGATACACCGGGGTGGTCATGGCCCCGACCTTCGGCACCGAACGCCGTGGCGCCCCGGTCTTCACCTCCCTCAAGATAGCCCGGGAGAAGATCTACGACATCTCCCCGATCGAGACCCCCGATATCGTGGTCGTCCTCGACCATCTCCTGCTGACCGAGGCGGACGTGACCAAGGGGCTCAAGGACGGCGGGCTCATCGTGCTCAACACCCCCAAACCCCTGGCCGCCTATGACTTCGAGGGCATGCGACTGGCTGTGGCCGACGTCACGGCCCTGTCCGTGGAGGCGGGGCTGCGGCAGGGCGTGGTGAACTCCGGTATCATCGGGGCCCTGTGCCGGGCGGTCGACCTCGTGCCGTTCGATCTGGTCGTCGAGGAGATCGAGGCGGAATTCAAGACGAAGAAACCGCAGGCCAACGCGCAGGCAGCCAGGCTCGCCTACGAGAAGACCATCGTGGGAGGCTCATGATGGGCACCCGGGGATATCGGTACAAGACATCGCACAGCCAGTCCGGTCCAGGCGATGGCGGCAGGACGGGCTCCTGGCGCGTCCAGCGCCCGGTCATCAACACCGAGCTCTGCACCCCGGCCAAACGCAAGGCTGAGGCCTGCTTCATCTGCTGGCTCTACTGCCCCGACTGCGTGGTCTCGCGTACCATCCCCCCCACGATCGATTACGAGTATTGCAAGGGCTGCGCGATCTGCGCCGAGGAATGCCCGACCAAGGCCATCACCATGGTGGACGAGGCCGGCCGACCCGAGGGCGATGAGGCGCCGGAGGCCTGCTCATACGAGGGACCGAGGCCATGCACATAATCGAGAACGGCAACGTCGCGGCCGCCTTGGGGGTCAAGCTGGCCGGAGCCCAGGTGATCGCGGCCTACCCCATCACCCCTCAGACCCCTCTGACGGAGAAGCTCTCGGAGCTTATCGAGTCCGGCGAGATGCAGGCCCAATACATACCGGTCGAAAGCGAGCACTCCGCCCTGGCGGCCTGCATCGCCGCAAGCTCCACCGGCGCGCGGGCCTTCACCGCCACGAGCGCCAATGGACTTCTGTACATGCACGAGCAGATCCACTGGGCCGCGGGCGCCCGCCTACCCATCGTCATGTGCGTGGTGAACCGGGCCGTGGGCGCTCCCTGGTGCATCTGGAACGACCATCAGGATTCCATCTCGCAGCGCGACACGGGCTGGATCCAGATGTACTCCTGCGACCATCAGCAGATCATCGACGACGTCCTCAAGGCCTTCTCCATCGCTGAGACCACCAGCATCCCGGTCATGGTCTGCTACGACGGCTATCTGCTCTCGCACACCTATATGCCCTTCGACGTACCTGAGGAGGAAGCGGTCGCACGCTTCTTGAAGCCTTTCAGAGCCGGCCTATGCCCTCGACCCGCGGGATCCGGCCAACCTCAACACCGTCACGCTGCCCGATACACGCTTGGACGTCACGGGCGAGATGGCCCATGGCTATATGGAGATCCGCTATCTGCTCCAGGAAGACCTGAGGGCCGCCCTGGCAGTCGCCCAGCAGACCGAGGACGCGTTCAAGGAGATCTTCGGGCGGGGCGGCAACGCCCTCCTGGAACCCTATCGCTGCGACGACGCCGAATACATCGCGGTCGGCCTCGGCTCGCTGGCCTACCAGTTGCGGGACGTGGTCGAGACCCTGCGGGGCGAAGAGCTCAAGGTCGGCGTTCTCGGGGTCAGGCTCTACCGGCCCTTCCCCGACGAGGCCCTGGCCGAGGCCCTGCGGCGCGCACGGGGGGTGTTCGTCATCGAGAAGGCGCTGTCCTACGGCTACGAAGGCGCGCTCTGCTCGGACCTCAAGTCGGCCCTGTATGAACGCCTCCAGAGTGAAGGCCGGGGCGACGGTGTCGGAGCCCCCTTCGTCAAGGGCATGATCGCCGGCATCGGGGGCCGCGACATCAGGACCGCCGACCTGACCGATACTCTGCGCGCCGGCATCGCCGGAACGCTCGAAGAAGGTCCCAGTTGGATCGGGATCAAGCTGTAGCAGCCTGCAGTAGGAGCAACCTGCCATGACCACCAAGACCACGATCCTCTCGCTCCCCACAGAAGAGCTCGTCTACCCGGGCAACCGGGCCTGCACGGGCTGCGGTCTGAGCATCGCCTATCGCATCGGGCTCAAGGCCCTGGGACCGGATACGATCCTCGTCGTGCCGCCGAGTTGTCTGACCGTTCTGCAGGGACTCTTCCCTGTCGCCTCCACCAAGTTGCCCTGTCTGAACGTCACCTTCGCCTCCACCGCGGCGGCGGCCACCGGTGTGCTGGAGGCGCTCAAGGCCCAGGGCAGAGAACACATCAAGGTCGTCGGCTGGGCCGGCGACGGCGGTACGAGCGACATCGGCATCCAGGCGCTCTCCGGGGCGGCCGAACGCGGCGACAACTTCCTCTTCATGTGCTACGACAACGAGGGCTACATGAACACCGGGGTGCAGCGGTCGGGCACCACGCCGCAGGGAGCTTTGACCGCCAACACGCCTATCAAGGGCAAGCTGCAGCAGAAGAAGGACGTGCCCGCCATCATGGCCGCGCACGGCATCGACTACGTGGCCACGGCCTCGGCAGCCTACCCTCTGGACCTTTACGACAAGATCAAGAAGGCCATCTCGCTGCAGGGCACCAAGTACATCCACATCCACACGCCCTGCCCGCCGGGGTGGGGCTTCGACCCGCGCTACTCCATCAAGATCGGCCGGCTCGCTGTGGAAACGGGGTATTACGATCTCTACGAGGTCGAGCACGGCGCGTTCAGCCTGACCGGCGCCTCGGAGAAGCTCCTGGAAAAACGGCGGCTCGTCCCGGTGGGGGACTATCTACAGACCCAGTCGCGCTTCAGGCTCCTCGCCGAGGAGCAGATCGCCGAGATCCAGGCGCGGGTCGACGCCAAGTGGGGCGCGTACTACCGGACGGTCGAGTAGCCGGCGGACCGGCGGGAAGCTTCCTAGTCCCCAGACGCTTGTCGTTGGCGAGGCACCAGGAGTTCAGCCTTCCCGGTGATCACGACGGTCCCGTCCTGATTGGTCCACACGGAACTGATGATCACTCGGCGCTTGTCTTCCATCTTCTCGGTGACTTCTGACACCACGGTGATGGTGTCACCGATCTTGACCGGGGCCTCGAAAGATAGCTCTTGGGACACGTGGACGGCTCCGTCACCGAGGATGGCCGACAATGTCGGTGTCACCACGGATGCAACGAGCATGCCGTGCGCGATCCGCCCCTGCCACCGAGATTGCCTGGCGAACACCTCGTCAACATGGATGGGATTGAAATCACCTGTGATGCCACAAAAAGCGAAGACGTCGGCTTCACCGACCGTCTTGCTGAAGGCGCTTCTATCACCTATCTTGATGTCTTCGTAGTCCCGTATGCTAGACACTCGTGCCCTCCTGGAGACCGATAGAACCCCGTTCAAGTGATTCTACCCCGCGGTTTCGCAAATCAGCCTTGACCCAGGGAGCGGTTCCCAGAGGGGTCACCTCAGCGCCTGGAGCAGGTGCTCGTGGTCCAGGTTGCCCCCGGACATGATGAGCGCCACCTTCTTCCCGCACAGCCGGTCTTTGATCTTGAGCGCAGCCGCGAGGGATGCGGCCCCGGCCCCTTCGGCCATGTTGTGCGTGACCTGCAAGGCCAGCCGGATACCCTCAAGGATCTCCTCTTCACTGAGGAGCACCACGTCTGCGATGTGGTCCTTCATGATCATGTAGGGGAGCTGGAATACGCTCCGTGCCGCCAGACCGTCGGCCACGGTATCGGCCCCCTCGATGACGACCCACTCGCCTTTCTTCCAGGACTCGTAGAAGGCTGCTGCCCGCGCGGCCTGCACCCCGATGATCTCCACCTTCGGGTTGATGGCCTGGGCCACCTTGATGAGCGAGGCACACCCGGAGCCGCCACCGACGGGACAGATGATGACGTCCACCTCCGGCAGGTCCTCGAAGATCTCGAGCCCCATCGTGCCCAGACCATTGAGGATCTCGGGCTCATTGCCCTGCTCGACGTAGTAGTACCCGGCGCTGTCCACCAGTTCGTCGCAATAGGATTGGGCATCGTAGAAGTCGTGCCCGTGGGTGATGAGGTCGGCCCCGAAGCTCTCGATGATGCGGTTGGTCTCGGGATTGTTGTGCTCCGGGACGACCACGGTGCAGGGCACATTGAACCACCGGCCGGCCCAGGCCATGGCGAGGCCGTGGTTGCCGCGCGTGGAGACGAGCACGCCGGTCTCCAGCTCCTCCTCGGACAGGTGGTGGAAGAAGTTGAGTGCGCCGCGGATCTTGAACGAACCGGTGGGGTTGTGGTTCTCGTGTTTGACGAAGACCTCGCAGCCGACCAGGCGAGAGAGCTCTGAATAGTAGGTCAGATTCGTCCGGTTCAGGTAGCGGTCGATGACCGCCCTGGCCTTGATGACGCCTATCAGATTCACCTCAGCGCTGAGCTCGTCATAATGTCTCAACATCGACCCTCCACCCTATCGTGAGCCCAGTGAGCCCCCGCACGACGGCACCCCACCGTCCATCCCACCGTCCATCCCCACCGACTAGAACGAGAAGCCTTCGGGTAGCGACTCGGCCGGCGTACCCGCGGGGACCCAGGAGAGATCCAAGATCGTGTAGGTGGGATTGAAGAACTTGAAGACCGGCACGACCCGCATCCCGATCTGGGGCTCGCCCACCAGGAGATAGCTGAACAGAATGGTAGACACGTTCTCGAATTCGACATTGATGAAGCGGATCGGCTTGTCAAGCAGGTTGAATGCGCCCGATCTCGCGCAAACCATGAACGTGTGGATAGTAGCCTTCTTCTTTGCCAGGTCGGTCATGTCGATGACCGTGTTCTTCGAGAGGCAGTCCGGGCAATAGATCCTGAACGGCTGATACACCGAACCGTTCGCTTCGCAGGCTGGGTTTTCGCACTTGGTCGCCAGCAGCTTGCCCTTGGAGAGCGATTCGAAGAATACCGCCTCGCCGCCGTAGGAATGGACATAGGTCATATCCCTGGGCTTCGTGACGCCGACAAGCTTCCAGCCATTGTCCGCATCTCTGATGGGCATGTGCTGCTCGAGGCGATGGAAGTCGCCCCTGAACTTGTACCGATTGTCTTTGACTTGAACCTGTCCGTATGAGCTCATCGTCGGCCTCTCTCACGCGTCTTTCTTCAACAGATCGTCGGGGTCCATGAGGATGGTCGCCGTCACGTGCGATCCTACGCCCGCGTGGCTGACGGAGAGGGCCCGCTTGGCGCCCTTCACCTGGAGGTCGGTCCAGTCTGCCGGCTTCTCCCTGCCGAATTCCTTCCACCTCTTCTCGTCGCCGTGGATCTCGGCCCACCGGCCCCATAGCTGGGTCGCTATCTCGAAGACCTGCATGATGCCGCTGGCTCCGACCGCGTGCATGCAGCCGATCAGCCCGCCGGAGAGGTTCGAGGGCAGCTTGCCCGGCTTTCCCGTGTGCGGGTTGACGTGGTAGCAATCTCCGGACTCGACATAGTCACGTCCGTGGCCATATGGTCTGAGGCCGATGTCCTCATAGGTCTGCACGTCGCTGATGGTGAAAGCGTCGTGCAGTTCGATGACGTCGAAATCGTTCGTAGGATCGACGACGCCTGTCATGCGGTAGCCATAGTAGGCCGCCATCCTTGCGGCGAGAAAACCGGTGAAGCCCGGATAGCGGTCGCCCCCGGGGAATTCCTTGCCTAGGTCCTTGTATTGATCGGCCGTCTCGTTGGGGAGCAAAGGTATGTCCATGTTCCGTCTGTCGGCGGGGCGCAGAGTGTGCGAACCGGCGGTAACCCAGATCCTGAGCGGCTTGTTCTTGCTGTTCTTCGTCAACTCGATCGCGGTGTCCTCGTCGCAGATGATGGCGCATGCGGCGCCAACGCTCATGAGACAGCAATCGAGCGCCCGCAGCGGGTCGGCGACCAGGGGAGACACCAGGACGTCGTCAGCGGTGATCTTCATGGCGCCATGAGCGAACGGATTGAAGCGTGCGTACCCGTGGTGCTTCACGGAGATCTCCGCGAGAGTGCGCCGGAAAGAAGCCTCCGCTTTGCCGAACACCTGCCAGTATTTTTGGGCCATGACCGCGTAGTAGCCGGTGTATATCTGGCCCATGGGCGATTCCCAGTCCCTGTCGGCTGCGCAGGCGATCAGGAAGTTTCCCTCGTCGGTGGGGACTTCGTCCATGCGCTCCCACCCCATGGCGAGAACGCAGTCCGAATACCCGCTCGCGACCGCCTTGGCAGCTTCCCAGAGGGTCGAGCCACCCGTTGCGCCGCCTGATTTGATCCCCACATTGCCCAAAGGATCCAACCCGAGGCGGTCGTGGACCACTGCCTCGCCAAGCAGCTGATCCCCGAAGTGGTCGGCAAAATGCCCGTAGTAGCAGGTGTGTATGTACTTCTTGAGTTCGGCCGGAGTCAGGTTGAGCAGTTCCGCCGCCATAGTGAAGGCATCGATGCACAGTTCTTCGGTTCTCTTCTCCGGGATCGCCCTCGCGTACTTGGACTGGCCGGCAGTCACCAGATACACGGGCCGCATGAACTTGGGCGTTTTGAGTTGTTGCTCGCTGAACTTGATCATCTGTCCCCTCTGTTGCCGGATAGTGAGTACATGAGCTGAACTTATCCTTTGGTCGACGTCCTATGATAGTGCCAGAGCGGTCCCTTGTGTTAGTGGCGGCATGATCCGCGTCCCTGTCGTCTAGCCGAAGAAGCCTAGCTCCGAGGCTCCTCGGACTCTGCCGAGAGTCGAGGAGCAGTCTGAACGCGGCGGTGACCAGCCGGAAGTCTCAAGAAGGCCAGCCCCACGCAACTGAGGGCGGCGATCGCAGCCAGCATAAGATAGCCTGCCACGTACCCGGTCTGCTCTCCCATGACATCCAGCAAGAGTCCGAACAACCACGGGGCGACGAGTGCACCCACAAAGCCGAAAACCTCAAGAAGACCCGTGGCCGCTCCCACCTCCGGAGACGTTCTCACCACTTCGGCGATGCCCGCGAAGAGCGGCGAGAAATAGGCCATGGTGAGGAATCCGGTGATCGTCACGAATATGAAGACCACCCACAGCGACGGGAGGAACGGCACCAGGGCGACGCAGGCGGTCATGAGGAGCATAGCTACCACGATGACCGCCTTCTTGCCCCACCGGCCCATGGCCGTCGCCCCGAGCGGATTGCCGACCAGTTGCGCGAGGCCCAATCCTGCCGTGAGGTAGGCCGCGACACCGACGCTTGCCCCGAACTCGGCCTTCATGAACTCTGGAGTCCAGACGAGCGCACCCACGCCCACGGCCAGACCGGCGAGATTAAAGAGACAGAGCAGGAGGACTTGCCGGTTGGTCACGGTCGTCCTCAGAGCGCGGGCCAGATCTCGCGGTCCGACGGAGTCCGTACAGTGGGCGGGCTTCCGGTGCACCGGGCCCTGAGCCAGCGCGAGAACGCCGAACAAGGCGATCAGGATCGCGGCGGCGACGAACACCGCCCGATACCCGCCGGCTGCCGCGATGCTGGGCAGGATGAGTAGCGCCAGCACCACGCCCAGACCGTGTCCGGTGCCGAACACCCCCCAGGCTCGGCCCCGGAAGGGGGGCGAGATCGCGTCGGGGATCACAGTGCCCACGGTGGGGACTATCACTCCGAGTCCCACTCCCTGCACCAGGCGCCCCGCGAGAAAGCCGCCGTAGGAGCTGGTGAAGGCCAACAGTAACGAGCCCGCGATGCCGATGGTGAGCCCCACGGCAAGAGTCCTTCCGCCCCAGCGGGCGCCGGCAAGTCCCCAGGGGATGGCGACCACGCCGAGAGCCAGCATGAACACCGAGGTCAGGAGCCCGATCTGCGAATCGGAATAGCCGAAGTCGGCCCGCAGTTGATCGGTCACAACCGGTATCAGCGAAAGCGCCAGGCCGGTCAAGGCGAGGAGCAACATGAGGGTAGCGGCCAGAGTGTCCGCCCGACCTCGAGTGTCGACGGGGCAGATGCTTACCTGAGGATCGGCCACGTCTCAGGGGCCGATGGTCACAGATCCGATGCGTCCGGCCGGGACTGGGCCCCACCCACCGATTCCACCATGGCCCTGATATGGGCGGGCGAAGTCCCGCAGCAGCCGCCGACCAGCCGGGCTCCTGCTCGCAGGCACTCGTCTATGCCCGCAGCAAAGTCGGTGGGCGACATGTCGAAGACAAGGCGCTTGTCGGCCAGTCTGCCCTTGCCCGCATTGGGTTGGGCAATGATGGGTAGCGACGTCGCTCCTCGCATCAGCGAGACGACCTCGGCCAACTCCAGCGGATCGAGACTGCCGCAGTTCGCCCCGACCGCGCACGCCCCCGCCTCGGTCAGCGCCTGCGCACAGTCATGCGCGGTGTCGCCCATCACTGTCCGCCCGCCGTTGCCGGCAGTGTTGAAGGCGATCGACGCGATGACGGGAAGGTCGCTCGCTTCTCGTGCGGCGCGTACGGCGCACAGAGCTTCCCGCAGGTCGATCATGGTCTCGATGATGAATCCGTCCACCCCGCCTTCGGCCAGGATGGCCGCCTGCTCTCTGAAGGCGGCGTACGCGTCCTCCTCGGCGAGCTGCCCATACGGCTGCAGCATCTTCCCCGTGGAGCTCACGTCGCCAAGGACATACTGGCCATCACGAGCGGCTGCTTTGGCCAGTCTGACTCCGGCCAGATTCACCTCGCGGACGTCCACCCCGACCTTGTGAGACTCGATGTTGACGCGGTTCATGGTCAAGGTGTTCGTGATCAGCAGGTCGACTCCGCAGTCGGCGTATCGCTGGTGAACGGCCAATACCGCCTCCGGGTGGGTGATGGTGGTCGGGCCGCCCATCTCCAGACCGGCTTCTCCCAATTGGGTCCCCATCGCCCCGTCGAGGAAGATGGCTCTTCTATCGCTCGCGATAAGGTCCAGCACGCTCATCCAGCCTCTCTTCGTCCTCGCGCCGCTACTGATGATTCACAGAGGGCTCGGCAAACCGTCGTCTTCCTAGTCTAGCGTCCATCCTGCCCGCTATCCACCCCGCGGGCCGGTCTTGTGCAAACCAACGTTGATGTCGTGGACCGCACAGCACTATGGTATGCATATGGGGATAGGCTAAAGAGGGGTGGCTTTATGTTCGGTATGTTCGATTGGGGAATACTTGGTTATGCGATTAGGGGAGCATCAGCGGTTCGGCTGCCGCCTCGCAGGAGCTTGAACGTGGATTCGGACACACCGCGATCCCCAACTCCCTCGTCGATCGTCGAAGTGGTAGATGCCGAGGGCGGACGGGTCACGTTCGCCCGCTTCATGGAGATAGCCCTGACTCATCCCACCCTGGGCTACTACAGTCGCATCGATCGATTGCTTCGGCACGGCGGGGATTTCAGCACCGCCCCTGCCCTATCGCCCTTCTTCAACAAGACCCTGGCAAGGCTGGTCACCGAACTGGTGGACGCTTCGCTCGCGATCTCGAAGATCGACAGGCCCAGCATCGTCGAGCTCGGCGGCGGCGAAGGCCATCTGGCAGAGGACATCCTGCGCTTCTGGGAGGGCGAGCGCCCGGATCTGCGCGAGAAGATCGGCTATCGCATCGTGGATGTGGGCACGCGCCTGCAGCTGAGACAGGCGGATGCCGTCGACGGATCGGCGGCGGCAGGCTGGGAGGTGGGATGGGGTTCGGATCTCGGTTCCGCCTGTGTGGGCACGCGACCGGTGGTGATCGTCGGCAACGAGTTTCTGGATACCATCCCGGTGCATCTGGTAGGCGTCAGTGCTACTGCCATACGCGAAGCATACGTGAAGGTCGCGCACCCGGGTCTTGCACAGACATGGGGCGAGGTATCCGACGAGGCGGCGGCCGAGATCGAGTTTCTCTTCGGCACGCTCGACCCACGGCGTCTGGAGGCCTTGAGCGAAGACGGGATCCTGGAGGTCTTCCCGGGCCTGGGCGACCTGACGCGCCAGGTGGCTGGAGTCATGCCGTGCGGGAGCTTCGTGAACATCGACTACGGGGAGTGGTTCCCGGGTCTGCCGCAGGTGTGCCGATGGTGCGGACCGGAGGGTCGTACGCGGCGCCGGCGGACCATCCGCGGCTATTTCCGGCATCAACTGGTCCTCGATCCACTCGCTCGAGCGGGCAGGCAGGATCTCACCGCCGACGTCGACTTCGCCGCCGTCGATCTCCATGGACGGCAGGAGGGTCTCGAGACCGTTCTCTTCACCACCCTTGCTGGGTTTCTGCGGGGGGGCGGAGCGGAGGACGAGTTACAGGCGCTCCGCAACGGGACCGCGGACACTGCGTGCGACGCACTGGAGGCCGACAGGCAGGCGACCGTGCTCACAAACCTCCTGGACGAGCGGGACCTGGGCGGCACCTTCAAGCTGATGGTGCAGGTGAAGGAGTAGCGGCCGGTCAGGCGTCTTTGCACAGAAGGATGCATAGTTTACGTGATGCACTATTCTATGCAATAACAGTAGCGTGACAGCGGGTACGGCCATCGGCCGACCAGGCACCGCCCGGACGGTGGGCGAGCAGCCGACCGCCGGGCTACAATCGACGGGTACGAGCCATTCAAGGAACAGAGGGGAGCCGCCCGGATGCCCGTCAACCTCTCTATCAAGAACGTGCCCGACGATGTCGCTCGCGGGCTCCGCAACCGCGCAGCCCTGAATCAGCGTTCGCTTCAGGAAGAGTTGCTGGAGATACTGAAAAGGGCGGCCAAGGACCAAGGACCGGTCACGATCGACGGCCTGCTGACGGGCGCCCAGCGCAAGAAGCAGGCCCTCGACGAGGCGGCCTCCAAGGTGCTCGCGGCCAAGGACGCGGAGCAGGAGAGGGCGGCCCAGCGCTTCGAGGACCTGCTGGCTCGACCCGCCGATGCCGGTACGGGTGGACGATCTGGCGGGGAAGAGTAGAGGGGTCGCGGAGTCGGCGCCCTTCAGCCTCGAGTAACGACCTCGATTTCGCCTATCCCACCGCGAAGTGGACGATCACGCCGATCGCCCACACCGATCCCGCGAGAGCCACCATCCCGAACTCCACGAGCATGCCTATGCCGGTCGCCTTGAGCGCCTCGACGCTGGATCTGAGAGCCGACCGGGAATCTCCCCCTCGTACGTACTCGCTCACGAACAAGCCGGCGGCGAAACCGACGAACAGGCCGACCACGGGGATCACGAACATCCCCACGATGCCGGCCAGCGCCGCCACCAGGATGGAGCGACGGGGGATCTTCTCCTGCTTGAGCTTGCGCCCGGTAAGCAGGGCGCTTGCCGACCAACCCACGCAGACCAGTAGAGCTCCGATGCCCGCAGCGGTCCACGACGCCGCCGAGCCGAGGACCCACCCCCACGCGATCAGCGTGACGAGGGCGATCGGGCTGCCCGGCAGCAACGGGTAGACCGTTCCGAACACGGCGACGCCCAGAAGAACGCCGGCGACCACGGTGACGATGATGTCGGTGGTCATACCGCGGGACCCTCCGATCTAGTCGCCCGGTGGCTCATCGACCAAGACGATCGGAGATCTCTGCTTCCGTAGAGCCTTGCGATCGCCCGTCATCTGCCAGATCGCCAAACTGGCCAGCCCGACGATGATCAGGACCATACCGATCAGCTCGTAGCGGTCCGGGCGTTCTCCCAATTGGATCCAAGAGGCGACTACCCCGACCACCGGGGCGATCAGGCGCCCGAGTCCGGCGGTTCCCGCGGGAAGATGCCGGAGAGTGTAGAACCAAAGCAGCAGCGCGACCCCGCACGCAAGGACGACGTTGTACAAAAGCGCGGCCACGAAGGGGCCGGTCCAGGTCGGACCGGAGTCGGCGGTCAGAAGCGCGATGACCACCAGCGGAATGGCGCCGAACAGCATCTGCCAGGCGTTCAGCCCGAGGAGATCCACCTGGCGGTCCCGACAGAGGATCTTGGCCGCAACCGCGCTCGCGGCCGAGCAAACGCCGGCGGCTATGCCCAGGATGTTGCTGACAGGGGTGCCCCCCGCGCTCCAGGGCGAGAGTACAAAGACCAGACCGGCCAAAGCGAGTGCGACGGATAGCCACTGTAGTCCGCGCACCCGCTCCCCCAGGATCACCCAGGACATGAGGAGAAGCCACATCGGCATGGTGTAGACAAGCACGGATGTCTTGCCCGCTCCTCCGGTCTCGAGAGCCCAGATCGACAACCCGATCGCACCCGTCATGCCGAACAGCCCCACGACGAGCGTGAGGACCGGATACGTGGGTCGCATCGACCGGCGAAGCACAGCGAGAAGCAAGAAGAGGAAGACGGCTCCAAAGAAGACCCGCAGGGCCGCGAAGACGGAGGGGTCGGCGTAGCGCAGGGCCGTCTTCATGACCACCCAGTTGTAGCCGTAGATCACGCCCGCCACTGCCAGAGCCGCCATGGGCAGAGCGGAAGATGCCGCGGGAGAGGGCGCGGACGAAGCGGCAGGTACCGAATCTCCGCTCGTGTCAGGCCTGTCGTTCGTCGGACTCTGCCTCCGTGCCCGGTTCGGTGTGTGACGAAAAGCGATCGCTGAAAGTGTACTTCCTTCTGGCGGCTTGTCGGACGGCCGGCAAGTCGAATTGGCCCCTCGGGTAGCGGGCATAGAGATGGCGCTAGAATGGGCAAAGATGTGCCGACGGTCGATCGTCACCGGAAAGGAATGAAACAGCATGACGATGCCAGCACTCGTCTTTCGCTACAGTCTACCCCGCCTTGCCTTTGCCCGGGTGTTGGGCATGCTCACCCCGCGTGCCTATCTGAGCTTCGGGGGTCCGACCCGACTGGAGGAGATCCCTGAGCCGACGCTCCTGGGTGATGATTGGACGGTCTTGCGCACAGCCATGTGCGGCATTTGCGGCAGTGACGTCAAGCAGATCTTTCTCGACGCCGACTTTGACAACCCGCTGACCTCGCTCATCACCTTCCCCCAGGTTCTGGGACACGAGGCGGTGGGGGTGATCGAGCGTGTGGGACCAGCGGTCAAGGCCAGGCAGGTCGGAGAACGGGTCGTGGTCAACCCCTGGCTGTCGTGTGAGCCACGGGGGATCGCGCCGCCGTGCGATGCCTGCCAACGCGGTGAGTATTCGCTGTGCGCCCATTTCACGGATGGCGCCCTCCCGCCCGGGATGCACGCCGGCAACTGCCGCTCGGTCACAGGGGGGTACGCTCCCCTGCTGCCGGCGCACGAATCCCAACTGTTTCCGATCCCGGAAGGGGTGAGTTTCTCCCAGGCCGTTCTGGCCGATCCCTTCTCGGTGTCCTTGCACGCCATCCTCAAGGCGCCGCCCGCAGAGGGAGCACTGGTCCTGGTCTATGGTGCGGGCGTCTTGGGACTGCTTTCGGTGGCTATCTTGCATGCCTTGTTCCCCTCGGCCGTGGTGGCCGTCGTGGCGCGTTACCCTCACCAGGCAGAGCTGGCGCGCCGGTTGGGGGCCGAGCACGTCATCCTCAGCCGCGATCCGGCGGAAACGGTGGAGAAGATCGCAGAGATCGCAGAGACCCGCGTATACCATCCCCAGTATGGCAAGCCCTGGCTCCTGCGCGGCGTGATGGTGGTCTACGATACCGTGGGCTCTGCTGAGACCCTGGAGGTCGGCATCCGGGTAGCCAGCCCTCATGCGCCCATCGTGATCACCGGTGTAGGCAGGCCGGCCCGTTTCGAGTGGACACCGCTCTATTTCAAGGAAGTGAGGTTGCTCGGTTCCAACGCCTTTGGATCAGAGGATCTCGGCGGGGTGAGGCAGCACGCCATGGAACACTATCTGCGATTGGTGGCGCAAGGGAAGTTCGATCCGGAGTCCCTGGTCACCCATCGTTTTCGCTTGGAGCGGTACCAGGAAGCGTTTATCACCATGCATACCAAGGCCAGGCACGGTGTGGTCAAGGCAGTGTTTGACTTTGGGCTTGCCTGAGGCGATGGAGGAAGGCAACATGGCACTCTCGTTGGCAGAACAGATCGAAAAGCGGCAGGGTGAGCAGTATGCCTTGCACCGCCACTATGTCAACCCAGCCTGGCGCGCGTCCAGGGGATCATCGGGTTCGACAAGATCTGAGCCAGGGGAGAGGGCGCCTACCTCTGGGATGCCGACGGCGAGCGCTATCTCGACCTGCTCTCCGGCTACAGCGTCTTCAATCTCGGGCGCGACCACCCCGTGGTCAAGCAGGCCATCGAGGAGGTGCTGACGATGCTCCAGCGGCCCAACCTGGTCAAGATGGACTGCCCGCTTCTTGCCGGCCTGCTCGCGGAGGCACTCGTGACAGCGGATGCCTCCCGGGCTCGACACCGTCTTCTTCGCCAACGACGGCTGCCGACGCCGTGGACACGGCCCTCAAGTTCGCCCGCGCTGCCACCGGCCGCCCCCGCGTGCTCTACCTGGACCACGCCTTTCACGGCCTGATGCTGGGCACCCTGTCGGTGAACGGCGGATCACGATTTCCGCAAAGGCTTCGGGACGCTCATGCCGGGCTTCGACAGCGTGCCGATGAACGACCTGCATGCGCTGGAGAAGGAACTGCGCCAGGGCGACGTGGCCGCGTTCGTCGTCGAGCCGATCCAGGGCAAGGGGGTCTACGTCCCGGAGGACGACTATCCTGCCGGAGGCGCAGCGGCTGTGTCGCACGCACGGCACGCTGCTGATCTGCGACGAAGTGCAGGTCGGGCATGGGGCGTACCGGCCGGTTCCTCTGCCTGGAGCACTGGGGAGTTGGAGCCCGACTTCGTCACGGTGTCCAAGTCGCTCGGGGGTGGCTTCATGCCCGTGAGCGCCACGATCACCCGGCGCGCCATCCACGACAAGGTCTTCGGCCGGCTGGACCGATGTCAGGTGCACACCACCACCTTCGGCGAGAACGAGTTGGCCATGGCCGCCGGACTGGCCACCCTGCACGTGTCTGGACGAAGAGGGCTGGTGGAGCGCGCGGCGACGGTGGGCGAGCGGCTGCTCCACGGCCTGGCCGGCCTGTGCGCGCGCCACGACATGATCGCCGACGTGCGCGGCAAGGGCCTCATGATCGGGATCGAGTTCCGGCCGCCGCGCTCGCTTGGCCTGAAAGCCGCCTGGACGGCGGCCGAAACGGCTCAGAAGGGTCTCTTTGCGCAGTTCGTGGTGATGTCGCTCATGCGCGATCATCACATCCTCACCCAGGTGGGCGGCCCCGACGTGAACATCATCAAGCTGCTGCCCCCGCTCATCATCGGGGACGAAGAGGTCGGAGCCATCGTCGCGGCCTTCGACGCCATCCTGGCCGAGGCGTCCACGTCCGCGGGAAGGTGTGGGGTCAGAGAGGCCATCTGATCAAGCAGGCGCTCTCGCAGTGAGCCAGATGCTTTCTGACGTGCGCGTCTGGCCGCCGAGATCGGCCCGCGCGGAACCGGCACCGCGGGTGAGGCGGCCGCAGCCACCATGTGGCCGAACGTCTCTCGGCGTTTGGACTGCCCGTGGAACGGCAGATCTTCCGCGCGGTCCCCAGCCAGAACGCCTTTCCACTGGCTATCGACGTGGTCGCCTTGCTCGCTTCGCCGTCTACTCCGTGGGGCCGACCCGGCCGCTGGGTGGCGCGGGGCTCGCCCTGACCACGGCGCCCCTTCTGTGGCAGACGATCGGCACCTCTGACAGCCCCTTGCGCCCGTTCCTACCGCAGGTCACGAGCCGCAACGTGGTGACGCCATCGAGCCGCGAGGCGAGCTGCCGGCACGCCGTGCTCCTGGCCCACCTGGACACGAATCGCTGTCGTCTGGCTTGGCAATCGGGCATGGTCCGGTGGCTCGAGCCACTCACGAGGCTGACACTGGCGATGTTGGCCTGCTCGGCTTGCTCTTTCTCGCCGGTGCGCTGCTGGGTGGACCCCGGTGGGCGAAGCGGGCTTCCCTTCTCCCGTCGGCTACGTGGTGGGCACGCTCATCACGCTGTGGAAGGATGACCGCGTACCCTTCACTCCTGGCGCCCACGACAATGCGGCCAGCGTCGCGGTGGCGCTGGAGGTGGCGGCACGTCTCGCGGCTAAGCCCTTCGAGCACACCCAGGTGTGGCTGGCATTCACCGGCGCCGAGGAGACCGATCACGCCGGACTATACGCGTTGCTGCGCAAGCACGATCCGGAGCTGCGCGACGCGGCCTTCATCGGATTGGAAGGGCTGGGAAGCGGGGAGCTTGTCTACCTCACCCGGCAAGGGGTCTGTGCCCACTACACCCCGGACCCGGAGCTGCTGGCCCTGGTGGAAGGTGTCGCCGCTCGCCGACCGGAACTCGGTGCGCGGGCGGCGCAGATGACGGGGGAAGACGAGGTGGGCACGCTGCGACGGTCTGGGTATCGCGCGCTCTGCATCGCCGGCCGTGACCCGGGGAGTGGAACGCTGCCACACTGGCATCGTCCCGACGACACCGCGGATACCGTTTCAGGCGAGTTCCTGGAGCGAGCGGCGGACCTGGTCGTCGCACTCCTGGAGGCTGTGGACGACCAAGCGCCGAGCGCCCCGGGGGAGGAACCATGCGCGCGTTCGTGACCGGAGGCACGGGCTTCGTGGGTGGAGCCGTGGTACGCCGGCTGCTGGAGGCCGGCCACGAGGTGCTCGCGCTGGTCCGCCCGGGCGCCGACACCCGGCAATTGGACGGTCTCCCTGTGGAGCGGGTGGAAGGCGATCTGGCCGACCTGGGGGCCTGCGAAGCGGGATGAGCGGCTGTGATTGGGTGTTTCATATCGCCGCCCTCTACAGCTATTGGGGATACCGCGCGGAGGACTTCTACCAGACCAACGTCGAAGGCACGCGCAGAGTGCTGGAAGCCGCTCGCCAGGAAGGAGTAGCGCGCCTAGTCCACACCAGTTCGATCGCCGCCCTGGGCCTTCATGGAGACCACACCCCCGCCACGGAAGACACGCCAGCAGCCTGGCCGACCGGATCGGGCCGTATCAGCGCAGCAAGTTCCTGGCCCAGCAGGTGGCCGCGATTTCGCCCGGCAGGGGCTCCCGGTGGTCATCGTCAATCCCAGCACACCGGTGGGTGTAGGCGATCACAAGCCGACCCCGACCGGCCAGATCATCGTCGATTTCCTCAACGGACGCATGTTCGGCTATGTGGATACCGGCTTGAACATCGTGGACGTGGAGGATGTGGCCGCGGGCCACCTCCTGGCCGCCGAGCGCGGTCGCGTCGGGGAACGCTACATCCTGGGAGGGCAGAACCTGACGCTCAGGCAGCTCTTGGACCTCCTGGCCGAGATCAGCGGGCGGCCGCCGGTCCACCGGCGCATTCCTCATTCGGTAGCGCAGGCCTGGTCCTATGTGGACGTGGCCCTGGCCCGATTGAACCCCCACCGCACGCCGGCGGCCACGCCGGAAAAGGTGCGCCTCTCGCGTCGCTACGAGTTTTTCGATCCGAGCAAGGCAGTGCGGGAGCTTGGCCTGCCGCAGACGCCTGTCGGCGAGGGGCTGCGCAAGGCAGTGGAGTGGTATCGGACTCACGGCTACGCACCCTAGCCGGAGAAGAGTGACGTCCACGCTCGGCTCGAGCGGGTTCCTTCATCCCCGGCCAAGACTGTCCAGAATTCAACCGGCCGTGACAAGCGCTTCCAGAGAGCCTGGAGGAAGAAGAAAGACCCGCTTCCCAGGGGGCTTTTCAATCGTGACGGGGCAGGATCTGAACCTGCGACCTTCGGGTTATGAGCCGCCAAAATGGGGTCTCTAGTGGTTCCTTCCGGTCGATGCTTGTACGGCGAAACCGCGTCGCAAACGGGCTTTGCCCAGTCGGGTATGACGGAGAGAGACGAGCAGAGACGGTTTTCGAATCATTTTCGTGGGCAGCTTGTGGGCAAAGCGCGGTTCTACGGAACCCGTCCGGGAGCCAGCCGCGGGAGGACCCGAGGATGCGCGTCCCGACTGAGCCAATACTCCCACCCGGCGCTGGGTCCTCTGTCGAAGATGCTCGCATAACTACCTCCCGGATCTGCTCCCCTGAGACGTGCACATCGACACGGACTCCGTCCGAAGCAGGTTGTACGATGGAGAGTGTGAACCGACTCGCCCCCACATAGAGCGATCATGAGCAGTCTGAGCTGGCTCGACTACTGCGAAAAGGACCGGCGACGGGCGCTCGAGTTCATCGAGACCTTTCGCGAGCATGACACCCGGGACGAACTCGGGATAGGTGTGATCCGCGACGCGTTCTCCGAGCTGCTGTTCCCTGGGACGACCACGGTCCAGACGAGGGCTAGGTACTTCCTGCTTATTCCCTGGGCCTATCTTCGGGTTGAAGCCTATGCGCGGGGCGGTGGCGGTAGAACCAGTGACCAAGTGGCCGATCGCGCACGACAGAGGGAGGTCGAGATAATCAGGGCTCTCCTCGCAGGCGGCGAAGGCGAGGGCGTGCTGGGAAGAGATGTTCGGGAGCAGCTCAAGCAGCTGCCAAGCCGAATCTACTGGCAGGGTCTCGGCGCTTGGGGGATTCGTAGTTTCCCCGGTTCGCGCGCGCAACTGCATCGAGAACTCGCGCGGGCATCCCGAGGGACCGGCCCCGTAGAGTTTCGTGATCCTGACGAGGATATTGGGCCTGTCGCCAGGCACTCGACGCACTGGCATGAAGGCCTGCCGGACCAGCCGACAGACCTGTTCACCAAGACATCCTTCATCCTGCGCCGGGAAGACGCTGAGTATCTGCGGGACAGAATCCTCAGCAACACAGCGGGCACCCTACTCGCGCATCTGGCCGCCACAACGGATGTCCCCACCGACGTGGGCGCCCCCTGGCTCTGAGGAACCTCGACGCTGCCCGCAAGAGCAGGGACGGACGATCGTATGAGGTCTCCTTCGGGCCCACAGCGGCCGCCAAGACCCTCTTCGCCCTCCGCCCACACGTCTTCGTGGCCTGGGACGATGCCATCCGCAGCAACTTGGGGCACGACGGTTCGGGGGCGTCCTATGTGCGACTGCTCGTGGACGTGCGTAGGAAGCTCAGGGAGATCGCAGATCAGTGCGTGGCCCTGGGCATCGCCCTCGATGATCTGCCACAGGTGCTCGATCGGCCCCACTCCACTGCAGCCGAGCTCATCGATGAGTATTACTGGGTGACGCTGACGAGGGGAGTGATACCGCCCGAGCCCGCCCGATTGCGGGAGTGGCTCAGGTGGAGTGAGGGGCCCTAGCCGACGCCGTCTGGGAACTCGGCTGCACGGCACTCGCAGCCTCGGCGCTGACGCTCTTGTGCCTACACTTTCCTCCCGGCCAGTGAACGGGGCGACCGGGCGTTCCGCCGCCCCGGGGATAGGTAGCGCTCTTTACATTTCGGTCTTGGGCGTCGACCCCTACCAAGTCCCCTGCTCTGCTTATCGCCCAACGTTCATGCTGGGCTCGGGACGCTTGGTCATTACGAGTGAGCGGGGTTGGTCGACTTTATTGGCTCTGCAAAGCCAGATTCCTGCTTTGGCCAGTCGCGATGTCACGTTATGGTCACAAACGAGCCCCTTGGCTGGCCGGGCTTGCGGCTTGTCAATCTTCGACACAGATCATGCTATGCGGCGACAAAGACCGGGCCCTCTCACAGATCAAGAGTGCGATAGGGCCCGTTTCCCACCGTGACGGCGGATTGCGAGCCATTTCATTCTTCCTGCAAATTGGAGGGCGGCAAGCAGGCCAAGAAGGGAGACCAACCGTAACCTCGATTCTGATGCGGTGAGCAGGAAGCCGACTGCAGATCAACAAAGAATAGTATCCGGTCTAGCCATCCTTCCTGGCTCTTTTGAGCCAGATTTCAACCTTCTCGACTTGGCACGTGACCTCCATCAAGATTGACGGGTGGAGATAGACGTACGCTTCCACCCCGGTCTCGTGGGATTCCTTTTCCGTGATCTGTTTGTCCGTCTCCGCCTCCTCAGACGTCCTCGTCCGCGTAGCGCCGGCGGCTGAGCGGGACGAAACGGACGGAGAGGCCGCTTGTCTCCACTTGGACGATGGCAACCGTGGGATCGTCGTCTTCCTCTTCCGGCGAGCTCGCGGTCCCGGGATTCAAGAGCAGGGTGTCGTCGACCCAGGCCGCGGAGGGCATGTGCTCGTGCCCGAAGATAACCAAGTTCGGGGCCGCGCCTTTGTGTCCCAGGGTAAGTTTGTCGGCGGCAAGGCGCTTCAAGAGCCGCTTGCGCTTGTGCCCGACGACGAAACGTACGCCGGCCACTTCCCCGGAGGTCTCCCGGGGCAAGGTCGCGGCAAGCTCTCCTGTGTCGATGTTCCCGGCGACGGCGGTCACCGGGGCAAGGGCGGCGAGCTGGAGCAAGAGCTGCGGGTCGACGATGTCGCCCGCGTGGATGATGTGGTCCACCCCGGCAAAGAGCTCGAGGATGTGCGGGTCGAGGTAGCCGTGGGTGTCGGACAGCACGCCGATGAGAGTGGTGATCGCCGGTCGGGATTCCCGGCAGGTCGGGCCGGAGGCGGGCATCGGGGTGGAGGCGCTCCGCCGCTCAGCGCTCACGGTGTTGTGCTGCTCCGCGCCTGCCTGAGCGGAGGACGTGCCCGCACGTGCCCGTGTTCTCAACTGCACCCGCTCCTGCCCTGCGGCCCGCAGCACCCACTCGGCCGCCCACACGGCCCGAGGGGGACTGTCTGGGTCATCGGTCTCGTCCGCGAGTGTGGGTAACACTCGCCCGCGCAATTGAAGTTCAACGTACCTTGACGTCTCTTCTGTCCACATCTCGGGCTAGTTCCCCCGAAGCGAACCCGAGGCGGCTAGGCGTGTGGCCTCAGCAGCGGCGATCACCGCTCTCTGGTGAGCGCGGATTTCTTCATCCCCTCGAGGTGGAGCGGGGCTCACCGGGTTCTCTGTGCGGTCCATTCCCGCTACACCCCCTGGGTCGAGACAATCCTCCCACTCCTCACCGCGTCCACCAGCGCCTGGTGGTCGCGCTCGTTCTGGTCGGCGTAGGCCACGGAGAAGTCGGCGATCGCGTTGTCGAATACGTCGCTCTTGCCCATGTAAGAGGCGATGGCGATGCGGTCGCCGGAGCGGGCATGTGCTCGAGCCAGGGTCCAGCCACACATGTGGGCGTACACTTCGAAGCCTTTCGGCAGCATGACCGCCGGGTCCACGGAGCCTTTGGCGTCCCACAGTTGCCGGAGGTAGTGGTCGTGCTCGACCCCGTCCATCCCGGGAAAACGGATCCATCCCAGGAAGATGTCGCTAGTGGCCTGCATCATGCGCTGACCTTCCACCACCCGCTGGCCCTGGTTCTTGATGAGGCTCCTGCCGACGAAGGGAGCAAGAACGGAATCCTTCGCCTCCTTCACCTGGATAAAGAGCGGGTCCTGGTCGTCGCGGCCCAAGAGAAGCGCGACGCTGGTGCGGGTGCCCACGCTCCCCACGCCCACCACCTTGCGAGCCACGTCCACTATCCTGTAGCTTTCCAGGAGGCGGCTGCGATCCCGCTGGAGGGTCCGCCGGTAGGCCCGAAGGATGGCCCTCACCGAGTTCATGAACTCTTCTCGGGAGACGCCGGTCAGGAGATCGCTCAAGGGGACGATAAGCGGCGGGTCTGCCACGATGCGCGGCTCGCCCTCCACGGCAATGGTGAGCTTCTCAAAGGCCCGGGTGTTGTCCTTGCTCCGAATCTTCGTCAGTTGCCGCTCGGCGTTCTTGGCCACCGCAGCGGCGTCTTTTTGCTCACGTAACTGCTGGAGGATCGTGTCAATGTCGAGCTTGGCGTACCAGACCTCCAGGTTCTTCATCTGGGCGAAGGCGCGCATGGTCTCTCGGTAGTGACGCGCCACCGCCAGCACCAGCGAGCGCCGTTCCTTGTCGGCGAATCCCCGTGCGCGCGCGGCCACCTCGAAGCTGACGGCGAGGCGCTTCACGTCCCATTCCCAGGGACCAGGCAGGGTCTCGTCGAAGTCGTTCATGTCGAACATGAGCGTCCGCTCCGGCGAGGCAAAGACGCCGAAGTTCATCAGGTGCGCGTCCCCGCAGGCCTGCACGCCCAACCCGGAGCGAGGAGTGGAGGCAAGATCGGACGCCATCACATAGGCTGCCCCGCGATAGAAGGCAAAGGGGGAGGCCATCATGCGCCCGTAACGGATGGGGACCAGTTCCGGCACCCGGGTCTCGGCCTGTTCTTCAAGCAGAGTGATGGGATCCACGCGATACGGGGAAGGGCTCCACTCGGCGTGGCTCTCGAGGGGGGCCTGGGTCCGGACCGCTTTGCCCATGGAGACGCGCTCTTCGACGGTGAAGTGCTCCACCTTCGGCAGGGAACTGGCCACCAGGTTGGCCAGGTTCGCTCTGATGCCCTCCGGCGGAGCGGTCAGGAGCGGTATCTCCACGGGCGTCACGTCGGCGACCGGCTGTGGGGCAGCGGGTGCATTACGCGGAACTACCTGCGCTGCTGGCTCCTTCGCCCGGACCTTGGTGGACTTTTTCTTTTTGTTCTTGGCGGCCATCGAAACCCCCGGTAGATCGCGGAGTGAGGAACGAATCAGCACGACCATACCCCTTTTTTCCGAAAGCGGAACCCAAGCCCGTCAGCTGGATTCATATGAGTCCCTGTGCCTTTCATAATCGTCGCAGGCGACACCACCCCCACCCAGCCCCCCTCGTGCTTACCATGAGGGTAAGGAGAGCCTGGCCGCGAGCAGGCTCCGGCCGAGTGTCCCAACAAGAAAGGCAGGTCGGCCCACCCAGCCAACCTGCCTGCCCGACTCCTGTTTGCGACGGGCGACCTACATCAGCGCCTTGGCTTTGAGAGCTTGGAACTCCGCGTCGGTGACAGCGCCCGAGTCCTTGAGGGCCTGAGCCTTCGCGATCTCCTCGGCGGCAGAGTAGCCGGCGGCACGGTGCTGCTGCGCCTGCGCCTGCTCCATCATCTCTTTGTCCTGCGCGAGGTTCTTCGGCCGCCTGAGAATGTAGACCAACATACCGATCAGCGGGATGAAGATGAGGAAGATGATCCAGCCCGCCTTCGCCCCTCCTCCCAGGTCGCGCCTGCGGAAGATGTCGGCGAACATCGTGATGAAGATCCAGATGTACAGGAACCACATGAAGAACACGAACATCGACCAGAAGACTTCCCAAAAACTACTCATATTCCCTCCCGCGTTACTCTCCCCCGATGTGGGATCGATTTGTGCCTAGATACCGTGCTTTCTGCCTCTCACAAACCTATGTGCTTCGCCTTCGCTGCCGCGGACTCCTTATACGAGAGGATGCCCTGGGCTTTGAGGTCCGCGAGCTACCGGAGCTGAGCGGCGGTGACGGTCGTGCAGCGCGAGCGGTCCAAACCCATTCTTGGACCTTTTTGGTGCTGCCGGGACACACCCGCTAGGCCTAGGCTAGAAGAGCGATTCGTTTCACATTCACCCGCCTCGGGTATTAACCGCGACTAGTTGGATCACCGACCGCAGCCCGACCCCCCGGCCACACGACCCTCCCGGGAGACTGCAATGAGTCCAATCATGGCACCGAACCCGCTCGATGTCGGCACCGCAGGCCGGCGTACGATCTACAGCATGTGCGGCATGTGCGCGGTCCGCTGCCCGATCGAAGTGACGGTCGAGGACGGGCGGGCAGTATGGCTACAGGGCAATCCGCACGACAAGGCCATCGGCGCCAGCCTCTGCGCCAAGGGCTCGGCCGGCCTGGCCTTCGAGCAGGACGACGAGCGGCCGCAGACGCCTTTGATCCGCACCGGGCCGCGCGGCGGCGGCCAGTGGCGGCGGGCGTCCTGGGACGAGGCCCTCGATTACATCGCGGACAAGCTGCACGAGACGATCGAGCTCTACGGTGCGCGCGGCGTCGCGCTTTCCGATCGCGGTGGCTTCTTCACCGATCTCACGCGGACCTTCGTGCAGGCGCTCGGCTCACCGAACTACTTCAACCACGACGCCGGCTGCGGCGGCAACGTCCACAACGCCGCACGCTCAATCTACGGCTTCGGTCACGAGGGGCTCATCCCTGACCTCGGGCACGTGAAGCATATGGTGCTCTACGGTCGCAACTTGCTCCAGTCGCTCATGGTCAAGGAGGCCAAGGCCTTCATGGCCGCGGTGGACAACGGGATGCGCGTCACCTACATCGATCCGCGCGCCACCATCACTGCCTGCAAGGCCACCCGCTACTGGCAGGTGCGTCCGAACAGTGACTACGCCCTGAACCTGGCCATCATCCACGAGGTCCTGAAACAGGAAGCCTACGACAAAGCCTTCGTCGATAGCTTCGTATCCGGCATGGACTACCTGCGGGAGGCGGTCAAGAACACGACGCCGGAATGGCAGGAGCCCCACACCGGCCTTCCCGCCGAGCAGATCCGAGCCTTGGTCGACGAGATTGCCGCCGATCGGCCGCACGTGATCTTTCATCCCGGCTGGATGTCGGCGCGCCACAAGCAGTCGTTCTATGTCAGCCGCTCGGCATTGATCCTGAACGCCTTGATGGGCAACCTCGAGATCCCCGGCGGCTACATACTGGGCAAGTCGCCCGAGTTCTACGGCCGCAAGGGCCTGAACCATCTGACCGACCGCGCGCCCAAGGTCGAGGAGCAGCGGGTCGACGGCGCCGGCGCGGAAAGGCCGCAGTGGGATCCGGCCATAGGCATGCTGCACCAGGCTTTCGCCGCCATGGAGACGGGCCGGCCTTACGGCATCGGCGCCTACTTCGCGTACCGCCACGATCCTTTCACCGGCCTGCCTGATCCCGAAGCGACCCGTCGAGCACTGGACAAGCTGAAGCTGCTCGTCTCCATCGACGTGCGCTATTCGGAGACGGGCTGGTTCGCCGACGTCATCCTGCCTGAGTCGACCTATCTCGAGCGGGCCAACATCCTCTGCCAGATGAACGGCCCGGTGCCGGTCTTCGCCATGCGCGACCAGGCGATCGCGCCGCGCTTCGACAGCCGCCCGGCCTGGTGGATCTTCCGCGAGATCCTGCATCGCATGGGTATCAAGGAGGTGCTCGACTTCGAGACCATCGAGGAACTCTGGAACTATCAACTCGACGGCACCGGCGTGACCGTCGCCGAGATGCGCGAGACGGGGTTCGTCGCCTTGGCCAAAGCCCCGAAACTTATCCCACGCGAGGATCTCACCTTCCCGACCCCGTCGGGCAAGATCGAGATCGAGAGCGATATCCTGAAGAAGGCGGGGCTGCCCAGCTTGCCGCCCTACACGGCCAAAGAGGCGCCGGCGGATGACCGCTTCGTCCTTCTCTTCGGAAAGACGGCGACGCTTGCGCACGGCCAGTCTCTCAATAACCCGATACTGGCGGAGATCGCCCCGGAACAGGTTCTCTGGATCCACCCCGACCGCGCCAGGCCGCTTGGTATCGCCGATGGCGACGCCGTCGAGGTCGACGGGGGCGGGCGCTATGTCGGAAGGCTCAAGGCTATGGTGACACCCTGGATCCATCCTGAGGCCGTGTTCATGCTGCATGGCTACGGCGCTACGGTGCCGCTCGCGACCCGCGCCTACGGCGTAGGCGTGGCCGATCAGCGTTTGCAGACGGGCAAGCTCTACGAATTCGACCCGGCCGGCGGCGGCTGTGCGCTGACCGAGACCATCGTCCGGGTCAAGCCCGCGGTGAAGGAGGGAGGCGACAGGTGAGCACCTACACCCTCCGCCACGATGAAGCGAACTGCATCGGCTGCCAGGCTTGCGAAGTGCACTGTAAGACCAACAAGGGCCTCGGCCCCGGACCGGCCCCGTGCAAGATCATCGCCGTCGGTCCCGTGGAGGTCGAGGGACAGCCGCGCCTGCGCCTCGTCTTCATGCCCTGCTTCCACTGTGAGGAGCCCTGGTGCGTCAAGGCCTGTCCCACAGGCGCGATGCAACGCCGCGAGAAGGACGGCATCGTCTTCGTGGAATCCAGCATCTGCGTGGGATGCAAGAGCTGCATGGCTGCCTGTCCCTGGGGTACCCCCCAGTGGGATCCGGCTACGCGCAAGGTGGTCAAGTGTGACTACTGCAAGGATCGCCTCGAGGCCGGGCTCGAGCCGGCCTGCGTGACCAAGTGCGTCACCGGGTGCCTGTCCTTCGGCGCAGGCGAAGAGCCCGATCCGCGCCGCGAGCGTTACGCCCACTACATCGTCGCCGAGCCGCGGGGCAGCGGTTAGGGAGGAGTTGTGAGCGACCTCCAGATGCTGCCGCCGTGGCTCGACGTCGGCGCCGCTGCCCTAGCGGGCTCCGTGCCGCCGGCGAAGACCATCACCGACGCGCTGCCGGGTTTTGCCCAGGCCCAGTCTCTGACGCCTCTGCAGCGGCTGCAGCGCGTGCAGGAGTCGGGTCTTTCCGAATGCAGCGGCGCGGGCGAACCGATCTACATGGCCTGGCGACGATTCCTGCGCAGCCGTGGCCCCTCGGCCCTGGTGATCGACGCGGCCAGTCTGGACCCCCGGGCGCGTGGCTCGGCTGCCATCCTCGACGGCGCTCCCTGGCTGCTGGCGGAGGGCGTGCTGATCGCTGTCGGGCTACGCGACAGCCGAACTATCGAGTTGCGGCTCCCGGCCGAACTGAACGGCCACGAGGCGGCCTTTCTGAACGTCGTGGATGCCATTCGTTCGCTCGCGCAGGTCGCAGGCCCAGGCCGGCAGATCGAGGTGCTGCGTGGCAGTCGGCCGAGTTGCTGGGGGGAAAGACCTGCCGGTAATGGGTCAAGGCTGATACACGCGCCGGAAACCTGGTGCCGGATCGCCCTGCTGTTCGCGGGCGCCAGGGACCTCGATAGGTCGATGCTCACGCTTCGGCGAGGCATGAAGCAGCGCGGCCTGGTCGAGCTCGCGCGTCCCGGGAACCTGCGGCACCAGATCGACGACTGGGGCGGCGGAGTCGAGGTGGAAAACCAGGATCCGGTGCTCGTCTTCGACGATGGCCTGGGCGGCTTCCTGCCCCTATCCAAAGCGGACCTCTCATGCGAGCCGCTCTCGTTCGCATCCGCGGGCATCATCCCGGCGCCGTCCAGCCTGATGGTGATGGCCGAAGGCGTATGCCTTCTCCGGCAGGCCAAACGTGCTCTTTACCGCTATTGGCTGCTCGCCGACGGCGAAGTGCCGGCGGTGCGCGGCGTGCTGGCGCGCGCCGCGCGCCTGGTGGGCGAGATCACTCTCGGCCGAGGGGAGCCCGCCCATCTCGCCGCCCTCGATGAGATCGCGTTCGATCTCCTCACGCAGGGGCTGGGGGCCGCCTGGCCGCTGGGCAGTTCTCTGCGCTACTACCGCGAGCAGTGGGAGAGTCACGTACGGCGTGAATCCTGCCCGGAAGGCCTCTGCTTGGTTCGCAATCCCGCGCCTTGCCACCGCACGTGTCCGGCCAACATCGACATCCCCAGCTTCATGGCTCACATCGGTCACGGCGACTACGGGTCGGCCATCGAAGTCATCCGGCGCGACAATCCCCTCCCGCTCACCTGTGGCCTGGTCTGTCCGGCGACGTGCGAATCCGCCTGCGTTCGGGGGGGGAGCAACGGTGCGGTGTTCATCCGGCCGATGAAGACCAAGGCGGCCGAGCACTGTTTCACTGATGGCGGCTATCCAAAGCCCGAATTGGCACCCGATACGGGCAAGCGGATCGGCATCGTCGGATCCGGTCCCGCCGGTCTCACGGCTGCCTACTACCTCCGCCTGCTCGGTCATGAGGTCGATGTCCTTGAGGCTCAGGGAAAGGCCGGCGGGATGCTGCGCTACGGCATCCCGGCCTACCGCCTGCCGCCGGATCTGCTCGAACAGGAGCTCGACCAGATCCGGGCGCTGGGTGTTACGATCCGCACCGGCTCCAAGGTCGACAGCCTCGACGCCTTCCGCAAAGACTACGACGCCGTGTTCCTGGGCCTGGGCACGCAGCGGTCGCGCCATATCTCGATCGAAGGTGTTGAGCAGTCCTTCGTCCTCGGCGGCATCGACTTTCTGCGGGCCGTGCGCAGCGGCGACCCGGTTCGGGTCGGGCCGCGGGTCGTGGTCGTCGGCGGGGGCAACGTCGCCATCGACGTCGCCCTGACCGCCCTGCGGCAGGGCGCGAAGCACGTCGACATGGTCTCACTGGAGAATCGCCGTGAAATGCCGGCCAGCCCGCACGAGATCGAGACGGCGGTCGCCGAAGGCGTGCAACTGCACCCCGGCTGGGGCCCGGTGAGCATCGATGAAGACGGTGAGGTCACCTTCCAGTTCTGCGAGCAGACCCGCGACGAGGACGGCCGCTTCGATCCCAAGTTCGACGCCTCCCGCCTGCTTAAGCTCGACGCCGATCACGTGATCCTGGCCGTCGGCCAGGGCACCGACTTGAGCATGCTCGAAGGCACCGGGGTCGAGAACACGCGGGGCTTCATCGTCACCGACCCCGGAACCCTGATGACAGCGGTGCCCGGCGTCTTCGCCGGCGGCGACGTGGAGCACGGCCCCCGAACGGCCGTGGAGGCGATCCGCTCCGGAAAGATCGCCGCAGCCTCCATCGATGCCTGGCTGCGCGGGGAGGAGATGGACGCGGCCACCGGCAAGCCGGAACGCCGCGCCGAGGTGACCCCCCTGCCCGTCGACGCATCTGATCGCACTGGCCTCCGTCGTGCCGCTATGCCGGAAAGAAGCGTCGAAGAGACGCTCGGCGAAAGCAAATACGTTCAGATCGAGGAGGGTCTTTCCGACGGGATGGCCCACGACGAGGCCCGCCGCTGCCTCCGCTGCGACCTTTGCATCGGCTGTGGGCTCTGCATGGCCGCCTGCAGCGAGATGGGTGTCGACGCTCTGCGCATGGCCGACACGCCCGCCGGCCGGCTCGCCTACTTCGATTTCACGCGGCCGGCCGAGTTGTGCATCGGGTGTGGCGCCTGCACGCAGGTCTGCCCGACAGGCGCGATCTCTCTCGAGGATACGGAGGGGATGCGGCGCACCATCATCACGGGGACCGTCGTGCGCGAACAGCCGCTCTTGGTCTGCAGCGAGTGCGGCGCGCCGACGCGGACGGCGGCTCACCGGGAGTTCATCCGCCATCGCCTGCCCGACCACATGGCGGCCCCCCTGGATCGCGAACTCTGCCCCTCGTGTGCGCGCCGGCGGGGCGATCGTCCCTCTGTGAAGGACGCGCGCAGCGCCTCCGGAGTCGTGTAGTTGCATTCCATGCCCAGAGGAGGAGTCATGAAGGCAGTCGCCTGCACGACCGAACAGACCCACCTCGGTGAGGGAGTGCGTTGGGATGACCGGCGCTCTGAGCTGTTGCGGGTGGACATCTTGGCCGGGCGGGTCTACCGCGACCAGGTCCAGGACGACGGTGCGCTGGTCGCCGTACGCACGTACGAACTGCCCTGGACTGTCGGGATGATCGCGCCCATCCAAGGGGACGAGGGGTGGCTGCTCGGCGCCGGCCGCGGCTTCGTCTACCTGGCGCCCGACGGCACTCATCGGACCATCGCCGAGGTCTCACCGGTCGCGACCCGGATGAACGACGGTGCCTGCGATCCGCAGGGCCGGTTCTGGGCCGGGACTCTGGCTGACGACCACCACGCAGGAGGGGGCGCACTCTACCGGCTGGACCGGACCGGCCGGACCGAGCAGGTGCTCGACGGCATGACGATCCCCAACGGAGTGGGCTGGAGTCCAGATGGTCGCACCATGTACCTGGTGGACAGTGGCCCGCGAGTCGTCCACGCTTTCACGTTCGACCCCGAACGCGGCTCCATCTCCGCCGGACGGATCCTCGTCACCGTGGCCGAGGACGTCGGCTCACCGGACGGCATGACGGTGGACGCCGCCGGCGACCTCTGGGTGGCGATCTATGGCGGAGGGCAGGTCCAGCGCTTCTCCCCCGATGGTGTGCTGCTCGAGGTGCTCACCGTCCCGGCTCGTCAGAGCACGTGCTGTGCGTTCGCCGGCTTGGGCCTCCGCCGGCTGTACGTGACAACTGCCACTGAGAACTGGACCGAGGAGCAACGCAGGGCCGAACCGGCTGCCGGGCTGGTCTACCGCCTGGACACCGATGCCACCGGCCGCCCGGCCGCTCCATTCCGCCCCGACCCCACGTGGTGGGAGGAGTTCACGTTGCGAGGAGCTGAGTAATGCCCCGAGCAGACAAGGAACTCAGTGCCGGCGTCGGCTACAAGCAGGCGTTGGCCTTGCCGCAGCTCACAGGAGCGCCTGCGGCACTTTCGACGGACGAGGAGTTGGTGCTGTATGCGCTCCTTGCCTGTGAATCAGGGGGAACCGCTGCGCAACTGGCGGCGGGATCCGGCCTGACCAGAGAGCAGGTGGCAAGCGCGCTGCAGGACCTGCGGGCCAAAGGTCTGGTCACCTGCCTGAACACCGTGGTGGCGAGCTACGCCGCACGCTTCCCCGGCATCAGAGTTTCGTAGGGTCCGCCTCGAACGGTACTTACAGATTTCGGAGAGGATCAAGATGGCAACGTCTGACATGAACGCCGAGCAGAAACGACTCGCTGAAGCCCGGACCGGGACACCGTGGAAAAAGTGGGGACCCTACCTGAGCGAGCGCCAGTGGGGCACGGTTCGCGAGGACTACAGCGCCGACGGGGATGCCTGGAACTACTTCACCCACGATCAGGCCCGCTCCCGCGCCTACCGCTCGGGGGAAGATGGGCTGGCCGGCTTCTCCGATGAGAGCCAGCTGCTTTGTTTTGCTCTGGCCCTCTGGAACGGTAAGGACCCGATCATCAAGGAGAGGCTCTTCGGCCTGACCGGCGCCGAGGGCAACCACGGCGAAGACGTAAAGGAGTACTACTACTATCTCGACTCGACGCCCACCCACTCCTACATGAAGTGGCTCTACAAGTACCCGCAGCTGGCCTACCCCTATGACGATCTGATCCAGACCAACGGCGCCCGCTCGAAGCTGGAGCCGGAGTACGAACTGCTCGATACCGGCGTCTTCGCGGAAGACCGATATTTCGACGTGTTCGTGGAGTACGCCAAGGCCGCTTCTGAAGACATACTCATTCGCATCACCGTCGAGAACCGCGGTCCGGAGGCGGCCACCCTGCACGTCCTGCCCACGCTCTGGTTCCGCAACACCTGGAGTTGGTCACCTGACGTGACGAAGCCCTCGCTGCGTGAGGTCGGCGCCAGGAAGGGCGCGACGGCGGTAGCGGCTTCCCATCCCGTCCTTGGCGACCGCTGGCTGTGGATGGAAGGAGAGGTGCCCCTGCTCTTCACCGAGAACGAGACCAACAACGAGCGGCTCTTCGGCGCCGCGAACTCTGGGGACTTCGTCAAGGACGGCATCAACGACTATGTCGTCCATGGGCTTCGGGAGACGGTCAACCCGGCCGGCACCGGCACCAAGGTGGCTGCGCATCACACCCTGGAGGTGGAGGCCGGAGGGAAAGCGGTTCTGCGCCTTCGGCTGACCGACTCTGCCCCCGGGGCCTCGAAGGATGTCTTCGCCGGGTTCGACGAGACGTTCGAAGCACGCCGGAGCGAGGCCGACGAGTACTATCGCGCGCTCACCCCGGCTTCGGTCAGCGAAGACGAAGCCCTGGTCATGCGGCAGGCCCTCGCCGGGATGCTGTGGTCGAAGCAGTACTTCCTGTTCGAGGCCGACACGTGGATCAAGGACCATGGCGGTGACCCGTTCTCTTCGGCGACCGGTCCCACGCGAAACCGCGAGTGGGGTCACATGGTCAACAACAACGTCATGTCGATGCCCGACAAGTGGGAGTACCCCTGGTATGCGGCTTGGGACCTGGCCTTCCACGCGGTCGCACTCGCTTCGGTCGACATCGACTTCGCCAAGCAGCAACTCGACCTGATGCTTTCGCAGTGGTACCTGCACCCCAACGGCCAGATCCCCGCCTACGAGTGGAATTTCAGCGACGTGAACCCGCCGGTGCACGCCTGGGCCACGCTCTGGGTGTACCGCATGGAGCAGGCAGCGCGGGGCGAGGGGGACCTAGACTTTCTCAAGCGCTCCTTCGGCAGGCTTCTCGCGAACTTCACCTGGTGGGTGAACCGCAAGGACCGGTTCGGGAACAACGTGTTTCAGGGCGGCTTTCTCGGTCTCGACAACATCGGGGTGTTCGATCGATCCGCCCCGCTACCGACCGGGGGATACCTCGACCAGGCCGACGGTACGGCCTGGATGGCGCTCTTCAGCCAAAACATGCTTGAGTTGGCCGTCGAGATCGCGGCGCACGACCCGAGCTACGAGACCTTTGCCGAGAAGTTCCTCGACCACTTCCTCTGGATCGGTCACGCCGTGGGCCACGTCGGTACGGATGGTCTGTGGGATGAAGAGGACGGCTTCTTCTACGATCTATTGATGCTGCCAGATGGGAGTGCGACCCGTCTCAAGGTACGCTCCATGGTCGGCCTCCTGCCGCTTTGCGCCACCACTATGATCGAGCCCTGGCAGCGCGAGAGGGTGCCGAGGATCATGGAACTATTTGCCGAGCGGATCAGCCGGATGCCGGAGCTCGAAGCCAATATCTTCAGCGGGCGTGGCCACGCCGATCGCAGCCTGATGGCCCTGGTTGACCCTGTCCGCCTGCGCCGCATCCTCAAGATCATGCTCGACGAGAACGAGTTCCTGGGCCCCCACGGGATCCGGGCGCTTTCGCGCTACCACCTTGAGCACCCGTACGTATTCGAGGCGGAAGGCAGGGACTACTCGGTGAACTACGTGCCGGCCGATTCCGACTCGGGGATGTTCGGCGGCAACTCCAACTGGCGCGGTCCGGTGTGGATGCCGGTCAACATGCTTATCGTCCGAGCGCTTGTCAGTCTCTACGGCTTCCACGGGGACGATTTCAAGATCGAATGCCCCACCGGCTCGGGTCACCGGATGAACCTCTTCGACGTGGCCAAGGAGATCGCGAGGCGGCTGACGAGCATCTTCTTGCTTGACGAGAACGGGCGCAGGCCTGTGTTCGGCGGCGCAGAGAAGTTCGAGGGCCCGCACTGGCGCGACCACATTCTGTTCTACGAGTACTTCCACGGGGACAACGGGGCCGGCATCGGAGCAAGCCACCAGACCGGTTGGACCGGCTTGGCGGCCACGCTCATCGATCTCTTCGGGACTGTCGACGAGTCGAAGTTCCTTGATGTGGGGAAGAAGGCGGTGTTCGACCTGGATGTGGCTTCGCCGCAATAACTCTGAACGAATCAAACCAAAGGGGGCACCTGATGAAGGCCATTACCTTGGAACCGATGAAGCCCGAAACCGCGCAACTCGAGGACGTTCCGGAGCCAGACCCCAGCGACGGCTCCGTGCTCGTGGAAGCCATCGCCGTCGGGGTCTGTGGCACCGATGCCGAGATGGTGGAGGGCAAGTATGGCTGGGCGCCTCCGGGGAAGACACGGCTGGTGCTGGGGCACGAGTCTCTCGGGCGCGTGATCGACCCGGGTCCAGCCAAGGGGCTGAAGAAGGGCGATCTCGTGGTGGGAATCGTGCGCCGGCCCGACCCAGTTCCGTGTCCGAATTGCGCCGTGGGTGAGTGGGACATGTGTCAGAACGGTCAGTACACCGAGCGTGGCATCAAACAGATCGACGGCTTCATGTCCGAACGCTGGAGGATCGAGCCCGAATATGCGATCAAGCTGGACTCGTCTCTCGGCATCCTTGGCGTGCTGCTCGAACCCACAACGGTGATCACGAAGGCATGGGAAAGCGCTGCTACCCTCGGGTTGGGCCGGCATTCCTTCTGGGAGCCGCGCGACGTCTTGGTGACGGGCGCCGGACCGATCGGCCTGCTCGCCGCTCTCAAGGGAGTCCAGCGCGGCTTCAACGTGCATGTGCTTGACCGGGTAGAGTCGGGACCGAAACCGGATCTCGTACGTGCCCTGGGCGCCACCTACCACACCGGCACCGTTGCCGATGTCCGTCCGGCACCCGATGTCATCATCGAGTGCACCGGCGTCGGCAAGGTCATCTACGACTCGGTGCTAGGCGTTGCCGCCGGTGGCGTTGTCTGCCTCACCGGCATCGGAAGCGGGGGCTCACAAGGAACCACTGCCGACGTCGCGGCCGAGATCGTGCTGAAGAACGCCGTGATAGTCGGCAGCGTCAACGCCAACAGGCGGCATTGGTATAAGGCCGGCGAATGCTTGGCCGCCGCCGACCGCGCGTGGCTGGCGCGCCTCATCACCCGTCGGGAAAAGCCGGAGGACTTCAAACAGGCGCTCGAGCGAGAACCCGAAGACATCAAGGTCATCGTCCAGTTCTCTGAAGTCTAGTGAGTAAGGGGAATACGACGCCCTTACCCTCGATCGACGTCTCGGTAGGTGAGCGCCCAAGCCCGGGCACTCGTCAGGCAGGCGGAAAGCCACCGAAAGGGGGGTCAAATAGGCATCTAAGCACTCCGGGCATTTTGGCTTCGTAGCGCTGATCGAGTCCCCGACAGCGCCCCCAATAACCGAAGGAGGAACCCATGGCTATCGGACCGGTTCAACTGCTGGTGTTCGGATTCAAGTCCCCGGAATTTAGAGGCGAAGCTCTCGACGAGCTCGCACGGCTCCGCGAGAGCAATGCGGTCAGGGTCATCGACGCGCTTGCGCTTTACAAGGACCCCGAGGGCGTGATGAACGTGATTCGGCTGAGCAACCTGACCGAAGATGAGTCGGTGGAGTTCGGCGCCAAGGTGGGCGCCCTCATCGGCCTCGGCGCGGCCGGTGAAGAAGGCTTTGTCGCCGGAGCCGAGCTGGGCGCTCTGGCCGGCGAAGAGGGGATCCAGATCTTCTCCGACCAAACAGCGGCCGATATCCTCGAGGAAATCCCGAACGACTCGGCGGTGGCGCTCATGCTTATTGAGCATCACTGGGCGGTCCCCTTGCGGGATGCGATATGGCGTGCCGGCGGCTTCAATCTGGCGAGCAGCTTCATCAGGCCGCGCGACCTCATAGCGATCGGCCTTGTCACCCGTGAAGAGGCAGACGAGTTGGCTGCGCTCGAGATGGCCGCTGAAGAAGGCGACGAAAACTAGGCACAGGCTTGACGGACAAAAAGTGAGGCTCCCGGCCGGCGCCTCGGGACGAGACCGGCCGGGGCGCGGAAAGGATCCAGAATGGCAGACAAAGTAGACAATGAAGTGACCTTCGTATACGCGGGGGCCTATGACTCTCTCGACGACGCCGAACTAGACTTCGTCACTATTAAGGATCTGCACAAGGAGAAATGGGTAGGCAAGTACGAATCCGCCCTGTTTACCAAGCAGGACGACGGATCGGTCAAGATAATCGACACTGACGCCACCTCTCGCAGCAAAGGCCTGAAGATAGGCGCAGCTGCGGGAGCGGTGGTAGGCATCCTCTTCCCACCCTCTCTCATCGTGGGTGCGATTGCCGGTGGAGGCCTCGGGCTTGCGGCGGGGCACTTCTCCCGAGGCCTCAAGCGCGGTGATATCAAAGATCTGGGCGAGTTGCTCGACGAGGGCCAGGCTGGAATCGTCTTCGTAGGGGTGGCCACTCTCGATCAGGGCATCGATCGCTACATGCAGCACGCCGCGAAGACCATGAAGAAGCAGGTCGACGCCGACGCCGAGGACATGAAGAAGGCCATCGACGAGGCTGTCAAGTAGCGGGCGAAGGTCGCAACCGGTGACCTCGAAGGACGAGGCCGCGGTCGGCGGGGGAATGCGGAGTAGGGGCCCCAGCCGTTCTCTGAAAGAGGCCGGCTGGGGCGTGACCCCGTCCGTGCACTTGCAAACAGACTGTCATACTTAGCCACATGGCCCGTAACTACAAGCTCTTGCCCAAACAGCGCCTCGAGGCGTTCTCAGATGGCGTCCTCGCGATCGTCATCACGCTGCTGGTGCTCGACCTCAAGGTCCCGACCGACTCGCAGAATCTCGGCGCCGCCTTGCTTGCGGAGTGGCGCATTTACCTCTCCTACCTGGTCAGCTTCGCCTTCGTCGGTGGTTGGTGGGTGGCGCACAGCAATCTCACCAGGTTCCTAAGGTCCGGTAACGGTGCTTTCTTTCGACTGAATCTGCTCGCGCTTCTCTTCGTCTCGGTCACGCCGTTCACGGCAAGCTTGATGGGAGAGCACAGCGGCGGTACGGCCGCGCGACTCGCGACCATCGTCTTCGGCGTCAACCTCCTGCTGGCCTCCCTCGCCCTCAGCATGCTCGGGTGGTATGTAGCGGGTCACAGGGAGATGGTCGAAGACCAGGTGGCCGAAGATGACATTCACGCCCTCGTACGGGGGCGGTGGTGGTCGGTGGGCCTGCTCGCCTTCGCCATCGCCATCGCCGTGGTCTCGCCGAAGGCCGCCGTTATCCTCTATCTCGCCTGCACGATCCTCTTCATCGTGGAGCCGCTTGTGCCTCGGCGGTCACGGCGGGGCCCGACTGCCTCCGGAGAATACCGCGGGGACAAAGAGGAGCCTTCGCGCGATGACTAGTCCGAGTAGCAGACCGCGGGGCTGTCTGTTCCGGGTCGAGAGTTCGTTTCAATAGGAGGTTCGTCTCATGTGAGTGCGAAAAGCACCGCGGCGCGGCAGCCCGCGGGAGGGCGAAATTGCTGTGATTCTGGTAGATCGTAACATGAATGAAACGGAGGGATCTATGAAGCAATTCTCGAAACGGTGGTTGGTCCTGCTTCTGCTGATGGGCATCCTGCTGCTCAGCCTCACCGGATGCAGCCAAACCTGGGGTACCGGCAGCGTCATCTGGACCATGTGTATATTCTTCTTTTGGATGATCTACCTCTGGATCTTCATCACGGTCTTCGCCGACATCTTTCGCCGGAATGACATCGGCGGTGGTGCCAAGGCCGGCTGGATCATCTTCCTGATCTTCATCCCGCTCATCGGCCTTCTGGTCTACATGATCGCCCGGCCGAAGATGACCGAGCAGGACAAGCAACTGATGGAAGAGGCCGACGCAAAGCAGAAGCGTGCGGCCGGTTATTCAGCGGCCGACGAGATCGCCAAGGCTCAGGCGCTCCTTGACAGCGGCGCTGTTACCCAAGCGGAATTCGACGAAATGAAGCGGAAGGCCATGATCTAGCCTTGACTGACGAGACTTGAAAGGGCAGGTATGTGCTGTCTACTCACGGTCATGGCCTTCATTGGGCCGCGGGCCGCTCTGATCATTTGGTGGCTGACGAGCACGACGTTGTTCCACCGGATGTTCGCGACCGCCTTCTGGCCGGTCCTTGGCGTAATCTTCGCACCTTGGACGACCTTGATGTATGCGCTTGCCTGGTGGGGTGGCACCCCCAGGGCCATTTCAGCGCGTGGGGCTACGTGATAGTCGTGATCGGGATCCTGCTCGACATCTCGACATACGGTGGCGGTGTTGGCGCAACCGCCAGCGGGTAGCGGGATACTCGGTCTAAACGTATCGAGGCGTTTCGGATCGAACGAGCGCGAGGAGGCTGGCACGGGGCGGCCTCCTCGCACGAGAGAATAAGCGAGAGGCCCCCAGCCGTTCTAGGTACAAGCCCCTTGGTGAAATCGGACAGCGGCGTGTTCTTGGATCTCAACCTGGTTGAGCCCTCCATGTGAGGCCCGACACTGGGATCGGTGGAATACCTTCTACCCTGCTCGCAGCCGGGGCACTAGCAGGGTCGAAGTGGCAGGCAACCTACAAACTGGAAGAGGAGCGGCGGTGACCGGGTACCTCGTCCTTGTGGCTTTTATAGCCCTGTACTCCCTGGGCGCGGCCCGGCTCGAGTATCTGATGATCACGGGGCCGATCACCTTCGTCGTTCTCGGTTTCGTGCTTGGCCCAAACGCCGCGTTCTTGGTCGAACCGGGCACCAACTCGAAGATAGTGCGCGTGCTCACCGGCGTGACGCTGGCTCTGTTGCTCTTCTCCGATGCCTCCAGCGTCAATCTCCGCGCTCTTCGCCGGGACAAGGAGATTCCTATATTGCTTCTCTTTGTCGGTCTGCCGCTGGCAGTCGCTTTCGGCATCTTGTCCGCGTGGCTTCTGGTGCCTGCGCTCGGCCTGGGCACGTGCGCCCTACTCGCCTCCATCCTCGCACCCACCGATCTTTCCCTGGGCCTCGCGATGTTCAGGAACCCCAAGGTGCCGGATAGGATCCGGCGGGACATCAACGTGGAGAGCGGCCTGAACGATGGCGTGGCCACGCCGCTGGTGACACTCTTCATTGGCGTCGCCATCGCCGAGTCAGAGAATAACGGGCATCAGATCGTCGCGGCCATCCAGGAGATAGCGATCGGCGTCGCCATCGGCGTCGCCGTCGGCCTGGCTGCCGGTCTGCTCATGCGTCTATCCATCAAGCGCAAGTGGTCATCGGTGGCCTCTCGCCAATTTGCCGCCATCGCTTTCGCGCTGCTGGCCTACGGCGGCGCCCTGGCTCTCGGAGGCAACGGGTTCATCGCGGCATTCGTCGGGGGGATCACCTTCGGAGCTGTGAGTCATGAGGTGGCTACCGAGGCGGTGGAGTACACGGAGCAGACCGGCGTCCTGCTCACGCTAGCTGTTTGGTCCGTCTTCGGAGCGGCCATCGCGCCGATACTGCTTTCGGAGGGGATGCACTGGCAGCCGATCCTTTATGCGCTCCTGAGCCTCACCTTCGTACGCATGTTGGCGGTAGCCTTCGCTCTGTTGGGCCGGAAGATGCACTGGTCCACCGTGGTGTTCATCGGTTGGTTCGGTCCCCGCGGGCTGGCCAGCGTGGTGTTTCTGATTCTGGCCATCGAGTCGATCCACGGCGCCGGCATCGACACGACGCTGCTCGCCGCCACCGCGGGCTGGACGATCCTGCTCAGCGTCATCTTGCACGGTATCTCGGCCGGGCCGGTCGCCGCCTGGTACGGGTCCAAGGCGACCGCATTTGCACCGGGAAGCCCCGAGCTGGAACCGACAACCGTGGTGAAGACCCGCCACGGGCTCGCCTCCCCGAGCTCCTATGAGCAAGACTGAAAACGAGGCGGTAGGAGACTCCACCGCAAGCGCAAGACTGCCCAAGAGGTCCAATCATGGTGCACCAGACGGCCTCTAGCAGCCGCTTTCATTCCAGTCCCCGGGTTGTAGGCTATGGCCAAAGGCGGGTAGAAGGAAATAATCGCGAATTGCGATCGGTCCCAACGTTCCAAGCTGGGTCCCCCGCACCGGGGGCCAGGGCCAGCTCGATCGGCCACCTTCATGCGCTGGTCGGCGGTAGGACACAGATAGGACCAATGGCGATGGGAACGACGGAGCGACCCGATATTCGGCCACACTCGCCGGCTCTTTATGAGATCCGGGTCGCCGGCGCGCTGGATCAGTCCTGGTCGGCGCTGATGCAGGGCATGACTGTCACCGTCGACTCCGCCGTATCGCCCTGTGATCTTGCTTCGCCTGGTAGTTCCCGATCAGGCCGGCCTGGCCGGCTTTCTCAATATGCTCTTCGGCCTCAACTACATCATATGTCGGCGGGGGGGGATGTGCCGATCTTCGAAGATTACCTGGCGGTCGAGCCATCGCGGGAATCAGGCGGTTTTGTTATCCGGTGTCTTCTCGTCCGTTCCGGACCATTTTCTGTTGTCGAGTTTGCCCCCGACTTGCACCGAACTCGCCGAAAGACGCGAAAACCCGGCCTCGTCGACCGGATCCGACCCGCGATTCTTGGCTTTCCGAGCGGAGAGGGGGGGATTCGAACCCCCGGTACCGTTTGCACGGCACAACGGTTTTTGAGACCGCCGCATTCAAGCGCTCTCCCACCTCCCCGCGAGGCGTGCCCGCGCCATCCAGCAAGCCAGGCATCTCTCCCCCCTCCTCGGTCGATGGTCCATTCCCTCCGCTGTGTACCACCTCCTTGGATTTCGAGAGAGGCAGACGCACTAGCCGACGCATCGCGCTTTGTATTGGCCAGTAGGGGTCTGTGATACCTGGTTTTTGCAGGTATTTGTGCGTGTTTGCGGTCAGTTTCGTGGGCAAGGCGTGGGCAAGAGAGGGTCTGGATGTTTACTTACCAAAAATAAAGCCCCGTTTGTGACGGGGCTTTGTGAGGTAGCGGGGGCAGGATTTGAACCTGCGACCTTCGGGTTATGAGACCGGGGCGTTTCCGAGGGCGACAGCGGATTACGACTGGTGACGGTATGGGACCACTGGACCCCGTCGATCGGTGACTGACGTTGCCTGGACGGCCTGGCTAGCAGAAACCGTTCTGCTCGTCGTACCGTCGACGCGCTGCGGGATCGCGTAGGACCTCATAGGCCTCATTGATCAACTGCGCCTTCCGGGGGTCCCCGCCCCGATCCGGATGGTCCTCCCTCATGAGCGCCCTGTAGGCCTTTTCGATCACGGACTGTCGGGCCCTTGGACTGACCTCCAGGACTTCGTAGTAGTTGGCGACGATCTTGCCGCCGTGACGGTACGTGCGTGCTTCTTGGCCGGCCGTCGGACGCTGAGCCTTTTCTTCCCTCCGCGGTGCGTCGGTCTGCGCGCGCCGATAGGCCTCTTCCGCGCGTCGCCCTGCCTCTTGCTGCTCGCGACGCGCTTGATCGGTGTGCTCGGCCCTCCGTGCGCGCCGCCGGCTGTCGTCGGTCCACCCCGCGGCTTCAGTCTCGCTGCTACCCAGACTCGAGCCTGCACTGGCGAAGGCCCGATGAGCCCTGTCCCCGAGCAGGCCGCCGATCTCCGCGCCAAGCGCCACGGCGATCTTCCCTGCAGCCGTCCTCGGTATGATGCCCCTGACCGCCTGTTGGACGACGCGCCCTGTCGGGGTCTTTGGTTTCGGAAGCTTTGTGATGCTGATACCCCCTCCCTATACCGGGCGCTTCCGGCGCCTAAGGATAAGCGTGGGAGCTTCTTCTCCCCCCAGCGTCGACAGGATATCCCAACCAGCCTCGTCCGCTTGATTCAGGAACGCCGCCAGATCCATGGACTCGGCCTCCGGTATCTCGATCGCCGTCCTTTAGTCTCAGCATAAGTGACTTCGTTCCCCTCCACGGCTTATGGAAGGACAGCGTAAGGACGGTGTATTCCCACGATTCTTGAGGAACGGGCGAAGACACATCCCCCTCTTGCTCCCCGGCTTCCGCCCGACCTGCCCTCACCTTGACTTTGGATACGAACTCACCGACGATCTGCGCGGCCTTCGATGGGTCGACCCCTGCTTTCTCCAGCACCTCTCTCAGCAGATCGATGGCCGAGAGGATCACGCCCAGTGTCCCGATAGTAACCACGTCCGAAGCTCCTTTCGTCGACCTCGCTCGCTGTGGCCCTTGCTTTTGCCGTCCCAGTAACCCACACTGTCAGGCGGGGTGGTGATCGTCGTCGCTCCGTGCAGCTTGGCCTACTTCCCCTTCTCACTGTAGCGAATGGCAGCCAAGCCTATGCGAGCGAAGACCGCCACCACGAACCCCACGATCCCCACGACGAGCGCTATCGTCGCCAGCACGAGCACGGCCGCGCTGTTTGCATACCATGCAGATGGACTGCCTTTCTCGAAGCCTGCCAGCCGGTCTTCCCCAATCTTTGGATCGAATCCATTCATTCCTTCTACCTCTCTCGCATCATGGCCTACGCTGCCGCGTTCACGGTCAGGACGGGCTCAGAATCCTTGGATCGACTTCGGGCGGAACTGCGTCTCATACAGTTCAGCATACAGACCGCCTGCTTCGACCAACTCCTGATGCCGACCGCGCTCCACTATGCGGCCGCTCGTCGATCACCAGTATCTGGTCCGCGTCCCTGACCGTCGAGAGCCGGTGGGCGATGACCAGGGAGGTGCGCCCGGCGAGGGCGGCCTTGAGGGCCCGTCTGCAGAGCGGCCTCGGATTCCGAGTCGAGATGAGCGGTGGCTTCGTCCAGGACGACGACGTCGGGCGCCTTGAGCAGCAGTCGGGCGATGGCGATACGCTGCTTCTCTCCGCCGGAGAGCCGGTAGCCGCGGTCTCCCACGACGGTGTCCAGACCATCGGGCAGAGTGTCGACGAACGACAGGATCTGGGCGGCGGCCAGCGCCTCCGTCAACTCCGCCTCGGTCGCGTCCGGCTTGGCGTAGAGGAGGTTGGCGCGGATGCTGTCGTGGAAGAGGTGAGCGTCTTGGGTCACGACGCCGACCACGGCGTGCAGCGACTCGAAGGTCGCGTCGCGCACGTCCACTCCAGATACCTCCACCGACCCCTTTGAGACGTCGTAGAGGCGAGGCACGAGTTGGCTGACGGTCGTCTTGCCGGCTCCCGACGGACCGACGAGCGCGACCAGTTGCCCCGGCTCCGCTTTGAACGAGATGTCAAAGAGGACTTCCTTCCGAGTACCCGGAGCGGGCAGGGCCACCGCCTCCAGCGAGGCCAGGGAGACCTCCTCTGCCGCTGGATAGCTGAAGTACACGTGCCGGAACTCCAGGGAGGCGGGACCGCGCGGGATGGCCACCGCGGAGGGTCTTTCGGCGACCGTGGGTTTGAGGTCCAGTACCTCGAAGACCCGTTCGAACGACACCAGGGTGGTCATGATGTTCACGTGGATGTTGGAGAGGGCGGTGAGCGGTCCGTACAGGCGGCCGAGATAGGCGGCAAGTGCGACCAGTGTTCCCACGTCGAGCGCTCCCTGGACGGTGAGCACCCCTCCCCAGCCGTAGACGAGAGCTGTGGCCAAGGAAGCGGTGAGGAGCAGGGAGGTGAAGAACACCCGGGCGTACATGGCTTGAGTCACCCCGATGTCGCGCACCCGACCGGCTCTGGTATGAAAGGCCGTGTCCTCGTCGGCCGGACTGCCGAAAAGCTTGACGAGCAGCGCGCCGGACACGTTGAAACGCTCCACCATGATCGTGTTCATGTCGGCGCTCAGGTCGTACTTCTCGCGCATGATGCTCTGGAGACGTCGGCCGAGCCAACGCGCAGGTAGGGCGAACAAGGGAAGAAGCACCAGCGCGACCAGGGTGAGCTTCCACGACAAGACGAACATGGCCGCCAGCACCAGGGTCACGCGTGATGAGGTTGCCCACCACAGTGGAGAGAACGTCGGTGAACGCCTGCTGCGCCCCGAGAACGTCGTTGTTCAGGCGACTGACCAGAGCTTCCCGTCTGCGCGCGGGTGAAGAAGGCGACAGGCATGCGCTGCACATGGGAGAAGACCTTGGTGCGCAGGTCGAAGACGAGGCCCTCTCCTACCCGGGCGGAAACGTAGCGCTCTCCGAGCGAGAGGGCAGCGTCCAGGATCGCCAGGCCGGCCACCACCAGGGCGAGCACGACTACCAGGCCGGTCTCCTGCCCGATTATCCCTTCGTTGATGATCTCCCGGTAGAGAAGGGGGTTCACCGCACCGATCAGGGCGCTCAGCACCACCAGCCCAAAGAAGACAAGGAGCAGCCGCCTGTAGGGGGCGGCGAAGTGAAGGATCCGACGGACCGTCCCCGGAGCCACCTTCTGGCCGCGGATATCCTCTCCCCGGCGCATGGAGCGTACGACCTGCCCGCCCGTGGTATGCATCAGGCTTCCTTGGTGATGGAATCGAGCAGTCCGAGGAGACTCAGATCTTTCCTCGGTCGAGAGCGGGGCGAACAGCGTCTCTGCACCTACCCTTCGGTCTGCCGCGAGCCGGGCGACCAGATCTCTTCCCTCCTTCGTCGCCACCACGATGACGGAGCGGCGATCGTCGGGGTCCATGCGCCGGGTCACGAGCCCTGCGGCTTCAAGGTCGTCCACCCGGGTGGTGGCCGAGCGAGGGACGATCTCGAGAAGGCCGGCCAGATCGCCTATCCGCATCGGCCCACCGTCCACCAGCGCGCGCAGTGCTCGCGCCTGGGCGAAGGTGAGCCCGAAGGGCACGAGCTCCTTCCGCTCGTGTTTGCGCAGACGCCAAGACGCTCGGGTGAGGAGCTCGGCGAGCTTGATAAGGGTCTCTTCCTCTGAGTATTCCATGTGTCAGACTCTCGCTCTTTTCTGGAGTATAACACATTGTGAGTTATACTCAATAGTTAGGATCACACCGGCCTAACCACTGGACAGAGTTTGATGCAGATGGACCGCCCTCAGTTGAGCTCTAGCTGCAGCGACATTCCCTTCATTCAAATGAGGCTGTGCCTGAAGCCGCGTGTCGCGAACCACGTTGCGCCGTTCCCTGCTCAGTCCCACTCCCTTGAGAGTGTCATCGGAAGCCGCCTCATCCAGGAATTCGAGAACATCCTCGATGGTGACTTCATGATCAGTCTCCTCGACCGCCCTCCCCAGCTCACGAAATACGGGCCCCCTCTTTCGAGGAGGCCCGTCACGCTTGTTGCTATGTAGCCGGTCGCCTACTCGGTCTCGGTCGCTGCGATCAGCGCCGGGGCGGCTGCCGGCCGGGGGGCGGCGGGTCTGGCCGCGCCCGCTCCCTCACCCACGTCCGCGCCTTGGCCGGCACCGGTCGACGTGCCCCGGCTTGCCGGCTCGCCCGCCTCCACCCGCAGGTCGGGCAGCCAGCTCAACCACCGCGGGAACCACCAGTTGGCGGTCCCAAGCAGGCGCATGGCAGCCGGCACCAGCACGCAGCGGACGACGGTGGCATCGAGGAACACGGCCACCGCCAGTCCGAAGCCCAGTTGCTGGAACATCACCAGGTCGCCGGCCGCGAACCCGCCGAATACCGCCACCATGATGAGGGCCGCCCCGGTGATGATCCCGCTCGTCCGCCGCAGGCCGAACGCCACCGCCTCCCGGTTGTCGCCGGTCTGGTCGAAGCGCTCGCGGATCCGGCTGAGCAGGAACACGTGGTAGTCCATGGAGGTGCCGAACAGCACCGCGAACAGAAAGAGGGGCACCCAGGCTTCGACGAAATCCACTCTTTGTAGTCCAAGAAGGTCCGCTCCCCATCCTTTCTGGAACACCGCCACCATGAGGCCGTAGGCGGCCCCCACGGAGAGCAGGTTCATGAGGATGGCTTTGAGCGGCACCACGATCGAGCGGAACACGACCAGCAGGAGCACGAACGACAGGCCGAGGATGAACAGGAAGACCCAGCCAGTGGCTCCGTTGATGGTGTCGAGGTAGTCGATGACGAACGAGGTCTGGCCGGTGGTTAGGACGTCGGTCCCAGCGACCAGCCCGGTGCCGGTGAAGGCCGCGGGCAGGTACTCGGAGCGCAGGGTCCTGACGGCCGCCTGCGCCGCCCCACCGTTCGGCTCGCCCGTAACGACCAGGGAGAGCACGGTGAGTTGGCCGTCGGGGCTCGTCCGCGTCGCGCCGGGACCCACGAATGCCGGGTCGCCCGCCAGCGTGGTGCGGAGGTTATCGACGCCCTGGGTGACGGCCGGAGACGCGGGGCCGCCGGCGATGGTCACTTCGACCGGCTGGATCGAGGCGCCGGGGAATCCGTCTTGCAGGACTTCGAAGCCCTGGCGGGACGCCATGGAGGCGGGCAAGGTCTCGACCCCGGCCGAGCCCAGATCGATGGAGAAGTACAGGGAGGCCATCAATGCGAGCATCCCGCCCGCCACGATGAGGCTCATCGCGGGTCGGCGCATGACGCCGCCGCTCAGGCGGTCCCAGAAGCCGCCCGGACGGCCGGTGGCCCCGTTCTTGTGCAGGAAGGGCACCCGGAGAGCGTTCACCCGGTCGCCCATTGCGCCCAGAAGAGCCGGGAGCAGGGTGAGCGCAGCCAGCAGGGCGGTGAAGACGGCGACGATGGCGCCCAGGGCCATGCTTTGGAAGAGGGTCGACGGCACCAGGAACAGGCCGCCCAGGGCCAGGATAACGGCCAGGGCGCTGAACAGCACCGAGCGGGTGGCCGTGGAGCCCGACCGGGCGATCGCATCGACCTTATCCCGTCCGGCGGCCCTCTCCTCCCTGTACCGGGAGACCACGAACAGCGAGTAGTCGATCCCCATCGCGAGGCCGATCATGGTGATCATATTGGTGATAAAGAACGATAGATCGGTCACCTGGCCGACCAGGGCGGTGATACCCATGGCGAGGAGGATTGAGGCGAGTGCCATGATCAGAGGGATGGCAGCGGTGACGATGGCCCCGAAGACCAGGACCAGGATGACGAGGGCTATTCCCACGCCGAACATCTCGCCTTTGCGGAGGTCGCTCTCGGCGGTGGCGCCGAAGTCGTTGTTGATGCTCGCCTCGCCGGTGACGAGCACCTCGAAGTCCGAGGACGCCGTGTCGCGGGCGGCGGTTTCGAGCGCTTCGGCGTCGTCCGTCGCGGCGCCGGCCGACTGGGCCATGGTGAAGACCAGGAGGGCGGCGTGCCGATCGGCGGAGACGAGCACCGGTGAGGGATCCGTGGTGTAGTCGATCCCCGCCAGCACCACAGCAGGACCGAGGGCCATCACCCGGGCGCTCGCAGCCTGCACTTGCTCGCGGAACTGGGGCTCGTCGACGCTGAACCCGGGCGACCGGACGATGACCAGCTCTCGCGACTGGTCGTTGCCGGGGAACTTGTCATTGATGAGGGCGGTAGCCCGCGAGGACTCGGGGTCGTTGGTGAAGTGTTGCTGGTTGCTGAGGGCGCCGCCCAGGTAAAGGACGGTCACCGCCGCCGCGCAGACGAGCAACACGGCCCAAGCGCTCAACGTCCTCCAGGGATGGCGGGCGCACGCCCGGGCGATGGACTCAAGACCGAACTTCTTCATCAGGCACCCCACTCTCTTAGTCCTAGCAGTCGTTCCCTCGGCGCGGCCGGATCGCGTCACCGGCCTTCTGCATGTCATAAGGGTAGGGTGCGCAGAGCTCGCGCGGACCGGGCACCAGTCGGGAATCGGGGCTACGCCGAAGGACGGGGTTTTCCCTGGCCAGTAGGACAGGGGCGGCAGGCCGGGAGCGGCGACGTGGGTCCCCGTATCGGTAGCCGCGCCGCACAGCGACCAGGCGGAAGGCGTCGAGCTCGTTGTCGGGAGGGGGATAGAAGTCGATCGTGGCCTCTCCCTCCCAGACCTTCCGTCCCCTGGACCTCGCTCATGATCGAACGCACCAGCTCGCAGACCGGCGGCTTCGCCGTTCATCTTTCATTCAATCGTTATGACTACGCTTCCCTTCTTGTGTCCCTGGTCTGCGTAGTGGTGAGCTTCGACGATTTGTTCAAGCGGGTAGCGCCGGTCTATAGCCGAACGCAGTACTTCGGCTTCCTCGCTTGGGTGTTCTCCGGTGATAATCTTTTTGCCGCTGGTCGGGGCTGCCCATCGCATGCGAAGGGTGCGAACCGGCGTGGTGGCGTTCAGGTAAGTGTCTTTCCTTCTTAGCGCCTTCATGCAGTCGGGGAAGGAGCCCTTGTCTACCGCCACGAAAACGACGTCGTAGGTTTCGCCCTTGTCGGCGAAGTCTTCTTCTGTGTAGTCGATAGCGGCATCGGCACCAGGGGATCTCGCCAGTTCGAGATTCGAGCCGCCACATACGCCGGTGACTTCCGCTCCGTAGTATTTGGCGAGCTGAACGGCGAAGGTACCGACGCTGCCCGAGGCCCCGTAGACGAGGACTTTTTGGCCGCTTTTGATACTTGCTCTTCTTAGAAAATGGAGGACCGTGCGGGCTCCGATCGGGACGGCGGCGGCTTCCTCGTAGGTCATGTTGGTTGGCTTTGTGGCAATCACGCCGGTTTCGGGAAGGCACGTGTACTCGGCGTAGGCGCGATGTGACTGCGGGGCCCCCCCGATCGGCCAGCGAAAGACTCGCCATGTAGCGGGCCATCATTCCCTGCATCCGCCCGGTTCTCTTGCTCCTGTCGCTCGGTACGCTGGAAGGGCAGACTAAGAGAAAGGGCGACCCGCCCGCACCCGAACAGGAGGACGCATGGAGACACCGATGCTGCCTTATCCAACCGCGACCAAGTATCCCTTGACCTTCCGGGTCGACTACCCGGACAAGCCTCTCAGTAGGCTCACGACCTTCTTCCGCTTCCTCTGGATCATCCCGATCCTCGCCATCGCAACCCTCCTCACTTCGGGAAGCATCAGCATCGAGGGAACCGACTACTCCTGGTCGTGGGCGTCGATGGGCATACTGTTCCTGCCCCTTCTGCTCATGATCCTGTTCCGCAAGAAGTACCCGCGTTGGTGGTTCGACTGGAACCTCCAGCTCACGCGGTTCCTGGCACGCGTCTGGGTCTACGCCGCGCTACTCCGGGATGACTACCCCTCTACCGACGAGGAGCAGGCGGTCCATCTCGATTTCCCCTATCCCGACGCCCAGCAGCTCAGTCGCGGGCTTCCGCTGGTCAAATGGTTCCTGGCCATCCCTCACTACATCGTGCTCTTCTTCCTGTGGATAGGAGCCGTGGTCTGCATCATCATCGCCTGGTTCGCCATCCTCTTCACCGGCAAGTACCCCAAGAGTCTCTTCGACTACGTGGTCGGCGTGCAGCGCTGGTCGCTGCGGGTCGAGGCATACGCCTTCCTGCTTGTGACCGACCAGTACCCGCCGTTTACGCTGCAGCCATGAACGCCCAGACGCAGCAAGTCGAACAGGAAAGAAGCGTCCTGAGGTGGGGCGGTCTTGCCGGCATGGTCGGAAGCCTCGTCTTTGTCATCGTCTTTGTGATCGTGGCCGTCTTTGTGGGATCAGATCCAAATGAGCCGATGGGCTTTCCGGGAATTCGGGTCGCCCGCACGTTCGAAGACGGTCTCTACCTTGCGGTCATGATCCTGTGGATCCCTCTCTTCCTGGCACTGTATCGTGCCCTTCGACGAGAGCGTCTCGCGCCTGCATTGTTCGGAAGCGTTCTAGGCATTGTCGGACTCGTCATCCTTGCAGCTGGAGCGCTCCCGCATATCGCTACGCTTGCGGTCTCCGATCTCTTGAATGCGCCGGGGACAACCATCGCCGACCAGACTGCGCTGGAACTGTGGAAGGCGTCCTACGCGATATTCGACGCTTTGTTAACTGCAGGACTCATCCTCGCAACGATCGGGGTGATCTGCCTCGGAGCGGCAATGATCAAGAATCCGAGGTTCGGCAAGGGGATCGGCTGGATCAGCGTGGTACTTGGTGTGGCCGGGGTCGTGGCGTCATCGGTTGATCTGTGGAACCCTGATTCCCCGCTGGCGGCGGTCGCCATGGCCGGACTCATCGTCTTTTGTGCGGTCTCAGGCTGGAAGGCGTATAGGCTGTCGAAGCTCCTATCGTCGTCATGAAAGTCCTTGAGCGATCAGAGCGAAGGAGAGAAACGATGAAGTCCCCGTACAGAGGAACCGCGATAGCCGTGGGAGTCCTGCTTATCGCCTGCTCGGCCGCAAGCATACTGAGCATAGTGCCGCTGGGCTCGATGCTGGACGCCCCGGTCGATCTGGCCAGGCTGGCGGCGAACGACAACCGGGTGATATTGACAGCGCTCATCGAGTTCGTTTGGGCCGCTACCGGCGCGGGCATAGCGATCGGGCTGTATCCCGTCTTGAGAAAGCGCAACAGAGCCTGGCACTTGGATCGGTCGCCGGCAGGGTCGTCGAGGGCGTGTTCGTTCTTGTCGGCACTCTCAGCCTACTGGCGCTGCTGACATTGAGCCAGGACTACGTGGCGGCCGGATCTCCCGATTCGTCCTCTTGGCTGGCCTCGGGAGACATGTTGCTCGCGGTACGCGATTGGGTGCACGGATTCATCGGGTTACTCCCGTTTCTCCTAGGTGCTCTCATGTACTACTACCTGCTGTTCAAATCAAGGCTCGTCCCCCGATGGCTGTCGGGCTGGGGGCTCGGCGGCCGCCGCGTTGTCGTTGGTGGCGACCGTGTACGCCGGCTTCACCCAGGAGTTCGGCTTCTCGACGGTCAATACCGTGCTCAACATCCCGATAGGTGTCCAGGAGATGGTCTTGGCCGTGTGGCTGATAGTCAAAGGGTTCAATCCGTCGGCTGTGCGTTCGATCGCGCCGTAGGTCTCGATCTCTCGGCGGTCCCGTGAGACGAGGTGCTCCAGTATCCCGACGGCGAGAAGTCGTCGTCTCCAACGTGGAGGAGAGGAGGACCCATGAAGGCTATCGTCCAGACCGCGTACGGCTCGCCCACAGTGCTGAAGCTCAAGGACGTCGACAAGCCGGTGGCGGGCGACGACGACGTGCTCGTGCGCGTGTGCGCAGCTGCCGTCAACGCAGGTGACTATTTCATGATGAGAGGCAAGCCGTTCCCAGTGCGCGTGATGCTGGGGCTGCGCAGGCCGAGGTGCAAGGTTCCGGGATGGGATCTGGCCGGGCTCGTCGAGGAGGTCGGCAAGAACGAGACTCGATTCAGACCAGGTGAAGAGGTATTCGGGGCATGCGAGACCGCCTGTGACGGCTCCTTCGCCGAGTATGCCTGCGTCCCGGCAGGCCGGCTGGCGCCCAAGCCGGCCAATCTCACGTTCGAGCAGGCGGCGGCCGTTCCCGTGGCCGCCGTCACCGCCCTTCACGGTCTCCGCGATGCGGGGAAGCTGCGGCCCGGGCAGAAGGTTTTGATCAACAACGCGTCGGGAGGTGTGGGCACGTTCGCCGTGCAGATCGCCAAGGCTCTCGGGGCGGAAGTGACCGGCGTCTGTAGCACAAGGAACGTGGAGATGGTCCGGTCGATCGGTGCAGACCATGTCTTCGACTACACCAAAGAGGACTTCACGCGAAGCGGGCTGCGCTACGATCTCATCCTCGACAACATAGGCACCCACTCGTTCTCAGCCTACCGGCGTGTTCTCGCGCCCCAGGGGATCGTCTTACCCAACACCGGCCATGCCGGCATGGGCTACCTCCTCAGAGCGTCCCTGCTATCGGCGCGCGGCCGTCAGGTCGGGAAGATGTTCTCGGGGGCGCCGACTAACGAGGACCTGGTCTTTCTCAAGGGACTGCTCGAATCTGGGAAGATCACCCCGGTCATCGACCGGACCTACCCGCTCAGCGAGGCCCCTGCGGCTATGGGATACGCAGCCCAGGGGCACGTGCGCGGGAAGGTCGTCATCACGATAGATCACGACGACGCCTAGACGGAGCAACCATGACTTCAGCGGCCGAAGCGGAGCCAAAAAGGAGCAAGGCGGAGAAGTTCTGGGATAGACTCGCCCGCACCTGGGACAAACCGACCGAGGAGTCCGACCAGACCGACACCAAGGTCCTGGCCAAGACCAGGCCATACCTCAAAGCCACGGACACCGTCCTGGACTACGGGTGCGCGAAGGGCAGCGTAGACCTGAAGCTTGCCGCTGCCGTCAAGGCGATCCACGGTATCGATATCTCGTCCAAGATGATCGCTGCCGCGAGAGAAGCGGCACATGCGTGCAAGGTCGCCAATGTGTCCTTCGCCAAAGCCACGATATTCGACGGAAGCCTCGAGCGTGAGTCATTCGAAGTAGTCCTGGCCTTCAACATATTCCACTTGCTGGAAGACGCACCGAAGGCTCTGCTAAGGATAGGCGAACTGCTGAAACCGGGAGGGTTGCTCATATCGGTGACGCCCTGCTCGGGGGAGACGGGGACATGGCCGGTCAGAAGCGTGATGCTTCTGGTGCGGTTGGCCGGTAGGCTGGGAATGATCCCCTACGTGTGGCGCTGCACGGTCGGGGAGCTGCGGGAGTCCATGGATGCCGCCGATTTGGTCACTATCGAGATCGAGGAATTGGTCCACAGCACCTCAGAGTACTTGGTGGTGGCGCAGAAGACGCCCTGAGCTACCCGGGCGGCGGTCGATACTCTTCGAGGAACGGCATGACGTTCGGTGCGCTTGCGTCCGTCTGAGCCCCATAGCTGCTGCCGAGTTTGCTGCTCCACCCCTATCCTAGCCCCGGGGAGAGCGGCCCATGCTCCGGCCTGGTCACTCTGTGCGGGGAGCGCCGCCGATCGGTCTGCCGCGCACCGGCCCAGTGCGGCGCCTATGCCGCCCGCCGGATCTCGGTGGGAGCCGGCTCGGAAGCAGGCTCGGCTTCTCGACCTGGGGCGGCTGCGCCGCCGGCTGCAGCGTACCGGCCCGGTGCGCCGGCGCCGTCCGGCGCCGTCATAATCGACTGCACCCAGTCGCGCTTGGCCCACAACGCGCAACCTCCCGCGGCTTCGCTCAGGTGCTCGCCGCTCTCGCGGATGTTCCTCAGGAGCCGCGATCGCAGCGCCACCCGGAGCGGCACCTCGCGGAGGTTGGTGTCGGAGAAGGGAGAGAACGGACATGGTTCGAGATCCCCTTCGGCGCTCACGTGCACGAAACCCTCGCCCGCTGCCATGCAGCCCCCGAACGCCGCCTCGCTCGCGGCCGAGGCCACGAACAACGCTCGGAACTCGCTCCGAAGGAGCATCATGGTGAACGGCTCCATCCCCCGCTGTGTCTGGCTGGGGATGAGATGCTCCGTCCCGGCTTTGATCGGAACGTAGTCGACGTAGAAGAAGAGCCGGGAGCCGCGGTCGACCAGATCGCGGACAAAGCGGCGGCTGGTGACCAGGCCGAAGTTGCGCCGGGTGATCATGATCGACATCCCGAAGAAGATGCGGCGCTCCCGCATCCGGTCCATGGCCTCGAGCGCCCTCTGATAGACCCCGCCGCCCCGGCGCCCGTCGGTCTCGGATTCAAGACCCTCGAGGCTGATCACGGGGATAACGTTGCGGAGCTTCTCGAGCTTGGAGAGCAGAGAGTCATCGAGCAGCGACCCGTTCGTCACCAGAGGGAAGACTAACTCGGGGAGCTCGGCGGCGATGTCCAGGATCTCCGGACGGGTGAGAGGCTCGCCTCCGGCCAGGGCGACCATCGACACCCCCAGATCCCGGGCGTCGCCTAGTATCGTGCGGAGTTCGGCCGCGCTCAACTCGTCGCCCGCAGGCCGGCCCTGGGCGTGGACGAAGCACCCCGCGCAGCGGAGGTTGCACCGCCGAGTGACGCTCAGGATCATGAGGGGAGGAACCTGAACCCCCTGCTTGGCGGCCCGGCGCCGCCGGCCGGCCGCTTCGCGCTGGCGAAGGGCGGTGCGGGCGAAATGGAAGGCCAGCCCGGGGTCCCGGCTGCTGATGCGCGCCAGGTCCCGGCAGAACCCTCGTACGGAATGGTCGAAGCTGTTCATGTCAGGCCACTTCCGCGAGCTCACGGCCCACGCCCTCGGGCGCGCGGGCGAGCGCCATGCAGCAGGCGGTCTCGTCGGTGACGACGCCGTCGCGCATGTGGATCACCCGGTCGCAGGCCGCGGCCACGTCGGGGTCGTGAGTAACGAGGATGAACGTGGTGCCCGTGAGCAGGTTGATCTCGCGCATCATGTCGATGACTTCGGTCGAGCTGGTGCTGTCCAGGTTGCCTGTGGGCTCGTCGCCCATGATGACCGCCGGCCGGTTTACCAGCGCCCGGGCGATCGCCACCCGTTGCTGCTGGCCCCCCGAGAGCTCGGACGGCCGGTGGCCGGCCCGATCGGCCAGGCCGACGGCCTCGAGGGCTTCGCGCGCCAGCTTCTGCGCTTCGCGCCGCGACTTGCCCGCGTACTGCGAGGCAAGGGCGACGTTGTCGAGAGCCGTCATGGAGGACACCAGGTTGAAGCCCTGGAAGATGAAGCCGATCTCCTCGCGAAGCAGCTTGGTCGTCGCCCGGGTGCTCAGGTCGTCGACCCGGCGGCCGTTCAGCCACACCTCGCCGGAATCCGGCTCGTCGAGGCATCCCATCATGTGGAGCATCGTCGATTTCCCGCATCCCGACGGTCCCATGATCGCCACCATCTCGCCGGCCCCGACGTCTACCGAGGCGCCGCGCAGAGCGTCGACGTAGTTGTCTTTGCCCAGTTGATAACGCTTCTCGAGTCCGCGTACGCTCACCATGGTCTTCATTGTCTTCATCCCTTCTATGTTCTTGGTAGTCATGTCGGTGTCGCTGCTGTCGGCGGTCATTGCGCTGTTGTTCGAGTCGGTCTGGCTCACGATCCTGCCGCCCTCACTCGCACCTGAGGGCGAGGACCGGCTTGAGCCGCGCCGCGTGGAAGGACGGGTAGAAGCCGCTGGCCACACCGAGGACGATCGCGAAGGCCACGGCGCCGATCGCCAGCCGCGGGGTCACCAGGAAGAGAACGGTGCCGCTCTGCTCCATCAGAGCGTTCACCACGGTCGCGGCGATCCAGCCCAGGAGGAGGCCGGTGGCTCCGCCGAGGAAGCCGATGAACGCGGACTCGGTCAGGAACTGGCCCACGATCTGCCGGTGGGAGGCGCCGATCGCCTTGCGGATGCCGATCTCCCGGGTCCGCTCGAGCACCGACATGGTCATGGTATTCACCACCGACAGGCCGCCGACCAGCAGGGAGATGAGCGCCACACCGAAGATGATGCTGTTGAAGATCTTGGTCGCGCTCTTGAACTGGTCGATGAAGGCCTGGGGACCGGAAGCGGTGACGTTGGACACTGTGCCTTCGATCGTCGAGGCGAGCTGGTCGGGATCGACACCCGGATCCGGATAGGCCGTGATCGAGGTGGCCAGTTCGTCCGGGTCCACCTGCGCCTGCACCATGGCAGGCAGTTGTACGTAGAGGAGCTGCTGGACGTCGTGGAGGCTTATGACCGCCGTGTTGTCGGGGGCAGTGAGGGTCTTGTCGTAGATACCCACCACCTCGAAGGGCTTGCCCCTCAGGTCGATGGTCCCTCCCACTTCCGCGTCCAGCGCTTTGGCGATGTCGCAACCCACGACCGCTTTGCCGCGGTCGGCAGCGGTCAGATCGCGGCCTTCGGCCATCCGGAGCTCGAACGTCTCATAGCCCTGGTTCCGCATGTCGCTGCCGACGATGCCGTTCATGGACATGCCGCTCTCTTCGTCCAGCAGGATGTAGATGCTGGCGCTTGCCCGAGCCACGCCGGGAACGTCCTCGATCTCCTGGATGCGGTTCACGGCGATGGGCGTGGTGCTGTAGCCGCCGGTGGGGGTGGAGGCGTCGGTGATGACCACCTTGTCGCTGTAGTAGCGGGTGCCGCCGGACACCATCAGGTTGATCTTCTCGGCCATGCTGCCCATCACGACCAGGGCGAACACCCCGATGGTGATGCCGAATATGGTCAAGAAAGCCCTCATCTTCCTGCGAAACACGTTCCTGAAGATCCTCATCGCTCCGCCTCCGGTCTTGCGTTATGTGCTGTGTCCATGTTCGTCGGTTGCGGGCCTGACCGAATCAGGCGGGAGGAGAGTATTGGGACGTCTGGCTGGCTGGTCTTATGCCTGGCCAGATGGAGGGGTTTTGCGGCGCGGGGTTCACGAACCGCGCGCGGCGCGCTACCCTTACAGTCGCCGCGTTCACGGCGCGAGAGCCGCGATCGGGCGATCCGGGGGGAGGAGTGGCATGGAAGAGGGACCGGTACGGGTGATGATCGTCGACGACCACGCGGTGGTTCGGAGCGGGTTGTCGGCTTTCTTGACGGCATACGATGACCTGGAGTTCGTGGGTGAGGCCAGCGGCGGCCTGGAGGCCGTGCGCAAGTGCCCTGATCTCCGGCCTGACGTCGTGCTGATGGACCTCGTGATGCCCGAAGTGGACGGTTCGGAGGCCACCCGGCTGATCCGTGAAGCCTGCCCGTACGTGCAGGTCATCGCGCTCACCAGCTACAAGGAGAAGGAGCTCGTACAGGGGGCGCTCAAAGCGGGTGCCATCGGCTACCTGCTGAAGAACGTCTCGGCGGACGAGTTGGCCAACGCCATACGCGCCGCGCACGCCGGTCGCCCGACCCTCGCGCCGGAGGCGGCCGAAGTGCTCATAAGGGCCGCCACCCATCGCGACGACCCCGGCCCGGGCCTCACCGAGCGCGAGCTCGAGATACTCCAGTTGATGGTGGACGGTCTGAGCAATCCCGAGATAGCCAAGAAGCTGTTCGTGAGCCGGTCGACGGTGAAGTTCCACGTCAGCAACGTCTTGATGAAGCTCGGGGCCGCCGGCCGCACCGAGGCCGTGTCGATGGCCATCCACGGGCGGTTGGTCAAGTGAGGTCGGCCGGGTCCCGCAGACGCACGGTGCGATGGCTCGCGCGCCGTCCTGTCTTGGCGGGGGCAGCCCTGCTCGTCTGCGCATTCGTGACGACCGGCCTCGTCGTAGCGGGGTGCGGTAGCAGCCCTTCCGAGTCGTCCTCGACGGAGTCAGAGGGTGCAACTCGTGTACCAGGACTGGAGGACCGAGTGGTTCCCTCCTATGGCTCAGAAAGAGCTGTCGATCTTCCAGACGGAGCACCCGAGCCTCAGCGTCTTCTACACGCCGGACCCGGAGAACCTCGCCGACCAGATGCCCCTCGACATGCAGGCCGGCAACGCCGCCGACGTCTTCCAGGGCTGCTGTGAGTTCTTCCCCGCATGGAATGAGAAAGGCTACGTGCTCGACCTGCGAAAGTACGTGGAAACTGACCTGGACCAAGCCATCGTTTCCGACTGGGATCCGGCTCAGTACCAGGCCTTTTTCGACGCGAGTGGGCGGCAGTTCGGCGTGCCGAAGTACCAGGGCACCCTCGTCCTCTACTACAACAAGGACATCTTCGACACGTATGGGGTCGCCTATCCTGACGCCTCCTGGACCCACGACGACTACCTCGCAGCCATGAAGAAGTTGACTCGCGATACCAGCGGCGACGGCAAGACCGACATCTGGGGCAGCATGATCGACATCGGGTGGGACCGGCTGCAGGTGCATATCAATGCCTGGGGGGGCCATATCGTAGATCCCACCGATTCGACCAAGTGCGACATCGATAGCCTCGAGGCGCTCGCGGCTCTCGAATGGGTACGGGCCCGCATGTGGGACGACAAGGTGATGGCTACGTTCACGGACGTGAACAACGTGGGGACCCAGGCGGCTTTCTATGGGGGCAAGCTGGCGATGGTCGAAGATGGCTCCTGGGGGCTCAAGAACATCCTGGAAAACGCGGACTTCCGTATCGGCGTGGCGCCCATCCCGGCGGGGCCGGCGCAGCGGGTGACGCTGAGCACGACCGACGGCTTCGGAATCTACTCCGGGACGCGGCATCCGCAAGAGGCCTGGGAGTTGGTCAAGTTCCTCGTGAGCAAGGAGTACGGGCTGGCCATGGCGGAGGCGAACCTGCTGCAGCCAGCCCGGCTGTCGCTTGTGGCAGACTGGCAGCGATTCGTGAAGGAGCAATACCCGGAGAAGGCCGGGGACATCGATCTCGACGTGTTCGCCGCCGCGCACCGCGAAAACTACTCGGTGGTCCAGGAGGTCTTCCCCAGCGACATGGACGAAGCCACTCGCCTGCTCCGCGACGCCTTTACAAAGATCTTCACCCTCGGTCAAGCTCCGGTCGATATCTTGCACGACGTGAGCCGGCAGATCGAAGCGGCTCAGACGAACGCAGGGCACTAAGAACTCCTTTCAGAATGAAGCTCCGCCGCCAGGGACGCGCTGGGCACGCGCCAGAGAAGGACGCAGGGAGCGCGAATAGCGGCGCTATTTGCGGGACCGAGGACGCACTATCGTGCCGCCCAGGGCGCACTAGGCGGCCGCGGCTTCATTCTGAAACGAGTTGTAAGACTAAGGCGCCGGTTCAGGTCGCCGCATGAAAGCTCTTTTCACGCGTAGCCCTTTGCGAAGAAGGATTCTCGCCTGGTCTTTTGTGCCGACCGCGGTAATCCTCTTTGCCGTGGCGCTGGTCGCGGTGTACGCGTATGGCCGCGTGACAGAGCAGCAGGCCATACAGCGCAATCAGGAACTCGCTCGCTTGTCGGCCGCGAACCTGGCCGCCGAGATCAACCAGTTCGCCCTGGATCTTGGGAGCCTGACCCGGCAAGCGGATATCGCGGGGAATCAACCGGCCCAACAGGAGAAGGCGCTGGCCGCGGCCTCGAACAAGCTCTCTATCTTCGATGCCGGGACGATCATCCTCGATCCCCACGGTACATTCGCCGCCGCTTGGCCGGCCAGGCCCAGTGATGTTGGCCAAGACTGGTCGTCCCATCCGTACTTCGCCCAGCTCTTGCGCTCGTCGCGACCGGTTTACTCGGACATCGGCCTCGACGGAGTGGAGGGCGCGCTCGTGGTGACTGTCGCTGTGCCTATCACCGGACCCGAGGGAGAGCTCAACGGCGTCCTGGCGGGCATGTTCCGCGTGGGAGCGACCTCGGTGAGCGCGCTCTACGGTGATATCGCCAAACTCCGTGTGGGCGTGAGTGGAGACGTATACGTCGTCGATGGGAACGGCCGGGTGATCCAACACCCAGATGCGGCTCTAGTAGGCATGGACTTGATGTCACAGAAGATCGTCCAGGACGTGGTATCCGGCCAGACGGGCGCTCAGCGCACTCGCGATCTCAACCAGAGGGACGTCGTCGCCGCCTATGCCCCCGTCCCCGGGACAAACTGGGGCCTCATCGTGATAGAAGATTGGTCCACCCTCGTTCGCCCTTTCCAGGGATACCGCACCTTTCTCCTTGTGCTACTTGTTCTCGGGCTGTTGATCCCATCGCTGGTGGTGTGGTTCGGCGTCCGCCGGGTGACGCGCCCGGTGCAGGCGCTCACCGGAGCTGCCCGAAGGGTGGCGGCAGGCGACTTCGAGCATTCAGTGAGCATCACCACGCATGATGAGCTGCAGGAGCTCGCGGAGCAGTTCAACATCATGTCCCTGCAACTTCGCGACTCGTACGCCGAGCTGGACAAGCGGGTGGCCGCCCGAACCCAGGAACTCGCCACGCTCAACGCTGTCGCCGCGGTCGTCAGCCAGTCCCTCGACCTGGAACGGATCCTCGACGATGCACTCGGCGAGATAATGGCCGACCTGGGCTTCGAGGCGGGAGTGGCCTTCATGCTCCCCGAGAGAGAGGGACAGGGAGGCGAGGTCCGTCTGATCGCGTCGCGAAACCTGCCCGCCGACGTGCTCGCCAGCATCCGCACCCTCCCCCCTGAGTACCTAGAGCAGCGGCTGACAGCGCTCGAGGGGCAGCCGGCGCCCCTCCCGATGGGCTCCATTTCCGAGAAACTCCGCGGTCTGTTGGAGCCGGCCGGCTGGCGCTCTATGATCCAGATCCCGGTGAACGCGAAGGGGACGGTCTTTGGAGCCCTGATGCTCCTCACCCGCCGGGAACCGGATTCTTCTCCCGAGCAACTGTCCTCGCTCGCCGCCCTCGGTAATCAGATCGGAATGGCTGTCGATAATGCCCGCCTGTATGAGCACGCGGAGGAGTCCGCGGCTGCTGCGGAGAGGAACCGCTTGGCCCGGGACCTACATGACGCCGTCAGTCAGACCCTCTTCTCCGTAAGCCTGATCGCCGAGGTCCTGCCCCGGATCTACGCGAGAGATCCGGTCCAGGGGGCGCAACGGCTGGACGAGCTGCGCCAGCTGACCCGAGGAGCGTTGGCCGAGATGCGCACCCTTCTATTGGAACTACGCCCGGCGGCGCTGGCCGAGGTGAACTTGAGCGACTTGCTCAAGCAGTTGGGCGAGGCGGTGACCGGCCGGGCCCGCATCCCGGTTGAGGTGAGGACGGAGGACACCGACGCGTTGCCCACCGAGGTCCGCGTGGCCCTCTACCGAATAGCTCAAGAGGCTCTGAACAACGTGACCAAGCACTCGGGGGCCGCCACGGCGACGGTGTCCTTGTCGCCGCTGGACGAGCCCAGGGGAGGGCTCCGTCTGGTGATACAAGACGACGGGACGGCTTTCGATCCCGCCGAGGCAGGGACCAGACGGCTTGGCCTGGGCATCATGAGGGAGCGGGCCGAGGCGATCGGGGCGAGCTTGACTATTACGTCCGCTCCTGGCCAGGGGACCACCGTGTCAGCCACGTGGTCGCCCGGGGACACAGCCCAAGAGTCGCGCGACTAGCCAGCCGGCTAGGTGCACAACCGTCCACTTGCCGCTGGTCCGGTTGACCGGTCCGAGGCACAGTGTAGGCATGCGGATACTTCTTGCAGACGACAACGTGGAGATAAGGGCGGCCCTTCGCCTGCTCCTCGAGGAGCTTGGTGAGCGTGACATCGTCGAAGCGGCCGATGGGAGACAGCTCCTTTCCGTGCTGGGACAGGGCCCCGTGGACGTGATCCTTCTCGACTGGGAGCTTCCGGAGGGAGGCGCGCGCTGCCACAACGGCCCGCCCGCGCAAGCTCGTCCCACAGTGTTGGTCGAGCAGCTCAGGCGAAGGTGCGGGGCTTGCCGGGTCATCGCCATGAGCGGCAGATCGGAGTCGCGCCTCGAGTCGCTGCGGGCCGGCTGCGACGGGTTCGTCAGTAGGAACGATCCTCCCGACCGGCTTCTCGCGTTGTTAGAGATAAGCCGGGAGTGACCGGGCTAACGGGAGGACCTCTACTAACCTCGAGCCGTGTGGGCCAGGTTGTCAGCCCAGCCCGAGCGGCGAAGCGACGCTCAGTCTTTCCTTCCCTACGACCTGCTCACGGAGGGCTTCGGTCCCGGTTTCAATGGGCCGTTGTTGCCGGTGGTCCAAGTGGGCTCACCGGCCGACACAGCGGCTCTTGCCCAGTTGACTGAGACACTGCAAAGCGAGCCGGGCGTAGCTGCCGTGGTGCCCTTCCCAAGCCAGCCTGGAGCGAAGGTCGCTATCGTCGAAGTCATCCCCACCACGTCGCCCCAGGACACGAAGACCAGTGAGCTTGGCCTGCTCCCCCTGAGCTGTACCAGCTAGACTGAGAGTCCTTAGATGGCCGAAGAAGGCCAGAAAGGACGAACGTCGATGCCCAAGGGAAAGAGGCACACGCCTGAGCAGATCGTGAGATTGCTTAGGGAGGCGGCCCTTTCTCCGCCCGCTCAGATGGAATAGCCGACGAGAGCACCCTCGCGGATGGCATCCACTATCCAGCCGGGCTCCCTGCAGCTCCCGATCACGTGAGTCTCGCCAGCCAAGCCGCCCAGTTGTTCGATCAGGGGTGTGTTGGGGCCCCAGTCCTGGGTGGTCATGACGCTCTTGCCCTCGAGGACGAAGACGCGCTTGTCGGGCACTTGTATCTTCAGCCCCTTGTCGACGATCTCACGATACTCAGCCTCCGACCAGATGGGCACCCGCTTCAATTTGAACCACGGCCAGAGGTTCTCGAGATCGTCCTTGGTCATCCCGTCGCCCAGTTCCGAGGCCGGGCCATCATGGGCGATGACCACCTGACGGCCCCGCTTGACCAGGAACTCGGCCAGTTCGCAGCCGTGGAGCGTACCGCCCATGATGACGACGCTCTTGGGCACCGGCATCCAAAGACGGGTCAGCCGCTCCAGACGCGCGGCCGAGAAGAACCTGAGAGCGAGCTTGATCTGGCCGTGCAGCTTCTCGGTCTTGATCAACTTGGGACCATCGGCACCGGGGAGATCCAATTTGGTGTGCGCGGCACCGGCGGCCAGGACGAGCACATCCGGCTTCTCTGCCCGCACCACCTCAGGGGTGACGGCAGTCTTCAAATGGACGGTGACCCCCTCCTTCTTCAGCTGGACCTCGAAATAGCGGGTGAGATCGGTCAGCTCGTCGGTCTCGAGATCCTTTACGACGGCCGCCACCGGCATCAGGCCCCCGATGCGCGGCTCTTTCTCGTAGAGCGCCACTTCATGGCCGCGCCGGGCGGCTACACGCGCCGCCTCCATACCCGCGGGACCGCCCCCGACCACCAGCACCTTCTTCTTCGTCTTTGCCGGCGTGAACTGGTACTCGGGCACGAGCTCCCTGCCCAGGGTGGCGTTCACCCGGCATTCCAGCACCTTGTTCTTGTTGCGGCAATCGAAGCAGTACAGGCAGCCGGTGCAGGGGCGGATGTCCTCGGTCCGCCCCTCTATGACCTTGTTGGGAAGCTCCGGGTCGGCCAGCAGGCGGCGGGTCATGGCCACGAAGTCGATACTGCCCTTCTGCAGGTACTCCTCGCCCATCTCGGGATCGAGACGGCAGGCGCTCCACACGGGGATGGTCACCCCCTTGCGCTTGACCGCCTCTACCAGCGGCACAGTGGCTCCTCGGCCCTTCCGGCTCCAATCGAGGTCGAGGGGCAGATCCACGGGAGGCTCGGGGTACAGGATGCGGTCGGGCTGCTGCAGTCCGCCCCGGTGGCCGTAGCGCTCGGACCGGACGTTGAGCCCATCGGCCACTGTGGCGACGAGCTTGGCCATCTCGGCGCCCTCTTCGAGGGTGGTGGCCAACGGGTGGTTGTACTCCGCCGCGTTCATGAGCACGTGCACGGCGAAGGTGGGACCGCAGCGCCGCTTGGCCTCGGTCACGATCTCGCGCAGAAAGCGGGTGCGGTTCTCGTAGCTCTGAGGCCCATACTCGTCATCGCGCCGGTTCCAGATGCGCGACAGGAAGGTGTTGCCCTGGTGGCAGGTGCCATGGTTGATCTCGCAGGCGTCGAAGCCGGCTCTATAGGCACGCTCGGCCGCCGCGGCCCACAGATCGATCTGGTCCTCGATCTCCTGCTTGGTCATCGCCCTGCAGGGCAGGAAATCGGGGCCGGGAAGCTCCTCCTGAGTGAGAGCCGACGCGCACTTGACGTCGCGGATGCTGGGGTCGCGAGGCAGGCGGCCGGTGGGGTCCCAGGGGCCGGAATGCAGCAACTGGATGGACACCGGGCAGCCCTGCTTGTGTACCGCTTCGGTGAGCCGCTGGAAGCCGGGGATGAGCCTGTCGTCGTCGAAGTGCAGCTGCACGGCCTCGTAGCTGCCATCCGGGAGATAGTGCACGTGGTGGATGCCCAGCGGGTATTCGACCCCGGAAGATTCGACCACCAGGAAGCCGACCCCGCCCTTGGCCAGTCGCTCGTACCAGGCGATCATGCGCGGTCCGACGGTCTGGTCCGCCTCCATGAAGGAGGTGCCGTTGGCGGTCTTGAGCATGCGGTTGCGCGTCTTGACCGGGCCGATCGTGCCCGGCTCGAGGAGCTTCTCGTATCTTTGGGTCATGTCTCTCCGATCTCCCTCAGCGCAAGGTCTCTTCTACGATCCGGACATTCGCCTTGAGCTGCTCCACGGAGCGTTCGAGCCCGGCCTGCTCGTCCGGCTCTAGGTCCCATTCGAGTATCTCTTGTATCCCTGTCTTGCCCAGCCTGATGGGAACGCCCATGCTCAGGCCTCGCTGGCCGTATTCGCCCTCCAAGACCGCAGAACCGGCCAGGATCTCTCCCGTGTCGTCGACGATGGCTCTCGTGAGCGCGGCCAGACCGACGGCGCACGTCCAGCCCGTGGTCCGCCCGGCCTTCAGCCCCTCCAACCGTTGGAAGAACCTGGGGTACTCGTCCCGTATCGCCTGCTTCTCCGCCTCGGTGAACGAGACGGGCCGACCGTCGATGCGCACCGAGCTGAAGAGCGGCACCTGGGTAAAGCCGTGCTCGCCGATCGCGAGGGCCTCGACCCGGCTGACCTCGACCCCCTTCACCCGAGCCACGAACTCCCGGAACCGCAGCGTGTCGTTGAGCGAGTAGCCGACGAGCTGGCGGCGGTCGAAACCACCGGCCAGCCAGGTGGCGTAGTTGAGGGCATCCACCGGATTGGCGGCCGTGATGATGACTGCATCCGGGCAATGCCGCCGAAGCTGAAGAGCGGTGTCCCGGACCAGGTGGACGTTCTTGATGAGCATCTGGGTGCGGTCGGCGGTGATATCTTGGTGCAGCCCCGCGGCATTGATCACCACGTCCGTGCCGGCGGTGTCCTCGTACCCGCCGGACTTCACTTTGACGTTCAGCGCCGACACGGCGGTGCTGAGGTCCATGGCGTGGTGCTCGGCGACGTTCTCGCGCACGTCGATCAGCACCATCTCATCGGCGAGCCTCGAAGCAGCGACGTGAAACGCAGCCGACATTCCTACCCAACCCGCGGCACCAACGACAGTGACCTTCATAGCCTGACCTCTCACCAACTCGTCATCTCGTGATCTACGTCGACGATGGGCATGCACTCAGGAGCACGCGAACGCCAGCAACCATGGTATCAACCCTGTGAGCCAGCCCCCGCTGGCCGAGCTTGGTAGCCACCGAAGGGGATTACACCTTCGAAGGGCGGAGTCGCCCAGGCGGAGACGGCCATGACCGTTCTGGGCGATAATAGGCACCGATGAATCACGCACATAACCTCGGGGTGCCGTTCCCGGCTGCCCCGCCTGCTACTAGACCGCCTCTTGTCTTTGCCCTGGCCTCCGGCCCGCCAATGATCTGTAGTCCCGGTCGAAAGGAGAACTACACACCGCATGGCACAGAATGGTAATCGCCTCCGCGTCATCCCCCTTGGCGGGCTTGACGGGATAGGCAAGAACATGACCGTCCTCGAATACGGGGACGACATGGTGGTCATCGACGCGGGCATCATGTTCCCCGACGATGACCACCCCGGGGTCGACCTGATCCTTCCCGACTTCTCCTACATCGTGGCTCGCCAGGAGAAGCTGCGCGCCATCGTCATCACCCACGGCCACGAAGACCACACCGGGGCCCTGCCCTATCTGCTCAAGGCCCTTGACCGCCGGGTGCCGGTGTTGGGGACCAAGCTCACCCTCGGGCTCATCCGCGGCAAGCTCGAAGAACACCGGCTCAAGCTCAAGAAGGTCAAGCTCCAAGAGATTCGCGGGGGCGGCCATGTGTCGGTAGGCCCCTTTGCCTTCGACTTCTTCGCGGTGAACCACTCGATCCCAGACGGGGTGGGGGTGTTCGTCCGCACCCCTGCGGGCAACATCGTCCACACCGGCGACTTCAAGCTGGACCAGACCCCCATCGACGGGCGCCTGGTGGACTACGGCGCCCTCTCGAGGTTCGCGAAGATCGGCGTGGACCTGCTCATGTCGGACTCGACCAACGCCGAGACCCCGGGCGTGACGCGCTCTGAGGCCTCAGTCGGTCCCGCTCTTCGCGACATCATCAAGAACGCGGAGCACCGCGTGATCGCGGCCTCGTTCTCCAGCCATATCCACCGCGTCCAGCAGATCTGCGACGCCGCCGTGGGAGCGGAGCGCAAGGTCGTGGTGACGGGACGATCCATGATCACCAATACCAGGATCGCTCGCGAACTCGGCTACTTGGTCATCGACGACAAGGACATCATCGACGCCGCAGAAGCCGCCAAGCTCCCACCGGAGCAGGTCCTTGTCATGTGCACGGGTAGCCAGGGAGAGCCTCTCTCAGCCCTGGCGCGCATGGCGAACGGCGACCACAAGACGGTCACGGTGGAGCAGGGCGACACCGTGATCATCGCGGCTACTCCGGTCCCGGGAAACGAGAGGGCTGTCAACCGGGTCATCAACCGGCTGGCCAAGGCCGGCGCCACGGTCGCCCACCGGGGCACCGTGCATGTCCACGTCTCCGGCCACGGGGCCTCCGAAGAACTCAAGCTGATGCTCAATCTGGTGCGTCCTCGGTTCTTCGTGCCCATCCACGGCGAGACCCGCCATCTGGTCGCTCATGCAGCCCTGGCCCAGGAGGTCGGTATTCCCAAAGAGAACGTGTTCGTGCTCGACAACGGCGACTGCCTCGAACTGAGCAAGTCCGGGGCGCGCGTCACCGAGAGCGTCGAGCACGGCGTCGTCTACGTGGACGGCCTCGGCGTGGGAGATGTGGGTCAGGTGGTCCTCCGCGACCGCCAACTCCTCGCCAAAGACGGCATCGCGACCGTCGTCGTGACCGTCGACGCTCAGACGGGCCGCCTGGTGTCCGATCCGGAAGTGATCACGCGGGGTCTGGCCTTGGGTTCGGAAGGGGACGGCCTCATCGCCGACGCTCAGGCACGCATCGCGCAGACGCTTTCAAAGACCTACAAAGAGGGGGCCACCGACCAGGCCGTGATCAAGAAGGCCGTGCACGATTCCCTCTCGCAGTTGCTCTGGGAGCGCACGCGCAGCCGGCCGATGATCATCCCGATCGTCGTGGAGTTGTAGATTCGTCCGGTGTCCTTGGCTCGTTCGCCAGGCCGTCAGGAAGCTTCTGCGAGGGCCTCCACGAACTGGCTGTTGTAGAGGTCGTAGTAGAAGCCACCCGCTGCGAGGAGCTCCTCGTGGGTCCCTTGCTCGACGATGCTCCCCTCGTTCATCACCAGTATGAGGTCGGCGCCGCGGATGGTCGACAGCCTGTGGGCGATGACGAAGCTCGTCCGCCCTGTCAGGAGGCGGGCCATCGCCTTCTGGATAAGCACTTCGGTCCGGGTGTCGACGGAACTGGTGGCCTCGTCCAGGATAAGGATCTCGGGGTCGGCCAGGAAGGCGCGGGCGATGGTCAGCAGCTGCCTTTCCCCCTGGGACACGTTGGCGGAATCGTCGTCCAGTTTGGTGTCGTAGCCTTCGGGCAGCGTGCGCACGAAGTGATCCACATGAGCGGCTTCGGCAGCCGCTTGGATCTGCGTCTCCGTGGCTCCCTCCCGACCGTAGGCGATATTGTCCCGGATGGTGCCCCCGAACAGCCACGCGTCTTGCAGCACCATACCGAAGAGCCGCCGCAGGTCGTCACGAGTCATCTTGCGCGTGTCCACGCCGTCGACGAGAATGGCCCCGCCGTCGATCTCGTAGAAGCGCATGAGCAGGTTGACGAGGGTGGTCTTGCCGGCGCCGGTCGGGCCGACGATCGCGACGGTCTGCCCCGGCTGCACCTCCACATCCATGTGTTCGATCAAAGGCACATCAGGGAGGTAGCGGAAGGACACGTCTTCGAACTGCACGCGGCCGGTGACATGCCTGAGTACGACCGGTTTCGCCGGTTCGGCCGACTCCTCCGGCTCGTCGAGCAGCTCGAACACGCGCTCGGACGAAGCGACGGCGGACTGGAGAATGTTGGCCATGCTTGCCGTCTGAGTGATCGGCTGCGTGAACATCTGGGAGTACTGGATGAACGCCTGGACGTCACCCAAGGAAAGGGCGCCCGTAGCGACGCGCAGCCCTCCGACGACGGCGATGGCCACGTACTGAAGGTTCCCGATGAACATCATCATCGGCATGATGATGCCGGAGATGAACTGGGCTTTGAAGCTCGCCTGATAAAGATCGTCGTTCTCCTCGTCGAACTCCGCGATCGCCTCCTTCTGGCGCCCGAAGATCTTCACGATGGTATGGCCGGTGAAGCTTTCCTCCACGTGACCGGTAAGGTCGCCCGTATGCTCCCATTGAAGGGCGAACTGCTTCTGCGAACGCCGGGCGATCAGCATCGTGATCACGATCGAGATCGGCACCGTGACCAGGCAGATGACCGCCAGCAGCGGGCTGATCCAAAACATCAACGCAAGCACGCCGACGAGCGTGAGCACGGCCGTGATGATCTGGCTGAGAGTCTGTTGCATGGTCTGCTGGATGTTGTCGATGTCGTTGGTCACCCGGCTGAGGATGTCGCCGCGCGGGTGGCTGTCGAAATACTTGAGCGGCAAACGGGCGAGCTTAAGATCGACGTCTCGGCGTAGAGCATAGATCGTCCGGGCGACGACCCCGGCCATGATGTAACCCTGCAGCCATCCGAAGAGGGCGCTGAGGAGGTAGATCGCGGTCATGATGATCAACACCCGGCCTACGGCGGCGAAATCCACCCCCTGGCCGGGGTTGATGTCGCTCATCCCCGCCAACATGTTGGCCAGATTGTCCTGGCCCTGCGCCCGCAAGGCCGCGACCGCCTGATCCTGCGTGACCCCGGCCGGTAGCTGCTTGCTCACGACGCCGGCAAAGATCAGGTTGGTGGCCTGGGCCAGTATCTTGGGCGCCGCTACCGTGCAGGTGACGCTGATGACCGCGAGCAGGATGATCACCACGATCTTGCTTCTCTCGGGGCGCAACCTCCTGACGAGCCTCTTGAACGACCCCTTGAAGTCCTTGGCCTTCTCTCCAGAGCCGATGAGCCCCGGCGGGCCGAAGCCGGGACCGTGAGGTTGGCCACCGCCGGCCACCGCGGCCCGCGCGGCCCCTTCGGCCCGCCTGAGGCTTCTCCGCGACCGCGGCCGGACCGCCGCCGGGGCGGCGTCCACCGGCGTCGCCTGGTCGCTCTGCTCTTCGGGGCTCACGCGACTTCCTCTGCCGTCAACTGCGAGTACACGATCTCGCGGTAGGTCTCGCACCGATCGACGAGGTCCTTGTGGTCGCCCATACCGCAGATCCCGCCCTCTTCCAACACCACGATCTGATCGGCGTGGAGGATGGTGCTGACCCGCTGGGCGACGACGATCACAGTCGCGTCCTTCGTCTGGCGCTTGAGGGCGGCCCGCAGCATCGAGTCGGTCTTGAGATCGAGGGCCGAGAAGCTATCGTCGAACACGTAGATGTCCGGCTTCTTGACCACCGCGCGGGCTATCGCCAGGCGCTGTCTCTGCCCCCCGGAGACGTTCGTCCCCCCCTGGGTGATGGGTTCGTAGAGACCTTCCGTCATCGCGGAGACGAATTCTTCCCCCTGCGCCACCTGTAGGGCGTGCCATAGCTCCTCGTCCGTGGCATCCACGTCACCGTACCGGAGGTTGCTCGCCACCGTCCCCGAGAAGAGGAAGGCCTTTTGCGGGACGAACCCGATGTGGCTCCAGAGATCGGCCCGGTCCATCTCCCGGATGTCTATCCCGTCGATGAGGATGCTGCCGGCGGTGACGTCGTTGAGGCGCGGGATGAGCCCGATCAACGTGGATTTGCCGCTCCCCGTGCTGCCCACGATCGCAGTCGTCTCGCCCGGGCGGGCGGTGAACGAGATGTGGCTGAGGATCGCATCCTGGGCCCCGGGATACCGGAATTCGACATCCCTGAACTCCACCAATCCTCGCAGACCGCCGTCCCTCGCGGGGACGAGGACCGGAACCTGGGGATCCCGGATCGCCGGTTCGATGGCCAGAACGTCCTGTATCCGGTCCCCGGATGCCACCGCGCGGGGGACCATCGCGGCGAGCATCGTAGACATGAGTACCGCGAAAAGGATCTGCATGACGTAGGCGATGAAGGCGAAGAGGTTCCCTATCGGCATGGCCCCGCTATCCACCCGCTGGCCGCCGAACCACATGATCGCCACGGTGGACAAGTTCATGATCAGGAACAGAGTCGGGAACACGACCGCGAAGAGCTTGAAGACCCGTACGGTCGTGTCCGTCAGCGCTTGGTTGGCCTCGGCGAACCGCCTCTCTTCATGGTCGGTCCGGGCGAAGGCCCTTATGACCCGGATGCCGCCGAGGGCCTCGCGCATGATCTGGTTGATCCTGTCGAGGCGGGCCTGGATGGTCCGGAACAGCGGTATTGCCCGGCGAAGGACGACGAACAGGAAGATCCCCATGATCGGGAGGATCACGGCCAGTGCCGCGGAAAGGGGTACGTCCTGGCGGAGGGCCATGATGATGCCACCGATGGCCATCAACGGGGCCATGACCATCAGAGTCAGGCCGATGGCGATGCAGCATCTGCACCTGTTGGACGTCGTTGGTATTCCGGGTGATCAGAGATGGAGTCCCGAATCGGCCCATCTCGCTCTGGGAGAGGCTTTCCACTTTGCGGAAGAGTGAGCCCCTCACGTCGCGCCCCATGCCCATGGCCGTCTTCGAGGCGTGGAAGACCGCGGTGATAGAGCAGGCGGTGATGAGCAACGCGACGCCGAGCATGATGCCGCCGGTCCGCAGGATGTAGCCCGTGTCGCCTTTGGCGATGCCGAAGTTGATGATGTCCGCGTTCAGGGTGGGAAGATAAAGGTTGCCGATCGACTGGACGAGAACCAGCATGACGACCAGGCCGATGCGCCTACGGTACGGGCGGAGATACGTGAGCAGAAGACGTTTCACGACCCCGCCCGCGTCTCGTGATCAGATGCGCCGGGACAGACCAGTTCGGCGATGTGGCGGGATACCTCATCCAGGAGGCGCGTGAGCTCGAGCTTGTCCTGGTCGCTCAACTTGCCGATCGTTCCGTTGATGTAGTCCTCGAAGGCCGCGCGGTTCTCCAACTCTCGCCGCCTGCCCTCGGCCGTCAGGAAGACCCGGGTGATGCGTTGGTCGTCGGGGTCTACCTCCCGTCTGATGGCGCCCGCCTTCTCGAGAGCTTGAAGGATTCCCGTGACCCTGGGCCGCGACAGATACAGCGTCTCGGCGAGGTCCCTCTGGCTCATGCCTTCGCAGGTCGCGAGCAGTCGCAGGCTCATGAACTCCCCGTGATGAGCGCCCGGACTGCTCAGGCGCCGCATCGCCTGGCGGTGAAGGTGGAACAACCTTCCCAGAGCATGAAAGGCCTTCAAAGTAACCAGATCGACTTTGCTGTTCTCAGGCGCTGGTGGCATCGGAGTATGAGTTGTTAAACCAGGCATATGGCCTGTCGAGCCCCTTCTCCGGTCTTCAACAGGTTTCTATCAGTTGTGTATGAAACAGTTTTGCGCAGAATCATTGCGCCGTCAAGTCGCTGCAGTCGCGTGCCCTCGAGCTTGTCGGCTCTGCTCAGCAGGAGACGATAGCGGCGCTGGTGAAGGAGACGGGTCTCGCCATTTCCCGCGGACTGGGACCTTAAGTCCGATTGCTCTTCGAAGACACGCTGAGTCGCAGGTTCTGCTAGGACCTTGCCGACGCCCTTCCAACGCGCCAGCAGGTCGGGCTGTGCTTCAGTTTTGCAAACACGCTGGGGACATCAGCTGGGGACATCATGTATGGAATGCCACCCATCTTGTCGTCTCTAATCTCCTGCACCAACTAACGGCAGCTCCTTATCAATTCTAAAAATAACCAAAAATCGGGGCTCTTTGACTTGCAGATCACTGGGATAACAACGTCGACAAATCTCGTTGATCAGCTCCGAATCCTGTTCTTCTCCAATTTTTGTCAAGAAGAGACGCCTCCCTCGATATCCTTCACCTTCTTCGAGAAACAAGTACACGGCATGCGGATTGGTCTTTAGATTCTCATGGGTCAGCCGATCGCGCATGATCGACGCAATCGTCCCGTCTTCCATTACGTGTGGTCTTGAATAAACAGCCGCATCCACTTTCCCCTGTTTGTCAGCAGTCGACAGAACCCCGAAGCCCTTGGTGTTTTCAAAGTAGTCTTTTAGATCCATGGTATGCCCCTCCTCATGTCCTTCCTATTAATGGGTCGATTGGCAACAAGCGTAGTCAAGGGCCACGCGGAGGTCGCCGTAGCCGATGTCGGGACCGTTGGCGCGCCAGTTGGTCACCTTCATGGTCTGCTCTATGGCCAGGCGGATCGTGCTGACCTGGGGCAGGGCGTCACGCAAGATCAGGTCGTTCATGGCTGCTCCTGAAGCGCTGGACTAGGGAAAGACTCTGCCGCCCTTGGAAAGCGCAGCACGCACGACGGAGACTCGCACATTCGGAGCCGAACCGGGCGGCTATCCGAATCCTACAACTCATCAGAGCGGGTGGCAACAAACCGTCTGCCGCCCAGCCCCTCTGTGACGCTTCTATGATCCTCAAGTCCTCTCTGCCGAGTCCGCTCTCGTCGTGACGAGTCTGCCACCAGCATGTCACCGAGCGGCACTGCATCCTGAGCCTTCTCGCGCTGACCGAGATAGATGGGGATTGCGATGGCCGCCAGGATAGCGACGGTGAGGATCACCACCAGGAGTTCGATCAGGCTGAAGCCTGTTTGGCCCCCTGTCCTATTGCGGATCAGACTGAGCAGAAGGAGAGATTCACTTCAGTGACCGTAACGACTATTCTCTGCAGGACTTCGTGCGTCCAACTGGTGACCTCGTTCGACCGGGTTGGACGAGGAAGGCGGCCGACTCTGTCGTGGAACCACCGACGAAGTCCGGAGGAGAGCAGAGGGCGACCTGTTTTCGGGGCTAGCTCCGAACGGCGACAGCTCCGCCGCAAAAGCCGGCAGCGAACCCGCCGCTAAGGTAGCTTGACGATCTTGAGCTCCGCAAGAGCGGCCAGCAGTTGTCTCTTAGCCTCCGCATAGGCCCTTTCAGCCTCTTGGCGTTCAGAGGGGCTGCGCCCAAGATCGTGCTTTATGTTGACGTAGGTGCCGTGCGCCGATTGGGCCAGTTGTGCAGCCATTACTACCTTTTCCACGACGCTGCATCTTCTAGATCCTTCTCTTTCATGAGTGAAGCGACCAAGGCCAATGCCTGCTCGTCGGTCATCAACGAGGCCATCATCACCCAGTTGACGAACTGCTTCTCTGCAGCGTTGGGATCTTCAAAGGTGAGGGTTTCGGTGTAGTCAAGGCTGAGCCCAAAGGTTCTCGTGACGCTGTCCAACGACTTGCCAGAGGCAAGTTCCTCACGAGTCCAAACGACCTCGACATGAGAGTACTTGAAACGACCTTGGATGGACTTGTGAGTTTCCATGCGCCCCCCTTCTTCCAGCCAGTTAGCAGAAGAAGCGGGGCTTGGAGAGAGGGAAGGCGGCCCGCCGCCGTTCTCGGCAGCCCGGCCGCCCAAATAGCGCATGCTAGTGGGCCGATGGCTTTGCGTCCCCGCCTTGCGACGGGTTTGCCCTTTTCGAGAGACGCCGTAGCCCGGATTCCCACAGATCCGGCCTGCTTCCTCGCGTCTCTTTCAACTCGCACGTACGACCAACCTATACCGGACCCCAGTTATTGTCAAGCACGCGTTCCCTGCACCATGTCAGCAAGGAATCGGCGCATACGCAAATGGCGCGGGAACCCGAGACTGCCGGGCTACGGCGCGCGCTCCTCGGGGGAAGCGAGAAGCAGGGGGATTCCGGTACGGCAAGCTTGGGATGACCGTCCGCACACCGCCCCTACAGTTGTGGCGTTCGGCTCTGTGGCGGCCTACTATTGACGAGGGAGATGATTCCCGCAGAGAGGATCGTATCCACTGAAGCGTAGTCAGCCGAGAAGCATCACTGGCAAGAGGAAGGACATGCCAAAGAGGTCGCTCTTAGTCTCAGTCGTCATTCTCCTGGGCCTCACTCTTCTGGCCTGTGGAGGGTGGGGATGTGCCTCCGCGGCCGATCAGTACGAACCGAACGACGATCTACAGGCAGCGACGCCGCTCGTAGCTGGCACCACCTTGCAGGCCTCTATTGACAGGGGAGGCCCCAGCGGCGATAGCGATGTCTTTCAGTGTGACGTGTCGGAGCCCGATGGGCTTGCCCGATTTCGGGTCGAGGTAGAGAGTGAGCGCTCCGAGGACCTGGAGGTGGAGGTGGGCGCCAGCATCCCCGAGGCGTTCGAGGCTATCAGCTGGCCTGGCTGGGAAGCCCAAAGAGATGGTGATGTGATCGTCGTACGGGGAGAGTTGAAGGCAGGGACGGTGCTGATCTTCATCTCCGGCACGCGGAGCGTCGACTACTCCATCCGGGTCGTGTGGGAGTGACCGGGCCATCGGTCACGAGCGGATCGCCGTTCGAGGGTCGCTCCGCCAGGTCGCTTGGGAAGGGGACGGTGAGGTACGCAACTACGATCCGACGACCGGCGAGGCTATAGGCGGCGTCAGCGCGAAGGCCATCGTGGCTTACGCGAAGGGAGGTGGAGCGCTTGGTTCAGGCGAGGGTCCGCTACGCGTCGCGTTCGCGAGTTTCGAGAAGAACCAGGTGACCGACGGTGACATGTCGGTCAAGAAGGTGGTCGAACTCAGGGTCAACTAGTGCCCCAAGGGGGCACGACAAGACAAGCTCATGAGGAAGGAGTGGGAATGAGAAGAATGCGAGTCGTTCTCGGGCCGCTGGTGACGGTGGTCCTGGTACTTGCGATGGCAGTCCCCGCCTTGACGGCCGCTGAATTCACGGATATTGACGGCCACCCGTATGAAGCCAGTATCCTCAATATCGCGACACGCGGGTTCGCCGGCGGATACGCAGACGGCACTTTCAGACCCGATAATCCCTTGCTGCGCCAGCAATTCGCCAAGATGGCGGATCTCACGTTGGGCTACGAAGTCACGGCCGCCGATCAGTCCACCTTCAAGGACACTCCGGACCCCTACGACCCGGTGAACGATCCGCTCTATCCCGGCAGCTACGCTGCGGTCGCGGCGGCCAAGGGCATCATGCACGGCTACCTGAACGGCGACTTCGGCTTCGCCGACAATGTCACGCGGCAACAGGCCATCAGCGTCGCTGTACGCGCGGCCGGCGATGCGCTGGCGGAACCGCCGGCGGACTACGCCGGGGTCCTCGACTACTCCAATCCATTCCATGGCGCCAACATCAAGAAGGCTGAGTACAACGGTATGCTGGCCGGCATCCCCGATCTGGCCACCTGGGACACGACCCAGAATGCCACCCGCGGTGAAGCGGCCGAGATACTGTCGCAGCTCTTCAATAAGACCGGAGAGGCCGACCTGGTGCTCACCAACGGCGTCGTATACACGGTCGACGAGGACCGCACGGTCGCCGAGGCCGTGGCGATCCGGGGGGACAGCATCGTCTATGTCGGCAGCGATTCCGACGCCGAGGAGTGGGTCGGTGACCACACCGAAGTCGTCGACCTGCACGGCAAGCTCGTCCTGCCCGGTTTGATCGACAGCCACGCCCACGCCACCTCGGGCGTCTCCGACATCTACGAGGTGCCGCTCTACGGGATCGGTTCGGTGGAGGAGTACCAGCAGACCATCGCCGACTTCGTCGCCGCCGCGCCCGGTCTCACGGCTCTGCAGGGCGCGGGCTGGATCAACTCCGTCTTCGGAGAGCATGGCCCGACGGCCGCCATGTTGGACGAAGTCTGCGCGGACATCCCGGCAGTGCTCTACTCCGAGGACTACCACTCCGTCTGGGTGAACTCCAAGACCCTTGAACTAGCTGAAGTCACCGCCGACACTCCGGACGTCGCAGGAGGCGTGATCGAACGGGACGCTGAGGGCAATCCGTCGGGTACCCTCCGCGAGAACGCCGTGGGACTGATAGCCGACGTGATCCCGCCCTACACCACGGAACAGATGGTCGAAGGCCTGACCTACTTCCAGGATTTCGCCCACTCGCTCGGCCTGACCACAGTCTACATCCCCAGCTTGCCCAGCGGGGACACGGCCGGGCTGCAGGCGCTGCACGACTTCGATGCCTCGGGCTCGATGACCATCCGCTTCCCCACCGCGATGAACGTCGACCCAACGGACGATGTCTCGGTCGTGGACACGATCGTTGCCACCAAGGCCGCGGAAGCGGGCGGCAACTACGAGATCGTCGCGGCCAAGGTGTTCATGGATGGCGTGCTCGAGGGCGTGACCGCCTACCTGGAGGAGCCCTACGACATCCGTCCTGACTACCGGGGCGAGTTGCTCTGGGATCCACAGGTCTACAACGAGATGTGCGCCGCGCTCGACAAGGCGGGCATCCAGATCCACGTCCATTCCATCGGCGACGCCGCAACGCGCATCACCCTGGACGGGTTCGCCTATGCGCGCGAACAGAACGGGGAACGCGACTCTCGCAACATGATCACCCACCTGCAACTGGTCAACGAGGCCGACATCGCCCGCTTCGCCGACCTGGGCGTCATCGCGGCGCCCCAGCCCTACTGGTTCGTGGTAGACACCTACTACCACCAGGCGGTCGAGTACGTGGGGCAGGGACGCGCTGACAAGCAGTATCCGATGAAGAGCTTCTTCGATGCCGGCGTGACCGTGGCCTCGGCGAGTGACTACCCGGTCTCCTGGCCGCCCGATCCGATGCTGGCTATCGAGATCGGGGTCACGCGTACGGTGCCGGAGGGTTCGGAGATCTACGTCGATCCCGACTACGAGACCGCTCTCACTCCGGCTGAGTGCGTGACCGTGGAGCAGATGATCGAATCCTTCACCATGAACGGCGCCCGCGCGATCTTCAAGGAGGACGAGATCGGTTCGCTCGAGGTCGGCAAGGTAGCTGACCTGGTCGTCCTCAGCCAGAACATCCTTGAGGTCGATCCCGGCGAGATCCACAACACGATAGCCCTGCTGACCTACTTCGCGGGACAGGAGGTGTACCGCAGCGAGGAGTTCACCGAGTAGGGGAGTCACTTGTCCGCGAGAGAGATAGGGGACCGTGACCGTTGACGAGGTCGGAGCGGCGTTCGTCCGACTGGGCTGTCCAATCCGGACACGGGCGAGGAGATCGCCGACTATGCCGGGGCTGTCACCATGATCATCGCCTACGAGAGTGACGGCTCCGCTCTCCCGCTGAGCGACTTTGACAAGGTGAACGGGCAACTGCAACCCGCCCATCCTGGTGAGAGCTACTCCCAGAAAGGCTCCGGGCGGCGTACCCACTCGTTGACCGTGTCCAGGTCGAACTCTTCGGGCGAGAAGTAGGGAAACTGCTCGCGTAACCATTCCAGCCGGCCGGCCTCCTCGGCATCGTCGGCGTCCTCGCCATCGCCGACACCCCCGGCCACAGCGCGGCCGGCAAGGGCCGTCAGGATCTCCTCGTAACCCCACACGCCGCCACAGTCCTCGGGGGGAGCCGACCGGCGTCCGTGCGTCACCCGCGGGTAGATGGTGCCTTCCGCGACCGGTGACACATCCTCGACCAAGACATTGAACTCCCAGTCATCGCCGAAGTCATAGCAGTAGATGAGGCGGCCTCCACGTTCCAGCACCCCGGCCAGCCCTACCGTACGGTCGTCTTCCACGGGCGGCCCGAAGAAGCGAGGGAAGTCATCCAGCTCCTCCGCCATGCCGATACACCGCTCCCCCGGGTCCATCCGCTTGCCCATCTCGAACTCGTGGAGATGACTGTTACTCCACCCGAAGGCCGCCACGATCACGTCGGAGAGCTGCCGGAAGCTGTAGGCGAGAGGCACTTCGATCCGTCGCCAGATAGGCGGGCGGATGGCCTTGAGAGTCACCTTCAGTCTCGCGATCTCGGTCCCAGGCGCAACCGCTCCCGTCGCCTCGAACTGCACGAACCGGTCGAACAGCGGCGTCTTACGAACCTGCTGCGTTTCGGTGCGCGGCTGCGTCGTCGAATCGACCACGTCCGGATCCACCCGGCTCTCGAGCAGTCCGAAATCCAGCAAGGGCCAGACGATGCGGCTCTGGAAGCGCGACAGCGATTTGTAGCCCACGTACGACGCGACCCCTCCCTGCTCCAGCTCACGCTCGCGAGCAAACTGCTCAGGCTCGGTCGCCAGGAGGATGCGCTCCCGCAACATGCGAACGCACGTCCATTCATCGGCAAGTTGCCCGATGGCCCACAGCGAACGGGGGAAGGTGGCCTGCAGCAGGGGATCGTCCTCCCGCTGATCGAGGTAGGCGAGATTGAACCGGCCGAAGAACGTGCGAAAGAGATGGGCGAACAGCACGCCGGCCTCTGCCTCGCCGGAGAGCTCTCGCCCCCGGCGCGTGATCAGGAACGCGCCCTTGTACTTGCGGATGAGTCCGCCTACCTGCAGGACCGTGCGCAGGACGTCCAGCGGCCAGACATCCGCTTCCCGGGTGATCTTGACGTACGGTTGCCACTCCCGATACCGCTCCGGCATGCGCATCTCGGCCGCCATGACGCGGACGAAGTCTCGGTTGAGATTCCCTTTGGCGGTGGCGCGCTGCTCCGACTGCTTGAGCTTGTCCAGAAAAAGGCGAGCGTTGGTTAAGAATGTCGATTGCTCGAGCTCCTCGGCCGACAGATCCTCGCGTGGCCGCATGGGGCCGAGAGGGTCAAGCAGGCCGGCCTGCGCAGGTACTCCAAACTCATCCATCGATCGGCCGCTCCCGTTGAGGCACTTCTGTTGACAGGCGTCAGGCATCAACTACTGGACGACTATGATAACCGGCTTTTCGGCGGGGAGATCACGGTTGAGACCGGCCTGGACACCTGGTCGAATGTTTGCGGCCGCTACGGCGGCAAGACGTGTGCGCAGGGCTTGCGATGCTGGCATCTTTATCCAGGCCAACGGACGCGGACCAAGCTCCCTGCAGCCGGTTCCGGGCCCGGTTGGTGGCTTCGTTCAGCCTCTCGCCGGAAAGATGATAGTCGTCGGGAGTGCGTCCGCCGAGGTCCTTGTCCCCGGCGGCGATGCGGGCCAGAAGATCGCGGGGCAGGACCGCGGCCACGCCGGCGATCTCCCGCAAAGAGCACCAGATACCGATGAGGGGCCCGTCCTTGGTCTGTTCCTGGTAGAAGCCGGCCGCCCGCATCGCCGCAGCCAGTTCAGGAGCATGGGCCAGCTTGGATGGGTCCAGAGCGACGTCTGCGTCGGTCGTGTACTCGGCAACCGCCAGCTTGGCATCTCCGGTGTGCACGTAGATGGCCTGAGCGCCGACCAGCACCACGGCTTCCCGCTGACGGCCGAGCGCTTCGAGCGCGTCCAATAGGGCTCGGCGCGCCACTCTGTACTCTGGGCTACGTTCTCCAGACATCTTCGTTCCCTCTCATCCAGTCAAGGACGGCTTCGGCTTCACTGGGATTGCGTCCCGGCCCGGTGAGAAGGTCGGCGACTGCTTGGCTGGGAGCCACGTAGGTGAGGCCGCCCTCCTCCACCGCGCGTTCGAACACGAAATCACCCTTGGGCTCGACCAAGAGGACGTTGGCTCCGGTCTCGGTGGGCACCAACTCGAGCATAGCGGCCACACTGACCGCGTCTCTCATGAACACTACCCCCAAACGCGCCGGGGCTATCGGGGCCAGCCGGGCCGCCGCCAGGGAGCCGGTAAGCGCATAGTCTGTGTCTGAAGGAAGTCCGCGCAGCCGAGCCAGCAGGTCGTCTAGGCCTCGGGGGTCCAAATATGTATAGACCCGATTCGATGCGGTGAGCGAGTATTCGTTGGTCCAAGCCTTGAGGAGCTCGTCCCACAGCACGTCTTGCACCCCACCGCCGGGGCTGCGGCGCACCAGGTCCTCACGCTCAAGCAGATCGAGCAGTCGGGAGACGTTGCCGGGATCGGTTCCAGCGATATTGGCGAGCTGACGCACACCCACGGGCGGTCGGGAGTCCACCAAGGCCCTCACTACCTGAGCGGCCTTGACTCCCCGAAGGGACCGGGCCGGCCTTGAGGCTGGATTGGGATCCTTGTCCGCCCCCTGAGTACGCACGTAGAGGCCGGGGTCTTCGATGCTGATGAGAGTGTTGCCCGTGAGATCCAGGTAGTTGAGACCGACCGCGCGTAGCCGCTCGCGGGTGCGCTCGCTCAGGTAGGGAGCAGCCACGAGGTAGGCGGGAGTCGGCCGGTCCGGCGCGTTCCACGACGCCCAAGATCGTAGCTGCTCAAGCACGCGAGGCACGCTCGCCGGATCCAGGCGACGCTTGGCCTCAACCAGGATGGTGGCGCGCCGACCGTCGGGTGCTTCAAGGTCGAAGATCGCGTCGGGCTGCCGCCCCGACCCGCGTTCCTGCAGACGCAGTTGCCAGCTGCCGGGGATCTCGTCCCGCAGCCGGCGCTGCACCTCGAAGGCCGTCGGAGTGTTGTCTATAATTACGGTGTTGTTCATGATGCACAACAGTATAACTCTAGACAACGGCCATGGCAAGAACTGGAGGCTGGCCACGGCGTCCTTCGCCCGAGGGGCGCCGCCCGTCGACGGAGTCGGCCCTCGCGCGTACTGTCCGCCTCGCTCCTATACCCTAGCTCACCTCATACCCCATGGCGCGATAGCCGCGCAGGCGTCGCTCGTGCATGCGGGCGAGTACCGGTACGGCCAGATCTGCATAGTCGTACACGATCACCTCCGTCTTGCCTTCGCCTTGGCGATGAAGCCGCCCGGCGTATTGAGCGAGGGTTCCCCGCCAGGAGATAGGGAGAGCCAGGAACAGTGTGTCCAGCCGGGCGTCATCGAAGCCTTCACCCAGATATCGGCCGGTGGCAATCAGCACACGTTCCTCAGACGCTTCAATGGTGGCCAATCGTTGGGCAATCTCCCGGCGCTCCTTGGTACCCAGGCCTCCGTGAAGGGTGATGACATTGGCAACCTGCGCCGTGAGCAGACCCGTAAGAGTCTCCAGGTGCTCCCGGCGCTCCGTGAGCACCACGGGAGAGCGCCCGGCCTTCACCGCCCGGATCACATCCTCGACGATCAGAGCGTTGCGTTGCTGGTCGGCAGCCAATAACGAATAGAGCTCCTGGATGCTTGGGCTGACAGCGGCCCCTATTGCCAATGTGGGGACCACCGGGAGAACGAACTGGGTGCACCGCACAATCGCGCGGTGTTCGAAGGGCCGCTCCGCCGCCTGACGACGCGGATCTGATCGAAAACGAATGGGTCCACACTGCATGAAGAGGATGGGATGGTGTCCATCCTTTCTGGTGGGTGTGGCAGAGAGGCCGAGAAGGTAACGAGCGCGGGTACTTCTTGCCACCTGTTCGAAGGTGCCGGCCGGCAGATGGTGACATTCGTCCACGATCACCTGGCCGTAGTCGGTCACCACCTCATCGACCTTCCCCTGACGTGCCAGGCTCTGAAGTAGAGCGACGTCTATCAATCCGCCGGGCTTGCGCTTGCCTGCGCCGATCTGGCCGATGCTCTTCGGTTCCAATCCAAGGAAGCTCGTGAGCCGGGCCACCCACTGCTCGAGCAGTTGCTGGCGATGCACGAGCACAAGCGTGTTGACGCCTCGTTCCGCGATCAGGTAGGCGGCTACCACGGTCTTGCCAAAGGCCGTCCCGGCCGAGAGCACGCCGGTGTCATGGGCAAGAAGCGCCTTGGCCGCTCGCTCCTGTTCGGGTCGAAGCTGTCCCTGGAATTGCACGGTGATCGGTCGGCCGGAGGAGCGCTCATCCAAAAGCTCCAGATGAACGCCCCATTCGCTGAGCAGCTCCCCCAACTCCGCGAGACAGCCACGAGGGAGGGCGACGTGCATAGGGAAGTCCTCGGCGCACCCGATGACGCGCGGGTGACCGAATACCGGGAGATGCATGGCTTGGGCCCGATAGAACTCCGGGTTCTGGAAGGCCGCCAGGCGGATGATACGGTTGCGAAGCGCAGGAGTGAGATCGTCCTTGGGAACGTAGAGCTGATCGGCCAAAACCACCCGAAGGGACGTGGGCAGACCGCCAAGAGGATGCCCCTGCTCCATCAGAAGGCTGCGGGGCGCGATCTGCAGCCAGCGCCAGGGCTCGTCCGCCCAGTCTTCCTCGGGCACGACTCGCACTCCCATCACCCGGTCCTGGGCTTCGGCCTCCGCGACCAGACTCTCGACGCGCTCGCGCGGGAGCCGCTGCAGGGCAGAGAGGTATCCGAACTGGTCCTCATAGGGAAGAAAGCCCTCATCGACGAAGACGGCGTTCCCCAGATCGCGCGCCTTGCGCTGAAGCGGAAGCGCGATCAGGTTGCCGAAGCCGCCCTGAGGCAGTGTGTCTTGGCTCGGGAACAGCCGGTCGTAGGAGGACAGGCCTATCTCCGGACGCGACTCCATGGCCCGCGTGAGAAGAAGAGAACCCAGCTTGCGCGCCTGGGCGGCAGGCAGAGGGTCACTGAAGAACGTCCAGACATGAGCCCCGTTCCCGGAACGAGAGCGTTCGAGGGCCACCGGGATCTCTAGCTCCCGACACGCACCAAGCACCGCCGTGGCGTCTTCCCTCCAGGCCGGGCCGTCGAAGTCCAGAGCGAGGAACCAGCACGTTTCGTCAGTCAACAGAGGATAGATGCCGACCACGAACTCCCGCCCGCGCTCTTGCTCACGCTCACCGCGCAGATGATCACGGATGACGGCAGGCGTGAGCGGCAGAAGCTCACGGTTTGGGCAGCTCCCGCACTTGTTGCGGCGCTTGTCGCAAAGACCCGCCACCCATTCGTTCGCACAGGCAGGCTGAAACCCTGAGCGTCCCACACGCTGGTTCTCCCAGCGCCGAGCGTAGACGTCCATCCGTCCACGGAAGAGGCTCCCAAAGAGGGTGATCTTCTCCTCGGCGGACGAATCACGATACACAGTCGCGGCCCTGGCGACGCCGGATGAGGCGGCGGCAGACGACGCGGGCGGAACTCTGCTCGCGGTGGCTCCACCGGCCATCGTATTCTGCTCTGCCCGGAGTTGCTCGATGCGATCGAGAAGCTCCATGCGCTCCTGCTCGAGCGCTACTAGCCGCGACTCGGCCGCCGCAAGAGGATCATCGTCGGCGAAATGGCCTTCCATAGCAGGGCCAACCTTAGCGCACCGAGTGCCCACCGGACAGCTGCTACAGCCATATGCGAGCCCAATCTTAACCTCAACCGGCAGGGACCAGCCTGATCTCCACCTCGCAGCCCACGGCCTTGGCATACTTCCTCAGCGTGCTCACCGATGGCGAATGGGCACCGGCGCCTTCGAGCCGCGAGACCGCGCTCTTGGTGGTGCCCATGGAGGCGGCCACCTGCTCCTGGGTGAGTCCCGCGCCTAACCGGGCGGCGAGCAGTTCGCGCACCAGCTTGTACTCGTCTTCGAGACCTTCGTAGGCCTCGGCGAAACCCTTGCGCTCGAGAGCCTTCTTCAGGAAGGCCTCGCAATCATGAGAAACCGGCTTGTACTCAGTCTCGGGCATCGCTCACGCTAGGTTAGCAGATACGCTAACCACAGTCAGCGCGCCGATGCTCGTGCCAAAAAGCCGTTCCGTAGTCGAATTCCACCGCGTCGACAGGAACACTCAGGCCTTGCCGCAAACGGTCCTGCAGTGGAGATAGTCGCTCGGTCACGCCCGGTCCTCGGCGCGGTTGTCGATGATCATCCAGCGTCGGTCATACCGCCCACGCCGGGCTCTGCCCGGGTCAAGGAAGCCGTAGCTGGTCGCCTCCAGCTCGAGAAGGGGAGCAAGTGCTGCCAGGCTGGTGCCCGTCGCCTCGAGACTCCACCCCAGGCGTTTGGCGACAACGACCGAGCCGTACCGAAGGGCGTATGCCGACCAACCTTGGCACGTCAATCTCTCCCTGGGCCCGCTCGAGAACAGCCAGACCTTCTCCAATACCACCGAACAGTCTGGGCATGGCGAAGAGATCGAGAACGGTGCGTTCTCGGTCGGTGATGGGGATGCGGAAACGCTCGTCCAGCCAGATCATCTCGATTCCAAGCTCAAAGCGCTCAGGGACGAGCGTCACGTAGCGGAAGTCGAGCCCAGCCACACGCCAGACGTGCTGACCTTCTGTTCCCTTCTTGAGACCTCTCATGCTTGGCACGACCAGCTTTCGAGAGGTAATCGCGGAGACCACCCGCGGAATCTGATCGGTCAGGCCATGGTGGGCCAGGGCAGATAGATGGGCGATGGCAGACGGCTTGACCAATGAGGTCGCGATCGCGAAGGGTGGCACGTCTACGCCTCCGGGCAACCTTCCCGTCCCCGCATACAAGCCCCGGCGCAGGCGGATGATCCAACCGGCGTCGACGAGCGACTTGAGCAAGCGAGGCACAGCCGCCGGGCGCACGTCCGGGGGACGCAGTTCGACGGCATCATCTGTGGTAAACACGTACAGTCCGGCGTCGGCTAGACTGCCAGCCAACGCGATGCCGGCTGAGAGACCATATTCACCTGCGGGGCGCTCGTCCATATCTGCGATTCTACTGCGTTAATGCACTAAGAGCAACTTATTGCAGTAGTTTTGCATATGCCCCGAAAGGCGCCGTGTTGACCGCCTTTCAGTCAGCCCACGCGTGGGCGAACGAAAACCATCGCACATCCGGTGGTGAGCAGCCAGACGAAGCGGCCCGGTTGCAGCCGCCCTTTCGACCCCAGTCAACCGACATCCCACGGCACGCGGGTCCGGAAGGCCGCCCGTGACCATGGTCATCATCCGCCCCTCGACATCCAACCGGCTACGCTCCTGCCAGCCCTTTTCAGCCTGCCAGCTGAACTCGGAGCTGGACCCGCCGTCTTCGCGGTCAGCCTCGCCTTGAAATCCTCGATCGCGTACGATGCGACCTGAGATAGCATGGTGGTCTCAGGAGGAGTAGGCCGCGGATCCCCCCAAGCCCTCGCCTGGACGATCCAGTCGGCGGCCAGCCAACGGTCACTTCCCAACGTCAATCCCGAATGCTGGCTGGCTAGCTCCTCGGCCTCCTGGTAGCGCCGAGCCATCACAAGCGCCTCGACTTCCTGGGCCACGGGCGTCATCCAGGCCGGGTTCCATTCCTTTCTAAGCTCGTGGATGCAGGTGACGGACAAGTCGGCGTCCTCAACGCTGGCTTCCGGGGCCAGACTGGACCACACCACGGCGATGTCGGACGACTCGGGCCGCTCGAAAGCGCGGCCACCCGCAGCGTCGAACAGTCCTTGAAGAGCCTCGAATAGCCTGAGGGCCTGTCGCAGGATCTGCGGCAGAGCCACAGTTGGCCGCCTCCGGATGCTCCTGAGAAGCGCGAGCACGGAATGCTTGTCACCAGTGAGTACAAGCCGCGCGAATGCGTCTTCGACCGGCTCATTGGGCACAGTCTCATCCATGAGGCACATCTCGACGTACTCGGCGAGCGACGGCGGAAATTCTGCCAGCAGCGACACGAGCGCCCCGTGCGGCTCTCGTGACTTCTCTTGTTCGCGGAACGACGACACCACTAGGGTCTGCAGCCGTTCGAGATTGGCGCCTTTCGCTTGGTCCGCTAGACAAGCCTCAGCACCTCCCGGGTGGGCCATGCAAAGACTGTTCGCGGACCGCACGAATCCCAGGACTGAGGCGGGCCGAGCCGAGAACGATGGACAGATCTCGACCAGTTCAAGCCACCTGCCCAGAATCGTCCAGGAGTCGTATTCCGAGTTCGCGAGAACCGCTTCGAGGACGGAGCCGCGCTCCTCATCGCCAAGTCGGTCATCCATGAGACCGGCCCTGAACTCCTCTGCAACGTCCTCCGATTCGCCGACCCAACGGGTCAGATGCCTAGCGGTCGCCTGGTCGACAGGGCTCCCGGTCGACAACGTCTTCACGGCGAGGCGCACGCCCGCAGCAGCTGTGATTGCAGTCGTTCCTTCCCCGACCAATGCGCACTTCATCGCCCATACCGCCGCCATGGGATGGTCCACCATCAACGCTGGATCGAGAGTCGCCACTAGATGCACGGAGCCAGCCGAGTTGCCCAGTGTCTCGAGTAGCCCCTCATGAGCCTCCAGCCATCCGGCCACGTCGCGCGTTCGCTCCTGTCTTGAGGCTTCCCCGCCGGCCTCGACCCAGACTGAGAGAAGACCGAGGATGGGAGCCGTCGATACTTGGCCGGCGGCGACCCCGGGAACCTCCAGCTCACTGTCGATTTCCGCCCATCCCTGAGCGTCCGGTAGGTCCGGTCCGAAGACTTCGGCGTACAAGTCTCGTGAGATCTGCCAGTCATCGGACGCACGGGCAAGAGCGATCGTAGCTTCGCGGAACAGCACAGCATCCGGCAGTGCTCCGTCTGGTGCGCAGAGCTCCCGTAGCCGCAGCCGTACCTCACTCATCTCCGAGGCTGATGGCGAGACCGTCCCTGCCTGCTCGGCCGCGAGCAACTCGCGAATCACGGCCAGCTGGCCTCGCGCGTCATCCGCGGCTCTCTTCACAGCGGACTGAACTAGGTAGACTTCGATCTCACCTGGGGCCAATTCGTGAAGGGCGGACACGGCCTCCCATACCACCGGCGCCGCTTCAGGAATGAGTAGACGCCTGAGCCGGCCAGCGAGGGACCCCAGTTCTGGACCGTCAACGGGGACAAGACCGGCCTTCATAGCCTGGATCCGAGCCAGAATCCCGGCGCGATGTTCGGGTTCGTCCTCGAGCAACCTCGCCGACCAGCCCTCAAAGTACTTGTCGAGAGAGCGGCCTCTCTCTCGCTCAGCCTCAACCTCAGCTAGAAGTTCGGGGATCACCAGGCCACCAGGAAACTGTGCAGCCGCCTGCTCGACAAGCTCGAACAGCTCCTCAGCCCGAGCCGACATCCGCACGACGACCTCACGACGTTGCTCGACCGTATACTTGTCCAGATCGCTTTCCGATAGGCAGCAGTTACAGCTCCGGCAATTCCCGCCGTCAATCACTTCGTGCGACTTGAGATACCCCAGCATCACGGCCCGCAGGCAGTTGCTGGGCTTGGTCCAGTCACCAACTTGGCCGTCGGCCTGAACCCCGATGTACGCCGTGAGGAGACGTCGATAGGAGTCCCAGTCGGTACGCTCCCGATCGGCCATCACTGTGGCAAAACTCGAGAGGTAGTCCTCAAGCTGGTCGGCCGGAAATTCCGTGTTTAGCTGCACCTCCCAGCCCACCGACTTGCAGAGCTCGTCCCACCCGAAGTAGTCATCTAGCACGGGCTCCTCACGGTGGCGGCGCCGAGCATTCTTCATGGCCTGTGACTTGCTTGCGCGGCTTCGTGCCCCCGCGTAGTCGCGCCACTGGGCCATGGTGTTCCGACCGCTTGCCGGCCCGTATTTGGGGGCGATCGGGCCTTTGAACTCTAGGAGGTCTCCCGTCCATCGCCCTCTGTACCGTCGCCCTGAGCAGAAGCGAATGTCCGAAAGCATCGCAGTCAGCTCACGGAGCGGCATCCCGACACGTTCGGCCAGTGGAGGCAGATCGGCGTGCTCAAGAGCCTGGACGAACTCCCCTTGGGTGATGCCTGACAGACGGATTGCCCGACCAAAGTGAGCGTTCGAGGTTATTATCCTCTGCCAATCGCGAAGCTGGGGTTCTTTCACGCAGGCGCCGGTTGCTTGCACACTCTCGACCATGCCCACGCGCGAGTACCCGGCGAGCTCAGGGCGGATGCGGTAGGCGGCGGCCAGAATCCGCCCCACGTAGTCAGTCTTCTGCGAGTAGAGATGTCCACGCTCGAGAACCGCCTTGTGCTCACCCCAGGCGTCCTCGTACCTCTCCCGTGGCGGGAAATCCGGCCAGGCAAAGACATGGCCCCCTGCCAGCTGTTTGCCGACGCTTCCATCAAGGTACTCGAGAATCTCGTCATTGGTGAAGTACACGTAGACGGCCGAGCGTTCGCCTTCGCCAGCCGACACTGTCACGCGCCGATTCACCTGCCGTATGAATGACCACAGCGCGGCGATGTCCTGGACTCGGACGTACTTCCCAGCAAGAAAGCGCTGCTGGATGTCGTGGTCGCTCGGCGAAGCCGGCGCCCATGCTCGCAGTTCGTCTCTCGGACTGTCCGGGCTGTAATAAAGGATGGCGGTCGCGATCTCCCCGTCCCGCCCCGCCCTTCCCGCCTCCTGAGCGTAGGCCTCGAGGTTGGTGGTCGGGCTGCGGTGGATCACATAGCGGATGTTCGGCTTATCGACACCCATCCCGAACCCTTTGGTGGCCACCATGACGTCACGACCACCCAGGATGAAGGCCTCTTGCTGGCTTCCTCTGAAGCGGCCTCTCATGTCTCCGAGCGCAGCCACCTCCGTGGAGTACTCGGAGTCGCCGTCGTCAGGTTCGGCATCATCCGAGTCCATCCTGCCGTGATAGATGGCCACTTTGCGCCCCAACTCCCGCTCAAGATACGAGGCAAACGGGGAGACGCCTGTGCTCTGGGCACCCCCCGAGCCGCCCGTGACCCTCTCCGGGTTCCCACCCGTGTAGGGCATGAACACCAGCGCAGCTCCTCGATAGTCGTTGTCCTCGTTGTAGCGCTCCAGCTGTCGCAGGTCCTGGACTATTCCCGCTGCCTTCGCCGCGGTGTCGCGCGTCACGCGAACCACCAGACTCAGTTCCGGTCTGTTGGCCGAATGCACAAGCACGTCTCCGCCCTGGTCCCACGGTCGCGCATCAAGACCTAGTTCATCGCAGATATCGCTGCGGACAGGCGGGCTCGCGGTCGCGGTCAAAGCGATGATTCTCGGGTGCAGCTCGCGCCTCTGCAGTCGGTGCAGGATGTTCAGGTAGCTTGGTCGGAAATCATGACCGGTGCGTTGGAAAGATGTTGGCAGGTGTCGGCGCGAAACACGGCTCCTACGAATCGAGAGTCGACCCACTCAGTGCTCTCAGCAGTTCAGCGACCAGCGCGGCACACGAGGCAGCGATGAGCTTCCCCGGCTCAACTTGGGCCGCGACAGCAATCTGGCTCGTATCGCTTCAGGATGCGGACCTGAACGCAGAGATGGCAAGCCATATCTCCAAAGAGAACAATATCCTCTATCAGATAGCTCTGCAGGTGCTTACTCCCGAACAGTGGGACGCAGTGAATGCTGAATGCGACAAGCGGCGGCGTCGACGACTTGCTGCAATCCGTTGTCACGCGCCTGTCAGCGCCGGCCGTGCCTCCTCAGAAGCCTGCTAAGGTATTTTGGTAGACAGACCGAACACGCATCGGCTGCCCCCGGTGCGTTCAGGCTGGATGCGCAAAGAAGGGAACTACCTGGTGGATTTCCGCGCTACTCGAAGCCAGATGGGCAACCGAGCAATGGCCGTCTTCATCGCCTGCTTCTTCACCGTACTGGCAGCCTATTCCATTCGCTACTCCTACGGCACATTGATGCCTGAGATGTTGCCGGACCTGGACATTACCAAAGCCCAAGCCGGCTCCATATACGCCTCCTATTTCTTCGCCTACACCCTGTTCTCCCCGATCATTGGCAGGCTGGCCGATCGCTATAGCATCAGGCTCATCATCTCGTTCTTCATGGCCATCATGGGGTTGGGTACCTTTCTGATGCAATACGCCGGCTCGCTCTGGCAGGCCAGCGTCTTCTTCGGGATTGTCGGGTTGGGGTGCGCCGCTTGTTGGGCGCCCGTGATGGCTTTGACCCAGAGATGGGCGAGCACTACAAGACGCGGCTTGAGCTTGGCGCTGGTAGACGCAGGTAGCACTATCGGTGTAATGGCAGCCGGTTCGTTGATTCCTTTACTAGTGTCCGTCGCCGATTGGCAATTGGGTTGGCGGGTGCTGGGGATTTTCGGATTGCTCTTGGCCGTGGCCAATTTCGTCTTGATTCGAGACCGGCCGGCCTCCGGCCTGCAAACACAGATTGCCAAAGAACCTAGTCACATCAGGTACATGCAGCTACTCTCAGACCGTCGTTTTTGGTTGATAGGGATAGCCTATTTACTGCTCGGGGTCTCCATTCAGATCCCTTTCTCTTTTCTTAGCACCTACGCCGTTCAAGAATTGGCAATGCCCTATCAAACGGCCACGCGCTTGATTACAGTGATAGGTGCGGCCGGTCTAGTGGGCAAACTGACTCTAGGCCCACTTTCCGATAGATTAGGGCGTATCAAAATGATGATACTGGCATCGCTCCTGATCACGGTTGGTTGCTTGGGGATCGCCTTTGGCCGAAGCTGGCTTTTATTCGTTGCGAGTCTCATCTTTGGCGCAGGATACGGTGCGTGCTGGTCCATGTATGCAGCCTGTGCTGGCGACCTTTTCTCGAAGGAATCGTCGGGGGCCATTATCGGACTTTGGACGGTGTACCTAGGTATTGGTTTGATTGTCTCTCCGATTATCGCCGGTTGGGCGGCCGATAGCAGCGGAACACTGATGTGGGGTTTCATCATCGCCGCTGCCGCTGGTCTGGGGACCGTCATGACGCTGGCGCCCTTGTATGGAAAGAAAGTGATGGGCCAGTGAGGTGGCCCCATACGCCGCCGTTCGCGTGCCGGGCAACCAGGCCCAGTCCCACTCACGCCGGCCATTGCGCGCGGACAGCCTCGACGAGGGTATCGATACCGGCGGCTTTCAGCTCACGAAGCTGAACTACCGTGTCCTGTGCTCGCTCCTCTTCCCGCCAGCCCATGTCGTAGTTCTGCGTTGTGTCCGGGCTGAGGATGAAGACATGCTCGCGCATGAGCACGCGCCCCAGCCCGCGATGAAGAGCGCGGTCAGCAACAAGCAGATGATAACGGCACCGACTCGGTGCCCTCGACCTGGTTTCACGACGGTACCCCTTCCGCTCGCGAAAGACGCCGTCGGCGGGGCGCACGTGGGTTCGGAACCTGCGATGGTCCCGGTCGGCTCAGTTGGCCCGGGCACCCCCACCTCTGCGTCTAATCCTACGCTTTGCTGTACGAAAGTAAAGCGTCTCTGTGTGCAAAGATTCTTGTCGACGCTGCAACCTGGGGCATTCGTGACTCAGGCAGACGCGGGGGCGGTCCTTCGCCGGCCTCCTCATTCCTCAGCCAGTCATACCAGCAGGGGAATGCACACGATCTCTGGAGAGTGAGGCCAGCCTCAGGTCAGATGCCAACGGCCCGGGACGAGCGCCGGGACCAAGCGTAGCTCCCCGGCTGGCAAGGGAATAGCGTCGCGGCCCGTGTCTATTGTGTATTGCGCGCGCTGCAACGGCGCATGTAAGCCTATACTCGATTAGGCCCAGCCAGAAGCCACATGAAGAGACATATCCACCGTCGGCGAGACCCGATGCATACATCGCTCCCTCGACATAGACATCCTCGGAACCCGCATCTCCTGCGGGCTCTCTTGGCAGGCGGCCTCTGCCTGGTCGCCTGGGTGGCCCTCGGAGGCCCCGGCTCCGGACGAGCATCGGCGACGGAGGAGAACATCCGTGAGGTTCCCCCCATGGTCGGCTTCATGTCTGGGCAGGTCGAGCAGAGCGCCGATGGAGGGATTACGTGGGCGACCCTGTCGTCCGAGTACAGGCTCTCTCGACAATCACTTGTCAGGACGGGCACCGACGGCAGTTGTGTCCTCGTCTTCGAAGACCGCAGTCTGGTGGCCGTGAAGGCAGGCACGATGATCCAGATCCTGCCGCCGGAACCGAAGCTGCGGCTGGCCGTGCTTTCGGGGGAGGCGTGGGTGCGCTTCGACTACGTGGCCCGGAACCAGCGCGACGGAATCGCGCTTCCACACGCGACCATGTCGGCTCTTGAGGCGGGTAGCTTCAGCTTCGGCGCGTCTCAAGACGCCTCGGTGGTGAAGGTGCTCGAGGGATCTGTAAAGGTGCTTCCCGGGGGCGGGGACGCGCGAGTGACCGTCACAGCTGGTCAGACCCTCATGGTGGGCTCTGGCGGCCTGCAATATCCGATCCCCTTCGATGTCGGTCTCGAGAGGACCCAGTGGCAGTCCCTCCTGGAGCAAGCCGGGCTTTCTGTGACCATAACGACACTGGCCGGCACCACCACCACTCGCCCCTTGCCGCCCGACGGGCCGGTGGGCCTGCCGACGGTAGTCGTCGGGATGTTGGCTCTCTTTGGCTGGGGAGCCTTTGGAATCCTCGCGATACTGGGGACCTTCGTGTATCTGGGTGTGAACCGGCGCAACCGACGCAGGCGAGCCGGCCATTGAGGGGCCACGCGCTTCTCGGCTGTGGCGATCCGGCATAAGAAGCCCCTCCAAATAAGCGGAGGGGGGGATTCGAACCCCTGGTACCGCTTGCGCGGCACAGTATTGGATGGCGGTCAGAGACAGGCATTCAGGCAGAGGAGCTGTGATGGCCTCATCTCACCCCGAGCACTCTCTTATGCAGTCCCGTTCGTGTCCAGGCAAGTGAGATCATCGCGGCGGCAAAACTGCCTGTGTCCCGCCATGTGCGCATCGCTCGCTTGAGGGCGACAGGCCACCGGCCGATCGCATCCGTGGCTTCCGCCAGTCCGATTTCAAGAGCTTTCGGCGTCATGTCCTGCGGCACAAAGGTTGCATGCGTGAGGTCAAGCAGGGAGTAGTCATGGGGAAAATCCGAGATCAGCAGGCGCCCTTCCTGCACGAACCTGTCATATAGATCTGTGCCTGGCATGGGGAGCAGCAGGCCAAAATGCGCCAGATCCACACCCGCATCGAGCACAAACTGTGCGGTGCGATCAAAGATATCCGGGCCATCCCCGTCACTGCCAAAAATGAACGTTCCCGCGACCATCAGGCCGTGTCGATGCACGCGCGCGATCCTGTCTCGATACTGGTCCACACCCACCCGCAAATTGACAGCTTTCCGCATCGTTCGCAAAGTTGCCTCGCTCACCGACTCTAACCCCACTAAGAGGGCAAAGCAGCCGCTGGCCTTGAGCACGTCCAGCAGTTCGTCGTCTTCAGCGATCTCGAGGGACGCTTGGACCGCGTGCCTACGCTGCAGCCCTCGCTCGGCGATTGACCGAAAAAGCTCTAGCGCCCGGTCCCGTTCACACATGATGTTGTCGTCGGTGAACAGGGTGATCGGGGTTTTCGGCAACCGCGGAAGTTCTTCCAGGAGTTCCGGGATCGGCCGCGCGCGGAAGCGTCCCCACTCATACTTCCAAACCGAACAGAATTCGCACCGATTGCGACATCCCCGAGAGGCGGATACCAGGGTGACGCGATAGCGGTGGCGATAGAGATCCCGCCGCGGCAACGGCAGTCCGCTGAGGTCGCCTCTGGTGCCCTCGTAGCGGTCGCGCATGCCTCCACTTTCAAAGTCCGAGAGGACTTGCGGCCACACGCCCTCTGCCTCACCGCACACAACAGTATCCACATAGCGTCCGGCTTCATCGGGGCAGAATGTTGCGTGCATTCCCCCCATCACCACGGGCGTACCCCGCGCGCGAAATCCAGCAGCAATCTCGTAAGCACGCGGTGCGGTTGGCGTCAGGCTGGTGATGCCGACGAGGTCCGGCAGAAAGTCCCCGGGGATCTCCTCAACAACTTCATCCGCGATGCGGATATCCCAGTGGCGCGGCGTGAGTGCTGCCACCTGCGCCAATCCCAACGGTTCCATGGTCGCCGGGCCAGCCACACCAAAGCGCCTCCGGCCAGCTCTCGCGAGTGCCGGATTGATAAGCAGCAGGTTGGGATGCCCCATTAGCGCTCCTCGGCGAGATCATGAAGAGAGTGGTGCGAAGCGACCGCGAAGTCGCGGCATCCTTTCGCCGCCCGCAGTTGGAGTTTCACTGATGACATTGTAGTGCGAGCCTGCGCGACACACTACTTGCCAAGTTCAAAGGCGTTCAGGAGGTCGAAGATGACTGCCCAAGTCAACGACGTCTTTCGATACCGCCATGCTGAGGCCACCCTGGCGCTGCATACTGGCGGGGTTATCAGGCGGCTTACACGGCGGAATCCTGAGCGCCCACGTGTTCGGGTCAGTTCGGCCGATCGCCACCGCGTCGACGGCGCCTCCCCACTCCAACTCCTCCGCGGTGCCTGCTCTTGCCGCAGCACTGGACGGCGACTGGGTGGATCGGGCCTGGCACGCCATCAGGTGCGTTCGCATCCGTTCCGGTCCGTCTGTTACTGGCGAGTTTGCCACCGAATTGCCCCCGGACTCGCCCGAAAGACGCGAAAACCGGGCCTTCTGGACCGGGTTCCAACACGCGATTCTTAACTTTCTGAAGCGGAGACGGGGGGATTCGAACAAACGGCATCAATCATGTCGTCTCCTCCTCGTCCGGCAGTTTGAAGATATGGATGGACTGGTCCTTGCGCCGGCAGCGAGACGCTTGCTTGTCGGGATTCGCCCAGTCCGATACGACGGCCAGTCGGCGGTCGGGCAGCCACGTCACCCCCTCCACGTTGCAGTAGACAGTCCGGCCGTTTTGGTTGCGCGGGAACAGGTACGTGCGGCCCTCGTCCTCGAACAGGTCGTCGAGGCCGGCAGGATCCGACCGCACCCTGCCCACCCACAGGGCCGACGAGACCTGCGAGACGACCGCCATGACGCCGTCGCGCAAGTCGAGGCCGGCGTAATCCTCGAAGAGCACGGACCGCGGCAGCTTGATCGTGCCGGCGTGCTGCCAGTCTCCGGCCGTCTGCCGGAACACCTGGATGCGTCCCTGCCCCGGCTCGCGGCCCGCGCTGCCGCTCTTGCAGGCGTTGCCCTCGCACATCCCGAGGAGATAGTCATGCGCTGGCGCCTCGCTAGCGCTGCGATAGCGTAGATACGAAAGGCCTTCGATGCCCTTGTTCTCTCGCTTCACCGGAAAGTCCAGCCAGTGGCTGGCGACAAAACGAAACGACGCGTCGAACTCGTCGATGCCCGGCTTGAGGTCGCCCGCGCCGGTTTCGGACGCCTCGATCAGGCAGTACCAGCGCTCTTTGGCCGGCAGGTAGGTGATGTCCTCGTACCCTTTGGTCCTGACATGCGTTTCGATCAGGTCCGGCGCCTCTTGCCCGGCGTCCCACTCGGGGCTGATGCGCAGGATGTCGGCCGCGTGGTCGAACACGACGTGCAAGGCGCCGTCCTTGAGATGGACGCCGCTGGCCTCGTAGCGCTTGTCACGCCTGCCGCTGAGAAGCTCACTGATCTTCGCTTCGCGCACCAATTCCAGCACTCCGGGCTGGTCCGCCGTTGATCCCTTAGTTGCCATCGTGCCTGCACCTCCTTTCCGTTTGGCACTTCCCCGGAACCCCGATCATAAACGGACTGCTCTCGGTATGGAACTCATTCCGCGCGCAATCCCCATAGAGAGGAGACTAGCGTTCCCGGCCGGCACCTATGCATCCGACCGGGCTCCCGGGCCGCAAGTGACGTAATCTTGGGCATCTGGTGTGATGACCCGATGAACCCCCGACCCGCTCGTGATGAGTGAGCAGTCCTGAGAGACGAGCTCGGTGGAGGAGCACGGGCGAGCCAAGACCTTCGGAAGATGATCGGCAGGGACTATCAGGGACAGGGTGAGACGGATTTTCGTGGGCAGCCCGTGGGCAGAGGCCGTTTTCGCGCTTAGTTCCTAAAAGTAAAGCCCCGCTTGTGACGGGGCTTTAGATGGTAGCGGGGGCAGGATTTGAACCTGCGACCTTCGGGTTATGAGCCCGACGAGCTACCGGACTGCTCCACCCCGCGCCGCTTGAGGGACGGAGTATAGCACAGTAGGGATAGGGTAACCCGGTTCGCCCAACCCTGTCTTGACACGTGCGGGCTGCAAGATGGTCGCAGTCCCAACTCCCCAGAATCGATGTACGAATGGGCGTGCCGCCTCCGGTAGCTGCGTCGGGTTGATGACCCGACAAGGCACAGTCGAGCTAGGTCATTCATTCCTCTCCCTAGGAACCTTCATCGATTCCTTTCATTCCATGCTGGCGGGCGAAGTCGGCTTGCCTGTACTCCCCGCACCAGTCCTCCTGTTTAACAGTCGGCCAGAGAGTTCGTACGTGGGAGATGCGTTCAGAACTGTCCATGTGCGCAGTCGGCGGGTATCTGCGACATTGCTCCTGTTCTTGCGCGAAGTGGGCGCAGCTTCCGCATTCCTGCTTGATCATCTGACAGCCCCCTGGATTCGTTTATGCTGATAATAGGGCCATGGACAAAGACCCTCAACCAACGTTTCGCAAAACGGAGTGCTATCTTGGAGCCATGAACCTAAGAACAACCAGGCCTCCGGTGTTCCTGGTCATCGGGGGCATGGTGCCATGAGTTCTGCAGACACCTGCGAAGTCTTTCTCATTGGCTCCTCAGACAGAGAGGCCGCAGTCAGAAGCCTAGTCAACCAGAGTGACCTGGCTGGCTTCTCTGGAAAAAGTGTGGCCTTGAAAGCGAATTTCAACAGTGCTGACCCTTTCCCCGCCTCAACTCATCCTGACACTCTGAAGGCCATCATAAATGTGCTGAAGGAGGCTGGGGTGAAGGAGGTGACTCTAGCCGAACGAAGCGGCATGGGAGACACCCGCGAGACCTTGGAGCAGCTCGGCATCTTCGACCTTTCCAAACAGTTGGGCTTCAAGGTCGTCGTTTTGGATGAAGAGCCGAAGGAACACTGGGTGAAGATCGAGCGGGGCGGGACTCACTGGCTCAAAGGATTTTACCTTTCGAAGATCTTCCTTGATGCGGACATCGTGGTTCAGACCTGCTGTCTCAAGACCCATAGATTCGGCGGTCATTTCACCATGTCTCTTAAGAATTCTGTCGGCTTGGTGGCTAAGAGTGTGCCCGGGGGCGTGTACAACTACATGTGGGAGCTTCATGGGTCCCCTTACCAGAGGCTGATGATTGCTGAAATCAACAAGTTCTATAACGTTGACTTGTCGGTCATAGATGCAACCGAGGCCTTTGTCAGCGGAGGTCCCGACAAAGGCACGGAGGTCACGCCAGGGCTTATGCTTATGAGCAGAGACAGAGTAGCCATCGACGCCGTCGGAGTGGCGGTTCTGAGAGGGTTTGGCGCATCAAGCCTCACGAAGAAACCGGTTTTTGAGCTAGACCAGATACGACGAGCAGCAGAACTCGGAGTAGGAGTCGCATCCGGCTCAGCCATAAAGCTGACCCCGTTAGATGATCAGGGACGGGAGGCCGTCGACCACATTGAAAGCATCCTCACGGAGGGGTGAGTGGAACCAACAACGGGTCGATCGGTTGCTCTCCCCTTGCCCTAGACACCGGGTTCGCGTCTCGCTGCGAACCTCCCTCCCTTAGCTGGCTTCTCCCGTTGGCAACGCACCGACCAGCCATCCCACGCGCACCAGGTTCCGACCTTGGTATGAGTCCGGCGCGGAGGGCCACATCCTAGTATTATGGGGCGCGATGAGAAAGACTTCCCGAAGTTGCGACGAATAGCGCAAGTAATTGCCACTTGCTGCCGATAATTCGATTCAGACAACACAGAAGGGTCGTGCGTGCACTGATGGCTACCAGCCACACTCGCAGTAGACGCTTGGGCTTGCCCGCCCGTGTCCGCGCGCGCGCCCAGGCCGCCGCCCCCTCCACCCTCGTTTTCGCCCTCGTCCTAGCCGCTCTTTTGGGCGCCGGCCTCCTGCTGAGCCTGGGCCCCTCTCCGGCGACGGCGATCCCCACCGAGACCCAGCCGGTACAGCTCTACGGAGCGGTGAAGAGCCAGGTCGACTCCCTTAGCATCCAGGCAGGCTTCGTCCAGGCCGAGATCGATGCCCTCGATGAAGAAGTCGAGAAGCGCACCGAGTCCTACAACGAGTTGTCGATCAAGCTCGACCAGCTCAACGTGCGCATGTCCGAACTGCGCCGAGAGCTGAAGGAGGCCGAGGCCGACCACGCCGAGAGTCTGAAGCGGTTCGAGGAGCGCATCTGCGCCCTCTACAAATCAGGGGGCCGCGATCAGCTCCTCCAGATGCTCGTCCTCGCCGACGGGGTGGAAGACCTGTACAACCGCATACGTCTGGTCTCGACACTGGCGGACCAGGACCAGGAGATCATCGGGGACCTCGAGGAGAGCGCCGACAAGCTCGACGCCCTCCTGGCGGAGATCGACGAGCACAAGCGCGAGCAGTTGAGCGTCCGTCGCCAGATGAACGACGTGCGCGGGGATATCCAGGCCAAGCTGGCCGAGAGGCAAGCGGCGCTGGCCGACATCGACAGCCAGATCGCCACCGTCCTCGAGCAGGAGCGTCAGCGGCAGCTCGACGAGCAGGAGCGGATACAGCAGGCCTTGCGTAACCTCGTCAACGGCACCCAGCAGTACGCCGGGCCGTTGCCTCTGACCGACGACCTCACTATCAACCAGTTCTTAGAAACGGCGGTCAGCTACCTGGGCATCCCCTACGTCTGGGCGGGCGACCGGCCATCCACGGGCTTCGACTGCTCGGGCTTCACCAGCTTCGTGTACGCACAGCACGGGATCTATCTGCCTCATTACTCGGGCTACCAGGCGCAGATGGGGTACCCGGTCGATCCCAGCGACATCCAGCCCGGCGACCTGCTCGCGTTCGGGGACCCCGTGCACCACGTGGGCATCTTTCTGGGCGACGACCTCTTCATCCATGCCCCCCGTACCGGGGATGTGATCAAGATCTCCCATCTGAGCGAGAGGCGGAACCTCTCCGTCATCCGCCGTTTCGTCATACAACCGCGCGTCGGAGCCCCGGCCATCGGGTAGAATGGGCCCATGTGGCCCATGATCATCATGATCTGCGTGGGTTGTGCCCTCATCATCGCCGGGCTGGTGGTGGCCGCCATCCGGGCGGCACGCCTGGTCAAGGCAGCCCGGGCGTCAGGGATCGATTCTATGGACCAGGCGAAGGACGTGGCGCGCCGCGTCCAGGCACTGGGGCCGCGCATCGAGGAAACGTCGCGGAGGGCAAAAGCCACGGCCGAAAGGCTGGAGAGCCTTTCGGCCGCGACCGAGAAGTTGAACTACCTCAAGCAGCAGTTCGACGAGACCGTCGGCTTCGTCATCAAGCTGAAGTCCTAGGCCGGCCTCGCTGACCGTGCTGGCGCGAGACGGCTGTCGCTAGACGGCCACCACCTCGTTGATCTCAGGAATCTGCTCCTTCAGCACCCGCTCGACCCCCATGCGCAGGGTCATCTGCGACATGGGACAGCTCCCGCAGGCCCCGACCAACTTGACCTTGACGATGCCGGCGGCTTCGTCCACGTCGATCAATTCGACGTTCCCGCCGTCGTTCTGCAGAGCCGGCCGGATGAGGTCCAATGCTTCTTCCACGCGTTCTTTCACGTGACTTCTCCTAGTCTCAGACTTTGACGATGGTGGCGCCACCCTGGCCGCCACCGACGCACATGGTGGCCAGACCGTACGTGCCGCCCTCCTGCTTGAGCGCGTGAATAAGGGTGGTGAGAATACGAGCGCCTGAAGCCCCGATCGGGTGGCCGAGCGCGATCGCGCCGCCGTAGACATTGGTCTTGGCCATGTCGAAGTTCAGCAACTGGGCGACGGCGCCGCCTGCGCAGCAAAAGCCTCGTTCGATTCGATGATGTCCATCTGATCCAAGGTCATGCCCGACTTTTCCATGATCTTCTTGGTGGCGTAGTACGGGCCCATGCCCATGTATGCGGGGTCGAGCGCGGCGGTCGCGTAGGCCACCAGGGTCGCCAGGGGCTTGATGCCCTTCTTCTCGGCCCATTCGCGGGAGCTGACCACAAAGGCACCGGCGGCGTCGTTGATGCCCAGAGGCGTTGCCGGCGGTGACGGTGCCGTCCTTCTTGAAGGCGGGCTTGAGCTTGGCCAAACCTTCAAGAGTGGTGTCGGCACGGACGTGCTCGTCGGTGTCGAAGATGAGGGGATCGCCCTTCTTCTGCGGGATCTCGACCGGCACGATCTCGGCCTTGAACTTGCCGGCGGCGATGGCAGCCGCAGCCCGCTTCTGGCTCTCGTAGCCGATCTGGTCCTGCATCTCGCGGGTGACCCCGTACTTCTCGGCCACGTTCTCAGCCGTGAGGCCCATGTGGTAGTTGTTCATGGCGCACTGCAGACCGTCCAGGATCATCTCGTCCACGAAGACGCCGTCGCCCATGCGGTAGCCCTGGCGCGCCTGCGGGACCAGATAGGGGGCCATGCTCATGTTCTCCATGCCACCCGCTACCATGACCTCGGCGTCGCCGGCCTGAATGGCTTGAGCCGCCACGTGCACCGTCTTCATGCCGGAAGCCGCACACGATGTTCAGCGTCCAGGCGGGGACGTCATCGGGGAGACCGGCAGCGAGCGAGGCCTGGCGGGCCGGGTTCTGTCCCAGGCCGGCCTGCAGCACGTTGCCCATGATGACTTCTTCGACCTCAGAGATCTCGATGCCCGCCCGCTTGACGGCTTCGGCGATCACGATGGCACCGAGCTTGACGGCCGGGGTCGTCGCCAAGGTGCCGAGGTAGCGCCCCACGGGCGTGCGGGCCGCACTGAGGATCACAACTTCTCGAGACAAGGGAGCTCTCCTTTCCTGAAGGCCGGCCACTAGCGAGGGTACCCCCCTGACATCCGCGCGGTGCTGGCACGGCCCAAATGACGTGCAGGCGAAAAGATACCATCCCGCGCAGTCTCGCGCCGCCACCGACCCTTACCGCGGTCCGCTACTCCTCCTCTGGATGAGGACCAGCCCAAGGGCGAGGACCGGCCAGCGCGCGGGAGATGGGGATGCCGTTATCGGCCAACAGCTTGGACGATCTCTGCGCTCATGGGCCAGTACTCCTGCTCCCGCTCGCTCCCGACTCCGCCCTCCCGGGAGACGTAGTGGACGGTCAACCGCAGTTCGCCGTCGACATCGTCGGCCAGGATCTGGTAGCCCTGGGCGATCCAGTCGTGGAGCTTGACCTCGTATTCGCGAAGGATCTCCGGGTCCATCGGGCCCCCTTTCGTCTCTGACAGGGCTGAAGTGGCACCGACGTTCGTTCGACGCTCTCTTTCTAGCCATTTTGGTCGGAGCGCAAACCCAGACCGCGCACGCCTCGCCCTTCTGGCCCCGCCGCTCGCCTCACGCTTCCATCGCTTCGCGCGGCCGCCAGCCGGCGCTGAAGAGGAAGAACAGCGCCGAGGTCCTACCCAGGTGGGTGAAGGTCTGCGCGAGTTCTTCGGCGACAGGCTCCAGGTCGGTAGCCGCTCCCAGTTCGCCGAGATAGGCGTGGAAGCTCTTGTGCTTCTTGGTCCGCTCCAGGAACGTGCCCGCGTTCTTGATGACCGCCTCGATCTTGCGCCGATTCCGTATGACCGCCGGGTCGGCTAGCAGCCGCCCTACGTCGGTCTCGTCCATCTGTTGGACCTTGGCCGGATCGAACCCGTGGAAAGCCGACGCCCATCTCCGTCCAACGGGATTCGACCACCTTGGGTCCCAATCCCGCGGAGAAGACCGCCCGCGACAACAGGTCGAAGTAGTCCTGGTCCGATTGCGGATACTCGCCCGCCCGCTGCATCCACGCCTGCTTCTCGAACATGGTCCCTCCTCAGGGTCGCGTTTCCGATGGGGACGATGCTAGGCGAAGAGGACGCGGCGGTCCCTACAACAGAGGTTGAATCTTGGCGCGCGAGGGGTCGACCCCGCGCCCACGCCGCCCGCGCGCGTACCCACCGCGCGCGCCTGCTACGATCGCGCGAGGGGTCGACCCGGGTACGGCTCTACAGCCCCAGCCTGAGCCGCACAGCGTCGCCTTCCAGCTCCCGGAGAGCGTCGGACGCCACCCAGCGACCGGCCCGGCTCCCAGACGCGGCGATGCGGCGCGCGGTCTCCACCGCCTGCGCGTGCAGGGCGGCGTTTCTCTTGCCGATGTGACGCAGGGCCCAGTTGACCGCCTTCTTGACGAAGTTGCGCTCGTCGGCGGCCTCTCGCTCGATCGCGGTGAGCAGAGGCAGGAAGCGTTCGTCGGGTGCCTTCTTGTCGTGCACCGCCAGGGTCGCCATCAGAACGAAGCCGGCCCGCTTGACGAACTCCTCCTCCCGGCCACTCCACTCGATGGCCTTGGCCCAAGCGAAGGGGGTATAGACGAGCAGGTTGTTGCAGAGCTGGTCGCAGACGTCCCAGGAGTCGAGGCCCAGGGCCCAGGCCTCCATCTGCTCTTCGGTGACCATCTCGGGGAGATCCACCAGGCCGGCGAGTAGACGCGCCTCGTGGATCCCCGTCTCCCATAACTCGAGGGCGAACGCATGCCGGGAGGGGTCGCGCCGCCCCAACTCCTTCACGATCCGCTTCCCCAGGGCCCGTACCTCCGGCACGGAGATGCCGCAGGCATCGTCCACCTTGATGCCATAGCGGGCCATGCCGGCGAGCGCCGTCTCGTCGCGCCGGGACCGGAGTTCCACCACGACCTCTTCAACGGTGATCATCTTGTGGCGATCCCCCTTCCTATCCCCAGACCCGGGGACACAAGCAGCCCTATACTACCGGGCCAAGCGGCGCTCGTGATCCCCTTGGCTGGGTCGACCCGGTGCTCGCGAGCGCAGCAGTCGCGCATGGTGGGCACGTGCGCGGAGAGCGCGAGTGCCGGGTCGACCCCTTGTGCGGAGAGCGCGAGTGCCGGGTCGACCCCACTCAGACCTCGAGCCTGCCCAGAGTCGTCGCCAGCCACTCCCTAGCCACCGCCCCGCGGTCGCTCAGATCGAGCTCGCGCAGAGTCCGGTCGGGGGAGAGCTCCACGATCCGGTCGGCCAGCCTGAGCGCCTCGGTGAGCTCGTGGGTCACGTACACCACTGTGGTCTCGCGCTCCCTGATGATGCCCTGCAGTATGGCGATGAGCGACCCCTTCAGGGTCACGTCCATGTTGCTGAAGGGCTCATCCAGGAGGAGGATGCGAGGCTCCGCGGCGAAGGCCCTTGCGATGGACACCCGTTGGGCCATGCCCCCGCTGAGCTCCGCCGGGTGGTAGCGCTCGAAACCGTCCAGCTCCACCCGCTCCAGCCAGCGGGCAGCCGCGGCCCGAGCCTCGTTCTTGTCTAGGCCCTGGGCCCGTAGAGGCGCTGCCACGTTGTCGAGAGCAGTGCGCCAGGGCAGCAGCCGCGGCTCCTGGAACACGTAGCCCACGGCACCCTCGGCCACACGCACCGTGCCGGCGTCCGGCAGCAGGATGCCCGTGATGAGCTTGAGGATGGTCGTCTTTCCCACTCCAGACGGTCCCACGACCCCCACGATCTCGCCGGCGGCGATGTGGAGCGAGAGATCGTCCAAGACTTCGAGAGAATCGAAAGCCTTGCTCACGTGCTCGAAGGTGATCACTCAGCCACCTTCCTCCAGCGCATGACCCGTCTCTTGAGCGGCCGCAGCACTCCGAACTCGATGACCGCCATCAGGGCCAGGAGCACCACGATCCAGGCGAACACCTCCGGGGTCTCGAGATAGCTCATCGCTCGGGAAAAGGCGTGTCCGATCCCGTCCATGGCCCCGAGGACCTCTGCCAGCACCACCGCCCGCACGCCGATGCCGGTGGCCAGGGTCAACCCGGCCATGACCGGGGAAGCGATCCCGGGCATGTAGATCTCGGTGAGGGACAGCCGCCGGGGGAAGTGGTAGACACGCCCCATCTCCACCAGACGGCGATCGACGGCCAGCACCCCCGCCACCGTGTTCACGTACATGGTCGGGACGACGATCGCGGCCACCGTGAAGATGACCGTCACGTCGCCCAGACCGAACCAGAACATGGCGAGCACGGCGATGATGACCGCCGGGATGGTCATGCCTACCCAACGAAGCGGCTCGAGGAACGAGCGCAACCGGGGCTCGAGTCCGGCCAGCACCCCGAGGATCAAGCCCACCCCGGCTCCGATGGCCAGGCCGATCACCAGGCGCTTGAGCGTGATGAGCAGCTGGACCCAGAGCGTGCCTGTCCCAGGCCAGCCGGCCCAGAGCTTTCACGGTCTCGGCCGGCGAGGCCATGATACGCCGGGTTCACCGACCAGGGAGAGTAGCTGCCATCCCACCAGGATGGCAGCTACCCCCGCGGCCGCGTAGAGCAGTCGCGCGCGCCGCGAGACCGGGGGCCGGCGACCCGACGGCGCCTCGGTGGTCCTTATGGGGCGTAGTAGAATCCATCGTCGGGCAGCTTGCCTCCGATCACCTCGGGCGACAGCTCCGACAGCGCCGAGTAGAAGGCCTCCAGGCTCGCGCCGGGCGTCCGCCGCCGGGGTGAACTTCCAGGTGATGTTCTGGAGCGACGCGGTCATGAGCGGCGGCCTTCAGCCCCAGCTCGGGAAGCTCGGTCTCGACCAGCGCGCCGGCTTCTTCGGGATTGGCGAGCATCCACTCCACCGCCGCCTGCGTATTCACGCAGGAAGGCCGCCACCACCTCGGGCTTGTCCATCACGCTGGCGTGTAGCCACCGTGCCGGCGATGGGGCTGAGGGCCGAATCGCCTGCCGCCTGCGCCCAGGCCTTGTCGAAGGCCAGCGCCCGGTGAAGGGGCGTCTCCGTGGCGCTGGCTCTGCAGGATGGCCGCCGTGGCGAGCGCCTCGCTGAGGACGGCGTTCTCCACCTCGCCCGAGAGCAGCAGCTGGGCGGCCTGGGTGGGATCGGTGGCGTAGCGGAGCTCGAAGTCCTTCTCCGGATCGAGCCCTTCCTTGGTGGCGATGTACTGGAACATGACGTCGGGCACGCTGCCCTGGAACGACACCACCAGCGACTGGCCCTTGATGTCGGTGAAGCTCGCGGCGCTCGGGATCGGTGGTCACCAGGTAGGTGATGTTCCACACCGAGATGTCCAGCAGCTTCAGCGTGAGGCCCTTGTTGTAGAAGATGGCCGAGGTGTTGGAGGGGATGGTGACGAAGTCGCCCTGCCCGCCGGCCACCATGGCCTTGAGCTGGTCGGCGTTCTCCCAGACCACCAGCTCGGTCTTCTCGGCCACGTCGGCCAGCTTGTCGTTGACCGCCATGTAGGCCAGCGGGATGGCCATGGGGCCCGGCGGAGCCACCAGGGTCAGCTTGTCCAGCTTGGCCGGTGTTCCGGCCGTGGTCGTGGCGCCCGAGGTCGTGGTGGTCGCCTCAGTGGCGCTCGTGGTCGTGCCGGCGACGGTGGTCATCGTGGTCTCGGTGCTGGACGACCCGCATCCCGCGACCCATGCCAGCCCGCAACGCCAGCACGAGCATCGCGGCGACAGGCCGACACGGTCAGCGGGCGGCGGCATCTTCTCGCGGGTCTGCCCATGTGTGATCGCACATCAGTCGGCGAAATCCATCCTTTGCAGGCCCACGCCCTTGAGACCCTGCAGTTCGCGATAGAACTCCTCTGTCTCGGCGCCGAAGACGTCCACCAGCACGAGACCGCTCGGGGAGCAACTCGTGGCGTCGGCATCGTGGATGCCCAGCCGGGTGCGGATGTTGCACCCGTACTTGGTAAGGCAGGCCTGCACCGCCGGGCACGTTCTCGGTGCGATGGGAGATGTGGATGCCGAAGATCGTGTGCTTCATGACTCCTCCTTCGCCTGCTGTGACGACGACGCTTGACGGCTTTCTTGCCTGATGCCTTATTTCCCGCACGCCCCCTGTCAAAACGTCGACTTCATCGCGTTGACGTTGATTCCCAGAAAGAGTAAATTGTGAAACATGTAACGGTGTTATCGAGGTAACGATATTCACTGTCTCAAGAATGATATCATCGTAACGAACTCGTCGGCGGCGATGCGATCGTGCGCCCAAGCCCAGAGGCAGGTCGTCAGAGGCAAGTCGGTGGGACGGTGACAACGGCAGGGAAGCCAGCGGTCTCCCGCAAGACGGTGGGAAGGCTCAGCCTCTACCGCCGGCTTCTGGACAACCTTCGGGACGTCCGGCACCACCAACATCTACTCTCATCAACTGGCCCATCTCGCCGGGGTGAGCGCCACCCAGGTCCGCCGTGACTTCATGGTCATCGGCTACTCGGGCAGCCCCAACCGCGGCTACCAGGTGGAGACCTGTCTCGCCAGCCATCGAGAGCCTGCTCGACGGCTCCACCCGACAGGACGTGGCCCTGGTGGGCGTGGGCCGGCTGGGGCGCTCGCTGCTCGCCCACTTCTCGGGGCGGCGTCCCCTGCTCCGCATCGCCGCCGGGTTCGACACCGACCCGAGACCTTGATCGGGACGTCCATCGAGGGCTGCCCCGTCTACGGCCTGGACGACCTGGAGCAGGTCGTGGCGGAGAAGGGCATCCGCATCGCGATCCTGGCGGTCCCCCCGGAGATGGCCCAGCCGGCAGCCGAGGCGCTTGGTGCGGGCGGGAGTCCGTAGCATCGTGGACTTCACCGCCATCCCCCTGCAGAGTGCCCGACGACGTGTTCGTCGACCACATGGACATCACTTCGGCGCTCGAATCGGCGGCCTTCTTCGCCCGGGAAGGGCAATCGCCGGAGCCTGGCGCCGACAACGGGTCGGATGCGGTGTCCGACGCCGTGATGGAACCGATCATCCAGAACATCGACTCACTCTTGGCGGGAGCCAACATGAAACTGGAAGAGCTTGCCCAGAGGATCGGGGCCCGGGTACTCACACCCGGCGCCCCCGGCGGGACTGAGGTCACCCGGATCTACGCCGGCGACCGGGTGAGCGACCTGCTGAACGAGGCCTCCGACAAGACCCTGCTGGTCACCAATCTGGCCAACGTGCAGATGGTGCGGGTGGCCGAACTGATGGAGGTGCCCGGCATCTGCTTCGTCGACGGCAGTCGACCCCGACGAGGAGATCATCGAGTTGGCCACCGACAACGGGACCCTGCTCATGGTCTCCCCGCTGGGGGTGTTCGAGACCTGCGGGCTGATCTATCAGATCCTCGCCGCTAACGGACAGAGCTAGAGCCAGGAACGAGGCCAAGTACCGCCTTCCATGGAGTTCGTCTCATACGACATAGAGAGCAACGACTTCCGCCGAGCCGGTGCGGCTTCGCGCTCCATCAAGGAGCACCTCAAGCGCATCGGCGCCGACGCCGAAGCCATCCGCCGCACCATGATCGCCGCCTACGAAGCGGAGATGAACGTGGTCATCCACTCGACCGGCGGCCGGTTGGAGGCCTCACTGAGCGACACTCAGATCGACGTCAACGTGGTGGACGGAGGCCCGGGCATCCCCGACATAGAGCTGGCCATGATCGAAGGGTTCTCGACGGCGAGCGCCGAAGCGCGCGCGCTCGGCTTCGGGGCGGGGATGGGACTGCCGAACATCACGCGCAACAGCGACCGCCTGCGGGTCACCTCCCGGGTCGACGAGGGCACCCGGGTGAGCTTCACCGTCCATCTGAAGCCCGAGGCCACCGGCGCACCGCGCATCATCTCGCTGTACGCCTCGGCCGACCGCTGCCGGGACTGCCGCTCCTGCCTGGCGGCCTGCCCCACCCAGGCGATGCGGGTCAGGATGGGCCGGCCCAGCGTTCTCGAGCACCTGTGCGTGGACTGCACCGCCTGCATCGGCTCGTGTGCTCCGCAGGCGCTGACCATCCGCGACGAGGTGTCGTCTCTCGACGACATCACCGACTAGAGCAGACATGGTGCTGGTGGTACCTCCCGCGCTCCTCGCTGGTTGCGGCTCCGACTATCCCCCGGCCCAGGTGCTGGCGGCTCTGCAGGACTCTGGGCTTTGCCGAGGTGGTCACCGTGGCGCCGTTCGAGCGGGCCTTGCGCGCGGCAGCGTTGGCCGCGGCCAGACACAGGCTGGGACGCAGACGCCCGCCCCCTGGGACGACGATCGAGGCCCCGTCAGCGGCGACCGACGAGGCCGCGGCGGCGGCGAACGCCCTCGGTCCTCGCCAGAGCTCACCCAAGCGCGGGCCGTTGATCGTGCCCTCGTGCCCGGCGGTGGTCAACCTCGTCGAGCTGCGCTTCCCGTCGCTGGTGCCGCAACTGGCGCCGTTCGATTCGCCCTGGGAGGCGCTACAGGCTACCTACGCCGACCGTCCGGTCGCCTATGTCGTCTCCTGTCCCGGCCAGCGGTCGGCACTGCTCGGCCATGACCAGAACGGCGCCGACCGGCCGGGCCCGGCCGACGGACCGGCGCCCCGGCCGGCCGAGTACCTGGCCCCGGAAGTCGTCCGCCAGGCCGTCATGATGCGACTGACCGGGCACGGCGGCGACGGTACGCCGGGCGAAGGCGCGGCCGGCGACGACCGGGGCGGCGAGACGGGCATGGCGCCGGCCGCCCTGGCCGCAGCCGCCCCGGCACCGCTAGGCGCGGCATTGGCCGCCTCCGCGGCAGTCGTTCCGGCACCGGCATCCGCTTCCGACGCCCTGCTCACGGTCACCGGCATGAGCCACGTGATCGCCGTCCTCGAGCAGATAGAGAACGGCCTGCTCGAGGACGTGGCGGTCGTCGATCCGTACGCCTGCGAGGGCGGATGCTTCGGCTCTCCCCTGCTCTTCGAGGACCATCACGTGGCCTGCCGGCGGTGGGATCAGGGCCGGGCGGCCGTCGAGGCCGTCGAGGCCGTACGGGCCGCGAGCGGGGCGACCCGCCCCGCGGCCGCGACGGCCCGGCGGCGGCCCTATGCCGCCCGCCCCGGCATCCGCCTCGATGCCGACATGTGCCGGGCCATCGAGAAGCTCGGACGTATGCAAGCGGTGATCCGCTCGCTGCCGGGACGGGACTGCGGCGCCTGCGGCGCCCCCACCTGCGCGGCGCTCGCCGAAGACGTCGTCATGGAACGGGCCGGCGTCGACCTGTGCCCCTACGCCGAAGGCGAGAAGGAGGACCCGGACAGATGAGACTAGAGGAAGTGGCCCAGGCCCTGGATCTCAAGGAGCTCACTCCCGCGACGGGCGCGCGCGGACGGCGGACGGGTGACGCCGACATCACTCGGGGCTACGCGTCCGACCTGCTGAGCGACGTCCTCGCTCACGCCCCGGCGGGAGGATTGCTCGTGACCCTGCAGGTGCACCTGAACGTCATCGCGGTGGCCAGCCACGCCGGCCTGCGGGCGGTCATCTTCTCGTGCGGACGCGTACCCGACGACGACATCATCGAGCGGGCGGCCGAGGAGGGCCTTTCGCTCTACTCGACTCCGGCCGACACGTTCGACGTCGTCGGCCGCCTGCTACGAGTTGGGCCTCAGAGGAAGCACCGACATGAAGCCGCGAGCCGAAGGACACCATGCTTGAGCGACGAGCCGGCAGCCATGGAACAGGGTCTCGCGTCGATCCGGGCCATCCGCGCCGATCTGCACATCCACACGGCGCTCTCGCCGTGCGGGTCGGAGGAGATGACGCCGCCCGCCATCGTCGCGGCGGCGCTGGCGAGGGGGCTTGACATGATCGCCGTCTCCGACCACAACACCGCGGGCAACGTCGGCGCCGTCCAGCAGGCCGCCGAGGACGGCCGGCGGCAGGCTCGCGGTGCTGGCCGGCATGGAGATGACCAGCGTCGAGGAAGTGCATGTGCTGGGCCTGTTCCCCGATCTCGACGCGGCCGAAGAGGTCGCCGCCAAGCTCCGCGCCTATCTGCCGGCGGCGGACGCCGACTACTACTCCTTCTTCGGCGAGCAGCCGGTCTTGGCGGCCGACGGCCGTCCCACCGGTTCCGAGACCGCCGCCTGGCGCTGGCCACTCCGCTCGATCTCACCGAGACCGTGGAGCTCGTCCACAGCGTCGGCGGTCTGGCCATCGCCGCCCACGTCGACCGCAAGTCGTTCAGCGTCTTCTCTCAACTGGGCTTCTTCCCCGAAGACGCAGGCTTCGACGGGGTGGAGCTCTCGCGCCACTGCACCTCCCGATCCTGCTCCGTCTGGAGGAATTCGCGGCACTGGGCCTGCCCATCACCAGCTCCTCCGACAGCCACTTCCTGGAGGAGATCGGAACCACGGCGACCGAACTCCGGGTCGCCGAGCCCACCTTCGCCGAGCTCGTGCTGGCCTTCGCCGGGGCGGACGGGCGGGCCGTGGGAGGCAGGAGACTCGGCAGCGAGCGGCCGAAAGGGGGGGGCCCATGCATGACCTCTCCCTCTATCTGCTCGAGGTGCTCGAGAACTCGGTCCGCGCTGGGGCAGAGCGGATCGACGTGGCCCTGGTCATCGACCAGGAGTCCGACGAGCTGCGGCTGACCGTGGACGACGACGGCCGCGGCCTGACCGCCACCCCCGAACAGACTCTCGACCCCTTCTACACCACCAAGCCGGGCAAGAAGACGGGCCTGGGCCTGAGCCTGCTGAAGGCCGAAGCCCAGGCGGCCGGCGGCGACCTCGACATCGGGCCGTCCCGAGCGCTGGGAGGGTGCAGGGTGGAGCCGTCTACATGGGTCTGAGCCACGTGGACCGGCCCCCGTTGGGGGACGTGGCCACCACCATCATGGTCATGGCCGCGACCAATCCCCAGCATCGAGTTCACCGTGAGCCTGTCGGGCGACCAGTTCGCGCCGCCGCTCGTCGCACGCGCCGGCTGCAGAGAGGCTGCCGACCGGCTCGCCCGATACGCGGAGGGACTCGTGACCGAAGGCAGAGATCTGCAGAGCGTAACGACCGAGCGAACAACCGACAAGGGAGTCGTGAGTATGACCGACGAGACCGTGAAGACAACGACACAGGCGGCACCAACGGCGGCTGCTCGGGCTGCTGCGAGGAGGCCTCCGAGGAGGAGCTCCTCGCCCGGCTCGACGAGGTGATCGACCGCTACAAGGACAAGCCGGGGGCGCTGATCCCCGTGCTGCAGCTGGCCCAGGGGATCTTCGGGTATCTCCCCGAGGTCGCCCTCAAGCACATCGCCAAGAGGATGAACAAGCCCTACAGCGAGGTGGCCGGGGTGGTCAGCTTCTACTCGTTCTTCTCCACCGTGCCGCGGGGCCGCAACCTCATCCGCGTCTGCCTGGGCACGGCCTGCTACGTGCGCGGCGGGATGGCCGTGCTCGACGCGCTCAAGAAGGAGCTGGGCATCGACGTGGGCGAGACGACCGAAGACCGCGAGTTCTCCCTCGAGGTGGCGCGCTGCTTCGGCGCCTGCGGTCTCGCCCCGGTGATCACGATCAACGACATCGTCCACCATCGGGTCAAGCCCGCACGGATCAACGAGATCCTCGCCCAGTACGCCCCGGAGGCCGCGCATCTGAGCCCGTGGCGGTCGGGGCCGGCGAAAGGAGCACGTGATCATGGCCGACAAGATCAAGAGCCCTGCCGACCTGCTGGCCATGGCCGGCAAGGCCAAAGAGGGCATCGACCTGCGCTCGGGGGCCAAGGAGATCAAGGTCACGGTCCACATGGGCACCTGCGGCATCGCCGCCGGGGCCCGGGACGTGGTGGTCTACTTCATCAGCGAGATCGCCGACGCCAAGCTCGACAACGTGACCATCCACCAGTCCGGCTGCGCCGGTCTGTGCGAGATGGAACCGATGGCCACCGTGCAGTTCGCCGACGGCGGCCGTGTATCCACTACGGCCATCTCGAAGGCCGGGAGAAGGTGCACGAGATCGTGAAATCGCATCTGGTGGGCGGCGCCCCGGTGTCGGCCTACCTCATCAAGTCGGAGTAGCGTCGCGCCACAGATGGGGAACGAATGGATCAAAGAACCACGTGCTCGTCTGCACCGGGGGCGGGTGCATCGCCTCGGGGGCGCTCGAAGTCAGCGCCGCCTTCACCAAGGAACTGGAAGACATGGGCCTGGCCCAGGAGAACCGGGTCATCGAGACCGGCTGCCTGGGACCCTGCGCCGTGGGACCGGTGGTGCTCGATCTACCCCGACGGGGTCTTCTATCAGAACGTCAAGATCGACGGACGTCCACGAGATCGTGGCGGAGCACCTGCTCAAGGGCCGGATCGTCGACCGGCTGGTGAGCCACGCCCCGGGCACCGACAGGACGGTCGCCGAGATGGGCGACGTGGAGTTCTTCAACCGGCAGATCAAGATCGTGCTCCGCAACTCGGGCATCATCGACCCGCTCAAGATCGAGGAGTACATCGCCCGCGAGGGCTACCAGGCGCTGGCCAAGGTCCTCACCGAGATGGAACCGGCCGACGTGGTGAGCGAGGTGCTCCGCAGCGGCCTGCGCGGCCGCGGCGGCGCCGGCTTCCCCACCGGGCTCAAGTGGAAGTTCGCCCGGCAGACCGAGTCCGACGTCAAGTACATCATCTGCAACGCCGACGAGGGCGACCCGGGCGCCTTCATGGACCGGTCGGTCCTGGAAGGCGACCCGCACAGCCTGATCGAGGGCATGGCCATCGGCGCCTATGCCATCGGGGCCAAGCAGGGCTTCGTCTACCTGCGGGCCGAGTACCCGCTGGCCGTCGAGCGGCTGCAGTACGCCATCGACCAGGCCCGCGAGCTGGGTCTGCTCGGCAAGGACATCATGGGCACCGGCTTCGAGTTCGACCTCGAGATCCGCATGGGCTCCGGCGCGTTCGTCTGCGGCGAAGAGACCGCCCTCATGCGCTCCATCGAGGGCAAGCGCGGCGAGCCCCGGCCCCGTCCGCCGTTCCCCGCGGTCAAGGGCCTCTGGGACAAGCCCAGCGTGCTCAACAACGTGGAGACCTTCGCCAACATCGCCCCCATCATCCTCAAGGGCGCCGAGTGGTACGCCAGCACCGGCACCGAGAAGAGCAAGGGCACCAAGGTGTTCGCGCTCGGCGGCGCCATCCAGCACGCCGGCCTGGTGGAAGTGCCCATCGGGGTGCAGCTGGGCGAGATCGTCTACGAGATCGGCGGCGGAGTGCCGGACGGCAAGGAACTCAAGGCCGTGCAGCTCGGCGGTCCCTCCGGCGGCTGCATCCCCAAGACCGACCTCAACGTCCCGGTGGACTACGAGACCCTGCAGGACCTGGGCGCCATCATGGGCTCCGGCGGCTGCATCGTCATGGACGACGACAGCTGCATGGTCGACGTGGCCCGCTTCTTCCTCGACTTCATCCAGGACGAGAGCTGCGGCAAGTGCCCGCCCTGCCGGGTAGGCACCAAGCGCATGCTCGAGATCGTCACCCGCATCTGCAACGGTGAGGGCGAAGAGGGCGACATCGAGCGGCTCGATCGACCTGGGCAACATCATCAAAGACACCGCCCTGTGCGGACTCGGCCAGACGGCCCCCAACCCGGTGCTCTCGACCATCCGCCACTTCCGCCACGAGTACGAGGCCCACATCAAGGACCACTACTGCGAAGCCGGCGTCTGCTCGACCATGTTCACCGCCAAGTGCACCAACGCCTGCCCGGCGAGCGTGAACGTGCCCGGCTTCGTGAGCCTCATCGGCGAGAAGCGCTTCGACGAGGCCCTCAAGCTCCACCGGGAACGGAACCCGCTGGCCAGCATCTGCGGCCGGGTGTGCTTCCACCCCTGCGAGAGCAAGTGCCAGCGCGGCTGCGCTGGACGAGGCGGTGGCCATCCGCAGCCTCAAGCGGTTCATGACCGAGCAGGAGACCGAGGCGCAGATGCCGGAGGTCCGCGAGAACGCCGAGAACGCCGCCCGCAAGATGGCGGTCATCGGGAGCGGTCCGGCCGGTCTCTCCTGCGCCTACTTCCTCGCCCGTCTCGGCTACAAGCCCACCATCTTCGAGAAGGAGCCCAGCCCGGGCGGCATGCTGGTGCAGGCCATCCCGGCCTACCGGCTGCCCCGCGAGGAGCTGGGCCGCGAGATCAGCATGATCGAGGGCATGGGCGTGAAGCTCGAGACCGGCAAGGCGCTTGGCACGCGACTTCACCCTGGCCAGACCTGCGCGACCAGGGCTACGACGCGGTGTTCCTCGGAGTGGGCGCGCCGAACGGCATCGGCCTGGGCATCCCGGGCGAAGAGGGCGAGGGAGTCACCGACGCCCTCACCTTCCTGCGCGAGTACAACGTGCAACGGCACCGCCACGGTCGGCAAGGAAGTGGCCGTGATCGGAGGCGGCAACTCCGCCATCGACGCGGCCCGCACGGCTCTTCGCCTCGGCGCGGAGCACGTGAACATCCTCTACCGGCGCCAGCGCGAGCAGATGCCCGCCTGGGCCGAGGAGATCCTGGCCGCCGACGAAGAGGGCATCACCGTGCTGCCGCTTGACCACGCCCAAGCAGATCCTCCGCGGACGCCGACGGCAAGATCACCGGCGTGCTCTGCCAGCAGATGGCTCTGGGCGACTACGACAGGAGCGGCCGGCGCCGCCCGGTGGCCGGACGCAATCCCGACTTCACCGTGCCGTGCGACCAGGTGATCGCGGCCGTCGGCCAGTCGCTCGACGCTCAGGCCCTCATCGGCGACGTGCCGGTGGAGCTGCAGGAACGGCTGGTTCAAGGCCGACCGCCACGACCGGCGCCACCAGCGTCGAGTGGGTCTTCGCCGGCGGCGACGCGGTCACCGGCCCGGCCTCGGTGGTCGAGGCGGTAGGCGCCGGCGAGAGGGCCGCCGTGGCCATCGACCAGTACCTCACCGGCGCCAACCACGCCTTCTGGCGCCGCGACATCGCCGTGGACGTGTTCTTCGACCCCGACGCCGACCCGGTGGCCACACCGCGGGCGGCCGTCGTGTGCCTCGACCCGGAGGCCCGGGCCTGCACCTTCGACGAGGTGGAGCTGTCCTGGAACCTCGAGACCGCCTGCGCCGAAGCCAAGCGCTGCCTGCGCTGCGACTACGGCAAGATCCCGGTGGGAGCCGCGACGGCCGGCGCCGGGCGCGACTGCCGCCGACGCACAAGGAGACGTGAAGTAATGCCAATCCTGACTGTAGACGACATCAAGGTCGAGGTGCCCGAGGGCACCACCGTCCTGGACGCCTGCCGGCAGGCCGGCGCCAAGGTCCCCACCCTCTGCTATCTGGAGGGCGTCCAGGCCATCGGCGCCTGCCGCCTCTGCCTGGTGGAGATCGAGGGGGCCAAGACGCTGGTCGCCTCGTGCACCCAGCCGGCCGCCGACGGCATGGTGGTCAAGACCAACACCCCCCGCGCCCGCGACGGGCGCCGCGCCGTCCTCGAGCTGCTCCTCTCGGAGCACGACGGCGACTGCTACACCTGCGTCCGCAGCGGCGACTGCGAGCTGCGCACGCTCGCACTCGACCTGCACGTCGACCGATATCACCTACGAGGGCGAGAAGACCCGCAAGCTCATCGACACCTCCACTCCCGCGCTGGTGCGCGACACCGGCAAGTGCGTATCGTGCCGGCGCTGCGTCACCGCCTGCAACGAGATCCAGGGCGTGGGCGCGCTGTTCCCGCAGGGCCGCGGATTCACCACGCTCATCGGCCCGGCGTTCGCCAGCAACCTGAGCGACGTGGTCTGCGTGCAGTGCGGCCAGTGCGCCGCCGTCTGCCCGGTGGGCGCCATCACCGAGCACACGGCCATCGACGCGGTGTGGGCCGCCCTGGACGACCCCACCAAGCACGTGATCGTCCAGACCGCCCCGGCCATCCGCGGCGCCCTCGGCGAGGAGTTCGGCTACGAGCCCGGCACCCTGGTCACCGGCAAGATGGTGGCAGCCCTCCGGCGCCTCGGTTTCGACGCCGTGTTCGACACCAACTTCACCGCCGACCTCACCATCATGGAGGAAGGCACCGAGCTGCTCACCCGGCTCAAGAAGGCCCTGGTCGACGGCGAGAAGGTGGCTCTGCCCATGTTCACCAGTTGCTCTCCGGGCTGGATCAACTACATGGAGCACTACAACCCCGACATGCTCGCCAACCTCTCCACCTGCAAGTCGCCCCAGCAGATGTTCGGCGCCCTGGCCAAGACCTACTACGCCAAGAAGCTGGGCAAGAAGCCCGAGAGACATCGTCGTGGTCTCGGTCATGCCCTGCACCGCCAAGAAGTTCGAGTGCGCCCGCCCGGAGATGGGACCGTGACGGCGTACGCCGACGTCGACATGGTCCTCACCACCCGGGAGCTGGCCCGCATGATCAAGATGGCCGGCATCGACTTCGCCAGCCTGCCCGACGAGAAGATGGACAGGCCGCTCGGCATCTCCACCGGCGCGGCCGACATCTTCGCCGTCACCGGCGGGGTCATGGAAGCGGCCCTGCGCACGGCCTACGAGATCGTCACCGGGCGAGCCCTTCCCGTTCGACAACCTGCACGTGGCGCCCATCGCCGGTCTCGAAGGCGTCAAGGAAGCCTCGGTCACCATCGAGGAGACCGTGCCCGGAGTGGTCGTTCCTCAAGGGAGCCACCCTCAAGGTGGCCGTCGCCCACGGGCTCGCCAACGCCCAGAAGGTGATCGACCGCATCCGCAGTGGCGAGGCGACCTACCACTTCGTGGAAGTGATGACCTGCCCCGGTGGTTGCATCGGCGGCGGCGGCCAGCCCCGTCTGACCTCCGACGCGGTGCGGCAGGCCCGCATCCGCGCCATCTACGCCGAGGACGAGGGCCGCGAGCTGCGCAAGTCGCACGAGAACCCCGACGTGCAGGCCCTCTACGAGGAGTTCCTGGGCGAGCCCCTGGGCCACAAGTCGCACGAGTTGCTGCACACCAAGTACACGGAGAAGGACCGGGTCTAGGGAGCACCAAGAACCGCCCGTGCTATTGTGAGGACGCCGATGAACTGTAGGCGCCATGACGACGCGCAAGTCCGCATTGATCTTGATCGTCGACGACGACTACGACTTCCTCGAGATCAACCGCTTGATCCTCGAGAGAGCGGGCTATCGCGTGGTCACGGCGGCCGAGCCGAAGACAGGCCCTCGTCCGGATGGAGGAGGAGAAGCCCGACCTGGTCATCACCGACCTGATGATGACCAGCCTCGACTCCGGCTTCTTCTTCGCCCGCACCATCAAAGAAGACCCGCGCTACGCGGACGTGCCCGTCATCATCGCCACGTCGGTGTCGAGCGCGCTGGGCCTCGACTTCCGGCCCCGCACCGACGAAGACAGGGCGCAGATGCACGTCGACGCCTACTTCGACAAGCCGCTCGACACCACCCGGCTGCTCGCCACCATCGGCGAGCTGCTGCGGCGCGAAGGCTACGCGCCGGCGCGCCGGCGCCCCGTCGCCGACGCGACGCGACGCGCCCGGAGGACTGATGCCTACCTGGGACAACCCTCTCATCACCATCGTCACCGACAAGTGCCGCATGTGCTACGCCTGTGTGCGCGAGTGCCCGGCCAAGGCGATCCAGGTGGTCGACGGACAAGCCAGGGTCATCCAGCCGCGCTGCATCGGCTGCGGCAATTGCCTGCGCGTGTGCAGCCAGAACGCCAAGCAGGTCCGCGACGACACCGAGCGGACCTTCAGCCTGCTTGAATCCGACGCCCGGGTGGCGGCCATCGTGGCCCCCAGCTTCCCGGCCGAGTTCATGGACATCCCGCCGGGCACTCTGGTGGCGATGATCCGGGCGCTCGGCTTCGACTCGGTGCACGAGGTCTCGCTGGGCGCCGATCTCGTGGCCGAGGCCTACAAGCGCCTGCTGGAAGAGAACCCCGACGAGCGCTACATCACCACGCCCTGCCCGGCAGTGGTCTCGTACGTGCGCAAGTATCATCCCCGGCTGATGCCCAACCTGGCGCCGCTGGTCTCGCCCATGGTGGCGATGGCCCGGGTGCTGCGCCACGAGATGGGCAAGGACCTCAAGGTGGTCTTCATCGGCCCCTGCGTGGCCAAGAAGCGGGCGTCGATCGACTTCATCCACCACGAGATCGAGGCGGTGCTCACGTTCGCCGAACTGCGCGACATGTTCGAGAAGCGCGGCATCAAGCCGGAGACCTTCCCGCAGGACGACCACTTCGATCCCCCGTACGGCGGAGTGGGCATGGTCTTCCCCATATCCGGGCGGCCTTCTGCAAACGGCCAGGATGAATGAAGACCTTCTGAGCGGCGAGGTGGTCGTCGCCGAAGGCCGGGACGAGTTCGTCGACACCATCAGCGAGTTCGACCTGTCCGCACGCCGGCACCCGACTGCTCGACGTGCTGGCCTGCCAGGGTTGCTACGCCGGAGCCGGCATGACCAGCGACATCACCATGCTCCAGCGCCGAGCCGAGTGAGCGCCTACGCCAGGAGGCGCTTGGCCGAGTTCAGCGAGGAAGAACTGGCCGAGATCGAAGCGAACAAGGAGAAGTACCTCGATATCGATCTGTCTCGCGAGCACGAGGTCGACGAGCAGACCCTGGGTGATTCCGCCACGGCGGAGGAACTGGAGGAGATCCTCCACCGGATGGGCAAGTATCAGACCGGAGGACCTCCTCAACTGCGGGGCCTGCGGATACGAGGGCTGCCTGGAGCACGCCCGGGCCGTCTATGCGGGACTGGCCGACTCGGAGATGTGCCTGCCGCACACCATCGAGCAACTGCGCGGCGCCTACGACGAACTGGAAGAGTCTCACCGCTCGCTCGAGGATGCCAAGGATGCTCTCGAGCGCTCGACCAAACTGGCCAGCATGGGCCAGTTGGCCGCCGGCATCGCTCACGAGGTCAACAACCCTCTCGGCACACTGCTTCTGCACGCCAACCTGCTGCTGGAGGAGTGCGAAGAAGAATCGCAGACCAAGGAGGACCTGGAGACCATCGTCGACCAGGCCAACCGCTGCAAGCGCATCATCTCCGGTCTGCTCAACTTCGCTCGTCAGAGCCGGGTGGTCCGTCAACCCACCGACGTCGCGGAATTGGTCGACAAGATCGTGCGCATGACCCCGGCTGAGGAGAACGTGTCGGTGCGGGTGCTCGACAGGCTCTCCGACCCGATCGCCGAGATCGACGCCGACCAGATGGTCCAGGTACTGACGAACCTGTACACGAACGCCCAACATGCCATGCCTGAGGGCGGCACGCTGACCATAGAGCTGAGCGACGACCCGGAGACGGTGACCTTCCGCCTGTCCGACACCGGGGAAGGCATACCCAAGGAGCACATGAGCAAGCTCTTCGACCCGTTCTTCACCACAAAGCAGGTGGGCATGGGCACCGGTCTCGGGCTGGCCGTCACCCACGGCATCGTGAAGATGCACCGGGGGCAGATAACGGTGGAATCCAACGCCGATCCTGCCGCGGGCCCGCGGGGCACGACCTTCACGGTGACGCTGCCGCGCCATGAAGAGCGGGGCCCCGCCGCCGGAGGTCCCGGGTCTGCGCCGGCCGGACTCGACGAGTCGATCGCCGGGACACCGGCCGATGCCGGCGCAGACGAGTTGGTCGCCACCGAGTCCGGCCTGCGCACCGACGTGGCCGTTCCGGCCGCCGTCGGGCCGGCCGCCGGCGCACACGCCACCGTGGACCGAACGGCCAACTGAGTGCCGATGAGGTAGTCGCCGTGGCCGATCAGAAACAAGTCCTCAAAGTCGCAATGGTGGACGACGAAGAGCCGCTCTGCATCGCCGTCCGCCGCATCCTGGCCAAGTACCGGACGGACGTCACCGAAGTGGGCGTCGCGGTGACCTACGAATCCACCCACTTCACGAGCGGCGAGCAGTTCCTCGAGGCCGTCGCCGATGGAGCCGAGTTCGATCTGCTGCTCCTCGATCTGAAGCTCCCCGGCGTGAGCGGCCTGGACGTCCTCACCGAACTAGGTCTCCGGAACCGCAGCATCCTCACCATCATGATCACAGCCTACGCCACGTTCGAGACCGCGGTCCAGGCAACGAAGCTGGGGGCCTTCGATTTCCTGCCCAAACCCTTCTCCCCGGAAGAGCTGCGGTACGCCGTCCGCAAGGCCACCGATCAGCTGATCATCAGCCGAGAGGCCCGCAAGCTGGCCGAGGAGAAGCGCCAGGTGCGTTTCAATTTCATCTCCGTGCTGGCACACGAGTTGAAGGCTCCCCTCAACGCGATCGAGGGCTACCTCAAGATCCTGCAGATGGACAAGCCCCCTGAGCCCCTGCCGTTGATCGACCGCAGCCTGATCCGGCTCGACGGGATGCGCAAGCTCATCTTCGACCTGCTCGATCTTACCCGCATCGAATCTGGACAGAAGCAGCGCAATTTCGCTCAAGTGGACGTTCGCACCCCCGCCCGGGCGGCCATCGACCTCTTCGCAGCCGAGGCCGGCGAACGAGGCATCACCATCACTCTGCGCGCGCCGGATCCCGTGGAGATGATCGCTGATCCCGACGAGCTCGAGATAGTGCTCAACAATCTCGTCTCCAACGCGGTCAAGTACAACCGCGACGGCGGCAGTGTGACCGTGGCACTTGCCCGTGAGGGTGATACGGTCCGCGTCACCGTGGTCGACACCGGGATCGGGATGACCCCCGAGGAGAGCGCCAGGCTCTTCACCGAGTTCGTGCGCATCAAGAACGAAGACACGATCAAGATCTTGGGGAGCGGTCTGGGGCTCTCCACGGTGCGCAAGCTGGCTCAACTCTACGGCGGTGACGCCACCGTGCAGAGCGAGAAGGGCGCCGGCAGCATCTTCACGGTCACATTGCGCGACGCGGGCTCACGCGAAGCCGTCCCGACCAGTTCCGTCGCGGGCGACGCCGCTGCGACGTCGCGTCCACTACCCGCGAAACCCGAGCTGAGTTAGTATTCACCCCATCCGGTTGCAACGGTGCCGGTTGCGCCATACAAACGCGCTGATCGAGTGAGGGAGGTGTGTTGTGGCGAAGATCTTGATTGTGGATGACGACCCGAACATGGTCGAAGCGGGTCGGATCGTGCTGGAGCGAGAGGGCCACACAGTCGAAAGCGCGTCGAACACCGTCGACGGCTTCAGGGCACTCGGAGAGAACCATCCTGGCCTTCTGATCCTTGATGTCATGATGGAAGAAGTCGACGACGGTCTGCTCCTGGCCCGTCAAGTCAGGCGCGAGGGCCACAAGCTCCCCATTCTCATGGTGACAGGCGTCAACCGGGCTATGGGCCTGAGTATTGACAAGGATCAAGAAACAGTCCCCGTCGATGAGTTCGTGGAGAAGCCGGTCGACCCGGCGACCCTGGTGGAGAGGGTCACGGCGCTGCTGGCGAGACGGGAAGGGGCGCAAATGCTGATCACGGAACGAGACAGGCTGCGCGAGGACGTGATGGCGGTCGCGCTGCTCACAGGCTTCAACCGCGCCTCACTCATTCCCCATCCTACTCGAGGTCAAAGAGAATTACCGGGGCGTCGACAGCTTCGCCATGCAACCCATGGCCGACATTCTTGGCATTCATCCGGTCGAGGTCTACGCGGTAGCCACTTTCTTTGCCTACACCCAGCCCCAGGTGGAAGGCCGCTTTGTCTTCCGGCTGTGCCGCACCCTTTCCTGCGACCTAGCGGGCAAGGACACCGTTGCTTGTCAGCTTCATAAGGACTTGGGCATCGGTTTCGGGGACACTACAGAATACGGAGTCTTCAGCCTCGAACGGCCCAACTGCATGGGCATGTGTGACCAGGGCCCGGCGTTGCTCGTCAACGAGACAGTCTATTCAGGGCTCACCCCTGAGATGGTCCATGAGATCGTGGACGCGAAGGAGAACATGGCCAGGCTGTTCGACCCGTTCTTCACCACCAAGAAGGTCGGCATGGGGACCGGCCGAGGGCTGGCGGTGACCCACGGCATCGTCAAGATGCACCGGGGGCAGCAAGGTGGAGTCGAATGCCGATCCGTCCGCCGGACCCTGGGGCACGACCTTCACGATCACCCTGCCGCGCCACGAGGAACGGGGCCCGGCTGGTGGAGATCTCGGGGCGACCGCCACTGCTTTCGCTGTGCCCGTCACCACGACCGCGAACACCGACTAGGGTAGCCGCCTGTGCGAGGCCAAAAACAGACTCTCACAGTCGCCATGGTGAACGACGAGAAGCGTCTCTGTCTCGCCGTCCGTCGTATCCTGCGGAAATACCGGGTGGATGTCAGTGAAGTGGGTGTCACGGTCGCTTACCACCCCACCCATTTCACAAGCGGCGAGGAATTCCTCGAGAGCGTCGCGGGTGGCGCCGATTTCGATCTGCTGCTCCTCGATCTCAAGCTCCCCGGCATCAGCGGCCTGGATGTCCTGACCGAGCTCGACCAGCGGAACCGCAGCGTTCTCACCATCATGATCACATCCGGTACCACCTTCGAGATCGTAGTCCGGGCCACGAAACTGGGGGCCTTCGACTTCTTGCCAAAACCGTTCTCCCCGGAAGAACTTAGGCTCGCGGTCCGCAAGGCAACCGATCAGTTGGTCATAGGCCGGGAGGCACGGAGGCTGGCCGAGGAGCAGCGCCAGGTGCGCTTCAATTTCATCTCCGTGCTGGCACACGAACTGAAGGCCCCTCTCAATGCCATCGAGAACTACCTGAGGATTCTGCAGATGGACGAGCCCCCTGAGCGCCTGCCGATGATCGATCGCAGCCTCATCCGGCTCGATGGGATGCGCAAGCTCATCCTCGAGCTGCTCGATCTCACGCGTATAGAATCGGGGCAAATGCAGCGCAACTTCGCGTTGGTGGATGTCCGTACCCCTGCGTGGGCGGCCATCGACTTGTTCGCGGCCGGAGCCGCCGACCGGGAAATCGCCATTGCCTTGAGAGCGACCGATCCCGTGGAGATGATGGCCGACCCCGCCGAACTCGAGATGGTGTTCAACAACCTCATCTCCAACGCGGTCAAGTACAACCGCGATGGTGGCGATGTGACCGTGACCCTTTCCCGTGAGGACGACATGGTCAAGATCACTGTGGCCGACACCGGGATCGGGATGACCCCCGAGGAGAGCGCCAAGCTCTTCACGGAGTTTGTACGTATCAAGAACAAGGATACGAACAAGATCCTAGGCACGGGCCTCGGGCTTTCCACGATACGCAAGTTGGCCCGACTCTACGGCGGTGACGCCACCGTGCAGAGTGAGAAGGGCGTCGGCAGCATCTTCACGGTCACATTGCGCGACGCCGTTCCGCGCGAGGCGGCTCAAGGCGACGGCGTCCCAAATGGAGCCGCCAATGATGAGCTAAGCTAGTTGTTCCACGACATCCGGTGGCGCCGGGGGAGAACGCGTGAATTGCGGGAATGAGACCTGCTGATCGAGTGAGGGAGAGTCGTTGTGCCGAAGATACTGATCGTGGATGACGATCCGGACATGGTCGAGGCTGGTCGGATCGTGTTGGAGAGAGAAGGCCATACTGTCGAGAGTACGTCGAACATCGTAGACGGGTTGAGAGTGCTCGAGGAGAGCAATCCTGACCTTCTGATCCTCGATGTGATGATGGAAGAAGCCGACGACGGCCTGCTCTTGGCCCGCCAGCTCAGGCGCAGGGGCCATAAGCTCCCCATTCTGATGCTGACGAGTGTCAACCTGGCCATGGGACTGCATATGGATAAGGACGAGGAGATAGTCCCCGTCGATGAGTTCGTGGAAAAGCCGGTAGACCCGGCCGTACTGGTAGAGAAGGTGAGGACTTTGCTCGAGGGACGGGAAGAGGTGTCATGCTGATCACCGAACGGGACAGGCTGCGCGAAGATGTGATGGCGGTCGCGCAGCTTACGGGCTTCAACCGCGCCTCACTCATCCCAATCCTGCGTGAGGTCAAAGAGAAGTACAGAGGCATCGACAGCTACGCCATGCAGCTTATTGCGGACGTCCTAGGCATCCATCCAGTAGAGGTGTATGCGGTCGCCACTTTCTACGCATACACCCAACCCCAGGCGGAGGGCCGCTTCGTCTTTCGGCTGTGCCGCACTCTATCCTGCGACCTGGCGGGCAAAGAGAACGTCGCCCGCCAGCTCCAGAAGGACTTGGGCGTCGGCTTCGGGGAGACGTCCGAAGATGGGATCTTCAGCCTCGAATGGGCCAACTGCATGGGCATGTGCGATCAGGGCCCGGCGCTGCTTGTCAACGAGACGGTCTACTCGCGGCTCACGCCCGAGATGATCCATGAGCTCGTTGAAGATTATCGTAGTCACAAGGAAGGTCACGCGACCAAACGGGCACCGGAGCGAAAAGCATGAACAGTGAATCAGTGGTGACCACGGTGGCGAACGAGTTGACCTTCGCAAGCATCCCCGCAGGCGAGGGGCTCTCCAAGGCGCTGGCGATGTCCAGGGTCGACATCATCGACACCGTGCGCGATTCGAAGCTCAAGGGACGGGGCGGAGCGGGATTCCCCACCGGTATCAAGTGGAACTTCGCCGCCGCCGAGAAGCACCCGCGCAAGTACATCATCTGCAACGCCGACGAAGGAGAGCCTGGGACTTTCAAGGACCGTCTGATCCTCAGCGAATACGCCGAACTGGTCTTGGACGGGATGACGATCGGGGCCCGGGCCATGAACGCGGCCCTCGGTCTCATCTATCTGCGAGCCGAATACGGCTATCTACGGTCCGGCCTGGAAGAGGCCATCCGGGCTCGGCGCGAGACAGGCCTGCTCGGGGAGGAGATCGGCGGGATCAAGGGCTTCGACTTCGACATCATGGTAGCGATGGGCGCCGGCGCCTACGTCTGTGGTGAGGAGACGGCGCTGATCGAATCACTCGAGGGCTTCCGGGGCGAACCCCGAAACCGCCCACCGTTCCCAGTGGTGTCCGGTTTCCTGAGCCGCCCGTCGGTGGTCAACAACGTCGAGACTCTGGCCTGGGTATCGTGCATCTTCGCCAAAGGCGTGGACTGGTTCAAGAGTTTCGGGACGGACCTTTCCACCGGCCACAAGCTGTTCAGCGTCTCCGGGGACTGTGAGCGGCCGGGAGTATACGAGTTTCCTTTTGGCATCACCGTGGGAGAGCTGCTCAACGAGGTGGGTGGTGAGGACGCCAAGGCTGCGCTGATCGGCGGCGCGTCCGGACGGTGTGTGCCGAGGTCGCAGTTTGAGAGACGCCTGGCATTCGAGGACGTGCCCACGGGAGGCTCGGTGGTCGTCTTCGGCCCCGACAGGGACATGCTCGCCATAGCCCACAATCTGCTCGAGTTCTTCGTAGACGAATCATGCGGCCAGTGCACGCCATGCCGCCTCGGGAACAGCAAGCTGCTCGAAGGAGTGGAGATGCTTCAAGCGGGCACCTGCACGTTGGAATACGCGAACGACCTCAGGGCTTTGGGGAACACCATGCAGGTGGCTGCTAAGTGCGGTCTCGGTCAGTCAAGCTCCGTGGCCTTCCTCTCCATCCTCGAGCACTTCGGAGGCGAGATAATATGAGTGACAAAGCCCCCCTCCTCAAGCGGCGCGCTCCGCTCAGCCAGCTCTTCCAGCCCGATGTGGAGCCGAGGCCGGTATCACCGGACGCGATCGGGGCCACTATCTCGGTCACCATAGACGGCATGGATACCAAGGTGCCTTTGGGGACCACGATACTGGAAGCGGCCAAGAGTATCGGCGTCCGCATCCCCACGCTCTGCTATCACCCCGACCTCGAGGTCGCCGGCTTGTGCCGTATCTGCGTGGTCGAAGTGGAGGGCCAGAAGACACTGCAGGCCTCATGTGCCTACCCGATCACCGCCCCGATCAAAGTCAATACCTACTCCAAGGCGGTGCGGATCGCCCGGCGTCACGTGCTCGATCTGCTTCTTTCGGAGCACTGCGGTGACTGCTACGCGTGCATCCGTAACGGCCACTGCGAGTTGCAGAGTCTGGCCGATGAGTATGGGGTGGACAAATTCCGCTTCGGCCACCCCGAGATCCCGGTGCCCGTCGATGACTCGAGCTACTCGGTCGTCCGTGACATGAACAAGTGCATCCGCTGCCGCCGTTGCGTGCGTACCTGCATCGACATGCAAGAGGTAGGCGTCCTCGAGGCCATCAACCGCTCGAACCGGGTGGAGGTCTCCACGTTCCTCCACAAGCCCCTGGCGAACGTGGTCTGCATCAACTGCGGGCAGTGCATCAACCGCTGCCCGACCGCTGCGCTCTACGCGAAACCCGCTCTAGCCCCCGTGTGGAAAGCGCTCGACGATCCCACCAAGCACGTGGTCATCCAGACCGCTCCGTCCCCCAGGGCGGCCATGGGCGAGATGTTCGGGCTGGAGCCAGGGACCACCGTCACCTACCAGATGAACACGGCACTCAAGCGCATGGGCTTCGATCACGTGTTCGACACCAACTTCACCGCCGACCTCACCATCATCGAGGAAGGCACGGAGCTCATACTTCGCCTCTACAAGGCGCTGGTGCAAGGAGATACGAGCGTTGCCCTCCCACAGTTCACCAGTTGCTCTCCCGGCTGGGTCAAGTACTGCGAGCACTTCTACCCGGAATACATCCCCAATCTCTCGAGCGCCAAGAGCCCGCAGCAGATGTTCGGCGCTCTTATCAAGACCTTCTACGCCGAGAAGATGGGGGTGGACCCGGCCGACATCGTGAGCGTGGCCCTCATGCCCTGCTCGGCCAAGAAGTTCGAGTGTAACCGGCCCGAGATGCGCGACAGCGGCTACAAGGATGTCGACTTCGGCCTCACCACCCGCGAGCTCGGAGCGATGTTCAGGCAGGCGGGGCTGGACGTCCCCAACATGCCCAAGTCCGACTTCGACGACCCGTTCGGGACCGCTACGGGCTCGGGTCTCATCTTCGGGGCCACCGGCGGCGTGATGGAGTCGGCCCTCAGGACCGTGCTCGAGTTGGTGACCGGCAAGAAGCTGGAGACCATCTACGAGCACGGCGACATCATACCGGTGCGCGGCTTCGAGGGCGTGCGCTATGCCGAGCTCGCCATCAACGAGGTGGGCCCGGTTCCCGCTCTGCTCGCGCACCTCGTGCCGGACTGGGATTGGTTGAAGGGGGCCACCCTCAAGGTGGCGGTGGCCCACGGCACGGCCAACGCCCACAAGGTCATGGAGGACATAAAGCTCGGTGGCCAATTCAGCGAGTGCCACTTCATCGAGTTCATGGCCTGCCCGGGTGGATGCCTGGGCGGCGGCGGCCAGCCCATGCCCACCAACAAAGAGATACGGGCGGCCCGCGCCAAAGCCATCTACGGCGAAGAGAAGACCTTGGATGTGCGGAAATCGTTTGAGAACCCGGCGGTGGTCCGCGCGTACGAGGAGTTCCTCACCGATGGCCCCTGCGGCCACAAGGCCCACGAGTTACTGCACACGCACTACGTGGATCGGGGCAAGTTCATCGAGTAGCCGGCTTTCCCTTCTGCAGTTCGCGATCGGGCCCCGGACGCGGGGCCCGATCCTTTCTTGGCTCGGGGTGGCGGCTCCGGGCCCTGGTCAGGGCCCAGGTCCTGGACGGGACACAATACCTGGTTCAACAGATGCGAGGCAGGTCTTCCCCCACCGGCATGTCTATCACCCGTTCCCCGCCGAAGCTGGTGCGGAGAACCGCCATCCCCGTCGGTTCAGGTCCAACCTCGCCTATTATCGCGGCCGAGACACCGTGCTCGTGACCTCTCATCACGGTGAGGATCTGGTCTGCCTCCTCTGGAGGGCAGAACAGCACCAGCTTGCCTTCGTTCGCCACCCCCAAGGGATCGAGACCGAGCAGATCGCAGGCCCCCTTCACCATGGGCCTCACCGGGAGGTCTGCCTCCTCGATGAAGATGGTCGTGCCCGAAGCCCGGGCGAGGTCGTACAAGGCGCCCGCCAGTCCCCCGCGGGTCAGGTCGCGCATGGCGTGCATGGTGCTTCCCCGGGCGAGGACCGTCCGCACCATATCCCACAGCGGCGCGCAGTCGCTCTCCAATCCCGACGCAAACGACAGCCCGGACCGTCCGGCCATGATGGCCATGCCGTGGTCGCCGAGGAAGCCGTTCACGATGACCGCGTCTCCCGGGCGGATGCGAGCGGGCTCGGGTGGATCGGCGAGGACGACCTTACCTATGCCGGCTGTGGTGAGATAGATCCCGTCGCACTTGCCCCTTTCGACGACCTTCGTATCGCCCGCTACTACGCGTATTCCTGCCGCACGGGCCCACGTCCCCACCGATGCAAGCACTGTTTGCAGTTGAGATATGGGCAGACCTTCCTCCAAGACCATCCCCAGGCTCATCCAAAGGGGCTCCGCGCCTTTAACAGCCAGATCGTTCACCGTGCCGCACACCGCCAACTTGCCGATGTCACCGCCGGGGAAGAAGAGCGGCGAGACCACGTACCCATCGGTGGTGAAGGCCAGCCGGCCGGCATCGACCTCGACAACGGCGGCGTCGTCCAGTTGACGCAGCACCGGATCGTCCACCGCGGGAAGGACCACCTCTTCGATCAGCCGAGCGGTGAGGAGGCCGCCCCCACCATGAGCCAGTACTATGCAGTCCCCGGTCACGCGACCCCCCGAGCGCCGTAGCGCGCATAGGCGGCGCACGTCCCCTCGCTCGAGACCATGCAGGGACCCACGGGTCGCGCGGGAGAGCACGACCGGCCGAACAGCGGGCATGCCGGCGGAGCGATCGACCCCCGCAGGACGTCGCCACAACGACAGCCGGCAGGAGACCGTCCCGAGCCCACCTCGACCCCCAGTCTCCGCGCTGCATCGACGCTCGCGTAGTTCTCGCGCAGGGTCAGACCACTGCCGGGGATCACCCCCAGGCCCCTCCATTCGCTATCGCACTGCATGAAGACCTCGTCCACGACCGCTTGGGCCACCCGATTGCCCTCCCAGCTGACGGCCCGCGTGTATTCGATCTCCACGGCGCTCTTGCCCTCGTCCAGTTGAGCGAGGAGCATGATGATGCCTTGAAGGATGTCCTCCGGCTCGAACCCGGCCACTACGCACGGTATCCGGTATCGCTCGGCCAAGAACGAGAATATCCTGGCTCCCGCCACCACGCTCACATGTCCCGGGCAAAGGAAGCCATCGATCTGGACCTCGCCTCCTTCGAGCAGGGCCTCCATCGCCTGGGGCATGGTCTTGTGCGCCGGCAGGACCATGTAATTGTCGACACCCTCCTCGTGGGCGGTGCACACGGTCAGGGCCACCGTCGGGGCGGTGGTCTCGAAACCGATAGCCAAGAACACCACCTTCGAGGCCGGCTCCCGTCGGGCAATATCCAACGCGTCGCTCGGCGAATAGACGACCTGCACCCGCATTCCCTGGGCCCGCCCCTGCTCCAGCGACGAATCGCTGCCCGGCACCCGCATCACATCCCCAAAGGTGGCGATGACGGTTCCCGGCATGCGTCCGATCTCCAGCGCCGCGTCGATGTATCCGCCGGGGGTGACACAGACCGGGCAGCCCGGCCCGGAGATCAGCGAGACCGCCTGAGGGAACAGCCGGCGGAGGCCACTGCGGAAGGCGACCATGGTGTGGGTACCGCACACCTCCATGAGCCTCACCGGACGGCCCAGGCGTTCCGCCCGCGCCACCAGGTCGACAGCGAGACGGTTCACGGGCCGTCGGCCTCGGCGCGCCGCTCAGCCGCGGAATCCGCTACCACCCATCCGGCTTCCGCCTCCAGCATCTGCCTCTGGATCTCCTGCCACTCTCGATAGTCCTCCAGATCCCAGCGATGAAGAGCGAAACCGGCATGGACGAGTACGTAGTCCCCCAAAGCGACATCTTCGACGAGCGACACGTCCACCTGGCGGAGCGCACCCTCGGCCGACACGGTCGCCACCCTGCCCTCGAGGGCGATGACCTCCGCCGGCACGGCTAGGCACATGACGATACCCCCTGTGCCAGCCGGGCGACGGCCACTGTCGCCTGACCCAGGGAGAGGCCACCATCGTTCGCAGGGACCACGGAGTTGGAGTACACCCTTAGCCCGGCCGCCTGCAGCCGCCGGGTGACGGCGCCGAGCAAGAGCCTGTTCTGGAACACCCCGCCGGAAAGCAGCTACATCGCCGATCCCATGGAGAGGGGCCGACTCCACGCACGCCTCCACCACCGCGGCCGCTACAGCGTTGTGGAAGCGTGCCGCTATGACCCCCAGTTCCATCCCGGCCGACTTCTCTTCAAGCAGTTGCCGCAGCGCCGGACCGAAGTCGAGCACCCAGGGCATGGCCGGACGGTGGAGCAGATAGGGATAGTGGTCTTCCACCGTCTGATCGGCGCAGGCCTCCAGGCGGATCGCGCCCTGGGCCTCGTATTCCGCGATCATGCACACATCCAGCAGGGCGGCCGCGGCATCGAACAGTCGGCCGGCGCTGGAGGTCAGCGGGCAGTTGACCGAAGAGGAGACCGAGGCGGCCAGCAATTCCTCGACCGCCGCCACAGTCGCGTCGAGGTAGGGTCCGGCAGCCTTGGCCCCGGCGCCCGCCCCCGGCCTCCAGGGCAGGCCCTCCGCGCGAGCGACGCTCAGGGCCATGCGCCACGGCTCTTCGATGGCCCGTTCTCCCCCAGGCAAGGCGTAGGTCTTGAAATGAGCCAGTCGCTCGAAACCCAGGCGATCGGCCAAGAGGATCTCTCCTCCCCACACGGTCCCGTCGGGACCATAGCCGGTCCCGTCCAGCGCCACTCCGATCACGGGAGCGTGGAGATCGCACTCGGCCATGACACTCGCTACGTGGGCATGATGGTGCTGCACCCCGACCAGTCTCGCACCCTGTCGTCCTTGTGCATACCGGGTGGAAAGATAGGACGGGTGGAGATCATGGGCGATCACCCTGGGATGCACGCGGAGCAACGTTTCCCAACGGTCGATCTCGCCGCGGTAGTGGGCGTGGGTCGGATAGTCCCGCAACTCCCCGATATGCTGGGAGACGTAAGCCTCGCCCCGCACCACGAGACAGAACGTGGTCTTCATCTCGCCCCCGGTTGCCAGAACGGCCTCAGAGTCGGGGGCGAGTCGGACGGGAGAAGGGACGAAGCCCCGCGCCCGCCGCAGGAAGCTCCGTCGGCCATCGACCACCTGCACCACCGAGTCGTCGCAACGGTGCATCACCGGCCGGTCGTGCGCCAGGATCGCGTCGGCAAAGCCGTCCAGTAAGGCAAGCGCCTCCGGCTCGTCGTGGGCAAGCGGTTCGTCCCGGCGGTTGCCGCTGGTGAGAACGAGGGCCTCGAATGGCTCCAGGAGCAAGTGGTGGATCGGGGCGTAGGGAAGAAACGCCCCGGTACTATCCGTATCGGGCGAGACGGCGGAATTCAGGCGTCCCCGCACCACGACTATCGGCCTTGATACCGACAGCACCTCGGCCGTCTCCGCCGACGTGAGAGAAAGGCGGGCGCGCAGGGTCTCCAGGTCTTTGAACATGACCGCCAGCGACTTGTGCCGTCGGTCCTTGTGCCTGCGGAGCCGGCCCACGGCGTCCTCGGAAAGAGCGTCGCAGGCCAGATGATAGCCACCGAGACCCTTCACAGCCACGACACCCCCGCCCACTATCAGTTGCTGGGCTTGAACGAGCGCCTCATCCCCGTCCGCCAGTCTCGACCCCTCCGGCCCCAAGAGGAAGAGGCGCGGACCGCATTCCGGGCAGGCGTTGGGCTGCGCGTGAAAGCGCCGGTCCCGGGGGTCGTGGTACTCCGCGGCGCACTCCGGGCACAGCAAGAACTCGTCCATGGAGGTGTTCACCCGGTCGTAGGGCAGTCCGCGCACGATGGTGAAGCGAGGCCCACAGTCCACACAGTTGATGAAGGGGTAGCGAAAACGGCGATCCTCCGGGTCCCGCATCTCCTGCAGACACATGTCGCACGTGGCCAGATCCGGAGGGAGGTGGACCCTGGCCTCACCGGCGCCACTGGACGCTTCCACCTCGAAACAGCCGTACCCTCTGGGTGGGAGGCGCCGGATGGTGATCTTTTCGATATGAGACTGGCAGGGAGAGTTCACTTCGAGCGCGGCGAAAAAGCCGTCCACGGCGCTTTCCTCCCCCTCGACGTCCAGGGTCACACCCTGAGGATCGTTGCGCACGAACCCGGTCAGCCCGCAGGCCACGGCATGGCGATAGACGGCCGGTCGAAAGCCCACCCCCTGTACCTGTCCCTCGACCCGGGCTCTGACCCGCGTTACCACTGATCCCTTTGATCCCGCGCGGGGAGCTCCGCCCCCTCGTGTACCCGCTCCAGCCAGTCGACGAAGGGCGCGACGCCCTCCCCGGTCCGGCAGGAAAGCGGAAAGATCGGAGCCAGGGCGTTCAGACCGCGGAAGTCGCTCTCGAAAGCCCCCATGTCGAAGTCGGTGTGGGGGAGCAGATCGATCTTGCCCAGGACCAGGGCCGAGATCTCGTGGAAGAGCAGAGGGTACTTGGCCGGTTTGTCATGGCCCTCCGTCACGCTGAGCACGCCTATCTTCGCGGTCTCTCCGAGGTCGAACTCGGCCGGGCAGGCTATGTTCCCCACGTTCTCGATGAATACCAGGTCGAGTCCCTCCAGACCCAACTCGTCCAGCCCCCTGGCCACGAAAGTCGCCTCCAGGTGACAGCCTCCCCCGGTGAGGAGTTGGATCACCGGGACGCCGAGCGCCGCGATGCGCTCGGCGTCCCGGGTGGTAGCGATGTCTCCCTCAAGAACGCCCAGACCCCTGCAGCCGCGCAGGCGAGGGATCACCTGTTCGAGCACTGAGGTCTTGCCCGATCCGGGGCCGCCGATGAGGTTGAAGGCCGATACTCCTGCAACGCTCAAGTTCGCGCGGACCTCGTCGGCCGCTCGATCGTTCGCTTCCAGAATGTTCCGCAAGACTCTGATCTCGATAGACATGGCCTCAGTCGTCCAGTCCCACTTCGATTAACTCCAATTCCTTGCCGGTGAGAAGTTCGCACGAACGAAATCCACAGTCGGGACAGACCAGGAGTATGTCCGGGACCGGGAAGACGTGGTCGCAATCGTAGCAGCGGGCGGTCGCGGAGACCGTGTCGATCGTTATCCGCGCCGCTTCCAAGAGCGTGTCCTGCGCGAGATAGTCAAAATAGCCGGTAAGGATCTCCGGCACGACCTGCTGCCATTCGCCGATGCGGATGCGGACAGAGACGACCTTACCGCCGTTGTTGGCCCGTCTGGCCTCCTCCACTTGGTCAACAAGAGCCTGGGCGATGCTCAACTCATGCATGGTCTACGACGCCCTTTCGTGGGATGATGACCCGAGTCATGCGCACTCTAGTCCTAGGCATGGGCAACCCTATCCTCTGCGACGACGCCGTGGGTATCCGGCTGGCCCGCGAGTTCCGCACGCGCCTAGAGGGCGCCCCCGCAGCCGATACTCCTGCCGGTTCAGATCCCGATCACGGCGCAGACTTCATCGAGGATTGCTCCGTCGGGGGACTCCACCTCCTTGACGTGGTGGTCGGATACGACCGGCTTGTCGTGTTCGATTCCATCCGCACGTCTGGGGCGACGCCAGGACGGTGGCACGAGATGACCGGAGCGACCTTCCGGGAGACGATGAACCTCGGGTGCGTGCACGACGCCAATTTCACTACCACGCTCGAACTGGGGAGGCAGATGGGCGTCCATCTCCCCGCTCCAGAAAACGTGCACATATTCGCCGTCGAGATAATCGATAACACCACCTTCTCGGAAAGCATGACGCCCGAGCTGGAAGTCGCCTACGATTCCTTCGGCCCCGAGATCATGCGTCAAGCTCTTGCCCTGCTACGTTCCTAGCTGCCGCTGGGGGTAGATGCCGACCAGTTGTCCGGCAGTTGGACCTCCGGCCCTGACGCCGCCCCAAGACCGGGTGTCGCCGGCCCGGTCTCGCACCCCACCGGGGTGTAGTAGACCATCCCGCAGCTCCCGCACCGGTACTGCTCTGTCTCGTTCACCACAGAGAGGGGATGGTTGGGCGTGGAGCACTCGGGACAGGGCATGCTGCGCATCTCGCTCTTCTCGCCCGTGGCAGGCAGGGAGGGCACCCGGACCGGGGCCAACCACTGCTCGGAGAAAGGCTGATCGACGAGGCGGGCGCGCATTCTCTCCATCCGCCTCGCGACTATGTCGGCGATCATCCTGACCACCCGATAGCCGATGTGGTTGTTGGCTTCGAACAGCCGCCTCAGCTGTTCCCCGTCCATGACGATGAGCGTGCTGTCCTCGACAGTCCATATCGCCGCTCTGAACGTCTTATGGTCCAACACGGCCGACCAGCCGAACAGCTCACCCGGCCCCAGCTCGTCGATGACGACCTCATGACCGTCGCGGCTTGTCATCCTCACCTCGACCTTGCCCTCTCGAAGCAGGTACAAGGCCGCCGCCTCTGTCCCCTCGGTTATGACCCGCGAACCCGCGCCTCGTTTCTCGACCGTGGCCACCTTGGCTACCTCGGCCAACTCCCTATCGTCCAAGTCACCGAGTATCTTGCAGCATCTCAGTTCATCGATCTCTACCATCTCTCCCCCATTCAGAGTCCGATAAGCGGGGTCAGACCATCCCACGATCCCCCATGCGCACTCAGCAGTTGCGCTTGATAGCCTTGACGATCTCGCCGTTCTTGTAGATAAGCGCTTCCAGCGGCATCTGCCCTAGGCTGTGGGTCGCGCAACTGTAACACGGATCGAACGAGCGGAAGCCCATCTCGATCATGTTCAGGAGGCCCTGATCGGGCTCCACCCCCGGCTTGATCAAAGCCTGCGCCACCTTCTTGGTGACCATCTGTATGGGCGCATTGTTGTTGGTCGTGCCCACGATCAGGTTGGCGCTGGTACAGATGCCCCGCTCGTCGCAGGTGTAGTGATGGGTCAGTGTCCCGCGCATGGCCTCCACTATCCCCACGCCTTCGCCGCTGATGGTCTGCGGGATCACTCGCACCTGGTCGCCGGTGATCTCCGGATCGTCGCAATACCGCTGCAACATCTCCGCGTTCTGGACCATCTCCACGAGCCGAGCCCAGTGCTGCGCCAGGAGGGCGCGACAGGGATGAGCACCCAGCACCCCGTACATCTCTTCGAACGCTTCCTGGGCTTTGGGAGTCGCCATCCGGTCGGCGACGTTCAGCCGGGCGAGAGGAGTCGCGCAGTAGAGGCTCGAGTCGATCCCCTCGACAAAACCTTTCCAGCCGCGCTTCTTGAGATACGGGAACTTGAGGTACGTCCAGGGCTCGACGTGCTCGGCCACGTATTCGTCGTAGTCCTTGGCCTCGTACTTGCAGATCTCCTTGCCCTCGTAGTCGACCACTCGGACCTTGCCGTCGTAGAAGTTGGGAGCGTTGTTCTCGTCCACGAGGCCCATGTTGTGCACGTCGAGGGTGTAGGGGCCGTTGACGATCAGATCGACGTACGTCGGGTTCCCCAGCACGATGTCACGGAACAGCTGCAGGCTGAACTGGGTGAAATCGTACATCTCACCCACCCAGGGCTTGATCTGCTCGAGCTCCTCGGGCTTGAGCCTCTTGGCCACACCTCCCGGGCAGGCACCAGATGTCCTGGGTGTTGCGACCACCGATGATCCGCTGGACTCTCCTGGGCCAGTCCGCGGACGCGGATCACCTGGCCGCCGATCTCGAGACCGACCTTGGCCACCACCCCCAGGATGTTGCGCACGGCCGGATCGGCGTCGGGACCCATGACGAAGTCGGGCGCCGCCAGACGCGTAGAAGTGGGCGGTGTGGCTGTGGATGTAGTGAGCGTGGTAGTACATGTCGCGCAGCTTGTGCGCGAGCGGCGCCACCTCGTTGTTGAAGCAACCGTCCACCGCCTTGGCGCTGGCCATGTGATGGCTCGCGGGACACACGCCGCAGATACGCGTGACGATGCGAGGCAGCTCTTCGATGGGACGTCCCACGACGAACTGCTCGAAACCGCGAAGTTCGGGAATCTGGAAGTAGCAGTCCTCCACCGCCCCGGCGTCGTCGAGAAAGATGGAGATCTTGCCGTGTCCTTCGAGCCGGGTGATGGGGTCGATGGTGATCTTTCTCGTCATGGCCGGTAGCTCCTTTGCAGCAGCGACGAGGCAACGCCGTAGCGGTAGGCGAAGCTGGTGAAGTCGGGCAGGCCCGTCGAGGATCGCTCTGGATCTCTTCGGGGTCCTTGCTGTCGACGATCGAGGCGACCGCGCTGGCCAGCTTGGCGCCCTGATCGACGCACCCCGGGCGCCGGACCGTAGCAGCCGCGGCAGGGTATGCCGCTCTTGGGACAGCGCACGCCGCAGCCCGAACGCGTGGCCACCCCGGCGCACAGAATGCCCTGCTCGAGCAGGCAGGTGTCGGGGTCGGCCATGATCTCCCAGGGCCGGTAGAAGCGGTTGATCTTCTTCTCGTTCCTCGTGCGCGGACAGTCCTCGCACAAGGCATGCTCAAAGGCCCCCACCACCGACCCTTTGGGCGGCAGCTCGCCCTTGACGACGGCCAAGAATGGCGCCCTTCACCTGATCGGGCTGGGGCGGACAGCCGGGGAGGTAGTAGTCGACGTCGACCACGTGGTCCAGTCGATAGACCCGCCGGTAGAAGCGGGGGATGTCGAGCACTTTGCCGTCCACCTGGGTCTCGGGCTGGCGGCACCACGCGGCTGCCGGGCTCGATGGAGGGATTGTGGACGTAGGCCGTGTCGAGGATCTTCTCCCGGGAGGTGAGATTGGCCAACCCCGGGATCCCACCCATGTAGGCGCAGGCCCCGTAAGCGATGAGCATCTTGCTCTTCTGGCGCAGCAGCTTGGCGATGTGCTCGTTCTCGGAGTTGCGCACCGCTCCGTTGAAGATGGTGAGATCGAGCTCGCCATCTTCCATGGCCTCGACGTCCTTGTACTTGCCGTCCACGGCGATGGGCCACAGGCGGATGTCGGCCACCGCCGCCACGTCGAGGATGAACTCGTTGGTATCCAGGACGGAGACGTCGCAGCCGCCACAGGCGGCGCCCCAGTAGATCGCGATCTGCAGTTTCTCAGCCACGGCTCACCTCTCCGCCATGTCGGTGGCCAGCGCCGTCCGGACGGGGCTCGGCCCCAGTTCGCGGACGCGCTGGGTCATGTCGTTGACGATGTCGGCGAAGCGCTGACCTTCGCTCGCGCTCACCCACTCCAGGCGCACCCTGGCCTCTTCGATGCCGAAGTCGGCCAGCATCTTCTTGAGCAGGGGATAGCGGCGCATCATCTTGTAGTTGCCCTCCGAGTAGTGGCAGTCACCCGGATGGCACCCACAGATGAGCACCCCGTCGGCGCCGTCCCGCAGGGCTTTGAGCACGAAAGTGGGGTCGATACGGGCCGTGCACATGACCCGGATGATCCGCACGTTCGGGGAGTAGTGGATACGGCTGGTGCCGGCCAGGTCGGCTCCCGTGTACGAGCACCAGTTGCACAGGAAGCCGACGATGTTGGGCTCGAAGCTCATGCCAGCACCCCCTCGATCTGGGCGAATATCTGCTCGTCGGTGAAGTGCCGGGCGGTGATGGCGCTGGAGGGACAGGCGGCCACGCAGGCGCCGCAGGCCTTGCATAGGGCGCTGATGACACTGACTACGCTTCTTCTCCGAGTCGTAACTCGATCGCGGAGTAGGGGCAGAGCTCGTTGCAGATCCGGCAGCCGCGAGCACTTCTCCTCGTCGACCTCGGCGAACACCGCGTCGATGTCGATGGTGCCGCGGATGGTCCGGGCCAGGATGCGCCCGGCGGCGGCCCGGGCCTGGGCCACCGAGTCGGGGATGTCCTTCGGTGCCGCGCACGCCCCGGCGATGTAGATGCCGTCGGTGGTGGTGGCCACCGGATCGAGCTTGGGATGGCTCTCGATGAACCAGCCGTCTTTGTCGCGGCTGATGTTCACCAGGCGGGCGACCGCCTCCGAGTCCTCTCGGGCTTCCATGCCCACCATGAGGATCACCAGGTCGGCCGGGATCTCGATGACCTCGCCCGAAAGCTTCTCGTTCACCTCGATGAGCATGCCGCAATCGTCCTTGGGACCGGCCTTGCGGATCACCGGGTAGTCGTTCTTGCCATACATGAGGAAGAGCGTCTTGGCCTCGGACGTCCGCCGGTAGAAGTCCTCGTGGCCCTTGCCGAAGGCGTGCATGTCGATGTAGATGTCGCTCACGTAGGCACTTGGGAAGCGCGGACTTCACCTCGCGAGCGTACTTGAGGGCGGTCATGCAGCAGACCCGCGAGCAGTAGGTGTGGAACTCCTTGCTCCGGCTGCCCACGCAGTGGATGATGGCCACGTACTGCGGGTCTTTGCCCTCCTTGGTCTCGACGCGGCCGGCCCGCAGCATCTTCTCGAGCTCGAAGGAGGTGATGACGTCGGGCAGCTTGCCGTAGCCGTAGTGAGTCATCCGGGAGGCGTCGAACTCCTTGTACCCGGTGGCGACCACCACGTTGCCGACCTGGAACTCGCTCTTCACGCCCTCTCCGTCCCGGCGGCCCCGGGTGTCGACGACCGCGGTGAAGTTGCCGACGAAGCCCTCGAGCGACACTGCTTCCGATTCCAGCAGCACCTCGACACGCGGGTGCTCGATGACCGTGTGGTCACGAGCGCCGTCACCATGTCTCGGGCGGAATCGAGATAGGGGGCGGTGAGGTCCACCCGGGCCACGTTGCCGCCCAGATGATCCTGCCGCTCCACCAGATACACGCGGTTGCCACCGTCGGCCAACTCGAGCGCCGCGGTCATGCCCACCACGCCGCCCCCTATGACCAGCACGTTGGGGTACATGTCCACCGAGCGCCGCTCCAGGGGCTCGTGGTAGGCCACCCGCCTGGACTGGCGGCGAGCGTGAGCGCCCGCGCCTTGTCCGTGGCCACCGCCGGGTCGTCGTGCACCCAGCTGCACTGCTCGCGGATGTTGGCCATCTCCACGAAGTAGGGGTTGATCCCGGCCGTCTGCAGGGCTTTGCGGAACGTAGGCTCGTGCATCCGGGGGCTGCAGGCGGCCACGACCACGCGATCCAGACCCTTCGGCTTTGATGTCCTCGACGATCATCTCCTGCCCGGGGTTGGAGCACATGTACTTGTACGACTTGGCTACCGTCACCCCCGGCTGTCCCAAGGCGAACTCGGCCACCGCCTCGCAGTCGACCACCTTGGCGATGTTGGTGCCGCAGTTACAGACATAGACGCCGATCTTGTGTTCATCCATAGTGACGCTCCGGCTACGATGGTCTGAGGGGCGGGACGGGACTCTTGCGTCTTCGTCGGTCGCCGGCTCGGCCTCGGCCCGCACGTCGACGAAGTACATGGCCAGCGGGCGGTAGGCCAGGTGAGCCCACTTGCTGAACGGGACCTCCAGAGCCCAGCATCGGCACGACACCCATGAGGTGCACGACGTAGGTCACGTTCGCCGCCACATCGAGCCCCGTCCGGTGAAGGATGTGCTGCAGGATGCCGGTGAAGGCCACGACGATCAGCAGCACGAGGAAGATCCAGTCCGTCTCGTGTGACTGCTTGTACTGGGTCTCCTTCTTCTGCAGACGCTTGGTCAGGAAGAAGATCGCGCTCCCCAGCAGGCCGACGGTGGCTATGTAGCCGAAGACGTGCACTCGCCAGTCGATCTCCGGCCCCGGACTGCATGAACTCCCAGGAAGAACATGATCAAGATCAGCATGATCACGTAGCTGAGCATGAGTGCCAGATGCGATCACCCAGGGACGCTTGCGTTCGCACTGCGCGTAGCGCCTCTGGGTGAAGAAGTGGAAAGGAAGCAGGACGACGTACTTCACGTACGCAAGGAAGGGCACGTGGATTCTCTTGTCCCGGCCTATCGTGAACCACCACATGCGTGTGCAGTTCGTGAGCAGGAGCGCCAAAAGGACCCCGGCCAGGCCCCAGTCGAAGATGTGGATGGCTGGCGCTGGGGCATGAAGGCGTTCGGCCGTCGTAGTTGTGGATGCTGCCCTGCGACATCCCCCAGAGCACGAACCCCAGACCGGTCAGCAGGGCGGCTACGACGACGATGATTAGCTCGATCTTGCCCGAGCGGTAGAAGAGCCGGGAGATGCCGGTGAAGTCGTACCGGCTGGTCAGCCAGCGCCGCAGGCTCATCATGGTCTCGCCCGGCTCGGCGTCGCGAGGGCAGTCCTCGGAGCACTCGCCGCAGTAGTAGCAGAGCCACGGCTCCAGGCTGCTTTCCAGGTTCTTCTCCAGGCCCATCTGCAGGTAGCGCATCGACCGGCGCGGGAAGATGTACGGCTCCTTGGAGAACGGGCACACGGCCGAGCAGTTGCCGCAGTGGTAGCACTTGGAGACATCCTCCGCCCCGAAGACCTCCAGATCGTCGATGAGTTTGGGATTGACGCGGATCGCCATGCTGATCCTCCTTAGACCCTGACGAGACTGCGCGCCCGCGCTTCGATGTCGCTGAGAGAGAGTTCGGCCCGGCTGTCCAATCCGCGACCGGTGTTGACGCTCTTGAGCACCCCGGCCGCGACCGCCGAAGCCTGTGCGACCGTGTCGGGGATGTCCTTGGGCGCCTGGCAGGCTCCGGCCACGAACACCCCTCCCCGCTCGGTGTCGGTCGGATCGGAGTTGTAGTCCAGCTCCCCGAACCAGCCGTCGACGATCGCGGGCTATGCCCAGCATCTCGGCCAACCGGTCGGTACCTTGCGCAGGGACCAAGCCCACGGCCAGGATGACCATGTCGACCGGAGTGTCGATCATCTTGTCGCTGAGGATGTCCTCTCCCTTGATGACCATCTGCCCGTTCTCCTCGACGATCCGGGCGGTCCGGCCCCGCACCACGTGGGTGCCCTCGGCCGCGATGCGCTCTGCGAACTCCTCGTACCCTTTGCCGAAGGCGCGCATGTCGATGTAGTACTCGTAGCAGGTCGCCTCGGGCAGCTTCTCCGTGACCAGATGGGCGAACTTGAGCGAGTACATGCAGCACACGCGCGAGCAGTACGGGTTGTGCTGGGCGTCACGAGAGCCGACGCAGTGGATGATGGCGACGCTCTGTGGAGGGCTGTCCCTCGGGGTCGAGCACCCACTCGTCCACCTTCTTGCGCTTGTTGTGCTTCAGCGTCTTGGTGACGATCTTGCCGCCGGTGGGCCCCGAGGCGTTGGTCATCCGCTCGAACTCGAGGGCGGTCAGGACGTTGGGCAGGACTCCATAGCCATAGCGCTCGATCTTGGTGGCGTCGTAGATGTCGTAGCCGGTGGCAAGTATGATGTTGCCCACCTGTATCTCGATTACTTCGTCCTTTTCGTCCAGATCGACGCACTCCTTCGGACACTTCTTGACGCACACTCCGCAGCGCTTGCCTTCGCTCTGGAAGTAGAGGCAGGAGGCTTCGTCGAGCACGTATGCGTTGGGCACGGCCTGGGGGAAGGGGATGAAGATCGACCGTGCGCTCGGCGATCCCCGAGTCGAACTCGCTGGGGGCCCGACCCGGGCAACTCTCGGTGCACGAATTGCAGGCCACGCACGCATCGATGTCAACGTGCCGGGCCTTCTTGCGGATCTTCGCCCGGTAGTTGCCGGGAGAGCCACTGATGTCCTCCACCTCGGCGTAGGTCATCAGATCGATCATCTCGTGCTGACCTACCGCGACCATCTTGGGAGTGAGGATGCAGGCCGCGCAGTCCAATGTGGGAAAGGTCTTGTCGAACATGGCCATGTGCCCACCGATGGTGGCCGTCCGCTCCACCAGGTAGACCTGCTTGCCGGCGTCCGCGATCTCCAAAGCCGCCTGGATGCCGGCGATCCCTCCGCCGATGATGAGGGTCCCGGGATGCGTGGGGGTCGTGTCCGGCACGGCCGCCAGCGGGAACGGGACTCCCAGTACGGCGCAGGCCAGGACTCGATTTGGACCGGGCTGATCCGCTTTCCGCGAGTACCTCCATGCTGACCGAAGGAGGCCAGACGGACCTCGTCGGGATCGCCCCCGGCAAGCGCCATGGCTTTGGTGAAGGCCGGCTTGAAGAACCCGGGGGAATCTCCGGCGATGACGAGACGCTCGAGCCGTTCCTGCTTGATCTGGTCGGAAAGACTCATCGGGTCCAGTTTGGGTCTGACGCCAAGACTCCATACCCGCGCGACGTCGGGCAGGTTGTCCGCGTACGACTCGATCGAGTGAAGATCGACCGCGCCCAGACTCTCCGCGTCTTCCTGACAGATGAATATCCCTGTTCTCATACTCCCCCCGTTTGACCTCGACGGTGACGGACCGCACTACGTTTTGAGTGCTCCCTTCTCTTGAGGAGAAGACCGGTGCACGGTAGAGCCGAAAGACGACACGCCAGGTCCGGATAAAAAAAGACCGGTCCACACAAGGCCGGTCTTTGGTAGCTCGCTCGAGACGCGCGAGCGGCTTCAGCTGGACGCGGGAGAAGACAGGTGGCCCGGGCGTCGATGAACCGGCCGGTGTGACCAAGCCTAGACGCGCCCGAAAGACGCAACAACTTTTCGTCCCCAGTCAATATTCCCCCGGAAACGGAGGCGGTCGCTTCTACAGAACTCGAGCAGCTCTTCCTGAAGTCCGCACCACGCTAGCACTTCGGCAGCATCGAGGCAAGACTCCGGCCTGCCGGCACGACAGCCCCCTGCCGGCTCCCCGCGACTCTCGACGCGGCTGCCCTCGCGTCAGGTGCGAAGGTAGGAGTTGGTGTAGATGATCTTGTTCAGCAGCACCTGCACGGTCTTCCAGATGTCCACCTGCTCGGGCTCGGACATGTCCACGTCCGAAGGCTCCAACTCCTCCATAGCCGCGGTCCGGTCGTGCAGGGTCAGGAGCAGCGAGCCCGCAGCCGTCGAGCCGTCCCGTGCCTCGACGATGCGGACGACCTCCATCAGCTTCTCGTCAAGGGGGTCGGCTATCGCGGTATCCAGTCCGGTGGCCATGAGCATCACCAAGTACACGCGATTGAGGAGGCTGCGGTTCTCGGCAGCGCAGTGGTTCGATACGTTGCTCAATCCGACGGTCGTCAGGGGCGCCGGGTCCAGCCCCTGCTTGACATAGCGGACGGCCTCCACCGCGTGGGGGGCGTACTCCTGGCAGCCGGACACGGTAAGGGCCAGGGGATCGAGGTAGAGGTTCTCCATGGGGATGCCGACTTCCATGGCCCGGGGTACGAGCTGATCGAGGGCGATGGACACCCGCTCCTCCGCGGTCATGGGGATACCGCTCTTGCCCATCATGAGCGCGATGAGACCCGCATTGTACTCGGCGGCTACGGGCGGCACCCTCTCCAGGCGCTCCGGCTCGCCGGAGGTGGAGTTGACGATGGCCTGCCGCTTCGTCAAAGAGAGACCGGCCTTGATGGCCTCGAGGTTGGTGGTATCGAGGGACAGCGGCACATCGACTACCTCTTGGACGGCAGGCACCAGCCAGCGCATGACCTCCGGCCCCTCTTTCTTCTGCGGACCGATGTTCAGATCAAGGATCTGAGCGCCGTGCTCCACCTGAGCCTTCGCCAGCCTCTGGATGGCCGCCGTGTCACGATTGGCGACGGCTTCTTTGACCTCGGGGGCAATGATGTGGATATTCTCGCCGATGATCAGCATGGCTCCTCCTTCACGGTAGCTGCGGTCAGGCTCCTGTCAGGCACTCGTCCAGCACGGCCCTGATGGCCCGGTAGCTGGCGGACGACTCTTCAAGATCGATCAAGGGACGGCCCTCAGCGTCGAACCTGCTGATATCCGGGTCCTGGGGGATGGTCCCGAGAACCGGCACACCGACCTCCCCGGCTCGTTCGCTTAGCGCCGCCGGCAGCTCGCCCGACACCCGGTTGAGCACCAAGCCGGCCCGTCCGATGCGAGTGCCGAGGGATTCGCACGAGCCGCACGATGTGGTCGGCGGCCGCGAGACCCCGATGGGTGGGATCGCTGATGATGAACAACCAGTCGACGTCACGGGTGGTCTGCCGGCTGATGTGCTCCATGCCGGCTTCGTTGTCGATGACGACGCTGCGATAGTTGTCGCCCAGGCGGTCGATAGCTTCGCGCAGCATGTGGTTCGCAGCGCAGTAGCATCCCGGCCCCTCGGGCCGGCCCATCGCCAGCAGGTCCACGTCGTCGCCCTCTACGACGCACTGCATCACCTGGTACTGGAACCAGTCGGGTTTGGAGATGCCCGTCTGAAAGGTGCCGCCGGTGACCTGGTCGCGGGTGTCCTCGCGGATCTGGCCCACCGTCTCTTCGAGCTCCATCCCCAGGGCCATGTTGAGGTTGGAGCTGGGGTCGGCATCGATGGCGAGTATAGGAGTGCGCCCCGTCTCGCGCAGGTACTTGATGGTCAGGGCGGCAAAGGTCGTCTTGCCGGTGCCCCCTTTGCCGACCACGGCCAGGGTCAGCGTCATGACCCACCCTCTCCTTCGGCACGGAGCTCGGCCAGGGTCCGCTGCACCGAAGGGAACAGGCTCTCGTCCGTGTGTGGGATGAACAGCGCTGAGGTGAACGCATCCATGAAGCGGTTGTCGGCGCTCAGCTCCAGGTAGGTCATCTTGCCGGCCAGGTCATCCACCAAGGCACGACGTTCCCGGCAGGTCAGGGCCAGATAGGCTCCCTGGATGGACGTATTGCCCAGATAGGTGAAGCGGTCCCACGGCATGTCGGGCAGGAGGCCGAGTTGGATGGCTTTTTCCACGTCGATGTGGCGGCCGAAGCCCCCGCCGATGAGCACCCGCTCGACGTCGGTGATGCCCAGGCCCACGCTTTCGCAGAGCACGGTCGCGCCGGCATAGATCGCCGCCTTGGCCCGTAGCAGGTTCTGGATGTCGGTCTCGGTCAGCACGATGTCCTTCTGGCCACCGTCGGTATCCGCCGCCCAGACGACCACGTACTCGGGCCCCTCCTCGGTCCGGCGCACCCTGGGGCTTCGCCCCTCGGCCGCGATGCGTCCGCTCTTGTCGATGACTCCGGTCACCAGCATCTCGCCCAGGAGCGAGATCATGCCCGATCCGCAGATGCCGCGCGGCGGCGCGTCTCCCAGCGTGGTCCACGTCGGCTCCAGGCTCCGGGGGTCGATCCAGACCTGCTCGATGGCTCCGCTGATCGCAGGCATCCCCGAACTGGCTCCGGCCCCCTCGAAGGCGGGGCCCGCAGAACACGCGCAGGTGATCAGCCATTCGGAGTTGCCGAGGACCATCTCCCCGTTTGTGCCGACGTCGATGAACAACGTCAGAGCCTCCTCCTCATACATGCCCGTGCGCAAGAGCCCCGATGTGATGTCGCCGCCTACATACGCCCCTACGGCAGGGAGGCAATCCACGAGAGCGTCGGGGTGCATATGCAGACCCAGGTGGGCAGCGGGGAGCGGGGGAAAGCGACCGGCGGCGGACACATAGGGCTCCAGGCGGATGTACTGGGGCTCCAAGCCCCAGGAAGAGATGGGTCATTGTGGTGTTGCCGGCCACCATCGCCAGCGCGATCTGCTCAGGCGCCAGATGCTGACGGGCAAGCATGTCGTCGATGAGAGTGTTGATGGTCAGGACGACGCGGTCCTGCAGTTCCTGACGATGGTCCGGCTGTCGCGCGTAGATGATGCGGGAGATGACATCCTCGCCGCAGGCGATCTGGTTGTTGAAGGCCGAGGCGTGATCGATAAGCGTGCCATCCTGCAGATCACCCAGGTAGGTCGCCACGCTGGTGGTGCCGATATCGACGGCCAGACCCAGGACCCTCTTGTCCGCCTTGCCAGGAAGCACATTCAGCAGCCGGTACGGTCCTTCTGGAGCAGTCGAGTCGCCCTGTTCCACTTCGGCGGTGACCGTCCATTCGCCCTCCCTGAGAACCCGGGGCAGCTTGGCGAGGGTCGTCAGGGTCGGCCGGACATCCCTCAGGCCGTGCTGCAAGGCCAGCTCCCGCTGTAACCGCTCCAGGTCGGGGGTGTTGTCCCCCATGGAGGGGGCCTCGACGGTCAGATGATAGCGCTCGACCCAGGGCTTCCCCCTGTGCTCGCAGAGGACCACTTCGGGCGCGGCTTTCTCCGCCCGGTCTCCGGCCTCCAAACGCTGGACCTGCTCCTCATGGGGTGGCACCCAGACGACGATGTCCTCACTGACCAGGGTCTGGCAGGCGAGGGCATAGCCGTTGCTGATGTCGTCGTCGGTCAGGCGCAGCGCCGAACGGCGGCGCACCGAACCCTCCCGCACCTGGACCACGCAGCGTCCGCACCGACCCTGACCGCCGCAGGGCAGGGGAACGCGCAATCCCGCCAAAGATATGGCCTCCTCCAGGAGGGTGCCGACGGGGACGTGGACCGTGAGCTCGTCCGGCTCCAGCCGGACGGTGCACCCGCCGGCGTCGCTCTCTTCTGCCTGCATCCCGCTGACCTGCGCCATCAGCCCTTCGCCATCAGCTCTGCGCCAATTGCCGGAGGTAGGACGGGATCCCGATCGACTCGCGGGGGCCTACCAGCACCTCCCAACCGGCCAACTCTTCCTCCAGGTCGCCGGAGATGCTGGCCACGAAACCGGGGATGATGATCCTACGGTGGCCGATCTTGTCCGGTACTTCGGCGCTCTTCACAGCCTTGGCGATACTCTCGGCGTCGAACTTGCCCGCGGCCCAGGCGGTGAGCACCGACATCCCTTCCGAGTCGGCGACCAACAGCCATGCCGGCTTCCCGCTGCCTTCCACCTCACCGGCCACGGAGAAGTATGTGAGGGAGAAGTTGGTGGTGACCAGCAGCGGCGAGTCGCTGTTCGGGTCGCTGATCTCGTAAAGGCCGGGGGTGACCTGGATCGGCTTCTGCGGGTCGGTGTAGATGTTCTGGCGCAGGGTCAGGAGCGAGTAGAGCGCGGCGGGCTCGAAGCTGTCCAGCACCACGAAGCCCGCATACTTGTCGATGGACTGAGCCGCCAGCATCGTTTCCTGCTCGGGGCTGTCGCTGCCCTCGCCGGGAAAGGTGATCACCGGGTAGCCCAACGGGCGGAAGTTCTTCTTGATGGCTGCGCGGCGCATGCGGGTCAGGGCGGCCAGCGAGTCGGCCCAACCCCGCGTGCCGGCATCGAGGACCAGATCCTCGACGCCCCCTTCCTTGCTGATCTGGTCTGTCAGAGCGGCAAGAGCATCCAGGTCGCCGTTCTCGCCCTTGACCGCCAAGGGTGCACCGTACTTATGGGCCAGAGCGGCCATCTGCTGCCAGTTGTCGGCGGAGGCGGCGTAGGCCAGCGGAGCCTTGTCCCGGGCTGCTTTGAGCCCGGCCTCCATGGCCTCCGTGCTGGAACTGATAAGGATGATCGCCAGTTCCTTGCCGACGGCCTGTGCCACCCGGCCCGCGAACGTATCGGCGGAGCCGGAGGAGTTCTCGATGGCGACTCCATCGGGGCGCAAGATCATGCCGACCCGCTCGATCTGGTAGTCGGCTATCTGGCCCAGGCGCTGCGCGAACTCCTCGTCGCTCATATCGTCCTGTAGCCGGTAGAACAGGCCTGGTTGATGGTAGAAGGTCTTCTCATGGCGGAAGACCACGGTCTCGTTGCCCACCTCCAACTTGTGCCCGTCCTTGACCGAGTGAGATCAGCCGGATCGGAGGCGCCGAGGCGCTATCGAGTTGAGCCTTGGTCTCCTCGGAGACGTGTGGGCAGGCCGACAACTCCACCTGTCGCGCCGCGAGCTTCATGGCGAAGGCCAGGCAGGTGGGAAAACCGCACTCCTTACAGTTTGTCTGGGGAAGTATCTTGTATATCGCTAGGCCGCTCAGTGCCATATCGCGCTCTCCTTTTGCTTAATGACCTCGGACGATCGCAAGTCGAGATGCCGTGCCGCTCATGAAGCCTCGGCAGGTTTCATGAGCTGGTCGATGGCCCGTTTGACCAACGGGATGGTGTCCGGGTGCCGCAAGACCACGATATCGGCGCCCGTCTCCAGGAGTGTCACGGCCGTGTTGGCCTCCCAGAGGACACCGCGCTGGGCCCAGTCTCCCCACTGCGTGGGTACGCCCTCCGAGGTCCGAGCTTCCTTGGCCCGCCAGGCCTCGTAGCCCACGGTGACGATCAGAGGCAGCTGCAGCGCGGCGTCGCCGGTGAGGGCGGCCAGGCGCAGACGCTCCATGACCGAGTAGGTGTACTCGATCCCGTAGCCCAAGGCCCCGGTGGTCGGGTCGACCAGGATGCGGTCCCGGTCGAGGCGCATGTCGGTGATGAGCACGTTCAGCTGCTTGGCCAGGTTCACGTCGATGGGGCTCCTGGCGATCACGACCTGGTTGTTGGCGAGGGCCGCCGCGACGACGGTCCGATAGTTCTTCTCCTCGCAGTTGCCGAGGGCCACTCGCTCGCCAGCGGCCTCTTCGGCGGCGGCTACCAGTACCTCGTTGTCTTTGTCGGGCTGGCCGGGACCGTAGATGATCAACGGCAACGTGGTGGCCTCGAGCACGCGGCGGACCGTCGCGCTGGCCTCCTTGGCCCCGGTGTCGCCGCGCTCAGGGTGGGCGCTGTCCAGGGTCAGCGCGATGAGCTCGGCTCCCGCCTCCTCGGCCCGGGCAGCCCAGGCAGCCGGATCATCCAGCACGTCGCCCCAGGCCTTCACCAACAACTCCGACCAGTCCTCGGGGCCTGCGATCGCTCACCTCGACAGCCACTACGGGCTTGTGGGGGATCTCGCCCTCGAAGTGCAGGAAGGGTAGGGTGCTCTCCCCACCCACGGTCACGGTGCTGCCCCGGGTTCCGCCCCGGTCGGGTCCGGCGCCCAAGGTCACCTCGAGGATCTTGCCGGTCCAGGTCTCGTTCACGTTTGGCATCGCTACGGACATCCAGGATCTCCTTTCATACGCGGGACAGACATCAGAAGATCGGGTCCATCACCAGGGCCGGGTGCTCGTGTTCCTCCAAGAAGGGCAGGAGTTCCTCGACCGTGGTGACCGAACGCTCGTCGGCGATCCTGTCAAGCAGGCCTGGATCGCCCTCGCGCTCGCAGACCGATTTCAGCTCCTCAGCCATGCTGTCCTTGAGGAAGCTGGACATCCAGACGATGCGCTTGAAGCCGCCATCGGCCGAGATGAACTTGCGGCTGAGCAGATAGTACTTGCCGACGCCCATCATGCCCGGCGTCTGCAATCCGCCGCCGGCCACGCCGGCGATGGTGGAGAAGGTCATGCCGGCGGGGGTCATGCTGGGATCCTCGCGCGAGACGACCATCACCCCGTTGGCCTCGGGAACCACCACGGCGATGCACTCGAAACAACCGCAAGCAGTCATCGGGTCCTGCATGATGGAGTACAAGGTGACCCTCTCGACCGACTGGTGCGAGTTCTGATAGGCGAACTCGTTGGACCCCTGCCAGACGCCGTAGACCGGGTCCAGGCAGATCCCCTTTGCGATCGGCTGATTGGGGCCGGTCGGGTTGATCTGGTTGGACGCCTTGCAGTCCAACCAGTTGTAGGCGCCGCAGAGCCCCAACCGCTCGGGGGATATCACGCAGACATGGTTAGGTGCAAAACTCTGGCACAGGGTACAGCTGTAGAACTCGTCCACCGACTCGTCCACCATGTCGGCCAGACGCAGATTCCGGGCCTGGTAGGCTTCGCGAGCCTTTTCCAGCCACTCTTGGAACTTGTCTGGGTCGGTGTAGATGGTCACCTGCACCTTGTCGAGGATGGCGCCGAAGTCGGCGTGGAGGCGCGCGTAGAGGATGTCGCCCAGGTTCTTGAGTTCGAAGCCCTTGTCGACGGCGGCCTTGCTGAAACGGATCCAGGTGATGTCACGTTGGCCGATGTGTTGGATGCCGGAGGCGCCGTTCACGAAATAGTGGAACTGGCGCTCGAGCACGGGTTCGAAGTCCTCCTGCATCTTGCGCCCCGCCACCTCCACCACGATGCCCAGGTTCACGGCCCCGCCCTCCGGGACCTCGTCGAAGCCGGGCCCTACCACTTCGATCCGGCCGTCCTCGATCTCGTCGAGGTCGACCATGCGCAGGTACTCGAAGGCGTGGGCCTTTGACCCGCCGAACTCCACGCGCATGTCGGCGCGGCGTATCCGCTCACCCTCGAAGGCACTGCCGTAGGGCACCGGGATGGGCACGTCGGTGATCTTGATCTTGACGCCGCGGACCTCGGTGCAGCGCTGCACCAGGCGGCGCGCCTTCTCGGTATCGGTGTCGCCCGGGATGTCGTCGAAGGGCATGCTGATGACGTGCTCGTAAGAGGTCACGCCGGTGGGCAGGATCTGGGGGATCAACGTATCGGCGATGACGGGGAAGCCGTAGTTGATGGCGCCGGCCGCCGCCGCGTACTTCAGGTCGTCGACCTCACCCAGAGCCAGCACGAAGGCGAACACCCGGTACTTGTTGTAGAGCAAGATGTCGCGGGTCTGGCCGCCGGACATGCCGCCGAAGGTGAGGGCCGAGCGAGTGGCGAAGCCGAGGGCATAGATGGCCGAGATGGTATCGGTGCCAAAGGGCACGATGTAGGTGTCGTATCCCATCTCGACGCCTTCTTCCATCAACTGATGGATGATGCTGCGCCCGTTCACGTTGCCGGAGAGGAACACCAGGATGTTGCGCTTCTGCAACTCGCGCACGATGGAAACGGCGGCCTCGTTGCTGCGAGCCGCGCCCACGACGGCCGCGAAGCCGGGCATCCGGCCGTCCACCAGTTGGATGCCCCAGGCCCGCAGTTGGATATCGTCGATGGGGCCGTTGGCAAACCCGCCACCGCCACCACCGTTGCCGTCGGGACTGGTGAAACTAGTGCCCTGTCAATTGCATGCCCGGAAGCGGTTCCGGCTGTTCGCCGCGAGCGAAGCGCACCGCCTCGATGGCCTCCATGGCCAGGAGAGTGGCCACTCCGCTATCCAAGGTCTCGCCTAGATAGGGTAGCCACAGGCTCTCGCCCGGGATGGGCTCCAGCAGGTTCTTGGCGTGAGCCACTGCCTTCCGCAGGTCTCCAAGGTTGTCCACCTCCATTCCGGTGAAGCCGAGGATGACGGGAAGATGGTAGGCGGTGTTCGTGAAGGCCACATGCTGTGTCCGCCCCCAGATCGGCGATGGCCGACTCCAACATCTGCTCGGCTTCGTTGACGATCATGTTGGCGCCGCGGATGGCGGCCTTGGCAATGTATCTCGACATCTTCCGATACCTCCGACCCGACGCCCTACCGGCGTACGGAGTAGATGTTAAGTAGCTCGCCCTCGCCGACGGTCTCGAAGTAGCTCTTCCGCGAGACGGTCCCCACTCTCTCCGAACCGCTGCGGGTCGTACTCGGTCAAGCCCAGGGCTTCGCGCTTGCCGTCGAGGAGCTCGAGGGCCTTCCTGATCAGCTCGTCGACGTCGGGCTCGAACTGGATCCCTCCGCCGAACCTCCGGTTCCACCCGTTCAGCATGATATCCACTACCTCGGGGCTGTTCCCGACCGGGCTCGTCAGTCCAAAGATCACGTTCGCGCCCGAGGCCGCGCAGTAGCAGCCGATGGAGAGGGCCTTCTCCGACATATACTCGGGGGCGATGCCTATGGCCGGCAGGTCGGAGATGTCCTCGCCCAGACCACCTTCAGTAGCGCATTCGGTGAGGATGGTCAGGATGCGGGAGTTGTCAACGCATGAGCCCACGTGCACAACCGGCGGGATGCCGATGGCCTCGCAGACCTCGCGCAGCCCCGCTCCCGCCTCGGCCATGAACTCGGGGCGCAGATAGCCGTACTTGGCCGCCCCGGTGGCCGCGCAACCCGTGACCACGACAAGGACGTCGTTCCGGATGAACTCGCGAATGATCTGGACCGTCGGCGCGTCCTGGGTGACGCGAGCGTTGTTGCAGCCCACGACGGCGGCCAGCCCGCGGATGCGTCCCTGCGCCACGGCGTCGTTCAATGGGCGGAAGGAACCCCGATACAGGCCACCCTGCATGTAGCGCACGTACTCATGGGAGAAGCCGGCGATGAGGGCCTCGTCGGTCGCGGGGATGTTCGTGGTGGCGCCTCGGTTCGGGAAGTTGTCGATGGCGGCCCGCACGATGTTCTTGGCGCTCTCGTAGGCATGGTGCTCGTCGTACTCCATGTGCGTCGGCGCCCTCGATCTTGGCCTTCGGCGAGGTGGTGATCACCTTGGTGTGGTAGTGAGAAGCGACCTCGGCCAAGGCCTGCATGATGCACTGCACGTCGACGATCATGGCCTCAACGGAGCCGGTGGCGATGGCCAGCTCTTGAGAAAGGAAATTGCCCGCCGGAGGGATGCCGTGGCGCATGAGCACTTCGTTGGCCGTGCAGCAGATGCCGGCCAGGTTGATGCCGTTGGCTCCCTTGCTCTTGGCGTATTCCAGGAGCTCAGGGTCGGTGGAGGCTGCGACGATCATCTCCGAAAGGGTCGGCTCGTGTCCGTGGACGATGAGGTTGACCTCGTCGTCCTTCAGCACGCCGAGGTTCACCTGGCTTTGCAGAGGCGTCGGGGTGCCGAAGAGAATATCGCTGATATCGGTGGCCAGCATGGAACCGCCCCAGCCATCGGACAAGGCGGCGCGGAGGGTCTGGTCAAGGATGTTCTCGGCATCCTGGTCGACCCCCATGTGGGTGCGGTGCATCAATTCCACGACCTCACGGTCGATGCCCCGGGGAGCGATCCTCTCCTTGCGCCAGAGTTCCTGGCGAGCCGGCGTGGCCCGCTTGAGGTACATGAGCTCACCCGTTTGCTTTCCGAATTCGGCCAGGGCCGTTTCGGCGACATCAAGGGCCACATCCAGCACCGGCCGGCCCTCGCTCTTGATGCCCATGTAACCGGCCACCGCGTGCAACTTGCCCTCGTCGCGGATGCGAAAGCCCTCCGTCTCACCCTTGGCCACCGCGAGCAGAGCCAGGGCCATGCCGCGGCCGTGGTCCGAGTGCGCCGCGGCGCCCGCGGCCACGGCCCGGGCGAAGTTGCGCGCCGCGACGGTGGACCGGGTGGCGCCGCAGATGCCGCGGGTCGTCTTGGCGACCAGCCGACAGGGTCCCATGGCGCAGACCTTGCAGCAGGCGCCTTCCGCGCCGATGGGGCAAGCCTTTGTGCTGGCGGCCCGGTCAAACGCGGTTTCGACCACTCCTTCGCAGTGGCCGAGCACCTCGCACACGGCGGTGTCGATGCTTTTCTGTTCCGGCGTCTTCTGTCCCGGCATTTATCCTTCTCCTTTCAACATGCATACGCAGCCGGAAGTCTCCTCACCGCTAGTAGCGGCGGAAGTCTCCCGCCATTTCGCGATCTTTGCGCTCGGTGATGGTCTATCCGGTCGAGGACCGTGTACCAGGCCGAGCCGTCTTCATGCCTCTTCGGGAACTCGATCATCTCCGGCATCTGCTCCGGTGGGTAGCCGGCCGAGATCAGGGTCTCGCGGATAGTCTCCGGCGAGATGGCGCTCTCGTCGAAACTCACCGCCACTTTGCGCCTCGCAGAGCTGGCTACGACCTCGCCGACACCCTCTACGCCCAGCAGGGCCTCGCGGACCCGCAGCACGTGGTGATCGGCCCACATGGCCGGCACGTCGATGACTATGTCCTTCATTCGCGCAAACCTTTCTGCTAGCCGGGGCGCCGGCGATCGCCGGCGCCCAATGATCCTGAATACAAGCGCACCATCGGAGTCCTGCCGCCTAGAAGAGCCCTACGACCCGGCCGTTCTCGTCCAGGTCGACGGCCATGAAGGCCGGCTTCGGCGGCAGCCCCGGCATAGTGCGCATATCCCCGCAAAGTGGATAAAGGAATCCCGCTCCTGCGCTGGCCCGGATGTCCCGGATGGGTAGCCGCCATCCCTTGGGCGCCCCCTTGAGAGTCGGGTCATGGGTCAACGAGAGGTGGGTCTTAGCCATGCAGATGGGCAACTCTCCCAGGCCCCACTCGGTGTACAGCTTCACCTTCGCTTCCGCCTCCGGCGAGTAGTCCACGCCATCCGCACCGTATATCTGAGTGGCGATGGTGGCTATCTTCTCCTTGATAGGGGCATCGGCAGGGTAGAGAAACTGGAAGTTGGAGGGCTGCTCGGCCGCTCGCATCACGGCTTCGGCCAGTTCCCGCGCACCCGCGCCCCCGCGTGCCCAGTGGTCGCTGGTCACGGCCTCCTCAGCCCCCGCATCCTTGGCGATCTTCCTGATCAGCTCGATCTCCTTGTCGGTGTCGGTGCGTGAAGCTGTTCACGCACACCACCACCGGCACCCCGAAGCGCTTGGCGATCCCGACGTGCGCCCGTAGGTTCGCCGCCCCCCGCTCGAGGTATTCCAGGTTCTCTGTGGTCAACTCCTTGGGCAGGGGCCTGCCCGGGATCACCTGCCCCAAGCCCCCATGCATCTTGAGGGCGCGGACCGTGGCCACCAGCACCACGCAATCGGGAACCAGCCCGCTCACCCGGCACTTGATGTTCATGAACTTCTCCATGCCTATGTCCGCGCCGAACCCGGACTCGGTCACCACGTAGTCCGCCAGCTTGACCGCCAACTGGTCGGCGATCACCGAGGAGTTGCCATGGGCGATGTTGGCGAACGGCCCGGCGTGAACGAAGGCAGGCGTGTTCTCCAGGGTCTGCATCAGGTTGGGCATGAGAGCGTCCTTCATCAGGACCGCCATAGCCCCCGCCACCCCCAGGTCCTCGGTCGTGACCGGCCGGCCCTTGCCATCCGTCGCCAGCACGATGCGCCCCAGCCGTTCACGCAGATCCCGAAGACCGGTGGTCAGGGCCAGGATCGCCATCGCCTCGCTGGCAACGGTTATGTCATAGCCTGTCTGCCGGGGAATGCCGTTCTTCAGGCCCCCCAGGCCGATGACCACCTCCCGGAGAGCGGCCTCTTCCACGTCGACCACGCGGTTGAAAAGTATGCTGAACGGGTCGATGTCCAGGCGACGAAGCCCCATGCCCTCGAGCTCGCTGTCCGAGAGACGGCGTTGATGCGCCATGCGGCTGTCCAGGGCGGCGGCGGCCAGGTTATGGGCGACCCCCACAGCATGGATATCACCGGTGAGGTGGAGGTTGAAATCCTCCATGGGAACGATCTGGGAGTAGCCCCCTCCGGCGGCCCCGCCTTTGATGCCGAACGTAGGACCCATGGAAGGCTGGCGGATGGTGGTGATGACCCGCTTGCCCAACTCGGAACCCAGCGCCTGGGACAGGCCGACCATGGTGGTGGTCTTGCCTTCTCCCAACGGGGTGGGGGTGATGGCGGTCACGTCGACGTATTTGGCGGACGGGCGATCGGCCAAGCGCTCACGAACGTCCAGGTGCACCTTGGCCTTGTACCAGCCATAGGGCTCCAGGTCGCCCTTCTCCAAGCCCATCTGTTCGGCGATCTCCAGAATCGGCCGCAATTGCGCTGCCTGGGCGATCTCCAGGTCGCTCTTCATGCCTTCCCCCCTTAGGTTGTCGGACGTCGCTCGCTTTTCCCGGCCAAACGGCTACCTAAACTCGGAAGCGCTGGCGAGAGGCCAGGCCTGGAGCATCAGCGGCCCTGTAAAGAACAAGGACCGTACAAAAGCAGGTCGCGGGCGGACCCTTGACCTGCGATATGCGTGGGGAATCATACCAGTCTTTGCCGTAAGGAAGCGGGGAGACGGGCGGCTTCACAGGAGTAGATATCAGATCAGGCCGGTTTCTCGGGCGATGGTCTCGACCCGGCGGGCCAGTTCGGGAGCCGCGTCGTATAGGGCCAGGCCCTTCATGTCCGCTTCCACCACCTGATCATCCCTGGGTAGCCACCCGGCCAGACGCCGCCCACCAATATGATCGCGGATGAAGGCGAGATCCTTTTCGCCGCGCACCTTGTTTGCTACCACCCAGATCGTCGGGATGCCGATCTCTTCGGCAAGGCGGGCGATGTCGGCGGCGACCATAAGGCTGCGCTGACCGGGCTCGACCACTATATACATGGCATCCACCGCGGCAGCGGTGCCTCGCCCCAGGTGCTCGACACCGGCGACCATGTCCAAGAGCACCGTCTCGCGTTCCCGGAGCAGCAGGTGGGTGACCAAGGCGCGGAGGACGCTGTTCTCCGGACACACGCAGCCGGCTCCAGCTCCCCGGACCGTGCCCATCTCGAGTAGATTGACCCCATGGTGGGATACGGAGAATCTTGCCGGGATGTCGTCTACCCGGGGGTTAAGCCGAAAATAGGCGCCACTCTCGCCGGGCCGGGCGCCGGTGCGCTCCTCGATGAGGTCCCCCATTTCGACGATCGGGACAACTTGGGCCAGCAGGTCCTCGGGGAAACCCAGAACCTGCCCCAGGGTCGGGTTGGGGTCCGCGTCGATCGCGTAGACCACTTGTCCGGCCGCCGCGAGTACACAGGCCAAGACGCCGCTAAAGGTCGTCTTTCCAACACCGCCCTTGCCTGCTACTGCGATCTTTGGCATGGTCTCCCCTCTTGTTTCAACGGCCAGCGGAACTGAACTGGGCCACATGATGCGACACGCGAAGGCTCGGCGTCAATAGAGCCCCACGCAACGCGGGACCGTCCCGTTACCCATCTTGTTTGTTCTCGTCGCCCTGGCCCCCCATGAGTGCCCCCCACCGCTCCTCACCCAAACATTCACGAGCTTTGGCGCACCATTCGACACAGGTGGGCACGTTCTCTTTGTAGACGAAGTTGCCACAGCCGCGGCATCTGATCCGGGTCTCGTCGGAGAACATCTCCACCTCATTCCCGCACGTGGGGCATTTGTGGAGCGACACTTTCAAGTTTCTTCCATCCTGGCCCGGGCAACTAACGGCCATTCCCCTTACCTCCAGCCTCCTAGGTTGAGAAGGTCAGGCAAACGTATACCCCAGGCAGAGCAAACATAATCTGAGGTCGGCTGGGGCGAGCGCGATGCGCCGATAGCCCTCGCCGGGGATTGCGTCGGAGATGCCACTTTCCTCCGACCGAGCCTGTCCGGGGAGATCTCTTGAGCAGGCGCACACACCCGGTTCAGGTGGGCGATGCTGGATTTGAACCAGCGACTTCTGCAGTGTGAAGACAGCGCTCTCCCACTGAGCTAATCGCCCACGTCAGGGGTGACGATGATACCAGCAGCCTCCGCGGGCCGCCAAGGCCGGACGAACCGCCAAGGCGCGATGCAGCGCGCTCGGACCGGGGACCTCTGCCGACCTCCGTGGCGCTCCGCCCTCAATCCACCCGGAAGCGTCGCAGCCGCAGCGAGTTCGAGAGCACGCTCACCGAGGATAGCGCCATGGCCACGGCCGCGTACATCGGGTCGAGCAGGATGCCGAAAGCCGGGTAGAGCACGCCGGCCGCCACCGGGATGAGCGCGATGTTGTAGCCGAAGGCCCAGCCCAGGTTCTGCTTGATGACCCGCATGGTCGCCCGGCTGAGCCGGATGGCGGTGCCGATGGGAGTGAGGTCGCCCCGGATGAGCGTGATGTCGGAGGTCTCCATGGCCACGTCGGTGCCGGTGCCGATGGCGATGCCGATGTCGGCCTGAGCCAGAGCCGGGGCGTCGTTGATGCCGTCGCCCACCATGGCCACCACTTTGCCGGCGGCCTGCAGTTCTTTGACCGCCTGGGCCTTGTGCTCGGGGAGCACTTCGGCCAGCACGTTGCGGATACCGGCCTGGCGGGCGATGGCCTCGGCGGTGCGCCGGTTGTCGCCGGTGATCATGTAGACCTCGAGACCCAGGGCCTCCAGATTGCGCACCGCCGCGGCAGAATCGGGCTTGAGCACGTCGGCCACGCCGATCATGCCGGCCATCGCTCCGTCGACCACCACGAACATGGGAGTCTTGCCCTCTTCGGCCAACGCGCTCGGCCTCCGCCTCCAGAGGTCGCCGAGCGCGTAGCCACGTTCGTCCAGCAGCCGACGGTTGCCGAGGAGGACGCGGATGGTCTCGGGAGGATCGCCCTGCCCCGCGAGGCTCTGCGCTCGGCCCCGGCGGCTGCGGCCGCAGGCCGGCCGCGGGCCGGAGAGTCGCCTCCACCCCCCGGCCGGGGATGGCCGAGAAGTCGGTCGCCTCCTGAGCAGCTGCAGCCCCCGAGCACGCGCCGCCTCCACGATCGCCTCCCCCAGCGGGTGCTCCGAGCCGCGCTCGGCCGAGGCGGCCAGACGAGCAGCTCGAGCTCGGCGTCGTCATCGCGCCACCGGGGCGCTCATGCCGGCGGGCCCGCCGGCACGGCCGGCTCCGGGCGCACGACGATGTCGGTCACCTGCGGGCTTGCCCCGGGTGAGCGTCCCGGTCTTGTCCAGCACGATCACGTCCAGCTTGTGCGCACGCTCCAGCGCCTCGCCCGAACGGATGAGGATGCCGTTCTCGGCCCCCTTGCCCGTCCCCACCACGATGGCCGTCGGCGTGGCCAGTCCCATGGCGCACGGACAGGCGATGATCACCACCGAGACGAAGGCCAGCAGAGCCAGGGTGAACGCCGGCTCCGGCCCCACGAAGTACCAGACCAGGAAGGTGACCACTGCCACCGCCAACACCACGGGCACGAAGATGCTGGCTATGTAGTCGGCCAGGCGCTGGATGGGGGCCTTGGAGCCCTGAGCCTCCTCCACCAGGCGCACGATCTGCGCCAGGGCGGTGTCGCGTCCTACCTTGGTCGCCCGGAAGCGGAACGAACCGGTACGGTTGAGAGTGGCCCCGATGACCTCGTCGCCCGGGTCCCTTCTCCACGGGGATGGACTCGCCGGTGAGCATCGACTCGTCCACCGCCGAGCGCGCCCTCCAGCACCACTCCGTCCACGGGGATCTTCTCCCCCGGCCGGACCACGACCACGTCGCCCACCACGACTTCCTCCACGGGGATGTCGATCTCCCGCGGACTGGCCATCGGCAGCTCGGCCAGGTTCGCCTCGGAGCATCTGCAGTCGCAGCCGCCACTTCCACGGCCGCCATCCGCGGCCGTCTGTGCCGCGTCGTCGGGGCGCGACCAGTTCGGGCAGTCCGCAGGTCGCAGGGGCCTGTTCGGCGGACGCGGCCGGTACGGCGCCGGGCGGCCCACCAGGCGCGGGCACCACCCGGGCCGTCTTGGCCTGCAGGCCGATGAGCCGCCGCATGGCCGCCCCCGTCTGCCCCTTGGCCCGGGCCTCCAGGTAGCGCCCAGCAGGATGAGCCCGATGATGATCACGGCCGAGTCGTAGTACACGGCGGCCTCGAAGCCGGCCCCGGCCGCCCCCTCGAACGCTCCGGGAAAGAAGGTGACCGCGACCGAGTAGAGGTAGGCGACCGACGTCCCCACCGCGATGAGCGTGTTCATGTCGCTGGTGCGGTGGCGAAGCGCCGCCCAGGCGCCGCGGTAGAACTGCCATCCGGCCCAGAACTGCACGGGCGTGGCCAGAACGAACATGATCGAGCCACTGCCGCTCCATGCTCAGCCACGACTCGGGAATGAGCATCATGAGCATGAGGATGGCCCCGACCGCCAGGGCGACGATGAACTTCAGCCGGATGAGGCGCACCTGTCTCCGGCGAGCGGCCTCGGCGGCCGCGCCCGGCTCCGCCGGCGCGGCGCCCTCCAACGGCAGGATGAGCCCGTAGCCGGCCTTCTCCACGGCCTTGGCGATCTCGCCCGGGGTGATCACCCCGGGCAGGTACGTCACCGTGACGCTTTCGGTGGCCAGGTTGACCGCCGCCCGGGTCACCCCTGTCAGCGCCTGCACCGTCTTCTCCACCCGGGCGGACGCAGGCGGCGCAGTTCATGCCCGTCACCGGGTAGGTGGCCGTCTCCAGGGTGACTCCGTAGCCGGCCGCCCGGACCGCGTCGACGAGGGCACCGGCCCCGACCTTCCGCCGGGTCGTAGCTCACCTGAGCCCGCTCGGTGGCGAAGTTGACCGCGGCCGCCGACACACCTGGGACCTCTGCCAAGGCTTTCTCCACTCGGGCCACACACACCGCGCAGCTCATCTGCCCGACGGGGATCTGGATGGTGGTCCGGCCGCCCGCGGAAGCCGCGCCGACGGGCGACAAGTCGGGGGGCGAAGGGGCGTCGGCAGGCGACAGCTCGGCCGCGTCAGGTCGCGCGTTGGTCGCACGTCGGGTCGCGCGTCGCGGACTCGGCCGAAGCCTCGGTCTCGGAGTCCATGCTCGTTCCCCCCAGGAAGGTGGCTGGTCCGGCCGCGACCGGACGCGGGCTCTAGCGGACCCTGCTCCGCAGGTTGCGGGTCTTGTCGATGGCCTGTAGCTTAGCTAGAGCCTTAGCTTCTATCTGGCGGATCCGCTCTCGGGTGACGCCGAAGCGCTTGGCCACCTCTTCCAGGGTGCGCGGATGCTCGCCTTTGAGGCCGAACCGTAGCTCAATGACCTTGCGCTCCCGGTAGGGAAGCGTATTGCCAGGGCCTCGTTGACCCCGTCCCTATCGAGCTGCGATGCCACCGCGTCGAACGACCGCACGGCGTCTTCGTCCTCGATGAAGTCGCCCAGCTCGGAGTCTTCCTCCTCACCGATGGGGGTCTCGAGCGAGACGGTGGTCTGGCTGATACGGAGGATCTCCCGTGATCTCCACGTCGGTCATGCCCATCTCGGCGGCGATCTCCTCCGGAGCCGGCTCCCGTCCCATGTTCTGCAGAAGCTGCCGCTGGACCCGGATGAGCTTGTTGATCTTCTCCACCATGTGCACGGGGATGCGGATGGTGCGGGCCTTGTCGGCGATGGCCCGGGTGATGGCCTGACGGATCCACCAGGTAGCATAGGTAGAGAATTTATGGCCTTTACGGTAGTCGAACTTCTCCACCGCCCGGATCAGACCCAGGTTGCCCTCCTGTATCAGATCCAGGAAGCTCATCCCGTCGGTGTGGTAGCGCTTGGCGATGGACACGACCAGGCGCAAGTTGGCCTCGGTCAGCTCGTGCTTCGCCCGGATATCGCCCCGTTCGATCCGCTTGGCCAGAGAGACCTCTTGCTGGGCGGTGAGCAACTTCACCCGGCCGATCTCTTTGAGATACATGCGCACCGGATCGGTGGTGGGCACGTCCACGCTAAGATCGAGGTCCTCGGCTCCCCGACGCCACTCGAGCTGCTCTCCCCGGCCGTCGAGCTCCAGCTCATCGTCGGCGTCGGCACAAGACTCATCGACGACCTCTATGCCCTGATCGAGCAGAGCAGTGTACATCTGCTCGATCTGCTCGGTGGTGAGGTCGACTTCGGCGAGTACCTCGGCGATATCCTCAGTGGTGACGAACCCCCGGCCGCGGCCGAGTTCGATCAGCCCGTCGACTTCCTCGAGGTGGATGACCCAACCTTCCGACGCGGGGCTCCCGGTCAACTGTGACCTCCCGGCCCGACGCATTCGGGAAGGCGACTACGCACCGGCCACATCGTCATTAGATGACTTGCCTACCTTCGGGCTACCGTCGCCGAGCCACTTGCTTCCGTAGTCGCGCATGTGGTCGATGAGGGGGATAAGGTCCCAACCCATGTTGGTGAGGGTGTACTCGACGCGGGGCGGGACCTCTGCATAGCTCTTGCGCGTGACGATCCCAGCCTTCTCCAGGCCCTTGAGCCGCTCCGACAAGGTCTTGGGGCTGATGCCGACGAGCGAGCGCTCGAGAGCGCTGAAACGATTGATGCCTTTGGAAAGATCGCGGAGGATGAGGAGAGTCCACTTGCCCGAGATGATATCCGCGGTTCTCAGAACAGGGCACGATTCCGGGTGCACATCTGTGGATTGCACGACGTTTGCGCCTTCCTGGGATGGTCGAGCGTTAGAAAAGGTAAGGCAAGGTACCAGACATGGGCCGGGTTTTCAACCTTGAATGGGGCTCCACGCCGGGGTTCATGAGAGGGCTTCTGCGGCCGGTCGCGGCGGTCATCCGCCGGGGGTCCCCAGATGCTTCCGGAGCAGGTCGTTGACCACCTGGGGGTTGGCCTGACCCCGGGTCTCCTTCATCACTTGCCCGACGAAGAAGCCCAGCACCCGGTCGCGCCCCTGCCGGAATTCCTCTGCCGTCCCCGGGTTGTCATCCACGATCCGGGTCACTATTGCTTCGAGCTCCGCCGTGTCTGAGATCTGGCCCAGCCCCGTCTCGGCCACGATCGCCTGAGCGGTCTTGCCTGTGGTGGTCATGGCTTCGAACACCTCTTTGGCCATCTTGCCGGAGAGAGAGCCGTCGCTCACCAAGCCCAGCAGCTCGGCCAGAGCCTCGACGCCCACCGGGCACTGAGTCACTTCCAGCCCGGCGGTATTGAGGTAGGCGGACAGATCGCCCAGCACCCAGTTCGCCGACGTGCGGGCGTCACCAGTAGCGCCGGCCAGCGACTCGAAGTAATCGCCTAGAGGTTTGTTGGTAGCCAGAAGGGCGGCATCCTTGGGGGACAGACCGTACTGGTCGATCAAGCGCCTCTTGCGGGCCGCCGGAAGCTCCGGCAACCCGGCCCGCACCCGCTCCACGTAGGCCTCGTCCAGCTCGATGGGAGTCAGGTCAGGCTCGGGGAAGTAGCGGTAGTCGTGGGCTTCCTCCTTGCTGCGCAGGGTCGACACCAGGCCGGTGGCCGGATCGAAGTGCACCGTCTCCTGCACCACACGCTCGCCCGATTCCAGGGCGTCTATCTGGCGCTTGATCTCGGCTTCCAGGCCCCGGTGCAGGAAGCGGAAGGAGTTCATGTTCTTGAGCTCGGTCTTGGTGCCGAAGGGCTCCCCCGGCTTGCGCACAGACACGTTCGCGTCGCAGCGTAGCGAACCTTCCTCCATGTTGACGTCGGAGACCCCCAACTGCTGTATGAGGTTGCGCAACTGGGTGAGATAGGCCCGAGCCTGGTCGGGAGTGGAGATGTCCGGCTCGCTCACGATCTCCACCAGCGGCGTGCCACCCCGGTTGAAGTCCACTAGAGAGTAGTCGGCCCCATCGATGCGGCCCGAAGCCCCGCCGGCGTGGATGAGCTTGCCGGCGTCTTCTTCCATGTGCACCCGGGTGATACCCACCCGCAGGTTGCTGCCGTCCTCCAGCTCCACGTCCAGGTATCCACCGATGCCCAGGGGCAAGTCGTACTGCGAGATCTGGTAGGCCTTGGGCAGATCGGGATAGAAGTAGTTCTTGCGGTGGAAGATGGTGCGCTCCGCGATCCGGCAGTCGAGGGCCAGGGCGATGCGGGTCGCGTACTCGAGGGCCTTCTCGTTGGTGACCGGCAGCACGCCGGGATGGCCCAGGCAGACCGGGCAGACGCGGGTGTTCGGCGGCTCGCCGAAGGTGACCTCACAGCTGCAGAACATCTTGGTGCGCGTGTTCAGTTGCACGTGGATCTCGAGGCCGATGACAGCTTCCCAGTCACCGTGTCGGAGGCCGGCACCACCGCCGACGCCGCCGGGCCCGGCGCCCCCGGCCGGCCCGGCGCTCATCGCGCCACCTCCGCCAACGGCGCGACCACGTCGATCTGGAGCTTCTGCTCTACCGCGTGGGCCGCGTTCAGTAGCCCCCGCTCCGAAAAGTGAGGCCCGATGACATGCAGGCCCACCGGCAGCCCGCCGGAGAAGCCGGCCGGGATGCTGATCCCTGGTAGCGCGGCCAGGTTCACCGGGATGGTGCATAGGTCGGACAGGTACATGGCCAGCGGGTCGGCCGTGCGCTCGCCGATCTTGAAGGCCACCGTCGGGGACGTCGGCGAGATCAAGAAGTCGAAGCGGCTGAAGGCGCTGTCGAAGTCCCGGATGATGAGGGTGCGGGTCCGCTGCGCCTGCGCGTAGTAAGCGTCGTAGTAGCCCGCGGAGAGGGCGTACGTGCCGATCATGATACGTCGCTTGACCTCTGTCCCGAAGCCCTCGCTTCGGGTGCGCGTGTACATCTCGTGGAGGTCATGGCTGTGGGCCGTGCGGTGACCGTAACGCACGCCATCGAAGCGGGCTAGGTTGGAGCTGGCCTCCGAGGGAGCGATGATGTAGTAAGCGGCGATGCCTCGCTCCACGCTGGGGAGGCTGACCTCTTCGCACACCCCTCCCAGCAACCCTATTGCATCTACGCAGGAGTCGAACACCTCGCGCACCCCGAGGTCGCAGGCACCGCCCGCGAACTCCTTGATGACCCCGAAACGCAGCCCTTCCAGGTCGCCCCGGTCGGGCACACCGGCCGGCTCCGAGAGCCCGATGCTGGTGGAATCCCGGGGGTCACGCCCGGCTATGAGGTCGAGCAGGGCGGCGGCGTCCTTCACGTCGCGAGTGAGGGGTCCTATCTGGTCGAGCGAGCTGGCGAAGGCTATGAGGCCGTAGCGGCTTACGACACCGTAGGTGGGCTTGAGGCCCACCACACCGCACAGAGAGGCCGGCTGCCGGATGGAGCCACCCGTGTCGGTGCCGAGAGCCCAGGGAGCCTCGGAGGCGGCGACGCAGGCGGCGGAGCCGCCACTGGAGCCGCCCGGCACCCGTTCGAGGTCCCAGGGGTTCCGCGTGGTCTTGAAGGCCGAGTTCTCGGTGGAGCTGCCCATGGCGAACTCATCCATGTTGAGCTTGCCCAGGAAGACGAGGCCGGCCTCGCGCAACTTCGCGATGATGGTGGCGTCGTAGGGCGGCACATAGCCCTTGAGGATGCGCGACGCGCAGGTGGTCTCCATGCCCCGGACGCAGAAGATGTCCTTGAGGCCGATGGGGACGCCCTCCCAGGGAGACCGTTCCGTCCGGGGCTTGGCGTCCACGGACGCGGCCGCGGCCAGCGCGCCGGCCTCGTCGACCAGCAAGTACGACTGGACGACGTCGTCGACCGCGGCGATCCGATCGAGGTAGGCCCGCGTCAGCTCGGTGGCCGACACCTCCCCGGCAGCCAGTAGCTCCCGGCACTCATGAGCGGTCAGCCTGGTGACGTCGATGGCCCCTCCGTCGCTCCGCTCCCCGGTCACGGCCGTCTCCGCGGTCATGGCCGCTCCCCTAGCCTATCTTGGGGACCACGAACTGACCCCGCTCGACATCGGGACCGTTGGCGGTCGCCTCTTCCTGAGTGAGACCCGGCAGCGGCTCGTCCGGACGGAGCACGTTCTTGAGAGCCACCGCGTGTGAGGTGACTTCCAGGCCGGAAAGGTCGAGCTCGGACAGCTGCTGGATGTAGTCGATGATCTGACCGAGCTCCGGCTGCAGCCGGGCCAGCTCCTCTTCCTCAAAACGGAGGCGCGCGAGTCGCGCCACATGGTCGACCTCTTGCCGGGAAATCATGGTGTAGCTCTCCTTGGACGACTCGGCCGCGCTCGGGACCCGGGTGGGGCCGCCGGATGAGCCGGCAGCGCGGACTCCGGGATTATAGCCGAAAAAAAGTGGGCGCCTTGGCGAGGCGCCCGAGAGGAGAAAGGAGAGTTTTGAATGGGAAACTCTCGTTCCCTATATCGGCTCGAGAGCCAAGGACTTTAGTAGCGATCTATGGATGCCCCCCGGTCGTCCATAAAAGAAGCCCCGCTAAAGCGGGGCTCGAATGACGGGAAGAGCGTACCTCTTCGTTTTGGACTACACAGCCGAGACGTTCGCCGCCTGCAGGCCTTTCGGACCCTGGACCACATCGAACGTGACGGCCTGTCCCTCCGTGAGAGTGCGGAACCCCTCCGTCTGGATTTCACTGAAATGCACGAAGAGATCTTCTCCCTCCGGCTGTTCGATGAAACCGTAGCCCTTCTCGGGACTAAACCACTTGACAGTCCCCTCAGCCAACCCTGCAACCTCCATCTGTTTCGGGGCGACACGGAGCCCGGGCCCACCCCTCTGTAACGCACGCGGCCCGGAAGATCCGGACTCGCCGCGTTACATTAGCGGAACCTCAGGGCGCGGTCAAGCGGTCTGGCCAAGGATTGTGGTAGAAACTTGCGCGGGCGCCGGCCGCCGTTTCACCCGTCGATGTCTCTCAGGGCCTGTGCGTCACGGTAGTTCTTGAGGCGGTTCAAGGTCTTGGCCTCGACCTGGCGTATGCGTTCCCGCGTCACGCCGAACCTTTCCCCCACCTCTTCCAGGGTCCGCGGACGTTCTCCCTTGAGGCCGAAACGAAGCTCCAGGACCTTGCGATCCCTGGTGGGAAGGCTGTCGAGGACTTTGAACAGCTCCTCTCTTCGGAGCTCCCGAAAAACCACCTCGAGGGGCTGGTCGGCATCCACGTCCTCGATGAAGTCACCCAGCTCCGAATCGTCCTCGTCGCCCACCGGGGTCTCCAGCGAGACCGGCTCCTGCGCGGTCTTCTGTATCTCCCGTATCTTGCCGGTCGTGACCCCCAGTGCCGCGGCCATCTCGGGCACGGTGGGCTCCCGGCCGTGCTGCTGCAGCAACTCGCGCTGTACCCGGCTCAGCTTGTTCATGGTCTCGACAGCATGTACCGGCACTCGGATAGTCCTGGCCTGATCCGCGATCGCTCGGGTCACGGCCTGCCGGATCCACCAGGTGGCGTAGGTGGAGAACTTGTATCCCAGCCGATGGTCGAATTTCTCTACGGCCCTGATGAGACCCAGGTTCCCTTCCTGGATGAGATCGAGGAAAAGCAGACCCCGGCCCATGTAGCGTTTGGCGATGGAGACCACGAGGCGGAGATTGGCTTCGGTGAGCCTGCGCTTCGCCTCGACGTCCTTCTTCTCGATCAACTGAGCCAGCTCTATCTCTTGCTCCGTGGTCAACAGCGGGATCTTGCCTATCTCCCGCAGGTACATGCGCACCGGGTCATCGACGCTGTGATCGATGGACACGTCGAGAAGACCGAGGAACTCTTCTTCTTCGGAAAAATCGCCCACTTCCTCGGCCCGTTCGTCGACAACCTCCACCCCCATGTCGAACAGGAGTGAATAGAGGAACTCGAGATCGTCAGGAGACAGATCCGCGTCCTGGACCAGACCGCCGATCTCATCCACGGTCAAAGAACCGCGCGAGCGTCCTCTGTCGAGCACCTCCTGCAGCACATCGTGAGTGAGTTCGCGCTCGTCCGGCACCTCAGGCCTGTCCTTCCTCTGGGTCCAGATTGGTCAGGTTCGCCCGGACCGCCTGCAAAAGTTGCTCCAGGCGAAAGAGGCGACGCTGCTTACTCTCGGTGTCGTCCCCTTGTTCGAGACCTTCGCGGAGGCCGCGGATCTCTCGGTTCAGATGCTGCTCCTGGAGCCGGAGATGGAGCTCTTCCAGCACGGGAGGAGCGTACCGCCCTTGGTCCGCCTCCATGACCAGCCTTACGAAGAACCGACCGGCTTCGGAGTCCCCATGAGCTTTTGCCTTGAGCCGAGTGATGGCGGTCCGCCGGTCCTCGGCGTTCTCGGTAGGTGCGAGAGCGTCACGGAGACCGGTGAAGACTTCCCGATTGCTGGGGTCGGCGAAATGCTCGAGGCTCAGAGCCTGGAGGAGCTGGGCAGCCCGGCCGGGGTTGCAGGCCGCCGCCACCAGGAACTCCCGCTCGAGCACGGCCTCGCCGCTCAGGAGGCGCTGAGTCAGCTCGGGCGGCGTGTATGCCCCGCGGAAGTCGGGGGCGCGGGGGGCGGGGCGCGCATTCCCGCGCGCCCCGCCCCCCCGCAGCAACAGAGCCACGCTGTCCGACGACAGCCGCAGCCGGTCGGCCACCGCCGGGATCTCTTCCTCGCGCTCTTTGGGCGAGCGGGCCTTGCCCATGATCCGGCGCACATCCTCGAAGGCCCGTACCCGCCCTTCGGCCGTGGCCGTGTCACCCCGCGCCAGCGCCTGCCGCAGCTCGAACCCCAGGAGTGAGACCTTCCCCAGCATCACCTCAGAGACGGCTTCCCGCCCCCCTTCGACGGCCACGTCCGCCGGGTCCCGGCCTCCGGGTAGGACGGCGACCATGGGTCGCAGCCCGTGCCCACGGGCCAGATCGCCTGAGCGCAGCACCGCCTCGGTGCCGGCTCGGTCGGCATCGAACATGAAGGTGATGTTGCCGGTGAAGCGCATCATGAGTCCGATCTGGGCGTCGGTGAGGGCGGTCCCCATGGATGCGACCACGTTGTCTACACCTGCCTGCACGAGTCCGAGGACATCCGTATAACCCTCCACCACCACTACCTCATCGGCATCGGCTATGGCCCGCCTGGCCTGGTAGAGGCCGTACAGCAGATGCCCTTTCTGATAGAGAGGCCCCTCCGGCGAGTTCAGGTACTTGGGGGCTTCGTCTTTGAGAGTCCTCCCTCCGAACCCCAGGACCCTCCCTCGGTGATCGACCAGAGGGAACATGAGCCGGCCCCGAAAGCGGTCGTACGTCTTCCCCGCCTGGCGGACCAGCAGCCCGGCGTCGTCCAACTCCCGGTCTGTGAAGCCCTCCTTCGCGGCCCGACGGTGCAGCCCTCTCCATTCGTCCGGCGAGAGACCCACCCGGAACGTGCGGCAGACCTTCTGCCCCAGTCCTCGTTTCTCGAGATACTCGCGGGCCCCCCGGCCGCTTTCTGTTTCCCAGAGGTAGCGCTCGTAAAACGTGGCCGCCTTGTCGAGAAGCGTAAGGAGACGGGCCTGCCGGTCTTTGCGGTCGGGGTCGGAGGCGCTCCCCTCTTCGAACTCCACCGCCACGCCGAAACGCTCGCCCAGTTGCTCGATGGCCTCGGAGAAAGAAAGGTTCTCCATCCGCTCCACGAAGCGGACGACATCGCCGCCTTCTCCGCAGCCGAAGCAGTAGTAGAGGCTCTTCTCGGCGCTCACCGTGAAGGACGGGGTCTTCTCCTGATGGAACGGGCAGAGCCCCGTGTAGGTGGCGCCCCGCTTGCGCAGGCTGGTGTAGCCGGACACGACGTCCACGATGCTCGCGGCGGACAAGACCGCCTGCACGCTCGCGTCTTTGATCATGGGGCTCATCGGCGACCGCCCCCGCACTGCGAGCAGGCGTCTCGCCCGCCTGGGCCAAGCGCCCCACCGGCACGCCGGCCGTGACCCCCGCCCCGCTCCGCAGGCCCTGCCCCGGTCATAGGTCGCCCCAGCATTTGGGCACGAACAGGTCCAGGTACATCCGCCGGGCGTAGCGATCGGTCATGCCGGCCACGTGATCGGTGACGGCCCGGATGAGCTCCTGCCGGTCCGCCTCGTCGCCGGTGGGAACCGGCGACGACGGCAGGGCTTCCGGATGACTGAGGTAGTACTCCATCAGCTGGGTGACGAGTTGCTCCACCTTCTGCTCTCCGGCCTCCTCCAGCGACCGCGCGTACACAGTGCGGAACAGAAAGGTCCTGAGCGCGTCCATGGCCTGGCCTACCTCCGGGGTCTGGACGATGGTCCCGGTGTCGGCGCTGCTATCGACCAGATCGTGCACCAGGGCGTCGATCCGGTCGCTGCCCGTCTCGCCCAGAAGCGCGACCGGGCCTCGAGGTAGGTCTTCCGGGCTGATCAGGCCGGCCCGCAGAGCGTCATCGATGTCATGGTTGATGTAGGCGATGCGGTCGGCCAGGTGGACGATCCGGCCCTCGAGGGTGGCCGGCATCTTCTTGCCGTTGTGATGGCGGATGCCGTCCCGCACCTCCCAGGTGAGATTGAGGCCCAGACCGTCGTTCTCCACCACCTCCACCACCCGGGCGCTCTGTTCGTTGTGGCGGAACCCGCCGGCGCCCAGGCGCTTGAGCATCTGGTCGATGACCGCTTCGCCCGCATGGCCAAAGGGAGTGTGGCCCAGGTCGTGTCCCAGCGAGACCGCCTCCACGAGATCCTCGTTCAGCCGCAGCGCCCGGGCGACGGTGCGGGCAATGCCCGAGACCTCGAGGGTGTGGGTCAGCCGAGTGCGGTAGTGATCGCCCTCGGGCGATATGAACACCTGGGTCTTGTGCTTGAGCCGCCGGAACGACTTGCTATGGACGATGCGGTCGCGGTCGCGCTGGTAGGGAGTCCGCAGGGTGCACGGCACCTCCGGCCTCTCCCGTCCCCGGGAAGCCGATGAGCGTTGGGCCCACTGAGAGAGCCCCGCCTCGAAGAGATCGGCGGACAGGTGGACCCTACCGGCTCTCTCGTGCTTCACAACTCACCGGCCTCGCTAGATCGTCGGGCTCTTGAGAGCCCCGGGGGTTATGTCAGTCGCCCACCTTGCCGGACGCCGATTCCTCCAGGACCGCCTGCGCGGCCGCCAGCCGGGCCAGAGGCACCCGGTAAGGACTGCAGCTCACGTAGTTTAGCCCGGCACGATGACAGAACTTCACGCTGGAGGGTTCCCCCCCATGCTCGCCACAGATACCAAGCTTGATAGACGGCTTGACCGACCGGGCCTTCTGCGCGGCCATTTCGATCAGCTGCCCCACCCCGGCTTGGTCGAGCTTCTCGAAGGGATTGTCCCTGAGCAGATCGATGCGCAGGTAGTGAGTCAGGAACTTGCCTTCGGCGTCATCACGTGAGAAGGCCAGCGTGGTCTGAGTGAGATCGTTGGTGCCGAAGCTAAAGAAGTCGGCCTGCCGGGCTATCTCGTCGGCCGTGAGAGCAGCGCGCGGCACCTCGATCATGGTTCCGACAGTGTAGTCGACGGTGACCCCGCGTTCGGCCAGCACTTCCGCGGCCGTTTCTTCGGTGAGTTCGCGCATGAGCTTGAGTTCCTGCTCGAACCCCACCAGTGGGATCATGATCTCCACGTGCGGCATTTCCCCCGATTCCTCCAAGACATCGCAGGCCGCTTCGATGATGGCCCGCACCTGCATCTCGTAGATCTCCGGCCACTGGATGCCGAGCCGGCAGCCGCGGGTACCCAGCATGGGGTTCGCCTCGGCCAGGGCCTTCACTTTGGCGGCCAACTCCTCTTGTTTCTGCACCTCATCCGCCGGGGCGCCGGTCAAGCGCAGGCGCTCCAACTCCACCATCACCTCGGTGTAGTCGGGCAGGAACTCGTGCAGAGGCGGGTCGAGGAGCCGGATGGTCACCGGCAGTCCGGACATGGCTCGGAAGATGCCGTCGAAGTCCTCCCGCTGGAAGGGCAGGAGCTTGGCCAGATGACCCTTGCGCTCCTCCTCGGTCTCGGCCATGATCATGGCTCGCACGTGCGGCAGCCGGTCTTCCTGCATGAACATGTGCTCGGTGCGGCACAGTCCGATACCCTCAGCTCCGAACTCCCGGGCCTTCTGGGCGTCCTCGGGCGTGTCGGCGTTGGTACGCACCCGCAGACGGCGCACCTCGTCGGCCCACGACAGCACAGTGTTCACATTCTCGTCGATGGCCGCCGGAGACAGGGCGGCTTGGCCCAGGATCACCTTGCCGCTGGCCCCATCCATGGAGATCCAATCGCCCTCTTTGACCACCACGTCGCCCACCGTGAACTTGCCGGCCTCGACGTCGATCTTCAGGTCCTGGGCGCCGGCGATGCAGGGCTTGCCCATCCCCCGGGCGACGACCGCCGCGTGGGAGGTCATACCACCGTGACTGGTGATCACTCCCTGAGCCTTGATGAGACCGTGGATGTCGTCGGGGTTGGTCTCCCAGCGCACCAGGATGACCTGCTCGCCCCGTGAGCCCTTCTCTTCGGCGTCGTTTGCGTCGAAGACCACCCGACCGACCGCCGCCCCCGGGGACGCCCCCAGGCCGGTGGCTAGGACCGTATAGGTGGCTTTGGGATCGAGGCGTGGGTGCAGCAGTTGATCGAGTTGGTTGGGGTCGACCCGTTGCAGCGCCTCTTCCTTGGTGATGAGGCCTTCGTTCACCATCTCGGTCGCTGTGCGAATCGCCGCTGCGGCGGTCCGCTTGCCGCTACGGGTCTGGAGCATATAGAGCCTGCCATCTTCGATGGTGAACTCCACGTCCTGCATGTCCCGATAGTGTTTCTCCAGGGTCTCACGGATGGCGTAAAGCTGTTCCAGAGCGTGAGGCATGACGTCACGCATCTCTTCGAGCGGGCGGGGATGGCGCACGCCGGCCACCACGTCCTCGCCCTGGGCGTTCATCAGGAACTCCCCGTAGAAGAAGTTCTCGCCCGTGGAGGGGTCGCGGGTGAAGGCCACGCCGGTGCCGGAGGTCTCGCCCTTGTTGCCGAAGACCATAGTTTGGACGTTGACCGCGGTGCCGAGATCGTCAGGTATGCCCTGCGCGCGCCGGTAGACCTTGGCCCGATGGTTGTCCCAGCTCATGAAGACGGCCACTATGCTCATGTGAAGCTGCTTCAGCGGGTCCGCCGGGAACTGCTCACCGGCGTGGTCGCCAAGGATCTTCTTGAAGCGGACGGTGAGGTCGCGCAGGTCCTCTGCCGAGAGATCGGTATCCAGGGCGGCGCCCACTTCCGCTTTCTTGGCGGTGAGAGCGTCCTCGAACGCCTGCGGGTCGACCCCCATGACCACGTCGCCGAACATGGAGATGAAGCGCCGGTAGGAGTCGTAGGCGAAACGCGGGTTGCCGGTGCCTTGGGCCAGGCCCTCCACCGTTTCGTCGTTCAGGCCAAGGTTGAGAACGGTATCCATCATGCCGGGCATGGAGAACACGGCGCCGGAACGGATCGACAGCAGAAGGGGATTCCGGGGATCGCCCAGAGTCTTGGCGGTGAGCTTCTCGAGGGCGCGCAGGTGCTCTTCGATCTCCTGGGTCAGCCCCTCAGGATAGGCGCCGGTGGAAGAATAATGGACGCACGCGGCAGTGGTCACGATGAAACCCGGGGGCACGGGGATGCCCAGTCCGGTCATCTCCGCCAGGTTGGCTCCCTTTCCCCCCAGAAGGGGCTTCATGGAAGCGTTTCCCTCGGAGAAGTCATACACGTATTTGGTAGGGCTCATAAGAAAAGACTCCCTTCGAACACCACGTCGCGACGCACTTCTACCAGTCCCCCCGGGACCAGTTATTCTAACGAAGCGGCCGGCCGAAGGGAAGGAGGTTCGGAGGGCCACCCGGCCCATCCAGCACCTGAGTAGGGCGCAGCCGGGTGTGTTATGGTAATGAGGTATCGGGGTAGGTCAAAACGCAAAGAAGGGAAAGGAGGTCCACATGCCCGAGCTCTCGCTTACAACAGCTCGGGAGCGACGCGACTACGAACGGACCGCCTCCATCATCTCGGGGGCCCTTGCCGTAGTCGGCAGTTCCGATCTAGCCATGCGTGGTGTGGTCACGGCGGTGAAACGCACGGCTAAATCGCCGCAGCAGCAGATGATTGCCGAGTGGCTTAAGACCTACACGGCTCCCGGCAATCCCGGCAACCAGTTCTTCAAGAACATTCGTCATCTTCATCCTAATGTACGTAAACGTTTCGTTGCCGGGATGATGGCCAACTTCTTCATGCGGGATCCGGACTACACGGAGTCGCTTCTGAAGGAACGAGGCATTTCTTCGCCGACGGCAATACTCATCAGCCCCTCCATGCGCTGCAATCTGCGCTGTGTGGGGTGCTATGCGGCCGAGTACGACTCGGAGGACGACCTCACCGAGGAAGAGGTGGAGAGCATCATCTGCCAGGGTGAGGAAATAGGCTCCCGGGTCTTCGTCATGTTGGGAGGGGAGCCGTTCGTATGGCGTTCACTCCTCGACGTGATCGAGCGCCATCCGCAGTCCGTGTTCATGGTGTTCACCAATGCCACCATGATCAACGACCGGGTGGCCGATAGGATCGTCGAGTTGGGTAATCTCTGCCCGACGATCAGCATCGAAGGTGGGCGCGAAGCGACCGATGCCCGTCGCGGCGAAGGCACCTACGATCGCATCATGGCGGCCATGGACCGCCTGCGCGAGCGCGGGGCAATGTTTGCCTTCTCGGCTACCGCCACAAGCCAGAACATCGACGAGATCATCTCCGACGAGTTCGCCGACCTTATGGTGGAAAAGGGCGCGTTCTACGGCTGGTACTTCTCGTACATGCCCGTGGGCCGCGAGCCCGACCTCAGTCTCATGCCCAGCCCGGACCAGCGCGACCAGCTCCGCCGCGGAGTGATGCACATCCGCAACACCCGGCCGCTACTGGTAGCCGACTTCTGGGGCGACGGCACTCTGACCGGTGGGTGCCTATCCGGCGGCCGCAAGTACATCCATATCAACAACAAGGGCGATGTGGAACCTTGCATCTTCGCTCACTTCGCCACCGACAACATCAAAGACAAGCCCCTCCTCGAATGCCTGTGCTCCGACTTCTTCAAGGACCTCCGCCGTATGCAGCCTTTCGGCAAGAACCTGCTGAGGCCCTGCCCTATCATCGACCATCCGGCGGTGATGAAGAGAGTGGTCGAGCGCAACAACGCGTACGCGACCCACGAGGGAGCCGAGTCGTTGCTCAACGAGCTACAGCCCGGTCTCCACGCCTATGCGGCCGACGTTCGCGACAAGCTCAATCCCATATGGGAAAACGAGATGCCCTGGGCAAAGGCCTGGCTGGATGCCGATCCTGAGTACCAGCGCCGCAAGCAACGCGGTCACGACGCCGCCCAGTTGGCGGAAGAGGCCGGCGATCAGGCCACGGAGGCGATGGCGAGCCGGAACTGACGCGCAGGCGCCCGCCGCCGCACAGGGCCGGGCGTTCACTTGCATGGTCGGTGCGGATGCACATTGACGAGGGGGCGCCAAAGGCGCCCCCTCACTTGCCGGAGTCGATCCGGGTAGCCCACGGTCTACACTCTTGTGTTCGCGGTGATGCCACCGTCGACCTGCGATTGCGGCCGGGCCAGCCCACCGCATCGTGGCCAGTCGCTGCGGCCGAAGGCACACGCTGCTGCACCGGTGAAAAGGGGTCAGCCAATCCAACCGCTGCCTGAAGGGCTAGGCTTGTTTCTCAGCCCTGGACCAACTCCAGCCAGGCCACGCCGCGCGTTGTCGCTGCCACGGCAGCTAGCTGCCGCAGCCGGTTCAGCCGGACCGCCTCGTCATCCGCCATGACAAGCACGTCGTCGAAGTAACGGTCGACCGCGGGGCGAAGAGCGGCCAGAATCGAGAGGGCGTAACCATAACGTTGCGCATCGACCGCCGCCGCGACCGTGTTCGCCGCCTCCTGCCAGGCGGCGAACAGCACCGACTCGGCCTCGGCTTGAAACAGCTGGGGTGAAACCCCGCCGTGCGGCAGAGCGGCCGCTTCGGTGGCTTCGTCGACTGACAACTTCCGAGCCAGATTGGCCGGCCGGGTGAAGACGGTGACCAAGTCCTCCCACTGCGTCCCCGGTCGGAACTCGTGCAGGGCCGCCGCGCGGGCCCTCAGGTCGAGGAAGTCGCGAGAGGTGGGGAGCACGGCATCGACCGTGTCGCGTGCCAGCCCCTCGTCGGAGAGGCTCCTGGCCAGCCGCTCCAAGATGAAGGCCGTCGCCTCGACGACCACCGGCTGCCGGGCGACCAGGCTCGGAAAACGCTCCAGTCCGTCGTAAGCCCGGTCCACCAGTCGCTCGACGTCATAGCGCAGCCCGTGGTGGCCGGCGATGGCCACCATGCCGGCCGCCGCCCGGCGCAGACCGTAGGGATCCTTGGAACCGGACGGGGGCTCACCGCAGGCGAAGGCGGCGGCGATGTTGTCCACCTTTTCCGCCGTGGCCAGCAGGGCTCCAGGCCAGGTCACCGGGACCGCGCCTCCGGCCGCATCGGGGAGGAACTGCTCCCGCAGCGCCTGAGCCACCTCGGGGTGATGACCTTCCATGAGAGCGTACTTCTCGCCCATCACCCCTTCCAGGTCGGCGAACTCGCGCACCATCACCGAGACTTGGTCCGCCTTCGCCAGGCGAGCGGCCCCCAGCGCGCGCTCCCGGACTTCGTCGGGAGCGCCCGTCACCTCCGCCAGGTACTCCGTGAGCGCGATCAGGCGGTCGGTCTTGTCCTTCATGCTTCCGGCCTTCTCGTGGAAGACGATCTTGCCGAGTTGGGCCGCCATCTGCTCCAGCCCGGTGACCCTGTCTCTCTGGAACGCGAACTCCGCGTCGTCTATCCTGCCCTGCAGCACGCGCTCGTTGCCGGCCGTGATCTGCTTCGACCAGACGGGGTCGCCGTTGCTCACATAAAGGAACCGGTTCGACAGAGTCCCGTTCTCCTGGACCAACGGGAAGTAGCGCTGATGCGATTGCATGGCCGTGACCAGCACCTCGGCAGGCAGGGCCAGGTGGTGACGCGCGAAGAGACCCGTGGCCACGGTCGGGTGCTCCACCAGGAAGAGGACCTCCTCCATCTTGCCGCCCGGATCTATCACCTCGAGCTCTTCCTCACCGGCCACCCGTTCCAACGCCGCCCAGATCAACTCCTCCCGCTCGCGGTGATCGGCCACGACGGCCACCGAGCTGAGCGCCTCCGCGTAGTCGGCCGGGCGGGCGATATCGACCGCGCCCCCGAGCCAGCGATGGCCGTTGCTCGTTCTTCCCGAGACCAGGCCGGCGATGCCGAAGGGGATCAGGGTCTCCCCCCACAGGGCCACCAACCAGCGGACCGGCCTGGAGAACCGCAGGTCGCGGTAGCCCCAGCGCATGTTCTTGGGGAAGTACATGTCGCGAACGATCTTGAGGCATATGTCGGGGAGAAGTCCCGCCGTGGGCCTGGCTTCGCTCCTGGTCACGTAGTAGACGAAGCGACGCCCGCCCTCCTCCCGCACCTCCAGCTGAGCGGCGGACACGCCCTTGGCCCGGGCGAAGCCCTCCGCGGCCTTGGTGGGCCGGCCCTCGGCGTCGAAGGCGGCCTCGACCGCGGGGCCGCGCTGAACGATCTCGCGCGGGGTCTGCTCACCCGGCACGTCCTTGATCAGGATCGCGATGCGCCGGGGAGATACCATCACCTGGACGTCGGCGGGGCTCACTTCCACCCCTTCCGCGCCGAAGAGCGCCGCCACCCGGTCGGGAAGCAGGTCGATCGCGGCCCGGCAGGCGGAAGCGGGCATCTCCTCCACGCCGATCTCGAGCAGGAAGTCGCGACCTTCGCGGCTGTCGGGCGAGATCCAGGCGGGGGGCTGGGCACCGACACCTTGGCCGACCGCCGCGGCGGTGGGTCCGCCCGCGGCGACGGCCGGCGTGTCTCCGGTCGCCACGTCGATGGCACCGCCGCCGGTCGCGACGGCCGCCCCGTTGTCGGCAACCCCGTTGTCGGCCGCCCTACCCGCGGCCGCCCTACCCGCGGCCGCCCCATCCGCGGCCGCAGTCGCTGAGCCGGGAGCGTCACCTCCGTCGAGTTGCCCGACGTAGCCCTCGGCCACCTTGCGCGCCAGGTTGCGTACGCGGGCGATGTAGCCGGTGCGTTCGGTCACGCTGATCGCACCCCGGGCATCAAGCAGGTTGAATGTGTGCGAGGACTTGAGCACGAAGTCGTACGCCGGCCTCACCAGGCCCCGTTCCAGACAGCGCTCGCACTCGCGCTCATAGTCGGCGAAGGCTTTCTGCAACATGCCCACGTCGGCTAGATCGAAGTTGTATACCGACCACTGGGCTTCGTTGACTTTGTGCACATCCCCGTAGGTGACACCCGGGACCCACATCAGATCGAAGACGTTGTCCACGCCTTGCAGGTACATCGTCAGTCGCTCGGTCCCGTAGGTGAGCTCGACGCTCGGGGGATCGAGATCGATGCCGCCCACCTGCTGGAAGTAGGTGAACTGGGTACACTCCATCCCGTCGATCCACACCTCCCAGCCCAGTCCCCAGGCACCCAAAGTGGGTGATTCCCAGTCGTCCTCCACGAAACGGACGTCGTGCTCGGAGAGATCGACGCCCAAGTGCTCCAGTGAAGTCAGGTAGACGTCCTGGATGTCGTCCGGACAGGGCTTGAGGATCACCTGATACTGGTAGTAGTGGCCGAGACGGTAGGGGTTCTCCCCGTAGCGCCCATCGGTGGGGCGGATGGAAGGCTCCGTGTAGGCCACCTTCCACGGGTCCGGACCCAGCACCTTGAGGAACGTGGCTGGATTGAAAGTGCCCGCCCCCACCTCTGTGTGATGCGGCTGCCAGATGACACAACCCTGCTTGGCCCAGAACTCTTCCAGGCCTAAGAGCACGTTCTGAAACGTGGGCTTTTCTACGCTCACTGTCGACCTCGCCTTCGCGCTTGAGCAGCGATTGTAGCAGCCTGCGCAGGGCCGGGCCTCAAGCCGGAAGTGAGGCGCCTCGCTAGAAGGATGTGGTACTGGTGGCGGGAGGCTGGGTGGTCGTGGTGGTCGGCGGCTGGGTGGTCGTGGTGGTCGGCGGCTGGGTCGTCGTGGTGGTCGGCAAAGTCGTCGTCGTGGTCGACGGCGGCTCCTTGGCCACGGTGAGCTGCACGATGCTGCCCCTCTCCACCTCGCGCCCGGCGGGCGGATCCTGGCCGATGACCTCGCCCGGCGGGTAGTCCGGTGTTTCTGCTTCGACCGTGTTCGAGCGCAGGCCGTAGGTGGCCAATCTGGCCCGGGCCTGGGCGACCGAATACCCCATCTGCGCCACCGGCGGCACCCTGACCATCGTCACCTCAGGAGCGTTGCTGACGTAGATGATGACCTCTGTCCCGGGCTCGACCTCCTGGCCTTCAGTGGGACTCTGGTCGACCACCGTCTTTCCCGGCTCGGTGGAATCCCGTTCCTCCACCTTCGACACCAGCTTCATCCCTTCGAGAAGGGCGACGGCGGAGTCCTGGGTCATGCCGATGAGGCGAGGTACTACGACCGTGTTGCTCGGCGCTACCACGACGATGGTCACTTTGGCACCAGCGTCCACCTGTTCACCCGCCCCAGGGCTCTGGCGGATGACCGTGCCCACTTCCTGGTCTTTGACCGTCTCTTCCTTGGTGGTCACGTCCAGTCCGAGCGCCATCAGTTGCTGGGTGGCCGCGACCTGGGTCTTGCCGACCACGTCCGGCACCTCGACCTTGCCTTGACCCGAGGATTTCCACACGGTGACCGTCTCTCCCAGGGCCAGATCGACGCCTTCCTCCGGGTCCTGGCGGGCGATATCACCTTCAGGGACATCGCCCGAAGGTTGCGCGCCCTCAACGTTGAACTCGAAGCCTGCCGCCTCGACGGCCTGCTTGGCCTCGGCCTCGCTCAGACCCACCACTCCCGGGACGGCCGCGGTCTCCACGGCGGAGGTTTCCCAGTTGGAGAGGACGGCATACGCCCCCCCGCCGAGGGCCAGCAGCAAGACTATCACCAGTATCCAGGGCCACACGCTCCGGCGGCGCGGCGGCTGGCCGTAGAAGGGCTCGGGAAGCTGCTGGGCGTAGGCCGGACCTTTGGGACGGACCTGCGTGGGCTGCGCCGCGGCCGCGGCCGCTACTGCGGCGGGACTCATGACGTGCGTGGCTTCCTCGACAAAAGCGGCGGGGGCGCTGACCGGCTCCCCGTCCTGCACCCGCCTCAGGTCCGCAAGCATGGCCTGCGCGGTCAGATAGCGCTCGGTGGGTTGCTTTCCCAGGGCGCGCAGGATGACTCCCTCGAGGTTGTCGGGGATGTCGTGGTTGACGGTACGTGGAGCCACCGGCCGCTCGTGCACATGCTGCATGGCGATCCCCACGGGGTTGTCGCCGTCGAAGGGCACCCTGCCCGTGGCCATCTCGTACATCACCACGCCCAGCGAATAGAGGTCGGAGGCCGCCTCGACCGGCTGCCCCTGAGCCTGCTCCGGCGATAGGTAGTGAGCCGTCCCCAGGATGGAGCCGGCTTCGGTCATGGTGGAGGCGCTGCCCGCCCGGGCGATGCCGAAGTCGGTCACCTTCACCCGGCCGTCGCCGTCGATGATGATGTTCTGCGGCTTGATGTCCCGGTGGATGACGTCCCGGCGGTGAGCGAAACGCAGAGCTTCGAGGATCTGTACGGACACCGAGACCAGGAGGTCGGGGCTGAGCGGAGCGTACTTGAGGATGATCTCCTTGAGCGAGCGGCCCTCAAGGTATTCCATGGCGATGTAGTAGGTGCCCTCGGCTTCGCCGCGGTCGTAGATCTGCACGATGTTGGGGTGATTCAGACCGGCGGCGCTACTGGCCTCGCGGCGGAAACGCTCCACGAACTGGGCATCGTGAGCGTAGCGCGAGGAAAGGACCTTGAGGGCGACCTGCCTGCCCAGGAGTTGGTCGTTGGCGAGATAGACATCCGCCATCCCGCCGCTACCGAGGGCACGTACGACTTCGTAGCGGTTGTCGAACACCCGCCCGATCAAAGCCTTCTCGTCCTCGGCCATGCCGTGTCGTCCCTCTGCCCGTGTTTCATAGCCGCCAATACTACCCTATCCACAAGTATCAGAGCCCCAGGGCCGCGAGGATGACCTGCCGCGCTATCGGCGCCGCGACGCTGCTGCCGGTGCCCGCGTTCTCGACCAGCACGGCCACCACCACTTGGGGATCTTCGGCCGGAGCGAAGGCGGCGAACCACGAGTGTGGACCTGCGTCCGCCACTTCGGCTGTCCCTGTCTTGCCCGCTACCTGGACGCCGTCGATGGCGGCCGAGGTTCCCGTCCCGTTGTTGACGACCTCGATCATGAGGTCGCGCATATCGGCAGCCATCTCGCCGGTGAGCGGCCGCAACCAGACCCGAGGCTTGGTCTCCTGGAGCATGTTCTTGTGGTAGTCCAGCACCTGGCTCACGACGTAGGGCTCCATGATCTCGCCCCCGTTGGCCACGGCCGCGGCGGTCAGAGCGATCTCGAGAGGGGTGGAGAGCACCTCCCCCTGGCCGAAGGAGGCTTGGGCTACATGAGCGGTGTCCATGTCTGCAGGGTCGGGGAAGAAGCTCTTGCTCGCGCCGAGCGGCCAGGGCGACTCCTTGTTGAAGCCGAAATCGGACGCGTACTTCGCCAGCGTGTCGGCCCCCATCTCCACGCCCACCTTGGCGAAGGTGGTGTTGATGCTGCTCGCGAAGGCCTTGGTGAAGTCGTGCACCCCGTAGACCTTGTCACCGTAGTTGGTCACCACATATCCGCCGGCCACGTATTCGCCGGTGTCTACGAACTCGGTCTCGGGAGTGACAGTTCCCGTCTGCAAGGCAGCGCCGGCCACCACGATCTTGAAGACCGAGCCCGGCGGGTAGAGGCCTTGGGTCGCTCTGTTGAGCAGGGGCCTGTCGGCGTCGGAGTTGATCTCCTCCCATTGCTCATCGATCTCGTTGGGGTCGTAGCGTGGATACGAGACCATGGCCAGCACCGCCCCGGTCTTGGGATCGAGGGCCACCACGGCCCCTTTCCTGTCGCCCAGCGCGTCTGCCGCCACCCGTTGCAGCGCCACGCTCACGGTCAGCTTGAGGTCCGCCCCCCGATGGGGATTGCCGACGATCTGGTCCCAGTAGTTGGTGACCCCCAGGATCCCTGACTGCCCCGACAGTTCCTCGTTGTAGACCCGCTCCACGCCCGCGCGGCCGTAGCGCAGGCTGTTGTAGCCCAGCCAGGGAGAAGTGAGACTGCCGAAGGGGTATTCGCGGAAGAAGTACTGGCCCTCCTTGTGATTCACGGCCAGTTCCTCCCCGTCGGCCGAGAGGATCACCCCCCGCTCCACTTTCATCTCCTCTTCCAGAGCGCGGGTGTTGGCCGGGTTGACCTTGAGGTCTGACGCGGCCCACACCTGAACGTAGGTGAGCTGCAACACCAGCGCTATGAAAAGCACGGTGAAGACGACGAACAGCCGGCGAAGAGGACGGCTCATCTACACCCCCGCTCCTACGGCCGGCCGCGCGCCCTTCGCGGCGGGCGCCGGGCGCGACCCCGGCTGTCGCGCGATGGCTTCCTGGCGGGCCACGCTGTCGCTCGTCCGCAGCAGCAACGCCAAAAGGACGAAGTTGGACACGATGGAGCTACCCCCGTAGCTGATGAACGGCAAGGTTATCCCGGTGAGGGGGATCAGCTTGATGACCCCGCCCATGATCAGGAAGGCCTGCAGCGCGAAGATGCTCGTGAGCCCCGTGGCCAGCAGACGGGGAAAGTCGTCCCGAGCCCGCATGGCGATGCGAAAGCCCCGATAGGTGAAGATGAAGTAAAGGAGGATGACGCCCACCGCGCCTACCAGCCCCAGCTCTTCCCCTATGGCGGAGAAGATGAAGTCGGTCTCCAGAGCGGGGATGATGGTGTCGCCCGATTGCAGGATAAGATATCCCTGTCCTAGACCGCGGCCGAACAGACCCCCAGCTGCCAACGCGAACATGGACTGAACGATCTGGTAGCCCTTCCCGGTGGGATCCTTCCAAGGATCGAGCCAGATGTCGATTCGCGTCTGCACGTGGGGGAAGATGAAATACAAGAGAGCCGCCCCGGCTATGAACAGCACCATCCCCACCAAGACATAGAAAGCGCGCCCGGTAGCGACATAGAGCAGGGCGAGCAGCGCCCCGAAGAACAGCAGACTGGTGCCCAGATCCTTCATGAAGATCATCAGCATCATGGAGAGGACCCAGATAGTGAGGAGCGGGGCGAGATAGCGGAACGGCGGCAGAGGCACCCCGAGCACGCGGTGAGTGCTCACCGTGAGCGCCTCCCGTATGTCGACCAAGTAGGCGGCGAAGAAGACCATGAGCAGGATCTTGCCGAACTCCGCCGGCTGGAAGCGGATCGGGCCGAAGGCCACCCACAGCCGAGCTCCGTTGATCTCGCGCCCGAAGATGGCCGTGAGGAAGAGCAGGAGAAGCCCCGCGATTCCGATCAAGAACCGGTAGTCGCGCAGCACCTTGAGATCGCGCACGAACGCCAGCACCAGCAGGAAGGCAGCCAAGCCGACCACCAGCCACATGGCCTGTTGAAGGGCAAGATCCTCGTTCAGGCGGTACAGCATAAGGATGCCGAGTGTCGACAGAAGCGCCGTGATAGGCAGCAGATACGGATCGGCGTAGGGCGCCAGAAATCGCCGGCCGATGTGGGCTATCGCGAACAGGGCCAGGAAGAGCGCCCCGTAGGTGAGCGAGTACAGGGTCAGGACGGAGGACTTCTCGGTGTAGACCAGGGCGAACCCCAGAGTGGTGAGGACCAGCGCCGGGACGAGGAAGACCAGCTCGCGATTTCGTGTGGTCACTGCTGTGCGCTCAGGGTCCGCAGGAACAGCTGTCCCTCTTCCTTGCTGATGAGATCATGCGCGTCCACCCGGTCCTGCAGATGGGGCGCGAGCGAGTCACGCGCCACCGTCCCCATCTCGATGAGGGAAGAGAGGTCGATCCCCAGGATGCTCGCCGGCAGGCCCCGGAAAAGGGCCACCACGCCGTTGAAGGTACCGATGTAGTAGACCGTCGAGTTGTACCCTGCGAACGCGCCGACCAAGATGGCCAGCACCACCACGACCGCGACCGCCAGGATGATCCAGCGCCGCCGGGTCCATCGGCTGCGCCCCGTCGCCACCGGCTCCGCGTCGGTGGTCGCCCCCGGCGTAGGCGCCGTGGTCCCAGCCGCGGTCACTTCCGTCTGCTCTGTCGCAATCCCACCCACCGCCGCGGAAGCCCCGCTCGCCGGCCGGCGGATGGACGGGCTCCGAAGCGGACCGATGCGTCCGCCAAGACGCCCGCGCATGCCCGCATGCGATCGCCCGCGACCTACGGTCGCCGAGATGATCCCCCTGTCGATCGGGCCCAGTAGGATCTCGTCGTCGTCCTCTGGCCCAGTCCCGGCCTCGCCGCCGCTCGTGCCGGCGGCTGCTTCACCGCCCGTCCCGGCGACCTCACCGCCCGTCCCGGCGACGGCGGTCTCGACGTCAACCAGGGTATCGTCGCCGATCGAAGCCGGGTCCCCCTCGCCGACGGCCTCGTCGCTCTCGCCCGGCGGGGATCCGGCCTCCTCCGCCGGCGCCATTATGTCCACCACAACGACGGTCACGTTGTCCTCGCCGCCGCCGGCCAAAGCCGCCTGGATGAGCAGCTGGGCCACCGCCTGCGGATCGCCTTCCTGTTGGAGGATCCCGGCCAGGTCCGGATCGGAGACCATGCCCGTCAGCCCGTCGCTGCAGAGAAGGATGCGGTCGCCGACTTCCACGGGCGCCTCGATGATATCGGGCTCGAACTCCCCTCCGGTGCCCAGAACTCTGGTGATGACACTCCGGTGCGGGTGCACAGCCGCCTGAGCCGGCGTCAGCTCGCCCCGGCGGACCATCTCGCCCACCCAGGAGTGATCCTGGGTAAGCTGGACCAGGTCGCCGTCGCGCAGCAGGTAGGCTCGCGAATCCCCCACGTGTGCCAAAGTCAACGACCCTTCCCCCGCCAGGGCGGCCGTGAGGGTGGTCCCCATGCCCAGGAGACCCTCCTCCCCCAGGCTGCGGTCGACTATGGCCCGGTCGGCCTCGATGATCGCCTCGCGGAGGTCCTCCGGCGTCGCGGCGGCCGGGTCCAGGGCGAGGAGGCTCCGGCACGCCATCTCGGACGCCACCTCGCCGGCGCGCGCGCCGCCCATGCCATCACAGACCGCGTAGAGCCCGCGGCGAACGAGATAGGAGTCCTCGTTGTTCTGGCGCACGAGGCCCCGGTGGCTGACTACTCCGGCCCGGACGCGCATCACCGCACCTCCACCAGGAACACCGTGTCACCCACTTCCACCCTGTCTCCTACGCCCAGTCGCCGGGGTCCGGAGATGTCGGCGCCGTTCACCTGAGTGCCGTTGGTGCTGCGCAGGTCCTCCACCTGGAATCCGTCAGGCGTGGCTTCGAAAAGCGCGTGCTTCGACGAGACGAAGGTGTCTTCGAGATAGATATCCATATCTGAAGAACGTCCGGCCATGGCCTGCGCTCCCACCGGGAACGAGTACGCCTCCCCCATCGGCAGATAGGGGCTCTTCTGCACCACGAGCGCCCACACCCCGCTAGCCGCGCGCACGGGGACGACAGCGGACATTCCGGCTGCACCGGGGGACGCTGCCCCTACCCCCACTGCCACAGGCGCCTCCATCTCTGGGGACCACTGCTGGCCAGCGGCGACCGGACCGACCGTGCGCAGCTCGCGGCTGGCGGAGCGGATCACCCGATAGACGAACAGGTAGAGGACCACCAGGAAGACGAACTTCCCGGCCAGCAGCACTATCTGTAGCATGGCTACCTCGTCTCCACCGTGATCCTGCAGTCCCCTATGGTCAACACGTCGTTCGGCCGGAGCACACTGTTCGTCACCGGATAGCCGTTCACCATCGTCCCGTTGGTCGAATCGAGGTCCGTCACCATGAGACTGCCGTCCGCCCAATAGATGGCCGCGTGCCGGCGAGAGACATTGGAATCGTCGACCTGGAAATCGACGTCCTTGGCTCGGCCCACGATGACCCGCCCATGATTGAACTCGCGCACGCGGCTACCCGCCTTCAGCACGATCGTTTGACGGACCAAGCCATATTCTTCCGCCTCGGCCGGACGGATGACCGCGGTCCCGCCCGCGAGGTTCGCCTGCCCGGAAGCGGCCACGCGCGCCACGGCCGACGCGGCAGCGGCCGGCGCCGCGACCGCCGGCATGGCTTTTGTGGGTCCGACCGGGCTCTCCTCCGCGGCTCTCTGGGCTAGCAGGCCGAAGTGACCCAGCTTCAGGTCGGGATCGAGCACGAGCGACACGGTGATGTCGCCCATCACTTCGTACCTCTTGGAGTGCACGTGTTTAGCCAGATGACGCTCGAGCCCGACTTCGACCTCGTCCCGACGGCTCTCGAGCCGGTCAAAGTCCTCGGGGCAGAGATAGACCGTGTAACGGTTGCACACCGATACCTCCGATGAACGGGCGACCTTCCGGGCTTCCATCTCTTTGACGAGCTTGCGCGCCAGTTCATCCGGATGCACGTACAGCCGGGACTTCTTCTTGGAGCCAGCATCTGGAGGCCGGCCGGATGGGCCGTCCTTCGACCCTGCGCCGACGGCGTCCTCGATGCGCGACTCGACCTTCCGCATCAATCCCATAGACCTGCCCTCCTACAGGGTCTCCACACCCTCGTACGAGAGGAAAAGGGCGGACAGAACCGCGATTATAGCGCACGGCACGAACGCCAAAAGAAAGGGGCCCAAAACCACCGGTACCCCGAGAAGTAGGATGGGAAGGAGCACAAAAGCCGCGCAGAGAACGGAGAGATAGGCGCTCGCTCCCCACATCCGCCGCTCTCGCGAGCGCCGGCCGGTAAGAGCGTACAGCGGCAACGCGAACACAGCGAACAGAAGGATCTGCAGCGACAGTTCCGGCCGGGAATCCAGGAACCGGGCGATCTCGGTGAGCACCGTCCAGGGAGAGTTCGCGTGCTCGGCCGCCATGAGCGGGGTACCCGGACTGGGATTGAACGTGTACGGCAGCGTCTCCCAGCCGGCGAGGCCCCCCGCAACCACCAGCACCAGGCCGCTCATGAACCCTACCAGCGCTCCCCAGCGGCGCAGCAGACCACCGGCCAGGGGCGGGACGGCCAGCCCCACCCATCCCATTACGGCGAACGGCATCACCCCCGGCAGCAGCGCCGCCCACTCCAGCCGCCTCCAGCGAAGCAGACCCAGCGTCAAGGCGGCCGGCACCACGTATACCACTCCCCACCCGGCGCCGAATGCGAAGATCGGCGGCGCCAGCAGTGCCAACGTGAGGATCGCCCCTCCGAAGGGCCAGATCAGGGCCAGGAAGGTCGGCACGACGATGAGCGGGACTATCGCCACCTGCGGATAGAAAGGCGCCCGGGGCAGCAGGTACAAGAGGCAGCAGAGCGCGAAGACCGCGGCCGCCACATGCTGGCCCAGGTAGACGACCCGGTCCCGATCCATCCGGGCAGGTGCGAGCCGCTCGCGCACCCGGGTGACCAGACGTTCGTCCGGGACCTCTTCCGGCATCTGCTTGGCGGCCTGGGACAGGAGCCGACCCAGAGCCTCCGCGTCGGGACGGGCATAGCTGTCGTGGACCATCGCCCGGCCCAGGGCATCGCTCAGGGCGATGGGGAGATCTGGACGGTTGACGGAAAGAGGAGGGATCTCCGGGCGGGACACGTCTCGAAGGAGATCTTGGAGCTTCTTGCCCTTTAATGGGTTCCTCCGGGTGAAGCCTTCGTAGAGGGTAAGAGCCAGGGAGTAGACGTCGCTGCGGGAATCGACGTTCCGGCCCTCCATCTGCTCTGGAGACATGTAGGCCAGGGTCCCCACCAGGTCGCCGTCCAGAGTGACGGAGGCCCGGTCCTCCAGTTGCGCCACCCCGAAGTCCATCAGCCGCACATCGACCGTCTCGCCCTCGACCAGCATGATGTTCTCCGGCTTGATGTCGCGGTGCACCACGCCCCGCTTGTGGGCGTGCTCCAGAGCGCGGCAGAGCTGGATCCCAGCTTCCAGGATCTCGGGATCGCTCGAAGTCTGGTCCCGATAGTGTTCGCGAAGGGTATTGCCCTGGATGTACTCGGTGAAGAGCAACGTCCTCTCGGGCTCGCGGACCATCTCGTAGACGGTGAGGATGTGGTGGTGATTGAGCTTGGCCGCCGCCTGGGCCTCGCGCAGCACCCGGTCGTCGACGTCGACGGTCTGCTCCACCACCTTGATGGCGACCGGCCGCCCCATGTGCAAGTCGTCGGCCAGATACACGGTGGCGAACGCCCCGCTGCCCAGCTTGCGGACGATCCGGTAGCGATCGTGGAGGAGACGCGTGTCGGCCATTGCCCCAGTATATCGTCAGGGTGAGCCGATACCCCCCTCGCTCCAGCGCGCGTGTCCACCATGCGCGACTGGCTTCGCGAGGGGGGTATCGGCTTGCTGAAGACGGGGTCCTTCGGGGCCTCCGTTCTTCTGTACCGTCCTCATTCCAGTTGGCAGCTTCTGGTTTGGTCGGCGCAGGTCGTGGATGATGTGCCGGACCGCACTTTGACCGACACGCAGTCTGACCATCCGGGGACGAGCGAGTGCTCAGCTACGCCCGTGGAAGGTCGGGGAGACGGGGCCCCGCTCGCCTCCACGCCGGCACATAGCGCGCGCCGGAGCGAGGGACGCCGAGCCTCCCGTGCAGTGCCGGGAGCGCCTGACGACGCACGCCCGCCCCGGGGCTCACTCACCGTAAGGATAGGCGGCACAAGGGGCTATGTTATACTCGTGCGCACTCCGGGCGAGTGGCGGAATTGGCAGACGCGCTAGGTTCAGGGTCTAGTGAGCTTACGCTCGTGGGGGTTCAAGTCCCCCCTCGCCCACCACCATTCTCGCGTTGCCGCTGCGTATGACTGATCTGGAAAAGGACGACAGTTTAACTGAGTCAGCCCCGGAAGAGCAGAAACGGCGGCAGATGAAGCTCCTGCCAAAGCCCCTGCTCCGGTTGATCCTGCTTATGGCGGTGATCATCATCGCGGTCGTGGTGATCGTGGTCGTGGTCACAAGCACCATGGGTGGCGATGAAGCCGCCGACTACGAGAACTACATGAAACAGGTGGCCGACATCCTGGAGCAATCGGATGCGCTGGGCGTCGAATTGTCCCATCTGCTGACGAACCCAGGGGACACCACCCGCTCTGTGATACAGACCCGTCTCGATCAGTATGTCGCCACGTCGGAGAGGTTGGCGCTGGAGGCCAAGGCCCTCGAGGCTCCAAACGCTTTCGTCGAGCAGAACATCCACCAGTTCTTCGTCATGGTCATGGCGTTCCGCTACACGGGACTGACCGATCTCAAACCTTCTCTCATGACGGCCCTCGAGGTGCAGGACACGGAGGTGTCGTCCGAGCAGATCTCGCGCGCGCTCTACTATCTGACCAACTCCGACTTCCTCTACCGGGAGGTCTTCATTCCCAAGGCCACCCAAGTCCTGAAGGAGAAGGGGATCGCCGGGGTCACCGTGCCGGAGACCGAGTTCCTCCCCGATCCCGATATCGCGTCGAAGTCTCGGGTCCAAGCGATCCTGGACACGCTCAAGAGCACGGGCAATCTCCAGGCCGTCCACGGAGTAGCCGTGGCGAAGGTAGTGGCCATGCCGGATGAGAAGGAGATCGTCGGCGGCGATACCTACAACCTGCAGTCGAGCGACGAGCTGGCCTTCCAGGTCACCGTCGAGAACCAGGGCAACATGGCCGAGAAGAACGTACCGGTCGTCGTCAGCCTTCTCTCCCCCGATTCAACGGAGCCTCAGAAAGTGACGGTCGAGATCCCCGAACTCAAGCCCAAAGAGGACCTGACTATCACCGTCGAAGGTCTGAATCCCACGGCCTACGGCGAGGTGGCCCTGCTGCGGGTGGAGGTAGGACCGGTCAAGGACGAGAAGTATAAAGACAACAACTGGATAGAGGCCGAGGTCATCTTCACACTCTAGGGGTCTGGATGAGCGCTGAGCAGGCATTCGAGATCGTAGCCATCGTAGCCATCGTGGTCGCCGTCGCCGCCGGAGTCGGTCTGGCTCTTGTCTACAGGAGGCTCCAGCGCTATCAGCGCAGTCAGCATGTGATCATGGGATCCCGGGGGACGGTCGACATCGTGGAGCACGTGACGGCCCTGGACGAGAAGCTCCTCAACATGCGCATCGCGTTAGAGGACCTCACGCTTGCCACCCGGGACCACGACGTGCGCCTGGACACCGCCTTCGCGCGGGTAGGGATCGTCCGCTTCGATGCCTATCAGGATCTGGGGGGTAGGCAGAGCACCTCCCTGGCCCTTCTGAACAGCCAGAGCGACGGCGTGGTCGTCACGACAGTGGTCAGCCGCGATTTCGCCCGGATGTATGTGAAGCTCCTCAAAGACGGTGCCCCCGACATACCGCTGGCGCCGGAGGAGAGCGAGGCGGTGGAGCAGGCCCGTGGGAGCGGTCCCTTCACCATACTCCCTCGAGTAGACAGCAGCCTCATCAGCAGCGTGAGCGGCGACGAGGCGGGTCTCGAGGCGGAGGAAGTGCCTCTGTCGGTGGGTATCCCGGGCCGCCGCCCCCAAAACGACAGAGAGGTCGCGAGAGAGAACCGCAGGCGCAAGCGCCGGGGACTGCCCCCGGTGGAAGCGGAGGTGGTACCGTCGGCCAAGGGATGGGATGAACCCCAGACCCCGACGCCCGCCGGCGCGACCCTGGCCGAGCAGTTCCTCGAGGAGCAAAAGGCCGCCCGGCTCGAGACCGACGACGGGGCTCAGTACGCCGGTGCACCGGAAGAGGCGGACGACCGTGAGCTGTGACGCTCCTGGGCGCGATCTTGCCCGCTGGCCGGTATCGTCCCTTTCTGAGCCTCTTCCCGTGGCGGCGTCCACACTAGGTTTCCTGGGTCCCTTCGGCACGTTCACCGAGGAGGCGCTGCGGGCTACCTTGGGCGAGGAAGAGCCCAAGGGCCGCGCGAGGCGCTACCTGCCGTTTGCCACCATGCATGACACCATCGAAGCGGTGTCGAGCGGCGAAGTGGATTGCGTCATCGTCCCCATCGAGAACTCCATTGAGGGCTCAGTGTCGGCCACAGTCGATATCCTGGCCCACGAGATCGACAACCTGCAGATCGTCCGAGAGGTACGCCACCCGATCAGCCACAGCCTCCTGGCCCGCCCGGGAGTGACCTTGGAGCAGATAACCAGGGTCTATTCGCATCCGCACGCCAACGCCCAGTGTCGTGGGTGGTTGCGCCGCAATCTGCCCGGCCGGGAGGTCGAGGCCGCCAATTCCACTGCCGACGCCGTCGAGCGGGTCGCCTCTTCGGGGGAGCCCTGGGCGGCCATCGGCAATCAATTGGCGGGTGAGCACTATGGCTGCGCGGTGATCGAGGCCGATATCGAGGATCACAAGGACAACGAGACCCGCTTCGTCTTTCTGGCCCGGCAGCGCGAACGCCAGGATTGGTTCGAGCCCTACAAGACCTCGGTGGTGTGCGAGATCATCAAGGACCAGCCGGGAGCGCTGCTCCTGATCCTGCAGGAGTTCGCGTTTCGCCGCATCAACCTGACCAAGATCGAATCCCGGCCTTCGAAGCGGAGGTTGGGCGACTACATCTTCCTAGTCGACATGGAGGGCAAGGTGGAAGACGGTCCGGTGGCCGACGCCTTGCGCTGCCTTTCCTGCAAGCAGCCACGGCTGACAGTGCTCGGCAGCTACCCGGTAGGCAGGCCGCCCCGCCAGACGACCCAGCCATGACGACCCTCGAGCCCGTGAACGTGCCGCGTGCGATCGTCCCGCTCTCGTTCCCACCAGTCTAGGAGCGCTCATGCTCGACATCAAGCTCATCCGCAGCGAACCCGACCTGGTGCGCGAGGCTCTCTGCCGCCGCGGCCACCACGCCGAGGCCGCGCTGGACGAGTCGCTGGAGCTTGACCGCCGGCGCCGGGAGATCCTCGTGGGGGTGGAGGAGCGACGCAGCAGGCGGAACTCAGTCAGCGAGGAGATCGCGCGGGCCAAGCGCACCAGAGAAGACGCGACGGCTACTATCGAAGCCATGCGGCTCCTGGGCGACGAGATCAAAGATCTGGAGGGGCGGCTCAAGGACGTGGAGACCCTGCTGGAAGAGGAGTTGCTCCAGGTGCCCAACCTGCCCGACCCGACCGCCCCTGCCGGGGGCGAGGAGAACTCGGTGGTGATGCATCACTGGGGCACCCCCCGGGAGTTCGCCTTCGCTCCCAAGGATCACCTCGATCTGGCCCTGGCCCATGACCTCATCGACATGGAGCGCGGCGCCCGCACCTCGGGCAGCCGCTTCGCTTATCTGAAGGGTGACCTGGTCTTCCTTCAGTTTGCGCTCGTGCAATTCGCCATTCAGAGACTGGCCTCCAAAGGCTTCCGACCGGTCGTGGTGCCAGTGCTGGTGCGCGACGAAGCCATGTACGGCACCGGCTTCTTCCCCACCGACATGCAGCAGGTCTACCGGGTGGAAGCCGACGGTCTGAACCTGGTGGGGACGTCCGAGGTCCCCCTGGCCGCCCTGCACATGGGCGAGATCCTGGACGAGGCGGCGCTCCCGTTGCGCTACGTCGGATATTCCAGCTGCTTCAGGCGCGAGGCGGGTGCGGCCGGCAAGGACACGCGCGGCATCTTCCGGGTGCACCAGTTCGACAAGGTGGAGATGTTCAGCTTCTCCGCCCCGGATAAGTCGAGCGAAGAGCACGACTTCATGCGCTCCATCGAGGAGGAGATCCTGCAGGAGCTGGGGCTCCCGTACCGCGCGGTCAACATCGCCGCCGGTGATCTGGGCGCCCCGGCTGCCAAGAAGTACGACCTGGAGGTCTGGCTGCCCTCCCAGGCCCGGTACCGCGAGGTCACCTCCTGTTCCAACTGCACCGATTACCAGGCCCGGCGCCTGAAGGTGCGGGCCAAGGGAGCCAAAGGCGGGCCCTATCTTATCCACACCTTGAACGGGACCGTCATCGCGGTCGGCCGCGAGATCATCGCCATCATGGAGAACTACCAGACCGAGGACGGACACATCGAGGTGCCGGCCGCGCTGCGGCCGTTCCTGCCTCCCGGCTTGGAGAGGATCGGCGCGTGAGTGAGAAGGTGCTTGTAGGGGCGAAGGATGCCCTCATCGTCGCCGACGTGCAGCGAGATTTTTGCCCGGGAGGGACTCTGGGCGTCCCGGGAGGGGACGAGGTCATCCCGATGATCAACCGTCTGGTGCCCATGTTCGGCCGCTGGATCTATACGCGTGATTGGCACCCCGCCGACCACATCAGCTTCTCCGACCACCCGGAGTTCCGTGACGGCTCGTGGCCGCCGCACGCGGTGCAGGGAACGCCAGGCGCGGAGTGGTGTCACGGCCTGGAGATGCCCATGAACGCCATACTGGTCAGCAAAGCCGACGATCCCCGGCGCGAGGCCTATAGCGCCTTCCAGGTGGACCGGTTCGATCTGGCCGACTTCCTGCGTCACTGGAAGGTCGAGCGGGTGTTCCTTACCGGTCTGACCACCGACTACTGCGTGAGGCAGACGGCGCTGGACGCACGGGCCGCGGGCTTCACCGTCTACCTGGTGGAAGACGCCGTACGTGGGGTCGCCCCGGAGACCACGGCCACGGCCTTGGCGGATATGGAAGCGGCCGGAGTGATCCGGGTCAGATCGGATCGACTGGAGGGCTCGGGCGAGCGGCCGCCGGTAGACTACGACGAGGACGGGAACCCGGCGGGGCACGGTTGATGGAGGCCGACGTCTCGGAACGTTGGGCCCGGCGAGAGGACCTGGCCCTCCTGACCGACTTCTACCAGCTCACCATGATGGGCGGGTACTGGAAGACGGGCCGCAAAGACGTGACCGCCTGCTTCAACTACTCGTTCCGCGATCTCCCTCCGCACAACGGCTTCGCCATCACCGCGGGGCTGGAGCAGCTTCTCGATCTCGTTGAGGGTCTGCGGTTCACCGAGCCGGATCTGCGCTATCTCGCAGGGCTGCGAGTCTTCGACGAGGCGTTCATCGAGTACCTGCGCACGTTCCGGCCGCGTTGCAGCGTCGCGGCCGTGCCCGAGGGCACTGTGGTCTTCCCCCACGAGCCGATCCTGCAGGTGGAGGGTCCCCTGATCGAGGCCCAACTGCTGGAGACGGCGGTGCTGAACACGCTCAACTACCAGACGCTGATAGCGACCAAGGCCGCCCGCATCCGGCAGGCCTGCGGGAATGACAATCTGGTGGAGTTCGGACTGCGCCGAGCCCAGGGACCCGACGGGGGGTTGAGCGGCTCCCGGGCCGCGTACATCGGAGGAGCCAACAGCACGTCCAACGTGCTCGCGGGCAAGGTTTTTGGCATCCCGGTCCAGGGCACGCACGCCCACTCCTGGGTGATGAGCTTCGAGGATGAGCTCGAAGCCTTCCGAGCCTACGCCCAATGCTATCCCGACCCCATCCTTCTCGTCGACACCTACGACACGCTCGCGTCGGGGCTGCCCAACGCGATCACGGTGTTCAAGGAGCTGCGCGCAGCCGGCCGGCCGGTGCGCGCCGCGATCCGTCTGGACTCCGGGGACCTCGCCCGGCTCAGCAAGGCGGCCTATCGGTTGTTCAAAGAGGCCGGGTTCGACGACCCGCTCATCGTGGCCTCGAACGAGTTGGACGAAGACCTGATCGCCGACCTCAAGCGGCAAGGGGCTCCTATCAACTCCTGGGGGGTGGGCACGCACCTCATCACCTCGTCCGACCATCCGGCCCTGGGCGGGGTCTACAAGCTGGTGGCGGTCCGAGCGGGAGATGGCCGGTGGGAGCCGCGGATCAAGCTTTCGTCGAATCCTGCGAAGATGACCGACCCTGGCCGCAAACGGCTCGTGCGCTACTACGACGGCGCGGACCGCCCCCTGGCCGACCTCATCCGTCTGGACGACGAGGCGCCCGATTGCATCGACCCCGGGCAGGCCTGCCCGCCGGTGCCGTTCGCCGAGAGGCACGACCTCTCGTTCCTCAGGGCGGTATGGGATGCGACCCGCTGCGAGGAGTTGCTGCAGCCAGTGATGCTCGACGGCAAGCGCTTGGACCAACGGCCTTCGCTCAGCGAGATCCGAGCCCGGGCGCGTGCCCAGGTGGGCGCGCTGCCCGAGGAGATCCGGCGTCTACGGAACCCCGAGATCTACGCGGTAGGCTTGTCCCCTCGGTTGGCGGCGGAGAAGGTGCGCCTCATCAGGCAGGCGCCGGGAGTGCTGGGGGCCGGCCCGGCCGCGACCTAGCAGTTCCTTTGCCTCGGAGGACTCTCTCCCACCGGGATCGCGGTAGCCTGGCCCTTCGCCAGCACTCTTCCCTCGGAATTGGTCGCCACTAGCTCCACCACCATGAGACGGCGCCCGCCGTGAAGCAGGCGGCAGTCGGCCGTGATCTTCTCCCCGAGGCCGGCAGAGCGGAACTGACTGATGCTCCACTGCACCGCGACCGCGTCGACCTTCGCGTTGACCGTGATGGAGAACGCCACATCGAGCAGAGCGAAGACGAACGCACCGTGCGCCAGCCCGTGCACCTGCAGGCACTGGTCGGTCACCACAGCCGAGACCCGGGCGTGGTCCTCCGCGGTCTCCTCCACCTCCATCCCGAACAGCGCGAGGAGCTTGTCGGCCGCGATCAATTTGTGGACCCGGTCGCTGATAGTCTGCCCGGACACGTCTACCTCCCCTGGCTTGAAGCTTCTCCTGGCGATGTCGCGTCACGGCGGCGCGCCACTCGCGTTGCGCCGCGGGTATCGCGCCACACTGGCGCGTTCCTCCTCAAACTAGCACCGGAAGGTTAGACTGTGCACCGTCGCGACGAACACGCTGCTGGCGCGGGTGGCCGTTCCAAGCGCCCGCCCGTGTCGACCAACGGTACACGCGAATGAGAGGAGGCGATGATGCCCAGCCGTGTTCGCATCATTCTCGAGAATGGCGAGGTCGAGGCGACCCTCGATGACTCGCCGACCGCGGCAGCCATCCGCGCGGCTCTTCCCCTGCAAGGAGACGTGGCTCGCTGGGGCGATGAGATCTACTTCGGCATCCCCGTGACGGTCGAGGAAGCTGCAGATGCGCGGCAGGACATGGCCGTGGGTGAGCTTGGCTACTGGCCGGTGGGCGCCGCCTTCTGCATCTTCTGGGGACCCACTCCGGCCAGCGCGGGTCCTCTACCGCGAGCCTACAGCAACGTGAATCCCTTTGGGCGGATCGGTGGGTCGCCGGATGATATCAACGCGGTGCTATCCAGCGCACGGGATGGCCAGCGGATCCGCGTGGTACCAGCCGCCGGCTAACGTGACTGAGATGCGGAGCTTCTAGAGCTGAGCGCCCCCGCTCAGGACCATCGTCAGAAGGGTCGCCACCGCGACCACACCCGAGATGATGAGGGTCTTCGTGCGCAATCCGGGGCGGCGCCGATGGGCTGTGGCCAGAGGACTCACATGCAGGCGGCCGTCATTCTTGAACGCCTGCGGTTGACGACCGAAGCGCCGACCCTGGTCGATGCCGCTCCAGCCCGTTCCCGGCCGGTAGACCGCCGCCTGATGACCTCTCACACCGCCGAGATACGCCGCTTTCATAGTCCAGCCTCCACGCCTTCGACACGTCTCTCACCCGGGCACGGCAATTCGCCCTACGCCTTCGTTGTCGGCAGGAATTCGCCGGTCTTTAGAACATTCCTTTGGTAGCCGATGGTACGGGCAGTGGCTATGGCATTCGCTGCGCCGGTCCCGGCGGCTACCGCGGAAAGAGAACCGGGCGAGCGACGACCGAGACGGGCGTAGTAGGGAGGCACACATGTATTGCCCGCAGTGTGGTGGTACGAACGAGGAATCGGCCAGATTCTGCAGCACGTGTGGTTTGGATCTGGACAAGTACAAGCAACAGTGGCAGGAACCGGGAGCGCAGGCGGCTGAACAGCCGGCGGGTGAAGCGATGGGGCAGCAACCTGTGGTGTATCAGCAACCGGCCTCACAGCCGCCCCCCTACCAACAGCAGTATCAGCAGCAGTATCAGCCGGAATACACCCCGCCCTATCAGGCTCCGCAGTACTATCAAACGAGGCCTCAGTACGGCGCCGTACCTCGCGTCCCCAGCTACATGGGTTGGGCTATCGCCACTTTGATCCTCTGCTTCTGGCCCACCGGTATCGTGGCGGTGGTGTATGCGAGCCAGGTGGGGAACAAGCTGGCCCTGGGAGACATCACCGGCGCTCAGGAGTCGTCCCGGAAGGCCAAGGTATGGTGCTGGGTGACCTTCGGCATCGGCATAGCCTGGGTCGTCATCGCGATCATCGGCACCGTCCTGTTGGCCGCCGCGTCCGTCACCGTCTACTAAGGGCTATACTCGGCGCACCCCGATCGAGCCGTGATCGGGGCCGGCGAGCGGAGCCCTGCGAACCCCGATAGCGTCGTCGCCCCGGGCCCACACGCTGCCCACGCGCCGCCTCGAGTGCCCGGGTAGGGCGCGGGCGGCGCAGCTCGCACGGCGGAGAGTCACCGCGGAGGGGTGGCGGAGTCCGGCTGATCGCACCGGTCTTGAAAACCGGCAGGCCGCAAGGTCTCAGGGGTTCGAATCCCCTCCCCTCCGCCTTATTTGCAGGTGGGATTAGAAGACCAGGCTCCGCGGGGTACCGTAAGGTCCCCAACTCAGAATGACGGGCTATTACGCCCAATTCGAAGGAGGCTGGCCATGGATGATGCTCCTATCTCCATATAGGAATGGGGCTCCCGGACCGAAGTCCGGGAGCCCCTCCTTGGATCCCCGCTAGACCAAGAAGCTAGGGCTCGAACTGCTCGCTAGTGGCCTATGAGGACACGGTCATAACCGTAATCCACATAATGCGGGAAGCCTTCGGGCATCTCAGCGGTCACCAGCATGAGCACCTTGGTATAACCGACGAATTGGTGAATCATATCCAGCATACCTTGTTCCGTGATGGCGTCCAGCCTAATGGTCACGACTTTGTAGCGGGGCGCAGTTGACCTCATACCCACGAAGGTCACGGTGAAGTCATTCTTGGTCGGAAAGATCTGGGTGATGTCTTTGAAGGCCGCGGTACTAGAACAATCCGAGATGAGCTTTCCGTTCACGCGGACGTTGTCTATGAACCACCCGTCATAGGTCGTCCCCCAGTCTGTAACGTACCGGAAGGCGATGAGGACGTCACCCGCATATGCGCTAAGGTCGAAGCTCATGTTGACCCAACCGTGCGTTCCGGTCAGACCCGGGAGATTCTCGATGATCTTCGGGTGGGCATTGGGGTCGTAGTCCGATGTGGTGAAGGCATTCTCCAGGCTGGTCCAAGTGTAGCCGCCGTCTGTAGATACCTGCACGAAGCCGAAGTCCCAATAGTCCTCGATATCCCACAGGGTATCGAAGCTTAAAGTGCCTCCACCCTTCGCCGGGAAGATAGCCCAGTGGTCGGCTAGATCGCCACTTCCGCTCCACAAGACTCCGTTGTTAGAGGTCCAGGCAGTGGGGAAAGCTGATTGGTCAGCTCCGTCGAAGAGGACCTTGCTCACTTTGCTGAGATCGTTCACCCAGATGTAGTCGGTCCCCCAGGGTGGGGCGCCCGGCGTCCCGAACGCCTCGACGTTTGGAGCTGTGGGCGTACCGAGGTTCAGAGTGAAGGCCAAGCTCTTGAACTCGTAGGCGCCGGAACCCGGAGTCGCGGAGTCGATGACGAGAGCAACGGTCCAGTCACGGTAGAGCTGGGCAAAGGTCTTCGAAATACCTGATGCCCGCAGCGTGGAGTTGACACCGGCGATCCCGTTGTCGGTGTTCCGCACCATCTTCTGAATGAAGCTGCTTCCGAACTTTTCTGAGAGGTACAGGGTCCATAGGTAGGCATGGCCGTAGTCGGATAGGATCTCCAGGGCGCCCTGGTCTTCCCACAGCACCAGCGAGTTCTCTGGGTACTGAGCCACCGCGTCGACATGACCCTTGGTGGCCGCCGCGTAGCCACAGATGAACTCGGCGAAGTCCGCGCAGCCCTCGTTCACCCAGGTCTCCTCGTCGCCATCCATGTCGTCATGGACAAGGTGCTGCAGCTCGTGGGCGATAACACCCTCATACAGGAAGGGACGGCTTGCCGTCGGCCCCAAACGGTTGGCCCAGTCCCTGCTATCGATGGTGATGATGTTCCGGTCGAAGTAGAACTCGAAGCTGGGCGAGTAGAAGCCCGCTATGTAGATGGGATAGCTGGGGTTGTAGTACATTTCGTCCCGGATGTTCGAGATCAGGACGACCAGCTTATCGCCATCGTAGTAGCCGTCCGGTAGGCCAAGCATGGACGTTAGCGCAGCGTTGGTGCCGTTCATAACCTCCGGCGTCCCGAAGAATGCGGTCTCCTTCGGGTAGATGACATTGTCGAACTGGCCCCTGATGTAGTTGAGCTGTGCATCGGTGATCACGTCGGTCGGCCGCGGATCTCCTGCCGGATAGGCGAGGTTATTCTGCACCCAGATCTCGCAGTTCTGCCCAATAGATCTGAGGGTGAAGTTTGTGACCCGATACGTGCCATAGTAGTCGTCAAGAATCAGCCAGTACCTGACATCGCCTAGGACCGCGGGCCCAACACTCAAAGACCCAGGGGCTTCAAGCGACGAGAGGTCGACCCTCATGATGCTCGGCGCCTTAGCCCGAAGTTCCGGCCCGACGTCCTTGACGTCGTAGCCGGATGAGCTCGGCCCCGCAAGAGCCGCGGCCGCTGCCGGCGCGCCAGGTCCTGCCTGCGCCACGGGCGCCAGCATCAGCACCAGCGCTACCGCCACCAGTGCTGCCAACCCCACCGGCAAGAATGCTCTTCTCCTCATCGCCCCTCCATTTCTCAGGTCTTCCTTGCCCTCGCAGCCCGCACGCGTTACCTCTCCTCGCCCTCGGTTCCGAACGCTCCAAGGGTCTGCCCCGCCAGGCGCAGTCCCCTGCGGACAGGGGTGGACGGCAGTAACCACAGTAGTCCGAGCGACTCACACATTATGCATACGTTGGGCTGGTGTCAAATCGATTCACGGTCGCGGCGGAGACCAACTCATGCACCGGGCTAGATCATGGCTCTTCCACTTCACAGAGCACCGTAAGCAGTCTCGCATACGCCTTTCACCTGCGGGTAGTGAGTGACGGTGCGGCTGAGCCGCTGTTCACCGTGACGCCAGCCAACGAGGGAGCAGGACCTCCTACCAAGCCTTCTGTCACTACAGCTTCTTGTTCGAACCGATGAAAGAGTTGCATTCGAAGATACTCGTGGCTGCCAACAACAGCGAAGACCGGCACAGCAAGGCGGTGCAGGGGCCTTCCGAGGTGAACGCGGTCAACCAACTAGGTGTTCTTTTGGAGCTCAAGTAGAGGGGAGACCTGACTGTCGATGAGTTCGAGGCGCAGAAGAAGAGACTTCTTGTAGGCGCCGATGGTCGCAGTCGCCGGATCTCCCCCATTCCTCGGGTGGTCGATCCGGCGGCACGGGGGACCGCTCCTCGGGACCCGCTATTCCCGGTCGCCGGCCAGATAGTGCCGGCGAGTCCCTACTCGGGCCCCGGGGAGACCTGCTCCTGTTCCTTCCCCTCGGTCTGACCGGGCCCCGGGGCCGGGCGCGGCGCCATGGACAGCTTCATCGTCGCCAGCAGGCCCACGATCACGGCGATGGCGATCGCGGGGTAGGCCTCCCGCTGTACGAGTATCGCCACGAACAAGGCCGAGAACAGCGGCGCCTCACCCGAGAACAGGGTCAGCGGCAGCAGCGCTCCCGCCACCCCCACGCCAATGCTGCCGATGAGCCCCCGCAGGATCAGGTGCTTCCGCAAAGGCTCCATGAGCTTGCGGAGACGCGTGAGCATACGAGACGGCTCCGCGCGCCGATTCCATGGCCAGTACGGCCCCGCTGAACGGCGAGGTGGTGAACGAGCCCGGCATCCCGCTGATGCCTCCGACGACAAAGATCAGCACCGCTGAGGACGAACGTCCAGGTGCCACCCTCTTACACCACCCGGATGAACGCGAACGTGATGACCGCGCTCACCAGCCATGAGTACGGCGAGCAGAAACAAGTTTAGTAAGAGACGAGGCTTGACGTCTCCGTCGGTCATCGCCACCTCATCGCGACCAGAATCTGCGCGTGAAGGGCAGTATGACCGCCAGCAACTCCAAGCGGCCCAGCAACATCATAGCTATCAGGACCACTTTGCCGAACGTGTGGATCGGCGCGTAGTTGAGAGTGGCACCTACCAGCTCGAGCCCCGGACCTACGTTGTTAAGGGTCGCCGCGACCGCAGAAGCGGCTGTGACCATGCTCACGTTAGAGGTCGACAACAGTAGCGTCCCGACAACGAAGGTCGTGATCCACAGAAAGAAGAGGCCCAGGACGGCAGAACGCACGTGCTCCCGCACCACCCGCCCACCCACCTTCACCGGTAGCACCGCCCGCGGGTGCACCGACTGGGCGAGCACCCGGCTCGCGTTCTTGGAAAGCACCAAGAATCGGATCACCTTGATGCCCCCCGCGGTGGAGCCCGCGCAGCCGCCGACGAACATCAGCATGAGCAGCAGCGTCTTGGCGAAGCTGTTCCACTGATCGAAGTCGGCGGTCACGAAGCCGGTGGTGGTCTGCAGAGAGACCACTTGGAACATGGCCTCTCGAAGCGCGTGGGTGACACTGAAATGCGAGCGCGCGATCACGAGGCTGACGGCCACCAGAACGGTGCTCACCGCCAGTATGCCCAGATAGAGCCTGAACTCGGGATCCCGGAGCAGACTCCAGCGTCGCCCCGAGAGGAAGACCGCGTAGAGAGCGAAATTGCCCCCTGCAAGCACCATGAAGATAGTGATCACCAATTCCACAGACCAGCTGTCGAGCTCACCGACGGACGCAACAAGCGGCGAGAACCCCCCCGTAGCCATGGTGCCGAATGTGTGGGTCAAAGCGTTGAAAGGACCGGTCCCGAGGGCGATCAGGATGACCGTCTCCAGGGCGCTGAGCCCGACGTAGATGTACCAGAGACGCTTCGCAGTGTCCTTCAGCCGGGGGGTCAGCCGTTCCGCCGTCGGCCCCGGGGACTCAGCGGCAAAAAGCCGGATCGCCCCCCCGCCGACCGCCGGGAGGAGGGCTATGAACAACACAACGATCCCCATCCCCCCGTACCAATGGGTCAGGCTGCGCCAGAACATGATGCCGTGAGGCTGATCGTAGTCGGTGAGCACGCTGGCCCCGGTCGTGGTGAAGCCGGACATCGACTCGAACAGGGCGTCGATAGGAGAGAACACGCCCGCGACGATGTAGGGCAGAGCGCCAAAAACGAGGGCGACAAGCCACGCGACCAGTACGGCCACGAAGCCTTCGCGAAAGCCTATGTAGGCCCGGGAGGCCGAGCGGGTAAGCACGTACAAGGGACACACCGATGACGAAACAGGTGGCCCCGGACCCGACCAGCGCTACGAGGTCAGAGTCCCCATAGATGGCCGATACCCCGGCCGATACCAGTATCCCGGCCCCGATGGCCACCAGGATCACCGCGGCCAAGAAGCCGACGAAGCGTAGGTTCATCGACCAGAGCCGGGGGCGAAGAGCTTCTCCACTGCCCGCACCGATTCCGACACTGTGAAAACCACGGCCACGTCGCCGTCATCGATCTGCGACCGTCCGTCGGGTATGCGCACCCCGCGCTCGCTCGAGATCGCCCCCACGACGGCTCCGGCCGGAAACTGCACGTCGGCCAACCTCTTCCCACAGATGGGGCTCGAGCGGCTCACAACGAACTCCAACACCTCGCCGGCCGCCTTGTCGAGCACGGCCGCGCTGATCACCTTGCCCGACCGGACGAAACGCAGGATGGCCGAGGCCGTCATGCGCCGGGGGCTGATGGCCACGTCGACGCCCACGCTCTCGACCACCCGCGAGAACTCGGTCCGCTCCACGATAGAGATGGTCCGCTTGGCTCCCATCTGCTTGGCCAAGAGGGCGGTGAGGATGTTGAGGCGATCATCCCCGGTGGCAGCTATGAACAGGTCGGCAGTATCCACGCCCTCCGCCGAGAGCACCTTCTCGTCGATGCCCTCATCGCGCAGGACAAGGGAATGACGGAGCACGCCGGCCGCTGCGGCCGCCCGCCGAGGGTCCTTCTCGAACACGGTGAGGCGCATCCGTCGTCTCTCGAGGGCGAGGGCGATGCCCAGCCCTATCTCCCCACAGCCAAGGAGGACGACCTTCTTTGGCACCTCTCTGTGCCCGCTCAGTTGGCTCGCGGCGGCCACCGCGCCCTCCTGCCGCCCGGTGACGAACACGCGGTCTCCGGCGAATAGGACCGAGTCTCCTCGGGGTATGGTGGCCTGACCGTCGCGCAGGACGGCCGTGACGACGACTCCTTGTGGCAGAGTGAGCGAGCGCAGAGGGATCCCGATCGCCGGGTTCTCCCGATCGACTTGCACCTCCACCACCCAGACCTGACCACCCGCGAAGGTCTCCACGTCCAGAGCTCCGGGGATGCCGGCAAGCTTGTCCACCTCGTCGGCCACAGCTGCTTCGGGCTGGATAACGTGATCGACCCCGGTGAACCCGGTGGACAGGGTCTTCACATCCTCGATGTAGTCCTGGTTCCGCACTCGGGCGATCGTCTGCGCCACGCCCACCCGCTTCGCGGCCATGCAGGCGATCATGTTGACTTCGTCGGAATCGGTGACCGCCACCAGGAGGTCGGCCCGGCCCATGCTCACCCGCTCGAGGACCCGCCTGCTGGCCCCGTTCCCCTGCACGGCCAGCACGTCCAGCTCTTGAGCCGCTCTGTCGAAGGTATCTTGGTCGCGCTCGATCACGGCGACCTCGTGACCCTCCTGACTCAGGATGGTCGCGATATGGAAGCCCACCTCTCCCGCGCCGACGATGACACCGTACATGAAACAAACAATAGCAGCGGTCCCGGCTTTGGTGCGCCCCGTTTGGCGCCCCTAACGCAACGGGTCAGCGACCGGTCGAGCAGCCTTTCGAAGTCGACCCAGCCGTAAGCTCACCGGCCTGACGCTATTGATCAGAATGGACCGAATCCTCGAATTCGAAACTGGCCTTGACCGGGCTTTCCTCGCTGAGCAGGTCCATGACCCCCGTGCAGCCTAGGATGAGCCGGAAGAGCCAGAACCCCATGTCCCAGCCGTCGGTCTCGTCATCGAGGCCGGAGCTACCCTGGGATTCCTCGCGCAGAGTCTGCTCTGCCATCTCCCTCAGCCTGGTCCACTGTTTGGGCTGTAGGTCGGGGAATTCCAGCGTGAGAGTAAAACGCTGCACTGTCGCCTCCTTGAGCCATGATCGGTACGCCGGCATCGTGCGAACCTCCCTGAATTGTGCCACGAGACGAGCCCAGGCGCGAGCGCGAGGCAGGCGCGCGTCCTGCGCATTTCGGAGCGAGCTCGTTCCCAGTGTTTCAGGAAGGGCACTTTTGGCGATAATCGCCGAACGAGAAGTCACCATGCCCGGCCGCCGCCGAGGTGTGGTCGGCCAGGATTGAACTCACCGAGGCGCGAACATGGGACTACGAAAGATCGTCGAGATAGACCGCGACCTCTGCAACGGATGCGGGCTTTGTACCACAGCCTGCGCTGAGGGCGCGCTGGCGCTGGATGACGAAGGCAAGGCGGTCATCGTGCGCGAGATGTTCTGCGATGGCATGGGGGTCTGTCTCAACGTGTGCCCGACAGACGCCTTGAGGATAGTCGAACGGGAGAGTCCCGAATACGACGCCGAGGCCGCCCGCCAGCACGTCCTGCGGACGCGCGGCGCCGAGGCGGCCGCGGCAGTCCATCCGGGTCCGGGCGCGGAAGGCACCGTACCCGTCCCGTCCGAACTCAGCCAGTGGCCTATCCAACTCCATCTCATCTCGCCGCAGGCCCCCTATTTCAAGAACGCCGATCTACTGATCGCCGCAGATTGCACCGCCTTCACCCTCGGCAGCTTCCACGCCGATCTGCTGAAAGGGCACAAGATGGTGATCGCCTGTCCAAAACTGGACGACACCGGCCCCTACGTGGAGAAACTAACGGAGGTGATCCGGGAGAACGACCTTTCGTCGATCACCGTGGCGATCATGACGGTGCCCTGCTGCGGCGGCCTCCAACGTATGGTCGATCGCGCAGTCGAGCTTTCCGGAACGGATGTCCCCGTGGAGACCGTGGTCATCGGGATCGAAGGGCAGGTCGCCGGCCGGTCTTAGGAGGGCGCCGGCTCACGCACAGCAAGGAAGTCGAGAAAGGAGGCTGATCGATGAAAGAGATCGACCTGAATCTCACCCTATATGAGTTGACCGAAGCTTATCCGGAACTCATCGACATTCTCAAGGACCTGGGGTTTTCGGGTGTGGCTGTCCCGGAGCTGAGGAACACCCATGGGAAGGAGATGACGATCCCCAGGGGGTGCGAGATGCATGGTAAGGACCTGAATGAGGTCGTAAGCACGCTCAGGGAGCACGGGTTCGAGGTCAAGTCTTAGCCTGCTGTCCGTGCAGACCCCTCGCGTCATGACGACGCGAGCCCGAGTCATTCAACAACCCGTTTTCCATGCATGGCCCACAGATAGCCAGCTGACCGGGCAGGGAGGCGTCCTCCAACGGCGAGGCAGCCGTCCCCCGCGCCGCCCACCGCGATGTGGAACTCCTGACCGACCACACTGGCTCGCTCGAGCCATCGGCGGCATGCGGAGCACACCTTTGAGAGTCGGGCCTGGATGAACCGCGGGACCCCCTCTTGACGGGCCAGCTGCAGATCGTCAACCGCGCTTTTGCCCGTGGTAAGCTTCCCTGATGTTCCAGGAAGACCGCAAGACCAAGCTTTTCACGATCGGGGCCACATGTTTCGGCCTCTTCATGGTCATGCTGGACAGCACGGTCGTGAATCTGGCCCTCCCCACCATCCAGCGTGAACTCGGTTCGAGTCTCACCGGCCTCCAATGGATCGTGGACGCGTTCGTCCTGTTCCTGGCCGCGTTCATGCTCACCGGGGGGACCATCGGCGACCTCTACGGCCGCAAACGCGCTTTCGTCAGCGGCTTGGTGATCTTCACCGCCAGTTCCCTCTTCTGCGCCCTCTCCCCCTCGATAGAGTTGCTCATCGCCGGGCGGGCGATCCAGGGGCTCGGTGCCGCGGTCATGATGCCGTCCACCCTCTCCATCCTCACCAACACCTTCCACGATCCCAAAGAGCGGGCCCAGGCGATCGGCATCTGGGCCGGAGTCTCGGGCATCGCCCTGGCGGTGGGACCGGCGGTGGGCGGGGTCATGGTGGACGCCTGGGGCTGGCAGAGCATCTTCTATCTGAACGTCCCGATCGGGATCGTGGCCATGGTGATAGCCGTCCGGCTGGTGCGGGAATCAAAGAACCCCGAGGGCCGCAGTCTCGACATCCCCGGTCAGGTCCTGGCGATCGTCGGACTGGGCGCGCTCACCTTCGCTTTCATCGAAGCCAACAATTACGGATGGGGATCGGCGATCATTATCACCCTGTTCGTAGTGGCTGCCCTGAGTCTGACGGCGTTCGGCCTCTGGGAAGCGCGGACGAAGAGCCCGATGCTCCAGTTCAAGTTCTTCAAGAACACCACGTTCTTGGGCTCCAACCTGGTCGGCCTCGCGGTGAGCTTCGGACTGTTCGGCGTGATGTTCTTCCTAGCCCTGTTCATGCAGAACGTCCAGGGCTACTCGGCCACCGGCGCCGGTGTGCGCCAACTGCCGGCCACCCTGGCGATCATGGCATCAGCCATCGTCTCCGGGCGCATCGTGGGACGCATCGGGGCCCGGCTCCCCATGACGATCGGGATGGCGTTGATGGGCGGGGCGCTCCTGGCCTTCACCGCCGTCCAGGCCACCACGCCCTATGCCACATACTGGTGGATACTCACCGTCATGGGGATCGGCATAGGTCTGGTCATGAGCCCGATGACCACGGCCATAATGAGTACGGTGCCGGCGGCTCGAGCCGGCATGGCGTCGGGCACTCTGAACACCACCCGGCAAGTAGGGGGAGTATTCGGCATCGCCGTCCTCGGCTCCATCGTCACCAGCCAGTTCGTGTCCCAGTTGCGGGGGGCGCTGGGAGCGCTCGGTCTCCCTTCGTTCGTCATCGACCAGGTGACGGCCATCGCGCAGCAGGGGCGGGAGTCCGCCACGATCCCCTCGATCCCGGGTCTTGATGTGGCCGCTATCCGATCGGCTGTCGCCGGGTCTTTCACCTCCGCGCTCCACACAGCCCTCTGGGTGGCAGGCGCGATAGTGATCGCGGGAGCCGTGGTGAGCGCGGTGATGATCCGGGGCACCTCGCCGGAAGCGCAGCTCGCCCGCCGCGCAGCAGCCGGGTCCACCCAGCCGGAAATGGCCGTTCTGCTTTCGGAGGAGCCCGAGTAGCCTGTCTCCGGGAGCCGCGTGTCGTTTCCCGTCAAGATGGGAACCTACTGCGCGGACTCACGTTTCGTAGGGTCTCAGGTCCAATCCCGGGAGGACGCATGGCCAAGAAGAACATCGGCAGGAGTTTCAATATCTTCCCCATGCCCGTGGTCATAGTGGGCACCGTCACCGACGGCAAGCCCAATTTCATGACCGCGGCCTGGGTCACCAAGCTCAACAGCGAACCCCCTCTGGTGGGTATCTCTTTGGGCCGAAGACAACACACGGGGAAAGGGATAGAGCAGACCCAGGAGTTCAGCCTCAGCTATCCTACCGTCGACGACGTGATGCTGACCGATTACCTCGGACTCGTGCACGGCTACGAGGAGGACAAGGCCGTCCACGTGGAGATCTTCCGGGGGGCGCTGGAACATGCCCCGATGGTGCGCCGGTGTCCGGTCACCCTGGAGTGCCGCTTGGTCCAGAAGGTAGAGCTGCCCAAGGATCATTTCTTCATCGGTGAAGTGGCAAATGTCTACGCCAGCGAGTCGGTGCTGACCGACGGGAGAATAGACCCGGTGAAGCTGCGGCCGTTCGTCCTCACCATGCCCGGCAACACATACTGGGCGCTCGGTGAACCCGTGGGAGAGGCGTGGAGTGTCGGCAAGGCCATGCTGAAGACCACGGAGGAGGGATCCGGCTCATAGTGATCAGACCCTCGGCCCAGGGTCTCCCTGTGGCCCTTAGGGACGTGCCGGCGGCCGAATGGGCGGCGGCTATCGTGGTTCGCCACTCGGCCCGCACGTTCACCGGCGAAGCAGTCGACCCGACGAAACTCCAGCACTTGGAGCTTCTGTGCGAGAGCCTTCCGGCTCCTGAAGTCGCCCGAGTGGTCCTCGTCCGCAACGTGCCCGACATCGTCTTCACCGGATTCGTAGCCAGCTACGGCCGGGTCATGAGGGCCCCCTCGGCGCTGCTCGTAGTAGCTACCGAGTCCGCGCCTTCGTTCCAGGAGAGCGCCGGCTATCTGGGTGAGGCCGTGATCCTGGAAGCCACCTCGCTGGGACTCGGCACCTGTTGGATCGCAGGCTTCTTCGACCGGGCGGTAGCGTCGACCCTAGTACCACTGGCCCCCGGGGAGAGGGTCCTCGCCATATCGCCCGTGGGCTACGCGGAGTCGCGCGCCCGCGCGGGCGAACGGATGATGAAGCGTATGGTGGGTGCCCACAGACGGAAGCCGGTGGAGGAGATGGCCCCCGGATTCGACCCAGAGTCCTGGCCCGCCTGGGCGGCGGAAGGGGTCCGTCTGGCCCGGGTGGCTCCTTCAGCCGTCAACCGGCAGCCCTGGCGGTTCGAACTCGAAAGGGACGTCGCCATCCCCGGCCTGCCGGCGATCGAAGGCCTGCCGACCAGAGCGGTCACCCTCTCCGCCGTGACGAAGGGCGGCGAGGGCAACATCTCTCGCCGCCTCGATTGTGGGATCGCCATGCTTCACTTTGAAGTAGGGGCGCGGATCATGGGCGCTTCCGGGCGCTGGGCGTCGCTGGAGCCTCCGAACGTCGCGCGCTACCTGGTGGTGGAGACTGCGGAGGGTCCCTCCGAGACCTAGAGCTCGTCGCAGAATGACGCTTTGCCGACAGGGTGCGATCGGCGCGAGTGAGGCGAGGACGCAGGGAGCGGTCGTAGCAGCGCTACGAGCGCGACTGAGGACCCGGCGATCGAGTTCTTTCGCTGGCAACGACTCCCGGCCTGGCGATCGGCTACGCCACTGGTTTCGTCAATCTCCTGAAGAAGACCATGCCCACAGTCGCGGCCACCCCGAATGCCGCCAGCATCAGATAGCCGGCCAGGTATGAACCCGCGGACTGGTTCCCGGTATCAAGGAACAGCCCGAAGAGCCAGGGGGCGATGAGAGAGCCGACGAAGCCCATCGCCGTGTTGATGCCGGTAGCCGGTCCCACCTGCTCCGGCTTGGCCACTACTTCCGGCAGATAGGCCATCATGGGAGGGAAGAACATCATGCTGAAGCAGCCCACGATGAGCACCATCACGAACGCTAGGGGGATACCAGGCACGAGGGCGATCAGCGCCGTCCCGACCACCATGACGATGAGGCACCAGAAGATGACGCCGAACTTGCCCCACCGGGCAGCGGCGGCCGCCCCCAAGGGGTTCCCCACCAGCTGGGCGGCTCCTAGTCCTGCGACCAGATACACGGAGATCGTCTCCGGTGAAGCGTGCACATCCTGCAGGAAACTCGGGGTCCAGGCGAGGATACCCACGCCGATGGCCAGGGCGGCGGTGTTCGTCAGCCCCAGGAGCAGCACCCTGGAGTTAGTGATGACCGCCCGGAACGAGGTGGCCAGCCCGCGCAGACTGGTCGCTCCCTCGGGGTGACGGGGCAGAGAACGGACCGCCTTCTGTGTGGCCGCCGCCAACCCAACCGCCAGCCCAAGGGCCGCGTTGGCGAGAAACACCGCCCGGTATCCTCCCATGCTCTGGACGCTGGGCAAGATGAGCAGGGCGGCCATCGTCCCCAGTCCCCAGCCCGAACCGAGGATGCCCCAGGCTCGCCCTAACCTCTCCGGCGGTAGGGCGTGGGCCAGGACCGGACTGCAGGTGGCGATGACCATCCCTCCCCCTATGCCCTGGATAGCGCGGCCGACCAGGAAGCCTCCCATGCCCGAGCTGAACGCAAAGACGAGAGAGCCCACCACGAAGCAGCCGCAGCTCACAAGGAGGAGCCGCCCGCCCCAGCGGGCGGCTCCGACCCCCGACGAGATCCCCGACACTCCGTAGAAGCCCATGAAGACCGAGGTGAGGAGCCCTATCTGGGCATCGGTGAGACCGACGCTGTCGCGCAGTTCGTTGGTGACCACCGGCATGACCGAGAGCGTCACCGCGCCGGTGATGAAGACGAACATGAGAGTGGTGGCGAGGACATCCGCTCCCCGGCGAGTGGTCACCAGATACTCGCGGGAGTTCAACACGTCGGCGGCCACAGCGCCGGTCCCGGCTACGTCGTCGCCCATGTCTGTCTTCGCTCCTCTTCTCCCGCGAAACGGGGATCGAGCTCCTGTCGGATGACTCGTCCGCCATACTATCGAAAAGCGGGCTCCAGGGATTCCCCCTTGAGGTCTATCCCGGGCACACGCTGGGATAGTCACCAGCGGAAGACCGCCCGTGCGGAAAGGACTCTGGGGGTAGAATAGCGACCGACGTGAGCGCGAAAGGCACGAATTGATCAGATTTCTGATCCGTTGGGGGATCACGGCGGTCTCGGTGGCCGTTGCGGCATGGATCATCCCCGGTATCTATGTGGAGGAGCCTCACCGGATATGGGCGGTCGCGCTGGTGGCTTTGGTCCTTGGTCTGGTCAACGCCGTCATCCGTCCCATGATCTCAGCCCTCAGCTGCGGCCTGATCGTCCTCACCCTGGGCCTCTTCACTCTGGTCATCAACGCCCTCATGCTCTGGCTGGCTTCGTGGATCTCGGTGGAATGGCTCGGGCTCAACTTCCACGTGGACGGTTTCTGGAACGCGTTCCTGGGCGCCCTCATCGTCAGCGTGGTCTCTATCATCATGTCGGCCTTGGTCGGTGGCAAGGAAAGGGGCAAGCGTTGAGGATCCCCCTGGCCATCGTCGGGAACGGAGCCGCGGCTGCGGAGGCCGTTCTGGCTCTGCGCGCGAACGGACACGAGGGTCAGATCCACCTGTTCGCCGACAACGAGCACGCCCCGTACAACCCCATGCTTGGAACCTACCTGGTATCTGGAGCCATCCCGTTGGAACACGCCTTCCCGTTCGGAGACGGACACGGGTTCTACGGCGCCAACAGAGTCGACGCCCACCTGAGCCAGGCAGTAGCGCGGCTCGACGCGGCCGAACAGCTCCTGACGACCAAGGACGGTTCCGAGTACCGCTATGAGCGCTGCCTGGTGGCGAGCGGCGCCCGGCCCTCGGTGCCTCCCATAACCGGACTGAGAGAGGCCCTCGCTCAGCCCGAGGGGCGGCGCGTCTTCACCATCCAGACACTCGACGATGCCCTCGAGCTCAAACGGACTGTGGAGATTCTGCCCGCGAGCGACTGGCGCCCGGACGGCCGGGCAGCGGGCGCGGACATGGTCGAGGCTCCCCGGGCCGCAGTCATCGGCGCGTCGTTCGCCGGGGTGAAGATCGCGGCCGTGCTCCACGAGCTGGGCCTGAGGGTCTGCCTCGTCGAACGCGAGCCGCATATCCTGCCCCTGTCGGCCCACCCGGATTGCGCTCGCCTCATGGAGGACCATCTGCTCCAATCGGGCTATGAACTACGGCTGGGGGCCGCCCTGGCGCACGTGGAGACCGGCGACGGCGCGGTAAGACTCGATTTCGGCGCCCTCCCCGGCGCGGCCGACCCCGGCGGAGCCGGCGGGACCGCCTGCGAGGAATCCCCCACCCAGGAAGACGTCGACCTGGTGGTGGTCTGCACCGGCTCACGGCCGGCCCTGAGCTTCCTCACCCCGGGATCGGTGGACATAGGTGAGGGGATCCTGGTGGACGAGCAGATGCGGTCGAACATCGGCACCCTCTATGCCGCCGGCGACGTCGCCCAGGGCAAGAACCTGCTCTCCGGGAGGCATGAGATAATCGGCCTGTGGTCCAGCGCCCGCTTTCAGGGGCGCGCCGCGGGACGCAGTCTCGCCGGCGCGCCGTCCGATTACCGCGGGAGCGTGCCTCACAACGTCACCCACGTGGGCAAGATGCTCTTCGCGAGCGTGGGTTGCCTCAAGGACTATGACAGCATGGTGACCTGCGCCGAAGGCGACGCGTTTCAGGTGCGTGTCTGGCAGGACGAGCGTCTGGCAGGCGTCAATCTCTTGAACTGCTGCCTTTCTGCCGGGGTCACGAAGCAGGCCCTGCTCAGAGCGGCGACCGGTGCAGCGACCGAGACGGAGGCGACGTGGACAAGCTTCAGCGGATGATCAAGGGCAAGATCCCGGGCGAAGCCACTGGGATCGAGGTGCGGAAATCGATCTGCACCATCTGCGACCCCACCACCCAGTGCGGCCTCGACTGCTACGTGAAGGACGGCCGCATCATCAAGGTGGAGGGATCTCTGGAGAACCCCCACAGCGGGGGCACCCTCTGCTCCAAGGGCGCGGCCCAGCGCCAGTGGGTGTATCACGAAGACCGTCTGCGCACCCCTCTCAAACGGGTGGGACCGCGGGGTTCGGGGGAGATGACCCCCATCTCCTGGACGGAGGCCCTGAATACCGTGGTAGAGAACCTCCAGCGTCTCAAAGCCGAGAGCGGACCGGAGTCGGTGATCTTCTACTGCGGCTACCCCAAGCAGCTGCGGCCGTTCCTGCAGAGGCTGGCCTTCCAGTTTGGATCCCCGAACTACTGCACCGAGTCAAGCACCTGCTTCACGGCCATGGCCATGGGCTGGCGCTTGGACTACGGGCAGATGGCGGGACCGGACATGGCCCACACCAAGTGCATGCTGGTGTGGACCGGTAACCCGTTCTACGCCAACACCCCGAACGCCGGCAAGCTCATGGACGCCCACGAGCGAGGAGTGAAGTTCATCGTCGTCGACCCCCGCAACTCACCCATAGCGGCCATCGCCGACCTGCATCTCAAGCTGCGGCCCGGAACCGACGGGGCCTTGGCCCTCGCCATGGCCAACGTGATCATAAGTGAGGGGCTCTACGACAGAGAGTTCGTCTCCGAGTGGACCCGCGGCTTCGACGAGTACCGCGCCTATGCGGCCACCTTCACTCTGGAGCTGGCCGAGCAGATCACCGGGGTGCCGGCGGCCCTGATCCGCGAAGCGGCGGTGCTTTACGCGACCACCAAGCCGGCCGCGATGATGCCCAGTTCCACCCCGGTGGTGCATCACACCAACGGCGTGCAGAACCAGCGGGCGGCCGCCGCCCTGGTCGGGCTCACGGGCAACTTCGACATCCCCGGTGGCAACGTCTCGCAGTCGCTCAGTTGGCTCGAGGTCGGCGGCGCCGGCTTCACCGCGCGCGAGCACCCGTTCAAGATGCCGCGCAAATGGAGCGACATGCCCCCTCGCCTGGGAGAGGACCGGTTCCCCGTGTGGACCGAGATGATCGACCAGGGCCAAGCCATGGACATCCCCCGGCAGATCACCACGGGCGACCCCTACCCGCTCCGCGGTCTGGTGGGGTTCGGCATGAACTACCGGATGTTCCCGGGCTCGACGGCATGGCTGGAGGCGATCCAGAAGCTGGAATTCATCTGCGCGGTCGACCTGTTCAGCACCGACACCACCAAATACGCGGACATCGTCCTGCCGGCCTGCGGGTCGGTGGAGCGGAGCGAGGTGCGCGGCTATCCGCAGAGATACGTGATCTGCACCCAGCCGGTGATCGAGCCGCTGGGGGAATCCCGCTCCGACACCGACATCATCTTCGGTCTGGCTCAGAAGCTCGGACTGGACTATCAGGATTACGGATCGGCCCCAACCGGCGGCGCCCCGGCCGGCGGCGGCACCCCGGCGCCCGAACTCGGCGGCTTCCTGCCCGACGGCGCCCCGGACTTCGGCGCCGCCTTCGCCGCGGCCATGGATTGGATCCTCGAGCCCAGCGGCATGAAGATGGCCGAACTCAAGAAACATCCCGGCGGAATGCCTGTGCCGAACCCCTTGCCGGTGACCTACAAGAAGTACGAGAAGAACGGCTTCCCCACCCCTAGTGGCAAGATGGAGTTCGTCTCGTCGATCCTCGAGAAGTACTCCGACCGGCCGGGCATCGACGGTCTCCCGGTCTACAACGAGCCAAAGCTCAGCCCGGTCTCGACGCCCGACGTCGCCGCCGACTATCCGCTGGTGCTGGGAACGGGGACGCGGCTCCCCATGTTCATCCACTCCCGCACGTTCCGCCTCCCCTGGACCCGCAGCCTGCGCCGGGACGCGGCCGCCGACCTCAACCCGGCAGACGCCGCCCGCTACGGCATCGCCCAGGGCGACCTGGTCGAATTGTCCACGCCCTTCGGCTCCATCCAGGTGCGCGCCAATGTGACCGAGCTCGCCGGCCTCGGAGTCGCGCACATGTACCACGACTACCCAGAGGCCGACGTGAACACGCTGCTCTCGGGGGACTACCTGGACCCCGTCTCCGGCTTCCCTGGTTTCAAGGCCTCGCTCTGCGCGGTAAGGAAGGTGGCGCCCGACGTCGCCGAAGCGCAGGAGGTGACCCGATGAGCCACGCCTTCTACCTGGACGTCGATCGCTGCACCGGCTGCTTCGCCTGCGCCGTTGCCTGCATGGACCAGAACGATCTGGAGATCGGTCCCGAGCCCACGGCTTGGCGTCAGGTCTTCAAAGTGGAGACCGGATCGGGCGCCGAAGCCCGGCTGCGCTACATCTCTCTGGCCTGCATGCACTGCGAGGACGCTCCCTGCCTCATGGCCTGCCCGACCGGGGCCATCGCCAGGGAGGCGGGCACCCGCGTGGTGAAGGTGAGCGGCGAGCTATGCATCGGCTGCCACAGCTGCTCCATCGCCTGCCCCTTCGGGGTGCCGCGCTTCGGCAAGGACGGCACCATGCAGAAGTGCGACCTGTGTAGCGTCAGGCTGGAGAACGGCATGGAGCCGGCCTGCGTGCGCGTCTGCCCCACAAAGGCGCTCCGGCAGGGCGACCCCAACACCCTGAGCCAGGACGTGGAGAAGAAGGCGGCCGAGCGGCTGGCCACCAGTTCCTGAGCCGTCTACCGGTTCTTCACCCGCGGCCGGCGACGGCACCCGCCGGACGGCGCGCCCGGACGCAGGTGATCGGAGGCAGCGCAGCCGAGTCTACTCGGCCGGCTGGAAGGCGGAGAGATCGACGGCAGGGACCTGGCCCTTGTTGGCTGGGTTCAGCACCTGCTTGACGCTGCGCACGTACTCGCCTCCTACTCGTTCGTCGAGGTCGAGCACTGATCCGGTCTGCTCACCGGCCACCAGCCGTACCTTCGGCCGGAGTGGGTCTGTTCCGACCGCCGGGGCCGCGCACACCACGCCGAGCTCACCGCTGGAGAGCTCCACCAGGGTCCCTGGTGGGTAGAGCCCCATGATCTCCACGAACATCTTGACCAGGGTCGGTTCGAAGAAGGCACCCATGTTGCGAATGAGGTAGCCTAGGGCCTCGTAGGGGGTGAGATTGTAGTCTCGATATGCGCGGGCGGTAGTAAGAGCGTCGAAGCAGTCGACGACCGTCACGATGCTGCCAAAAAGCGTGACTCCCTCTTTGAGCCCCGTGAGCAGGGGTGGGTAGCCACTCATGTCGTTTCTGAGATGGTGCTCGAACGCGACCACGACGGCCCGCATAGTAGAACGACTGAAGCGGCCGATGCCCAGAAGAGTGTACGCGGCGAGAATCGGATGACGGCGCATCTCCTCCCACTCCTCGTTGTCGAGCGCTCCGGGCTTGTGGAGGACGTCGGGCATCACCTCCAACTTGCCGACATCGTGCAGGAAAGCGGCCAGGCACAGCTCGCCCAGTCTGGACTTGCTCAGCCCGAGACGCTGGCCCAGCAGCACTGAGAGCACCGAGACGTTGGTGGAGTGCGAGATGAGATAACGGTCGAAATCCTTGATGGTGGTCAGCGCCACCAGGGAGCTTGGGTCGCGCAAGATCTGATCCACCACCGCCTGAGTCACGTGGCGCAGCCGGCGGACGTGGGCCGGGTCCGTCGAATCCGTCGCGCCGGTCATCTCGTCGCTCATCTGCATAGCCGCGGCGTAGGCTTCGACCGGAGCAACGGCTTGGGGAGTACCGCTGCCCGTGAGCATGTCGACCTTCACCCGCTCGATACCACGGGCGGCTAGCAGACCCACCAGATCGTTCACCCCAGTGGGCCGCTCTCGGGCGAGCGCGAGCGCCAACTGGAGAAGCTCTTCCTCGGTCGCCCCCTGGAAGAAGGTCAGCGTGTTGGTACCCCAGGCCTCGAACAACTGGACGAGATAGGAGAAGCGGGCGTAGGTGGACACGGTCGTCCGTACCCGGGCCCGCCCCACGAACACGCAGTGGCTATGCACTCCGATCGTGACCGCGCCCTCGTCCGCGCAGTGCGTGGCCAGAAGCGCGGCCAGGTTGGAACAAGCCTCCCGCATGACCGCGTTGTCCGCGTCGTAGTAGGCGGCGGTGCGTATGGTCACGGCCAGGGCCATGACGAGAGTCTGGTTCGGACGGCTGGAAGACCCGAGTCCCAAGTCCTCGGTCATGGCTGCCTCCCCCAAGCGGCATACTGCGCCTCTTGGAGAGCTCGTGAGGCGGTCTTCCTTATCTGCGCTTCCCCCGACTTCGCCGCTTCCGAAAGAGCCGCCCGGGAGGCGGGTCCCGGGATGGTGCCCAAGGCCTTGAGGGCCGCGATCCGTACGGGCGCGGGGCGAGCGACGAAGCGCTTGCGCCTCCACAGCCTGTCCAGTACCGGTACCGCGCGCTCCTTGGCCAGATCGGCCAAGGCGATCAGAAAGGCCTCAACCTCATCTGGAGGTCTACTGTAGAAGTCTCGGGCTTCGATCTGAGCCAGCACAAGGGCCTCGTGCTCCCTCCCGCCGTGGCGCCCCAGACTCCTGACGGCCAGAGTGCGTACCGACGGATCCTCGTCGGTCACTCCCTTGGCCAGCACCTGCAGCCCGGCCGGCTCCCCTCCGAACCTCTCCAGGGTGCGCATGACCTCCCGCCTCACCCTGACATCCTGGTGGCGGCGGAGCCGCTCCAGATGCCCCACCAGCTCCGGTTCCCGTAGGCCCGCGGCAAGCTGGACGGCGTTCCGCACCACGTACCAGCGCGGGTCCTCGAGTAGCGGGATCAAGTAGGACCCCGATACCCCTCCTCCCGCATCGAGCAGTGCGAGCAGGGTCTTGCGCACCGTCCGGTCCTCCGTGACGGCCAGCGCCTCAAGAAGGGCTGGGACTATCCAGGGTCGAGCGGTGCTCAGAAACTTCTCGACGCGGGCAGCCTGATCGGTGGCCTCCTGGCCGGGACCGGCCAGGAGGCCACCGATCCGCTGCGCCGTGACCGCCCCACCGATCACCAAGCCGGGAAAGCCTGCGGGACAACGTCCCTGAGCTTCCAACAACTGCAGGTGATCGAGGATCAATTCAAGTCCGTCTATGTTCCGGTTGTCGATGTACGAATCGACCACGGTGACGAGGGCTCGGGTCAGCGGGTCGCTCTCGTCGTAGGGTCCCGAAGACCTCCCTGTGAGCTCGAGCACCACCACGAGGAAGTCATCGATGAGGTTCGACGGGTCCTCGGCTGCCTGCTCACTCTGATCGATCTCCTGTGCGCTGAGGCCGAGACTTGGTATGTCGATCTCCGCCTGCTCCACCGCTTTCAGGTCGCCCAGTCGCACCGCGGCGTCCGCGTCGTCGGTGAGCGTCACTTCGTCCAAACGGCGAAGCACGGTCTCCCTGAGCGCGTCGATCGTCCCCTCGCGCAGTACCTCGCCTCCGAGGAACGGGTCGGCCACGTGGTAATCGATGTGGGCGAAATCCTGCTCCCAGAGTCTGGTGACCAGATCTTGTTCGGAGTCGGCCAGGTCGTCCGCGTGGGCGAGGCAGTCCGTCAAAGCCTCGATCTCTCCCTGCTCAAGCCCTGGATGCAGCGAAAGGGACCGCACGCCGTCCCGGAACATGAGGAAGGCCAGATTGTCGCGGCTGGTCTCGTAGGAATACACCCGTTCGCCTTCGTGGACCAGCTGGTCCTCTTCGACCTCGAGGATGAGGCTACCGCTCTCGTCCATATAGGAGACGAGCATCCCGACGAGTGAGTCCAGAGTCTGCCGGACCGTGGGGTGTCCGGGCGGATAGAAGCGTGTGTCGTGATAGGCGCGGTGCAGTTGCGCACAAACCGCGCTCACCGATCTGTGCCCTGGAGAGAATAGTTGCTCTGCCGGCATGGTTGACAGTTCGCCCAGGCGGGGATGATTCCTCTCGCCGCAGCCGCGTCGGACCCTAGCCCAGAAGTGCCCGCAGATTCCGGCCCAGGACCGTCGAGTAGTCGTCCAGGTCGAGACGCGCGAGCTTGGACCGTACCGTGGCGGGAAGCTCCTCGGGCGGGAGATCCTTAAGAACGATCTCCGTCTCCTCCCGATCGAACTCGGCCACCACCCTTTCCCGCCTCAAGTAGTACTTGTTGGCGGGACAGATCAGCTGGCAACGCATGCAGCCGACCAGGCAGTTGTGTGCCGCGGGGTCCAGCCAGTCCGGCCACTCACCCTCATGCTCGTTCAGATAGGTGAGGCAACGCTCCGCGTCGATCACCACGCCCTGCTCGGGAAAGGGGATGCACCCTGTAGGACAAGCGTGGTAGCAGGCTTTGCAGGCCCCACAACTGCCCATTCGCCGGGGAGGGCTCCAGTGGCCGGAGGCCGGATCGCGCCCCCCGACCAGAAAGGTGGAGAGGCCGGCCCGCGGCCCTCCGGGAGGGATGAGGTCGGCATCGGTCGCGAACGCGTCCAACCGGACGAAGCTGCCCAGTGTCTGCACATAGGCGATGTTGTTCCGACCGTACTCGGCCAACCCGGTCCGGACGGCCAGCAACTTCACCGGCACCGGCACCCGCGCGACAGAGAAACCAGCGGGGGAAAGGACTTCTTCCAGCAACCGGAGACATCGAGCCCGAGAACCGGACGAGACATAGGTGGGTGGGATGACCGCCTCAAGCGGCCCGGTGCCCAGATGGAACCGTACCTTGACCGGGGGCGACGGAGTGGCCGCTACTACCAGCGAGCGCACCTCCCGCACGTCAGGGGGCGGCTCGAACCGCAGGCTGCGATCATACTCCCTGAGCAGACTCGCGGAAACGAGCCCGCGCTCCTGCAGCATCGCGAAGGTCTCGTTCAGATCGTCGAGGATCTCGATGCCCGCCACCCGGTGACTGAATCCCGCCTTGCGGAACCCCTTGTCTATCGCTTGGATCGTCGCGTCGATCGTCGTCACCGGGAGACCTACCGATCCACGAGCCCGAGCAATAACAGGATCCCAATGATAATGGGCTGGTGAACCACGTATATCAGCAGGGAGTTCTGGCCCATCCGTCGCAGCGCTTTGATCGGCTGCTTGTCTGAGGCGTCGATCGACTTGTAGCGCCTGGCGCCGTGCGGATAGAGCAGGTTGCCCAGAAAGATCCCAATCAACACCCGGCCGAACATGGGGATCAGAGGGGCGTAATCGACCCCGCTGCCGGGAGTCGGAGCGAGCCATTCCAGCCAGGGGAAGTCCGGTCTCCAAGCCCGCATCACCGGGCCGAGGCAGATGACGATCACGCCCAGGACCAGATTGAGCCAGCGGAAACGGAGCAATGGGTACGCGATGATGATCGAGATACCGATGAGATGGAGGATGCCGAATCGCACGTACTCGTCGGCGCCCAGAGCCACGAAGGTCGCCACACCGATCAGCAGGCCCCAGGTGAACACGGTCAGCCCCCGGATGACGTACTTGCTCCACAAGCTGCCGGTCGGATGGGTCTCGCGCTCCCGGTGATAGCTGAGAGTCAAGGAGACCCCCACCAGGATGGTGAACAGTCCGGCGGTCGCGATCTGCCAGTAGCTCCAGAATCCGGAGCGGACGGCGATATCGTATCCACCCAGGCTGCGCAGGTCCCACATCAGGTGATACACCACCATCATGCAGATGGCGATGCCTCGCCACGCATCGACCTCCCAGACGCGCCCGGGACGTAGCTTCCACACGGGCCAGACGCTGGTCCGCATGCCGGATAGATATGACCGCACGTAAGAGTGCGTCACGGTCTTTGGGCTGCTGCTAGGCATCGTTCGTGGCCGATCGCCCCCACACGTGACCAGGCGCTTCACGGGTCCGCCCATTATCGGGGAGGCCTCAGCCACAATCAAGGAGTTCCCACGCGGTCGCACCGCTCTTCGACGAGTTCATGGGGTCTGCTATTGTGGAGCTCTGGTAATCAAACCATCGACGTCGCGCCCCGCCTGATGGAGGTGGATCATGGAAGAACCCGGAGATCAGTACCCGTCGACCCCCTCTGCGTCTCCCATTCCGGCCGAGACGCCGCCCCCAGCTGCAGGGCCTCCGGCTTACGCTCCGACCCCACCATATTCCCCAGAGCCCCCATACCCCCTCACCTTCAACGTGGACTACCCCGACCGACCATTGAACCGCCTCACCACCGGACTCCGCTTCATCTGGATCATTCCCATCGGTGTCATCGCCTCTCTTCTCAGCACCGGAAACCTCAGTCTCGAGGGCACGGATTACTCCTGGTCGTGGACGACCGTGGGTATCCTCTTCCTCCCCCTCCTGCTCATGATCCTCTTTCGCAAGAAATACCCGCGCTGGTGGTTCGACTGGAACCTGAACCTCTCGCGTTTTCTCATGCGTGTGGCGGCGTACGCTCAGCTGCTCCGTGACGAGTATCCCTCCACCGACGAGGAACAGGCCGTGCACCTGGATCTCGTCTATCCCGACGCCAGCCGTCTCAGTCGCGGGCTCCCGATAGTGAAATGGTTCCTGGCCATCCCCCACTGGTTCGTCCTGGCGTTCTTGTGGATCGGAGCGGTTGTGTGCGTGGTCATCGCCTGGTTCGCGATCCTCTTCACAGGCAGGTATCCCCGCGGCTTGTTCGACTACGTGGTGGGCGTGAACCGCTGGACGCTGCGTGTGGAAGCGTACGCGTTACTGCTGATCACCGACCGGTACCCGCCCTTCTCGTTGTCCGAATAGGCAAACGCAGTAGGCGCCCCGCGAACCGCCGCCTTCTCGACAGCAGTCTCGGGGACCGGTCCAAGGAAGCGGCACGTCCGCCGGCCTATTCGCTGATGCCCCTCACGCGATCGGCAAGGTCGCAGGCTTCCTGGTAGAGGCCGGAGCCCACTTGGATCGTGTCGCCCAATTCGAGGTGCTGATCCGAGGTCCGATCGTACCGCGGCCACTCCGGGACTCCCTCACCATTGGGGTCGCCTGTCGCGGCGAACCGGGTCCAGTAGCCCATGATCGTTTCGGACAGATGGTAGTCGGCTTGCTCGATCGGCCCGAGCAAGGTGAATAGGTCGGCGTTCCCGAACACGTAGGGGATCTCAACCCCGTGAAAGGCTCCCATGGCATTCTCCATGGGAACCCGGGTGAATTGATAAAGATAGCTTGGAGCGGGCTGCGCGCCAGAGTCAGCCCCCTGCGCGCTCATAGCTTCCGGGGCGCCCATCGAGCGAGCGGCGAGCCGAGCGGTCGAGGCGAAACCCACTTCCGTCAACATGCGGCTGAACGCGGGGATGATGTCCTCCTCACTCTCGACCGGATAGAGGGCGAGGGCCTCGTCGGCGTAGTCTCCGAATATCTTCCTCATCTGCGCCTCGTACTCGGCCGGAGACACGGTGAGACCGGCCAGAAACGCGTTCCCCTCGTCGGCATTGGAGCCGATCAGCAAGGGGACGCTCTGCCGGGCGCCTGCGATCCACAAGCTCGTGGGCAGGTCGGGCAGGAGGCGCCCGTCGACCACCGGCTTCCAGGTGAGGCCCTGCTCCATGAGACTGGACCCCTCAGCCGCTGCCGCGGCCGCGGCCAACAACTCGTCTGGAGTCTTCGCCCGCATCTGGGCGAGAACCTCAGCCGTGGGTTCCCCCGACCCGTCTATGCCGAGCTGCTCCGCGAAAGCGACGCCCGTCTCCTCCGCGCTTTCCAGAGTCCCGGTGGTCGAGACCCCGAACCCGTGGTCGAGCAGGATGCCGCTCTGGGCGATGGCCCGAGCGAAGAGACCCTCGGCCAGCGGGGCTCACCAGCAGGTCCAGGATGCTGATGGCGCCGGCCGATTCCCCGAAGACGGTCACGTTGGTGGGGTCGCCGCCGAAGCCGGCGATGTTCTTCTGCACCCACTGTAGGGCCGCGATCTGGTCGAGCAGTCCATAGTTGCCCGAGACTCCCTCAGTCGATTCGGCCGAGAGAGCAGGGTGCGCCAGGAATCCGAGCGGTCCCAGGCGGTAATTGATCGTGACCACCACCATCCCCATGGTGGCCAGATTCTGTCCCCCGTAGACCTCCATCGAGCCCGATCCGGTCTCGAAACTCCCCCCATGGACCCAGACCATCACCGGCAGTCGCTCGTGGGCGCTATCGGCCGGTGACCACACGTTGAGATAGAGGCAGTCCTCGTCGGTAGCGCCCACGTCCAGATAGAACGTCTCTATCTGGGCCGGTTGCGGACAGGAGGGCCCGAAGGAAGTGCAGGCCCGGGGCTCCGTCCAGGACGCGACCGGCTGGGGCGGCTTCCAGCGAAGGTCGCCGACCGGGGGAGCGGCATAGGGGATGCCTTTGAAGCTCCAGATCTTTGTTCCGTGCACCTCTTCGCGCGCACCCGCGACGGGACCGCTTTCCAGCTGCACCTGCTCCAAGTCGGATCCGCAGCCGGTCGCGACCAGCCCGCCGGCGGGCAGGCAGATCACGGACAAGATGAATAGCGCACAGCGTAGAGACCTCATCACCCACCTCCGGGGCACCCACCTTCGGGACGCCCACCTCCCGGGGAGCGCTCTTCTATACTGAGCATAGCGAGGTGGTCACGCGCATACAAACCCTGATGAGCGGCCCACCCGCGTCTGCGCGCAAGACGCCCAAGGGCAGGCTCGCGCCCCGACGGGAAAGAGGCGATCCGGATGACAGAAGACTCGAGGCCCGTTCTTGTGACCGGCGGCACGGGATTCGTCGGGACAGCAGTGGTCAGACGGCTGGCTCAGGAACCCTCGTGCTCACTCCGCCTGTTCGCACGGCTGAACAGCGACCGGAGCCCTCTCGTCTCGCTGGAGCGACCGCCCGAGATCGTCACCGGTGACGTCCGCGACAGATCTGCCGTGCTCCGAGCCATGGAAGGATGCTGGATGGTGATCAACTGCGCCGGCCTCAACTCTTTCTGGGAGCGCTCGCGTAAGCCTTACCGGGAACTCAACATCGAGGCCGTGCGCATCTTGGCCGAGGCCGCGGTCGAGTCCGGAGTGCAGAAGATGGTGCAGGTGAGCACGGTGATGGCATATGGGTTCCCCTTGGACTCGCCGTTTTCAGAAGAGAGCGCGCCGGGGAAGCACGCGAGTGAGTACGCCCGGTCGAAGTCCCGAGGCGACGGGATCGCCCGCGACGTGTGCGAGAGGGCCGGGCTGCCGTTGGTGACGGTCTATCTGGCCGCGGTGGTGGGAGCGGGAGACCGCAAGGCGGTGATGCAGATCGAGCGCTTCGTAAGCGGCAAGATCCCGATCATGATCGACAGCCCGAATCGGTTCACCTACGTTCATATCGATGACGCCGCCGAAGCGATCGCGCGCGCGGCGCTCGCCCCGGGGAACGCGGGCGAGCGCTACCTGGTCGGACGCGACCGGCTGACCACCCAGGAGTACTTCGAGATCATCGCCGCCGCGTCGGGCGTGCCGCCGCCGCGGCGCGCCATCGGCAAACGCATTACCCTGACCCTGGCCTGGCTCATGAGCGCCGCGGCCACGATCACGGGCCGGCCGCCTCTCATGGCCTACGACCTTATGGCCACCGTGTACCGAAGATCTCTTCTCTTCGATGGAAGCAAGGCCGAGCGGGAGCTCGGACTCCAATACACCCCCGTAGAGAGCGGCCTCAGGGATGCGGTGGCCGAGATCCGCCGCCGAGATCCGCCGCCGAGATTTGAAGCCTAGCGGCACTCGAGTTCGGTGATCTCCAGAGTGTCGCTGATGTCGATGCATCCGCGGACGCTCATGGCCGCCGGGCAGCCTGTGATGTAGCCGGAGAACACGTCCCGGGCTTCCTCCGCTTTGCCCGCCGGCACCTTGAGCTTGTAGGCCACTCGTATCCGGGAGATGCGGAGCACTCCGTCGGTGTCCTCGATATCACCCTCTACCAGAGCTTCATAGCGGTCGGTGTGGGTGGGGATCTTGCGGCTGGCCAGCGCCGTGGCCAGTGTCCCCATCATTCAGCCACCGACCGCCCCGACTATGTGATCGAGCGTGGCGGCATGCTCCACTTCCGGATCCACCCGGTAGAACTTCTTGATCCCGCCGTGCACACCATAGTAGATAGGTTCGCAGAAGCCTTCGATGACGGCCTTGCGGGTCGGACCGTTTTCCCGGGTGATGGTGATCCGCGACGTGTGTACTACTTCGCCCATCGGACCCGCCTCACTCCCCGTTCGACTGCGGATACCCCAGCTCCAGCTCTTCCTCGGATGCGGGTCTCACGTCCACGATCTCGAGGTCGAAATGCAGCCTCATCCCGGCCAGGGGATGATTGGCGTCCACCATCACATCGGTCTCACTCGCGCCCACCACTCTCAGCGCCACGTCGCCGCTCGGTGTCTCTGCCATGAACTGCGTTCCCGGCTCCAACGGCATTTCCTCGGGGAACTGGTCCCTGGGGACTTCGAAGATGGCCCCCTCATCGACCTCTCCGTACGCGTCGATCGCCTCTACCGCCACCTGGGACTTGTGCCCGACCAACGTGCCTTCGAGGGCGCCCTCGAGACCGGGAATGATGTTGTCGTAGCCGTGCAGGTAGGTGAGAGGATCGCAGTTGTCGTTGGAGTCGAGGATGTTCCCCTCGTCGTCGGTGAGAGTGTAGGTAAAACTCACGACGGAGCCGCGGGTGACTTGCATCGGATATGTCCCTTCGCTGGAGTCTTGAAGCAGGAAGGTTACTACATCAGGAGCGAGCCGGTGGACGACTCCCTCCCGGAGGCTGGCTCCCCCCAGGCGGCGGGCTTCCTGCCGACGGCGGGCTCTCTCCCGGCGACGGGCTCTCTCCAGGCAGGAGACGCGGCTCGGGTGGACGGCTCTCAGCTCGGCGGCGCGACGTCTGCCCGCCCACCGCCATCTGCCGCTAGACCGCCGTCTGCCACGTACTCCGCCCACCACGTCTGATGGCGCTCGCGGGCGATGTGCCCCGGCAGACCTCCCCTGATCATAGAGCTCAAGTAGCCCCAGCCGTGACGGGTCAGAAAGACGTGGGCCAAATGACCCACAAGCAAGGCCGCTGCCGCGATGGCCAGGAACCCGTGCAACCACAGAGCGCGTGACACCAGCCACGCCGGCAGTGCGGCCCGCGCCAGCAGCAGCGACCCGGTCAGCACGAAGCCAAGGGCCATGGCCGCCACCAACACGGCGCTGGCCTTCTGCCCGGCATTGAGTCTGCCCTGCGGTGGCATGTCGCCGCCTCGCAGCGTGCGGCCCGTCAGCGCCGCCCAGAACCAGCGCCGGTCGTTCGCGTCCCACATATCGATCTCACGGGCATCACGCACCAGGCGCCTTCGGTCGAGCGCCAGCATGAGGATCAGCGGGATGAGGACCATGGCGTAGCCCGTGATCCCGTGCCGCCACAAAACGCTCTGCCTCGCTTCGCCCATCCAGATCCGCGTGGCGGGGATCCACATGAGCAGCCCGCTCACGAAAGCGATCAGGAAGAACAGCGCGTAGGCCCAGTGGGCAAGACGTTCGACCAGGACCCATCGGGGTATCCGTGACGGCTCACCCGGCGACGGTCCGTCTCGCGGCGGCTCAGCCGATGGAGGCGTCGGCCGGGTATCCACGTTGCTCCCAATAGCCCTTGTATCCCTCGGGACCAAGCGCCATCGCTTCCACCCGCACCACCCACTTGATGTTCTTGTAGGCGTAGCTGCCGGGAAGGATCAGACGCAATGGCTGCCCCATCTCGGGCGCGAGAGGAGCACCGTTCATCTCGTGGGCAAGAAGAGTATCCGGACGTAGAGCTTCCTCGAGCGTCACCGACTCCGTGTAGACGCCGTCGCTCGATTCGAAGACGAGGTGGGTGGCCAGGGGGTCGATGTCGGCCTGCTTCATAAGCTCGCGCAGGGTGACCCCCTTCCACGTGACCTCGGGCACACCCCAGCCCTCCACGCAATAGAAGTCGCGGGTGACCTCCACCTGAGGGAGGTCGGTGAACTGGGCGAACGTGAGGTCGAGCGGGTTTCGGACCAAGCCGTCGACGATCAGACGCCACGTGCTCGGGTCGAAATCCTCGCCGGGCACGATCGTGTTGATGCGGAAATCGCCCGCTCCCACCGAGCCTTTGACCCCTTTGGGAATCCGAGGAAGGATCTCCTTGCCCAGAAAGAGCGCGGCGACCCCCGCTACGATCAAGCCGAGGAACGCCCGCCGGCCGATATGCTTCTCGGTATCCGCGGTCTGACCGGAGCCGGCTCCGCCGGTCGCTGCCTCGGGCTGATCGTGCCCCTGGCTCATCAGTCGAACGTCCCCCCGTCTCGTCTGCAGGTGAATCTTGCCAATGGTTCTCTCCATCGGAGCCGGCGCCGAAACCTCGGCGACCACGTGCAGGGGCGACTCGGCGGCCACGCGGTGTAGAGGCCCCGCCGCCGACCGGTGTAGCAGCCCGCGGCCGACCGGTGTAGCAACCCCGCGGCCGACCGGTCGGTCCGGTGGGCAGGCGACGCAGGCATGCAGCCGACGCGGCTGGTCGGCAGCGTGGCCTCCCGAGCTTGCGACCTGTTAGACTGCCGCCATGCGGCAGATGGATCGCAGGACGTTTCTCCTTTCCACCGGCCGGTGGCTGGTGTTGGCCGGGATCGCTCCGGCGGTCTCCGGCTGCGGCCGCGCGCTCCGCTGGTCGGACTCCCAGGGCTCGGTCGCCGACGACAGTCTAACGGTGGCAAGCGATGCGGAGCAGGGAACGACCACCTCCGCCTCTATCGAGGCCGCGAGCTCCACGACCACTTCCGCTGGGCCCACGCCTACTGAAGGGACCTCCGGCTCCGGCTCCACCACTACCACCGGTGCCCCGGCCCCTCCCGACCTGGCCGTCATCCGCGGTGACTTCCCCGACAAGAACGTGCGCGCCGCGATGGCCCGACTGGGCGGCATGGAGCGCTTCGTCAAGAATGGCGCCAAGGTGGTAGTCAAGCCGAACGTCCTGACCGGTCGCCCGCCCGAGTACGCCACCACCACCAACCCGATCGTCCTCTCCACGATCATCCGCATGTGCCTGGAAGTCGGCGCAGACAAGGTCACCGTGCTCGACTATCCCACCAGCAGCGCGCGGGCGGCTTTCAAGGAATCGGGGCTGGCTCAGGCTACTGCGGAGGCGGGCGGCACGCTCAAGTACCTGAGCAACCGCGATTTCGACCGGGTGGACATCCCCGAGGGCGTGGCCATCGACTCCTGGCCGCTGGTCACGGAGGCTCTGGAAGCCGACACGCTGATCAACGTCCCCATCGGCAAGACCCACGGCATGGCCGGGCTGACCCTGGCCATGAAGAACCTCATGGGCGTCATGGGCGACTCCCGGGGGAAGATCCACATCGACTACCCCCAGAAGATCACCGACGTCAACACCCTGGTCAAGCCGCACCTGGTGATCCTCGACGCGTACCGCATACTGACCCGCAACGGCCCCACCGGAGGGAACCTGGACGACGTGGCCATGCCGAAGACCGTCGTCGCGGGAACGAGCCAAGTGGCTGTCGACGCCTATGGCGCCACGATCATGGGCTGGCAGCCCACCGATCTGGCCAGTCTTGTCGAGGCGGCCGCTCGTGGTCTGGGCGAGATCGACCTGTCGAAGTACACGATCTTCGAGGGCACCGCCTGATGGTCCCGGAACCGCCCGGCCCCGGTCCGAGCGACGCCCCCCCGGTCCGGGCCAAGGGCCGCTCTCGCGGTCTGCACCGCTACAGGCGCGTCTTTCAAATCCTCTTTCTTATCCTCTTGCTGGTCCTTCTGACTCTCACCTTCTGGCCTCTGGGCAGCATCTTCCTCAGCAGTTTCTTGCTGGCGGACCCGCTCCTGGCCATCAATTCGGTGGTCAACGGGGTGATCCGGTGGGAGTTCCTGCTGGCCGTCCCCGTGCTGGTGAGCCCGTTGTTCCTCGGCCGGGCCTTCTGCGGATACGTGTGTCCCATGGGGTTCATGGTGGAGCTGTTCGGGCCGCGGCGCGAGCGCCACCCGGGGCCGCGAGCGCGGGCGGTCCTGCGCAGGACGCCCCTGTTCGTGCTGGTGGTGGTGCTGTTCCTGATCCTGTTCGGGAGCGCGGTCTTCCTGGCGTTCGACCCGCTCTCCCTGTTCACCCGGTCAGCGACGACCCTCCTCTACCCCGCGGTCGACCGGGGGTTGCGCCTGGTGGGTGACGTCGCCTACGAGATCCCGCCGCTGCAAGACGCGGTCGACGGGACTACCGAGATCCTGACCGGTCGCCTCGTCTTCGCCAACGGCCTCGCCTACAAGCTGCAACTGCTCATGCTGGCTATGTTCGTGGGCGCCCTTGCCATCTCGTTCATAGAGCGCCGTCTATGGTGCCGCCATCTCTGCCCTCTCGGCGCCTTGTTGGGTCTGGTCGGTCGCGGCGCCGTCTACGGCCGCGTGGTCGACGAGCGTGTCTGCACCACGTGCGAAGCTTGTGTCGCCGACTGTCCCATGGACGCCATCCGGGATGGCGGTGCCTCCACCGACTGCTCCCGCTGCCAGTTGGGTCTGGAGTGCGCCGACGCCTGCTCCAGAGGAGCCATCCATTGGGGCCGGAGACCCCGCAAGCAGCACGAATACGACCCCAGCCGACGCGCCCTGCTCAAGGCCGGGGGCCTAGCCTTCATCGGGAGCTTCTTCCTCTTCACCGGGCTTGGTCGTATACAGCGGAACGCGTACCTCATCCGGCCACCGGGAGCCCGCAGCGAGCTTGACTTCATGGCCACCTGTGCTCGGTGCGCGCAGTGCATGAAGGGCTGTCCCACCAACGTCATCCAGCCGGCGGTCTTCGACGCCGGCATCGAGGGTTTCTTCACCCCCCAGATGGACTTCCGTCGCGGCTACTGCGAATGGAGCTGCAACGAATGCGGCAAGGTCTGCCCCACTCAGGCCATCCGGGAGCTCACTCTGGAGGAGAAGCAGCTCAAGGTGATCGGCCGTGCCTACATCGACCGGAGCACCTGCATACCGTGGGCCGAAGGACGAGACTGCCTGGTGTGCCAGGAGCTCTGCCCCACTCCTGAGAAGGCGATAGTCTTCGAAACCGGGAGCGGCGGCGGCCAGGACCAGGGCGCCGGCCAGGGCCAGGGCGCCGGCAGCGGTTCGGGTGAAGCCGCCGGCACCGGCCGGCATGCGGAGGTCAAGCTCCCCTACGTGATCCCCGAGCGCTGCATCGGCTGTGGGATCTGCGAGTACAACTGCCCGGTCGCCAACGAGGTCGCCATCCGGGTGAGGTCGACCGAGCAGACGGGGCTGCTTTCGCGATAGGACAGGAAGTGCAGCACAGCCATTTCACTTTGCGGCCGCGGGTTGCCGATGCCGGCTGACTGGCCCTTTCCCCCGCCCATCACGCCGATGGAGGCGGAGGTAGCCGACGAGCTACCTCCGCCTCCGGGCTGGGCGTACGAGCCCAAGTGGGACGGTTTTCGAGTGGTCATGTGGAGTGGTGCCCACGGCGGTGCCCAAGGGCCCGGTGGTCCTGGTGGTCCCCGCCTCGACAGCCGCAACGCTAGGCCGCTGCTCCGCTACTTCCCCGAGTTGGAGCCTGCCCTCGCCTGCCTCCCCGCTGGGACTGTGGCCGACGGCGAGGTTGTAGTCATTATCGACGGCAAGCTGGATTTCGATGCCCTGCAGAACCGCATCCATCCGGCTGAGAGCCGCGTCAAAAGGCTGGCGGAGGAGACCCCGGCCCACCTGGCGCTTTTCGACCTGCTCGCCTTCCAGGGCGAGGATCTCCGCTCGCGGCCATTCCGAGAACGCCGCGCCAAGCTGGAGGGCTTGGCGACGATCCTCGGCGCCGCCGCCGGCCCGGAGGCCGGTTCGGAAGCTGAGAGCACGACCGGCGCCGGCCCCCGTCCCCCCTGGCTCCTCTCGCCCAGCACCACCGATGTCGCACTCGCCCGTCGGTGGTTCCACGACTTCGAGCCGGCCGGGTTCGATGGCATCGTGGCCAAGGCTCTCGACCGCCCGTACGCGGAGGGCACCCGGGAGATGATCAAGGTCAAGCATCGTCGCACCGTGGACTGCGTGGTGGGCGGCTACCGGCTACACAAGGATGGAAAGCGGGTCGGCTCCATTCTCCTCGGTCTTTACAACCCGGAGGGTGAACTGCACTTCATCGGCCACTGCTCGTCGTTCAGCGAGGCCCAGGCCGCGGTGCTGCTGGATGCGCTACGACCTCTCCAGCCCGGGCCCGGCGACCCTTCCGCCGCCGGCTTCGGGGAGCACGCTCGCCGACCCGGCGCCGTCAGCCGCTGGACGGGCGAGAAAGACCTGGATTTCGTGCCTGTGAGGCCGGTCCTGGTGATCGAGGTGAGCTACGACCAACTGACCGGCGACCGCTTCCGCCACGCCACCCGCTTTGAGCGGTGGCGGCCGGACAAGGATCCCCGCGATTGCACCTTGGACCAGCTCGAACGCCCGAAAGGACCGGCTCTCATCGAGGCGCTGCGCCTGGCCCGGGAGGCCGGACGCTAAGACCCCCCAGACCGCGGCGGACGACACTTGCGGAGCTGGGCGGCTATCGGACCGACACCGTGGGTGAGGACATGGAGCTCATCCTGCGCACGCTCGGCTCAGTATACTGGGCGTGTCGGGGCGCCGAGTGCGTGAGATCGCCAGATGCTTCTTGGCTCGAGAATGTCCGAGGTCCCGCGACGATGCCGGACACCTGCCTTTTTTGCAGAATGATCCAGGGCGAGGTAGCCACCCCCGTGGTCTACGAGAGCGAGGTGGCGTTCGCGTTCCTCGACCACCGGCCGCTCTTCCCGGGGCACTGCCTGGTGCTCCCGCGGCGCCACATCGAGACCCTGGCCGTCATGCCCCCGGATCTACTCGGCCCCTTCTTCGCCGAGGTGCAACTGGTCACCCGCGCCGTCGAGGCAGCCATGGAGGCACAGGGCACGTTCGTGGCCATGAACAACCGGATCAGCCAAAGCGTGCCCCATCTGCACGTCCATGTGGTCCCGCGCAACCGCGGTGACGGGCTCAAGGGATTCTTCTGGCCCCGCACCCGTTACAGCGGCGAGGAAGAGATGGAAAGGGTGCGGGTCTTGATCGAATCGACCATCACGGGGATCATCGACGTCTGGGAAGGTAGTTGAGGGTCCCCACTTGCGCGGCGCCGGCCGCGGCTCGTCAACTCGCGCCGGCCGCCCGCTTCTTGGCCGCCTCGATGCTCGCCTGCAGCGCGGCCATGAAGTCCACCACTTCGCCGGGCCGGCCTGCGGCCGGCGCCTGCTCCTCAGCCGGGGCCTCCACCGGCAACCCCGCCACCTTCTCCTCGATCAGCGCGAGCAGCGCTTCTCGGTATTCGTCGCGGAACTCCTCCGGATGCCACTCCGCTGACAGTTGGTCGACCAGGCTGACGGCCATCTCCAATTCCTGCGGGCGGATGCCCGGCTCCGCGTCCAGGATGGGGAAGGCGGCTTCGCGGATCTCGTCCGGCCAGTTCATGGTCTCCAGTACGAGCATCCCGGCGTACGGACGAAGCGTCACCAGATGCTCCTTGGCATGGAGGGCCAGCTTGCCCACCGCCACTTTGCCCGCGTCCTCCATGGCCCGGCGCAGGAGCTGATAGGGCTTGAGCCCCAGTTCGTCCGGCTCCAGATAGTAGGGCTTCTGGAAGTAGACCGGGTCGACGGCCGCCAGATCGACAAACTGGACCAGGTCGATGGTACGCGACGAGCGGGCCCGCACAGCCATGAGGTCGTCGTCGGTGAGAGAGACATATCGTCCTTTTTCGTATTCGAACCCGCGGACGATGTGATCGTAGGGGATCTCTTCCCCGCACAGGGAGCACACGCGTGTGTAGAAGATGCGGCCGCCGTCCTTGTCGTGGAGTTGGTGGAAAGCGACGGTCTTCTCCTGCACGGCCGGGTACAAACGCACCGGGATGGTGATGAGTCCGAAGGAGATGGCGCCTTTCCAGATCATTTTCACAGAAGATCCCCTCCTTCGCTGAAGACCGCCCAGCGCTCAGCCCGTTGTTTGATGCCAAGGAACATCTTGCGCATCATGACGAAATCGCCCAGATCGAAGAGCAGCGCCCCACCCCAGGTGCCAGGGCCGGATCCACCGCAAGTAAGTCAACGTACAGGCGGCTGCGAACAGTCCAGCCCCGAGGAGGACGAATGGCACATCGTGCCTTGCCCCGTCTGCTCTAGAAGCCGCGGTTCCCATCGTGGCCCTTCCCGTCGTTGCCCGTCGTGGCCCCACCAACCGTGACCCAGTCTCGGTAGCGAAGGCTTCCTGCACCCCGATTATATTCCGCCGGTTACGAAACCGTATCCGGACGCTAATCCCGGCACATTTCGGCTCCAGGATACTGGGGCGATCGGGAGACCCGATACCAGTGCAGTCACTGAAAGGAGAACCGTTAGTGAAGCAGTTTCTCAAGAGGAAATGGGTGGTGCCGGTAGGCGCGCTTGTCTTTACGCTCGCGATCGGGTCGGCCGCCTTCGCCGCCACCGGGTCGTCCACCACCGCCATCTCGTCCAACACCGCCACCTCGTCCACCACCGCCACCTCGACCACCGGGACCAACGCCGCGGCCTCGCCAGGCGAGTGCGACGGCACGGGGATCGGCAAGGGGGCCGGCCGCGGCGGCGGCGGTCAGCGCAGCGACGAGACGGCCCTGACCGGCGACGCCCTCACCCAAGCCCAAGCGGCCGCGCTCGCCGAGGTGGGCACTGATGCCACCGTCGTAAGGGCCGAGACCGACGCCGACGGCAACGCCAAGTATGAAGTGCATGTGAAGAAGGCCGACGGCACCATGGTGACGGTGTATCTGGACGAGTCCTTCAAAGTGGTGAAGACCGAGGAAGGGCGTATGGGCGGCCCGCGCGGCGGCGACCGCGACTGCGACGGCTCCGGTCCGGACCGCGATGGCTCCGGTTCCACCTCCCCCTCGAGCGGCTCAACCTCCAGCAGCATCAGCTAGATAGGACCAACCCGACCCTCCAGCCTTCCTCGTCCGCCCGGCCGGGCTCCCCGGAGCCCGGCCGGGTCCTCGGGTCAACTGGGCCCGGAGAGCCGTGGTAACCTCGCGAGCATGCTCAGCGACGACAAGAACGACATCAAAACAGAGACCACTATCCTCCTGATCGAAGACGATCCGGCCATCGCCGAGAGTCTCACCGAAGGTCTGGGGCAGGAGGGCTACGGCGTGCATTGGGAATCGACCGGGACGACGGGCATCGCCTACGCTCGGGACAAGAACCCCCACCTGGTGGTTCTCGACGTCCGCCTCCCCGATGGCTCGGGCTTCGACGTCTGTCGCGAGATGCGCCGCCTGGGCCTACGCCAGCCGGTGCTCATCCTCACCGTCCAGGGTTCGGAAGTCGACAAGGTCCTGGGCCTGGAGATGGGGGCCGACGACTATCTCACCAAGCCTTACAAGCTGCGCGAGCTGGTGGCGCGCGTCCGCGCGCTGCTCCGGCGGGCTTACGGGGAGTTGTCTACGGCGGAGGCCGACCTGCTCTTCGTGTCCGACCTGGTGATCGACCGCGCGAGCGCCCAGGTCACCCGCGGAGAGAAACGCATCAATCTCACCCCCACGGAGTTCCGGCTGCTCGTGTTCCTGGCTCAACACCCGGGCCAGGTGTTCAGCCGCGGCCAGTTGATGGAGCAGGTATGGGGTCATTCCGCCGACTACTACGACGACAAGACCGTCAACGTCCACATCAGGCGATTGCGCGAGAAGATCGAACTCGACCCAAGCAATCCCCGTCTTGTGCTGACCGTGCCCGGCCTCGGCTACCGGCTGGCGGCCTCCGCATGAACGTCCTGCGCCGTCTCCGGGGCCGCGTGGGCCGGATGTCTCTGAAGACCAAGCTGCCGATCGGCTTCGCAGGGGTGGCGCTGCTCACCATGCTCGTGCTGGGGGCGATACTGGTGCCGCTCCTCGGCAACTATTACTCGCGGTCGGAGACCTCATACCTGAAGGCCGGGGCCGACCAAGCCGCGCAAGACCTGGCGAAGGTGGACTGGACCGCGGTGGCCGACGAGATATCGGCCGCGGGGGGCGCGAACCCGGGTGGGGTGAATGCGACCAAGACCGCCGAGGCCCAGCGGCAGGTGCAGGCTGTAGCTCTGTCCACACAGCTGCGGATACGAGTCTTCGCTCCTGACGGGACCCTGCTGGTCGATTCCGGTCCCGTCGAGAGCATCGATGCCACCGGCATCGTGGCGAGCCTGGACGACGGGGAGGCCGAGAGCTCTGACGTCGAGGACGAAGACGACGACTCGGTCGGAGCAGGACCAAGGACAGGACAGGCACGGACTTCCCAGCCCTATGGGGCAGGGACTCCTCGGTGGTGGACGATCGGGAGAAGGTCAGCGCTCCGACCGCGTCGTCGAGACCCAGTTGACCGAGGGCGGGCAGGCCGTGGCGATCGTACGGCTATCGGAGGGGCCCGCGTACAGCTCCACCGCCTTGAAGAGCGCGCTCATCGCCTGGCTGCTTGCGGGCGTCGGGGCGGTGCTGCTCGCAGCCGTGGTCGGCTGGCTGATGAGCAGGCGTCTGACCCGCCCTTTGCTGGCGATGACCGCGGCCAGCGACGGCATGGCCCACGGCGATCTCACCGTGAGGACCGAGGTGGACCGCGCCGACGAGATCGGCAGCCTGGCCGGCTCGTTCAACGCGATGGCAGACAAGATGCAGCACACGGTCTCAGCTCTCCGGACGATTCGTGGCCGACGCCGCCCACGAGCTGGGCACGCCGCTGACCGCTCTGGAGGCCGACCTGGAGTTGGCGCAGAACCAGGATGACCAGACCGAACGAAGCCGGCTGATAGCCCGGGCCATGCGCCAGGCGGAGCGGATCGACCGGCTGTCCACCGATCTCCTGCTCCTATCGCGGCTCGACGCGGGCACCATGCCTGCGTCCATGGAGCCGACCGACCTGGTATCCGTGGCGCGGCAAGTGGCTGGTTCCGCCGCCTCCCGGGCGGAGCAGGCCGGTCTCGACTTCGCGCTGGACCTCCCCGACGGAGAACTGCGGGTCGTGGGCCACGCGGAGGGACTGCGGACCGCTTTGGGTAACCTGGTCGACAACGCCCTCAAGTTCACTCCCGCCGGGGGATCAGTGGTGGTCGGCGCCCAGGCCCAGGAACGGACCGCGGTGGTGTGGGTCAAGGACACGGGGATCGGCATCCCGGCGGCAGACAGAGACGACCTGTTCTCCCGCTTCCATCGAAGCCGGAACGCGGCGGCCTACCCGGGGAGCGGACTGGGGCTGGCCATAGTCAAGGCCACCATGGACATCCATGGCGGTGTGGTCGCGGTGGAGAGCTCTCCCCAGGGGTCACGATTCGAGCTGAGGCTGCCGCTCATCTGACCGCGTCCGGCAGCCGAAGCGGACGCACCATCCCCGGTCGAGGCTATATCCTATGCGGACATTCACCTCTCTCGACCGGCTCTTCCGTCCGCCCGGAGCTGTATGCTTCTCACACGCGCGGCCCAAGGGCAGAGGGGAGGCAGCAACGCATAGTGGATGAGACTTTCATCGGGACCCCTATCGCGACCGTCCTCGCCGAACTGAACGAGGAACAGCGCTCGGCGGTGCTGCACGGCAGCGACCCACTGCTGATCGTGGCTGGGGCCGGCACGGGCAAGACGGCTACCCTGGCCCATCGCGTCGCGTACCAGATAGCCACGGGCACCGACCCGGGACGAGTCCTCCTGCTCACTTTCACCCGGCGCGCCGCCGCCGAGATGCTCCGACGAGTGGACGGCATCCTGCGGCGGCTGGAGACCGAGAGCCGTCACGCCGGGACGTCCTACGAGCCCGTCAGGTCCCATGAGCCCGAAGCCCCCGCCGCGCCCGCCGCGCCTCAAGAGCCCGGAGCGCCCCGCTCGGCGGCTACGGGCAAGGTCTGGGGTGGCACCTTCCATGCCACCGCCACCCGCCTGCTCCGCCTGCATGGGCGGGCGATCGGCCTCGACCCCTCCTTCACCATCCTCGACCGAGCCGACGCCGAAGACCTCATGGGGATCCTTCGCACCGAGCTTGGCCTCTCCAAGAACGACCGTCGCTTCCCTCTCAAGGGCACCTGCATGGACATCTACAGCCGTTGCGTGAACGCGCGCGAGCCCGTGGAAGAGGTGGTCGAGACGCACTTCCCCTGGTGCAAGGACGAGACCGAAGACCTCCGCCGCCTCTTCGCCGCCTACGTCGACCACAAGGGTGCTCAGAGCGTGCTCGACTATGACGACCTACTGCTCTTCTGGCATGGTCTGCTGACCGACTCCCGGGCGGCCCGTGCCATTCGCAGCCGGTTCGACTGCGTCCTGGTCGACGAATACCAGGACACAAACCGACTTCAGGCCGAGATCCTGCAGATGCTCTGCCCCGGAGGCAAGAACCTCACCGCCGTCGGCGACGACGCCCAGGCCATCTACTCGTTCCGGGCAGCCACCGTGCGGAACATCCTCGACTTCCCCAAAGAGTTCCCGGGGACCCACGTCGTCACCCTGGAGCAGAACTACCGCAGCACGCAGGCCATCCTTGACGCCACCAACGACGTGATCGCGGGAGCGGCCGAACGGCATCCCAAGAACCTGTGGTCCCGCAGGGCCGATGGCGCCAAGCCGCAACTGCTCTCCTGCGAAGACGAGGACGAGCAGACCGAAGCGGTCATCCGTCAGGTGCTGGAGCACCGGGAGGCGGGCCTGGCCCTTCGGCGTCAGGCGGTCCTCTTCCGCGCCTCCCATCACAGTCTGGCGCTCGAGTTGGAGCTGACCCGGCGCAACATCCCCTTCCGCAAGTACGGGGGGCTGCGTTTCGTAGAGACCGCACACGTGAAGGACCTCATGGCCTTCCTCCGTCTGGCCGAGAACCCTCGGGACCGCATGGCCGGCACTCGCGTGCTCATGCTGCTGCCCGGGGTGGGACCCAAGAAGGCCAGCGCACTCCTCGACCGCCTGGCGGGTGGGGCCGCGACAGACGAGGCCCGTCCGGGAGGCACACCCGCCTCCCGGACGGGTGGCCTCCTCAGGAGACGCCGCCGGACCGGTCCAGGCCGGGTTCGCCGCCTGGGCCTCTCACCCCGCCCCGTCGCCCGCGACCGCCGGCGTATGGGACGCGCTCGTGTCGCTCATGGCCGGCATCGGGAGTCGCGAGCCTGGTGATCTCGCCTCCCAGATAAAGCGGATCAGGCTCTTCTATGCGCCGCTTCTGGAACGTCTTTACGACAATGCCCGCGCCCGCCTCATGGATCTCGAGCAACTCGAGTGGCTGGCCGCCCGCTTCCCCGACCGGGCCCGTTTCCTCGCCGAGATCGCCCTCGACCCGCCCACCTACACCGAGGATCTTGCCGGACCCCCTTTGCTGGACGAAGACTTCCTCATCCTCAGCACCATGCATTCGGCCAAGGGACTGGAGTGGGACGTGGTGTTCGTGATCCACGCCGCCGACGGCAACATCCCCTCCGACATGGCGACCGGCAAGTTGGAAGAGATCGAGGAAGAGCGCCGGTTGTTCTATGTAGCTCTCACCCGAGCGAAGGATTGGCTCTACGTCTGCTATCCCTTGAGGTACTACACCTATCCCCGGAGCTTCAGCGACGTGCACGGCTATGCCCAACTCACGCGCTTCCTCCCCGAGGGGACGCGCCGCTTCTTCGAACAGCGCCCCGCATTTGAGATAACTGGACATGGGCAGCCGACAGCGACCGAGGGAGAGAGCGGATGGAACCTAGGTGATCCCGTGACCACGGCCGATATCCGCCGCCGGCTCAAAGACTCGTTCTGAGCCCTCCAAAGAGGCAGGCCGAAGGAACGCACGACGCGCTCCAACAGTCAGAACGGTCAGGTTCCTCTTATGACGGACTTCTCCAAGCCGTGCGATAATACGTCACCTCCGACTTCGGAAGTGCTCACGAGGAGAGTGTTTGTATGCCTAGTTGGATCGGACCGTGGGAGATCGCGATCGTTCTCGTTCTGGCCCTGCTTATCTTCGGGCCCAAGAAACTGCCGGATCTCGGCTCGTCGCTTGGTCGCTCTATCACCGGGTTCAGGAAAGGTCTCAAGGAGACCAAGGACGACGTGCAGTCGGCCATCAAAGAGGATGTGACGGCCGAGCCGACGACCACCGCCGAGACTGCAGCCGCGACGGCTACCGCCACGACGGCCGCCACCACCGCGACTACGGCGGAGACCGCCACGGCGACTGCTGCCGAGACCGCCGCCGAGACCGCCGCCGATACCGCGGCGACGACCGAGACGACCGCGAAGAGTGCTGACCGAGGGCTGACCCAGAGCCTCTTGTAGGGGCTCTGCTTGCCGGAGATCTGCCGGCCGGCATATAGACGCGCCTGCCCGTGGCGCGTGGAACTCCGAAAACCAGCACGCACGGATATCAGATGCCTGGGCCCCAGCCACGGCCGGACCAGCAGTGGCACCGGCTGACAACCGACGAGACCCTAGGCTTACTGGCCACCGACCTGGATGAGGGCCTGACCACCTCTGAGGTCCAGGCGCGCTTGGCCCACTACGGGCGCAATACCATCACCCCTCAGAGGGGCGTGAGTTCCTTCCGCCGGGCGTTGGCCCAATTCAATCAACCCCTGGTCATCATCTTGATCGTGGCCGGAACCGTCACCGCTGTCTTGGGCGAGTGGGTCGACGCAGGAGTCATCTTCGGGGTGGTGATCATCAACGCCATCATCGGTTACCTGCAGGAAGCCAAAGCCGTCAAGGCGATCGAGGCCCTCTCACGCACTATGACCACGGAGGCCACCGTGGTGCGTGACGACCAGCGGATACGCCTCTCGGCCGAGGAACTCGTGCCGGGCGACGTGGTGATACTGCAGTCCGGCGACAAGATACCGGCCGACATGCGGCTGACATACTCCCGCGACCTCCGGGTGGACGAGTCGGCGCTGACCGGCGAGTCTCTTCCCGTCGAGAAGAGCATCGAGCCGCTGCCCGAGGACACCGTCCTCGCCGATCGCGTCAACATGGCCTACGCCTCGACCCTGGCCACGGCGGGACAAGGAGCCGGCGTGGTGGTGACGACCGGCGATTCCACCGAGGTAGGCAGGATCTCCAACCTGATCTCCGAGGCCCACGAGCTCCAGACGCCTCTCACCCGCAAGATCGCTGAGTTCAGCCGGATCCTCCTGTACATCATCCTCGGTCTTGCGGTGCTGACTGTCATCATCGGGCTGCTGCGCGGAGAGCCGCTGGTAGACATGTTCCTCGCGGCGGTCGCGCTGGCAGTGGGAGCGATCCCCGAAGGCCTGCCGGCCGCGGTGACCATCACGCTGGCCATCGGCGTGTCGAGGATGGCGCGGCGCCGGGCGATCATCCGCAAGCTCCCTGCCGTGGAGACGCTGGGGAGCACGACGGTCATCTGCTCCGACAAGACCGGCACCCTGACCGAGAACCAGATGACCGTGCAGGAGGTCGCCGCGGGAGGCCACGTCTACAAAGTCACCGGCGGCGGCTACGCCCCCGAGGGCTCCATCACCGATGCGGAGGGGCACCCGGTCGCGAGTGCCCAGCACGGAGGACCGGGCGCGTCCCCGGCGCTCGTCGAGGCCCTTCGCGCCGGGTCTCTCTGCAACGACAGTTCCATCTTCTTCGAAGACGGACACTGGCACGTCAACGGCGACCCCACCGAGGGTGCCCTGATCGTCTCGGCCGCTAAAGCCGGCCTGCATCACGAGGGCCTGACCCATGAGCTCCCTCGATTGGACACCGTGCCGTTCGAATCCGAGCACCAGTACATGGCCACGCTGCATCGGGCCGAGACGAACGGCCGGATGGCCTTCGTCAAGGGAGCGGTGGAGAAGGTGCTTGCCCGGTGCTCCGAGGAGCTGATGGAGGACGGCTCAGCGGGGCCGCTGGACGCGGAGCGCGCGGAGCAGGCAGCCGCCGCCATGGCCTCCGAGGGACTCCGCGTACTGGCTTTTGCGCGCAAGGATCTCCCCTCCGGCACCGATGAGATAACGCACGAGGAAGTGGAGGCCGGTCTGGTCTTCCTGGGCCTGCAGGGCATGATCGACCCGCCGCGGGCGGAGGCCATGGCGGCCATCAAGGCCTGCCATGCCGCCGGGGTCCAGGTGAAGATGATCACCGGTGACCACGCGCTCACCGCCGCAGCCATCGCCTATCAGTTGGACCTGCGCAAGCCGGGCTGCACCGCGATCGCCGACATGCAGCCGCTCACGGGGACGCAACTGGAGGCGATCGGCGACGCCGATCTGGTCGACGCGGCCGAGGAGACCACCGTGTTCGCCCGCGTCACCCCCGAGCAGAAGCTACGTCTGGTGAACGCCCTGCAGAGCCGGGGTCACGTGGTGGCCATGACCGGCGACGGCGTGAACGACGCCCCCGCCTTGCGGCAATCGGACATCGGGGTAGCCATGGGCATCACCGGCACGGAGGTGGCCAAAGAAGCGGCCGACATGGTCTTGACCGACGACAACTTCGCGTCTATCGAGGCTGCCGTCGAGGAAGGCCGTGGGGTGTTCGACAACCTCACCAAGTTCATCACGTGGACCCTGCCTACCAACCTGGGCGAAGGTCTGGTCATCTTGGCGGCCATCGTGGCGGGGGTGGCTCTGCCGATCCTGCCGGTGCAGATACTCTGGATCAACATGACCACGGCGGTCCTGCTGGGACTTGTGCTGGCCTTCGAGCCGAAGGAAGACGGCATCATGCTCCGGCCGCCCCGGGCCCCGAAGGCGCCTATCCTCACAGGGGTGCTGATCCGCCGCATCGTCCTTGTCGGGGTGCTTCTGCTGGCCGGAGCCTTCGGTCTCTTCGAATACGCGCAACAGACCGGGCACACCGTAGCCGAGGCCCGCACCGTGGCGGTCAACGTGTTCGTCTTCGGGGAGCTGTTCTACCTGTTCAACTGCCGGTCGCTGACGCTACCGTCTTGGCGCTCCAGCCTGAGGACCAACCACTTCCTCTTGGGTGGGGCCGGCCTCATGCTGGCCCTGCAACTGCTCTTCACCTACGTCCCCGCGATGAACCGGCTCTTCGAGAGCGCCCCGATCTCGCTCGAGTCATGGGGATGGATCCTGGCTGCCGGGTTGGCGATCCACGTGATCGTAGAGGTGGAGAAGTGGGTCCAGCGCCGGAGAGCCAATGCCCGGACGTCTACCGAGGTGTGTTAGCAGAACCCTCTACTTCAGGTGTGCGACCTGGGTGACCAAATCCTTGACCGGTCTTGCGGTCTCCATGAAACGATCGGCCGAGTCCATGATCCCGTCCATGCCCCCGAAAGAATCCCAGGTCCGTTTGACCGGTTCGCGCCAGCGCCAGAAGGCCAGCGCCCCTGCGACCAGGACGACCACTACCATGAGGAACTTCATTATCCGTACCACCCCCGCCATCGTGCCCTCCTAGGCCGGTCGGTTATCCTCCTGCAGCATGATTCGCGCGCTACCAGCCTGAATTCCTGCGAGAAAGAAAGGAGCGGCCCAAGGACCGCCCCTCGCGCGTGGATGTCGGCTTGACTCAGTCGACCGCGATCATCACGTTGCTGGCCTTGACCACCGCGTAGGCCTCGGAGCCCACCGCTAACTTCAGATCTTCCGCGGAGTGCTTGGTGATGATCGACACCAGCTCGAGCTCCACCTGGCAATTCAAGGACGATCTCGGAGTTCACCGCTCCGTGCGTCACGCTCTTTATCGTGCCTTTGAGCACGTTTCTGGCGCTGATCTTCATCGCAACCTCCCCTGTCTCGAGCGATACCTTTCGCCGGGGCGGCGTCGCCGCCGGGCGCTTCCAGCCTGGTGTCGAGATACGTACCCGGGGGCCGCCTGTACCATGCACGGGCTACGAGAGACCCTGCATCCCGGTCAGACTCCTCGCCAGCCCGGGGCAGCGTCCTTGGCGACCCGGCACCGCGGGGCCACCGGCGCCAGCGGAGGTGGGCGACGTCGGTGACGTGCCATGACGGCTCTGCTAGAATTAGCGCTCGCCGAGGCGGCGGGCCTCGCCGTCTTGCCCGGAGAAGTGGCCGAGAGGCTGAAGGCGCTCGCCTGCTAAGCGAGTGAAGGAGTGAATTCTCCTTTCGAGGGTTCGAATCCCTCCTTCTCCGCCAGTGTGCGCCTGTAGCTCAGTTGGATAGAGCGTTGGTCTACGAAACCAAAGGTCGCGCGTTCGAGTCGCGCCAGGCGCACCTAGAAAGTCACGTTTTGCGGGGCTTTTTGTTTGGGGTTTACCTTGGGCGAGCCCCTCGAAGGCTGTCGCATCCACATTTCATCAACGAACGGCCTGACACCACGCGGGGCCAGCCGCGGGGCGGACGATCCACCACGCCCACGTCCACATCATCCCCCGCTACCTCGGCGACGTGCCCGATCCCCGAGGTGGAGTCGCTGGGTTATTCCCGCCAAGACTCCCTATTGGTTGGCTGACGCCCCGCGACCCGAAGGGGCCTCGTAGAAGCGGCGTCGCGTCGGGGGCCTAAACCATGCCATCTTGATCATGGTCGAGGCGACCTTGACCGACATTATCTGCGAATGGTGTTGCCGGCGACCCGGCTTGTAGCCCAGCGAGCATGGCCCACGCGACACTCCCATACTCTAGAAAGTTCGAAATCAAGGCCGGGGATGTTCATCTTCGTGCCAGAGAACAGCGGGGCGACACGCTTGCGCCGTTGAACAGCTGTACCAAGCTAAGCGAGTTGGCACGAGCCTTGGAAGCCCATACGGAACTCGACTATTTCTGGCTTGATCTCTTCATCGGCGTTCGACTCCAGTATGGCACTCGGGCGGACGGCTCTTGGAGCGCCGCCGAGATCTGGCACACAGGGCTCTGCAACCGTGGGATTCTTGGGTGAAATGAGCAGGGGCGGGCAGGGGGAGCGATGACCAACCTCCGAGAGACTGGCAAAGCAGAACACTATGGCATGATGGTGCGTCGCAGTCTTCGGCGGATCCGCCTCAGTGGACGTCAACCTACGATCCAGCCAGCGCTAACTGGATAGTCACCCCCCGGTGCGATGGCTCGAGCGGCCAGCAGCTCGCGCCCCTGCTCGCAGCATCATCAAGGCTGGGTCGACCTGAGGGTAGGCCGGCGAGTCAGCCCCGGTCGGGCGCCGGCCACACGGTGTCGGCATGCCCCAGCGCGGCGATTGACTGCGCCTTCCACGAAGTTGGTCTCATCGATTTGGCGGCGTCTTCGCCAATGTAAGCGGCGTAGTTGCCCATGGCCTCGTCCAGGCTCATGCGCCCTTCCTTACGCGCAATCGCCTCTTCGAGCTTCGCCTCGTCGGTGACGTCCGGCACCTGGCTGAAGGTGACCAGGTCGACCATGAGAACCATGGGGGCGGCATAGACGTCTCCCGATGCGGTCACGTCGGGATCCTGCCAGTAGTGCAGGTGGTAGCTGTGTGCCGGGCAGTAGTTCACGCTGAAGACCTTCTTGGCGGCTTGCAGCCTATCTTTGAAGCCCGGTAGTTGGTGCGAAGGGCTGGAGGCGCACATGCCGACGAGCCACACCTCGTCGAACGTGGAGAGGTCTTGGCCGATCATGGCGCGGGCGCCGATCACGATCGCGTACCGTTTCTCGGGGTCCACGTGCGGGGGCAGACCGTTGACGGCATGCAGGCAGGGCCCGGAGCAGACTCCCCCGAAGAACTCCATCACGTTCGGATACCGGTTGACCACCTGTACCACCGGGCGCCGGAAGGGATGACGGACCTCCTCGATGGTCTTGCCGAGTACCTCGATCTCGCGCAGATCGCCGGTTCCCAGACCATCTTTCATCGCGGCTTGCGTCGCCGGGGCTTCGTAGGGGTGGATGTCCATGATGGCGCAGCCAACCGCGTCGAAGGCGACGACGTCGCGCGACGCCACCACGACCCCGGGATAGGTCACCAGTCCGGCATGAGGACCCGCGCCGTCCATCCCGGCGATCCCATCGAGAATGTTGAGCTTGAGGCGGTCACCAAGCGCCTTGAGGACATCGACCATGGCGACGATGTCCATGGACGTCTTGTGGAAGAAGGGGCGCTGGCTGTTATGCAGGGCACCCATCCAGTTCTTGATGCCCAGGCTGGCCATCTGCACGACATTGGTCTTCATCTTGGGAAGGCTGATGATGACGTCGGCCTCCATCAGCGATTTCGGCAGCTTGACGACGCTCATGAAGCGCCCGTTGGGCACTTCGACGTCGATGTACTCCTCGTGCTCCCAGTTGCAGATCTCGTCGGCGCCCCCGGCGAGGGCGGCCGCGTTCATCCCGGTCACCTCAAAGGTGGTGGCCGGATCGCCGTGCCAGCCGGTCTGCTCGCCGAGCTTGACCGTGGCCCCCGTTTCCTTGAAGATCCGGACGACGGCCTCGATCACCGCTGGGTGGGTCACTTCGGCTTCCTCGGCCCTGCTGGCGGCGATCATGTTGGGCTTGATGAGGACCACATCGCCCGTCTTCGCGAAGCTTGCCGCCCCACCCAAGAGGTCGATGACCTCCCTGATGGCGCGCTCGGCTTGCGTATAGTCGGCGGCGGCGGCAATGGCTACCTGGCTCTTCTCGATGGGGGCCGGAGCCTCGACCAGTCTGCGCTCGGACGGTTTGTTCATGAAGGCTGTCACGGCACGATCTCCTCTCGGTTCCGGTCCCGTTCCCTTGGTGATCTTCACGAGGCTCAAGCGTGCGGCGGCCGTCAGCTCCCCTCGTAGGCCGCCATGCCCAGGGATTCCCGGTACTCCGGGCCGGTCATGGGCTCCCGGCCGAGCAATCTGGCCAGCGCGACCGTCTCTTCGACGACCACTTGGCTGGAGATCAGGGGGTCGTTGCGGTGGGGCATACGGTACATGGTGTCCTCTTTGCCCACCCGGACGTTACAGCCAAGAATGATGGAAAGGGCCGTCAGGTAGGACGAAGCCCGTCCGCAGGCGCAGACGGTGACCGCCGGCTGTTTGGCCGGGTCGACGTCGCGGATGCGCCGCAGCATGTAGACGAGGGTCTCGGTCATCGACATCGGGTCCCACATGGGCGCGCCGCCGGGCATGCCGGCCACGATGATCCAGGCGTAGGGCGGCATCACGATGTCGGGTTGGATGAGCCAGCGATAGGTGTTGTCGATATCTCCGGGGTTGTAGACCGCAAGGAGGGGCTTCTTGCCGTAGGCCTGGAGCACTTCGGTCGTGGCGCGACACGATTCGGGCCCGAGGTAGGAGAGGGTGTCTCCCATGAAGTCGGCATGGCAGTTGACGGCGGCCGACTCGTAGAATCCTTGGACGATGGGCTCCATGGTCTCTTCGAAGTTGTGCCCGAAAAGCGCCTCGCCATCGATGTGCACGCTCCCGCCAAACTTCTGGCGCAGACCTTTCACGATCTGCTCTGTAAGATCGCGGTCGCCCGAGGGGAAGCCGTTGGCCTCGCGCACGTGCACGTGCACCGAACACGCGCCCGCCTCAACGCATCCGACCGACTCACGGAAGATCTCGTCGACCGTGTAAGGCTGATTCGGGTTCTGGTCTTTGGTGATGAACGCCCCCGTGGGGGCGGCCACGATGCCTACCTTCTCCGGTATGTCCCATGGCGGATGCGAACTGACATCCATGATGCTGTTGCCGAAGGGTTGGAAGCCGATCGTGGGGACGTCCTTGTACTTCGAGAAATCGATCTCCGGCATGATGCCCCCTATGGAATCGCGCAGATTCTCGTGCAAACCCCTAGCACATACCATACAGGAGACCAGGGAGCCGTCAAGCCACGGGTGGCCGCAAGAGGTCGGGCGGTGCGAGAGGAGGTGCTCGCGAAGACGAGAGGCGTCAGTCCGCATCCCGAGAACTCGACGTCGCTAGTGGTCCGTATCGATCGCAACACGATCGGCCAACGAGTGAGCTCCACAGCATTTGCCTCTTGGACGGGCGATGCGACAGGTTCCGACATGACGGCTCCCTTCCATTCCAGAGAGACACAAGGGCTCTACCTGGACGGTATCTGGCTGGCGCTGAGCGGAGGCCCCGAAGTACCTCCGCCCCGGCATGGTGGGGGAGGCCACGAGCACATCCACCGAGCTTGCCGGAGCCGTGTGACTTCTGCGCCTACCCCTTCCACAACGCAATGTCACCCAGGTTCTGGTCCTTCTTGGTGGCGTCGATGGGACCCAGCTTCTGGGTGAGATAGCCCTCCTTCTCGATAAGAAGGGTGTAGGTGCCGTCGGCAAGGTCCTTCAGCCAGAAGTCGCCGTAGTGGTCGGTGGTGGCGGTAAGGGTCTCGCCGGTCTGGGTGTTCTGGGCGGTGACGGTGGCCCCTTCGGTGCACTCGTCTGCCTCCGGGTCGTAAAGCGCCCCCGCAATCCACTTCTTAGGCAGGTTCAGATAGTAGACTCGGGGCCGGGTGGCAAGCAGCGGTTTGAGGAGCTCGGCCCGCGCGATCTGCTCTTTCAACTCTTCTTCCTCCCCGAAGGTGAAGGCTCCGGTGGGACAGGCATCGGAGCAGCGGGTCTCCGTCCAACCTTTGTCTAGGAGATGAGCGCAGAAGGTGCACTTCTGGGCGATGTTCAAGTCGTCGTTAAAGTGGATGACTCCCTCATAGGGGCAGGCTTCTAGGCAGAGCTGGTTCCCCCGGCACTTCACCGGGTCGATGATGACGATGCCGTCGTCTCTCCGGTAGATGGCTTGCTGGGGACAGGCTCTGATGCAGGGGGCCTCCTCGCAGTGCTGGCAGATGGAGTGGTGGTAGGTGACCTTCACCTTGGGCACCGTGCCCCGCTCCAGGTTTATGACCTTGTTCCAGAACTGGCCCGTATCCGGCTGGGGTTTGGCGATGGGTGACCAGTCGTTGCCCACGTGCTCGTCTTTACAGGAGATCTGGCAGTTGTGACATCCGTTACAGATGGCGAGATCTATGACCATCACTTTGCCCATTTAGGCGCCTCCATAGTTAGCAGCTCAACACTACCTCTCGCAGCCGTTCTATTCCATGAAGCCTTCGACGTAAGGGCCCGCAGTCGGGTGGAACTTCCGGGCGAAGGCTTCGGGATACTTGGCTTTGAGATCGTCCAGATCGACCTTCTCGACCTCGCACAGGAAGCCGCTGACCGCGTGGCCGAAAGCGTTCTTCGAGGTCGTTTTGGAGGGGCATATCGTGTTCTCCGCTCCTCCCCGGTCAAGCTCTCCCGGGACTATGGGGTCATACTTGGCTCCATGATCGATGCCCACCACTCCGGGCATTATCCTCTCGGTGATGTAGGCTCCGCAGAGGATCCCACCCCGGTCGTTGAACAGCTTCAGTATGTCTCCCTTCTTGATGCCTCTCTCGTCCGCGTCCTTTACGTTCATCCACAGTGGGTGGTACTGGTACCCATCCGGGCCTCTTACCTTGCAGGTCTCGATCTCCCGCAGCCAGGTGATGTCCTCATGCTGGGAGTGCACAGACCATCTCGGGTGGTTCGACATCACGAGCAACGGATACTTCTCCGCCTTCGGATGCAGCAGGCTCTCCTGATGAGACACTCCGTACGGAATGTAGTGTGGGACCGGCGGCCTTTCCTCGTCGTCGGGGAAGTGCTCGGCCAGTCCCGTGGCGTAGAACTCGATCTTGCCGGTCGGCGTGGTCAGCGGATTACCCTCGGGGTCCTCATGGAACTTGGCCAACCCTCGGGGATAGTCTTCCCAGCCCTTGTCGGTAGGAACGACGTAGTAGCCCTTCTCTTTCAGCTTCTCCCAACTGACCAGGTCCTGTACGCCGGAAGTCTCATAGCCGTACTTGATCCACTCCTCTATGCTCTTCCCCTCGGTAACCTTGTCCAGCAGTCCGAATCTTTCGGCGATCATGCAGACTATCTCGTAGTCGCTCTTCGACTCGCCCAGTGGCTCGATGCACTGGGGCTCGGGGAAGATCGTCTCGAATTCCCCGCTGCCGATGCCGGTGCCTATGTCCGCCAAGCTCGAACTTGGTGCTCACCGGCAGGACGATGTCGGCGAACAGACAATCGTTCTCCAACCAGGGGTGCTGGGCCAGCATGAACTCGATCTTGGGGCTCCGCATGGCCTCGATGAACTTGTTGCCACTGTTCCAGCACGTGATCCAGCTGGGGCTGTCGGTCCAGATCATGTGCACCTCCGAGCAGCCTTCGACCGGATAAACGTATTCCTTGAATTGGTCCTCGCGCGGCATGTAAAGCATCGTGGTGCTGTACCAACTGATCGGCGCGTTGAGAATGGCCTCGGGAATGAGGGTCTTGGGGATGATCTGCTTCGGGAATTTCAGATTCCAGGGAAGGAAGCTCCACCCACGATACGCGGCTCCCACGGTCGGGACCGCCGTGGCTCGAGGCATGGCCGTCCTCTCCAGGTCGAAGAAGAGTCGCGGTCCGAGCCAGTTCCACTCGAACATCTTGACCTGGTGGGCCCCCGGCTTGCCCAATCCCTGCATGGCCAGGAGCAAGACCTCCAACCTGGCGGGCTCGGTCGCATAGGGTCCGCGGATGAAACCGCCGCCGTTCGAGTGGGCTATCGAAATCCGCTTGGACGCCCACTCGCTGGCCAGTGCTTTGATCGTCCTCGATGGGACCCCGGTGATGGCGGCCGCCCACTCCGGGGTCTTGGGCACGCCGTCCTCCTCGCCCATGACGTAGGCTTCGAAGTGCTCCACCCCGTAGGCGTGGGTCTCCAGATACTTCTTGTCGTAGGTGCCGTTCTTGAACCACTGGTAGGCGATGGCCAGTTGCAGCGCCGCATCGGTGTTCGGCCTGATCGGGATCCACTGGTCGCCGTGCACCGCCGTCCCATAGTTTGCGTCGGGACAGATGTAGGTCTGCTTTATACCCAGCTCGGAGAACCAGTAGCAGAGCCGGCTTGCTGTCTGCGCCTCCCATGGCCAGGGGGTCGTTTCCGGGTCGCATCCCCAGAACAGGATGAGATCGGTATTCTCGGCCATATCGAGCATCACATTGTTCAGCGGGGACATCTGGCCGAGAGGCTCCATCCCCCAAACGTGTTTTGCTCCCCACCACCAGCCTTCCCAGCTGTCGGTGTTCCTGATCTGATACGTGTAGCCACCCATATGCTCGAGTAGTCTGGTATTGCAGCCATGGGAGGCATGTACGATCTTGTCCTCCCCGTGCCCGTCTCCCTGACAGAGTATGGTGTAGGGACCGTACTTCTCGTGTACCCGCTTGATCTCGCTGACGACTGTGTCTAGCGCTTCGTCCCACGATATCCTGACGAACTTGCTGCTGCCTCTGTTCTGTGGATTCCGGTCACCGTTCGGGTCCCAGTCGACTCTCTTCAGCGGATACCTGACCCTGTTGGGAGAATACACCCGCTTCTTATAGCCTATGCTGTAGGGGGGCAATGTGGACTTGAAGAGCGGCTTGAAGCTCTTCCCTCGTGCTTTCATCTCCCAGGGGTTGAACTCTTCGGGGTTGTACTTCCAGTCGTATGGCAGCGGCCGGATCCTGACTATCTTGCCGTCTTGGATATCGGTCACCGCCGCATTTCCGGGCAGCGCGTTCGCGCAAAACCCCATGCCTATTACTATCGATTCCTCTTTTCCGGGATCATGTGTTGATTCGCCCTTTTCTGCCATTTTCGCGCTCCCTCGTTTTGAGTTTCGAGATAACCCGTGCTCGTTGACAGTTTGGAGTTGGACAGCGATAGTCTTGGCACCCGTTTGCCCTAGCATCTTCTCGTATTCAGCCGGACAGAGGTCCATGCTCCCGCTGGCGCGGGGGCTTGTCAAGATTATCAACACCGGCATTACCGGTGACGAGTGCTTGGCTGCGCTGCTCCTCGATTCCACCCCGGGTTCCGAGTCGTCGGCCCTGGACCCCGCCGGCGCCAGAGCGCCCGATGCTGCGGCGGCGGGCATCCTCCTCCCTTACTTGTTGATGTTCATCCTCTACCTGGCGTCGGCAATGACCAGCAGCTTCATGCTTCGGAGCGTTTCCAGGGAGAAGGAGAATCGGACGGCCGAGGTCCTCCCCGTTAGCTTGAGACCGCGGGACCTGATGTTGGGGAAGATCGCCGGTCTTTCGGCTGCGGGGTTGCTGCAAGTGGCGACCTGGCTTACGGTCTTCTTCGGAGTGCTCGCCGGGAGGGAAACGTAGGCCGGCGTCGACCTGAACATCGTGTGGCGAGATGGCCCTTTCATCAGAATCCATCGCTTGTCCCTCCTTTCCTTGCGCTCGGTCGTCCCTTTAGTCTGACGTCCACGAACACGAACCTGCCTCGAACCACCACCTCTCCCACCGTCACCTCTAACGCCTGGTGAAACATGGGTCCGCCGATGGCGACGGTGTGAAACTCGCCGTTTTCAGCGCAGGGGTCTACGGATTCAGGTAGGTCCTCAAGGAGCCGGCGATCAAAAGAACGACCAAGGAACGCCTCATCGAGTTGGTCGGTGTCCAGACAGGTGATGATGGCTTCAAGACCCGCCTCCGCCATCTCGACAGCGAGGGCGGCAGTCGACCGTCCCCACAGGGGAAAGAGGGGAGTTAGGCCAGTGCCGGCGAGTTGCCTCTCCCGATAGGCCCTGACGTCGGGGAGGAAGAGATCCCCGAAGGCGACCGCTTTCACTCCTTGTGCGCGGGCTTCATCCATGGCCTGGGTCATGGCCGCCTGGTAGGCCTCGTCAGTGCAGGGGTCGGGAAGCGGCACCTTGAATAGCGGAAGACGACAGGCCCGAGCCTGAGCTTCAAGCACGGACTCGCGTACCCCGTGCATGGAGACGCGACCGACTGAGCTATTGAGCGTGGTGAGCAGTCCCACCACTTCGATGTCAGGACATTGCTCCAGGGCCCATAGGGCGTAGGCGCTGTCTTTGCCGCTGCTCCAGGCAATCAGTGTTTTCGTCGGTCGATTCATCGTGCCGTCTGGGTCACGGATAGCTGCATCCCCGGAGCGCCATCGGGACGGACCGCAAAGCCCCGCTTGCGATAGAAGTCGCGCTGACCGGGGGCGGCGAATAGCCACACTGTCCGCACGCCATCCTCGGCACATCTCTCGAGAAGCAGCCGAAGAAGAGCACTATCGATGCCTCTCAACCATCTCTTCTTCGCGCTCCGACACCGCCGCGGTCAACTTGTCGTTGTAGCTTCGGCTGTCGTCGGAATAGTGCGTGCGACGGACCCCGGCCGAGTGAGACGACAGGGCGCGGAGCGCCTGCACATGAGCGAGATTCGGCCCTTTCCCCTGAGACGGTGCGCGAGTCTCTGAGACGGCGGTCGTCCGTCTACGAAACCAAAGGTCGCGCGTTCGAGTCGCGCCAGGCGCACCTAGACGGCCGCTCAGCCGAACAGTATCGCTTCGGCTTCCTCGCGGTAGGCCTCCATGACGTATGGGATGCCTGTGACGTCCGCGCACTCCCGTGTCAGGCTCATGAGGTCGCTCCGGCTGACGGCGAGGACGCTGAAGCAGCGCGCGCCGGCCATCAATTGCTGAAGCCCGACCCTGAGCTTCTCGACGTACGAGAAGAAACCTACTGCCCCCAGCGGGATGTTGCGCATCTCGCTCTTGCCGACGATGTCGGCCACCTCTTCCCAGCAGACGAAGATCTCTTCGGGAGTGTCGCCGTACTGGCCGACCGTCCTAGGCAGTCCGCCGTTGCTCATCCACACGCCGACGTTCTTGCCGACCATGCCCGGGATCATGAGCGCCCGGCCCATGCAGACCGCTTTGGCAAAGGGCGCGCCCAGGGCCAAGGCCTTGAAGATGTGATCTTCCGCGCTGAACCCGCCGCCGAACGCCAGATCGGGCACGCGTTTCCCCAGTGCGGCCAGTTTCCCGGCGAACTCGGCCGCGGCCGAGTGTAGGTAGAGGCTCGGCATGCCCCACTCTTCCATCATCCGCCACGGGCTCATGCCCGTCCCCCCGGGAGCGCCGTCGATGGTAAGCAGGTCGATCTTGGCGTCGCTGCCCCACTTGAGCGCCATGGCCAACTCTCGCAGTCCGTAGGCGCCGGTCTTGAGGGTGATCCGCTTATAGCCCAGCGCGCGCAGACGGTCGCACTCGGCCAGGAAGCCCTCCTCATCGATGAAGCCCAGCCGGCTGTGCCGTTCGAACTGCTTGAGCGCGCCGTCCTTGAATGCCGCTTGACTCACCGGGTCGGATGGGTCGGGCGTGACGATGTACCCCCGCTTCTGCAGTTCCAGCGCCCGCTCGAGCGAATCGACCTTGATCTCGCCACCGATGCACTTGGCCCCCTGGCCCCACTTCAGCTCGATGGTGTCGAGCCCGTGCTTGTCGATGACGTATTCGGCCACTCCCAGCCGTGTATCCTCGACGTTCATCTGCACGAGGAGCTCACCGTAGCCGCGGTGGTAACGCTTGTAGGTCTCGATCCGCCGGTCCATATCGGGAGCGAGCACGATCTTGCCCTTCGCGTCTAGCTCCAGTTGGGGATCGATGCCGCAGACGTTCTCACCGCACACGCAGGTCACGCCGCTGATAGCCGCCCCGATGGCGAAGTGCTCCCAGTTCCTCCGGGCGACCTCGGTCGAGCCCAGCGCGCCCGTGAAGACCGGGGCGAGCATCTTGACCTTCTTGTCCCACCCATACTCGGTCTGCAGACTGACGTCGGGGAAGGTACACGTATCCGGGTTGGCCTCGACGCCGTCCGGCAGTCCCTCCCCACCGAGGGCGTAGCCCTGGATATTGAGGTGGGAATAGTCGACCGGATAGTCCTTGTCGCCGCCGGCCGTGATCGTGCCGTAGGGACCGGGATAGATCACTTCCCGCCCACGGAAGGTAGCCTGAAAGACCTCGCAGTTCCCCCGGCACCCGTCGATGCACCGGGTGCACAGCCCGGACCCCGGCACCACGCTTCGCGAGCGGTTGGACGTCTGGGACACATCGTTCGCGTTGGGTTGCTGCAGATTCACCGCGGGCTCCTTCTTGTCGTGCTTGTCATCCTGGAAGTCTTGATCCGCTTGGCTAGGGTCGCCGCTAGGCCGGCGCCAAAAGCCCCCGCAGTTGCCACCGGGCGCACTGGAATCCCCTGCCCAACTCGCACCAGACACACGTATCGGGGATGTTCTCGACCATGGTCACCTGGGATTCGCACAACCCGCAGATGCCCGCCTCGGTCATCGGTCCAGGGCACGGCGTGATCGTCATCGGACAGACCTCGATGCAGCTATTGCATCGTTTACAGAAATCGGGGCGCTTGTCGAACGGCAGGGCCACGTGACGGTCGCCCCCTCGTCCCACGAAACCGAGGGACTTCGACTGCCAGACCTCGCCGCAGATCCTGACGCACCGGCCGCACAGCACGCAGTCGTTGTGGCGCATCGGGTAGGGGGAGCGGGTCACGCCGACCCGAGCGGCCAGGTCCTGGATCGCGCGGGAGTTCGGGGCTTCCGCCAGCATCAGCGCCACAATATTGCCGACGCGCCCGCAGAGCCGCGTCCGAGTGGGCCTCTACCACCAGACCCTCCCGCGCTTCCAGCGTGCACGAGGCGGTCATCTTCCGCCGGTCGCCCTCGACCACCTCCGCGACGCAGACCCTGCATGCCCCGATCGGGCTGACGCCCGGCATGTGGCACAAGTTGGGGATGCAGATGCCCGCCTCCAGGGCCGCGTCCAAGGACGCTCGTCCCTTCGGGCGTCTGGATCGTCGCCCCGTCCACCGTTATGGTCACCATCTTCGGCATGGATGATCCCCCTCAGACTCTGCCTATGGCCCCGGTGACGCACGTCTCTACGCAAAGGCCGCACGTCTCGCACAGCGCTGCGTCGATCCGGTACTCATCGTCCTCGATGATCGCCCCGTGCGGACAGGCGTCGACGCACTCGCCGCACTGCGCGCACACGTTCTGGATCGATCACGTAGCGCACCAGCGCCCTGCACACGCCTGCCGGGCATCGCTGCTCTTTGATGTGGGCCTCGTACTCGTTCTGGAAGTACCGCAACGTCGACAAGACAGGGTTCGGCGCGGTCTTGCCCAGCGCGCAGAGCGAGCCCACCGAAACGGTCCACGCCAGTTCCTGCAGGATGTCGAGCTGCTCCATGGTCCCACGGCCTTCGGCGAAGTCGGTGAGGATCTCGAGCATCCGGTCGGTGCCGACCCGACAGGGCACGCACTTACCGCAGGACTCGTCCTGGAGGAACTTGAGGAAGTACCTGGCCACGTCGACCATGCAGGCCGACTCGTCCATCACGACCATGCCGCCCGAGCCCATCATCGAGCCCGCTGCGCTGAGAGCCTCGTAGTCCACGGGCAGGTCGAAGCGAGACGCCGGCAGGCAGCCGCCCGAGGGTCCGCCCGTCTGCACCGCCTTGATGCTGCTTGCCGTTCTGCGGGCCGCCGCCGATGTCGAAGATGATCTCCCGCAGGGTCGTACCCATCTCGACCTCGACGAGTCCGGTGTTCTTGACGTGGCCGGTCAGGGCAAAGATCTTGGTGCCCTTGCTCTGGCCGGTGCCCTTTCCGGCGAACCAGGCCGGACCGTTCGAGATGATCCCCGGGAACGTTCGCCCATGTCTCGACGTTGTTCAGGCGGTCGGCTGATCGAGGTAGCCTCGCTCGACCGTGTGGACGTCCTTGGCCCGGGCTCGCCGACCTCGCCCTCGAGCGAGGCCATCAGCGCCGTCGACTCTCCGCAGACGAACGCGCCGCGCGCCGCGAGCGACCTTGACGTCGAAGCTGAAGTCGGTCCCCAGGATCCGGTCTCCCAGACAGACCCAGCTTCCACGCCTGTTCGATGGCCTCGCGTGTGTGCGTCACGGCCAGGGGATACTCGTTGCGGACGTACACGTAGCCCTGGCCGCGAGCCTATCGCATACGCGCCTATCATCATTCCCTCGAGGATCGAGATGCGGATTCCCCTCGAGCAGCCCGCGGTCCATGTACGCGCCGGGGTCCCCCTCGTCCGCGTTGCAGATGACGTAGCGTGCCCGGCCAGACGCATCCCGGCACTGCTCCCACTTCCGGCCGGTCGGGTATCCACCACCGCCGCGGCCCCGCAGACCCGAGAGCCCTGATCTCGTCGATCACGACTTCGGGGCTCATCGACGTCAGCACGCTGGGCCAGCGCCGAGTAGCCCCCGGCGGCGATGTAGTCCCCGATGTCACACGGATCGATCAACCGGTTGTGGCCGATCAGCTCCCGGTCCTGCTTGGCGAAGAAGGGCAGGTCCGCCGGTCGCGCAACGGTGCCGCCCGGAGGTCGCCGTCAACAGAAGCAGAGACGGTCGACGACATGGCCTTTGACCAGCGATTCGGAGCACGATCTCCGAGACGTCCTCCGGCTTGACGTTGCAGTACAAGACATCGAGCGGCTCGACGATGAGGAACGGCTCTTCTGACAGAAGCCCTGGCAACCGGTCACCCGCACGTGGACCTTCTCCGACAGAGCCGTCCGCCGGCAATTCGCGTTGAGCGCCTTGAGGACGCGCGTCGATCCCGAAGCTTGCCCACACGTACCGCTCGACAGGGTGACGCGAATCGGCCAGGTCTGGCGTTCTCTCTTCGAGTCCTTGCACGCACGGCGCAAGGTCGCCCGAGCTCAGCAGTCTAAGCACTTACCGCCACCGGCGATCCTGAGCTCGGACCACTCCGAGCAACGTTCGCAATTTGGCAGGCGACATGTGATCGTGGTACTCGCCGTCGACGACCACGACAGGCCCCAGGGCACAGGCCCCAAGACAGTTCACGGTCTCGAGCGTGAAGGCCCGGTCCTCTGTCGTCTCACCCGGCCCGATCTCGAGTTGGGCGACGACCTCGTCCAACATTCTCGGCGCCCCCCGCACGTGGCAGGCCGTCCCCGTGCAGACCGTCACCAGGTGACGCCCCCTCGGTTTCAGGCTGAACGCCTTGTAGAAGTTCGCCAACCGGAAGACCTCGATGAGGGGGACGCCGAACGACTCCGAGACGCGATACAGCTCCTGCTCGGGAAGATATCCGTACGACTCTTGTAGGTCCTGCAGGACTTCAACGATATCGAATGGCTCCGCACCGCGGTTTTCCAGGATCGCATCGATGCTGCTCAGGTTAGTCAGTTCCATTGCCTTCCTCCGAGCCTTGGCCTTCGGCTGTATGCGGCCTGCCGGGTAGTCAGGTAACCAAGCTGCGATCGAGCCCCGCCCCGAGAGGTGTAGCGGCCGGGGCTTGCCATGCCCCGTCGCACACACCAGAAGGATAGGACCCGCCCCGCAGTCCGCCCGTTGCGTTTCTCCGCTGGCGTCCGCGTTTCGAGCCGACCTTTACGGCATTAACTTGCCGTAACTGTACCAGCAAGATCTTCGGACATCAACAGGAAAGGCGCATAAATGGCCGATAATTACGGACTGAAGGCGACATGGCTCGAGCAGAACACTCAGGAATCCTCTAACCGGCAGTATTTCCGGTAGTGTTTCGGCAATGGTTCCATCCATCGCCCCACGACGGTCGGGGCTCCGAGATGGCGCGGTGGCCTTTTGGGCGAGATCACGCCGGTTGATCGTCCCGCGTGACGCGGTGGCTGTTTACCGGCAAGACTTGCCGCTTTTGGCTTGGCCAGTGGCAGTTTTCCTGGTAAGATCGGCCCCGATGAGGGAGAAGACGGAAGAGAAACGCTTTGCCATCTTCCGGATCCTGAGCGAGGCCGACGGGCCGCTGGGCAGCTCGAAGATCACCGAGCGGCTCTCTTCCCTGGGCCATGACGTCGGCGAACGCACAGTCCGCTTTCATCTCCTCGATATGGACAAGGCCGGACTCACCCAGAACCTCGGTAGGCACGGGCGGGCCATCACCCAGCGAGGCCTGAACGAACTGGACGACGCTCGGGGCTTCGAGAAGGTAGGGTTCCTGTCTGCCAAGATAGATCAGATGACCTACAAGATGGACTTCGATCTGGCCAGGAAGACGGGGAGCGTGGTGCTCAACGTGAGCCTCATCGAGAGAGACGAGCTCGAGCGGTCGTTCCATTGATGAGCGAGGTGTTTGCCGCCGGCTACGCTATGGGCGAGCTGATCGTCTTGCTCCGGCCGGGCGAGCAGGTGGGGCAGCAGGCCATCCCTGAGGGCAACGTCGGGATCGGCACGGTGTGCTCGATCACCTTCAACGGCGTGCTGGTCGCCCACGGGATCCCGACTCACTCGCGGTTCGGGGGGCTCCTGGAGCTTCGCGATCACAAGCCCACCCGGTTCGTCGAGTTCATCAACTACGACGGAACGACCCTCGACCCGCTGGAAGTGTTCATCCGAAGCGTGATGACGGACTATGTCGGGGCGACCCAAACGGGGAACGGCTTGATCGGAGCCAGCTTCCGGGAGGTGCCGGCCGACAGCCGCGACCATGTGTTGGACCTCGGAACCGGATGGAGCGGGTCGGTCTCGGCGGGGTGTTCTTGATGGGCTGGCCCGGCCGACCGCTCCTCGAGATCCCCGTCAGCGAGGGGCGCCTCGGCCTGGTCGTCGTCGGTGGACTCAACCCGGTGGCCATGCTGGAAGAGCGGGGCATCAAGGTCCATCGCACGGGCGCGCTGGCCGGTCTGATCGACTACAGCCGGCTATTTCACTATCGAGAACTGGCCGACCGCGTCCTCGACTTGAACTGAACGTAGACCTCGGACGACGGCCGATAGGGCGCTCCTAGCCCGCGGCCACGAGGCCCCGACCTAGGCACCCTCGCTGACGAGCCGCTTGAAGATGAGGGTGCAAGCGATCGTTCTGACCCCGTGAGATGTATTGGGCGTTCTGGTTCCCTCGGACCATAAGTCGCTGGGTACGACACCGGCAAGTTCCCATCCGTCCCTTCCGAGCTCTTGCAGGCCGGCGTCCAGTGGCTTCTTAACTGTCTGGGTGTTTCCGATGTCCCACGGGCTATAGGTCCAGCCGTAGCCGAAGTCTTCCTTCGTTCCTGCGCGCTCCAGCGGGACGCATTTGTACTCCCACTTGGCCATCGTGTCCTCCGTATGGTCCGTAGCGAGGTGCTGGGCGGATAGTACAACTAATGAACGGTCCGGTGGCTGCCGATAGCATGGCCAGGCCCCCGCCGGTAGCAAGCAATCTGCCGGCGGGTGTTCCTTTTCTGGCGACGCTTGGTCGCGCGGGTGAGTCCGGGAAATAGAATGGGGGCTATCGCGCAGATTGCTCGTGAGTGGGATGCAGACGACCGTGGCGATCCGGCTACGGTTGAACGCATCGCACTGCACGACGACGACGGGGCGGCGAGAACCCGGCTTCAAACCTGCCGGCGCGTCCAGATCTGCCCAGCATACGGCTCCCTGCGAAATCACCCCTCGGTACGCTCGAGGGTGCTTTTGGAAGCCGCCAGAACGAAGTCAGACCCTAGTCGGATTCAGCCGCGCATACGGCGTCGAGCGCCGCGGTGATGCTGTCCGCCGAGTGACGGGCGACGTACTCCCGGACGGCTCGGCTGTACAGCCGGCTGCGGGACTGCTTGAGCTCTGCCGCCGGCCGTGAACCGGCCAGGCCGAGGGGCGCCCGTCCATCGCGCCCCTCTTGCCATCTGGCGGGCGGTTCCCGCTCCTACCGGCGGATGGTCTTCCTGCCTTCTTCTGCAAAGCTGCTTGCTCTAACGATCGCTCTCACCTTTGTGCTGCCCTACGGCTGCGCGTTTGGCACCAGCGCGTTGACCAAGCTCTCCATCCCCTCCGGACTCAGATTGGTGTGGGTGGAATCAGTGAGATTGATGTGGGTAACCGTATTGCCGTCCGCCTTGAGCCGCTCCACAAAAAGCTGCTCGATGCTCGTTTGGGTGTAGAGACCGCCGCTTAGGGCCCCGAGCCTATCCAGGCCGCGGCGGATATCTCCGGAAGGGTCCCGCACCGCAAGCCAGGAATCCTCGGCCCAGGGGTCACCCAGTTCCCTGACTAGGCCAGGGTCGCCCGATCCGATGACCGTGATCGGAAAGTCCACCTGCCGGCCCAGGCAGTACCACGTTGCCTGGAGCTGCAGAAGGCCGGGGTTGGCGGCCAACACCTCATCCCAAGGCGGATTCGTGACACACAGATAGTCGGGGTCGAAGAGCACCAGCGACTCCGGGATGGTGGAGCCGACGCCTTCAATAACCCCTTCGGAGGGGGAGGCGCCAACGAGGGCTTCCATCGCCGCCTGCATGGCCCCCGCTGAGTGCCCGAAGAGGGTGAGGTTCTCGGGGTCCCCCCCGTACTGAGCAGCCGTGGCCCGGGCAAAACGGACGACGGCAGCGACATCACCGATCTGTGTCGAGAACACCGGCCGCAACGCCTCCGGGTGACTCCAGACATCGCCGCCGGTGCGGCCCCACTCAGGCACGAACACCACGGCGCCGCGCTGAGCCACTTTCGTAGCCCACTTCGCGTACCACCACCGCTCCAGGCCGCCCCCATGGAGCATCACGACCAGGGGCCACGGACCGCCCTCCTTCGGGGCGTATACATCGAGCAGTGAAGGAACCGACCCCTGCGCCTGGGTCGTGTATGTAAGGTAGGGGATGTTCATGCTCTGAACGATCTCTATGTCCGGCCCCGCCGTGGTGGTCGTGACGACCATCTCGGTCGTGGTCGGCGCCTGAGTGGTCGTCGGCACTACCGCAGTGGTGGTTACGGTCTGGGTGGTCGGGGTCGGGGTCGCGTTGGTGGCCGTCCTCTCCGAGTTGCCGCAGGCGGCCACGAGACCGCCCAGCCCAAGGACAGGCAAAACGGCCAAGATGAGGAGCCAACGGTCGATCTTGCCGCTCAATACGAACTTCGCCTCCATCGCACACCCCCTTCGATCTGGATTCCCGCCGCATGCTGCCCACGTCACGTTAGACACGTGGACGGGCTCGGTTTGTCGCCTTGGTGCCGAATGGGTTGCGGTTGTGGAGACACGAGTTCATCCCTGACGACACCGAGTTCACAAAGACGCGCCGCCGCGAAGGGAGCGCCATCTCAAGCGTCTACACGAGAATCCCTCGGCGATGGCCAAGGCTAACGCCGAATACGAAGCCAGGCTGACAAAGGGATGGGCCGACGTCGAGTCAGGCCGAGGGGCGCCTGTATACGGCGCCCCTCTTTTCGTCCGCTAGGTGGCCCAAGTGACCTAGTAGCGTATCGTGCCCTGCCAATACCAGACAGCGGGCCATGGGTTCGGGTCGGTGAAGTTCCCCGGGAACTTGATATAGGCGGTCATATCCCCGCCCCCCGACGCATGAGCGAAGTGACCGGTGCCCCCGACGATCGTGAAGTCGACGTCGACGACAATCACCTTCGTGACACCCGGGATCGGGAAGGGAGCGTAACCGGTGTACTGGATCGAGACCTTGTCACCATTGGCCGCAACCAAGGTCATCAGCCCGTCGCTGATGTTATCGCCGGGCGGAGTGGGATGGTGACTCATCATCACGGTCCCGCCCAGGGGGCGGGAGATCCCGGCCGCGGACGAGACCGTCCAGAGTCCAGTAGGACTCGGACTCGGACCAAGCCCGCCATCGGGTGTAAACGACACTTTCCCGATCACCAAGCCGCTGAATGGGCGATCCGCCGCCTTGGCGGTGGCGGTAGCGGTGAACGCAACAAGCACCAGGGCGCACACCATCACTATCATCATCGTTGTCAACGCTGCTTTACGCATCTTTCCTCCTTCCGATCTAACAGTCTTTGGAGTCCACCCAGGGCCCTTGGAGCCCCTCGTGTCCACATGAAACCAGTGCATCTTCGACCCAAGCGCACCTCCCTTTCCTCTTCCTACTGCCGGTGGCGGAGAGGGGCCGGCGCGGCTATGAAGCTCCGCCGCCGAAGGTTCTCAGCCCCAAAGAATCCAAGGGGACCTGGCTCTGTCTGCGTCTAGTATGTGTACATGCTTGACACCCACTGGTTAAGAACCTTCCCATCACGAAGCTCCAACACCATCATGTAGAGGTCGCTCCCCAGCATCACCGGGCAGGCTATGTAGTGAGCGCCCTCATACTTCGCGGCGGCCAGGTACTTCAGGTCCTCATCGGAGGGGACATAGGTGAATGCGATGTCCCCAGCCGGCAGGGGGTCGGCCGGATAGCTTGCCACCGTCTCGGCGATGGCATCGAGACCGACGACCGGGGGCTCGGTCCCTTCCGGCCACGTGATAACGGCATTGTCGGCGAAAAGTTCCTTGGCCGCGGCCGCGTCGTTGGAGTCCCACATCGCCATGAACTTGTCGATGAAAGCCCGGTCATCGCTCCCGCTACTCCCGTCACCACACGCCGCCAGCGCCAACGAGGCTGCGGCCAGCACCAGCACCACCGCGACGACCAATAGCCGGTGGTTGACGCGAACACTCGACAAGACTCTGGTTTTCACGGCCCACTCCTTTCCTACCTCGCGCTACGTTTCGGAACTCACACCTCGTTAGACACGCGAGGGGAGTCGATTTGTCGGCAACGTCCGCCGCCGTTCGCTGCGAAACTCGGCCGTCGGGACTCTTACGCCCAGACGACCCACAGCAGAGACCAACTATATGCAGGGAGATGGAGAGGATTGTCTGGTGGCGAAGAGCGACCGCATGCCGCTCGCGGACCGCGTTGTCGTAGCGCCGCGCCTCTATCACCGTTGCGGAGGGACGCTCGGACTCAGGGGATCAGGCCGGCGGCCACCAGGCTGTCGACGTCGTAGAACACTTCCTCGCGGTCGATCAGGCCGTCCGGGTCAAGAGCAAAGGCTTGTCCAATCCTCGTGCCGAGCTCGAATGTCGTGAGGCCGTCGATGGTCGCCGATCTGCTGCCCGCGACCACGGTGGCCCGGTAATGGATCCCGACTCCTATGATGGCCCCATGCTCGGGCAACTGCTCGGTGGGTGGGTCAGTCCCGTTGGTCTGGGCGTAGAGGTCGATGATCTCGAACGTGACCGTGCTGTCCGGCCCGAATCGCTTCGAGCCCAGCTCGGCAATGGCCTCCGATCCCTCAGCCTGGAGGCCGAACATCGTGTCGGAGAACCTGGCGTCTTCGCCGTAGAGAGCGGCGATCCGGTCCTGCTCCCCGGAAGACCAGGAGTCAAGATACCGCTCGGCGATCTCCTGCAGCTGCTCTGCGCCGTTGTAGCCAGGAGCGAAGCACCCGTCGCCCCACGCCTCCAAACCTGCCACCGACCACCAGTGATCCGCACGCGTTGCCCGGCCGTCCTTGAACGGGTACAGCTCGAGCGCGCCCTCCTCGGAGAGACGATAGACAGCCGTGTTCGTCGACAGGTACATCCCTGTCACCTGCGGATGAAGGTCGGGGTACACGGCAAAGAACTGCCGGCAGGCCGCCATGATGTTCTGTTTGCCCTCGATCCCGAACTCGCCGTTGCTCGGGTCGTAGTAAACGGCATCGTCGGCATATTCGGCATCTACGATGGCAACGACGGCGTCGGCATCCGGCCACGCCCCATAGAATCGGTCGCCGAAGGCGGCCGCATCGGCCTTCCACTGGCCGATCTCGGCCCCCGACATAACTGCGGCCGGCATCGGTTCGTCGGTGATGATGAGAACCGGGCCGTTCTTCCCGAGATGGGTGAACGCCTCGAAGATCCCCGTGCCCAGGCCAGCGATCAGAACTACCACCGTGAAGGCTATGGCAGCGGCCCGAAGGGCACCGCTCCTGCGCCGGTCGGGCCCAGACGGACGCCGGCGGCCATCCACGTGCTCCTCCGTCCCCCCGGTGACGACCCACCGCAGCTTGGGCAGGAAGCGGGGCATCCGCTTCTTCGCGCCCGCTCGCTCTACAGCCTCGGCCGTCATCAGGGCGGCCAGTCGCTCCCTATACCCTTCCCGATGCTCGGGAACCGGAAGGTCGCGGTGGAGAAGCTCACCGAGCCGTCGATCTTCGTCGAGATGGTCGTCCATCATTTCTCTCCGGTCGATAGGGGTTCGCTTAGGAACCGGCGCAAGGCGGCACGGGCCGCGGCAAGGCGCGAGGCCAGCGTGCCCATGGGAATGTGTAGTGCGTCGGCGGCGGTGTGATGGTCCAAGCCCCCCTCCAGCACCAGCGCGACCACTGCACGCTGTTCGGGAGTGAGTGACGCGAACGCGGCGGCCAGCTCGACGTGGCGGATCACCGCGTCTGCGGTGTCCCCAGAGTAGAGGCTGGAGGACAGGCCGGAGGGGGACCGATGCGCCCCCTCGTCTTCGGGATCGGGCAGAGAAACGGTCCGACCAGCTCCGCGCAGACGGTTGAGACACGTCGTGTAGGTGATGCGGTAGAGCCAGGTGGCGAGCGAAGAGTCGCCCCGGAACTTGGGCAGGGCCGCAAATGCTTTCAGCGCGACGTCCTGAAGGGCATCGTCCATCTCGTCACGGTCACCGAGGATACGGAACGCGAGGGACCGCAGCATGCGGTCGTGGCCGTCGAGGATCATCATAAAGGCCTCGCCGTCACCGCGCCGGGCAGCCGCGAGGAGCGCCTCTGGACTGCGCTCTCCGAGATAGGAGGCGAACGGACCGGAGTCTGATGCGACCATGCCGGCCGGGGTCCCCCGCCCCGTAGCGGTCGATGCATGTCTGGCAACCACTCTGCTCTCCAAGCATACTCCCGGCCCCGCCTGTCGGATAAACCTCGCGTGCCGTAATCGTTCTCCGGCAGCGCTTTCCGGCGTGCGGCGAACCGCGCCTCTTGCCTACATGAGGTTAGACACCCCGGAAGGTCGGGTTTGTCGATGGCGGGGCAACCGCGAAACGCAGCCCGCGCCGCATGACCGTGCGCACAACAAAGGCGAGCCCCCTCCGGTTCTCCCAAGTTCGACCAAGGGGGCTCGCCCGGTTCTCTCATGCTCCAGTCATACCATCACGCCACGCGAAACCTCGACTTCACCTCGGTAGGATGTAGCCCGTCTCGGTTACCACCAGATTCGCGGGATCTAATATGCTCGTCCACTTCGTCAGCAGTCCGGCCACATTCCCGGCCACTCCGCAGCCCCCGCCGCATCCTGTGCCGGTCATTGTGTCCAGGTTGATCTTTTCGGTGAAGAATCCTACCCAGATTCCGCCTTTCGGTGAAGGCGTGAAATTACCGGTTTCATCGAAGGTCCCTACCACGGTCCGATAGGTGCCCCAGCCGACGACCGTATTGGTTTGGGTGTTGATGTTGAGGTTCTCAGTCAGGTACTTAAGACCACACAGACGAGGCTCGAGGGATCCGTCCGGGTGAATAGACCTGTCACTAGCTTCTATGTGATTGCCCCGTATGTACACATAGGGGCCGCAGGACGTGACCACGGGTTCGGGAGGTACGTAGTTTGCCACTGAGGTAGTCATGAAATTGGTCTTGACCGCCTTCGCGCTCACCGGCCCGGCCAGCGCCGCCACAAGGACGAGCATCAGCAGGACTGCCAGCCCGAGCGTGATGTATCTGCGTTTCATTGGAATGCCCTTTCTGCCAGACTGTCACCGCTTACAGGCTCCTCGTGCTTACCTTCACACCGTCCCCTTTCGCCTCGCGGATGGAGGGGCGAGCCGTCGTGCCAACACCGGTACCGGCCGCACCCGGCTGCTTGCGTCACGTTAGACACGCAAGAGGGGAGCATTTGTCGGCAGATCTTCGAGCCGCCCTGCGGCTCAGTGTGTCCGCGCGCGAGTTCGGCGAGCAGGTTCTCCATGCTCTCGGCGTTCAAGAAGGGCGGCGTGACGACCCCGGGGATTCGGGTGGGCCCGAGAACCTCGCGACTCAGGCGCCAGGGTCGGCCCAAGTCAAGAAAGCAGCCTCGGGTCTACACTCCTGAGTAGGGGATGACCTCGTCCTGCACGGGAATCTCGGGACAAACTTTGTTGCCGACAATGGTGAGCTCGAAGGGGTACTTCTCGCCCTTCCTCCACTGACCCGCGGCGAACGAGGATTTGTACACATTCTCCACTATGTGGCACCGACCGGCCCTGAACGACGCCAGACCTGCGAACGGAGGGATCGTCGTATCGGCCGGCTCGACCGGCGCGGTGAAGTCGATCGGGCCGCCGATAGTCTCCAGCTTGGTGGTCTTCACGGCGTCCATGATCGCGTTCTTGTCGTCCACGCTCTTCGCGCGCTTCAGCACGTCGATGGCCCATTCGAGGACCAGGAAGTGCATGAGCGGCTGGGTCCACTGCGCACCCACCTTGGCCTCAAAACCGGCGGCGAAATCCTGGCAGCTCTCATTGAGGAGCGCGGACCGGTAGGGGAAGGCGGGACTCCACCACACCTCGGTGCAGATGTTGGTGGCCGGGTCGCCCAGCGACTCGAGTACATGCGGGAAGACCAGGCACTTGGGATAGGTCGCAAGCTTGGGGAGCCAACCTTGGTCGACGGTCTGTGTCCAGAAAGTCGTGAAGTCAGGGACCGCGAAGACGCCGTAGCCGATCTCACAACCGGCCTTCTCGAAATCCCGGATCTGAGGCGTGAAATCCCGAGTGCCGTCCGGAAAACCGCCTTCCTCGACCACGATCAGACCGGCGGGGGCCCAGAACTGCTCCCACATGGCCATTATCGAGTTGCCGTCGTCGTCATCGGGGAACATGGCGCCCACGGTGTTGTTGGTCGGCACCTGTGCCCACATATCGGTGAAGCCGGCGATGTGGTCTTCGATGCCCCAGAATACGTGATAGGTCCAGTTGAAGACCGAATCGATCCTGCCGTAGGTGCGAGCCGCGACGTACGCTTCCCAGGGGCAGTCTGTGCTCAGGCATGGGACTTCCAGCGTTTCGCACTGTGCAGCCACCGGAAGGACGGTAACGGGCTCGGTGGCGCAGACCACCATGTCCACCTTGCTGTTCGTGATCAGCTCACCGGCCACCTCGGCGGCGCGCTGTGGGTCGGACTGGCTGTCCCCCACCACGATCTTGATCGGGTGGGTCCGACCGTCCCCACAGGTCAGACCAGCACCGATGGCTTCCATGGCGCGGCCCACGCAGTACTGGTCGGCAACACCGTACGCGGCGAGGCTACCACTGAAAGGAGACACGAAGCCGATCCTCACCTCGCGGTCGGGGCCGCCGCCAACGCTGACCGTGGTCGTGCTGCCGCCACCGGTGGTCGCGCTGCCGCCACTGGTTGTGGTGGTGTTGCCGGTGGTTGTTGAAGGCGCCGAGGTGCTTTCCGTAGTGGCCGAGGCCTCTCCGCCGCAAGCGGCCAGAGCCCCGCCCAGCGCCCCGCCCAGTCCCATGCTCGCGCCCGCGACACCGGAGATCCTAAGGAACTCACGGCGGCTTACCGCCTCGCTCCAAGACAGGCGGCCCCGTTCCTCACTTCCTTGATGCGTGTCTTCCTGCATCGCTGGCCCCCCTGACGTCCCCCAGACGATCCTTCGTATCGACCAGCCGCCGAGCTCAAGGGCTCGGCGTAAGAGGCATCACCATGACTCTACTCCACAATCACGCTCATGGCACGCCCGTGACACGCCACGGGGCCCGTATTCTTTACAGGATCGTTACCTGATCGCGGCAAGTCCGTGAAGTCCGCTGTCGAATATGAACTTGCACAGGGTTCACGGGTTTGCAAGGGTTCAGGATCGAAGGAGGTAACGGCGATGAGACTCTCACCGGGAGATAGATCCAAGTGGGTCCCCTGGATCGGCGTGCTGGTCCTCATGCTGCTGGCGGTCGCCGTCGGCTGTGGATACGACGGTGACGTGGGAGACGGGGGCACGGTGAGTACCGCTGAAGGCGCCCAGACCACGGTCACGGAGCCCCCCGAGGAGACTACGACGACCGCAACCGCCCCCGAAAGCACCACTACTCTCCCCTCTCAAACTACCTCTACCACGGTTGCCAAGGACACGATGACCGTCAACGTGTACTACACCCGTGACGAGAAGATATGCGCGGCCGCCCGGGTCGTTCCCAAGACTCAGCAAGTGGGCACGGCGGCCATGAAGGCCCTCCTGGAGGGCCCCACCGCCAAGGAAAAGGCGGCCGGCGTTTTCGACGCCATTCCCGAGGGCACCACTTTCTTGGGCCTCGACGTCGAAGACGGCGTCGCCACGGTGGACCTCTCCGCGGAGTACGCGTCCGGTGGAGGCACTCTGTCGATGGCCATGCGGCTGGCCCAGGTGGTCTTCACCCTCACCCAATTCTCGACGGTGGAGGGCGTCAACTTCATGCTGGACGGCAAGCCGGTCGAGGTGTTTAGCGGTGAAGGCATCATCCTCGATCATCCGGTGGATCGCAGCGACTACGAAGAGCTCTCCCCGGCCATCTTGGTCGAGTCGCCCACCCTGGGCAATACGGTCAGCAGTCCCGTTCGCGTCACCGGCACGGCCAATGTGTTCGAAGCCACCTTCAGGATCAACGTGGTCGACTGGGACGGCCTCATCATCGCCGACGAGGTGGTGACCGCCACCTCAGGCACCGGTACGCGAGGCACCTTCGACGTGACCATCCCCTTCGAGGTCGACCGGGCCGGCCTGGGCGCTCTGATCGTGTTCGAGAACTCAGCGAAGGACGGCTCTCCGATCAACGTGGTCGAGATCCCGCTTCAGTTGGAGAAATAGGCGACACCGAGGTCGTACTGAGCCCGGCCGCCGAACTCGGTCCGCGGGCTCGGCCGCCGAGCCCGCCCCCAAACGAGACCCCTATCTCGCAGAGCCGCCCCCACTGGGAATCCCCGGCCCGCCCCGGCCGGCCCAGGGGGCGGCTCATTCTGCGGTGCGGCCCGCCTTCACGCCAATCCGGCTACTCCGACGCCTGGATCCAGCCGGTCACGGCGACACCTTCTTTCGGGGGCTCACTGGCTCCAGGTATCTCCACGAAGTGGACCTGCTCGTAGAAGGTGAGCCCGGCGTAAGCGCCGGTGCCCTCATACACCGACCAACCATAGTGCTCGAGGCCACCCTTGGCGATGGTCATGGTCCACTTGGAGCACTCCCAGGTCCCCTGTTCGTTGCGAAGCACCGCATTCCCCCACACCTCCGCGCTTCCATCGGCTCGCTGGTCGACATTGATGATCGTGTCACGCTCGCCGCTGACCCGTGGATCGGACATCTCGTAGCGGAGCACCCAGTCTTCGTCGCGGATCTGACGGATATCGCCCACTGTGGTGCCCTCGGTGGTGTATCTCTCCTCGGCCAGGGAGAAGGTGCCGACCACGGGGGTGAGAAGGGTGTCCTGCGAGACTGTCATGGCGTCGGTCTGCACGGTCGTGGATGAAGCGGACGAGGTGGCGGAATCGCCACAGGCCGCCCAGACGAACGCCGCGACCAGAAGTAGCAGAGCGATGGTCGACTGACTCGTTGTCCTTGTCCCCTTCACGGCCTCGTCTCCTCCCTGAGGTGGTGCTTCTCGGCAAGGCATCGACCCGCTCAACCCACTGGCCGAGCGGGTTATCGTCCGGCCCCTCGCTTCTACCTGCGCACTTCACCGATCATTTGTCCGGCACCCATTTGTAAAGGGTGTATACGGGCAGCCCGGAAGTGGTGGAAACATAGGTGATGGCGTAGAGCGCACTCCCAGAGTTCGGGCCAGCCACGAGGTCGTTCGCGAAGCCTCGCAGGTTACCGCCGAAGCCCTCCGTATGGATGTCGATCCCGGGGTCGCCTTGCAGACCGGCGCTTATGTCCTCCCAGGTGGCTCCCCGATCCACAGACCGATAGAAGCAGGAACTCTTGCCTTCTTCGACGCTGGAGGCGTAGAGCATGCCAGGCACGCGCGGATCGGTGATGACCCACTGGGTCTCACCAGGCAGATCCACCTCGACCTTCTGCCACGTGCTGCCCGCATCGTCGGACCGGTACACAGTGCCGTCGGTGACCTCGCCGAAAAAGCCGCGCTGCCCGCGCAGGATGTAGATGGTCGATGAGGCTTCTGCATCTACCGCGACCCCATTGAGCGCCATGCCCGGCGGGACCGTGTAGGTCCAGCGCGAACCCCCGTCTTGGGACGCGAGTATTGCCGGAGCCTGGCTTGGATCGTCGGGGGTGAAGGTTCCGGCAGTGTAGAGGATGGACGGGTCACTGGGCGCGGAAACTGGCAAACCGGTCACAGTGACCCCCAGGGTGGCGCAGGGCTCCCACGTGTCTCCGCCATCGGTGGAGCGGTAAAGGGAGTTGTCGCCGACGCCAAAGACGTAGACAGCGTAGAGGGTGTCGGGCGAATCCGTGGCCACAGACGCTAGGTTGTACTCGACCATCCCTTGAGACCCTCCTTCGGTCGCACCCGCGAGACCGGCGCAGGCGCGCTTATCCCAGGTCGTGCCGCCGTCGCCAGATCGGAACAGCCCTTCGGAGGTCCAGGCATACAGAACCGACGGGGTGGAGGATGCCACGATCAATTGGCTCCCGGTGTCCTCGTGCACTGTATCCCAGGTCGTCCCGCCGTCGCTGGATTTCGCGATGCCTGCCTTAGTACAGGCGTAAACGGTGTCGGGAGAACTTGGATCTGCCACGACCCTCTGGACCGTCTGTGCTCCGGCGTTTCCCAGACCATGGTTGGCTTGGCTCCAGGTGGCGCCGGCATCAATGGACTTGTAGACACCCGATTCGGTGGGCACGTACAGAGCGGGAGGACTGCCAGTTTCGGCCGCAACAACCGGCCCTTCCGTGCCTTCGGGATAGGGTCTGGAGACAGCGAGGGCATTGATCGAGCCGGTCGAGGTCCCTGGCTCCGCGCTCACCACAGCGCGCGCGCGCTCGGCCGCGGCGCCGCTGAGGACGGTCCAGGTCTGCGCCTGGTCGGTGGACTGCGCGTACGAGTAGACTCCGTCCTCTCCGAGGGCCACAAACAGGTACAGCTTCGAGCTGTCCTCCGGGTCAGTGGCGAGCCGGCCCTGGGATTGGCCAGGGACGCCCGAGGTGAGGTCCTCCCAGGTGGCTCCGCCGTCGGTAGAGCGCACCAGCTCTGGCCGAGTGGCGGTCCCTGGCGCGTGGCTGACAGCGTACAGAGTGCCCGGATGGGCGAGATCCAGGGCAACGGTGTCAACCAGTGAGTCCGAGGGAATGAGCGTGGTCCAGGTCTCGCCGCGATCGGTGGACTTCCCGAGGCCCCATCCGTAGTAGTAGACGGTTGAAGGCGAGGTGCTCGTGTCGAAAAGGAGGTTAATGATCCCTAGGGGCCAGAAAGTCGCGGTGCCTGGGGTATCGTCGAGCGCCTGCCAACTGGTCCCTCCGTCATCCGACCTCAGCAGGACAGTGTCCTCGACGGTCGGCGCACGCTGCTCCCAATCCTCCGTGTGCGCATAGACCGTCGAAGGAGAGGCCGGGTCCACAGCCACTAGGTCCGTCACTTCGTCGAAAAGCTGGACCCAGCTCGCAGTGGCGTCGGTGGACTTGAAGAGACCTTGGTCGGTGGCCGCGTAGAGTACAGAGGAGTCGCTCGGGTCGATCACCAGACAGCGGACCGGAGCCCCTCCTATCGTGACCGGAACCGGCTCCCATGCGCCGTTTCCGGGTGGGCCCGCAGTGGTCTGAGTGGTCAGGCCGGTAGCCGTGGCGCCGAGGGTGTCGTCGCCGATGATCACTATTGTGTCGCTCTTGCTCAGATGGCTGATCGCCTCGAAGATGCCGGTGCCTGCCCCTGCGAGCAGGACGAGGACGGCAATCGAGATCACGGCGTAGGCGAACGCGCTCCTGTGACGCCGGTCTCGGCTGACCAGCCGCCCTTCGGTGGGGCGTGTCTTCGTTGCCTTGATCTCTGCCCTGGCGGAGGTAGTCTCGGCCTCGCCCGCCATGCTGCGGGTTGGGGTGGGGGTCGCGGCGAAGGGCGCGGTGGACGCCCTCTCCTGGACCTTGAGCCACTCTCCCTCCGGCGGCATCGCCGGCACCAGCCGGTTGAGTCGCGCGCGCAGCTGCTCGTCCTGCAGATGCCTTTCAAGGTCACGGCCAGACATGGCTAGGCCTCCATCTTCGTTCGCAAGGTGTTTCGTGCCCGATCGAGGTGACGCTTGACCGTCCCTTGCGAGACGCCCATGGCCGCTGCCACCTCGGACACGTTCAAATCGGCGATGTAGAAGAGGCCGACGGCCGTCTTCTGTTTCTCGGGAAGCTGGCGGACGGCACCCCACAGCTCTGGATTGCCGTCGGCCTCGACGTCGTCCGAGGCGAGGCCGTCCCAGGCAAGGCCGTCCCAGGCGAGGCCGGCCGGATCCTGCGCCAGATGCTCCAAGCTGACGAACAGTCGCGATCGCCTGCCCGCTTGGCGCTGCTGGTCGCGAAGGAGGTTGAGAGCCACCTTTCGCACCCAGGCGGCCTGGTGCTGATAGCCCGAGACCGTGGGCCATTCTCGACAAAGGCGGGCGAAGGCCTCCTGCACCGCATCACGGGCAACGTCTGGATCGTGAGAGATGAGGGTGATGGCGCGGGCCAGAGGTTCATACTGGTCCATGAAGAGAGACTCGGGGGAGGCGTAGCTACGATCCTCGGCGCCGGCAAAGCTGGATGGCTCACCGGTCCCCGGTTTCATCCACCGAAGGCCCCGTCTCACCTGCGAGGCTCCCCTCTCCGCCACGATGACAGGACCAGCCATTGCGCTCGGCTCCCTCGACAGCGCCGGCTCTATCAGCTTGTTCAAGCTTGGACCAGCCGTGCCTACACCTTGAATCCTACTCCTATAACGATCGAGCGCCTTTTCCGGTTGACATCGATCGTGGCGAGAGTCGGTCATCGCCCGATCGGGCCGTCGCCACTGTCAGACCGTCGCCCGTATCAGGCCGTCGCGCTCATTTGAAGGCGACGATTGACACCTGGCCGCAGGGGTCTATGCTGGAGCCATAGTTGGCGAGCCATGGTTGGGGGAGTTGATCGTCCCCGTCCGGGAGGAGGGCAGAGATGGCCGAGCAAGAGATCGGGGTGGTGTCTCACTATTTCGACAAGATCGAGGTCGCCGCGATCCGTCTCACCAAGGGCGCGCTCAAGAGCGGCGATAGGATCCACATCCAGGGGCATTCCACGGACTTCCAAGAAACGGTCGCGTCGATTCAGATCGAGCACGAGACCGTCGCCGAGGCCAAGGCGGGTGACGAGATCGGCATCAAGGTCGACCAGCGCGTCCACGAGCACGACAAGGTCTTCAAGATAGAGGACTGAGCCCGGAGGAGCGAGGCCGCCCCGCCTCCGAGGGTGACACGTTTCGGTGCGGCCCGCGCTCCGCCGGCCCCTGCCCCGGCCGGTCACTCATGCGCTAATCTGGTGAGCGGCGGTCTGCGTCGCCCAGACGACCTGAGCGACGTCCGTGGCGCCCGTGGCCCTAGGGGTCGCTGGTGTCCCGACCCGCGACGCCGCGGCTATCTGCGTCTGTGACGATCAGCCGATCTGCCGGGAGGAGCGATGCCCGAGTTCCCTGCCGAGAGCGAAGCGCGACCCGCGGCCTCTCCGGCCGGCGCGCCAGATCCGGCTGACGCCGCCCATCCGGCCGGCGCGCCAGATCACCTCGGCGCCCTCGCGACGGCCGGCCTCGCTGGAGCGCCCGGCGTGCTCGGGGCGGCCTTCGTCAACAGTGCGGCCGCCACGGCGGCGGCCGCCGGACCGCCGTTCGCCGGGGGTGACGCTCAGCTCCTCGAGCAACAGATGCGCGACCATCTCTGGCTGCCCTTCACCCAGGCCCAGGGTTTGAAGCCCCTCATCATGCAGCGCGCAAAGGGAGCGCTCGTGTACGACGTGCACGGGCGCGAGTACATCGATGCCTTCGCCAGCCTGTGGACGGTGAACGTGGGGCACGGGCGGCAGGAGATCTTCGACGCCATCATGGCGCAGGCCGAGGAGTTGGCCTGCTACCACATCTTCGGCATCGCCAACGCCCCCAGCATCAGGCTGGCGGCCAAGGTCGCGGAACACCTGCCCGGCGACCTGAACCACGTCTGTCTCACCCTGGGCGGCGGGGACTCCGTCGACACCGCGCTCAAGATCGCCCGCCAGTACTGGCGCAATGTGGGCAAGGGCGGCAAGTATATGATCCTCTTCCGCGACCGCTCCTATCACGGCACCACCTTCGGAGCCACCAGCGCCCAGGGACTGTCCGGCAACCGCGTCGCGTTCGAGCCGTTGCTCCCCGGGTTCATCCGCATGGGCGCCCCCTACTGCTACCGGTGCAGTTGGGGCAAGGAGTACGGCCGCTGCAACCTCGAGTGCGCCCGCCAGGTGGAGAAGGAGATCGCCTTCTACGGGGCGCAGAACGTGGGCACCTTGCTCGGCGAGACCGTGATCGGTACAGGAGGGGTGATCCCGCCGCCACCCGAGTACTGGCCGCTGGTGTGCGAGATCTGCAAGGCCAACGACGTGTTGGTCATCAACGACGAGGTCATCACTGGTTTCGGGCGCACGGGCGCCTGGTTCGCCTGCGAGCTCTTCGGCGCCGAACCGGACCTGGTGACCATGGCTAAGGGCCTCTCCTCCGGCTATCTACCTCTGGGAGCGGTGGGGGCGAGCGAGAAGGTCTACGCAGCCTTCTTGGGCGAAGCTCCGGAAGGCAAGCAGTTCATGAGCGGCGCCACCTATCACGGCCATCCCCTTTGCTGCGCGGCCGGACTGGCCAACCTCGAGATCATCGAGCGCGAGGGCCTGGTCGGGCGCTGCCGCGAGCTGGGACCGTACCTGCAGGAGGGGCTGCGCACCCTGCTCGAGCACAAGATCGTCGGCGACGTGCGTGGACTTGGTCTGGTGGCCGGCATCGAGTACGTGCAGAACAAGGACTCCAAGGATTGGTTCCCCGCGAGCATCGGCGCGGCGGCGCGCGTCCGCGACGCCGCCTTCGAGCGGGGCGTGTTCGTCCGGCTCCTGGGCGGAGGCCACTGCCACGCCATAGCCCCGCCGTTCGTGATATCAAGAGAGCAGATCGACACCGTCGTCCAGGTGCTGGATGAGTCGATCACTGTGGTGGAACAAGAGCTGGGCTACTGATCCGACCTGGGGCATTGATCCAACTGCGAGAGGGGAGTATTCATGCCTAGACGCCCGGATATCCGGAAGGTCCTCATCATCGGCTCGGGGCCGATCGTAATAGGCCAGGCCTGTGAGTTCGACTACTCCGGGACACAGGCGTGCAAGGCGCTGCGAGGGCTCGGTTACGAGATCGTACTCGTGAACTCGAACCCGGCCACCATCATGACCGATCCGGTGATGGCCGATGAGACCTACATCGAGCCCCTCAATCTGGAGACGCTCACCGAGATCATCGCGACGTCGCGCCCGGATGCACTTCTCCCCAATCTGGGAGGTCAATCCGGTCTGAACCTGTCCTCCGAGTTGTATCGATCCGGTGTGCTCGACAAGTACGGCGTGACCATTATCGGGGTGGGTCCCGATGCCATCGAGCGGGGCGAGGACCGGATGGCCTTCAAGGAGACCATGACCCGTCTGGGCATCGAGATGCCCCGCAGTGAGATCTGTTACTCGGTGGACGAGGCCGCGGCGGTGGCAGCCGGCTTGGGGTACCCGGTGGTCATCCGGCCCGCCTATACCATGGGTGGCACCGGCGGCGGCATCGTCTACAACCGGGAAGAGCTGCAGGTGATCGTTGAGCGAGGTATCCGGGCGAGCCTTGTGGGCCAGGTGCTGGTGGAGGAATCGGTACTGGGCTGGGAAGAGCTGGAGCTCGAGGTGGTCCGCGATGCCAAGGACCAGATGATCACCGTGTGCTTCATCGAGAACGTAGACGCCATGGGGGTCCACACCGGCGATAGCTACTGCACGGCTCCGATGCTTACCATCGCCCCCAGTCTGCAAGAGAAGTTGCAGAACTACTCATATGCAATAGTCAAGGCTATCGAGGTCATCGGAGGGACCAACATCCAGTTCGCCCACGACCCGAAGACCGGCCGCGTGGTGGTCATCGAGATCAACCCCCGCACGTCGCGCTCCTCGGCTCTGGCTTCTAAAGCCACCGGCTTCCCCATCGCCATGGTCAGCTCCATGTTGGCAGGTGGCCTGACCCTCGACGAGATCCCCTACTGGCGCGACGGCACCCTGGAGAAGTACACCCCGTCGGGTGACTACGTGGTGGTCAAGTTCGCCCGCTGGGCGTTCGAGAAGTTCCGGGATGCGCAGGACAAGCTCGGCACGCAGATGCGAGCGGTCGGCGAGGTCATGTCCATCGGCAAGAACTACAAGGAATCGCTGCAGAAAGCCATCCGGTCCCTCGAGACCGGACGCTACGGGCTCGGCTTCGCCAAAGACTTCAACGGCCACTCCCTCGAGGAGCTCCTGGCCATGCTGACGGAGGCCACCAGCGAGCGCCAGTTCATCATGTACGAGGCCCTCCGCAAAGGAGCCACGACTGAGGCCCTCCACAGCCGGACCCACATCAAACCCTGGTTCATCGAGCAGATGCGGGAGCTGGTCGAGCTCGAGGAAGATATCCTCGCCTCGCGGGCACCCGCGGGCGCAGACAAGGCGACCCCCGGAGCGGGCGCCGCAGCCACCACGGCCGTCGCAGCCGGGGCCGCCGCAAGCGCCGCACTACCCGACGAACTGCTGGTCCGGGCGAAGAAGGACGGCTTCGCCGATGCCTATCTGGCGAAGCTGCTCTGCGTTCCGGAGGCCCAGATCCGCGCCCAGCGCCTGGCTCTTGGCCTGAAGCACGGCTACCACCCCGTCCCGGTCAGCGGAGTGGAGGACGCGGCCTACTATTACTCCACTTACAACGCCCCCGATGTGGTCCCGGTGAGCGACCGCCGGAAGATCATGGTGCTGGGCGGCGGCCCCAACCGCATCGGCCAGGGCATCGAGTTCGACTACTGCTGCGTGCACGCGGCTTTCGCGCTCCGGGACGCCGGCTTCGAATCCATCATGGTCAACTGCAACCCGGAGACCGTCTCCACCGACTACGACACCTCCGACAAGCTCTACTTCGAGCCCCTCACCGTCGAGGACGTCCTCGCCATCTACGAGAAGGAGCGACCCGAGGGACTGATCGTCCAGTTTGGCGGCCAGACGCCGCTCAACATCGCCCGGGAGCTTGAGAGGGCGGGTGTGCCCATCATAGGGACCTCTCCCGAGACCATCGACCTCGCAGAAGACCGGGACCGCTTCCGCGGCATGATGGAGCGACTCGGCATCCCCATGCCCGAAGCCGGGATGGCCACTTCCGTCGACGAGGCGCGCGTCGTGGCCGAGCGGATCGGCTACCCCCTCATCGCGCGGCCCAGCTACGTGCTCGGGGGGCGGGGCATGGAGATCATCCACGACGAGGAGATGCTCACCCGCTACGTGGCCGCGGCCGTGGACGTGACCCCGGAACGACCCATCCTCATCGACAGGTTCCTCGAGAACGCCATGGAATGCGAGGCCGACGCCCTGGCCGACGGCAGCGACGCCTTCGTCCCGGCGGTCATGCAACACATCGAGTATGCGGGCGTCCATTCGGGCGATTCGGCCTGCGTCATCCCCCCCGTCTCCATCCCCGAGAAGCACTTGGCCACCATCAACGAGTACACCAAGAGGATCGCGATCGAGCTGGGCGTGGTCGGCCTCATGAACATGCAGTACGCGATCCTGGACGACGTGGTCTACGTGCTCGAGGCCAACCCCCGGGCTTCGCGCACGGTGCCGCTGGTTTCCAAGGTCTGCAACGTGCAGATGGCCGCTCTGGCCACCCGGTTGATGCTGGGCGCGAAGCTGGGCGACCTCGGTCTGGAGCGAAAGACCATCCCCTACTTCGGCGTCAAGGAAGCGGTCTTCCCCTTCAACATGTTCCCCGAGGTCGATCCGCTGCTGGGGCCGGAGATGCGCTCAACCGGCGAGGTGCTGGGCATGGCCGACTCCTTTGGCCTGGCTTTCGCCAAAGCGGAGGAGGCCGCCGGACAGAGGCTCCCCCTCGACGGTACGGTGCTCATCACCATCGCCGAGCGCGACCGCGAGCTCGTGCTGAGGGCGGCGCGAGACTTCTACGATCTCGGCTTCAAGATACGGGCGACCGTAGGGACCCATGCCTTCCTCGCAGAGCACGGCATGGAATCGCAGTCGATACTGAAGCTGCATGAGGGCCGGCCGAACATCGAGGACGCCATCAAGAATGGCGAGATCCATCTGGTGGTGAACACCCCGGCGGGCAAGTCCAGCGAGTTCGACGATTCCTATATCCGCAAGGCGGCCATCAGATACAAGGTGCCTTACATCACTACGACGACGGCGGCAAAGGCGGCGGCCGGGGGCATCGCCGCCCGCCGCGCCGCCCGCGGCCGCGTCCGGTCGCTGCAGAGCTACCACGCAGCCATCCGAGAGTAAGAGGACCCGCGGGGACGGCTTTGCACGAGGCCTGCGAGGCGGACCCGGGCCGCCGGTCCGGTGCCACTGGAACCCGCGGCCTTAGCCTACTAGAATAGTGATGGACCTTAGGGGAGGAAGCTCGACTCTGGGGGGAGTAGCATCGGCGCGTGACGAGCATGAAAGGAGGGATCGCGCGACAAACGACCTGCTAGGCGACTCACGTCACGAGGCACGATGAGTCCTTCGCTCCCGAAAGGTCCTCGACCCGATACTAGTCAGCAACGGACAGGGGTATGAAATGCTAGACGACTCCAAGAACACACGCGACGAGAAGGAGCCCAACCCCATGAGCGGCAAAGTCGTGAGCCGGCGGGAATTCCTGAAGGTCGCCGGGATCGCCGGAGCGGCGGTCGGTATGGGCGCCGGCCTTGGCGGCCTACTGGCAGCCTGCGGCGAAGAGGAGACCACCACCACGGCCGCACCTGAGACCACCACCACGGGAGCCCAGACCACTACTACGGGAGCCGAGAGCACCACGACCGTCAGCTCCGAGGCGGAGATGGGCGACGAGATCAAGATGGGCTTCGTCGCTCCCCTCACCGGCCCGATCGCTCTGTTTGGGGTGCCGGACACGTACTGTGCTGATCGCTGGAGAGAATACTCTGCTGACGGCATAGTCTGCGGTGACGGCAAGAAGCACCCGGTCACCATCGAAGTGGCCGACAGCCAGTCCGACTCGAACCGTGCGGCCCAGGTAGCCGGCGACCTCATCAACAACACCAAGGTCGACATCATGATGGTGGCGTCGACTCCGGACACCGTGACACCGGTGGTGGAGCAGTGCGAAGCCGGCGGCTGCCCGGTCGTCTCCACCGACTGCCCGTGGCAGACCTACATGGGCCAGAACACGGAGTACACGTGGTCCTACCACGCCTTCTTCGGTGCGGAAGACTTCTTCGAGATCAACTGGTCCTGCTACGAGCAGGTCCCGACCAACAAGATCATCGGGGCCATGTACGACAACAGCGCCGACGGCAACTTCTTCAGTGCGAACGCCCCGGCGTTCATGGAGGCCAAAGGCTACAAGGTCGTCATGCCGTCGAACTTCCAGCAGTTCAGCGAGGACTACACCCAGCAGATCACGATGTTCAAGAGCGAGGGCGTCGAGTGCATCATGGGCAACATGGTCCCGCCGGACTTCACCAACTTCTGGAAGCAGGCGATGCAGCAGGGGCTCACTCCGAAGATCTGTCTGGTCGGAAAGGCCATCCTCTTCCCGGGATCGGTCGAAGCTATCGGTGACGTCGCCAATGGTCTCTGCACCGAGCTGTGGTGGCACCGCACGTTCCCGTGGGTGTCCTCGCTGACCGGCGAGACCTGCGCTCAGCTGGCCGACGACTTCGAGGCCAAGACCGGGCAGCAGCAGACCGCTCCTCTTCTCCACTACGTGTGCGGCGAGATGGCTTTCTATGGCCTCATGAAGGCCACGGATCCGAAGAACAAGGAAGCGGTTCTCGCCCAGATCTCGACGATGAAGCTCGACACCATCATCGGTACCATCGACTTCACCGCTCCGATCATCGCGGCCACGGGCACCGGCCCCGCCGATTGGCCTGCCGGCCCCGGACACAAGACCAAGAACGTCTACGACCACGGGCTGGGCGGGTCCCAGTGGCTGATGCAAGGTGGCAAGTGGCTCTTCGACTCGGTGCCGGTCGACAAGGCGGCAGCCCCCTACATGCTGGACGATACCCTCTCGAAGATCAAACCGCTGCCGGTGACCGCTTAGCACCCACTCGGGCTATCCGACGACCCGGGGGTCGCCTGAAAGGGGCGCCGCGAGGCGCCCCTTTCGTTGCTCGTATAGAGGCCACACAAGGCCCGAAAAAGGCCGTACGCCACGGGCGAACAGTCCGGCCTCTGGCGCCAGTCGCAACGTGCGGCTCTTTTGGTGAGAACAGTCAGGTTGCTGTCAGGTTGAGCCATTGACTCTTGACTGACGGGGCGTAGAATGATTGCAGAGTCCCGAGAGTTCAGACGCAGCGTCTGAGGAGCTTACAAGGGGACCCGCAGAGGAAACGCGGAGGTAAATGGCCGCGGAGTACAGCGAGGCGGGGACGAAGTGAGAGCCGGTGAAAGGCGCAAAGCGAGTGCACTCGGGACTCGCTATTTTGTGCGCCTCCTCATCCATCCGTAGTCTCTCTTTGTTGTCTTCGCTTGTTGTCGCCCCCGGCGTCCATCGCGGGTCGTACTTCCTTTGACCGGACGAGCGCTGTGGATGAGGCCTCTCGCACGGCCTTGACGTCGGTGGCGGTGACGGCTTCAATGAGCACGAAGGTCCGTAGAAGCTGGATACTCCCGAGACAGCCGCGGCGAGGAGACGACCATGAGCACCATCGAGACCGACAAGAACCTGGGTCATGAAGACGGACTCGTCAGTGGCGGCGCAATGAGGACCCTGGACGCCACCGGGACCTGCGCCGAAGTTCCGGGCGGAGCGGCCCTGGACGCCACCCCCGAGCAGCGCATCGCGCGAGGACGAGCCGCGCGCCAAGCGACGCCACGGTCGAGCCACGGTGCCTGGGAGTCTCCCCCGGACCGGCCGGACCCGATCGCCCTGCTCGAGGAGCAGGTTCAGAGCCGGAACCCGGAACTCGTTCCGATCCGCCACGGGCGCATGCTCGCCTCGCCGTTCGCCTTCTATCGGGGTGGTGCACTGATCATGGCCTCCGATCTGGCCGGCACGCCGCGGACAGGTCTCATGGCGCAGCTCTGCGGCGACGCGCACCTGTCCAACTTCGGTTTGTTCGCGTCGCCGGAGCGCCGCCTCGTGTTCGACATCAACGATTTCGACGAGACCCTAGCCGGCCCGTGGGAGTGGGACGTGAAGCGCCTCGCCGCGAGCTTTGAGATCCTCGGCCGCGAACTCGGGTTCGCCGCCGCCGGCCGACGGAAGACCGTCCTGACCGCCGTCCGCGCCTACCGGGAGGCGATACTGCGGTCTGCGGACATGGGCGTGCTCGAGGTCTGGTACGAGCACATGACTGCGGACGAGCTACTCGCGATCGTCCGGGGCGCGGTGCGCGAGAAGCGTCTGCCCGAAGACGAGGGTAGAGCGGCGGTCCGAGTCGTCGAAAAGGCGCGGACTCGAGGCCACAAGAGGGCCTTCACGAGGCTGATCGGAGAGGTCGACGGCGAGCTCCGCATCCGCAGCGACCCGCCCCTGATCGTGCCGATCGACGATCTGGTGTCCATGGAGCGCGCGGACCTCGAGGGCTGGATGCGTTCGCTCGTCTCGTCCTACCGAGAATCTCTGGCCATCCAATATCATCCGATCGAGCGGTACCGCTATGTTGACACGGCGCACAAGGTCGTCGGCGTGGGTAGCGTCGGCACGCGTGCCTGGATCCTGCACTTCGTGGGCCGGAACAACGAGGACCCGTTGTTCCTTCAGGCCAAGGAGGCGCAGGCCTCCGTACTCGAGCGTTTCGTCGGCAGTAGCTGCCACGAGCAGCATGGCCAGCGCATTGTCGTTGGCCAGCGCCTGATGCAGGCGGCCAGCGACATCTTCCTCGGGTGGGTGCGCCTGAGGGGGGTCGACGGGCAGGTGCGCGACTATTATGTCCGCCAACTCCATGACTGGAAGGGGGGCATCGACCCCGAGAAGCTGCGGGTCTCGGGGGCCACCTTGTACGCGCAGCTCTGCGGAGTGACGCTCGCGCGGGCCCACGCTCGCTGGGGCGAGCGGTTGGCCATCGCCGGGTACCTCGGGAAGAGGGACGTCTTCGATCGGGCGATCGCCGACTTCTCGGCCGCGTACGCAGAGCAGAACGAGCGAGACTATGAAGCGTTCGCGGCGGCGGTGAAGTCGGGCCGTTTAAGAGCCGAGACCGGACTCTAGGGCTTGTGCCCGGAGGGCGGGGCAGCTTCGTCGGCCTCATGGGGCCGCAGGCCTATTCCGATTCGCCCCTGCGGAACTTCAGATTGAGGAGTAGCCCCACAGCCACCAGGGCTAGGGCGAACGCGAGCAGGCCGATCTGCAGGCCGCGCGAAAGTCCCTGGATCCAGGCTACCGCCATGCCGATCACCACTCCGGAGATGACCAGCATCATCCCGACGGTGTCGAGGGTCTTGTCATTGGGCCGTTTCGTGCGAGTCTCCTCAGCGCCGGGCATGGACGTTGTGGAAACCTAGCAGTGCCGCCCTCCTGCGTCAAGTGGCAACAGCTTTGAGACCGCGTCGGCGACGCCTTGGGGTTGACGTCGGAGCTAAGTGAATGCTTACATGAAGTGTTGAGCCCCCAGGCGCAGGCACATCGGCCTGCAAGACCGTCTCCGGCTGGAGCTGGTAGACGCCTTGGGGGAAAAGTGAGTCGAGGGGGTACGTAATGTCCCAGCACGAACCCGCATCCAACAAGTCCTATAGTCGTCGCGAGTTCCTCCGGGTAGCCGGCATCGCCGGGGTAGCGGTGGGCGCCGGCGCAGGCCTTGGCGGGCTCCTAGCCGCCTGCGGCGAGGAAGAAGAGACCACCACCACTAGTGCCGGCGCGACCACGACCACCGCCGGCGCGACCACGACCACCGCCGGCGCGACCACCACGGTCAGCTCCACCGCGGAGATGGGCCGCGAGATCAAGATCGGCTGGATAGCTCCGCTGACCGGCGGTCTAGCCTCGTTCGGCGTTCCCGACAAGTACTGCGCCGAACGATGGACTGAATACGCGGGCGACGGCTTCGTCTGCGGTGATGGCATGAAACACCCGATCAAGTTCCTCACCACCGACAGCCAGTCCGACTCCAACCGCGCCGCCCAGGTCGCCGGTGACCTCATCAACAACGACAAGGTCGACATCGTCCTGGTAGCCTCCACTCCGGACACCGTCAACCCGGTAGCCGACCAGTGCGAAACCTTGGCCACCCCGTGTCTGTCCAACGACTGCCCGTGGCAGCCCTACTTCTTCGGCCGCGGCGGAGACCCGGCCGTAGGGTTCAAGTGGACCTACCACGCGTTCTGGGGCATGGAAGACATGATCGCCAACTTCCTGCACATGTGGGACAGTCTGACCACGAACAAGGTATTGGGAGCCATGTGGCCCAACGACGCCGACGGCAACGCCTTCCGCGAAGGTTGGACGCCGGTGTTGGCAGAGGCCGGTTACACGCTGGTCGACCCGGGAGCGTATCAGAACGGCACCGAGGACTTCACCCAGCAGATCTCCATGTTCAAGAGCGAAGGTGCCGAGTTGCTGACGGGCGTCATGATCCCGCCCGACTTCACCAACTTCTGGAAGCAGGCCATCCAACAAGGTTGGAAGCCTAAAGCAGCTACTGTTGGCAAAGCCTTGCTGTTCCCGCAATCGGTGTGGGCCCTGGGCGACATAGCCTACGGACTGAGCAGCGAATGCTGGTGGCACCCGACCCATCCGTACAAGTCCTCCCTCACCGGCGAGACCTGTATGGAACTGGCCGCGGACTACGAGAAGCGAGCAGGCGAGCAGTGGACCCAGCCGCTCCTCCACTACATCGTCGGCGAGATGGCCTTCGACGTGCTCAAGCGCACCACCAGCGTGGACGACAAAGAAGCCATCATGACCGCAGTCAAGGCGATGAAGCTGGAATCCATCGGTGGCCTCATCGATTTCTCGTCGCCTGTTGCCGACGGTTCCATGCACCCGGTCCCCAACGTGTACAAGACGCCTCAGGCCGGCGGTCAGTGGATCAACTACCCGCCCTACGACATCGACATCAGGATCTGCGAGAACACGTCCGCTCCGGACGCCACCATCGAGGTCCCCTTCAAGTCGCTCGCGGAGTTCGGCGCCTAAGAGACAGACGCAGGCCGCAAGGCCGACTGGCTGACTGGTTTGAGTCCGGGCGGCGGCGCCCCGAGGCACCGCCGCCCGTCGCTCTTCTGAGAGCCCCTGCTATACTGACGTCCGGCCTAGGTCTCCCTCGGTCCGCCGTTCGACGTCTCCCGATCCCATAGGACTGCTCCCTTGACCGACTGGTATCGCATCACCACCGATGAGGCCCTGGCCAAGGCGGGCACCGCCTCTCGGGACGGCCTCAGCCCGGAAGAGGCTGCCCGCAGGCTCGCCGAGCACGGCCCCAACGAACTGGCCGAGGCGGACGTCAAGAGCCCGTGGCGCATCCTCTTGGAGCAGTTCACCTCCCTGCTCATCATCATCCTCATCCTCGCGGCGATCGCCTCCGCGTTCCTGGGTGACTACGAGGACGCCATCGCCATCTTCGCCATCCTCGTCCTCAATGCCGTTCTGGGCTTTCGCCAGGAATACAAGGCCGAGAAGACCATGCAGGCCCTACGCCAGTTGGCGACCCCCATCGTCCGGGTGCGGCGGGCAGGCGACGTGGAAGAGATACCGGCCAGCGATCTGGTGGTGGGAGACGTGGTCTTGCTCGAAGCCGGCAACCTCGTCCCCGCCGATTGCCGCCTGCTCGAATCGGCCAACCTGCGCGTGCAGGAATCGGCCCTGACAGGTGAATCAGAGCCCGTTGAGAAGATGGTCGACCCGATCCAACAAGCAGAGGTGTCGCTGGGCGACCAGCTCAACATGGTCTTCATGGGCACCGCCGCTTCCTACGGACGGGCGCAGGCTCTGGTGGTGGCGACCGGCATGGACACCGAACTGGGGCGCATCGCCGGGATGCTCCAGACGGTGCATCCGCGAGCCTACCCCCTTGCAGAAGCGCCTGGCTCAGCTGGGCCGCTGGCTGGCGCTCGCGGCGCTGATCCTGGTGGCGATCATCTTCGCCGAAGGCCTCATCCAGGGAGAGAACGTCCGCACCATGTTCCTCACGGCCGTGAGCATGGCCGTGGCCGCCGTGCCCGAGGGCTTGCCCGCTATCGTCACCATCGCTCTCTCGCTGGGCGCGCAGCGCATGCTGCGCCGGCGCGCCCTCATCCGCAAGCTGCCCGCGGTGGAGACCCTCGGTTCGGTCACCGTCATCTGCTCCGACAAGACCGGGACCCTCACCGAGAACCGCATGACGGTGGTGATGCTCGACGCCGCGGGGCACGAGGTCGACCTGGTGGAGGTCCTCGAGCGCGGCCGTCCCGCCCCTCTGGCGGTCGCGGAGGCCGGCCAGGACGCGCCTCTCATCACCGACAAGCCGGCGCTGGCCTTGCTGGTGGCGGGGGGAGCCCTCTGCAACGACTCCCTTCTGGTGACGGCGAGCATGGGCGAAGAAGAAGCCGACGGTCATAGCGAGCTCCGGGCCCTCGGCGATCCCACCGAGGGGGCGCTGGTCATGGCCGCGGCACAACTTGGGGTGCTCAAGGCCGATCTGGAGAGCCATTACCCCAGGGTCGCCGAGATCCCGTTCGATTCCGAGCGCAAGCTTATGACGACCGTCCACGCCCTGCCTGACCAGCCGATGTCGCAGCTGAGAGGACTGAACTACTGCCTCCATGTCGATCCGCGAATGCGATTTCGTCGCCTTCACCAAGGGCGCCGTCGACTCGATCCTACCGGTCTGCACAGCCTCCTGGGACGGTGACAGGGCGGTCCCGCTCGACCAGCCGGTCCGAGAGCGCATCGAGGCGGCGAACGCCCGCATGGCGCAACGGGGCATGAGGGTGCTGGGACTGGCGTTCAAGCTCATGGGCGACCCGCGTGAGGACGAGGATGCCGGTCGCTGGGAAGAAGGACTGGTCTTCTCCGGGCTCGTCGGCATGATCGACCCGCCGCGCAGCGAGGCCCGCGAGGCTGTGCTGACCTGCATCGCGGCCGGTATCCGCCCGGTCATGATCACCGGCGACCACCCCCTGACCGCAAGCAGTATCGCCTCCCAGGTGGGCATAGTCGCCGAGTCGCGCCCCCGGGGATCAAAGCCTGCGGGTCCTCACCGGCGCCGACCTCGACCGCCTCGAGCTGCCTGAGCTGGAGAAGGTGGTGGGAGACGTGTCGGTCTTCGCCCGAGTCGCCCCCGAGCACAAGATGAAGATCGTCCAGGCCCTCCAGGACACGGGACAGATCGTGGCCATGACCGGCGACGGGGTCAACGACGCCCCGGCGCTGCGCAAGGCCAATATCGGCGTGGCCATGGGGATCACCGGGACCGACGTGGCCAAGGAAGCCGCCGACATGGTCCTGCTCGACGACAACTTCGCCACCATCGTGGCCGCGGTCAAGGAAGGCCGCGTCATCTACGACAACATCCGCAAGTTCATCAAGTACCTCATGGCCACCAACACCGGCGAGCTCTTGGTGATGCTGGTCGCCCCGTTCCTGGGCATGCCCCTGCCGCTGCTCCCGCTCCAGATCCTCTGGATGAACCTGGTCACCGACGGGCTGCCCGCCCTGGCGCTGGGCTTCGAGCCACCTGAGCGGGACGTGATGCGCCGCCCACCCCATCCGCCCAACGAGAGCATCTTCGCTCGCGGCCTGGGCAGTCACATCCTCTGGGCCGGGCCTCTGATGGGCGTCATCGCGCTTATGACCGGCTTTGTCTTCTGGGACGCGGGGGACGACGTGTGGCAGACCATGCTCTTCACCGTGCTGACGCTCGGACAGATGTTCCACGTCATGGCCATACGGCTCGAGCGGGAATCCCTGTTCACGAGAGGGCCGTACACCAACCCACCGCTCTTCTGGGCCGTGATCGCGACCATCGTCCTTCAGGGCGCCCTGATATACGTGCCGTTCCTGCAGGACCTATTCGAGCTGCAAGCCCCTCGACTACTGGCACATCCTGGTAGCGTTCGCTCTTGCCTCGATCATCTTCTGGGTGATCGAGGTGCAGAAGTGGGTGCTCCGGTGGAGGGACCGTTCCTCCGAGGCTGCGCAGAGCGCCTGACCCTACGCAGGGATCACCGGCAAAATGAGGTGCGACGGACGCTCCTTGTCGAAGTAGATGGTGTCGCTTCCGACCTTGAGGCCGTAGTAGTGGCCGCCGAAGTCGAGGGCGTTCGAGTCGCCGTTGGCCAGGTCGAGCCGTAGCCGGTGCCCCTTGAGGAAGCGGCAGGAAGTCCCCCAGATCTCGATCTCGTACTTGTGGACCGTACCCGGCTCTATGGGCTGGGGCTTGTCGTGATGGTAGTACGGACGATAGGGCTTGCTGCGCGTCTCGCACTTGGTCACCGCGTGCGACGCCTTCAGCCAGCCCCGGGTGAGGATGCGGCCGGCCGGCGGCATGCCCGGCGCCTGCATCTCGTCGGGGAACTGGTCCCAGATGCGGCACAGGAACTCCGTGTCTGACTGGTCGGATGACGCGTAGAGCACCAGCACGATGCTCCCGATGACCTCCGTGTCCTCTTCAATGGGAGGTGTGGTGAAAGTGAGGATCTTCTTGCAGGGGTTGACCATGCCTCGCTCGAACACCGCCGTACCCACTCCCGAGAACCCGGTCCAGTCCGGATCGGGGTAGGAGTAGGTGACGGAATCCTCAGCGGCCGTGGGCTCTTCCCAGCTCAGGCCTCCGTCGTTGAGAGAGACAACAGCACCAGATCTTGCGCCCGAGAGGTACAACTTGGTGTACTCGGTACGGGCCAGCGGCCATTCGTTCTCGCGCCGGTAGCGCTCGAGCCCCCGAACGAAGAGGTTGCAGGCCGGTTCGTCCATGATGCCGGTATCGTTACCCTTGAGCCAGTGGTCGTACCACCGCAGTAGCCACTGCCGCATCTCGATGGACTCGAAGATGGCCACCTCGTCGCCCTCGAAATCGCCGTGACAGAGCATGAGCTTCTTGGGCGTGGTGACCTCTTCGTAGCCGCGGAGGTTGCCGCGTAGGTGGATGCCGACCTTGTGCAGGATGCCGATGCTGAACACCGGGCACTGGATCTTCTTGAAGTCGGGATTGCGCTCCCGCCAGAAGTCGTCGAAGGTCTGATGGTTGATGACGTTCCACGCCAGATCCCAGTCGCCCTGGGTGGCATCCTCGGCGGTGCGCCCTACCCGGTAGTGGCCCCGGAGCTCGGTGATGTGCCAACTGCTCGGGAAACCGCTGGCGAAGATCCCCCCGTGGTAGGCCACGTCGCGGTACATGTCGGCGCCGCCGTCGAAGGGCACGATGCAGGCCAGATGCGGCGGCGCCTGAGCCGCTGCCATCCACTGGGTCCAGGCGTAGTACGACTCGCCGATCATCCCCACATTGCCGGTGCACCATGGCTGGGCGGCGACCCACTCGATGACGTCGTGATGGTCGCGTTGCTCTTCCAGGCTGTGCCAACGCCACTGGCCTTCCACCGACTTGCCGCTGCCGCGGATGTCGTGGTTGATGTAGCAGTAGCCGCGCTCCACGAACCACTCGATCTTGTTGGTCTCCCGCATGTGGAACGTGGGCACGGCCGGCAGCCAGTAGAGGTCTTTCTGGTAGGGAGAGGAGGCGTAGAGGGCCGGGAATTCACCGGGGGCGTCCGGCCGGTAGACGTCCACCGCCACCTTGACGCCGTCGCGCATCTCGATGAAGACATCCTTCTCCACTTTGACCTTGTACTCGGGCTTGCTCAGCTTGTCGACAGGAAAACCTTCCGGGACCATCGAGGCCATCACCTCGGGGATGAGGATCTCTGTGAACATACGTCGCCTCCTCGTGCGATGGGCGGGTCCCTTGCGGCGGGGCGCCTGCGCGCCCCGCCCTGGGCTCGACACCGCGCCCCGGCCGGTGCGTGGCCGGAGCGGGCCCGAGCGGGTGGCCGCCCTCTGGTCGGTACCAAACAAGGTGACCACTCACTGCGTTGGTCTGTCAAGCCCCGGGGCGGCCCTCCATCCTCCTCCGCTCTCTTATTGTGTGTACGCAAAGGTTCGCTTCGGAGGACGGAGTAGCGCACGGACACATGAACGTCGGCCTCGGCGGTGGCCAAACGATCAAGGGTTCCCGAAACGGACCGGGCTTTCCTGTCCGGCCGGCCGACTATGCTCTCCCAGACTGCCAACCCTGGGAGAACGGAGGGGCCCGATGCTCGTACCAGCGCTGATCGCTGTGGTGATCCTCATGGCGCCGATCGTCTACGTGGTATTCCGCAAGTTCTCCTTCACCCGGCAGGAGATCGAGTTCGGCACTCCCCAGAACGGGGTGGCGGCCATTTGCCTCGATATCCAGGAGGACTCGGTCCGAACTATCAGGATCGTCTACCAGGACGGCACCGTGAGCGAGGTGAAAGACCTGAGGGCCGCTTGAGCTTCGGACACGCCCAGACTCGTGGCTGTATGATGGAGTCGATCCCTGATGAGGACCGAGATGGGAGGCTCCATGAGCAGGAGAAGTTGGGCCGATTTCTCGAGCGGCCAAAAGATGGCGATTATCGTACTAGGGACGATCCAGGTGGGTCTGCTCGTGGCGGCCCTGTGGGACCTTGCCCACCGGACCGCTGACGAAGTGCGGGGCGACCGGCGCCTGTGGGCCGGGATCGTCTTCATCAACTGGTTCGGGCCGTTGGCGTACTTCACCATCGGGCGCAAGGACGGCCTCTGCAGCCGCTGGTGCGGATCGTGCTGTGAGCCCGGCGAAACGACGAACCTCGCTGAGACCGACGCGGAGCCCTCGACGTCTTGACCGAGCTCTTTCTGCCCGAAGATTACCTCTACATGGCGCTGGCCCTGGAGGAGGCACGCCGGGCCGGCGGGGAAGGGGAAGTGCCGGTGGGGGCAGCCCTGGTGGTCGACAGCGAGGTGCTGGCGGCCCGGGGTAACGAGCGCGAACGCCGGAAGGATCCCACGGCTCACGCCGAGATGTTGGTGATACGCGACGCTGCGGCGATCTCCGGGGGTTGGAGGCTGGAGCAGGCCACTCTCTACGTGACTCTGGAGCCCTGTGCCATGTGCGCAGGCGCGATGGTACTGGCACGCATCAAGAGACTGGTCTACGGAGCCGACGACCCCAAGGCAGGAGCCGCCGGGACCATCCTGAACGTGGTGGACCACCCGGCCCTGAATCATCATCCCCAGGTCAGAGCCGGAGTCATGGCCGCAGAGGCCTCCAAGCTGTTGCGGGAGTTCTTCGAGAGCCGCCGCTAGCGTCGGCCGCCGCCGTCGGTCGAAAGCGTCGGCCTGCTGTCGCGAGCGTCGACCGGGAGAAGCAGGGCGACCGTGAGTGGGAGGGCGCGCATTCGGAGAGACTGGAAGAGCTGGGTGCTGTCTCTCGTCTTTCAAGGGAGGCCGGAACATCCTGGGCGACGGCAAGTTGCCCTGGCAGCGGATCATCCGAGGCGAAGCGACCGGTGCCGGACCGTCAAGGTGGGTGAGGAGATCCTGGTGGCCTGAGGCCTTCTGGGCGCGCTTGAATGCGCGCGGGGCCGCGCGAGGCTACAATCTCCCTCTCATGAAGCACGACCACACACACGGCCCCCCGCTGGGAGCGGCACCCGACTCGCGTCTGATACTCGCGCTCGGCCTCAATCTGATCATCACGCTGCTGCAGATCGTCGGGGGGATCGTCGCCAACAGCCTGGGTCTGCTTTCCGACGCAGCCCACAACCTGAGCGATGTGGTAGCCCTGGGTCTGAGTCTCTGGGCGGTCCGCCTGGGCCGGCGGCCCGCCACCCCCCGCCGCACTTTCGCCTACAAGCGAGCCGAGATCCTGGTGGCCATGTTCAACTCGGCGGTGCTCATCGCCATCTCGGTGTACATCATCGTGGAGGCCGTCCGCCGCCTGATCGACCCCGAACCGGTCGAGGGTCTGTGGGTGGTCGCCTTCGCCGCCGCCGGCTTGGTGATCAACGGAGCCTCCGCCTTCTTGCTCCGCTCCCATCACCACGACCTCAACCTGCGCAGCGCGTTCCTTCACCTGATCGGCGACGCCGCCACGAGTTTCGGGGTCATGGTGAGCGGTCTGATCGTGTACTTCGCGGACTGGTACTACGCCGACGCCATAGTGTCCATCCTGGTCTCACTCTGGATCGGGCGAGAGGCGTTCAACCTCGTCAGGAGTACGGTCAACGTGCTCATGGAAGGGACGCCTGAAGGGGTGGACTTCAGCAAAGTGGAGACTGCCATGATGGCCGTGCCGGGCGTGAGAGGGGTCCACGACCTCCACATCTGGTCCATCTCGTCGAGCGACCTTGCGCTCTCCGCCCACCTCGAGGCCGACGACGCGGCGCTCTCCGAGACCGGGTCGCTGCTCACGGCCGTCAAGGACATGCTCGCGCACGATTTCGCCGTGGGGCACGTGACTCTCGAAATGGAGACGGTGGGAGGTGAGTGCGCCGGGAGCAGTTGCGACATACCCCCGGAAAACCTGGCGGACAACCACCGGCGCCTGGAGCATCAGCACTGACTCGGAAGACGGCGAGGACCGGCGGGGCGCCGTCCCGGGCCGGAGATCAAGGAGGTAGGGACGATGGAGAAGCTGATCCGTACTGAAGACGAATGGCGGCGCATCCTGCCGCCCGAGCGCTTTAAGGTCTTGCGGAAGAAGGGTACCGAGCCTGCGTTCGCCAACGAATATGATGACCATTGGGAGCCGGGGACCTATCTGTGCTATGCCTGCGAGCTCCCGCTCTTCAGCTCTGAGGCCAAGTTCCATTCCGGTTCCGGCTGGCCCAGTTTCTGGCAGCCCATCACCGCCGAGGCGGTGGAGGAGCGCGCGGATCGCTCTCTCTTCATGACGCGGAACGAGGTCGTATGCGCCCGCTGCGAGAGCCACCTCGGTCACGTGTTCGACGACGGCCCGCCGCCGACCGGTCTCCGCTACTGCATGAACTCCGCGTCGCTGAAGTTCGTGCCCAGCTAGCGACTGTCTGCGGGTGCCGGCAGATGCCGGCGGGGGTCATCTCAAGTCAGTTCGAACTCCATGTGCTTCAGCTCGGCCGTGGGCAGGCGCTGGCTCACACGGAGCATCTCTAGACCGATCACCTCACCTCGCTCGTCGAGGTCGAGCACCACTCCCGGGCGGATCTCTTCGGATTCGAACACCGGAGACTTGTCGAGACGGATATGAAGCGCGTCGGCCTCTTGGTCGAAGCGCGAATTGCCTCACCAAGAATGTACACGAACCGCAATCGTTGCCTCAAGTAAGAAGGTACTCGAGAGCTTGCCCGAGAATCACCCCGCCTGAGAACCGGACGGCAATGAGACGGGTGGGAAGCGGTGGCACTTACCATGAAGGAGAGACAGGAAGTCGCAAGAGAACTGGGGAAGGGATATCGGCAGAAGACCAAGAAGGAGCGGGGTCTGATCGTCGATGAGCTCGTTCGCCTCACCGGCTATAACCGTACCTATGCCTGCCGGGCGCTGCGCGAGGCTGGGCGTACCGGCCGACGGGAGCCACGCAGGCGCTCCCGCCGGAAGACCTACGGCCCCGAGGTCTTGGTGCCCCTGCGCAAGATCTGGGCCACCATGGACGGCATCGGAGTCCGCGTCCCACCAAGGTACGTAATCTCGTGTGCGGCGGCAGATCCAGCCAGGAAGCGCCACGCGAAGCGACAAGAAGGATGCTAGAATGAATGCATTGATAGCAATGATTGCACCACACACACTGTATGGGGGTTCCATGGCCAGCTTGACAATTCGCGGCCTTGACGACAGCCTCAAGAGTCTATTGCGGCTAGAGGCCGCCAGGAACGGAGTCTCGATGGAAGAAGCCGCCCGGCAGATCCTTCGCCGTGCGCTAGTCACCCCAGGCATGAACGCCGGTGGTTTGGGCAGCCTCGTTCACGGATACTTCGTCGAGGCTGGCGCCTACGACCTCGAGATACCTGCTCGCTCCGCTCCCCGGTCGATCCCCGATCTGTCGGGGCACGCGCAATGATCCTTCTCGACACGAACGTGCTCTCCGAACTTATGCGGCTGGAGCCCAACCTGTCGGTGCTGGCTTGGCTCGATGCCCAGCCTCGTCACGGCCTCTACATCTCTGCAGTGACTCGAGCCGAGATAGAGTTGGGTATCGCTCTACTGCCCGATAGCCAGCGCAAACAGACTCTGCGCGGGGCGGCCACGCGCATGTTCGCTGAGTTCTCCGGTCATTGCCTGCCCTTCGACGAGCGCGCCGCCACCAGCTATGCGGAGGTGGTATCAGCCCGCGTCCGCACGGGGCGGCCCATCAGCGTCGAGGATGCGCAGATCGCGTCCGTGGCTATGGTATGGGGACTCGTCCTGGCGACGCGCAACGTCGGTGATTTCGCAGGGATAGACGGCCTATCGGTAATAGACCCGTTCAGAGCGTGAGCCGCCCCCGGGGGTGGCCGGTGATGGGTGGCTCGTCGCCGGCGCCTCTCATTTGTCAATCTCCCCGATTGTCCCGCCTCGCAGCCGTCGCTATACTCGCTACTCGCGCCCGCGTCTGACGACGTCCGCCACGGAGAGGTGGCAGAGCTGGTTTAATGCGGCGGTCTCGAAAACCGTTGTGCCGCGCAAGCGGTACCGGGGGTTCGAATCCCCCCCTCTCCGCTTCAGAAAGCCAAGAATGGCACGTCGAGAGCCCGGCCCAGAGGCCGGGTTTTCGCGTCTTTCGGGCGAGTTCGGGGGCAAGTCGGTGGCAAACTCAACGACACTCATGGGTGCCAGACGGACGGGAACTCACTGGATAGCAGAGAGACCTGGCTCCGGTGATGCAACAATGTTCATCAGGTTCGCAGGACCAGACACCTCCGCGCCTACCGGGTATGTGATGAGCTAAAGGGCACGGCCACTGCTGGAGAGTCCGGCGCGGTGCTCGTGATACTATTTATAGGATAACGCACTCCGCGCATGGAAGGGAAAAGCCTGAGCATGGTTCGATGGCAGGCATATGACAGGCTTCTGGATGGCATATCGCCCGACTCCCGTCGCCCGAGCTTGTCTAGTGGGAAGCACCTGGACCCTCGTCGAGTGCGAGGGGGTGGGGGTCGCTATGACCTACCGCAGAGGCGGTCACGATAGCGTCCCCGGCATTCCCAACTCCGGCAAGCCGCTGCGCGAACTGGCGGCGGGTATCAAGAGTTGGGATCTGACCGAGTCGTCGCTGGGCATGGCGGCTGTGAACGCGTTCTACAACGTTCGAGAGCGGGTGGAGACTTGGGTCGATAGACCCCTCGAAGAGCTGCGCTCGAGCGGCGTATTCATATCGGCACACAAGGAGGTGAGGGGCAAGAAGGTGGCTGTGATTGGGCACTTCCCGGGTCTCGAGAAGCTCGCGGCCACGTGTGACCTCTCGATTCTTGAAAGGAACCCCCAGGACGGCGATCTCCCGGATTTTGCCTGTGAGTACATACTGCCGGAGCAGGACTACGTCTTCATTACCGGCACCGCTCTCACCAACAAGACAATGCCTCGATTGCTGGAACTCTCGGCCCGGGCGACCGTGGCTCTCGTGGGCCCCACTGTTCCCCTCGTGCCCTGGTGGTTCGATATTGGAGTGGATATCCTCGCTGGAGCGGTGGTGGTTGACAAGGACCCGGTGTGGCGGTACTGCCAGGAGGGTGGCCATATCGGAGTATTCGAGGTGGGCGCCTGGATGATCGAGATTCGCCGCGATAACCTCCGCGGAAGCCTGGCACCGGCTGGCGAGCCGTGGTCTCGGGCTCTCCTCGGATATTGACGTCCTGGGGCGCCAGATGAGCGAGAGTCTGACGGGCGTGCAGGAATCCGCAGCCTCGGAGGTCCCATCACCCGGCCGATGGTTGCGCGTCGCAGCGGCCGTCACGCGGCTGCGTCTGCCCGGACTCATCGTCTTGCCTGTCCTGGTCTTCCTGCTTTCGCTGACCTTGGGACGTTACCATGTCTCACTGGCCGAGATCGTGACCCTGTTTGCCTCCAAGCTGGGCCTCACCGACGCCACCGTGGCCGAGGAAGTGGAAACGGTCATCCTCAGCGTCCGCCTACCTCGCCTCATTGTGGCCATGTTGATCGGAGCCGGCCTATCCATGGCGGGCGCTTCCTATCAAGGTATGTTCCGCAACCCTTTGGTCTCTCCCGACATCTTGGGGGCCTCCGCGGGCGCCGCCTTCGGCGCCGCTCTAGGCATCATGCTGTCGAAGAGCGTGATCGTCACCCAGTTCTTGGCCATGGGCTTTGGACTGGCGGCGGTGCTCCTCACCTATATCCTGGCCGGGCGGTTGCGGCGCGGAGACCCGACCCTCTTCCTGGTGCTGACGGGCATCCTCATTGGCACCGTGTTCAGCTCTCTCATCTCCATACTGAAGGTGCTCGCCGACCCCTACGACAAACTCCCTGCCATCACATTCTGGCTCATGGGGAGCCTCGCAGCCGTCAACACGACCGACGTCTTGATCATCCTTGGCCCCATGGTGATCGGCGGCGTGGCTCTGGTCCTCGTTCGCTGGCATCTCAACCCCCTCTCCTTCGGCGAGGAGGAGGCTCAGGCCATGGGCGTGCGCACGGGCGTGCTGCGCGTGGTGATTATCGGAGGGTGCACGCTGATAACAGCCGCGGCAGTGTGTGTGGCGGGGATCATCGGCTGGGTGGGGCTGATCATCCCCCACTTGGCGCGCGGAATCGTGGGCCCTGAATACGGCAGGCTGCTCCCGGTGTCGGCGGTCATCGGAGCCACCTATCTGCTCCTGGTCGACGACCTGGCCCGGCTGGCGGGACCGCTGGAACTGCCTCTGGGTGTGCTCACCGCACTCATAGGCGCGCCCTTTTTCCTCTTACTCATGGCGCGCACCAGGAGAGCCTGGGCGTGATACTCGAGCTCAAGGGCATATCGTGTGGGTACGGCCGCCGCACCGTCCTTCACGAAGTTAATCTGGCCGTCGCCGCGAAAGAGAACTTGTGTCTGCTTGGCCCCAACGGTGTCGGCAAGACCACCCTGTTCCGGACCATCCTTGGAAGCATCCAACCGCAGCGGGGCGAGATCCTCATGGAGGGACGCAGCCTACACGGGCTGTCCCAGCGCGAACGGGCCCGGCTGATGGCCTACGTGCCCCAGGCACACACGGCACCGTTCCCTTTTCGCGTGTTCAACGTGGTCATTACGGGCAGAACCGCCCACATCTCCTTGACCTCTTCCCCTTCCCGGCATGACGAGGAGGTAGCTTACTCGGCGCTCGAGCGCATGGGCATAGCCCACCTGGCCGACCGTCCATATACGGAGATAAGCGGGGGTGAACGTCAACTCGTGATGATCGCACGGGCATTGGCTCAGGAGCCCCGGGTACTGATCATGGATGAACCCTCGTCGCATCTGGATTTTGGGAACCAGGCCCGACTACTGGCTCTCGTCCGAACCCTGGTGGAGGAGCGCGACCTGGCTGTACTCATGTCCTCGCACTTTCCCAATCACGCCTTTGCGTGCGCGTCGCGGGTCGCTCTGGTGAAGGAGGGGCGACTGGTCGCCGTGGGCGAGCCGGATAGGGTGCTTACCGAGAGCGCCCTTGAGGGCATATACGACATCCCCGTCCGGATCCTCGAGGGAGATCCCGCGACCGACCCGGGCCTGCGCGTCGCAGCAGCACGCAGTATCTGATCGTCGGCTGCCTGTTCGGCAACCAAGGAGGGGGTTGCAAGGCGGAGTGGCTTCCGGTTATACTGCGCGCAGTATTATACTACTAAAAGTATTACGTTATCGACCCAGCCTCGGTTGCCGGGGCCAGTAAGTGAGGATCATCTTGTCGAACAGAATGGGCAGACTGCGGACGTCATCGGGCTTGGCCTTCATCCTTCTGGCCCTGCTCCTCGCGGCCCTAGCTTCGGCCTCTGGTTGCGGATCGGGCTCGGCTTCCACCGCCTCGGAAGGGACCACCGAGAGCACCGGCCCCGCAGCGCAGAGTGCTACGAC
>CAWDXC010000010.1:0-47598 GCA_963806155.1 uncultured Actinomycetes bacterium
TTTAAACATGATTTTGTTTGAAGCTCTTAAGCTAATTTTACCAATCTTCGCGTCAACCATTCCAAACATAACAGCCCGCTAAGAACAATCATCATCCAACGCAGCGAGGTTTCTTCCCATTGTGGATTAGGTACATCGGTTTGGATGATCGTGCTCGTGCGATCGGGCAATTGCTCGGCCAGCGGCGGTTGATCGCGAAATATTGCATCCACACCGACGAGATATTTTCCGCCGGTATCTTTGGCGATCTGGCTGAGTAAAGCATCGTTGCGTTGCGGATTTTCACGTTCCAATTCCGGCAGCCTGACCGATATCCGCCGCATAAGGCGTTCATTATCACTTTCAGGCACAGTCAATTCCAATCGATATGCACCTTCTTCGGTGGCGGGAAATTGGCCTTGATACGTTCCTTGCCGGGTAGGATCAGGTCGCAGTGTGACGGTTTGGACCTTGCCATTGGGTGCATACACCTGCATATCGACGCCGGGGCAAACAAGCGGTTCCAGCCGTGAATTCATCAACTGAGAACGAACCTCAACCGAATTGCCCAGTATGTAGCGATCTTGTCCGGTCAATAGCACTCCGCGACTCGAGCCTCGCAACAGTCGGCCTTGTGTAACGTGCCGGATCAGCTTTGTATAAAATTGCTCGAAATAGGCTTCGTCCACCGCGCGGAGCCGCCACATCTCGCCGCTGCCCAGGTAAAACACCCTTCCCGATCCGTAAAATTGTCCGGCCATGAATGCCGGCTGCTCGCCGCCCTCAGCAGCGCGAGGATCGGAGAATCGCGCGTAAACGGTCGCCCCGGGCTTTGCTTTGCGCACGGGACAATAGCTAAAAACGCCCGGAATTCCGACCAGGCTTGACGCCCTGCCTGGCGCCGAGTCGCCCAGCATAAGGAAATCGGCCTCCAAACCCTCGCGAGTGAAATCCAACGGCCAAGGCTCGGTTGTGGAGTACACTCCGTTTTCGGCCGAAGACAAACGCCGGGGAAATTCCACCGGATATAAATTGCGGATGGGAGTCATGGCCTTGTTTTGCATCCAGCCGTTTATCGCCGCGCCGGTATAAATCGGCCCGGCAACGACGATCAGGCCGCCGCCCTGGTCGGCGACCCAGTTTTCCAGCAATTCGACTTGTGGACGCTGAGCGCCTGCCAGTCGGGATCGAAGCGCCACCACGCAGTCGTAATCGTACATCGCTTCACGGGTCGAGGGAAATTCATCGAGTATTTTGCCTTCCTGCGACATTCCTTCCTTGCCGGTTTGCACAAGCACGTCGAGCGTCGTCGAGCGATCGCGATACAACAACGTGCCGCAGAAACTGGTAATCGCGCATCGGCCCGCCGGCGAATAGCAAAACGTGATTTTTGCGATCGACGATTTCGATTTCGGCCTCGCGGAAGTTATCGCTGGGATTTTGGTCGCCGGCGCGGCTTGCACGCGGAAACAGATGGTCCGGCGTCCAGGCTCATCGGGGGTCAACTCGAACTTGACCGGCATTATTTCACCGTCGCCGCCGAGGGTGACTTGCCGGGTATCGAGCACCTTGCCCGTGCCCTTCCTCCGCGGCTGTGCTCCGGCTGAACGAGAGAGAACTTGCACTGTAACCACCTCGCCGGCCATGTGCCGAGCCTGAAGAAAACCGGTTACATTGTAGCGGTCGCCCGGATACGCCCGGGCGGGCACAATCAGATCGCTTACGCGGCACGTTTTTCGGCTGCTTGTCGGACCCCAATCCCACGGTAAAGATCGGCATCTTGGCTTCGCGGGCCAATTCCATGGCGGCTTCGGGCGAGATGCCGGCATTTTGACCGCCGTCGCTCAAAACAACGACGCCCGACAATGGCGAGCCTCGTTCCTTTTGGATCAAATCCCGCAGTGCCTGGCCCAGCCGGGTCTCGGTGCCGGATGGCGCGAGGATTTTTTCCCAATCGAGCGAGCGTTTCGTCCGTGACAATCGGCTGATCGGCCGAATCGGTTTTGATTCATTTGGCGATTGAATCTGGCGGCGTGCTTCGTTAGCGGCAGATTCTACGTGCTTGTTTAACGTCACTGCGCGATCGGTTTTCAGATCGTCGTTGAACTGGAACACCGAAACGTCGTGATGTTTTCGGAGTTGTGCGAGAAAGTCGGTTTCTTTCAGCATCGATGCCACTCGATGCAACCGGCTGGCAGGGCCGGAAGATGCCGCCGTCCATACTTTGGCCTGTGGCGGTTGTTTCCGGCTTAGTTGCCGGACGGCGTTTTGGCCGGCGCAATTCGCCGTCGCTCAAGTCCCATGCTCAGACTGGTATCCACAAGCAAGATCGCCTTGGAATTGCGCACCACTTCACGCTCCAACCGCCAGTGCGGCTGCAAATACATGATCAGCAGTCCGAGAAACGCCGCCGTCCGCAGCGCTGTCAAAAGCCAGCCCGACAAGCAAGGGCAACTCTACCGCATCGCGCCGATACATATATCGCACGAACAGCATGATCGCCACACAAACGCCGACGGGCAGAATCCAATCGGAATTCGATTGAATGCGTCCCCATTCGAACGTCGTGCGGGAAAGGCCCTCGGCCAATAGCGGCAAGATGTCGTGGATCATCGCGCACCTCCCCACGCCGACGCGGCGTGTGATGCCTGGGATGATAACTGGCCGACCAGGCAAGAATCTGCTCGCCTAAGAGCAATAACACCAATACGTACAGGATAATCTCACTCAGATCGTAGCCGGCCATTTCATTCGTCGTCGATTGGAACATCGAGGCCTGCTCATATTCATACTTCAAGCCCTTTAATCGTTCGGCCAATTGATTTTTGTCCAAGGCGGCCAGATTGCCCTCGGCCGGATCCACGTTAAAGGCATATCGGCGAATTTCGGCGGAATTGTCGCTCCGTGTAAGCCGGGCTTCATAAATGCCGCTTACATCGGTTTCATTCAGCGCGGCGATAAATTTGCCCTCGGCATTGGGCGTCGCATCGGTCGTGGCCGTAGGCGATGCGGCCTCCTGCGGAGTCACAAAACGCACTTGCGCCTTATATTTCGCCGGATCGAGCGTCAACTCCAACGGTTCGCCGACCAGATGTGTTGCGTCGTTGTAGTCTCGCTGCGAAAGATATGCCTGTAAGGTCCTGCAAGAACCACGACGAAACTCGGATTTCGCGCCCAATTATTCCACAGTCGGGGCGGCCGTGGTCAAAAAGGCCACGACGCGCCCCTTGCCGTAATTCTGTTCCACCACCAGCGGTGCGCCGTTGCGAAGCCGTGCGATCACTCGGACCGTCGAATCGACCGGAGGTTTCCAATCGTCAGGCACGGCAAAATAACGCTGCACCATCACGGTTTGCAAAAACGTGTTGCGCAGTTCGGCAAATATGCGGAAAATGAAATGTTTGTCGACTTGCACGTCGGGAGCGGTTTCGAGCCGATCGATCGGCAGTTCAGCCGGCCCTTTCAAGCGGCAATGGAAACAGTCCCTTGCCGTCGCGATACAATTCATCGTTGAAGAATTTTGCTTGGCTGTTCGCCCAGGAAAAACGCCACGCCGCCGCCCGCCGCCACGTATTGTTCCAGTGCCTTGACGGCCGACTTATCGAGCCGTTCGATGTTCGCCAGCATGATCGCCCCAAAACCGTCGAGCGGTTTTAGGCTCAGATATCGCGGCGTTTCGATTTGCGGACGCAATCCTGTTCGCACTGATCCGCCCGGCGCCGCCGCCAAACTAGAAATTGGGCATCGCTGGGCCTGCGGTCGCCGTCGACCATCAGACACCGGCACGTCGCTGGCAGATCGATCGTGAAGAAACGGTAGTTGTCCACGGCCACGGCATCGCTTTCCAGCCGTGGCCGTGATCTCGTGCGATCCTTCAGATTGGAAGTTCACTTGGAATCGCTCTTTGACGGTTTTGCCCGGCGGAATTTCCGATATCATGACCGACGGCCGCACGCGCCCGTCTTCGCCAAGGGCGACCGACACGTCCTTGGCCGGCGTTTTGCCGAAGTTCGTAACCGCCACATCCATGAACCACGGCACGCCGGCGGCACGGATTCCTTCGTCCGGCTCCAAGCGAGACAATCGCCAGATTCGGCCGCACTTGATCGACGCAGTTCACCAGATGGATTTTTTCATTTTCCGTTTGTTTGCCACTCTTGCAGGAGCTTTTTCAGATCGGCCGGATCGTCCCAGTCTTTCGCGCGGAAATCGGATACGATGTACAAGATGCGCCGCTCGTCGTCGCGGCTCGCCGAGCAACTGGTTGACCGCCCGCAAGGCGTCGGCCGGACCGGCAGCGGTTTGCGAGACATCGAGCTTCTTCAGCGTTTCGCCAAGTTTGTCGGCGAAATCGTTGCCGACCTGTCTTGACCAAATCGTTCTGGCGCTGCATGGACCCGCCGCGCGCGCGAAAAACGCAACAGCGTGAACACCTGCGGTTGCAGATGCCGGGCGGCCTCGGCCCCGATGCGTTCGACCATTCGCTTGCGCCTCGGCGAAGGCGTCGGTATCGTCCCAGCGGTCCGACATCGAGAAGCTGTCGTCCAGCAGGACGACGTGATGGGTTTTCGTGCCGCCCAGCAGGTTGCCCCACGATGTCGCAGCAGCGGCTGGGCGACCAGCAGCACGATGGCCGCGACGGCCGCCATCCGCAGCAGCAGCAACAGCAGTTGCTTGAGGAGGATCCAGGTGCGGTGCTTCTTCTGGCTGACCAGCAGAAACTCCATCGCCGCCCACTCCACCCGCCGATGCCGCATCATGTTGATCAGGTGGATCAACACGGGCACGCCGACGATCGGCAGCCCCAAAGCAGCAGTGGATGAAGGAAAGTGGGCATGTATTCATTAGTTGGTTCCCGGCACATCGTGTGTCATCATCATTCCGCATCGCTCCTCGTGTGGTGCAACGTTCGTAGTATTTATTTCCTCTGTTTTCCCAGCCGGTTGCTCAAGTACGCGGCCAAGGCGGCGTCCAGCGGCTGGCTGGTGCGCAACAGCACGTAGTCGACGTTGTGCCGCGAACAGCCGCGGCGGACTTCCTCCAGATAGCCGCCAAGCGCCGCCAGGTAGCCTTCGCGCAGCGCCCGCGGATTGCAGCGAAGCTGCTCGGCCAATTCCAAGCCCTCGAACCGCGTCGGCCCGTTGAAGGGGAAATCCAGCTCGTCGTCGTCCAGCACGTGGAACACCATCACGTCGTGCCCGCGGCTCCGCAACAGCCGCAGCCCGCGGAACAAGCCCCGCCGATCGACCAGCAGGTCGGAGACCAGCACCATCAGCCCGCGCCGCGGATAGCTTTCGGCCACGTTGCGGAGGATCTGGTAGAGGTCGGTCTTGTTGCCGGGGCTGCTGAGACTCCAGGGCCTGGATGATCGAATCGAGGTGATTCCGCTTGGTCCGCAGGGGCACGGTCATGCGCACGGCGTCGTCGAAGGCCACGCAGCCCACCGCGTCCTGCTGCCGCAGCAGCAGGTAGGCCAGGCTCACGGCGATCGTGCAGCCGTACTCGTACTTGTTCATCGCGCCCGGGCCGTAGCGCATGCTGCCCGAGACGTCGCACCAGCAGCGTGCAGCGGAGATTGGTGTCTTCCTCGAACTGCTTGACGTAGTAGCGGTCCTGCTTGGCCCAGACCTTCCAGTCGACGTAGCGCAGGTCGTCGCCGAGGTGTACTCGCGGTGCTGGCGGAACTCGACCGACTGGCCGAAGTACGGGCTGCGATGCATGCCGGAGAGAAATCCTCGACGACGTGCCGCGCCCGCAGATCGAGCCGGGCGATCCGCTTGATCGCCTCAGGATGCAAAAATCTTTTGGAATCGGGCATCGCTGGTCAGCTCGTCTTCGCGGGTGGGGGTGATCGCCAGGATCCGGTCGATCAGGTCGTCGGGCGTGACGCCTTCGCTCTCGGCCGTGAAGCTCAGCACCAGCCGGTGCCGCAGCACGGGCTTGGCCAGCGCCTGGATGTCTTCGCAGGTGACGTGGGTGCGGCCGTGCAGCAGCGCCCGGGCCTTGGCGCCGAGGATCAGGAACTGCACGGCCCGCGGCCCGGCGCCCCAGCTGAGCTGCTCGTCGACGAAGTCGGGCACGCCCGGCTCGCGCACCCGCGTCTGCCGCACCAGCGCCAGCGCGTAGCGGATCACGTGGTCGGCGACCGGCACCTCGCGCACGATCCGCTGCAGGTCCAGGATCTCCTCGGCCGTCAGCACCGGCTCGATCGTGTCGATCAGCGTCGGTGGTGGTGCGCCGGGCGACCTCGAACTCCTCCTCGAAGCTCGGATAGCTGCACGAAGACCTTGAACATGAAGCGGTCCTGCTGGGCCTCGGGCAGCGGATAGGTGCCTTCCTGCTCGATCGGGTTCTGCGTGGCCAGCACGAAGAACGGCTCGGCCAGCGCGTGCCGCACCCGGCCCACGGTCACCTGCCGCTCCTGCATGGCCTCCAGCAGCGCGGCCTGCGTCTTCGGCGGCGTGCGGTTGATCTCGTCGGCCAGGATCACGTTGCCGAACAGCGGCCCTTCCAGGAAGCGGAACTCGCGCGTGCCCGTGCTGCGGTTCTCCTCGATCACCTCGGTGCCGGTGATGTCGGCCGGCATCAGGTCGGGCGTGAACTGGATGCGGCTGAAGCGACAGGTTCAGCGTCCGGCGAGCGTGCTGATCATCAGCGTCTTGGCCAGGCCCGGCACGCCCTCCAGCAGGCAGTGCCCCCGGCTGAACAGCGAGATCAGCAGTTCCTCGATCACCTCCGTCTGGCCGACGATGACCTGGGCCAATTGGTCGATGATCTTTTGCCTGGCGCCGCCGAGTCGTTCGATGGCCCCGTCATTCTGGGAGTTCAGATGTTGCTGTGCCATGTTTGACGTTCTTTACAATGAGTAAACCTACATAGTTGCGAAGTCGATCTCGGTTACAGAGCAGCCGCGAGCAGCAGGCCGCTATCTACATGGTGCGCGACGTCGGTTGCGATGATATACCGCGCTGACCAACCTCGGTTGGCGCCTGTCGCGGCTTTATGGTCGGTTCAGCGTTGATAAATGGGCAGGGTTCCTTGGGGAGCTGCAGGATGGTCAGGTTGACGGCGGTGGTGTAGACGGGGCCGATGTAGCCCTGGCTCCAGGAGCCGTCGGCCCCGGCCTCTTGAACGATCCGTCGAATATCTTGTCGCGGTACTGCTTCCCAGGCCTTGCCGCCTTCGCGGTAAAGCACCTGGGAGTAGTAGTAGTGGGCGTAGTGCCAGTGGCCGAAGCCCTGGTTGGAAATGTTGTCGAATTCCTCCTGCAGTAGTCCAGCAGCTTGGGGACGTACTGGCTGTCGTAGTCGCCGGCGTTGAACAGGCAGGCGATGGCGGCGGCGGTGATCGGCCGGCCGTCCGCCCGCCGCCCTGGGAATTATACTGCACGCCGCCGTCGGGCCGGTGCAGTTCTTGATGTACTTGACGGCCTTGTCGATGATTTCTTTAGGAACACGTCGCTGCGGCAGACGTCCGCCCCGGAACAGGCGCCGCAGGTCCCCCCGCAGCCGTCCGGGCCGCACTTCCTCGAGCCGCAGGCCGACACGCAGGTCGCCGCATCGGCCACGGCGCCATCGGCTTCAGACGCATTTCCACGCAGCGGAGTGGGCTCCGCCGACGGGCAGCCGGCGAGAGCGAGAGCAGACAGCAGGGCCGATAGCCCCGCCAGGGTCACACGCATGGGACTTGTCTCCCAAGCCAGAGTAGCAGGTGGCGCTAGTTGACCGCGATGGTGAACGGTCCACCCGGGACGGTGCCGGAGTAGCTGTCGACGATGAGGTAGTAGGTCGTGTCCGCCACGCCGTTGATGACCAGCGTCTCCGCGGTGCCCGACGAATGGCTGTCCGCGCCGTTGACGCATGCCGCGGGATTGCCGCATGCGCTGGGGCTCGCGGTGTACCAGACGGAAGCGTCCCAGCCCGACGGCGTCACCGGTGACGGTGAAGTTGCCCGAGACCGCTGGGGTGTAGTTGTAGACCAGGTCGTTGCCAGTCTGGGGAAAGTCGCCCAGAGCGGTCGGGGCCGCGCAGGCCGTCGAGAACGCGCCGCTGTAGTCGTTGGCCGCGATGGCCGTGTTGCCCGAGACAGGATGTGCGCCCAGCGTCAGGGCGATGCTCGCCGGCGCAGGTGTCGGATTGGCCGGCGGAGGATTCCGACGGAGAATGGTGAACGGCCCCTTCCCCGTCGAGGAGGGAGAGTCGCGACGAAGTAGTAGGTCGTTCCCGAGACACCGGAGACCCTGGAGCGCTTCGGACGCTCCGGAGCTGCCCTCGTTTGCCCCGTTGATGCAGGCGGCGGCGCTCCCGCAGGCTGCCACGGTGCCCGTCGTGTACCAAGGGCCGCGTCCCAGCCGCTCGGCGTCACGGTCGCGATGAAGTCGCCGGACACGCCCGGGGTGTAGCTGTAGACGACGTCCACGCCCGGGAGCCCCAGTCCCTGGAGGAACATGCTGGAGTCGCATGCGGCCGACATGGATGCGCCGTCGCCGTAGTCGTTCGCCGCGGAGGCGGTGCTGCCCGACACCGCGGCGTCCAGCGTGAGAGGCTCCACGCCGGAGCACGTGTCGTTCGCCGGAGGGGGTGGCGGGTTGTCGGTCGTCACCGTCAGGGTGAATGCGCCGCTGGTGCCGCCGTAGCCGTCGACCCAGATCCAGTAGGTACCCGGGGGAACGCCGCCTGTGACGGCGGTCGCCGGCTGGCCAGCCGTCAGGTTCTGGCCGCACGCGAGCTGGTCCCCGGAGGCGGTGGAGCCGCACGCCGTCCTGCGCAGATACACCACCGGGCGCAGGGTCGAGCCGACTCCCGTCGGAGTTGCCGTCGCGGTGATCATCTGGGCCGTGGTGGTGGTCACCGCCCACACCAGGTCAGGCCCGGTCCCCCCGCATCCTATCGAGCTGCCGTCGTCGCTGGCGTTGGTGGTGTCGCCAGTGGTGGTCGCCGAGGGCGTCGTGCCGGCGAGCGTCAGCGTGATCGCGCCCGAGCAGGTGTCGTTCTTCGGCAGGTCTGGCGCGGTGCTGACGGCGATGGTGAAGGGACCAACCTCGGTCGTGCTGTAGGAGTCGACCACGAGGTAGTAGGTGGTTCCGGCGACGCCCGTGATGCGCAGGCTCTCGGGACCATTCGAGCTCCTGTCCGATGCGTGCACGCAGGCGGCGGCATTTCCGCAGCTTGCAGCTCCCTCGGTGTACCAGAGGGCGGCGTCCCAGCCGGTCGGGGTCAGCGTCACGACGAAGTCGCCGGCTGCCGTCGGGGTATAGGAATAGACGAGGTCGGCTCCGGCGAGCCCGCCCCTATTGAGGTCCGTGTCGCAGGCGATGGAGAGGCCGGGGTCGCCGTAGTCGGCCTTGGCCAAGGTCGTGTCGCCCGCCGTCGCGGCGGCATCGAGTGCGAGGGCCGCGGCCCCGGCACAGGTGTCGTTGCCAGGAAGAGCGGGCTGGCAGGTGCCCGATCCGGTGTCGCAGCTCCCCGAGGTGCAGTCCGCGTTCTTCGTGCACTCGACGCAGACGCTGGAGACGGAGTCGCAGATCCTCTTCACGCCGCTGCAATCGGTGCCCTGGACGCACTCGACGCAGGCGAAGCTGCCGCTGCAGATCTTGCCGCTCGAGGTGGCACAGTCGGCGCTGGTGCGGCAGGCGACGCAGACCTTGAGGGCCGGCTCGCACCTGGGCTTGTCGGCCACCGCGGCGCAGTCGGCGTCCGCGGCGCAGCCGGTGCCGGCGATGCAGGAGCCGGCCGGCGTGCACACCTCGCCCGTCAAGCAGCCGCCGGGACCCGTGCCCGTGCCGCACACGCCTCCGCAGCCGTCGTCGCCGCAGCTCTTGCCCGCGCAGGCCCGGGCACAGGCGCAGGTGTTGGTGGCGAGGTCGCAGGTCTGGTTGCCCGCGCAGGAGCCGCAGTCGGCGCTGCGCTGTGCCCCGCAGTTGTCGGCGCCCGTGAAGTCGCCACACGTCTTGCCCTGGCGGGAGCAGAAGCTGGAGTCGTCCTCGGCGGTGCACGCCTGGCAGGTGCCGGTCGCATCGTTGCAGCCCCCTGGGGCGCAGCAGGCCGAGCCGCACGCGACCAGTCCCGCAGTACAGCCGCCGTCGGGCGGGGACCCGGCGTCGGTCGGGGTCGGCACGCTCGAACAGCCAGGAGGGAAGACTGCGACAGCGGCCAGCGACAGCAGTGCTCTCCTCATGGGCGCTCCGGGTTCAAGGGTCTGCCCCTGACCTTCGGCCCCGAGGCCGTCCGATGCCGCTGCTTCTGGCTCCCCCCGCACAGAATGATGCCATCAGAACAAAGAAGGCCCCCGGCGGACCGGGGGCCTTCTCACGTCGTGTGTCTCCGCAGGTTAGTTCACAACGATCGTGAAGCTGCCCTTCGCTGTGGCCGACCAGCCGCTGACTCGCTCCTCGGCGAACACGTGTGGTCCTTTCATATCACCCAGGCCGGTGATGTGGTCGTTCTGGGGCAGGAAGGGCTCATGGCAGCGCGGCGCAAGGGCAGGTGGTTCATCTACGACTGCACGTGCCTACGGGATGCCTTCACCGACATCATGAAGACCGTGATGGCTGATGACCGGACGGGCCATCGCATGGGGGCCAACCTGCTGGAGGTCTGCTTAGACCTCAGCTACGATCGACACGGCGCGCTCCTCGTGTACGATCCGCGGCACACGGTCCTCGAGCACATAGCGAACCCCACATCGATCATCGGGGGACCGGAGCCGCACCCGGGCGGCCTCCACGCCATGCTCGCCCCCCGGGTCGCGGGCATCCCCTTATCGGCGTCCAGCCGGCCAGAACGCAAGAAGCGGGTGTTCGCTGAACTCGCAGGCCTGGATGGGGCCACGGTCTTCGATGACCGCAGCGTGCTGGCGTTCGGGGCGATCATCCGTACGCATCCCCTTACCGGGGACCACTTCGGCGCGCGGACGACGGCCGCCTACTCGGCGTACCGCTGGGGCGGGGTGCCCATCAAGATCTCCGCCGACGGCGAGATCACGGTGCTGTTCTTCAGTGGGGACGCTGCGACCGGGGACGTGTGCGACGCTGCGCTCACGTTCCTGTGAGCAACCTCCGCCTAACCCTCGCGTAGCGCCCGCAGCTCATGCAGAGCGGCCTCGGCCCGGGAGGCGACGACCTCGATCGGGTCGATATCACCCAGGACGGCGAGCACGGGCTTGAGGATGTCACGCAGGACGCCGTTGCGCTCGGATAGATCGTGGAAGACGTGGTGAGAAGCATCCCGAAAGCCCTTCGACCCGGCATGCTCGGTGAGGGCCTGCAGCACCTGGGGAACGGGGCGATTCCCCATGTTCACGAGCCCGACGGCCGCCAACCACCGAATCTCAGATTTCGGATCGTCGAGGAGCGCGACCAGCCCGGGGATCGCGGCGGAATCGGGGAACTCTGTCAGAGCTTTGGCAGCCTCCCAGCGCAGACGATCCTGGGGGCTCCCGAGCAACTCCACGAGAGATGGTAGTGCCGCTTCGCCGATAGCGGCCAACGTCTCCCGCGCCCGCAAGCGCCTACCACCGTCTTGGTCTCCCAGCTGCGCTACCAGTTCTTCCAGCCGACGAAGTTCCATCTGAGCCTCCGTTTGCGCGAGAGGACCGCCTTGCGTTGTTACCCCGGCAGCGGTCGGCCGTCAAATCACCGCCGACGGCCCAAGAAGCCCGCCACGACGCTCACAACGAGCAAGATGAGGGCGATGATGAGCACCCACCGCAGTGCTTCCACGAACAGACCGACTCCACCCAGGAGTAACGCCAGAATGAGCAACACGACCACGAGCCACATAGTGATCTCCCTTCTTCCCTTGAGTCTCCCTTTTCCCTCAGTTCCCATATCGACCCAGGAGTAGGCGCTTGGATGCGTGCGCGGAGGATGGTGTGAGTGCTCGGCGCAAGGCAACTCGAAGCGGCCAAGTGCCAACAGTTCTCGGCCGCCGCAGTCATCCCGACGCTTCGGGAGGTATGGCGGCTTACGAGCGGTCAGGCGGCGCGGCTGACCATCGCTGTGCAGCTGGGCTTCGTCGTCGGCTCGCCTGTCTCGGCCACCTGCACTCTCTCCGACCTTGCGGGCCATCCGTGCCGCTTTCTCGTGGGCGGACCCCCATCTCGTCAAAGCCCTGCGGAGTGATGACGGGACGCTCTGTCCTCTGCGCTCGTTCGAGCATGGCCGAGCTTGAGAACGGAATTCGGTGACGGGCAGGACATCAACCGAAGGGCGCAGCAGCGTCGTGCCGGATGAGGACGCGCACATGGGGAATCTCCCCAGAAGTGAGTTCTTTGTGAATATCGAGGAGATTCTCCTGGAGTTGCTCCATGGTCTCGCCCTGTGTCCGGTAGTCCGGATACTCTTCGAGCCGGCCCACATACAGCCCGTCCTCTTCGTGGTAGATGAACCTCTTGGTCTCCATCGGGCCGTTCCTCCTGATTCATCACCGCGGCAGCAGCCCCCGAGCGAAATGATGGGGCGCGTCAGCCGGTCGCTGAGATGTCTATTCTACGGCGCGATGTCCTTCTCGTCGAACTCCCGAGCCTCGTGCCGGACGGCCGCGATTTCCACACAATCGTCCTTGCGACGGTACATCACGCGGTACGGTCTCACGATAATCTCGCGGATGTCCTGGCGCCCAAGTTCGGGAACGAGGCGACCGGAATCCCGAGCTCCGCGGTGGCATGGATGCGAGCCAGTACAAGGACTACGTCCTCGTCCTGCTCTTCATCAAGTACGTCAGCGACAAATACGCCGGCCGGCCCTACGCGCCGATCGCGATCCCGCCCGGGGCCGGCTTCAAGGACATGGTGGCCCTCAAGGGCACGATCATCGCCCCACTGGTCAACGCCAACCGGCTCTCCGACTTCCCCGACTTCAACGACGCCACCAAGCTCGGCGCGGGCAAGGAGATGGTGGAGCGACTCACCTCTCATCGCCATCTTCGAGAACCCGGCCCTGGACTTCTCCAAGAACCGTGCCGACGGCGACGACATCCTGGGCGACGCCTACGAATACCTCATGCGCCACTTCGCCACCGAGTCCGAAGAACCGCCTAAAGCTCTGCCGAAGATTCGCCAAAGACCTCTCCCCTGAGCAGAAGCGTCGTCCCACACTTCGGCTATCATGCGGTGACGGCTGGTCACGCCGATGCATCAAGGAGGTCACCATGCGCGGCGGACATGATGATCCTTCGCCCCGCGCTCCATGGTGGAAGGGCGCCAGAGGCCAGTGGTACGTGGTGGCGCAGATCATCATCTTCGGCTTCGTCGTCGTGGGGCCGCGCTCCGTACCCGGTCTGCCGGTCTGGATCGGGCCCCACACCAGGGTGGCGACTGTCGTCGGGATTGCATTGATGGTGGCGGGCGCGATACTTGCCGTCTGGGGCGTCCGCGCCCTTGGCGCCAGCCTGACTGTGCTTCCCTACCCCAAGGAAGGCTCCACGCTGGTCGAGTCAGGCCCCTACCGAATCGTCCGGAACCCCATCTACAGCGGACTCATCCTCGGCTCCTTCGGGCTGGCCCTAACGGTACGCTCCTTCCTGAGCCTGGTGTACGCAGTGGCGCTCTTGGTCCTCTTCGACCTCAAGACCCGCCGGGAGGAGCGTTGGCTGCGCGAACGCTACCCCGCGTACGTCGAGTATCAGCGGAGGGTGAAGAAGCTGCTGCCCTGGATATGGTAGAGCATGGAAGAAGCCGCATCGGCTCCTCGGACAAAGGAGAGTCATCATGTCGGACATCGGACTGCTGACCATCCCGGCGGACGCTCACGTGCGGCTGTTGGGTGGAACATCATGCGCGTAGGAATAGCCGCCGACCATGGCGGTTTCGAGCTGAAGGAGCGGCTGGTCTCGAGGTTGCGTGAGGCCGGGCACGAGATAGTTGATATGGGCGCGTTTCGTAACGAGCCTTCCGACGACTATCCCGACTACGTGATCCCCCTGGCGCGGGCGGTGGCCGCGGGCCAGGTGGAACGCGGACTTGCCGTGTGCGGCAGTGGGGTGGGCGCCTGCGTTGCCGCCAACAAGGTGCCCGGGGTTCGCGCCGCGCTGATCCACGATGTGTTCTCCGCCCACCAGGGAGTGGAAGACGATGACATGAACATCATGTGCCTCGGGGGACGCGTGCTGGGCCCCTACCTGGCTTGGGAGTTCGTCCAGGCCTTCCTTGGAGCCCGCTTCATAGGCGGGGAGAGGCACCTGCGTAGACTCGCCAAGGTGACGGCGCTCGAGAGACCCGACGACGACCGTCGAATGGCGACCTGGCGTGTGGCCCCACCATACCCAGACCGCACTCGCGCGGTACCCGGTCTGAGCCCGCCGGATGGTTGAAGTCATGGAATCGCCCACTCTGGTCGAGGACTGCAACCCGCCTGCCCGAGACTGCCTGTTGAGGCGACTGCTAGTCGTCCGCGGATGTGAGCGAAATGTGGGCTACGTGGTCGAAGACCTGCTTGTAGTTTGACTTCAGCCTCCGCTTGCCGATCAGGCGCATGGCCCCCACGACCAGGTACCCCTTGATGCCTCTCGGCGAGCGGTTCCAGTCGACCTCGACGTGACTGCCACCTCCGACACCAGGCCTCACGGTCACGTCTACGCCACTTCCGGGCGCGCTGAAGTTGCTCTCCTCGGCCCGCCACGAGACTCTGCCGGGCTCGGACCAATCGTAACGCTCTCGGGCCCACACGTCCGGCCTCCCTGCGGAGAAATCGGTCAAAGTCGCGACAACGCGCGGGCTCTTGCTTTGCCAGCCCTATACTTTACTTTGTGATGTAAACACTTGGCTCTTCTGCTAGTCGTATGAGCGGCCCGCAGGACCGACCCTCTCGCTCAACGACCGAGACTCTCAAGTCAAATCGTGAGGTGGGCGCCGACGTGACGGGAGACGATGGTTGCGTCCTCGCCCACCCCGAAGAGGAGCGAGGACTTGCGCGTGCGCATAAAATGGACGCCCACGAAGAACAGCCCAGGGACGACCGTACTGACGCCATCTCGCTGCAGCGGGAAGCCGAGCTCGTCGAACGCGTCGGGCCACGGAAGCCAGGAGCGGTAGTCCGGGCGGAAACCCCCGGCGAACATGACGACGCCGAAGTCGGAGAGATCCAGCCATTCGGGCGCGGGGGCGGACAAGGCTTTCGGTTCGTCGATCGGCGGCACATCAAGTCCATGTTCCGCCGCGAACCGCTCAATTGCGACCCATCAGCTCGCGGAAGCGCTGATCGCCCCAGGCGGCGCTCTCCTGCAGATCCGGCGCGAAGTGGGCCAGACCGCCCTCCATCCCCAGGAAGTGCCCGGTGAGAGTGACCCCCATCGCCTGGAGCGTGCGCAGGTGCAGGTCGTGGCCGCCGCCGTGACCGGTAGCCATCGGGTTGGCGACGAGGCGCGCGGCCGGGGTCGGGAGAGTCTCGACCGTCTGGTCGAAGAAGCCCACCTGGTCCAGCCACCAGACGATGTCTCGGCCGCCGAGCCGACGCGGGACCCACGGCGCCTTGCCGCAGGCCAGGACCACCTCACGCCCCGCCTCACGCAGCTCCTCGCTGATCTGCGCGCCGGACTGGCCGCTGCCGACAACGAGCACCTTCCCGGGCGGCAGGGCGCCTTCGTTCCGGTAGGCGTCAACGTCCATCTGCGGCAGACCGCTGGGCAATGTGTCGGCCGCCGCCGGCCGGTGAGGCCGCTGGAAGGCACCGGTGGCCAGCACCAGGGCGCGGCTGCTCAATTCGCCGGCCGTCGTATGCAGGATGAAGCCGCCATCGGGCGGCGATTCTACCCCGGCGACCGTGACGCCCTCGCGTACCGGCGCCCCGAAGCTGCCGGCGTACTCTTCCAAGGTGGCGACGATCTCATCGCGTGGCATGTAGCCGTCGGGGTCCGGCCCGCCGTATGGGTGGCCGGGCAGCTGCACGGTCCAGTTGGGGGTGACCAGGCAGAAGGTATCCCAGCGGTGCCGCCAGGTTTCGCCGACGCGGCCGCGCTCGAGCACAACGTGTTCCACCCCCGCGGCGCTGAGTTCGTGGCTTGTGGCCAGGCCCGCCTGCCCAGCGCCCACGATGATGACGTCGAGGTGTTCCATCCGCTACCTCCGTTCAGGCATGTCTTCCGACTCTCGCGCCGCAAACGAAGTTAAGCCATCAGGCCCGATCCGGCAAAGAGGGCCATGCCTACGGCGGATGCCGTACCGGTGATGCTGGCAATGCAGACGTGGTTTCTGTGATTAACCGTTTGTCTCCGTCCTCTACGCTGTCGGAGCGGCTATCTCTCTGACAACATACCCGGATACTGCGTGCAGATATCCACGCAGCTTGCATCTGCGGCCCCCCAGCAGCCGGTTTCGCGCCGGCGGTCGCAGGGGAGAGTCTCCCGAGATCATCCCGTTTCACCGCGGGTGCCAAGAGCGACGCACTCCCGCGCGCGTACATCAGTGGTACAGCCGGGCCAACGATATCTCTCTTTGGGCCTTTCGCCGCCAGAGCGAGAGCCGCCGACTGGGATGTCGTAGTCCGCGCCCACATGCACGCGGCCTGCGCTCCGCAGTTCGGCAACCTAGGAAGGCTGTTGAAAATCGAAGCCTTGGCCACCAAGACGCACTGGACGGCGCGATACTGCGTCCTTGCCTCGCACTCGCCCATCGCGCCCTGGTGGCGAAGCGTCACTTTCCAACTGCCTGCTAGAGGAGGTACGCTATGCTGCACACTGCTTTGTCCGAGCTTCTAGGAATCGAGCTTCCCGTCATCCAAGCCGGCATGGGACCTTTCACGTCGGCTCACTTGGTGGCGGCGGTGTCGAACGCAGGCGCGCTCGGTAGCCTGGGAGCGGGCGCCCGGAGCCTGGATGACTTCCGCGAGCAGCTCACGCTGACTCGGAGTCTCACCGATCGACCGTTCGCGGTGAACCACACCGTGCCCCGACTGAACGAAGAGGCGTTCGCCCTCACACTGAAGGCCAAACCCGCGCTGGTCTCATTTGCCCTCGGCGACCCAGGAGATCTTGTGAAGGAGGCCCACGAGGCCGGCATTCTCGTGATGCATCAGGTGACCACGGTGGAGCAGGCCCGGCGGGCAGCGGATCTGGGAGTGGACGTGATCGTCGCCCAGGGCGGAGAGGCCGGTGGATTTGGCGGCGGCATCTCCACTCTGGCCCTCGTGCCGCAGGTGGTGGATACAGTCGGCCCCGTCCCGGTGGTGGCCTCCGGCGGCATCGCTGACGGTCGTGGGCTGGCGGCAGCGCTCGCGCTCGGGGCCGAGGGCGTCAACATCGGCACTCGCTTCCTGGCTTCAGCCGAAGCTCCCATCAGCGCCGGCTGGAAGCAGGCCATCCTCGAGGCCGGCTCGGAGAATGCCCTGAAGGCGGAGGTGTGGAACGACATCTTCCCGCTCGGAGCCGACGACTACGCGACGAGTCCCCGCACGCTGCGATCCCGCTTCGTCGACGAATGGATCGACCGGCGCGAAGAGGCTGAGCGGGAGGGTGAGAGACTGCGCGCGGAGATCGGCGGCGCTGTAGGTGCGGGAAGGTTGGGAGATCTCTTCCCGTTCGCGGGTCAGAGTGCCGGGCTCGTGGGCGATATCCTACCCGCCGCTGAAATCGTGCGCTGCATGGTTGAGGAAGCCAAGCTTGCCCTGCAACGCGCCCGGCAGAAGGTCGAGGGCTAGGCAAACTCGACATTGCCTGCGCCGAGTTCGTCCGGGGATCGGGCTTCTAGCGATGGCGAGCGGCGCCGTATCCATTTCGGGTGGCGCCGCGCCATCGCGGTTCTGTGCCGCAGGGGGAGTATTACATCGTGCCAATGTTGATGATGTTGTCCTCAGAGTCCTTGAACCATGCCGCCTTGTTGCCGGCGAACTCCGCCACACCATTGACGGTCTTCAGCCCGATCTCGGGTATGTCGTACTCCTCGAAGACCACCCCTTTGGCCCGCAATTCCTCGACGACGGCGTCGAATCGATCCGCGGGTACCGCGAACCCCAGTGTCGTGTTCTGCGGGGCAGGCATGCCCGGGCGCTCGTAGATCGACACCATCGTGCCGGCGCCCGCCGCGAACATGCCTTCGCGTGTCATCTCTGCGCTCGACTGCTGGGCCTGCAGCCCGAGGACTTCGGTGTAGAACTTCTTGGCCCGATCATAGTCCTCTGCGCGAAGGACTCCAGCAACCGGAATGTCTCCAAGACCAGCCATGTCAATCACCTCTGCGCTCTCCGAGCCGTCCTCTCAGGCTGCTGAAAAGTGACGCTTCGCCTTCAGGGCGCGATGGACGAGTGCGAGACAAGGACGCAGAAAGCGCTCGTAGCAGCACTACGGGCGCGACCGAGGACGCCGTATCGCGCCGCCCAGTGCGTTCTGGGGGCCAAGGCTTCGCTTTCTTCGGCAGCCTCCTCGTGGCGGCTCAATTTTTGGGTGTAACCATCGAGCCCGATTGACCTACGATAAAGGAGCATCTATACACTAATAAATTGCCCTGCGGCGAGTTCGTCGAAACCCACTGTTTCGGCCGCCGGCCCTCGACTAGCCTAGAGCCGAAGACGGGTGAGTGCCGCTCGCCGCTCGCCGAAGCAGCTGCAAAGCAAGTAGCACGAACCATACGGTGAAGGGCACGAGTGAACCGAGCGCGAATATCAGTCCTACCGTACCGAAGGTCACGGGGACCAGCATCATCGCTCCCTGGAGGATGCCGGCCACGGCGGTGGGTCGAGAGAACACCCTGCTGCGAAGCATGACGAGGGACACCAGGATCCCGGCGATGCCCATCAGTATGTAGTGCACCAGGAAGGCGGCACCCTGGAAGTCGGCCAGGATAGCCTGACCCGCCGCGACGACGCCGTTTCCCTCAGCACTACCACCCGCCGTGTACTGCTGGGCGAGTGCGAGCAGCGCAGGTGCGGGGTTGGCGGTGAAGTACAACGTGATGCCCACCATCGCAAACCCGGTTCCGAGCATCATCAACGACGGGTCGGAGCGCCTCAGTGCTGCGTAGAGCGCCAGATAGACCATGATGAGGAGCACGTAGTCAAGGAGCATCAACCCGTCGAGCCGCACGAACGTCAGGATCGGGTTGCTCTGGAACATCTCAAAGATATGTATCACCGCGGTGGCGGTGGGCTCGACGCTGGGCGGCGGCCACAGGATGCCGGCGACGATCTGGATGATAATGATCACTACCGTAGCTATGGCGGCGAATGCACCGATGCGATAGAGGAGCCTCCAGCCCTTGTCCGGATCGACGTCTAACGGAGTTCCTCTCGCTTCTCGGCAGCGGGCTGATCCGAGGCGGTATCGGTCTCGGCGTCGACCTTCACGTCTTCCTTGATCGCCGACCTGAACCCCTCTTCGCCCTCCTTCACGCCTTTCTTGAGCCCTACCAAGGAACGACCCAACGAAGAGCCGATTCGCGGGATCAACTTGCCTCCGAAGACGAGCAGGATGAGGCCGACGACAATAGCGATTTCCCAGGGGCCCAGCCAACCAGGCATCCAGACACACTCCCTTGTCGGTACTGAAGAAGCTTTGCCCACATTCTCGCACGCTCGGAACATGCATGACAGTTCGACAGGGCGCGAGGGCGGCCGCGCGCATCTTGTTGAGCACAGGAACTATACGTATGCTAGGGTATCGAACGAGTCCTATAGTGGATGGCGTAGCCGACCACGCGGGGGAAGGCGGTCTTCCCGGCGCCGTTCGGGCCGATGATGCCGAAGACCTCGCCACGGGTGACCTTCCCCCTGCCGAGGGCTTGGAGTCGTCAGTCAGTCCGCCGCTCGAAGAGCTTGACCTTGGCGTCATCGCCAACGTAGGCGATGTGATTGCCGGAGGCAGCCAGGGGAGCGGCCGCCAAGGGGTGAGTCTCCTGACGTCCGAGTATCTGCTCGGAGTGATCGGCGAGTTGTTGAGCGACGATCTCCCGGTAGACTTGTCTTCGGACGCCTCGTAGGTACACGACGAAGCTCTTCGACGCAGTGGCCCAGTCACCGCGTGTGTCGATCGTCCACACTCTCTTCGTGGCGAAGTCCATGCCCTCCAACGCCTCCCCGAAATAGGTGACGATGTTGTCTGCGATCGAAGGTCGACCACCGGTCGAGGACAACTGGGTCGTGTCGCCGGTAGCGAGGTCCATCAAGTAGACGCCACTCTCGAGTCCCTCAGCTTCCTGATGCTGTTCCCACGCGAGCAGTGCGCCGTCGAAGCTGTACGCCCAGGGGGCGCCGCTAAGCACATACGCCCGAGGCGCGTTCGTGAGGAGCTCGGGCTCGCCCTGTGGGGATCCGTCGTCGCTCACGGAGACCCGGTAGATGGGTTGCATCCATACCGCGCTGTTGGCGTCGCCGTCCTCGGGCTTCGGCTGGACCCACGAGAGATAGCCGTCGCTGAGTTGGGGGTAGTAGGGGGCGCGATCGGAGCCGACCACCTGAACGGGGAGCCCGTCAGGCAGACGCATGGCGTAGATCGCCTGGTTGACGAAGACGCCCGTGGTCTCGTCGCGAGTCCCCTCCGACCAGGCGACCAATGTCCCGTCCACCGTCGGTGACCCGGCCTCGCCGCCGGAGACCGGCAGCCGGACCGGCTCGCCGACACCATTCTCGTCGATCAGGACGGCATAGAGGCCGTTCGCTGTGTTGACCACCAACGCTTCGTCGGAGACCGCGACAGCGTCCACCTTTCCGGCGAAGTCGGGGGTCGTCACCTCGACCCACTGCGCCCCTGAGGGTAGGGCCGCCTCGGCGACGCTCGATGTCGACGCCACGTCCGCTTGGGGGTGGGCCGGAAGAATAAGGGCCGCTGCCACACCTGCGGCGATGAGGAGCAGGACGACCGCGCTCGCAAGGATCCAGATCAGCGTGCGATTGCTCCGAGACGGAGCCTCCAGGGTCGCCGGCGCGCCACAATTCCTGCAACGGCCGACTCCTTCCGGCACGGCCTGCCCGCACTGTGCGCAGTCCATTGATCACCACCCCTCTTGCCAGATTCTACCACCGGCGCGGCGCCCCCCTGTAGACGACACGTCGGAGTGCAGATTGGCCTGTCTTCCGAAATCGACAATGTACATGTAAGAAAGAATCTTACGTCTTCTGGAGCACGCTCATCGGCGGGGCCATCGGCAGGCCCCTGGGCAACGTCCTCCAGCAGGAACGCTGCGTGCCTTCTCTCGCGCTCGTCTTCCGCAACGTCCGCGCGTCAGCACGTCGCAGATCTGTGTCAGCGACGATGGATGGATCGGTGTAAGACCCTGTGCCGGCCTGGCGGGAGCCTCCTGTCCGTAGTATGGTTGGAAGCCGCCGCGCGGAGGAGCCCCATGCAAGACAACACGCTCGATCTGAGCGATGGAAGGACCCTCGGCTTTTCTGACTACGGGAGACCGGATGCCGTTCCGGTGATGCTCTTCCACGGTACTCCAGGATCGCGCGTCTATGGTCTCGACGGCGATCATGTGCTGGACGAGTTTGGAGTCCGAGTGGTGTGCGCGGAGCGCCCGGGCTATGGTCTTTCCGATCCAGCCCCGGGTCGGGCGATCCACGAATGGGCAGCCGACGTCAAGGAGTTGGCTGATCATCTCGGACTGGGCAGGTTTCACGTTGCGGGCGAATCGGGTGGTGGACCCTATGCGTTGGCATGCGCCATCAAGATGCCGGATCGAGTGTCCTCCGCGACCTTGATCGGCAGCGCCGGTCCACCGGAAGCACTTCGTCTGACCAAGGATATGGCTCTTGGCAACAGGATGGGCCTCTTCTTTGCGCGGCACGCTCCACTCGTGACGAAGATCCTGTCAGCCTCGTTCGCGCGTGCCGTCGAAAAGCACCCAGACAGAGTCATGGAGGGACTGATGTCCCAACTCTGCGAGTGGGACAGACGAATCGTCGAAGAGGGTGGGGACCGAACCCGTGACATGTTGATGCTGCATTTCGAGGAAGCTTTCCGGCAAGGCGCAGGCGGCCACTATACAGATACGCTTCTCGTGTCGCGTCCCTGGGGGCTTGATTTCCGCAAGACGACGGTTCCGGTGTTCATGTGGCACGGCGAGTCCGACACCCTTGTGCCGATAGGGCCGGCGAGGGCGTTCGCTCGTATGATCCCTGGCTGCGAGAGCCACCTGCTCCCCGGCGCGGGACACCTTCTCTTGGAGAGTGAACAGTTGAAGCGAGAGATCGTGGCCAGCATACTGACGGTCGAGCGCTGAGCGTAGGGAGCCTTTCGGGGACGTACAGCCCCAGGGGCGAACTACTGCAAGGTCAGTCCTTTCACGGGACCAGTACCAGCGGAACCTCGAGGTTGTGGGCCACGTGGTCGCTCGCACTCCCGAGAAAGAGACCCAGGAGCTCGGCATGACCTCGCTTGCCCATGACCACGATCGTTGCTCCGCTCGTCCGGGCAACCTCGACGATCATCTTGCCGGGTGACCCCTCACAGATCTCTTCCCGCGCCACGATGCCGGCCTCAGAGAGGATGTTGCGGGCGGGCTTGAGAGCCTCCTCGCCCGCTGCGCGGTCGTAGTCTCCGATGATGTCTCCCATTCCAGCCACGATGATCAATGACTGGGGCACTTGCACGACGGTCAGAAGAATGATGTCCGATTCCCACTGGAGAGCCAACTTGGCCGCCAGGGCTGCCGCCCTCTGCGAAGGCTCAGAGCCGTCGGTGGGCACCAGTATGCGTGAGAACATGGCCACCTCCCTCGTCACGCCGTTCTTAACCGGGAAGTCCATCTAGCGCAAGTATCAGCTAGCACTTCAACGCTATCCGAAGTACAGACCCGAGGCGTTAACGTTCCGTTACCGTTGTGTTGCTTTTCGGCACAGATCATGCCGCGAGGGCAGTGCCGAGATGTCCCGCTGCCAAGGGAAAACGCGCAGTCGCCCGGGATGGGGTCTGTTCTCGAGAGCGTCCTTTCGGTGTGTGTGCTCGTGTCCTGTGCGGCGCCTTGGAGTGGAGCACACCGACCTCTCGCTCGGTTGCACAGCTCGAAGACCTGGTCGTCGACGCTCTTGGATCCGCCTTGGACTGCCTCTTCAGGTGCTGTGCGGACTACCTAAACGGTGGCGCAGGTATCAATCCTTGCGCAAAGGGCCCCGTCACCGGGGCCCCAGGGACCCCCGCTCTCTCGTCCGTGCCAAAATGCCCCAAAACGTCGAAGCTCCGTCTAAGCGACCGGTCATTTTTCGGCTGTGGTGCCGCAGGTGTGGGACAGTACCTGGTGAGGCAGAACGTGGAGTAGCCGTCTCCGTCCGCAGCCCCGCGGGCTTGCTCGACGGGGCGGCGGACGACCTCGTCTTCCTCTACACTGTGGAGGAGCACTAGAGTGGAGAAGCGACAAGGTCGGCGTCTCTCGGGACGCCGCGCAGGTCAACGTCGGAGGATGGGAGTCGAGATGAGCGGTCTGACGGAGCCGGTGGTGGTCGGTGGCTACCGGTTGGGACGGCGGCTGGACGTGGCCGGGTCGGCGGAGACCTACCAGGCGACGGGGCCCGGCGGGGAGGTCGTGGTGCTGAAGGTGCTGCGGGACGTGTCGCCGGAGCTTGCCGCCGACATGTCTGCGCGTCTGCAGGTCGCAGGCGGGCACCCCGGTCTGATCATCCCGAGCGCCTGGGGCCGCGACGGAGACGACTTCTACGTGGTGCGCGACTACGTCCCGGGCATCGACCTCGAGAGCATGATACAGGCGGGAGGACCCCTGGAGCCGTCGCTCGCGGTCCGCTACGTCGCCCAGGCCGCCTCGGCGGTGGCCTCCATCGAGTCCCAGGGCCTGTCCCACGGCAACCTGAAGACCTCCAACCTGCTGGTCTCGGCCGAGACCGACGAGGTGAAGGTGGTGGGGTGGGGCATGGCGATCGCCAACATCCTGCCCGAGGGGGAGAGCCGGGCGGCGGCGACGGCCTACTATCTGAGCCCGGAGCAGATCGAGAGCGACCGGGTGATCCCTCAGTCCGACGTCTACGCGCTGGGAGTGATCCTGTATGAGCTGGTGACCGGAGCGGTCCCGTTCGACGGCTTCTCGGCCGCCGAGGTGGCCCAGAAGCATCTGACCACGCCGCCCACCCCGCCGAGCCGGCACCGGGCCGGTGTGCCCGGGTGGATCGACAAGGTGGTCCACCGGGCGCTGCAGAAGGACCCCGCCGCCCGCTACCGGTCGGTCGAGGAGATGAGGCAGGCGCTGGCCGGGCGGCCGTAACGAGACTGGTGGGTGGCGGGCGCCGGAGTCGGACGGGTTTGTCGTCCCTCCGGTCCCAGCCGGCCTGTCGCCTGCGCCTCGGCGTCGTAGTCGTCGGCCGGGTTGCCCTCCTGCTACCCCGCTTTGCGGACCTTCCAGATCTGCTCGCCCGGCCAGCGCCTGTACCAGGCTCGATCGATGTCGTCGCGGTAGCTGCTCACGGCCTGTGCCTCGGGCCGAATCTCGATCAGGTCTTCAATCAGAAGACCGTTGGCGCGAAAGAGGCGGATCCATTCCCCGTACGGAAGCACGAACTCCACGTACCCCTCGTAGGGTATCGCAGCCCTCATCCCGAAGTACTCGGAGAGCAGTCGGTCGCCCGGCTGATCGTCGTCCTCGGGATAGCACATCTGTAGGATGGGTGTTGCTCCTGAGAAGGCGAGAAGTCCGCCGCCGCGAAGCAGGCGGGCCGCCTCGGGCACGGTCAGGTAGGGATCGGCAAAGGTCATGGCCCCGTAGTCGCAGAAGACGATGTCGAAGCTTGCGTCTGGAAGGGGTACCGCTTCCGCGCTTGCGTGCACCAGCGGGAAGTCGACGCCGGCCTCCGCCATCAGCACGCGCGCGCACGCCAGTTGAGACTCAGAGAGATCCAGACCCACCGGCCGCGCGCCCCGCTTGGCCAGAGCGATCGACCACTGGGCGGCGCCGCACCCTAGTTCCAAAATGTCGCGGTTCTCAACCACCCCCAGGACTCCCAGTTCGGCCTCAGGAATCCTCCAGACGCCCCAGGCCAGACCGCCCGACGCTGCAAGCTGGGCGCCGTGCTCGGCCTGGTAGGTGTCGCTATCGGCGTTCCAGCTCTCGCGATTGCGGACGGCATGTTCGGACAGAGCCTCGGGATCCAGGGGAGGGATGTCTGACATCTGCTGGTCCCTTTCTCAGGTCGGATGCACAGCAGCTTAGCACTCCGTTCCCGATCGCCCCGCGCGAAGAACCCGTGCACTGCACACACCAGGGGCTCGGCGGGGGCCTCCTGCCCGTCGGACTCCCAAGCGCTAATATACCTTCGCTACCTGCGCCAAGGAAGACTGCAGGCCGACGCCGTGCCGTGTGTCGGTGCGACGCCACCCCGAGACATCCGATTCTACCCAGCGTGAAACGGTTGTGCTTTTTCTTGTCCGGTATATATTGAAACTGGGCAGTTGCCAGACGGGCTGCTGCTGGAGGGCTTCGCCTTGGACGCGCGGTCCTCATAACTGGCGAAGGAGGGTGTAATGAGGAGACTGACGGTTCCGTTGGTGATTGTGCTTGCGCTGGCGATTGTCCCCCTGTTCGCGACTGCCGCAAGCGCAAAGAAGCCAGCAGCGCCCCACTTTCAGACGCACGCCGTGGGCACGTTTGACTATACGGGGGACGAATATGACCCGATAGAAGGTGTCTGGTGGGCCCCCGTCGTCGGGGATATCGTCCATGTCGATGGTCGCATTCAGATAGAGGTCGATATCGAATCCGTCGGCGACGCCATAGGGCCCTACGATGACGGCTCTGACTGGAGCGTGAAATGGGACTACAACACAAGAGGCTCTCTGAAGGCGAGGATTAGCGTCATCAACCCCGATGGGAGACGCGTATACAGGGTCGTCAAGGCTCAAGTGGACAAGGTCACGGTCCCCTACCCCTTCTTCAATACTTTCTACTTCTTTGAGGGCACATTCCGCGGCGAGCCGTTCTCTGGCTACGTCGGTCGTGGCAACGATGACTACCATCTGTACTTGCCACTACTCGGGCAGTTTCTTGGCGGGAAAGACAACTACGGGATAGTCTTCTCTTCTGATGGAGACTTCTCCTACGAGCTCAATGACACTCTGACGCCGCCTTGGTAGGGCGTACCAGAGCGCACTGAGAGGGCCATCCGAGAGGGGGCCCTTCGAGGCTGCAAAGCGTGACGCATTACTCGCCGCGTGTCGCCGGTGTCCCAGAAGTCGTACCAAGCCCCCGTGCCTTGGAGCCCACCGAGTCCGTGAGGGTCAGCCGGCCTTGGCTTTCCTCGTGCTGCCCCAGGAATAGCGAAGGCGCCGTGGAGCCTTGCGGGGTCATAGCTGGCCGTGTGGTTGATAGTCAAACAACGAGTGACGGTCTCGGGCAGCGCTGCCTGATAGCGAGGAGAGCAGGATGGCGAGCGGACAGGAGAAGCGACGTATCCTACTGGCGTGCTCGACCTCGTGCGGGTCGACCATGCAGGTGGCGGAAGCGGTCGCCGACGAGCTCCGAGCGGCAGGCCACGAGGTCGACGTACAACGCGCCCGCGACGCTCCCTCTCCCGAGGGGTACGACGCGGTAGTTGTCGGGGGGCCCATGATCATGGGATGGCAGAGAGAAGCCGTACGCTACGTGAAGCGATACGAACGAGAGCTTGCCGACCTGCCCACCGCGTACTTCCTCACCGCCATGGCCCTCACCGATACAGGCACCGAGCATGTGGAAGGGGTACCGATCCTCAAGGACCCCCGGCTCGCCAAAGCGCCCCGGATGAGCGGGGGTCTGAGCCGCACGGAGCGGTACGCTCGGCCGGAGCACTACCTTGGGGATGTGCTTGCGAAGGCACCGCAGGTGCGCCCCCGCTCGGTAGCGTTCCTGGGCGGTTGCCTCGACCTCGCCAAGCTCAGCCTGTGGCGCAAGCTCTTCGTGATGCTGGTCGTGGGGGCTACGCCCGGCGACGGCCGAAACTGGGAGGTCATCCGCGGGTGGGGAAGGAGCATAGCTCCCGTGCTCGTGGCGGCGACGCAGTCCTCGAAGGAGTAGCCGCTGCCTCGTCTCTTGGAATCGGTGATGAACGCCACCCGGTGAGGTGCGGCGCCGGCGTCGTCGGGGAATCCGTCTAGCAGATGGCTGTTGAAAACTGACGCTTCGCCATCAGGGCGCGATAGGCGAGCGCGAGACAAGCGCGAGGACGCCGTATCGCGCCGGCCAGTGCGTTCTGGTGGCCAAGGCTTCGATTTTCAACAGCCGCCTAGATCGCTTACTCCGAGGACTCAACCGTGATCGACGACCGCAGCGCTGCCAGCTCGGCCCGGATCGCCTGGAGCTCCTCCACCACCGCCCGATCGTGGGCCGCGCCGTCCTGGGCCGCCCTATCGGCCTCGGCCTCCGATTCGGGAGTCGGGGAAACCAGCACGCTCGCCAGGATGCTGGCGAGCGACCCGATGATGCCGACACCCGCCAGCATCACGACGAACGCGATGATCCGACCCCCCGCGGTCACCGGATAGAAGTCGCCGTAGCCGACGGTGGTCAGGGTGACTACCGACCACCAGAGGGCATCACCACCCGTGGTGATGCCGGAGTCGACGGATCTGCTCTCGAAGGTGAGCACCATGACGCTCGCCACCACGAGCACCAGGAGTGCCGCCCCCAGCGTGATGAACACGGCGTACTCGCTCCGGTGGCTGAGGACGTCGTCGATCAGTTCCTTCTTCCGTTGGCCCCGCATGAGCCGGGTGATGCGCGCGAGACGACTGAGCCTGGCCAGCCGGAGCAGTCCGGCGTACTTGAACGCGCCTCCCACGCTGGGGATGGAACCAAGCAGATCGAGCCAGCCCCGCTCTTTGATGAAGTACTGCCGGGCGGAGGTGGCGGTGCGGAGCCTGTACGCGAAGTCGATGAGGAACACGACGCAGATGACGTTGTCGTAGACGTGCAGGAGCGTGCGAGTGGCGTCGGGCATGGGGAGCAGCAGCCGGACCATGATGACAAGCGACAGTACGGTCATCACGAAGATGAACATGTCGTAGGCGTTGCTGCCGGCGGATTGACCTTCGCGCTTACCCGTCATGCCCGCTCCTAGATTGTCGAGTCAGTTGAAGCCGCCCCGCGCCCTGGACTGACGAGCAGTGCGTATCGTTGGACAGGGGCTGGCTGTGGCCATCTTACCGCCTCCACCGCCCTCAACCACCTTGCCTACAATCTGGGCACACGCGGGGGACCGCGTCTCTCCGCGAGCGAGCGATGGCTCGCATCCATGTATCGTTGACTTCCCTCTGGATAGGCGTACTGTCAAAGTGGCAGGAGGCTCCAGTTCGGGAGATTCAAGCATCGGGCAAGGCCGTGCGGAAAGGAGTAGCCGTGGCCCACCTTAAGGAGACCCTCTTCATCAACGTACCCGTCCAGACCTTGGATGGCATCGTGAAAGACCCACGCCAGTGGCCGAAGTTCTGGGTCGGTATGAGCGACCCGGACAAGATCGACGGCGATGGCGGCCCCGGGTCTCGAATCGAGTTCTCCCTGGTCATGATGGGCGTGCATCTGCATCAGATCGACAAGACAGTGGAAGAGCGCCACAACGAAGACGGGAGCACCGACTGGCGGTGGGAATTCGAGGGCACGGCTCCCGGCTGGTTGACCTGCCACCACGCGCCCAAGGATGGCGGGACGCAGATCACCACCGAATTCGACTACACGCTACCGGGGAGTTTCTTCGGGAAGATAGCCGATCGGCTTGTAGTCGAGAAGATGGAGCAACGGGACTTCGTGCACAGTCTGGGGAACCTCAAGTTGCTGGCCGAGTCGGCCGCGTCTAGCTGAAGGCGTGCAGGACTCCAACCCAGCCTCGCGGGAGCCTCCTGCCCGTCGGACTCCCGAGAGACCCGAGACTCCGGGTGGCCACACCGCGGTCGGCTCAGCTTCCGAGTGGGGCTGTTCTGTAGAATCCGCCATCTGTCAAGGCGTCAGCTATTCGTACCTGAGTGCGTCGCCGGGCTTCATGTTCGCCGCCCGCCTGAGCGGGAAGAAGATGACTATCACAGTGCCCACCAGGGCGAACACCAGGGACCAGCCCACGTAGATCAAGGCGTACTTGTTCGGCATAGTGAGCTTCATCCCGATCGCGAAGCCGGCGACGAGAATCTGGTACACGACATAGCCCAGCGGAAGGCCGAGGATCCACCCCAGGAACGCCAGGAAGAGCCCTTCTGATGAGAAGACACGTCGTACGTCCTTGGACTGGGCTCCGATGCACCGGAGCATCCCGACTTCGGTGGTTCGGTCCAGGATGTTCATCACGAGCGTGCTCATGAGCCCGATGAGCACGATGAGCACGACGATGAAGCTCACCATCAGGAACATCGTCGCGAGCCCCTGGTTCTGGGCGACGTTCTGGGCTGCTGCCACGTAGTTGATGGTGTTGTCGGTTCGATACCCGAGATCCTCCAGCGCCTGGGAGACCCGGAGGGCTGTGGCATCGATCTCGTCATGGTTGCCCGCGTCGGTGTGTATGAAGAAGCCGTTGACCCCGTCGCCCTTCTGCAGCATCGCCTGTACCGCCTCCAGGGGAGCGTAGGCGAACAGGCCGCTCTCCGTGAAAGCGGCGTCGATGCCGATGACCTCGAACGTGTGAACGCCTGTGGCCGTCATGAGCTCGATGGTGTCACCCAGTGCGATGTCCTCGAATCGGGACAGCGCATCGCCGACGACCACGACGCGCTCGGCCGCGGCGGCTTCGTCCGGAGTCCACCAACGACCCTGACCGTTCTTCACAAGCGTCGCGTTGTTGTCGAGCGCGCGCGTGTCCTGTACGTAGCCGTACAGGGGCACGGTGCGGTCGTTGATCTTAGCGACGGTACGGTAGAGCGGCTCGACCGACTTCACCCCTTCGATGCCCTCGATGCGGGCGGCTTTGTCGACGGTCATGGGGTCGCTTGGGTTGTCTGCTACGGTCGTCCGCACGTCCCAGGTCCAGGGGTCGTAGGCGCGGACCGTCATGTCGATGAACCCGTCGCCCCCGTTGAGCATGGCGATCACGACGGCGACCGCGAAGGCGACCTGCAGGATCGTCGAGATGCTCCTTCCTTTGCGGCGGAACGCATTGCGGATGCCCATCTGGACCACTCGGGGGATGCCGCGGATGCCCATGAGGCTGCGTTCGAGGAAGGAGCGGCCGTAGTCCGCCGAGATGCCGTGACTCGCCAGGCCTTCCACGACCGAGACGCGGAGCGTCCGGAAGAGCGCCGGCAACGACGCCAAGACGACGACCCCCACGCCTACGGCCAGGCTGATGCCGACGGTCGGCCAGTGCACGGCGAACGGCGCCGCGAACCCGAAGCTCTGCTTCATGAAGGTGCGTTCGACCACACTCGCTACGAGGATCCCGAGCCCCGCGCCGATGCCCGCTCCAAGGAAGCCGACCAGCGCAGAAGTAGTCAGGAATGACCGGAACACCGTGCCCCGCGTCGCACCGATCGCCTTCATCATCGCGATCTCTCGGGTCTGTTCGGAGACGATGGTGTTCATGGTGTTGGCAATGAGGAAGAGGCTCACGAACAGGATCATGAACGCCAGTATCGCCATGAAGTTCATGATCTGCGAGAAGATCTCCCGACCCTCCCAGAAGCCCTTCTCGCGCACGTCGGCCAGGTCATCGAAGGCCACGATCGACGTGTTGGCCACCAGGTAGTCGCGGATGACCTCCACGGTCTTGTTCATCGCGACCGGGTCGGCGTCCGTAAGGGCGAAGTTCAAGTGCGTGAACCCACTCCCGCCGCTGACCTGCTTTATGGCGTCGAGACTGGTGTAGAAGACGGCCGTTCCGCCTCGGGTGGCCGCGCCCAGAATGAAGTTCTTGCCGACTCCGCTGACGCCCAGATCGTGCGTGCCGCCCTTCGAGTCTACTACGGTGATCAAGTCGCCCTCGGACAGGGAGATCACGGCGTTTGCCGTGTTGCCCTGATCGGTCAACACCTGCATACCCTTTGGGACCTCACCGGAGGTGATCCGGATCACGTCGACCGCTTGGTCGTCGTAGTCAGGGATGCCGACCAGGAGCGCATTCTCGCGCCGATCTCCTATCTCGATCGTCACCGGCAGCACGGCCTGCGGGGACATCCGGTCGATGTTGTCCAACGCCGCAAGGTCGCCGAGTTGTTCGGCGGTGAGCGGCACGCCCGTTACGCGCACCCCGATGTTGTGCATCTTCTCGGCTGCCAGCTCGCCCTGGACCGCCCGGTCCGCCAGAGGCATGATCGCGAAGAGCCCCACGCCCACTACCCCGAGCGCGACGGTGATGACGGTGAAGATGGTTCGCGCCTTGCGCCGGGAGAGGTCCCTCCACGACTTCTTCAGCAGCGCTGACATGGAGGCCCCCTTAAGCCTGGACGAGTTGTCCGTCTACCATCTCCACCCTGACGCGGGCTTTGGCGGCAAGGGCCGGGCTGTGTGTGACGTAGATGACCGTCGTGCCCTGTTTGTTGAGCTCCGCGAACAGCTCGAACATGGCGGCCTCGGTCTTAGAGTCCAGGTTGCCGGTGGGCTCGTCTCCAATGAGGACCTTGGGCTCGTTGACGAGTGCCCGGGCGATCGCGACTCGCTGTTGCTGACCGCCGGAGAGCTCTGACGGCAGGTTGTCCGCCTTGTCGCCGAGCCCCACGAGCTCCAGTCGCGCGCGGGCCCGCTCCCTGCGCTCCGAGACACTCCCGCGCCGCTGGAAGTCCATGGGGAGCATGACGTTCTCGAGGGCGGTCAGCGTGGGAAAGAGCTGGAAGAACTGGAAGACGATCCCTATGTTGGCACCCCGCCAGGCGGCGAGCTTGTCTTCCTTCATCTGGTCGATGCGATCGCCGGCGATCGTGACGCTGCCGCTGGTGGGTCGGTCGATGCCCGTGATCATGTTGAGCATGGTCGACTTGCCTGAGCCTGAGGGCCCCACGATGGCCACGAGTTGGCCCTCGTCGATGTCGAGATCGACCCCCTTGAGTGCCTCGAACTCTACCTTGCCCGTCTTGTACGTCTTTTGCAGACCCCGGAGCTGGACGAGTGACATGAGCACTCCTTTCGCGGCACGAGGCTTCTGCGCCATGGACGTCTCCCATGACCGATGGTTCCATGTGTGGATCTGCGAGGAGCCGTATCCCGGGCGAAGGCCCAACATATCCAGACTATTCTTGGGGATAGTAGAAGTCAATGAGGCCACCCAACGCTGTCGCTCGGCAGAGGGATCGTACCCGGTCTACATCCTGCACCCTCTTCGGGATGAAGAGACGCGCAGGTAAGCCGCCTCGTCTCGACGCGGGTCGCCACGGCAACGTAGCGCCGGCGTAGCGAGCGAGAAATGATGGATGGCTGGACGGAAAGCTACGACAAGCTGGCGGCCTACCTCCGTCCGCTTCGGTAGAGCCGACGGGTCATCTACGAGTGGCACGCGATCGTCGTGTTCCCTGCGCTTGCGGAAGTCGACCGCGACCGAACGCCGGATCCGCTCACCCCGATGAACCACGCGTTGCTCTCGGGCGGCGAGCGGTGGTACGGTCGACTCGCGGAGATCACCGCGCCGGCACTGATCATCCACGGCACGGAGGATCCGGCGGCCCGCATGACCGGGTGCGGGGCGACATGCCAATCAAGAGAGGAATTCAGATTCGTGATGGACAAGGTACTAGTAAGAAGTGAAACGAGCGCTGATGTCAGCGCGATCGCCGAGGTTACGGTCGCAGCGTTCGAGACTCTGGCAATCAGCAATAGCACGGAGCAATTCATCATCGCCGCACTGCGCGCCGCCAAGGCGCTCACCGTTTCGCTTGTGGCTGACGTGGATGGGCGCGTAGTGGGACATATCGCATTCTCCCCGGTAACGATTTCCGACGGGTGCCCGGACTGGTACGGACTTGGACCTGTGTCTGTACTGCCGGAATGCCAGCGAAGGGGGATTGGCAGCGCGTTGATACAGGAAGGGATATCACGTCTGAAGGCCCTTGGTGCCCGGGGATGCTGCCTCGTGGGGCATCCGGAGTACTACAAGCGCTTCGGGTTCCAGAACATCCCGGGGCTTGTCTGTGAGGGAGTACCGGAAGAGGTCTTCTTCGCCTTGTCTTTGGATGGACATATTCCTCAGGGCATTGTTGAGTTTCACGTGGGATTTGCAGCGGCAGACTGACGGACGCCCAGCCAGCCGCGAGTCAGGACGGGCATTTGTGGGAGGACTCGCTTCTGTTCTGCGAGCGGACGACGGCGGTCATGGAGAAGCTTCGGAACCGAGACGAGCCTGCACCGTCGCGACACATCCATCCGCCCGTCGCCAGGGCGAGGCTATCCGATCGAAGGCGAATCGAGTTACAACAGATGGAGACACGATGAGCATGGCCACGAGGACGGACACGCAGTCGCCTGCGCCGCACGTTGCCGACAGCCACGATCTGATCCGCGTGCAGGGCGCGCGCGTGAACAACCTCAAGGACGTCAGCGTCGAGATCCCGAAGCGCCGGCTGACGGTGTTCACCGGCGTCTCCGGCTCGGGCAAGAGCTCGCTGGTGTTCGGCACGATCGCCGCGGAGTCGCAGCGGCTGATCAACGAGACCTACAGCGCCTTCGTGCAGGGCTTCATGCCGACGCTGGCGCGGCCGGAGGTCGACGTGCTCGACGGGCTGACGACGGCGATCATCGTCGACCAGGAGCGGATGGGCGCCAACGCCCGCTCCACCGTCGGCACCGCCACCGACGCCAACGCGATGCTGCGGATCCTCTTCAGCCGGCTCGGGCAGCCGCACATCGGCTCGCCCAGGCGTTCTCCTTCAACGTCCCCTCGGTGCGCGGCGCCGGGGCGATCACCGTCGAGCGCGGTGCCGGCAAGACCGAGACCACGCAAGACCTTCACCGTCACCGGCGGCATGTGCCCGCGCTGCGAGGGCATGGGCACCGTGACCGACATCGACCTGACCCAGCTCTACGACGAGAGCAAGTCGCTCGCCGAGGGCGCGATCACCATCCCCGGCTACACCGCGGACGGCTGGAACGTGCGGCTCTTCGCCGAGTCGGGCTTCTTCGACCCGGACAAGCCGATCCGCGACTACACCAAGACCGAGCTCCACGACTTCCTCTACCGGGAGCCGACCAAGATGAAGATCGACGGCATCAACCTGACCTACGAGGGGCTGATCCCCAAGATCCAGAAGTCGTTCCTCTCCAAGGACCGGGAGGCGATGCAGCCGCACATCCGGGCGTTCGTGGAGCGGGCGGTCACCTTCACCACCTGTCCCGAGTGCGGCGGCACCCGGCTCAACGAGGCGCGCCCGTTCCTCGCGGATCAAGGGCATCAACATCGCCGACGCCTGCGCGATGCAGATCAGCGACCTGGCCGAGTGGGTCCGCGGCCTCGACGAGCCGTCGGTGGCGCCGCTGCTCGCCACGCTGCAGCAGACCCTCGACTCGTTCGTGGAGATCGGGCTGGGCTACCTCTCGCTCGACCGGCCGTCGGGCACGCTGTCGGGCGGCGAGGCACAGCGCATCAAGATGATCCGCCACCTCGGCTCCTCGCTCACCGACGTCACCTACGTCTTCGACGAGCCCACCATCGGGCCTGCACCCCCATGACATCGCAGCGGATGAACGACCTGCTGCTGCGGCTGCGGGACAAGGGCAACACGGTGCTCGTCGTGGAGCACAAGCCGGAGACGATCGCGATCGCCGACCACGTCGTCGACCTCGGCCCCGGCGCCGGTACGGCGGGCGGCACCGTCTGCTTCGAGGGCACCGTCGAGGGGCTGCGGGCCAGCGGCACCATCACCGGCCGCCATCTCGACGACCGGGCCGCCCTCAAGGAGACGGTGCGGACGCCCACCGGCACGCTGGAGATCCGCGGCGCGACGGCGCACAACCTGCGCGACGTCGACGTCGACATCCCGCTCGGGGTGCTCGTCGTCGTCACCGGCGTCGCCGGCTCCGGCAAGAGCTCGCTCGTGCACGGGTCGATCCCCGCCGGCGCGGGTGTGGTGTCGATCGACCAGGGCGCGATCCGCGGCTCGCGACGGAGCAACCCGGCGACGTACACCGGACTGCTCGACCCGATCCGCAAGGCGTTCGCGAAGGCCAACGGCGTGAAGCCGGCGCTGTTCAGCGCCAACTCCGAGGGCGCCTGCCCCACCTGCAACGGCGCCGGCGTCATCTACACCGACCTGGGATCATGGCAGGCGTCGCCACCACCTGCGAGGAGTGCGAGGGGAAGCGGTTCCAGGCATCGGTGCTGGACTACCACCTCGGCGGCCGCGACATCAGCGAGGTGCTCGCGATGTCGGTGACCGAGGCCGAGGAGTTCTTCGGCGCCGGCGAGGCGCGCACGCCGGCCGCGCACGCCATCCTCGACCGGCTCGCCGACGTCGGGCTCGGCTACCTCAGCCTCGGCCAGCCGCTCACGACGCTGTCCGGCGGCGAGCGGCAGCGGCTCAAGCTGGCCACCCACATGGCCGAGAAGGGCGGCGTCTACGTCCTCGACGAGCCGACCACCGGCCTCCACCTCGCCGACGTCGAGCAGCTGCTCGGCCTGCTCGACCGGCTCGTCGACTCCGGCAAGTCGGTCATCGTCATCGCGCACCACCAGGCGGTCATGGCGCACGCCGACTGGATCATCGACCTCGGCCCCGGCGCCGGCCACGACGGCGGCCGGATCGTCTTCGAGGGCACACCCGCCGACCTCGTCGCCGCCCGCTCCACCCTCACCGGCGAGCACCTCGCGGCCTACGTCGGCACCTGACCGAGGCCCTCGCGACCCCTTGCTCCCACACGGTTTGGATCACGGGTCCAAGGCCGCAGGTGTCGCAGGCCGTCGACTCATGCCGAGTCAGGGAGGTCATCGCGCGGCGAAGTAGCGACGTTTTGGATCCTTGGGCCCCGTGCCGACCTCGCGGAGCAGTCCGCTGCCGACGAGCCGGGCAAGGCGGGTGCGGGTCGCCCGGGAGGTCAATCCGATGAGTGCAGCGATCTCACTCGTCGATCTACCCTCGCCGTCCGACAGGGCGTCCACGATGACCTGGTCGGTGTCGTCCAAAGCCGGTCGTGCAACGCGTGCCGAGTAGATTGTGACCCGGAAGCGCATGGCGATCTCCTCGAAGCGCGGTGGCGCCAGACCCGCCTCGCGGCACACCGCGACCATCCGCTGAATGCCGCTCCCCCATTGTTCAATCAGACCGAGCTCGTTGAAGACTCGGCCGACGACCCGATTGCGGAGCTTGGACACCCCGTGCGCCAGGTCTTCGATTGTGAGACCGAAAGGGAGCAGGCCCGGGTTCTCGATCTCGAGCCGATCATCGAAGATGGCGACACGGATCGGCGCGCCGCGCTGGGCGTAGTCCGCGTGCACGACGGCGTTGATCACCGCTTCACGGACCGCCAGGGGCGGAAACGTGGCGCGTTCGCTGCGACGCACCCGTCCGATGTCGGCCGCGTGGAGCGAATGCTTCTCGACGAAGCCAATGGCTTCGTCGATTGCCGCGATTGGCAACGTGCGTATCTCCAAGCTGTCGAGAATGCGCGCTTTGTCACTTCCGCCGAAACGTCCCGCCTGGATCCAGGCATCTGGGAACTGCGTGCCACGATCACGTCCAAAGAGCAGCATACCGCCCACCGTCGGCACTACGTGCCCCTGGTGTCTCGTGACGAGTCTAAGGGTTTCAAGATCCCGCGTGGACAGTTTGCGGACGCCGGCGAATGACTCAGAAGCAGCTCGGAAGTCCACCGCTTCGGAGTCGAGATCCGGCATGGGCTGCTCGTCGAAGCTCTCGCCCAACGCCGACCGGCTCAGTTCTTGGATCATCTCAGCATCCGCACGCCGGTTGGTGGAGCCGACACGGACGTACGTGCCGGCTTGCGTGCCATCCCGCTTGAGGTGATGCGGACGGATAGTGCTGGGGTAGACCTGCACGGCGACGACGTGCGTGCGCCGCCACGGGAGAATCTCGATGTCGGGGGTCAGCCGCGGGGCGATGTTGTCGCGGCCTACGTGGGGGGGTGAGAGGGGCCGTCGGGGACACCGTCAGACGAGTTCTCTCTGCTCCTGAGTGTGTCGTCGAAGGCGGGGCCTCGGCGAACTCCCCTACAGCTCCTAAGGCGACCCTTGGCGGATCAGGTTCTCTGTGTCCCCTCTGCTGGCCAGGTGTCGACGTGTTCGGCGAGCAGCCGGTCCAGCTCGCTGAAGGTCACACAGCCGTCGGCGGCGTCGTAGAACAGCGGGATGGCTCGCATCTGCTCGAGCATCTCAAGTGACGGGCTGTTCGATTCAGTCGCCGGCAGCACGGCGAAGCGCGGTGGCATTCCAGCTGCCCAGGAACCGGAGCTGCGATACATCGTCATGGCCGCTTCTCCGGCGTCGTCGTCGAAGTGGAACAGCGCCTTGGCCAAGTCGTTGCGACCGATAATGTAGAGGTCCCGTCTGTGGCCCAGAGTGTCACTCCCCACGAGGTGTCCGCGGGCCGTCAGTTCGGCACGAAGCGCGACACGCGCGGTGCTGGGAGCGGCTGGAGCACGTGGGTCCTGTGTTCTGTTCGGTCATTCAGTGCGCCTCGCTTGCGGGCTTTTGCCGACGTTGCCGCCTTCGCCGACTCCCTGGGCCTGGGGCAATTCGGGGTGGTCGAGTGTCCGGCGGAGGACCGTACGCGCTGGCGTGCGCCGTCGCGATGCCCGATCGACTTGCGGGGGTGGCGGTGGTTTCCGGGGTTGGCTGGCTGGATGGGAACGGCGCTCTCGAAGGCGTGGCGCCGCTCTACCGACTGGCCTTCGCGAACGCACGCACGCGGCCGTGGGTCGCCCGCCTCGGCGCTCCCCCGCGCAACCCTCCACCTCTGCCCGGGCGAGGGCCACCTGCGCTACGCCGCGCACCTCTTCGAGATCATGCCGACGGCCACCGGGAGGACGCCCGCGAAAAACTGACGGCCGTGCCTGTTGTCCTTCTCAGGATCCCTAACGGAAAGCAAGGATAGCTCGCAAGACAAACCCGACATTGAGAATGTCGGGTTTGTCTGACCTACAGCAGGACTTTGGATCCTGATAGCGAGTGGAGAGGGCGGCTTGGTACCCCCAGTATCAGACCGGGCAGACCGCCGGGTCCTGGCAGCCACCCCGGACGCCGGTAGCGGTCACGCTAGCAGTGACGGGGGAAGGCTTAGCGGTGAGTGGGTTGGGCTTGAAGCCTTCCGCCGTGATAGGGGAGGGCTTGAATCCTTTGACGGTGAGGTAGACGCCGAGCGAAAGCTCCCAGACCGCGATCGGGATTCCAGCGATCAACCACAGCTTGGACGGTGTTCCTCCGATGTCCCACACCCTGGCGGCGGCGGACGCGAGGAGCAGGGGCGCTGCGATGAATGCCAGCACGGGAAGAGCCCGCGGCACCAGGCGCGACTTGTACAGCAGGTAGCCGAGCAACACGGCGTTCACGGCCGGAATGGTGCTTTGTCCGATGAGGAACATCGCGTCATACGCGCCGACCAGCGCCTGGCCGGTGACCAAGGCATTTGCCCCGGCTCCGGCCTGCCGCAAGGTCACCACCGCCAGGAGGCTGGCGACACCAACGAAGATGGTGGAGGCTTCGAGGGTCCGGGCGCCGACAAAGCCGAGTGCGACGCCCTCGTTCTGCCGCTTGAGCACCGGGTACAGCGCGACGGCGGTGCCGATGCCGGCGAGGGCCACGATCATCTCCAGGACGCCGGCGATGAACATGCGCGTGTCTGGACCGGAGCCGACGATGTAGTTCAGCCCTTTCACCTGAGCGTAGAGCGCGAGGGTCGGGATCGAGATAAAAGTGATCAGGTAGAGAATGCCCGCGGCCAGCGAGGTCTTCCTCAGTGAGTCCATCGGGACTCGTTTCGTTGCTGTTCTGTCGATATCAGACATGACTCACTCCTCGTGTAGATTGGTGAGCACCAATCAAGACTGGATGGGTCCGTCGTTTACTTTCTGCGACGATAGTGGCTTCTATATGCCCAGCTAATCCTTGGCTCAAACAACTTGACCGCCAATCATTCATCACAGGTTGCGTCAAGCGGTCCAGGGCGCGCACGTATGATGCGCCTCATTTCCGGCCTTTGACCCCTGAAAAGACTCTTCACCAGATAGAACGCAATGGCACACGGTGGACAGAATGGCCTGGATCAGGGGTCCGCTGTTCATTAAGGCGGACCCCTGAGGGGGAGGGGGGGTCCCGCGAAACGCGCGCCTACATGCCTTCCGCGTCCCCGGTGTCCGTCGGCATCATGCCGAGCTGCATCAGCATGCCGCCGGTGTCGAAGTACTCCCAGCTCTCGACGACCTTGCCGTCCTGCATGCGCATGAAGGACGCGCCGCTCATGGTCACGTGCTTGTTGGTGGGCGGCATGCCCATCAAGCCGCCCGTGTTCGTGCCGTCACCGTCGTAGCGCAGGACGAACATGTCGCCGTCCATGTACTGCTCGGCCACCTCCCAGTGCACGTCCGGGAAGGCGCTGCGGAAGGCCTCGGCCTGCTTGCGCGCCCCGCCGCGGTCGTTGCCGAACGTGCTGCCGGTTCGAGACTGGTAGTCGGAGGAGTAGAACTCGTCGATGAGATCGTACTTGCCCTCGCTCCAAATCTGCAGGTACCTGTCGCTGAACTGCTGCATCTCGCCTGTCATGGCGTTCCTCCTGTCCGGGAGGGGTGCTGCTCACACCGGTTCACTTGAGACTGAAGGGTGGATACCGGTCGGTGACCAGCAGGCTCACGTACGCCTGCACCCGCAGTGCCCACCTGCCCACCCCGACCACGTAGTCGAAGAGTCCCCGGGGATAGCGGCCGGTGAAGAGGATGGCGAACCAGGCGATGATGATCGCAAAGAACGCGCCGATCGCGAGGAAGGCGAGCACGATGTAGTGGGGGATGGCGAGGAACCACTTCACCAACGGCAGCCAGCGGTTGAGATCCGCTTCGACATCGGGGTAGTCGATCTCGAGATGTACCGACTGCTCCTCGACGGTGGAGGGATACCGATCGGTGAGCAGAGCCAGGTAGGCGCCGACCCGGGCCCCGAAACGCGTGAACTCCCGGGCGAAGTCGAACCACCAGCGCGGATACCGCTGCCGGAACAGGATCAGCAGGAGCGTCGCACCGAAGAGGCCGGCGGCGATCCCGCCCCCGGTACTGGTGGCCCGGGACACCACTTCGCCGGTCCTCGTCACCACGGTCACGGTCGAGGTCGAGGTCGCGGAGAGCACCGACAGGACGATCAGGATCGGGATGGCCCAGATCAGGCGGAAGAACGACGTCAACCGGTCGAGCTTCTCGGGGTAGTCGATGTCTAGGCGGGCTGGGTACGACTCGGACTGCGTGGCCATGAGAATGCCTCCCTCGTTGTGACACAACCTGCCGGCGTGCCTCAGATGGTGATGACGACCGTTCCTCGCGCGTGTCCCTCTCCGAGATGACCCATCGCCTGGGCGGTCTCACTCAATGGGTACGTTCCGTCGATGACCGGAATCAACTTCCCAGCTTCCACGAGCTCCCTCAGGACGACCAGGTCCTTGGGGTTCTGGAACTTGATCGAGGGGCGCACCTGCTGGCGAACGAACAGCGACGACACCCACTCCTTGAGGGTGTTCCACAAGGAGCCGCCCGAATACCCTCCACCGTTCGAAAGCAGTGTCCCGCTTGGGGTCAGCGCGCGCCTGGTATCTGACAAGGAATGATTGCCCACGTTGTCGAGGATGAAGTCGTAGCGCTGCCCTCCCTGGGTGAAGTCCTCCTGGGTGTAGTCGATGACGTGGTCTGCGCCGATAGAGCGGACCATGTCCACGTTCCTCGTGCTGCACACGCCGGTCACTTCCGCGCCAAATGACTTGGCGATCTGCACGGCGAAGGTCCCCACGCCCCCCGACGCGCCGTTTATGAGTACCTTCTGCCCCGGCATTACCTTCCCTTGTTCGCGGAGCAGTTGTAGGGCTGTGGTGGCGGACACCCCGACGGCTGCAGCCTGCTCGAACGTGAGGTTGGCCGGCTTCGGGACGAAGTGGTCCTCTCCCGCGCACGCGTACTCGGCGAAGGCGCCCGCGCACCAACCGAACACCACATCGCCTGGTCGGAACCGGGTCACGTCCTGGCCGACCGCCTCGACCGTCCCCGCGATGTCCGTTCCCGGGACACGGTTCTTTGGCCTGCGCAGCCCCGTCACCATGCGCATGACGTACGGCACGCCTCGCATGGTGATCAAGTCACCGATGTGGATGGAAGCCGCGTGGACCCGCACCAACACCTCGCCACCCTGGACCATCGGTTTGGAGATGTCCTGGAGTTCCAGGACTTCAGCGGGGGAGCCGTACTTATCTTGCACGATCGCCTTCATGGGTGTCCTCCGAGGTGCCAAGAAGAGGCCACACGACTTCCTCGCGCCCTGCGATCTTGTGCGAGCTATACCCCGGTTTCGGGGTACCGTAACACGTGGTGGAGTAGCACATTCCATGCCCGAGGCGCGATCAGGAAGGCTATCCCGAGGGTCGGCGAGCAAGCTGCTGAACCCGGTCGACTCAATCTCGTCGCTTCGATGGACGACGGTGTGCTCATGCGTCCGTCCTCGCTCGTGCTGTTCTTCAGGTGTCGTGATGACCGTCCGCTAATGGTCTGTGGACTTGGCTATGTCAGCCTGAATGAGATGCAGGCAGTGCGAGGACCATTCGAACTGGGTATCGAGCGGGACCAGTGCTGGACGCCGAAGAGCCTGCGGGACGTGCGACCCGGTTTGCGGTGGAGAGGAGTCGGTGTTGATCGAGGTGGGGACAAGAAGGTCGATCTCGGCAACCGAGGGCGTGATGAAGTCCGGCAGGAAGGTCTGCTTGCTCGGGCGCGCCGGGTCGAGGCTGGTGCGTATCTGCACTTCCAACCCTACGCGAGTCTCGACACTCTATAGGTCTTCCATCCTGAGGCCGCACAAAAGACGATGAGTCCAACCATGGCAACCACCGGCGCCGGAGAATCGGGGTTCCACAGTTGGACGGACGCCCCTATCACCCCGGCCACACCAAGTACCACGCTGGTCCAGCCGATTCCCTTGCCGAACTTCGGATTCTTGATCATTGCCGCTCCGAGGCAGATGACCCCGATCGTTGCGAGGATGAGTCCCGCAGTCAGCAGAGCGTTGAACACCGCGTAGGCCGCCTTCCACAGTTCCAGCGCAGCCTCGTTGCTGATCGTTGCCCCCGGAGCATGCACGAGGTCGGAGACCGCCAGCGTGGTGATGTGCGGGAGCGCTCCGGCTGCGAGGACGACGAGTCCGACAATACCTAGAGCGCTACCGAACAACGCCGGCGCGAGACGCTCGTGTCGAAGGGCACGATACAGCGCCAGGAAGAGAGGGATCCACAGGATCATGACCGCAAGGTAGAGACCGTCTTCGAACGTGCGGGCGACCCGGATTCCCGGAAAGTCCATCGGCTCATTCGGATCTGATCCCACAAAGACGCCCACGATGACAAAGACGATGACAAGGACGAGGCTTCCGACCATTCCGCCAAGACCGCCCCACTTCAAGACGCTTCTTTCCTGTTCGACATACTGCGATGGCTCCATCATCTGCCTCCGACGCTATGGAATTGCTCTTGGTGTAAGCGTAAGGGATGCAGCCGGGTCGCGGGACCGGCCGGGGGCAGGGTTGTGCACCTGGCCATTAGGCCAGTCTCTGGAGACGTCGCGGAGTTTCCGCGCTGGTGCAGTTGCACAAGGGTGGGCTCGTGGGGAGTCAGGTCAGGCAGAAGGGCAACTACCCGCCCAGCAAGGTCTACAGGCTGACTCCGGCTGGGGAGGCGGCGCTCCGGGAGTGGGTGACCGCGGATCCAGCGGTCCCGCAGATGCGGAACGCCTTCCTCACACGTCTGCTCGAAATCGTTGCTATCCCGCGGCGATGCCGGAATCCTTCGCGACGTAGCGTACCCCCGGGACACCCTCGCAGTCCGCGTCTTGAGTCCACAGCGTTGCTCCATACGCCCGAGCGGTGGCGAGTATGACGCTGTCCGCCATAGGCAGCGCGTGCTCGAGACTGAGGCGGACCGCCGACAACGCCAGCGCGGACGACAGCTCCACGACGCGACCTTGCTGCATCATCGCGGCCGCCTGGAGCGCATCGCCCTCGTCGCGTTGCTGGATTATCCGCTTGAACACCTCGTAGATGGTGATGGATGGAACGACGAGTTCGGACGTGGCCGCCAGAGGTTCGGAGAAGAACGTCGCGTTGGGGCCGTTGCCGAAGTACTCGAGCCACCCGCACGAATCGACCACGTTCATACGCGATCGGCCTCACGCGGCACGTTCGAGTCGAGCCCTGGGAGAAATCCCCGCATCTCCGCGATCGGACGCACCGGCACGAGCTCGATACGACGGTCGTAGAGAATGGCCTCCACTTTCTGACCGGGGCGCAACTCGAGACTCTCACGAATGCTCTTGGGGATGACGACTTGGTACTTAGGAGAGATCGTGACGGTTTCCATGAGCGCCTCGCCTATCGATGCTTCGTGTGTGCTACGGATAATGTATCGACCGAGCCCCTGGACGTCAATCTTCGTGGACTGGTTCAACAACTGCCGGCTCCTCCTACCGGTTCGCCGGGACGTACCGACCGATTGATCACGCCGGTGGTCGAGGGAGTGCTGTCGACGAGGGTGAGAGACGTCTTGGGGATTCCCTCGCGGAAGAGTCGCTTGCCGCCTCCCAAGATGAGGGGGTGGATCATCAACTGATACTCGTCGACCAGGTCGTGCTCCATGAGCGTTTGCGCGAGCTGCCCGCTGCCGATGACCTGCAGGTCTTGGCCGTCCTCCTCCTTCAACCGGGCGATCCTGGCGGGCACGTCGTCTGCGATCAGGGTGGAGTTCGTCCAGGAGAGCGGCTCTCGTAGCGTCGTGGAAACCACGTACTTCGGGAGAGCGTTGATGATGCCGGCCAGCGGATTATCGGCCGGTGCCGAGGGCCAGTATCCCGCGAAGATCTCATAGGTCACTCGGCCCAGGAGGAGGCCGCCGGTCGTCTCGAGCCCCTTGGTGACGAAGCGTCCGACCGACCTCGTCGAAGTACTGCTGCTGCCATCCTCCGTGCCCGAACCCCCCGCTCGGGTCCTCGTCCGGGCCGCCGGGAGACTGCATCCGAACGCTCGTCGGACAACCTGGAGGCAGGGGCCCGCCTGTCAGTCCCCGTCGTAGGCTCTACGCAGCCTCTCTATGTCGATCTTCTTCATCTGGAGCATGGCGTCCATGACCCGGCCGGCCTTTTCGCGATCCGGGTCGGAGAGCAGCTCCCCCAGCTGCTTGGGGACGATCTGCCACGAAAGCCCGAACTTGTCCTTCAACCAACCGCACTGCTCGGCCTCCGGGACGGCCGACAGCTTCTGCCAGAAGTGATCGACCTCTTCCTGGTCGGCGCACTCCACGTAGAAAGAGACGGCTTCGTTGAACTTGAACACCGGGCCGCCGTCCAGCGCCATAAACCGCTGGCCCGCGAGCTCGAATATCGCGGTCAGGACCTTGCCGCCCATATCCGGCTCTGGGCCTATCTGCTTGTCCTCGGGGTAGCGTTCTACGGAGACGACCCTGGAGTCCTTCTTGGAATGGGGAGCCGAGTTGAAAACCGAGATATAGAACTCGATTGCCTCATCGGCCTCTTTGTCGAACCACAGGCTGGGAACTACCCTTTGCATCTCGATCACCTCTTGGGATAGAAGCTTGCGGGCCCCGCCCGCACCTTGACATTCCCCATTTAGGGGACGTGCTAGGCGTTCCCGGCCTCCGCGATCGCGCGCGCCCCTTTAGATCGCGCACCGAGAGTCCTGCCCAAAGGAACGTCGGGTTCGAGCGGCGCGGCAGGCGTCGATGCGATCCCCGACGAGCCTCCTCTGCGAAGAGATCAAGCGAGTGGGAGAGGGGAGAAGCGAACCTACAACGCGCACGCGCCGCTTTCCGTATCGCAGGCAGCTCCTGCCGCCGGTTCCAGGAAGTACCCGTTGCCGGCCGGCACGCGCCGCAGACGGTGCTCCGCTTCCAGGCCGTCGACCAGTGCTTCGTACTCCTCGGACGAAATGTCGAAGACGGTCGTCACCTCTACCGGTGCCGCCCTCCCGTACCTGTGGAGGAAGCCCAGCACGTTCTGCTCGGTCGGCTCGGGCGTTTGGGGATGCAGCGTCCCACCGGTGAGCGTGTCGATCACCGCCCGCATGGCGCGGAAGTCCTGGTAGCCGCGCAGCAGCAGCTCCTTGTCGCCGTATCGGAGCAGGAAGGTCGGGAACCCGCGCACGCGGTACCGCCGGGTCGTCTCCAGATCCTCGCGGAAGGCATTCTCGGCCGAGCCATCGGTGAAGTGCCGTATGAACTCGGCGACATCGAGACCCACGTCGCTCGCCAACTCGATCAGCACCTCGAGCCGGCCCGTCTCCCGCGCCTCGGCGGCAGAGGCCTCGCGGATCCGCCGGAGGTACCGAGCGGCCAGCCCTGGGTTCGTCAGTTCGGCCGCCTTGAAGGCGATGTTCTGCGGATAGGTGGAGGTCGTCTCTGCGGTGAAGAGCCGGAAACCTTCGATCCTCACCGGCATGCCGTGACGCGCGGAGGCTTCGAGCCAGTGGCGCCCGATTTGCAGATTCGACTTCTCCGGGTCGCCGCCGATGTCGTTGGCGGCGTCGTAGAAGGCCCTGATGTCCTCCACCAGTCCGCCCATCACGTAGTGGATGACCACGCTGTCGTCGTACCAGGTCTCCAACTTGCGCAGAACCGGTTCACTCCCCCAGCACCAGGTGCACACGGGATCGGTGAAGGCCAGAAGCTCAACGCTCATGGGTCTGGGACTCCTTGCGAACGACTACTTCTGCTGGCCGCCCCGCCACGCCGGGGTATCGACAGCACATCGCTCTTTTCGGGTACAAGGCTGACTACCGCCTCCATCATGAAGCCATCGAGATCGATCGTCGTCGTCCTTGTGCCGAGCCGCGCCTAGCATGGAAGTCCGGCGATTGTGCCATCCCGTCTTGTTGCGTCCTACCCGGTCCGTCCGATGGTGATGCGTTGGTAACCAAAACGTCATTACCGGGCCGCCGATGGCCCCCGAAGACGCTCCGGAAGCCGGTCCAGCTGACCGGGCTCCATTCACGTTATGCCTGTAAATCGAGTAGAATACGGAGACTGTCCGGGGCTGGCTGCCCCGTCTGTACCAGGCCGGCGAGTTCGTCACTGGGATGGCACCTAGAGCGAGAGACGGCTCGTAGGCGCCCAATCGGCTGGAGCGATCTTCAGTGCTCCCTTGTCACGGGGGCGTTAGATCTAGTCCAGTATTGGCGCAGTATTTGTGTTGCGTGATCTGGAAAAGAGCGCCATACTCGTAATGAACCATGTCACTTGCCAGAGCGACTCTGTCAACTGGGTTGGAGATTGGTTAAATATTGCGATAGGCAAGAATAGCACAAAGAGATAATATAGACTCTGTAACAAGAGAGCGAACCTCGGCCATCCATACCAATACTTTGTGGTCACCACAGCAAATCCAGATAGAAGCCCACCAACGAGCTGGAATACACCTCCAACGGGGAATAGGAAGAAATCAGCATTGCTCGTTAGCCATTGAACAATCTGAGCAATGAGTAATGATGCAATACCCGCGAGGAAGATTCCCACGGAAACTCTGCCAAATAGACTAGCACCAGCCGCCTTTGATTTCCACAGCCCTAATAGCATTATCAAATATCCAAGAAGTGCAGCGAAAAAGAGTATCTGGTCAGAATAGTATGCTAGGCTACCATCACCGGGTGGTTGTAAGGCATAATGATACTCGATAGTGAGCGCGAATAGCCAGAGTACGGCAGATGCCATACCGATGATGCTGGCGATGCGAACTTGGTTCCTGCGATTCACTATCTGTGTCCACTCTACATGCTACTGGCGCGACACGTGCTATTTGTGACATACCCGCATACTGCCGACGCATAATCCTCAAATGTTGGGGTGGGGCCGACCGCCGGGAGTCGGGAGAGCGCCGGTTCTTTCCGTCGGTCGTGATTCGCTAGGCGGAGTGAATGGGTCTGCGCTGTGCTGGAAGCACTTCGAACCGCGCTGTGGCATCTATGAGATCGTTGGGCTCATCCTCTCGACCCATTCACTCCGCCATGCTGGCGGATCGAAGGGGGCCGCGAAGAACGACACCTGGCGCAGCACTTTGTGGTTCCGAAATGTGACCAAGTGGATCGTGTACCACCACGAGCCATCGGGGTACTGGGACCGCGCGTAGGCTACGAGTTCATCGCCGGTACCTTCGACCTTCACGACGTTGAAAGTCGGCGTCATGACGTAGTGCGGCTCGGGCGCGACGATGTGTGCGTCTGAGGCCGCGAATACGGGCCGCGGTGTCGGACCTTCGCCAGGTGGTCGGGGGTAGTTCTTCATCAGCTGCGTGTAGTTCGCGATCCCCCTCACGCGCTCGCCTGACTGTGGTATCTCCTGCGTGAAGTCGGGATCCAGCAGTTCCGCCACGCCGTCGACTTCCCCAGCCATGAGCAGCCTGAGCATCCTCTCCAGGACCTGGCGATTGCTGTCCGTACCCGCGCCCCGCTCAGTCATGGTCGACCTCCTCTGCCAAGGGCTGCTGCCAAGCCACCTCGATCATCCTCGCCTGCTGATGCGTCACGTACGTGTCCAGTGATGCCACCTCCTGGGCAGTGAAGACGCGGTCGCGGGCACTAGCCCGAGCGCGACTCGATGAGCGTCGAGCACGCCCAAGGCGGCTTCGCGCACCTTG
>CAWDXC010000011.1:0-322253 GCA_963806155.1 uncultured Actinomycetes bacterium
TCATCGTCCAAGATGCCGAGCTTCCATCCCCCTACTACATCCAGCTACTCGACTCAGTGATAGACCTGCAAAAGCTTCAACAAGTTCGAGGATCGCGTCCGCAAGATGTACGGCTCGAAGGTGAAGGAGATCATGAGCGCAGAGGTGACGGCAATCGCGCCCGATGCGTCCGTGCGGGACGCGGCCACTCTCATGGCCGACCGCGAGATCAACCGGCTTCCGGTGCTGGCCGAGGGTAAGCTGGTGGGTATCGTCACCCGGCACGACATCGTCCAGGCCATCGCCGACACGACCGCCTAGGCGTCGTCGCAGCCCGGCATCCAACGACGGAGGATCATGTCCAAGAAGGAGACACGCAGGGCGGCCCGCCAGGCCTTTCCCAAGGCTCCGACCCCCACGAAAAGCTCCAAGACGGTCGTGAGAGGTTCGGGCGCGACTCGGAGCACGCGCGGGGCGAAGGGTAAAACCTCCACTCAGCCCGCTCTAAGACCCCCCACGCTCAAGCGGGCGGCGATCCAGGCGCCGATCCTGGCCGTGCTCTACCTTATGGTGATCCGCTTCATCTGGCGAGAGCCGGGGACCAGTGCGATCTCCTACGTCATCTTCCCGTTGGCCGGCTTCTTCATCTACACGGGCATCGCGTACGCGATCGACCGTTGGACCCTATCAGCGGCGCCTTCGAAAACTGAAGGGCTCGTCGAAGTAACGCGTCTGAGGGGCGTTTCGAGGACGTCTGCAGGGCACTAGTCTGAGAGGCACGGGATGATGCTGGAGGCAGTAGCCCACATCCTGCGACGGCGCCGGACCCAGGGTTGGCTCGTGGGCGGGACGGTGCGCGACCGGGAGTCGGGGGGCGGATCGCCCGACCTGGATGTGGTCGTAGCCGACGACCCGGCTGCGGTCGCACGGGAGATCGCCGGCCGGCTGGATTCTCCTTGGTTCGCGCTGTCCGCGCGTCACGGGGCGTATCGGGTGATGGGAGCGGAAGGCCACGTCGACGTAGCGGGTATCCGAGGGAACGGCATACTTGACGATCTGGCCCAGCGGGACTTCACGATCAACGCTATGGCCGTCCCGGTAGACGCCCCCTGGGGCGCCGGCGACCGCATCGATCCGTTTGGGGGCTGGACACACCTGCACGAGAAGCGCCTGGTGGCGGTCTCAGACCGGATATTCATCGATGACCCTTTACGGCTCGTGCGGGCCGCCCGTTTCTGTCACGTGCTCGGCCTGCATCTCGACCCCTCACTGGAGGTTCTGCTGCGATCGCAGGCCGCGGTGCTTCTCCGGGCCGCACCCGAGCGGGTCGCTACCGAGATGGCCCTCACCTTGAGCGGGGGCTCCTCAGCGGGTGCGTTCCGGCTCTGGGCTGAGTTGGGCCTTGTTGGAGCACATACTGCCTGAGGTGGTCTCGTCTTGCGCCGCGGGCGGGGCCGCGCGGCCATTTCCGGGCTCGACGGCGGCAAACACGGTCTCGGTAGAGGTGATGCTTGAGAGGCTTGACCACTCCCTGGCTCACCTATCCGCCTGGTTCCCTCAGTGCGCCGCCGTCCTATCGGAGCGTCTGGCCGCTCCCGTGGACGGGGTCTGGACGCGCCCGGTCGCTCTTCGCTTGGCGGCGATGACACATCCCCTTGCTCCCGGAGAGGCGGCGGCCGTCGCTCGCAGGCTTCGGTTGTCCGCGGACATGCTCTCCCTGCTTCGGAAGGTCAGCGCGTGTTTCTACGGGAGACGCTGCAGCGTAGAGGCACTTGAGCGGGCGGTGCTCGTGCCGCCCGCTCCCAGGTGCTGTTCCTGTGGGAGGCGGCTCCGTGGGAACCGGAGTCGATACTTCTCGCGGCCAGTGCCGGGAAGGCGCCTGAAGGCGCGACGAACGCTTCCGGTGTCGCCACGCGAGCGGGCGCGGTCACGGCCGACGACATCGCTCAGACTGCGCTTGCCCCGGACCTCGCTGGTCGGCTGCCGGCTCCGGAAGTCCTGGAGCCGGCCCAGAGACTGATGGACCCGGTGGGCCGACCGGTCGCTCCGGCTTCCCCGGCCTTGCCGGTGGACGGGGAGATACTCATGCGCGAATTCGGTCTGGTGGCCGGCCCCCGCCTGGGAGAGATCCTGCGCGAGGTCAGATTGGCCTGGGAAGCAGGAGAGGCGACGACGGCGGGTGAGGCCATGAGGGTAGCGGAGGGACTCCTCGAAAAGCCGTAGAGTCTGGCCTGCGGCACCGGGCTCACCCGGTCGTCCGCGGCGCCCGGTCTACCCACGGTGCTCCGTGCTACAATACTCGTGCTTTTCCGGGCTTACTACCTTGCGGGACGTGTCATTGGAGGCACCTTGAAGGACGATATACATCCTGAGTACGTTGAGAGCAGGGTCACCTGCTCTTGCGGCGAGACGTTTCTCACTCGGTCGACCGTTCCGGAGATAAAAGTCGAGGTGTGCTCGGCCTGTCATCCGTTCTATACGGGCAAGCAGAAGTTGGTCGACACCGCCGGCCGAGTGGAGAGATTCAATAAGAAGTATCGCCGCTCCGAGAAGAAGGCGTAGTCCCCTTCGGCCGTGCCCGCCAAGCTCAAGGTAACGCTTCTCCAGCACACTCCCTTGCCGGAGCGGGCAGTGGCCTCCGCCGGACGGCTCTGTTATGCGCCGGTCAGCGCTGCCGAACTCAAGACGGCCATGAGCGACGAGGAGGTCCGACGCCTTGCGCGTGGGCTGGTGCGATCCGGTCACCTGAGCGCTTTGGAACACGCCTCCTTCACCTTCGCGATCGACGGCATATCGAGGGCATGCTCTCATCAACTCGTCCGGCATCGAGTCGCCTCCTATAGTCAGCAGTCGCAGCGATACGTGCGCTTCGATTCCTTGAACGATTTCGTCATCCCCCCGAGCATCGAGAGGTCACCCGAAGCCCGCGAGGTCTTCTTCGAGGCCATGGAGGACGCCAGGCGGTCGTACGAACGCTTGGTGGCCATCGGTCTGGCCGAGGGGCGGGGCAACGAGTCGGTGTTCGAGGATGCCCGTTTCGTGCTGCCCAACGCGGCCGAGACTAAGATCGTTGTGACCATGAATGCGCGTGAACTGAGGCACTTGTTCGCACTGCGCTGCTGCCGCCGGGCGCAGTGGGAGATAAACCGGCTGGCCTGGACCATGCGTCATCTGGTCTTGGCGGTTGCACCGCTGCTCTTCGAGGACACGGGGCCGGGCTGCATGACCGGAGGGTGCCACGAAGGCAGGATGTCGTGCGGCTCGCCCTATTCGGAGGAAGAGGTCCTGGCGATGGATCTCGTCGGGTCGACAGCAGACTAGGGTCAGGGGTGACGATCGTCGAGTCGATCGGGTCCGAGCCTGGGGCCGAGCCTGGAGCGGAGGACCAGAGTCCGGCCACCTGCGCGCACGATCACACATTCGGAGGCCAGGCCGTCATCGAAGGGGTTATGATGCGCGGCCGGCACTCATGGGGAGTGGCGGTGCGCCGGCCTTCCGGGGGGATCGCCCGTGTCGGCTATCCCCTGGAGGCCCCGAGCAGCCGTCATCGCGTGCTCAAGTTGCCGATCGTGCGGGGAGTGGCGGCTCTCTGGGACTCGTTGAGCCTGGGTATCAAGGCCCTTGGGATCTCCGCCAACATCGGTCTGGAGGATCCGACGGCGGAACCGGACGATCCCGCGCCCGCCGTTGCGCCTGAAGTCACCGGGATGACGGGCTCGCCGCGGCCGCCGCCGAACCGGCGGGCGAATCCGCGATCAGCGCGGAGCCGGCCAAGCCACCGCTATCCTTCGGCTGGAAGGAACTGGCCGTGACCGTGATCGTGTCCGTGGCTATGGCGGTGGCTTTCTTCATTGTGATACCGCTGGTCGTGGTGAAGCAGTTCGAGTCGACCTTCAGTAACGCCTTCCTCTTCAACCTGGTGGAAGGGCTCATCCGCATAGCCATCTTCATCCTCTACATCGTGGCTATCTCACTCATCCCTGATCTCCGCAAGGTGTTCCAGTACCACGGAGCCGAGCATAAGATCATCCACGCCTACGAGTCGTGTGGCAGGCCGGACCCGGAGCACGCCGGCAGCTACTCCACCCTTCATCCTCGCTGCGGAACGGGGTTCCTATTGCTGGTCATGGTCATCTCGGTGTTCTTCTTCGCGATCATCGGGAAGCCCTCACTGCCTTGGCTGGTGCTGTCGCGCCTCATCGGCATACCTATCATCGTGGGCATCGCCTACGAGATAGGCATAAAATGGGCGGGTAAACATTCGAACGGCTTCTTCGCCCGGATCGTGCTCTGGCCCGGGATCCAGCTCCAGCGGCTGACCACCCGCGAGCCGACCTATGACCAGCTCGAGGTCGCAGCCGCCGCCCTGGACGAGGTCATGCGCCTGGATGCAGCGGGCCAGGGCGCTCTGGCCGAGGCCGTCGCTCGGGCGTAGACCTGCGCAGACATCCGTCTGGGAGAACAGGGACGTGATCGACCACCTGGTGACAGAGATCGAAGAAAGATACGCCGCGCTCATGGAGGAGCTGGCCGACCCCGAGGTACTGAGGGATCAGTCTCGCTACGCCGAGATATCGAAGGCCCACTCCGATCTCGAGCCGGTGTACCGCTTGGCGGTGGCCCACCGGGAGGCTCGTACCTCTTTGGAGGAAGCGGAAGCCATGCTGGAAGAGAGCGGTCTCGATCCCGAGATGAAGGAGTTTCTCGCGGACGAGAAGGCGAGCGCCCGGGAAGACCTGGAGACGTTGGAGCAGAAGCTGCGCGTAGCGGTTCTCGAGAAAGACCCTCGCGACGACAAGAACGCCATCGTGGAGGTGCGCGCAGGTGCCGGTGGCGACGAGGCGGCGTTGTTCGCCGCCGAGGTCCAACGCATGCTTATGCGCTACGCGGAGCGCATGCGCTTCAAGACCGAGATCCTGTCTACCACTGACGCCACTCTGGGTGGTGTCAAAGAGATCATTCTCGAGGTGAAGGGGCGGGGAGCGTACGGCGCCCTCAAATACGAGTCCGGCGTTCATCGGGTGCAGCGGGTGCCGGTGACCGAGTCCACCGGGCGTATACACACGTCAACGGCCACCGTGGCTGTGCTCCCCGAGGTGGAGGACGTCGAGATACACATCGACCCGAACGACGTGCGGGTGGACGTCTACAGGTCTACCGGTCCCGGGGGACAGTCGGTCAATACCACCGACTCGGCGGTGAGACTCACGCATATCCCCACTGGGCTCGTGGTCTCGTGCCAGGATGAGAAGTCCCAGCTCCAGAACAAGGAGCGGGCCTTCCGCATCCTGCGGGCTCGCCTCTACGACTTGGCCCAAGCCGAACAGGACGCTCATCTGGCCGCGCAGCGGCGCAGCCAGGTGGGCACGGGCGACCGGGCGCAGAAGATCCGCACGTATAATTTTCCCCAGGGACGTGTCACCGACCACCGCGTCGGACTTACATCCCACCGCCTGGAAGCCATACTCCAGGGCGAGCTGGAGGAATTCACCGAAGCCCTCCAGGCCAACGAGCGCGCCGAGCAGCTGGCCGCGGCCGCGTTCTGACCGCCAGCGTGGGGCGGGGTCTCTTTGGACAGCTGGACCATAGGTGCACTGCTGGACACGGTGACCGGCTATCTACGGGACAGAGGCTCCACGTCACCGCGGCTTGACGCGGAGCTGCTTCTTGCGGAGACCCTGGGGACCGAGCGTATCCGTCTCTACACAGAGTACGATCGCCCCCTCACTTCTGCCGAGCTGGATCGCTACCGTGATCTGGTGGGGCGCCGGGCCCGGCACGAACCCATTGCATACATCCTCCGACGCGCTCACTTCCGCCGTCTATGTTTGGAGGTCGACCCGGCTGTGCTGATCCCCCGCCCCGAGACCGAAGAACTGGTGGACGCAGCCCCTACGACTCCTACGCCTCAGACCGGCCTGGGAGGCTCTCGAGGACTCACTGCCCGCCACCGGCTTGGCGCCGGGCGCGGCCTCGGATGTTCAGCCCGAGAGCCCGACGGCCGACATGACCGCAGCCGGTGTGGTGGCGAGCGGCGCGACGGCGACCAGGGCGGCCGTCGCAGACGGGACGGGCGAAGCACCTCGGCCCTTGATCGCGGACGTCGGGACCGGATCCGGGGCCATCGCCCTCAGCCTGGCCCAGGAGGCGGGACTTCGGGTGCTCGCCACCGACGCCAGTAAGGAGGCGTTGGCAGTGGCCGCTCGGAATCGAGCCGCGCTGGGGCTGGAGGCACTTGTCGAGCTCCGGCACGCCGACCTGCTCAACGGGACGCCCGACGACTGTCTGAGCCTGGTCGTTAGCAATCCGCCCTATGTGACGTCGGGGGATCTGGGCGAGCTCGCGCCGGACATCCGTCTGTACGAACCGGCGTCAGCGCTGGACGCCGGCGAAGACGGGCTGACGGTATTTCGCCGGCTCCTGCCACAGGCGGCGCGGGCTCTCAAGCCGGGTGGCAGCGTGCTTCTCGAGGTGGGCGATGGGCAGGCGCCGGTGGTCGCCTGCCTCGCGCGCGAGGCAGGCTTCTCCCTCGTCGCCGCGCATAGGGATCTCGTCGGGCAAGGAGCGCATGGTGGCCGCGACCCTTCCCGGCGCCGCGATGATGCCGCTTGGGGGGTTGGACGGCGCGCAGTCGGCAGCGCTCGAGGCGGCGCTCGGCAGCGGCGCGGTGATCGGGATACCCACCGATACGGTATATGGCATCGCGGCCCGCTGGGACTCGCGGTCGGGGGTGCAGCGGCTGTTCGCCGCCAAAGGTCGAGGCTCGAACCAGGCGCTGGCGGTGATCTTCCCCTCGGTCGCCTCGGTGAAGGCGTCGCTGCCCGATCTCGATGCTTCATCGGCCAGGGCGTTGGAGGCGCTCCTACCCGGTCCGTACACGTTCGTGGTGGCGACCTCTGTGCCTCGGCCGCCCCTTGTCGGTACCTCCGATTCGCTGGGAGTGCGCGTGCCGGATCATCCCGCCTTGCTCGAGTTCCTTACTTCCCTTGGGGCTCCCCTAGCCGCGACGAGCGCCAACTTGAGCGGCGAGAAGGAAGCTCGTTCGGCTGCCGACGTCGAGCCGTTGGTGCTCGCCCACTGCTCTATCGCCTTGACGACCCCGGGGTCGGCTCCAAGCGCCGGTGCGGCGGCGTCCTCCACCGTGGTGGACCTGCGTCCCCTCACCGGCGGCGATCCCCCGGCTATCCTCAGAGAGGGGGCAGCGGACGGGGCCGAGACATTGAGACGCATCAGCGCCCTGTTTTGAATGCGGCGCCGGGGGCCACGCCCCGGGCGGCCCGGCCTCCCGCCGCGCCCCGGGCGGGCGGTGACCTGCATCTGGTATGCTTGGCCCGCAGGACTTGACCCAGTGGGACTTCGCCCAGTAGGACCTCACCCAGCAGGAGACCGATTTTGACTGTGCACCCCCGTCCGGATAGTTATGCGGACCTCACGCTCAGGGACGTCGACCCGGCACTCAGCGCGTTGATATCGCGAGAGCTGACCAGGCAGCAGCGCAACATCGAGTTGATCGCCTCCGAGAATTTCACCCCCCTGCCCGTGCTGCAGGCCACAGGCAGCGTCCTCACCAACAAGTACGCCGAGGGCTACCCCGGCAGGCGCTACTACGGGGGCTGTGAGTGCGTGGACGATATCGAGGCCCTGGCGATAGAGAGAGCGAAGGCGTTGTACGGGGCGGAGCACGCCAACGTCCAGCCCCACTCCGGTTCGACCGCGAACCAGGCCGTGTATTGGGCTGCCCTCGACTCGGGAGGCCGGGTACTGGCCATGAGTCTCGCTCACGGCGGGCATCTGACCCACGGGCACCCGGTCAATTTCTCGGGAATGGGCTACACCTTCTTCCACTACGGGGTCGGCCGAGAGACCGGGCGGATCGACATGGACGAGGTGCGCGCATACGCCCTGAAGCACAAGCCGAAGCTCATCCTGGCCGGCGCCAGCGCCTACCCGCGAGCCCTCGATTTCGCGGCGTTCCGGGCTATCGCCGACGAGGTCGGGGCCGAGTTGATGGTTGACATGGCGCATATCGCCGGGCTGGTCGCCGGGGGCGCGCATCAATCGCCCTTCGCTTTCGCCGACTGGGTGACGACCACGACCCACAAGACGCTGGCCGGACCTCGGGGCGGCGCCTGTTTTTGCCGGGCTGAAAACGCGGCCCGTCTCGATCATGCGGTCTTCCCCGGCCTGCAGGGGGGACCTTTGGAGCATGTCATCGCCGGCAAGGCGGTGTGCTTCCTTCTGGCCATGACCGAAGAGTTCAAGGCGAAGCAGCGGCGCACGGTGGAGAACGCCGCCGTGCTGGCCGAGAGCCTCCTGCAGGGCGGGCTGAAGCTCGTCTCGGGAGGTACCGACAATCACCTGATGCTGGTCGATTTCAGCGGGACCGAGATGACGGGCAAGCGGGCCCAAGAGCTTCTCGACCGAGTGGGGATCACGACCAACAAGAACAGCATCCCGTACGACGAGCGACCCCCGACGATCACGTCTGGAGTGCGGTTAGGCACGCCCGCGATGACCACGCGGGGCTTCGGTCCCGATGAGATGCGAGAGGTGGCCAGTATCATCGTGGGCACCTTGACGTCGGAGCCCACCGAAGCCGATCTCGACCGGCTGCTCGAGCGGAGCCGGGTTTTGACAGAGGCTTTTCCTCTCTATCACTGCCTGACCTTCTGATGCCTGGTCCGGGGGAGAGACCGGATCCGTCGGCTCGCCCGGATTGGGAGGACTACTTCATGGAGATCGCCCGGGTGGTTTCAACCCGGTCAAGTTGCCTGCGCCGGCAGGTCGGAGCTGTGCTGGTGAAGAACCGGCAGATTCTGGCCACCGGCTACAACGGGGTCCCTCGTGGTCTGCTCCACTGCAGCCAGCGCGGCTGCCTGCGCGACGCGCTTGGGATCCCCTCGGGAGAGCATCACGAGCTGTGCCGAGGCCTGCACGCCGAGCAGAATGCCATCATCCAGGCGGCATACCACGGAGTGGCTATCAACGGGGCCGAGATCTACTGCACTCATCAGCCGTGTGTGCTGTGCGCCAAGATGTTGGTGAACGCCGAAGTGGTGGCGGTGTATTTCCGGGGAGCCTACCCGGACGCCCTGGCCATGGAGGTGTTCGAGGAGGCGGGCACGCAGCTGGTGCACGTCAGATGAAAATGCTATATCGTTTCTTGCCGTCGGGGGGGCTGTTGTATAATGCGACAGGCGCATCGAGCAGCAAGTGTCCCCTCGCGACCGATCGGGGGCGGGGAGTCTTGTATTCGGATTCGTCGCCCTGGTCTTGATGTTTACCGGTATTGGGTATCTGGCGATGGCTGCCTCCATACCGAGCTGAATGAGGACGAAGGATCGGACGGGTATTCCTGATGACGGGCAGATAGGTTGACCGGGAGGACGTTGTGGGACTGACGCTCATTTCCGTGGCAGTGGGTCTCGGCCTCGCCGTCGCCTATCACCTCCTGTTCATGCGGTTCCAGGTCTGGGTAGCTCGACGGAGTTCGGTCATGGCTCCGGCCATCACCGTCCTAGGGTTTCTCGTGCGCCTCACGGTCGTGGCCGTGATCCTTGTGGCTCTGAGCCTCTGGACGTCACTGAACATACTGGCTGTGGGTCTCAGCTTCGTCGTCTTGTTCACTATACTTAATGGCTACTCGCTCTACAGCTTGACGAGCAAGCGCAAGAGCGCTCCACCTTCGACAGGCGCAACCGGCGCTCATCAGGAGTAGCGGATGGTAGCCGAGGCGGCCGAAAACAAGATCGTTGAGGCCCTGCACGAGCTGAGCGTGCAGACGATCGTCCCTCTCCCCAAGATAGGTCCGTTCGATATGTCGATCACCAATGTTGTGGTCTACATGTGGGTGTCCGCGGTCGTCGTGTTCGCCTTCTTCTATATAGTGGCCAGGCGATGGAGGAAGGAACCGGACGGGTTGCAGATCGTGGCCGAGATTCCTCCTCAATTTTGCCACCGGGCACCTCACCGGGCAGATCACCGAAAAGGGCAAGAAGTATTACTACCTGATCCTCACGCTATTCAGCTTCATTCTGGTGACCAACCTGATCGGGCTCATCCCCAAACCGATCGCCCTCAAGCCCTATACCCCCACGACCAACATCAACGTGACCGCCGGTCTGGCCATCATCGTCTTCTGCATGGTGCAGTATCAGGGATTCCACCGTCACGGCGTCCGGGGGTACCTGCGGTCCTGGCTGACCCCTCCAGGGGTGCCGAAGGCGCTGGCGGCTCCTCTCAACGCCATCTTCTTCCTGGTGCATTTCATGGGTGAGTTCTTCAAGCCCCTGTCGCTCGCCGTCCGGCTCTTCGGCAACACCGTCGCCGGTCACCTGATCATCTTGGTGATGCTGGGGCTCCTGCTGCAATATGCCAGCGTAGTGGTCACCATCCCGGCCTTCCTCTTCGTGGTCATCATGACCGCTTTCGAGGTGTTCGTGGCCTTCATCCAGGCCTACATCTTCTCGCTTCTTTCCGTCGTCTACATCGAATCGGCCATAGAAGCCGGCCACTAGCGTCAACCCAGGAACAAGGAGGACAAGACAATGGACGCTGACACCGCCGCCAGACTCGCCGCAGGACTCGGTATGGGCCTGGCCACCCTGGGCCCGGGTATCGGCATCGGGTATCTCACCGGCCGGACCTCGGAGGCCATCGCGAGGCAGCCTGAGGCCTCTGGAGACATCCGCACGGCGTTCATCATCGGCATGGCCCTGACGGAGGCGCTGGCTCTGTACGCGTTCGTCATCGCCATTATCCTGCTGTTCGTCGTTTAAGGACGTGGGCCAGCACTCCGCCGGCCGCGTCACGTTGTGACCAGGCGATCAATGGCGTAGGTTCAGCATGCAAATATTCGAATTAAACCCGGGGCTCTTCTTGTGGTCGGTGATCACGTTCCTGGCGCTCGTCGGCCTGCTTTACAAGTTCGCGTTCAACCCTCTGATGCGGCTCCAGCAGGCGCGTCGAGCCGAGGTCAGTCAGGCCATCCATGAAGCGGAGAAGCTGCGCGACGAAGCTCAGGACTTGTTGGCGGACTACAAGCGTCAACTCGCGGCGGCCCGGCAGGAGGCCGACGCCATCGTCGATCGAGCTCGAAAAGCCGGTGAGGCCACCAAGGCGGAGGTGCTGGAAGAGGCACGGGTGCAGGCCGAGACCGCTCTAGCGAAAGCCCGGCAGCAGATCGAGCGCGATACGACCAAAGCCCTGCAGACGATCAGGGAGGAAGTGGCCGACCTGACCGTCGCCGCCACCGAGAAGGTGGCCCGCAGCAGCCTGTCGGGTGAGGACCAGCTCCGTCTGATCAAGGAAGCCATCAACGAGATCGATCTGAGCAAGATCAGCGAGAACTAGAAGGACGTCGTGAGCGAAGGCAAGATCGCACGAGTGTACGCGACCGCGCTCTACCAGGCAGCGGAGGACGAAGGGCGCATCGCTGAGGTGCGACGTGACCTAGGCGAGTTCGTCGCGGCCCTGGAGTCGTCCGACGAGTTGCGCCGGTTCCTCGGCGCGGAGGAGGTCTCCGACGCGCACAAGAAGGAGGTCTTGCTCGAGCTCACCGATGGCGGGGACGAGTCGCTGCGCAACTTGCTGCGCCTGATGGTGGACAAGAACAGGGAGTCCGAGCTGGAGGAGGCGTACCGGGTTTTCGTCCAGTTGGTGGAAGAGGCACAGGGTCTCGTCCACGTGGAGGTGGTGAGCGCCGTGCCCCTGACCGCCCCCCTACAGGAGGCTCTCCGGGAGAAGATCGAGTCCTCACTCGACAGGACCGTGGAGCTCACTCTTACGGTGGACAAGGAGATACTGGGTGGGCTTCGACTGCGCATCGGCGACCGGGTCGCCGATGCCAGCGTGCGTCATCGGCTCGAGAGACTCCGTGAAGTGCTGACCAGCCCCATCGCTCATTTGGAGGATTCAGTTGAAGCTACGTCCTGAAGAGATAACCAGCGTCCTTAAATCGCGCATACAGCGTTATGAGGCGGGCGTGGAGGTCCAAGAGGTGGGCACCGTCGTGCAGGTGGGCGACGGGGTGGCGCGCATCCAGGGACTGGAGAACGCGGTGGCTTCGGAGATGCTTGAACTGCCTCACGACGTCATGGGATTGGTCCTCAACCTCGAAGAAGGCAGCATCGGCGCGGTGCTCATGGGCGAAGACACGCTCATCAAAGAGGGCGACCAGGCGAAGCGCACCGGCAAAGTCATCCAGGTGCCGGTGGGCGAGGCGCTGGTCGGGCGGGTGGTCAACCCGCTGGGGGTCCCGCTGGATGACAAGGGCCCTGTCGAGACAACGGAGTTCCGGCCGGTAGAGTTCAAAGCCCCGGGTGTCATCCGCAGGCAACCGGTCAAAGAGCCTCTGCAGACCGGCATCAAAGCCATCGACTCCATGATCCCCATCGGCCGTGGGCAGCGCGAGCTGATCATCGGTGACCGCGGTACCGGCAAGACCGCCATCGCCGTCGACACCATCATCAACCAGAAGGGCCAAGACGTCATCTGCATCTACGTGGCCATCGGCCAGAAGGCCTCCACGGTCGCGGGTCTGGTGGCCCGGCTCGAAGAGCACGGGGCCATGGACTATACGATCGTCATCATGGCTCCCGCCTCGACCTCGGCGCCGATGCGCTACATCGCCCCCTATGCCGGTGCGGCCATGGGTGAGTACTTCACCTACTCGGGCCGGCACGCCCTGTGCATCTACGACGACCTCACCAAGCACGCCGACGCCTACCGGCAGATGTCGCTGCTGCTAAGACGCCCGCCGGGCCGGGAGGCCTTCCCGGGAGATATCTTCTACCTGCACAGCCGCCTGCTCGAGCGGGCCTGCAAGTTGAGCGACTCTGGGGGCGGGGGATCGCTCACGGCTCTGCCTGTGATCGAGACTCAGGCCGGGGACGTCTCCGCGTATATCCCGACGAACGTCATCTCCATCACCGACGGCCAGATATTCCTGGAGAGCGACCTCTTCTACTCCGGCATCCGCCCGGCCATCAACGTGGGGATCTCGGTGTCGCGGGTTGGCGGCAACGCTCAGATCAAGGCCATGAAGAAGGTCGCCGGCTCCCTGCGGCTCGATCTCTCCCAGTTCCGGGAATTGGAGGCCTTCGCCAAATTCGGGTCGGAACTCGACGCGGACACCCAGAAGAGCCTGGCCCGGGGAGAACGGCTGGTGGCATCGCTCAATCAGCCGCAGTTTGTTCCCTGGCCGGTAGAGGACCAGGTGATGATCATCTTCGCGGCCACCCAGGGATATGCCGACGACGTTCCGGTGGCCGACATCCCTCGTTTCAACGCTTCACTGCTCGATCACCTGAAGCGAGAGGCTCCCCAGGTCGGGGTCGAGATCGTGACCAGTAAGGATCTGAGCCCCGAGACCGAGGCGGTGCTGCGCGCGGCCATCAAGGATTTCAGGGCGTCTTGGTCGACGGACGCGGGACTAGCCTAGGCTCGTATGGCATCTCAGCGCGACATAAAGCGCCGGATCGGCTCCGTGCAGAACACCAGGAAGATCACCAAGGCCATGCAAATGGTGGCTGCGGCTCGTCTGCGCCGCGCCCAGCAGAGGATAGAGGCCACACGCCCGTACGCCCTCAACATGCTCGAGTTCATCGGCCAACTGGTTCGCTACCTCCAGGTGGACGTGACGGCCTATCCGTTGCTCAAGAAGCACGCCGAGATAAAGAAGGTCGCGGTCATCGCTCTTACCGCAGACCGGGGCATGTGCGGAGCCTTCAACTCCAACATCTTGCACCGAGCATTCGACCTGATCGACACGTACACCGCCCAAGGGGTGGACAGCGACCTGGTCGTCATGGGCCGGAAGGGAGTCGGCACGGCCCGCTTCCAGGGATATAGAGTAGACAAGGCCTACCTCGATGTGACGGAGCGCACCGCGTTTCTCGAGGCCCAGGCGATTACGAACGGAGTCATACGCAGGTACACCAGCGAGACCATCGACCGGGTACATGTGGTGTTCAATCGCTTCAAGAGCCCCATGGAGCAGTTCGTCACCGACCAGGTGATACTGCCCATCCAAGAAGAGCTCACCAGCCTCTACACTCCTCCTGATGCCACTGCGTATATGGACTTCTTGTTCGAGCCCTCGCCTGAGGTGATCCTTGCAGATCTTCTGCCATCCTACGTCGAGATAACCCTCTACCGGGCGATCCTGGAGAATATGGCGAGCGAGCACGGAGCGCGGATGACGGCGATGCGCAACGCCTCAGAGGCTGCGGAGGAGATGATCGACGATCTGACCCTGGCAATGAACCGGGCGCGGCAGTGGTCCATCACCCAGGAGATACTGGAAGTGGTGGCAGGGGCCGACGCCCTGTCCGGATAAAGGAGGACGACGAAGGCGATGAACAAAGGCAAGATCGTGGAGATCATCGGGCCGGTACTCGACGTCGAGTTCAGCGAAATGCTGCCGGCCATCTACAACGCGCTGGAGATCGATGTCGAAGGCGCGTCGGGTCGCATCCACCTCATCGCCGAAGTCCAGCAGCACCTGGGTGACAACAAAGTGCGGGCCGTGGCCATGGATTCCACGGACGGCCTGGCGCGCGGCATGGAAGTGATCGACACCGGCCAGTTCATCACCGTCCCGGTCGGGCAGGCCACTCTTGGGCGTTTGTTCAACCTCCTGGGCGACCCCATCGACGAAAAGGAGCCTGTTCCCGCCGAGACAGAACGGTGGCCCATCCATCGGCCGGCGCCGGACTTCGAGGATTTGGAGCCCACCACCGAGGTCCTTGAGACCGGCATCAAGGTCATCGACCTCCTGGCCCCCTATGTGAAAGGAGGCAAGGTCGGCCTGTTCGGCGGCGCCGGGGTAGGGAAGACCGTGGTCATCCTGGAACTCATCCACAGTATCGCCACCCACCACGGCGGCATCTCGGTGTTCGGCGGGGTGGGGGAGCGCACCCGGGAGGGCAACGATCTCTATCTGGAGATGAGCGAGTCCGGAGTCATCAACAAGACGGCCATGGTGTTCGGGCAGATGAACGAGCCGCCCGGCGCCCGGCTCCGGGTAGGATTGTCGGCTCTGACCATGGCGGAGTATTTCAGGGACGTCATGGGCCAAGACGTGCTTCTGTTCATCGACAACATCTTCCGTTTCGTACAGGCGGGGTCCGAGGTATCGGCCCTGCTCGGTCGGATGCCCTCGGCCGTGGGCTATCAGCCGACCCTATCCTCAGAGATGGGTGAGTTGCAGGAGCGCATCACGTCCACGCGGCGCGGATCGGTGACCTCGGTCCAAGCCATCTACGTGCCGGCCGATGACCTCACCGACCCGGCGCCGGCGGGCACCTTCGCTCACCTCGATGCCACCACGGTACTCAGCCGGGCGATCTCCGAGATGGGCATCTACCCGGCCGTGGATCCTCTCGATTCCACCAGCCGGGCCTTGGATCGCCAGGTAGTGGGCGACGAGCACTACGAAGTGGCTACCAAGGTCCAGGAGATCCTGCAGCGCTACAAGGATCTGCGCGACATCATCGCCATCCTGGGCATGGACGAGCTCTCCGACGAAGACAAGGTGACAGTGCGCCGGGCCCGCAAGATCCAGCAGTTCCTGTCGCAGCCGTTCTTCGTGGCCGAGCAGTTCACCGGCATCGCCGGTAAGTTTGTGCCTCTGAAAGACACCGTGCGCAGTTTCAAGGAGATATTGGAGGGCAAACACGACGATCTACCCGAGCGGGCCTTCCGCATGCAGGGTAGTATCGATGAGGTAGTCGCTGCGGCGCAGTTGGCTCAGAGGTCCGAGTCTGGCGTAGCCTCCGACGAGGAAGCCGCCGAATCTGCAGGTGAGCCCCAGACGGCTGAAGCCGCGGCCGTAGCCTAGGCGGGGGTGGATCGTGGGCCAGGGGGACAATGGCTACCTGAGGTTGGAACTGGTGGCTCCGGCCGGCCACGTGTTCGAGGGCGACGTGGAGATGGTCGTGATCCCGGCGATCACTGGTGAGGTAGGCATCCTACCCAGGCACGCCCCGATGGTGGCCCAACTCACGATAGGCCGTTTGCGGGCCCTCTCGGCCGAGGGTGCGTGGCTGATCTTTGCCGTCGCCGATGGTTTCGCCAAGGTCCAGTTCGACAAAGTGATCGTGCTGGCCGACGCGGCCGAGGAAGCCTCGAAGATCGACATCCCTCGGGTCGAGAAGGCCGTCGAGCGAGCTACCGAGCGGTTGGAGATGCACCGCGCGGGCACGGTTCCGGAGGATGAAGACGTCGATCCGTACCGCGAGCAATTGGCTCTCCGTCGGGCCTACAATCGCCTCAAAGTCGCTCAGCAGGCCTGACCGATGACGGAGCGATCCGGAGAGCCGCGTCTCCTGGTTCGCGGCGGCCGGCGGCTGTCTGGTACCGTGGTGGTCTCGGGGGCCAAGAACTCGGCGCTCAAGCTGATGGCTGCATCGTTGTTGGCACCGGGCGTCAGTGTGCTTCACAACGTCCCCGACATCCAGGATGTCCGCACCATGCAGGAGATGCTCGAGTACCTGGGCGCCGTGGTGGCCTTTGACAAGGGCGTCATGACGGTGGACACGACTGAGGTGCAGTCGCACGTGGCTCCCTACGATCTGGTGCAGCGTATGCGGGCCTCCATCCAGATCATGGGCCCGCTGGTGGCCCGCTTCGGTCGGGCGAAGGTGGCCATGCCGGGCGGCTGCAATCTGGGGCCGCGAAAGATCGACATCCACCTGCGCGGATTGGCCGAGATGGGCGCGGTGGTGCGTTCCGACCACGGGTTCGTCGAGGTGACGGCCGAGAAGCTCCGCGCGACCAGCATCTTTCTTGACTATCCCAGCGTGGGTGCCACCGAGAATCTGCTTATGGCCGCTGTGCTGGCCGAAGGGACCACCATCCTGGAGAACGTGGCCAGGGAACCGGAGATCGTCGATCTGTGCAAGTTCCTGGTGAGCATGGGCGCGGACATCGAGGGCGCCGGCAGTTCCACCGTGCGCATCAACGGGGTCAAGAAGATGCGCCCGGCTGAGCACACCGTTCTGGGCGACCGGATAGAAGCGGGAACGTTCCTCATCGCCGGGGCCGTCACAGGCGGGGAGGTGGAGGTGACCGGAATCGGTCCCCACGTGCTGGAGCTCTTCTTGTTCAAGCTTCGATCGGTCGGAGTGCAGGTGCACGAGAACACCCGTAGTATCAAGGTGAGTGGGGACCCGCGCTCGTACGAGGCGGCGGATGTCGCTACCCTGCCCTATCCCGGTTTCCCGACCGATCTGCAGGCGCAGATGATGGTCCTTCTGTCCATCGCTGGAGGGGTCTCGGTGGTGACGGAGAACGTCTTCGAAAGCCGCTTCGGGTTTGTAGACGAACTGATCCGGCTCGGTGCCGAGATACGGGTGGATGGCAATCATGCGGTCGTGAGCGGCGGGCGGTCCCTCACAGGGGCCATCGTGCGTTGCCCCGATCTACGGGCGGCGGCGGCACTGGCCACCGCCGGACTGGTGGCGGAGGGCTGCACCGAACTGCGGGAGGTGCAACACCTCGACCGGGGGTATGAGCGCTTTGAGGAAAAGCTCCGGGACCTGGGCGCTGAAGTGGAAAGACCGGGCGTGGAGCCGGAGCCCTGCCGGTCGCTCTGACCTTGGGCGAGAAGCCGGCCGCGCGCTAGAATCTCCTGTCAACGTCTGGCGGAGCACTTCACTGAAAAGCAAGTCCTACACTGTCTACAAGGTCGAGAAGCTGCAGAAGCGCCGGACGCGCCGGATCGTCCTCTGGTCGGTCGTGGGGTTCGCGGTGGTGGTCATGGCCGTGGTGGGAGGTTCCTACCTCTGGCTCAACCGGCTGGTGGGGCACACCCATACTACCGACCCCGGAATAGCGGAAGCGGTAGGGTCCACGTTCGAGGGATCGATCGGCACACCCACCGGCATGGACATCCTCGTCCTCGGGTCCGACAAGCGGCCGACGAACGCTGGAGAGGAAATCCGTTCCGACACGGTCATGCTGGTCCACGCCGACCCCGACGAGAACTATCTCTCCATGCTCTCCCTTCCCCGGGACCTGCGGGTGGAGGTGCCCGGTCACGGTATCGAGAAGCTGAACGCGGCCTATGCTCAAGGCGGCCCGGAACTCACCATCCAAACCGTCGAGCAGCTGACCCAGGTCGACATCGAAGAGTATGTGCAGGTCGATTTCCAGGCCTTCAGCGATATCGTCGATTCGCTCGGCGGGGTGTATCTGGATATCGATCGGCGCTACTACAACGACAACCCCGAGTTCGACCTCATCAAGATCTCTCCTGGCTACCAGTTGCTGGACGGCTCCAACGCCCTCGATTACGTGCGTTTCCGCAGCGATCTCAACTACGACTTCGGGCGCATGGACCGGCAGCAGCGCTTCATAACCGCTATCCGGGAGCAGGCCATGGGTTGGAACCTGCTCCTCGATCTCCCCGGAGTGGTAAGCGCGCTCTTTAACAACCTCGTCACCACCCTCGACACCAACGACGTCTTGGAGCTGGCCTACTGGGGCGCCCGCCTGGACGGCGCCCGCATCCGCCAGGTGACCGTCATCGGCGACATCCAGGAGCGCGACGGATTCTCCTACGTTATCCCTGAAGAGGGCGCAGTGGAGGAGGCGGTCCAAAAGCTGATGACGGCCCCTGAGGGGTCCGCGGGCAGTGAGACCACCACCTCCGGCGACTCCTCCGCAGGCGGGACCGACGATATCTCCATTTCCTCCACGACCCGCACCACTGAGGGCACCGAGTCGTTCATCACCGATCCCGAGAAGATCGCCAACAGTCGGCTCTGGAGCCAGCTGGCCGCCGCCGCCCCCTTCCCGGTGCGTGCCCCTGGATATCTTCCCGAGGGTTACGGGTACGTCGACAGGATGCCGGCGGAAGCCGGCGCGTACGACATAGTCGTGGACGGAGACAAGACCGAGCCGGCCATCAAGATGGTCTACAGGCTGACCAACGTGGAGGGAACGGAGACCGACCAGTACATGGGCATCATGGAGACCACGTGGCTCGACGCTCCGGCGGCCGGTGTAGGCACAGAAGTCCAGAGGAACGGGGTCACCTACACGTTCGTTGGAACCGATCAGAGGACCGAACGCATCTGGTGGGTGAAGGATGATGTCCTCTACTGGGTCTCCAACACCCTGTCCTACGTGATGAACAGGACACAACTGCTGAAGGTGGCCGAGTCGATGATCGAGATCCCGAGTGGAGCCGGCACTGACTGACAAACCGTACACTGTGTATCCGGTGGAGGGCCGAGGCGGAGGAGGGTGGAAGCGCATCCTCCTGTGGACCCTGGTCGGCGTGTGCGTCGTCACGCTGCTGGTGGCAGGAGGTTCGTATCTCTGGTTCCGACAGCAGGTCGCGGGAGCCAATGAGCGGGTATCCGAAGAGGTCAAAGCTGTGCTGGCGGAAGAGCCGAGCACCACGACCGTCTCCGTGGCGGAGCCTGCGGCTGAAGCTGAAGCTCAGCCAGAGCATGAGGTTCCCGATGCCCCCACGGGGATGAACCTGCTGGTTCTTGGATCCGACCGTAGGGAGGGTGACGAGGGCGAGGAGGGCGACTCCGGGCGTTCCGACACCATCATCCTCGTTCACGTCGATCCCGACCGGGACTACCTTTCAGTGCTGTCTTTGCCACGGGACCTCAGGGTGAAGATCCCCGATCATGGCACGGCTAAGATCAACGCCGCTTACGCCCTCGGAGGCCCGGGTCTCACCATCAGGACGGTGCAGCAGGTGACCGGTGTCGATATCGACCACTACTTGGAGATCGACTTCGACGCCTTCAGGGACATCACCAACTCCCTTGGCGGGGTGTACGTGGACGTCGATCGGCGCTACTACAACGACGACGCCGAGTGGGAACTGATCAGGCTCGCCCCCGGCTATCAACTGTTGCACGGGGATGAGGCCCTTGACTACGTACGCTTCAGGCACGACCAAAACATGGACTTCGGCCGCATGGAGAGGCAGCAACGCTTCTTGAGCGCGGTGCGCGAGCAGGCGATGGGTTGGGACCTGCCCTTCAAGTTGCCCAGGCTGGTCACCTCTCTCTTCAAGAACGTCGACACCGATCTGGGCGCCAATGACATCCTCAAGCTCGCCTATTGGGGTATAGGCCTCGAGGGCAGTCGCATCCGGCAGATCAGCATGGTCGGGGCCACGGAGACCATCGGAGGGGCTTCGTACGTGCTCATCGGCGATGACGCCATCGCCGAGGCGGTCACCGACTTTCTCACTCCACCTGGGGCCGCGCAGGTGGCCTCCGGTGCCGCCGCTCCGACGGGGACCGGGGCGGAGAACACCCCGGCGACGTCCGCGAGCACCACTGAAGCCGGAGCCGACCTCACCGGTAAGGAGGTCGACGTACTGAACGGGAACGGCCGGGCGGGGGAGGCGGCGGCCGCCGGCGAATGGCTGGAAAGCCTGGGAGCCACGGTCTTCGCGGTCTCCAACGCCGACCGGTCCGCGCAGAAAGCCACCTCGGTCGAGTATCCCTCCGGCATGTCCGCGGAGGCCAAGGAGGTGGCCGGGGTCCTCGGCGCCGAGTCCGTGAAGAAGAACAGCTCGCTGGAGCGCATTACCATCATCCTGGGCGAGGACTTCTCGCTTCCGTCTGAGTACGCTCTGCCTCCCAATCCTGACAACGTCCCCGACGCCGGCGGTTGGAAGACCATCGCTCAGATGGTCCCCTTCGCCGTGCAGGCGCCGGCCTATCTGCCTGAAGGTTACTTCTTCGTGGAGCGCATGCCGACCAGCGGAGCGACCTACGACATCGACGAAGGCGCAGACAGCGGCAGCAAGCCTGCTTTCAAGATGCTGTACCGTCTGATCGACGACGGAGATTATACCGACCAGTACATGGGCATCACGGAGACCACCTGGCTGGAGGCCCCCGCCGCCGGGAAGGGCGTGGAGGTCAGGGGGGACGGCACCACTTTCACCATCGTCGGCAGCAACCAGAAGGTAGAGCGCATATGGTGGAAAGCCGACGGCGTCCTGTATTGGGTATCCAACACCCTGTCGCATCTTCTCAGCAAGGAGGAGTTGCTGGCGGTGGCTGAGTCGATGCTGACTATTCCATCTGAATGAGAGTGCTGGTGAGCCCCCGGGCCGAACTGCGCCTGGGAGGACTCGCTGTGGAGGTGGCCCAGCGCCTGGCCGGTCCGGGGGGCACCGTCGTCTCCCTAGGGGAGGCGGGTGTCGGCGACTTGTCTCGCCGTCTGAGCGAGGCGGAGCTTGTCCTTCTGAGGGAAGCGATCCTGGGCGAGCGGCCCGAGCAGTGGGTGGCGGCCGGCAGACCGGGGGAAGGGGTGGCAGGGTACGTCTGTTCGGGTTACCCGACCGAGTCGCTGAACAGTACCCGCGCCGCAGGCGCGGTGATAGCCGTGACCGATCACGCCGGCCTCACCTGGCGCTCCCCACTCGTTGGACCTAACGACGATCGCCTGGGCCCGCGCTTCCCGAGCATGACCGAGGTCTACGACCCCGAAGTAGTGATGAGGCGCCTGGCGAGGCGTGTGGACGCGCTCGGTGAGGGTGTGCTTGGCGACGCCTCACCTGGCGGGGGCACGACCCGCGAGGACAGACTCGGCAAGGGCGTCCCCAGCGAGGGTATGATAATAGTTCCCGGCATAGTCGCCGGGGTGTTCGATGACGGCCGCTTGAGCGACCACGAGAAAGAGATGACCGACCTCGTGGGGTGCGTGGGGGTGAGTGTCGAGTTGGCGCCTGTGGTCATCGTGATGGCCCATCTGGGTCTGCGGGTGGCCGCAGCTGTGTTGACCTGTACTGAGGGAAGGGAGATGCCCGGTGGTGGATCATGACGTCAAGGACAAGAGCCTTGCGGGAGCGGGGACTCTAAGGATCGAGTGGGCGGAGAAGGAGATGCCGGTGCTCGCCCTCATACGCGAGCGCTTCGCCAGAGAGAAGCCGCTCGCGGGCGTGCGCATCGGCGCCTGTCTGCACGTGACGAGCGAGACCGCCAGCCTTATGCGGACGCTGGCTGCCGGGGGGGGCGAACTGGCCCTCTGCGCCTCCAACCCGCTCTCCACTCAGGACGATGTGGCAGCGGCCCTCGTCGTGGAGCACGGGATCTCGACCTACGCTATCAAAGGGGAGGACCGCGACACCTACTACAGGCATATCCAGAGCGTGATCGACTTCCATCCCCAGATCACCATGGACGACGGCGCCGATGTCGTCGGGCTTCTACACTCGGAGCGCGCCGACGCCGCAGCCGGGGTGATAGGGGGCACGGAGGAGACCACGACGGGGGTCATCCGCCTCAAGTCGATGGAGCGCGACGGGGTGTTGCGCTATCCCATCGTGGCCGTCAACGAAGCTCAGACCAAGCACATGTTCGACAACCGCTACGGCACGGGGCAGTCCACTCTGGACGGCATCATTCGAGCGACCAACCGCATGATCGCAGGCAAGATCGTGGTGATAGCCGGCTACGGCTGGTGCGGTCGGGGAGTGGCCATGAGGGCAAAGGGTCACGGCGCGGACGTGGTGGTGCTCGAGGTCGATCCTCTGCGCGCGCTGGAAGCCATCATGGACGGTTTCCGCGTGATGCCGATGGCCGAGGTGGCGCCCGTGGGTGACATCTTCGTCACCGCTACGGGCGACATCCGCGTGGTCCGCAAGGAGCACTTCGAGGTCATGAAGGACGGGGCCATCGTGGCCAACACCGGCCATTTCAACGTCGAGATCGATATCCCCGCCTTGGAAGAGCTGGCAGTCGCGCGGCGGCAGGTGCGGGAGTTCGTGGAAGAGTTCAGGCTCGCCGATGGCCGGAACGTCTACCTTCTCGGCGAGGGACGGCTCATCAACCTAGCCGCGGCCGAGGGACATCCCTCGAGCGTCATGGACATGAGCTTCGCCAACCAGGCACTTGCGGCCGAATTCATGGTCAAGAATGCCGCCAGCCTCGAGAAGAAGGTGTACGACGTGCCCGCCGACGTCGACGCGGAGATCGCCCGGCTGAAACTCGAGTCGCTGGGATCGGGGATCGACACGCTCACCCCCGAGCAAGTGGAGTATCTGGCCAGCTGGAACCTGGGGACGTAACGACGGTGGCAGAGGTGGCGGGCGCCGCGACTCCGGAGAGCGCCGGTATTCCTGAGGGTGCCGGTCTCATCCGGACCGTGGAGTGGCAGGACGGCGTCGTGGTCATGATAGACCAGCGCCGGCTGCCGCTCGAAGAGGTATACCTGCGCTGCCACACGTGGGAAGCCGTGGCGGACGCCATCTGCACGATGGCGGTCCGCGGCGCCCCCGCTCTCGGCGTGGCCGCGGGCATGGGGATGGCGCTGGCGGCGCGGGCCGCGCTGCGCGCCAGCGCCGGCGAGCCCGCCCGCCTCCGGGCCTCACTCCAAGATGCGTCGAAAGGCCTATTCGAGACCCGGCCCACCGCGTATAACCTACCCTGGGCGCTCGCGGAGATGGAGCGCATCTGGAGCAGGGAGGATCTCACCCCGGTGGAGATCGCCGTCGAGATAGAACGGCGAGCGCTACAGATCTATGAGGAGGATCTGGCCTCGTGCCGCGCGATCGGCGAGTATGGGGCCGAGTTGATCCAGGGAGACGAGCTGGTGATACTCACGCACTGCAACGCGGGAGCGTTGGCGACGGCAGGATACGGGACGGCCCTGGGGGTCATCAGGTCGGTGCATGCCCGGGATCCCCGTCTGCACGTGCTGGCCGACGAGACCAGGCCGCTGCTCCAGGGCGCTCGGCTGACTGCCTGGGAACTGGTGCGCGAAGGGATCTCCATGGAACTGATCACAGACGGCATGGCCGGTCACTTCATGAGCCGGGGGCTCGTCACTCACGTGGTGGTGGGGGCCGACCGCATCACCGCCAGCGGCGATTTTGCCAACAAGATCGGGACCTACACGGTCTCCGTGCTGGCTCGAGAACACGGCATACCCTTCTATGTGGCCGCCCCGTTCTCCACGGTCGACCGGTCTCTGGCCGATGGGAGCGCCATCCCCATCGAGGAGCGCGACGCTTCGGAGGTCACCGGCTTCGGAGGGGTGCGTTGGGCTCCGCCGGGCGTGCGGGTGCGCAACCCGGCGTTCGACGTGACTCCCGCGGCCAATGTGACGGCCATCATCACCGAGCGGGGAGTGGCATTCCCGCCTTACGCGGCGAGTCTCGAGCGGCTGGAGGCCAAGCCCGGGCGCCGCAAAGCCTAGCCGGCGCCGGCTAGGTCCCGACCGCGGGGTGTCGATCGCAGGGTGCCTGGACGGCGTCGAGGGAAGGAGGCAGCATGAGGGTTATGATTATGGCCGCCGGTAAGGGGACACGGCTTCGTCCCCTCACCGACCTCCTGCCTAAGCCCATGGTCCCCGTCGTCAACCGGCCCGCGCTCTATCACATCCTCCGCCTGCTGCACGGTCACGGGTTCCGAGAGGCCGTCATCAATCTCCATCACATGCCCTCCGTCATCACCGACTACTTCGGCGATGGGATCTGGATGGATATGCGCCTCACCTACTCGTTCGAGCCGGAGCTCCTGGGCACGGCGGGCGGGGTCAAGAACAATGAGGGCTTTCTGGGAGATGACACCTTCCTGGTGATGAGCGGAGACGCTCTGACCGACATCGACCTGACTGGGTTGGTGGCAGCTCACCGGCGACATGGATCCATCGCCACCCTGGCCGTCAAGGAGGTGTCCGATCCGAGCCTTTACGGGGTGGTCGTGACCGATGACGACGACAAGGTGGTGGGCTTCCAGGAGAAGCCCACCCGGGAGGAAGCGCGTTCGAGGATGTGCAATTGCGGCATATACGTGTTCGAACCAGAGATCCTCTCCCACATCCCGCCGTATCAGTTCGATGACTTCGGACGCCGCGTGTTCCCCGATCTCCTGCGGCAGCGGGTCCCCTGTCACGCCCATAGCGTCACCGGCTACTGGAGCGATGTGGGCAATCTGGGCGAGTACGTGCGCGGGAATGCCGATGCCCTGGAGGGTCTGGTAGAGATCGAGATCCCGGGGGATCAGATCCGCCCTGGAGTGTGGGTGGAGGCCGACGCGACCGTGGCGCAGACAGCGCGCATCGAGCCGCCGGTCGCGATCGGGCGGGGGGCCGCCCTGGGCGAAGACGTGGTGGTCGAAGGTCCCACGGTGATAGGAGACGGGAGCGTACTGGAGGCCGGGGCGCACGTGGCACGGAGCCTGGTGTTGCCCGGATCGCTCCTCCCGGCCCGCTCGCTGCTGATCGACGGAGTCGTGGGCCGGAACTCGGCCGCGCCGGGCGATGGTGGTTGAGCACGTCATCGAGCCTGGGCGCGGTGGTGGGGCCATCCGGGGTATCGCGCGGGCGGTCGAGTGGTGGCGTGATTCGGTGGGAGAGCCCGTGCTTTCGGTCCTCTTCCCTCCACGCTGCGTGGGTTGTCGCGACTTCGAGACCTATCTCTGTCCCTCATGTCGCGGGACCCTCGTCAAGATAGGTCCGGACAGTTGCCCGCGTTGCGGCGAACCGGGTCCGCAGCCTCTTGTCGCCAGCCGCTGCTCTCATTGCATGAGCGCTGATTTCAGCTTTTCGGGCGTCAGGAGCGCTTTCAGCCACCAGGGAGCGGCCCGGTCATTAGTGGCCGAGTTCAAGTTCGGCGGGCAACCGGTGCTCGGCCGGCTCATGTCCGATCTGGCCAGGTCGGCTTTCGCCGAGTACCTGTCTTCGCTCGGGCCGCGCGACCGGATACTGGTCACCTGGGTCCCGGCACATCGGGCCGCCCGGCGAGAGCGGGGATACAACCAGGCGGAGGTGCTGGCTCGAGGCTTGGCCGGCGGCCCTTCACCGTGGCCGACGGCCGATCTGGTCGAGAAGAAGAGCGCCACCAAGCATCAGAAGGAGCTGGGGAGAGCCGGACGGCGGAGCAACCTGCGCGGTGCCTTCGTCATGAGGCAGTCGGGGGCGGCTCGGTCCGGCGCACCCTACGCCGGCATCGAGGCTCTCGTCCTCGTGGACGACGTATACACGACAGGAGCGACGGCACAAGAGGTGTCTTCTGTGCTTGTCGCGGGTACGGGGCTACCGGTGTATGTCTTCACCTTCTCCCGGGCGGTCGGGGGCAAGGTGGAAGGGCACGATTGAAGGAGGGATGTGGTATCTTTCACCGCTCCCTTGAAGAAGATCAAGGGCCGAAAACCCCAGGTCTTTGGGGGAAGATCCATACGACGAGTCAAGGAGCAGGACCGGCGTGAATCTCACGGTCAAAGGTAGGAATCTCGCCCTCACGGACGCCGTCGGCGCTTATGCCGAGGAGAAGATCGGACGCCTGAGCAAATACCTGGCGAGCGGATCCCGGTGCGAAGTAGAGTTGTGGACCGAGAAGAACCCTAGCAACCCCGCCAACCAAGTGGTGGAGGCCACCATCTTCACCAAGGGGCCCGTCATCAGGGCTCGCGAGGCCTCGCCGGACATGTACACGTCCATCGACCTGGTGTTCGCGAAGCTCGAACGTCAGGTGAAGAAATACCGGGGCAAGCTGGTGGCTCGCTCCCAGGGGGCGCGCAAGGAGACATTCGTTTCCGAGGGCTTCGAGCTTCCGGAGGAGACCGAGGAGCTGGAAGAAGAAGCGGCTACGCCTCGGATCGTAAAGATCAAGCAGTTCATGATCAAGCCCATGGCTCCGGAAGAAGCCGCTTTACAGTTGGAGCTGGTAGGGCACGACTTCTACGTATTCACCAACTCTGAGACCCAAGAGACGGCGGTGGTCTATCGTCGCCGGGATGGAAACTACGGGCTTATCGAAGCTCAGAGCTGACGGCGTTCCTCAGCTGCCTTACGGACGCTGGGCGGGTTCACCGCCGGGCCGGAGTGCCGGCCGGCGCGCAGCCACCGACCTGCCGGGCGCCGGCGTGGTCACTATCGCCATGCTGGGGAGGACCTCGCCGTCGATCGGGACGATGACCAGGGAGAGGCGCAGTCGATGATCAAGGTCGTTGATAAGGTCCTCCGCTTCGGTGAGGGCAAGAAGCTAAGGGTGCTGGAAGAGGCGGTCGCCCGGGTCGCGGCGCTAGAGGACGAGATGGCTACGTTCACCGGCGAAGCGCTGCGGCATAAGACCTTGGAGTTCAGGCGCCGCTTCGAGCAGGGCGAGACCCTCGACGAACTGATGCCGGAGGCCTTTGCTGTGGCGCGGGAGGCGGCGCACCGGGCCACGGGCATGCGTCCTTTCGACGTTCAGGTCATGGGGGCAGTGGTCCTGCATCAGGGCTCCATCGCCGAGATGAAGACCGGCGAGGGCAAGACCCTGGTCGCCACCATGCCGGTCTATCTCAACGCCCTGGCCGGGCGGGGCGTCCACTTGGTCACGGTCAACGACTACCTTGCCGGCCGAGACGCGGCCTGGATGGGCCCGGTGTATGAATTCCTGGGCCTCTCGGTGGCCGCACTGCAGAACGGGATGGAAGCCGAGGAGCGGCGGGCCGCCTATCAAGCCGACATCACCTACGGCACCAATACCGAGTTCGGCTTCGACTATCTGCGCGACAACATGGTCCTGCGGTCCGACCAGCAGGTGCAACGCGGCCACTACTACTGCATCGTGGACGAGGTCGACTCCATCCTCGTCGACGAGGCGAGGACCCCACTCATCATATCGGGGCCCGGCGAGCGGGCGGCTAAGACCTACTACGATTTCGCCCGCATCGCCCGCCGGCTCACGCCCGGCGAGGGCGAAGAGGGGGACTACGAGGTCGACGAGAAGAAGCGCACCGTGGCCATCACCGAGAAGGGGCTGGCCCGGGTGGAGCGTGAGCTGGGGATCGACAACATATACGAGGATCTCTCCGGCCAGTTGGTCAACCACCTCATGCAGGCGCTCCGAGCCGCGGCGCTCTTCAGGCGCGACGTGGACTATCTGGTGCAAGACGGCGAGGTCAAGATCATCGACGAGTTCACCGGTCGAATCCTCGAAGGCCGTCGCTACTCCGAAGGCCTGCACCAGGCAATCGAGGCGCGCGAGGGCGTCAAGATCAAGGAAGAGAACCAGACCCTCGCCACCATCACCCTTCAGAACTACTTCCGCCTTTACGAGAAGATCGCCGGCATGACCGGTACAGCCGCCACCGAGGCCGACGAGTTCCAGGAGATCTACAAGATGGAAGTGGTGGTGATCCCCACCAACGAGCCCATGATCCGGGACGATCGTAACGACCTCATCTACAAGACCGAGAAGGCCAAGTTCAAGGCGGCGGCCGATGTCATCGCGGACTGTTACGAACGCAAGCAGCCTGTCCTGGTGGGCACCATCTCGGTGGAGAAGTCCGAACGCCTTTCCGAGATGCTGAAGCGCCGGGGCATCCCACACGAGGTCCTCAACGCCAAGCATCACGCGAAAGAGGCGGCGATCGTGGCTCAGGCCGGACAGCCGGGCGCCATAACCATCGCCACCAACATGGCCGGCCGGGGCACCGACATCAAACTGGGTGACGGCGTGGTCGACGTGGGTGGACTGTTCGTCCTTGGAACCGAGCGACACGAGGCCAGGCGGGTCGACAACCAGCTTCGCGGTCGTTCAGGACGCCAGGGCGACCCGGGGACGAGCCAGTTCGTCATCTCTCTGGATGACGACCTCCTGCGTATCTTCGGAGGAGAGCGCATCCACCGTCTCATGGACCGTCTGGGGCTCGAAGAGGACATCCCCATCGAGCACAGTCTGATATCCCGCTCGGTGGAGAGCGCCCAAAAGAAAGTGGAGGAGCAGAATTTCCAGATCCGGAAACGGGTGCTCGAGTACGACGACGTGATGAACAAGCAGCGGGAGGTCATCTACGGGCAGCGCCAGCGGATCCTCAGCGGCGACGACCTGCGTGAAGACGTGCTCGGCATAATCGAACGCATCCTGCGAGATCAAGTAGCCATGTTCACCGGATCCTCGCGCTTCTCGGAGGAATGGGATCTGGAAGAGATGCTCACCATGCTGCGCACCTACTTCCCGACGACGATCACTGTCGAGAGTCTGGGCGATCCGTCCGAACTCGACTCCGAAAGCCTCGCGGATCTCGTGGTGGAAGATGCGCTCGAGGTCTACGAGGCCAGAGAGCAGCGCTTCGGAACGGCCACCATGCGCGAGCTGGAGAGCTGGGTGCTGCTGCGCACCATCGATTCAAAGTGGCGGGACCATCTTTACGAGATGGACTATCTGCGTGAGGGCATCGGACTTCGCGCCCTGGCTCAGCGCGATCCCTTGGTGGAGTACAAGAACGAGGGCTTTCGCATCTTCCAGGAGATGATGGATGCCATCCAAGCCGATTTCGTCCGCTACCTCTATCACCTGGAGATCGTCCGGCAGGAGCAGCCGGAGGAGGCTGCCCCGACCCGGCAATTGGCCTACTCGGGAGGCGGTGACGGCAGCCTGGCTCAGAACTTTGCCGCGGCTGGGGCGGCCGCGGTCGCCGGGCCCCGACAGATGACGGACAGTTCGGCCGAGGCCTACGAAGCTGCTCAGCAGGCCACGAAGACGGTCGTCGCCCCGCGGAGTGTCAGCAAGGTGGGCCGGAACGATCCCTGCCCCTGCGGAAGCGGCAAGAAATACAAGAAGTGCTGCGGCGCATGACCCGCCGTCCCCCGGCGGGCGCTCGTCCCGGCCACGGTACGTGTCCGGCATAGGCCCCGCGGTCGGCACCGCCCAGCGGTCGGCACCCGCCCCGCGGTCGGCGCCGGCCTAGGTCGTCGCTGGCATCGTCCCTGCAAACAGGACATATCGCGCAGGCTAGGCTATACTGCCCGGGAAGATGACTGAGAAGACAGAGAGACAGACTACGTCCCTTGCCGAGTACCGAGAGCTTCTAGCGGTGTTCCGCCAGAAGCTCCTCTGGGCAAGGGACTATCTTTGACCCCGGTACACTGAAGCGCGAGATCGCCGCCCTCGAGGAGGCGATGCGCGCCCCCGACTTCTGGGACGATCAGAGTCACGCCCAGGCTGTCAGCACGCGCTACAGTCGGCTACGCAGCCGACTGGAGGACTTCGAGGTGCTCGCGTCCCAGGTGGACGACCTGGATACTCTTCTAGCCATGGCCGGCGAAGAAGGTTCGGGCGATGAGGTGCCCGAGGAGCTGGAGGAAGAGACCGAACGGGCGGCGACCGCGATCGCTCGGGCGGTGGAGCACCTGGAGGAACAGCGTCTCTTCACGGGGGAGTTCGACGCGGGCGACGCCATCGTGAGCATCCACCCTGGAGCCGGGGGCACCGAGAGCCAAGATTGGGCGGAGATGCTCCTCCGCATGTACCTGCGCTGGGCGCAGGCCCGGGGCTTCGCCGTCGAGTTGAACGAAGCGTCCGAGGGCGACGAGGCCGGCCTCAAGAGCGCTACCTTCACCGTGCACGGCGAGAATGCTTACGGGCTGCTCTCCGCGGAACGTGGGGTGCACCGCCTGGTGCGGATCTCGCCCTTCGATGCCGCCAGCCGGCGGCACACTTCCTTTGCCTCGGTGGACGTCGCTCCGCTCATCGACGGGGAGGTGGAGTTGGACATCGACGAGAAAGATCTCAGGGTCGAGACCTACCGCTCTTCGGGCGCGGGGGGCCAACACGTCAACAAGACCGATTCGGCTGTGAGGATCACTCATGTACCCACCAAGACCGTGGTCCAGTGCCAGAACGAACGCTCTCAGATCCAGAACCGGGAGACGGCCATGCGCATGCTGCGCGGCAAGCTCCTCCTGCTCGAGCACGAGAAGCGCGAGCAGGAAATGGCCCGGGAGAAAGGGGAGCAGAAGGAGATAGCCTGGGGGAGCCAGATCCGATCCTATGTGCTCGCCCCGTACACTCTGGCGAAGGACCATCGCACCAATCTGGAGAAGGGCAACGTCGACGCCGTTCTCAATGGCGGGCTGGACGATTTCATACGCGAGTTCCTCTGGCAGAGATCCACCGGGAAGCTCGGGAAACCGACGGCGTGACGGACCGTCTCATAGTCAACGCGACCGCACGTGTAGGCACGGAGGCTTTCTTGAGGCTTTGCAGAATACCCTCAGGATGCCCCAGTAACGGAGGTTGAAGGTATCACGTGATCAAGTTCGAGGACGTCACCAAGATCTACCCCCCCAGCACCGTCGGTCTGGAGAAGGTCAGTCTTCATATCGAGAAGGGGGAGTTCGTCTTTCTCGTGGGGCCCTCCGGCTCCGGCAAATCCACTTTCATCCGTCTACTCATCCGCGAACTCGAGCCCGACCGGGGCCGCATCTCTGTGGGGGGTCGGGATCTGGCTACCCTGCGGAGATGGAAGGTCCCATATTTGCGGCGCAACATCGGTTGCGTCTTCCAGGATTTCAAGCTTCTCCCTAACAAGACGGCCTTCGACAACATCATGTACGCCCTGGTGGTCACCGGCAATGCGTCGAGCGCCTCCAAGAAGAAGGCCGCTGAGATCCTTTCTCTGGTCGGCCTGGGACACAAGGCCAGCAGCTATCCCAACGAGCTCTCCGGCGGCGAGCAACAGCGGGTGTCGATTGCCCGGGCGTTCGTGAATCATCCCCCGCTGCTCATCGCGGACGAACCCACCGGCAACCTCGATCCCGATACGTCTATGGGGATCATGCAGTTGCTGTACCGCATCAACAAGACCGGTACCACCGTGCTGATGGCCACGCACGACCGGGAGATGGTAGACCGCATGCGCCGCCGGGTAGTCGCGCTCGACGCGGGTAAAGTGGTGCGCGACCAGAAGCGAGGCGGCTATGGGGAGGATTAGCTTCTTCTTCAAGGAAGCCTTCGGGTCCTTGAGACGCAATTACTTCATGACCATAGCCGCTCTGGTGACGGTCTTCCTCTCGATCGTAGTCCTGGGTGGCGTGTTGGTGTTCGTCTATACCTCCGACGCCCTTCTCCAGGAAGTGGAAGAGAAGGTCGAGATCACGGTCTACCTGGTCGCCGATCCCGATCCCGATGCTACCGAGGTCAAGGATATGACCGCGGAGATCACGAGTTGGCCGGAGGTCAAGAGCGTGGTCTACGTGAGCAAGGTCGACGCCCTCGAGAGCCTCAAGGCGGACTTCAAGGATAATCCCGAGATCCTTGAAAACCTCACGAGCAACCCCTTGCCGGCCTCGTTCGAGATCGCTCTCGTCGATCCGCAGACGGTCGACGAGGTGGCGGCGCGGTTCGAAGGCGACCCGATCGTCGATGAGGTCAGGTACGGCAAGGAGATAGCGGACAAGCTCTTCGCCTTCACCTCTCAGGCACGGAACTTCATGCTTATCTTCATCATCCTCCTGGGTATTGTGGCCATCCTGCTCATCTCCAATACCATCCGGCTGTCGATCTTCGCCCGTAAGCGGGAGGTCGAGATCATGAAGCTGGTGGGGGCGACCAACTGGTTCATACGCTGGCCGTTCGTGATCGAGGGGGTGACAGTGGGCTTTCTGGGCGCGGCAGTGGCGGCGGCGGTGGTCCTGGCTCTCAATGCCTACCTCGTCGAAAAGATCCGACAGAGCCTGCCCTTCATGTCAGTTCCTCTCGATGCGGTTCCGTACGTCTTGGTCGTCCTCATCCTGCTCGCGGTGGGGGTCGTGATCGGGGCGGCCGGTTCGGGTATCGGGCTCCGGCGCTTCCTCAAAGTCTGAGCCGGCATTTACCTAGGCGCGCATACCCCTTGAGCACGGTGAGATAGAGCATGTCCAGAAGCCTGAAAACAGTCCTACTGCTGGTGGCCGGCCTGGTGGCCGCCGTCCTGCTGGTCTCGGGTGGGATCCTGCTGGGACTCGACTCCGATGTTCGCGGGGCGCTTGAGAACATCTTGCCAGGTCGCCTGGTCAACTCCATCGATGACTTCGCGCTGCAGCAGGAGGTGCTGCAGAAGCTCGAGTCCAATTTCTACAAACCGGTCGACGCGGCGGCGCTCGAGGAAGACGCGATAGACGGCATGGTCGCCGGCCTGGGCGATCCGTACACCGTCTACTGGGATCCCGAGGAGTACGCCTATTACACGGAGCGCATCTCTGGCGAGTACAGTGGAGTGGGGATGACAGTAGAGATGAAAGACGATCTCGTCACGGTGGTCTCCACCTTCGAAGGTAGCCCCGCGGAACTGGCGGGCATCGTACAGGGGGACATGATCCTCGCGGTCGACGGGATCCCGACCGATGGCCAGGACCTCGAGCAGGTGGTCGCCGGGATCAAGGGCACCGAGGGCACTGAAGTGACTCTGACCATGTATCGCCCCCCAGCACCGACCACGACCACCACGTTGGCCGAATCCGAGGATGGTGGAGAGGATGCCGAGGAATCGACGACTCCAGCTACGGCCGATCTCTCGAAGCTCCCTCCGGGGGGAGAGACCCAGGACTACACGCTCACCCGCAAGAGCATAGAGATCCCGGTGGCGGAGAGCGAGATGCTGGACGTAGAGGGTAAGAAGGTCGCGCTCATAAGCTTCTACACATTCTCGGTCGGATCGGCGGATCAGCTCCGGAGCGAGGTGGAGCGGGCTATCAAGAGCGACGGCGCGAGCGCGATCATTCTCGATCTGCGCGGCAACCTCGGCGGGATATTCAGCGAGTCCTTGGATGTGGCCAGCATCTTCATCCCGGAGGGAGAAGTCATAGTCTCGCAGGAGGGGCTGCACGTTGAGAAGCAGATCTACTATGCCGCGGGAGACGTCCAAACGGATATCCCGCTGATCGTGCTTGTCGACGAGTACTCGGCCAGCGCCTCGGAGATCGTGTCCGGGGCCCTACAGGACCACGAGCGGGCCACCCTGGTGGGGGAGACCACCTTCAGCAAGGGCCTCGTACAGAGCATCTTGGGGCTCAGCAACGGCGGAGCCCTGAAAGTGACGACAGCTGTCTACTTCACACCTGATGGGCGGGACATCAACGATACCGGCATCATCCCGGATGTCGTGGCCCCCGACGATCCCGAGACCGTGGTCGACGAGGGTCTGCAGGCCGCCGAGCAGCTGATCGCCGGGACCACGACCGTCACGCCCTAGGTTCGGGGCCTGGGTGGCGCGCTCGCCGGGCAAGCGACCGAACGCGGGGGACCTGTCCGCTCCATCCGGGGTCGAAGGCCGCTGCGCCGCAGATTCCCGCCTCGGCGCGGACGGCCTCTGCGGCGCGCACAGCCGCCCCCGAGAAGACGCTCGCCCTGGCTACCTTCCTCGCTTCTTCGTAGAGCCTGCGCACTCTCCGGCGGAGCGTCCCCCGGTCACACGCTCCGCGCCCGCGGCCCCGGGAACGGACCGGTCAGGAGAGGAGCTGGCGCTCGATCCTGAGGATTCGCATCACGCGCTCCGCGTGCTGCGGCTGGGGGTAAGTGACCTGTGTGAAGTGGTGGTCGTGTCAACCCGGCCGGGCACGGGCCTAGGGGCGCCGGGCGCGGGTCTGCCCGGCGGCCGGGGAGGCGTGGCCTACCGGGCCGTCGTGACCACGACGGCCGACCGGGTATGGGTCCGGTTGGTCACTCCGCTCGACGAAAGACAGGCGGGGGCTGGCTACGCGAATCTGGTGGGCATCGTGCAGGCCATGCCGCGTCCGGCGGCGACGGACTACCTTCTGGAGAAGGCGACCGAGGCAGGGGCCAGCTTCTTCCTTCTCGTTCCGGCCGCCGGATCGACTTTGCGGTCTGGCGCTTCACAGGGCGCCCGGCTGACTCGATGGCGCCGCATCGTCCGCGAGGCGGCCAAACAGAGCAAGCAGTTGGCCGTGCCGGGAGTGGAGGTGATGGGTTCGGTCGAACAGGCCCTGGAGCGATTGGGCCCGGAGGCGCTGTCGCTGGTCCTTGAGCCCGGGGCTTCCAGCGGGTTGTACGATGCAGTGGTCGCGGCTCGGAACCGGGAAGACCCGGTTGGCGGAGCGCGCCTCGCCCTCTGGGTAGGTCCGGAGAGCGGCTGGACCGTGGAGGAGCTGGAACGTCTGAGCGCCGCCGGCGCGGCGACGGTCCGGCTGGGACGGAGCGTGCTGCGCGCGGAGACCGCGGGACCCGTGGGGGTGGCCGTAGCCCGGCTTGCGCTGGGGGATTGGTAGTATAATCACGGGCCATGGATGACTGCCTTTTCTGCAAGATCGCACGCGGGGACATACCAAGCGACCGAGTCCTTGAGAACGATAGTTTCATCGCTTTCCGCGACATCAATCCGAAGGCTCCCCAGCACGTGCTGGTCGTACCCCGTGAGCACATCGTGTCGCTCAACGACGTGGATCGCTGGAAGGACTGCGAGGGGCAGTCGCTCCTCCAGTTCATCGTGCGTGTGGCCGCCCATCTGGGGATCAGCGAGAGCGGCTACCGGGCGCTGGTGAACGTCGGGCCCGATGGTGGGCAGGAAGTACAGCATTTGCACTTCCACATCCTGGGTGGGAAAGACCTGGGTGATTTTCGGTGAGCATGCTCTCGAGCCTCCAGGAGTCGGTCAACGCGGCGCTCAAGGCCGGCGACAAGGAGCGCGTGGCCGCCCTGCGCATGATCGTCTGTGAGCTCCAGAAGGAGGCCAAGCAGGCCGGTCAGGAGTTGGACGAAGCTGCAGAGCTTCTCGTCCTCAGGCGTGAGCTCAAACGCCGCCAGGAGTCTATCGAGGCTTTCAGGGCGGGCGGGCGCGACGATCTCATCGCCCATGAGGAATTCGCTGCTCAGATCATCGAAGGGCTGCTGCCCAAGCCGATGGATGAGACAGAGTTAGCCGGTCTCGTCGAGCACGCCATCACTGAGACAGGAGCGACGTCCGTGCGCGATATGGGGAAGGTCATGGCCTCGGTCATGGCCAAGGGTGGCGTCCGCGTCGACGGCAAAGTGGCATCTCATCTGGTCAAGGAGCGTCTATCCGCGTGAAGCGGGCTGGGGGCCTCTATGGGGTCGCGGACGGTCATGGGGGGAGGGGCGGCGTGAGCCCGCACGGCTCCACCAAGCAGATAGATCTCGACAATCAGGCGGCGGCGCTGCTCGTCGGGGAGCACGACACCTATCTGCGCACTCTCGAGGACCTGTTGCAGTGTGACATCAGCCTGCGGGGTAACCAGCTTACTCTCGAGGGTGAGGCGGCGGAGGTGGAGCGGGGGGAGTTGCTCGTTGAGGAACTATTGCTGCTACTCCGCTCCGGCCAAGGGCTGGACCGTTCTACTCTTGAACTGGCCGCTTCGCTCAGCACCGGCGATCCGGGCTGGGCCAAGGACCTGAATAGCATCGTCAGCGACGTGATCCTCGAGCACCGAGGCCGGCGTATCCGGCCCAAGACCGTGAACCAGAAGGCGTACATCGACGCCATACGCAACAACACCATCACGTTCGGGATCGGACCGGCCGGCACAGGCAAGACCTATCTGGCCATGGCCATGGCTACGTCGGCGCTATTGACCGGTGCTGTTGCGCGCATCATCCTTACCCGTCCGGCTGTGGAGGCAGGGGAGAAGCTCGGTTTTCTCCCCGGGGGACTGATGGAGAAGGTGGACCCCTATCTGCGGCCTCTCTTCGATGCGCTCTACGACATGATGGACACCGACGGCCTGACCGACCATCTGCAACGAGGGACGATCGAAGTGGCTCCCCTCGCGTACATGCGGGGCCGCACACTCAACGATTCGCTGATCATCCTGGACGAGGCGCAGAACACGAGTCCCGAGCAGATGAAGATGTTCCTCACCCGTCTGGGTTTCGGAGCGAAGATGGTGGTCACGGGCGACATCACGCAGATCGATCTGCCTCGCGGCCAGCACTCCGGCTTGGTCAACGTGCGCGAGGTGCTGGCCAGCATCCCGGATATCGCCTTCGTCTACTTCGATAGTCAGGACGTGGTGCGCCACAAGCTCGTGCAAGACATCGTGTCGGCATACAAGAAGTACGGCGAAGAACACCAGCCGGCCCGCAAAGCCACAGCCCGCGGGGCGGACAACCGACATCATGGCGGCCGGAGGAGCGGCCCCGCGGCCGGTTCGTAGACGCCGCCCACCATCGCATGGACCAGTTTGGTCTCCGGCTGCGCGAGCGGCTGGCAGAGTACAGGGAGTGGATCGAGAAGCGCGACCGGCGACGGTTCGAGCTGGTCTTGCTTTCCTGCCTGGTCGTCAGCGTGACCATCATCATCTCCTCCGCTTACATCCCGGGGTTGCAGAGCGTCGATGAAGGCGGCGCCGCCCGTTCCGGGTGGCAGATCCACCTCGGTGTCTTCCTCCTCGTCGTGCTGGAGGCAGCCACGTTCTCGCTCCTCCTCCATCGCTTCAACAAGGCCCCGGTGGACAACAACCTGCTGCTGGCGCTCGTTGTCTTGCTGGTGGGCGCCACCCTGGTCTCTCGCCTGCTGGTGATCCCACCGCTGTCGGCCTACCTTATCCCGGTCGCCGCCCTGGGCATGGTGGTGGCGGTCATCCTTAACGCGCGCAGCGCGCTCCTGCTCGTATCCTTGGCCTCCGTCAATATCGGACTGCTCACCGATCTAGACATGCGCTACGCGCTGGTCGCGCTGCTCGTCGGAGCGCTGTCGCTATATCTGGTGTCGCGAGTCGCTACCCGGCAGGCCATACTGGGAGCCGGCGCCGCTGCGATGGGGCTGGCGGCTCTGACCATTTTCGGCGTCGAGATGTTCAGCGAGGCCTCTCTGGGTGACGCTCTGCGAGCCGGCGCCTGGGGTCTCGCAAACGGCTTCCTCGCAGGCGTCCTCGCGATGGTCGTACTCCAGATCATGGAGACCGTGTTCAACCTCACTACTCCTCTGCGGCTGCTCGAGCTGGCCAATCCGGCCCACCCCCTGCTCAAGAGGCTGCTGCAGGTGGCACCTGGTACTTACAATCACAGCATCATGATGGGGAATCTGGCCGAGGCCGCTGCGGAGGCCATCGGGGCCGATCCGCTCCTGGCTCGAGTGGGAGCCTACTACCACGACATCGGCAAGACCGTCCGTCCGGAGTACTTCGTCGAGAACCAGATCTATGTGGACAATCCCCACGACCAGCTGAGTCCCAGCCTGTCCAAACTGGCGATCACGGCGCACGTCCGCGATGGGGAGCATCTGGCCCAAGTGTACGGGCTGCCGGCGCCGGTCGTGGACATCATCAAGCAGCACCACGGTACCTCCGTGCTCGCCTTCTTCTACCACAAGGCACAGGAAGCCGCGCAAGATCAGGTCTACGAGGAGAGCTATCGCTACGAGGAGCAGAAGCCTCGCTCGAAAGAGGCGACCATCATCATGTTGGCCGACAGCCTGGAAGCGGCAGTGCGGACCATGGAGAGTCCCACGCGCCGCAAGATCCAGGGTCTTATCCAGGAGATCATCAGGCAGAAGATCCTGGACGGTCAGCTCGACGAGTCCGATCTCACCCAGAGCGATCTGCACAAGATCGAGGAATCCTTCGACCAGAGCCTGCTCGGGCTGGTAGGCCATCGGATCCGTTATCCGGAGAAGAACGGCAAGCAGACCGGCCGTCCCCCGCGTGGCATGGGCGCTCCGTCTGCCGAGACCCTGGAACCAGGCGATGGGGCCGGAGATGCGGACGGGCCCAGAAGCAGACCGACCCGGCCCCCCAGTGCCGCCGCCCTCAAGGCCGGGAGCGCCGCGACTCCCGCCGCGCCTCCGGCCCCGCCTCCGAACGCGCCCAAGGCCGCAGCTCCGGTTGCGGCTCCCTCCAAGTCAGCCGCGGCGGCTTCACCGGCCGGAGCCGGTGACATGCCCGAGGAGCTAGAGTGAGCATCGTGGTGGAAGTGGTCGATGAGACCGGCCTCGGTCTGCCCGCGGACGGGCTGGCGGAGCTGGTCCGGGCGGTGCTCGACCGTGAGGGGGCCGAAGGAGCGCTGGTGGTCGCGCTCGTGGAGGAGCAGGCCATCGTGGCGCTGAACTGCCGCGACAGAGGGCTGCCGGAGTCTACCGATGTCCTCTCCTACTGCGCTGAAGACGACGATACCGACTGGCCTGGAGCGTCTGAGGGCGATGATGAACCCCCCGACCTGGGCGAAGTGATCGTGTGTCCGGCGGTGGTGAGCCGGTACGCCGAAGAGGGAGGCTGCGAGGCCAGCCACCAACTGGCCTGGACGGTGATCCACGGTGTCCTTCATGTCCTCGGGTACGATCACGAAGGGGACGAGGGTGAGATGCGCCTGCGTGAGCAGGCCCTTCTGGAGGAACTGGGCCCGCTGGCACGCGCCCTCTCCCTACCGGCGGACGACTGAGGCAGGTCCGGCAGTGGGGGGCCGAGCATGACGCCGGAGCGGGGGAAGACGACTCTGCTGCAGAGCTTCAACCATGCCTTCCGGGGTCTTGTACACGCAGTCCGGCATCAGCGCAATATGCGCATCCACATGGCCGTGGCCCTCGTGGTACTTGTCGCCAGTATCTTCCTGAACGTCTCCCGTCTCGAGCTGGTCATCATCTTTGCCACCATCGCCTTTGTCCTGATGGCCGAGCTCATGAATTCGGCCGTGGAAGCGCTGGTGGACATCGTCACCGAAGAGTACGATCCTCGGGCGAAGGTAGCCAAAGACCTGGCGGCCGGCGCGGTGCTCATCGCCGCGATCAACGCTCTTGTGGTCGCCTACCTGGTGCTTGCCGACCGGCTGGCCAACGTCTCGCTGGACCTGCTGGGCGTCATCCGCCGGTCCCCCGCGCATCTGACCATCGTCGCCCTGGCGCTGGTGGCGCTGGCAGTGGTGGTCGTCAAAGCCACGCGGGCCAAGGGGACTCCGCTCACCGGAGGTCTACCGTCGGGACACACGGCCGTCGCCTTCGCCGGGTGGACCGCGGTCACCTTTGTGATAGGCGCCACTCCACAGGGGCTGTTGGTGAGCGCGATCACGTTCGTGATCGCGGCGCTGGTGGCTCAGAGCCGGGTGGAGACGGGTGTGCATTCTCTGCTGGAGGTGGTACTGGGGGCGCTGCTGGGAATAGTAGTGACCACGCTCATCTTCCAATTGTGGTTCTGAACGTCGGTCTTGAACGGAGGGCCCGGTGCACGAAGAACGACTCTCACCTGAATTGGGCCGCTTGATCGATGCGGCGAAGGCCGCGGCGGCTCGAGTGGATCCCAGCCTTCCTCCCACAGAGGTGGTCGGTCTGTTGACGTCAACGTGGGCGGTCTACACGGCGCAGGCCACCGAGGATCGGCCGGAAGGCCCGGTCTTGGCCGTTGAGGCCGCTCTTGCTCTGGCCCGCGCCGCCGGTGACGGTGAGGTGCTGACGGCGGTCGTCACTCTGGCGAACGACGCATCGGAGAGTGTGTCGCCCAGCCCCGCCACCTGCCGCTCCCTGGGAGAACTCGATCCCGAGTTGCCGGTAGTCGTCAAGCAGAAGGACCGCTGGGTGAGGCTTCCGCTGTCTCGATTCTGGTCTCCGGCGTGAGTTCGCCGATGTCTGGCAAGCTCATCGGTAGCCAGGAACTCAGCCTCACTCGGCTATCCCGGCCGGACCATGATCTGCTCGTCACTCTGGCTGTCTTCGATCTGGAAGCTTTCGGACCGACGGGGCTACGCACGTACGATCTAGCGGTCATGGCTGAGGCAGGGGCCATCTATCTGGCTCGGATGGGAGACGAAATGGTGGGCAGTTGCCAGCTCTTGCGGGTCCTGGATGAGCCCGGCTTCTTGTACGTGGTCGGTTTCTACGTTCGACCGGAGTGGCAAGGCAGGGGTCTCGGACGGAAGCTTCTGGAGGCTGTCACCGAGCGGTGCAGGGATCTGGGAGCGGAGGGACTGATACTCACTGTGGCCCCAAGCAACGCCAAAGCGATGGGATTGTACCTGGGCGCCGGGTTCGTCGACGAGGCCTTCGTTCCCCAGTTCTATGGTGACGGAGAGGACAGGCATGTCCTGCGCCTGCGCTTCTGATAAGAGGGGCTTGCATGGCAGTGTATGATAGAAAGTCCAGCGGGGAGTGAACCCGGCGAGAATGAGCCCAGCGAGAGTGCGAGGACGCGGTGAGAGTCGAAGAGCTGGCCAAGACCATCGATAGCGCCCTTCTGGAAGCTACCAGCACCACCATCGCCGTCGAGGCTCTGTGCCGCGACGCCATCTCGTACCATTTCGCTTCGGTGTGCGTCCTACCCTATTGCGTCCCGGTAGCCCGACAACTGCTGCAGGGCTACGACGTCAAAGTGGGAACCGTCGTCTCGTACCCCTACGGGGCCGACGCGCAGCGCACCAAGATCACCGGCGCCGAGCAGGCGGTGGCCCTGGGCGCCGACGAGCTGGACGTGGTCATCAACATCCCGGCCATGCTGTCCGGCGACTTCCGCTACGCACGGGACGAACTGCGGGCGGTGGTGCGTTCGGTGCGGATGAGTAGCGTCAACACCGGCCGGGGACTGGTCCTGGTCAAGGCCAACGTGGAGGCCTACTACCTGGACGAGAAGTTGAAGCGGCTCGTCTGCAAGATCGTGGAGGACTCCGGAGCGGACTTCATCAAGACCTCCACCGGCAAAGCCCCGGGAGGCGCCACCGCCAAGGACGTGGAGTTGTTCCGCGACCTGCTGCCTGAGAGCGTCGGCGTGGATGCCTCGGGAGGCATCCGTACCGCCGAAGCCGCGGAGATCATGATCAACGCCGGGGCTGCGCGGGTCGGCACCTCGTCAGCGGTCGACATCATCAAGGAGTTCTCCTCCGACAAGGACTGATCGGCCGGAGGGGGCTCGGCGGCCGGAGCGAGGCCGAGCGACCGGAGGGAGGCTTCCCTGGGCTCCCGTTTCTTCACCACCGAGGCTCTCGTCATAGGATCGATGCGGTATCGCGAGGCCGACCGTATCGTCACGCTCTACACGCGCGATCGCGGCCGGCTGGGCGCTATAGCCAAGGGAGTGCGCCGCACCAAGTCGAAGGTAGGGGGGCGGCTCGAGCCCTTCAGCCTCGTGCGGGCCAGCCTCTATCCCGGACGCGGCCTCTACACCGTCGTCGGCGTGGACACCCTGCGCACCTTCCAGGGAGTCCGCGACGAGTTGTTCCGAATGGACGAGGGCGGCCGTCTGGTCGCCGCCGTCCGCCACCTGTTCCCCGGCGAGGAAGCCAGTGCCCCCGCGTTCAACCTGCTGGTGAGGGGTATCGCCCGGCTGGCGGAAGCCCCCGACGCCGCGGCGGCCGCGGGCGTGGTGCTGGCCGCCCGGCTCAAGCTGCTCGCCCTGCTGGGGTACGCCCCCGAGATGTCCCATTGCGCCGCCTGTGGTGCTCAGGGGCCCCTGTACGGGTTCTCGCCGAGCCTGGGCGGCGCTGTGTGCACGGGGTGCGCCGAGACGGGCACGGTCGCCTGCTTTGCCCTCAGCGGAGGGGCGCAGGCCACGCTCTGCACTCTCCTACAGAGCCCGCTCGCGGAGGTGGAGCACCTCGACCTGGACGACCGGGCCACAGCCGAGGTCGAGCAGGTGCTGGTCCAGACGCTCGCCTACCACGGGCACTAAACCAACTCGCTGCGCGACGCCGGCCTTCGCTCGCGCCTCGCGGCGAATCGTGCTAGGATGTGTGTGCACCAATACACCAAAGCACCAGCGCGGAGAAGCACGATGCCGAGGATGACCATAACCTTGTCCGCGGAGCGCCAGCGGGCTCTCAAAGAAGCCGCGGCCCGCCGAGGCTCCACCATCACAGCCATCATCGACCAGAGCCTCGAACTGGCCGGCATCCGCACCCGAGAGAGCGCCGCGGAGATCGTGGCACGAACCCGCGCCAACTCGCGCCTGAGCGAGCAGGAGGCCATGGATCTCGCACTGCGCGAGACGGCCGCTGTGCGCCAAACTGCCGCTGTGCCACTTACGGCCGCCCAGCCGCAAGCCGGACGCCGGTGACGCGGTTTGCGGTCATCGACACGAACGTGGTCGTCAGCGGCCTTCTGAGTGGTCCCGCCGATTCCCCTACCGGGCGCATCGTCGATGCCATGTTGGCAGCCACCATCCCCTTTGTGTTGTCGGAGGCGCTCCTGGCCGAATACCGGGAGGTGCTCCTCCGGCCTGCGATTATGGAGCGCCACGGTTTGACGGAGGCCCAGGTCGACACCGTTCTCGAGGAACTCGTGCTCAACGCCGGCTTCAGGGAGCCGGGGTCAATAAGGCGGCTCACAGTCCAGGTGGGCCCCACCGGCGCGTCGGCGGTTGGTGAGAAGGCGCAGCATCCACCTCCCAGCGACGGGCACCTGATCGGGCTGCTCGAGTCCGTGCCGGGCGCAGTTCTCGTCACCGGAGATCGCGGTCTTGCTCAAGCCATGGCTTCATGGTGCGCCGTGGCGACACCGGCTGAGTCCGCGGCCACCCTGGTAGTCGGGGCCGGCGGCTAGGGCTTCCGTGCCGGAGGCGAAGGCCGGAAAGGTCAGGGAATCCCCGCCGTTCCTCCGCACCACTCGAGCGCGACGGCTTGAACCGCAGCCAGCCTGTCCAGCGAGTCTCTCTGCGTATCGCTTGCCGTGGTGGTCGATAGCAACGCGGATGAGGCGAGATTGGCAGTTCTGCGTCAGAAATGAGGCTGAGCAGGGACTTCCGCGAAACGGCCTCTGAGAAACTCAGGACGATCGCGCCAGCCACCGGGTCTGCCGACGGTTCGGCATTCCCGAAGGTATACTCTGGCCATCAGATTAGGGACCGCTGAGAGGAGAGGCATGAAGCTGAAAATAGTGGTCCACGAGGCGGAAGAGGGCGGGTTCTGGGCTGAGGTCCCGGCCATCCCTGGTTGTTGCACCCAGGGTGAAACCTTTGAACAGCTGCTCGAGCATCTCTACGAGGCTGTGGAAGGCTGTCTTTCGGTCGACGTTGCTTCTGTCGAGACCGGTGAACGTGATCGGATCGTGGAAATCGCAGTATGAAGTCCCTATCAGGGCGCGACCTCGCCAAGGCGGTCGAGCGCAAGGGTTGGGTTCTTCTTCGCGTTCACGGTAGCCACCACATATACGGCAGGGACGGCAGCACCGTGCGCCTATCCATACCCATTCACGAGGGCCACCCTCTCAAAGCTGGCCTGTTACGCCACCTGATGAAGACGGCAGAACTCTCAGAAGAGGATCTGTAAGGCATAGCGAGCCGGCTTCACGTGATGAATGGAGGGGGCGCCTTTCGGCGCCACCCGAAGAGACAGCACAAGATCTCGCCAAATCCTTCCCGGGCTCCTCCGAGCGCTTCGCGCGCCAGAGCCGATGGGGAGCGCACCATCGAGCGACTGCTGTCGACTCCTGTCACCTGCCGCCTGCAGGGCCGCTCGCTCTTTGCCCACCTCACCGACGTTCTCAGCGCCAAGATTCGAGGCGACCCTATTCCCCTGCTCGCCCGTTCCGCAGGAGGGCTGAACGCTTGCATTAAGATTGGCATTTGCAGCTCTCTTCGCGTTCTCTGTACATCAACCCGCGCTGAGGCGGGGTTGTTCCGAATCAAGGCCCATCAGTGGCGGCGCGGCGAGACCGTGGCCTCGAGGGTGTCTGGAACTCTCAGGACCCAGAAGCCAGGCGTCACGGGCCTCGAGACTCACTCTGCGGCACAGACGCCCTGCTCCGCCACTCCTACGCCGCACTCACCCCGATCAGGACGACGGCAGTCGTCTTTCGTAGTTGGGCGCTTCTTTGGTGATCTGCACGTCGTGCGGGTGGCTCTCCGTGAGTCCTGCCGCCGAGATGCGCATGAACCGGGCCTTCTTGTGCAGCTCCTCGATGGAGGCCTGCGCCGGTGTAGCCCATGCCGGCCCGTAGGCCGCCTACCAACTGGAAGACCACGTCGGTCAGAGGGCCCTTGTGGGGCACCATGCCCTCGATACCCTCCGGTACCATCTTCTTCTGGTCTTCCTGGAAGTAGCGGTCGGCGCTGTGGCCCACGCTCATGGCGCCCACGGAGCCCATGGCCCGGTAGGCCTTGTAGCTGCGGCCTTCCCAGAGGATGCGTTCGCCCGGGCTCTCGGTGGTGCCGGCGAAGAGGGAGCCGATCATCACGCTGTGGGCCCCGGAGGCCAGGGCCTTCACCACGTCGCCCGAGTAGCGGATGCCACCGTCGGCCACGATGGGGATGCCGTACTTGTAGGCTTCGGCCGCGCAGGCCGATACCGCTGTGATCTGCGGCACCCCGCAGCCGGTGACTACGCGCGTGGTGCAGATGGAGCCGGGTCCGATGCCCACCTTGACGCAGTTCACGCCCCGCTCGATGAGGGCCTTGGTCTCCGACCGCGGTGGCGACGTTGCCGGCCATGAGTTGGATCTCGGGATACTGCTCGCGGATTATGGCCGTCACGGCGTCGAGGACACCCTTGGAGTGACCGTGGGCGGTGTCGATGCAGATGACGTCGGCCTGAGCCTCTACCAGAGCTTGGACTCGGTCGGCGGTGTCCTTGGCGACACCCACGGCGGCGCCTACGCGCAGCCGGCCCAGTTCGTCCTTGCAGGCGTTGGGGAACTCGATGATCTTCATGATGTCTTTGATGGTGATGAGGCCGCGCAGCTTGAAGTCGTCGTCCACCACCAGGAGCTTCTCGATCTTGTGGACCTTGAACTGGTCACGATCGCCTGGTCGAGGGTCGTCCCCACGGGGACGGTGACCAGGTTCTCGGAGGTCATGAGCTGCTGTGATGGGCTTGGTGAGGTCGGTCTCGAAGCGGGTGTCGCGGTTGGTGACGATGCCGGCCAGCGTGCCGTCGGGATAGATGATGGGTACGCCGGAGATGTGGTATTCCTTCATGAGGGCCTCGGCGTCGCCGTACGTGGCGGTGAGGGGGAGGGTGATGGGGTCCACGATCATCCCCGCCTCACTCCGCTTGACCTTGCGCACCATCTCGGCCTGCCGCTCGACGGGCTGGTTCTTGTGGATGATTGTCAGCCCGCCTTCCCGGGCCAGCGCGATGGCGAGCGCCGTCTCGGACACGGTGTCCATGGCAGCCGAGAGCAGGGGGATATTGAGGCTGATCTTCCTTGTGAGCCGGGTGCGGACGTCGGTCTCTTTGGGCAGGACCCCGGATTCTGCCGGGATCAGGAGGATGTCGTCGAAGCTAAGGCCCTCACCGGCGAGCTTCTGGTCCCAATCGATCACGCCCGACCTCCTTTTCTTGGTGATTCTAGCCGAAACGACGAGCGATTGCATACGCGCTTCTGCTAACCTACCGGGCCATGAGCATCGAGACGGTCATTTTCGACCTGGACGGCGTCATCATCGACAGCGAGCAGGTGTGGCATACCGTACGGCGCGACTTCGCCCTGGCCCATGGTGGCCACTGGGACGAGCGTGACCAGCCTGCCGTCATGGGAGCCAATTCCATGCAGTGGGCGGCGTACATGCGCGAGCAGAGCGGCGTCGACCTGTCCGACCAAGAGATCTACGACGCGGTGATCGGCGCGCTGCGCGAGCGGTATGCCCGAGATCTGCCCCTCGTCCCCGGGGCTCGCGAGGCCGTCGTGCGCCTGGCCACCGAGTATCGGCTGGGCGTGGCGTCGTCGTCCCCCCTTGAGCTCATCGAAGATGTGCTGCGACTGGCCGGCCTGCGTTCGCACTTCGCCGCTGTGGTCTCCTCGGACGAAGTGGCCCGGGGCAAGCCTGCCCCCGACGTCTATCGAGAAGCCTGCACTCGCTTAGGCGCGACCCCCGAGCGTTCGGCCGCGGTCGAGGATTCCTCGAGCGGCATACGGGCCGCGGCTGCCGCCGGGCTGGCCGTAATCGCGGTGCCCAATCCCGATTTTCCCCCGTCGGCGGAGGCGATAGGGGCGGCCGATCTGGTCCTACGCTCGATCGCCGAGCTTACTGCCGAGGTTGTGGCCTCCCTGAGACGGGATAGGAGAGACGAGGCTAAGACGAGCGGGGGCAGGCAGACGAGCGACGGAGAGGGGAGTGTGGTCATGGTTGATAGAGACCGCTTAGACGAGTTCCTGAAAGGGCAGCGCTGGGCGGTGGTGGGCGCTTCGAAGGATCGGACCAAGTTCGGGAACATCACCTTTCGTGCGCTACAGATGCGGGGGAAACAGGTGTACCCGATCAACCGGAAGTCGAACGAGATCGAGGGGGTGACCTGCTATCCGAGCCTTTCCGCGCTGCCGGAACCGGTGGACCGCGTGCTGATCGTGGTACCTCCGAAGCAGGGCGAGGCTGTCGTGAGGGAGGCGGATGGGGCCGGCATCGATAGCGTGTGGTTCCAGCCCGGAGCCGAGTCTGACGCCGCCCTCGGGTACTGCGAAGCCCACGGCATGGTAGCGATCTCCGGGCACTGCATCCTGAAGACGGCGTGAGCGGGACGAGTTGAGCGGGCGGTTCAACCGGGGCGGCGGGACCGACGCGGTTCGGCAGGAGTCAGACGACGATGACGGCGCGGAAGTCGTTGACGTTGGTGCGCGTGGGCCCGGTCACCAGCAGATCGCCGAGCTTCCGGAAGAAGCCGTAGCTGTCGTTGGCCGCGAGGAACGCCCGCGGGTCGAGGCCGGCGGCGGCGGCTCGTCCCAGCGTGTCGGGGTAGAGAAACGCGCCCGCGTTGTCCTCGGTGCCGTCGATGCCGTCTGTGTCCGCCGCCAGGGCGAAGATGCGCGGGTCCTCCCGAGCGGACGGGCGCAGGGCGAGGGCAAAGGCGAGCAGATACTCGGTGTTGCGGCCCCCTCTCCCGCCCCCCGTCACCGTGACCGTGGTCTCACCGCCCGAGAGAACGACCAGAGGGGTTTCCCGATCGCGGTCCGACCGCGTCCGGTATGCGGCTCGGACAACATCGGCGTGCGCGGCCGCTACTTCGCAGGCCTCGCCCTGCAGGTCGGCGCCGAGCACCAGGGGGGTCAGGCCGGCGGCGCGCGCATGCGCCGCCGCCGCCTCCAGGGCCCCTCCGGGCGTGGCCAGTAAGACCACCTCGCCTCCTGCCAGTCTCGGATCGCCGGGTTTCGGGGTCTCGTCGCGCTCTTCCTCCAAATGGCGCTCCACCTCCGGAGGGAGGCGCAGGTCGTACCGCTTGGCGACTGCTCGCGCTTCCGCGAACGTGGTGGGATCGGCGACAGTCGGGCCGGATGCGATAACGGCGGGGTCGTCGCCGGGCACGTCGGAGATGAGGAAGGTGAGGACCCGCGCGGGGGCACAGGCCACCGCCAGCCGTCCACCCGCGCTGGCGGATAGGTGCTTGCGGATGCAGTTGACCTGCGCGATGGGGGCTCCGGAGCGCAGCAACTCGCGGTTCACCTCCAGAAGTTGGGCGAGCGTCAGCTCGGGTGCGGGCAGCGTCAGCAAAGCCGAGCCGCCCCCGCCGAACAGAGCCAGTACCAGGTCATCCTCCGTGAGGTCTCGCGCGAGTCCCAGCATCCGTCTTGCCGCATCCTCCCCGGTGCTGTCGGGGAACGGGTGACCGGCCTCGACGACCTCGACCACCCGGCATGGGAGCCCGTGGCCGTAGCGGGTCACGACCAGACCGGAGAGTGGGGCCGGCCAATGGTCCTCGACCGTCTTGGCCATAGCCGCGGCGGCTTTTCCCGCACCCATTACGAGGGTGCGGCCCCCGGGCGGAGGGGGTAGTCTTGACGGGAGGAGCTTCTCCGGTGCCGCGGCGTCCACCATCGAGTCGAAGAGGTCGCGCAGGAGTTCCCGGGCCCGGTCTGGAACCATGATGTCGGTGGTGTTGGGAGGGATCCGCTCCATCCCAAAGATGGTCTCACGAATCGAGAGGACGTGGGTCTGAGATGTTGAGGGTGACCGAGGACCTGGAGATAGCGGACGGGGAGCTGGCGTTCACGACGTCGCGCAGCAGCGGTCCTGGGGGTCAGAACGTGAACAAGGTGAACACCCGCGTCACCCTGCTGTTCGACCTGGAGGCATCCGCTTCTCTGTCGGCGCAGCAGCGAGAGCTGCTGCGCCACCGGCTTCCCGGGCGGATCAACAAGGACGGCGTGCTGCGGGTGGCATCCCAGCGGCACCGCACTCAACTGGCGAACCGGGATGCCGCGGTGGAGCGGTTCGTCGAGCTTGTCCGCGCAGCTCTGACCGAGGAGCCGGAGCGCGTGCCGGTCGTCCCGTCGGATCAGACGAAAAAGAGGCGCCTGCAAGCAAAGCGGCGGCGGGGCCGATTGAAGCGGGAGCGTGCAGCGGACTTCGACACGGAAGACTGAGAGCGACCAGCCCCGGCGGCGCGGCCGCGCCGGCGCACGGCGGCATCTGCGGCGCTCGTTCATGCGCGGTGGCATCCGCGGCATCCGCGGCACGGGCTCCCGAGCGGCGACCGGATGCGGCGCCTCCTGCCCGGCAGCGGCGGCGACAGGATGCGGCGCCTCATCACCGGCGGCGGCGACAGGATGCGGCGCCTCCTGCCCCGGCAACGACCTCAGGCCCCACTATCGCCACGCGGTCATGACTTCCACGTGCTCAGGTCGCGGTCTGCGACCTCCTCCTCGCCACGACGGCGAACATAAAGCGGCCCAGATCCTCGGCCGAGATCAGGTCGAAGTAGGGAGCGAGCGAGTCGGCCACCTCTTCATGGGTAGAACGGATGTCGGCAGGCGGCCCGCTCTCCCAGGACTCGGGATTCCTCCGCCAATCGATCACGACGAGCCTGCCTTGAGGCCTCAGGATCCGGACCAACCCGGGCAGGTCGAGCCTGCCCTCCGCCTCGTGCCAGGTCGCGATGGTGATGGCGACGTCCACGCTCGCCGGCGCGAGCGAGAGGGCGGTGATGTCGCCGGCGACCAGACGCGCGTTGGCCGGGATCCCGCGCTCCCGGTAGGCGTCGCTCATCTCCGGCTGGATCTCGACCGCGTACACCGTCCCCGTCGTCAGGGAGGCGACCCGGTCGGTGTAGAAGCCCGTCCCACTGCCCAGATCGGCGACATCCTCGTCCCCACGCAGATCGAGCAGGCGCGCAAGATCCCCTTCGCTCACCTGGGTCTGCAACCGCCGCACATCGTTGAGCCGCGAAGCTCGGTGTCCAGGGAACCGCGCGTGATCACTCACAGTGACTCCTAGAAATCCGTCAGGCAATGAGGGGCGACGCTCGTTCTGAACATGGCGTCAGCCTCTTCGAGAGCTCCTCTCCGCAGCTCGGTCAGCCGGCCGGCGGTCGCCAGGGTGGTAAAGGAGACCCCGCCCAGATACGCCGTCCCGAGAACATCCAGGCCGAGAGCGAGATCGGGCGCCGCTGTCGTCGGCCCGCACTCGGCGGCGCCGGCCCCACCCTGACCGGTACTGAGGAGATAGCGACTCGTCCTGGGAACAGGGAAGGTGTCCGTGACCTCCAAGACCAAGCGTCCCTCGGATCCATACGCCCGGCCTGCGAGCGTGCGGGGCACGTCGAGCAAGCAAAGCCACAGGTAGTCGGTCAGGGCATCCACGCGGAAGCGCCGGGGGTCGGCAAGGAGCCATCGGAGAGGCTCGTCTGTCCGCCCCCTGGAGAACGATATGGTCCGACACAGGTCGGTGTTGAGCACGAAATCCCACAACGCCCTGTAGACCGCCGCATCGACGGCCTGCAGTTCGACCACCAGGACTTTGCTCAGGGGGATCGCTGCCTCCCATTCCTCCCGGATGCGGTAGCTCACGTAGCCGTCGGCGACGCCGGGCACGGTCTCGTGCTTGGCGTGAAACATGCCGCCTCCGCCTTCCCGGTGGCCGGGGGGATCGTAGAAATGCTCGCTCCACAGGCCCGGAGTGCGGGTGAGTGCCCCTGGTTGCAGAAGGCGAAGGCTTTCGTGGATGCGCGGCAACTCGATCGCGGCTTCATCGGCGTCGAGCAGGGTGACTCGGCCGGGGTCGTCCACCGGTACCGCGAGAGCCGCAAAGGGCTGTTCGATACTGAAGCTGACGACGCTGGTGGCCGCCCCGTAGCCGAAGCGGCCGTAGATGTTGCCCTCGGAGGCGAGCAGCACCGACAGGGGCTCGCCGCGGCGGATCATGTCGGCGAATTGCGCAGCCACGAGTCGCCGGAGGATGCCGCGCCGCCGGTGTGTGGGGAGGACGGCCACCCAGGTAAGACCGCCCGCGGGCAGGGTCGACCCGCCGGGCAGGGTCAGCTCCATGGAGATCACGGTGGAAGTAGCCACCATCTTGCCGCCCTCGAACGCACACAGAGCTCGTTCAAGGGGGAAAGCCAGACGATGGGCCCGCTCGTCTTCCTCCGTCGGCAGTTCACCGAAAGCGGTGCAGGCCACGCCGACCGCGGCACGGTACTCCTCTTCTCGAAGGGGGCGTATCTCGATGTCGTCCATGGGGAGCAATGATGACACAACGGGAACGCTAACGGCGAGTACGCTCCTGCTCCCCCGCTCTTCTCCCAGGGAGTTCCCCGGGCCATCCCGCGCCCGGTCGACGACTCATCACCACGTCTCCCGATGCCGGTACTTGACGATGGCAACCCGGCTCTGTAAACTCACCCAGTCCGTGAATGAACGTTCATTCACGATTTGAATCCAGTCCGTGGTCCGTACCCAGGGGGCGGTCACAGGTGGTGCGAATCACAGCTGAGGAATTCCAGTCGCGCAGAGCCGAGATACTCGCGGCTGCGACCCGTGTCTTCGCTCGCAGGGGCTGTGCCCAGGCCACGATGCACGACGTGGCCGCCGAGGTCGGTCTGAGTGTCGGGGCCATCTACCGCTACTACCCCAGTAAGGACGACTTGATACAGGCTGTGTTCGAGCGCATCAGCGAGAGCACACGCGCCCTTTTTGCGCGGGCAGCCGAGCGCGCCGATACTCCCGCCGAGATGTTGCGCAGTGCCGGATGGGCGATCAAGCAGCGCTTCAGGGAGGCGCCCACGCGCGAGGAGACCATCCTGGTGATGGAAGCCATCCTTGCGGAAGCGCGTCGAGAAGCGGATGCTCCGGCCGGCGGCCGTCAACTGCGGGAGGCCCACCTCTTCCTGACCGAGCGTATGTTCCGGCAGGCGCAGGAGCAAGGCGCCCTCGACCCAGAACTCGACGCTCGTGGTTTGGCCATGCTCTTTGTCTCTTTGATGGTGGGTATCCACGTGCTGAGCCTGGAATTCGGGGATAGCCTCGATATGAGAAAGCTTCCCGAGATGGTGGATGTGTTGTTGGAGCGTCTCGCGCCTCCGTTGAGTCCAAGTGTGGACGATCTGGACGACGCCGTATTGGTTTCTATCGGGGGTCAGAAGTGAAGTTCCTTTCCCTGAAGTTCCCTTCCACGGAAAGACTTGCCGGTTTCAGCGCCCGTCACCCGTGGTGGGTGGTTGGCGTTTGGGTGCTCCTCCTTGTGCTGGCGATCGTCGCGTCGCCCGGTCTCAAGAGCGCGCTTACCGGCGACGAGATGAAGTTCCTGAACAACCCGGAGTCGGTCAAAGGTCAGACCCTGCTGGCGGAGGAAATGACCGGGACTGGGGATTTCAGCGGAGACCGTGCTCGTGCACTCCGACACGGCCACCGTGGACGACCCCGCATTCCAGCAGAGGGTCGAGGAGGTCCAGGCCGCCCTGCTCGCGGAGGGCGGGACCGTCTCTCAGGCGTACACGTACTACCAGGCTGCCCTCTTCGATCCGATAGCGGCAGAATCGATGGTCTCGGCCGACCGTCATACCACCCTCGTCCCTGTCTCGTTCGTGGGCGACTCCGCTGACAACGGCGACACCATGGAAGCGTATCTGGCAACGGTACGCGCCCAGAACTCCGAGGGATTCACGGTGGCGACGGTGGGTGGGGCCAGCATCGGGCATGAATTCGCCGCTACCGCCGAGCGGGACCTGACCAGGGCCGAGATGATCGGACTCCCCATCACCCTGCTCGTTCTCGTCTTCGTGTTCGGTGCGCTGATGGCCGCCGGCGTCTCCTTGGCGCTTGCCTTGGTGGCCATCTTCGTCAGCATGGGGGTGATAGCCGTGGTGGGGCTCTTCCTCCCTCAATCGTTCTTCATCGTCAACGTGATCATGATGATCGGGCTCGCCGTGGGCATCGACTACGCGCTCTTCATCATCGAGCGCTTCCGTGAGGAGCGGCGGCAGGGCCTGAGCAAGCTCGAGGCCATCACGGCCACCGGGGCCTCGGCCAGTCGGGCGGTGCTCTTCTCCGGAGGGCACCGTCATGCTTGCCCTGTGTGGGCTCTTCATCATCCCCATCACTACGTTCCGAAGCTTGGGAGCGGGCGCTCTGCTGGTGGTGGGGATCGCGATCCTGGCCATGCTCACGCTTGTCCCGGCCCTGCTCAGTCTCCTTGGGGACCGGGTCAACTGGCCTCTGGTCCACCGGCACAGAAGGAAGCACGACGGTGAGCGAGTGCACAGCCACCTCACCGTGTACAAGGGCTTCTGGGGCAAGTTCACCAAAGGCATCATGGCCAGGCCCATCCTGGGGGTGGTGCTGACGGTCATCATACTGCTGGCGATCACCGCGCCCGCGCTCATGCTCAAGACCGGCGCGTCCGGAGGGGCGGGGACGCTGCCTCCCGGCGAGCGGCGAGATGCCTACGAGTTGCTCGTGGCCAACTTCCCGGCGGGCGTGCTTGCCCCCGTCGAAATCGTGGTGGACGCGGAACGGACGGCTGGGGTCGACGGGGCGATCGAGACCCTGCGCGAGAGTATGAGCGCCTCGGGCGACTTTGCCACCGCGGGTACTGTGACCTGGAACCAGGACGAGGACGTCGCGCTGGTCACTGCCCCACTCGCCGTGGCGAGCGATTCCGAGGCTGCGAACGCGGCGATCGACGCCCTACGGAGTGACCTGATCCCCGGGGCTTTCGCCGGCCAGGGCGCGTCGGTGTACGTGACAGGACAGACCGCGCTCGACCATGACTCCGTCAGCCTCGTCAACAAGCTGACGCCCGCGGTGCTGGCGTTCGTTCTGGGGCTGACGTTCATCCTGCTGATGGTGGTGTTCAGGTCGATCGTGGTGCCGCTCACCGCCATCTTCATGAACCTGCTCTCGGTTGGAGCGGCTTATGGGATGCTCGTGCTGGTCTTTCAGAAAGGGATCGGACATCAACTCTTCGGCTTCCAGCAGACACCGACCATAGAGTCGTGGGTGCCCATCTTCCTGTTCTGCATTCTGTTCGGGCTGAGCATGGACTATCACGTGTTCCTTCTCAGCCGCATCCAGGAACATTACGATCGCACCGACAAGAGCAAAGAGGCGGTGGCGGTAGGTCTCAAGGCCACGAGCCGGATCATCACCGGGGCCGCCCTGATCATGGTGGTGGTCTTCTCCACCTTCGCCGCGGGCAACCTGGTGATGCTCCAGCAGGTGGGATTCGGCCTGGCGGTCGCGGTGCTTCTCGACGCTACCCTCATCCGCTCGATACTGGTGCCCGCCAGCATGGCGCTCCTGGGCAAGATCAGTTGGTACCTACCGCGGGCGCTCCGGCGGGTCTTGCCCCGTATCCGGCTCGAAGCTCCGCGCAACCGGCCGGTCAGACCGCCGGCCTGAGTGCTCGTTTCAGAATGAAGTCTTGGCCGCCGGGGGCGGGGGGTCTGCACTGGGCGGAGTGATCCGTCGTCCTCGGTCGCGCCTGTAGCGTTGCTACGAACGCTCCCTGCGTCTTTGCCTCGCCCGCGCCGATCGCACCCTGTCGGCAAAGCGTCATTCTGAAACGACCTCTAAGCTCGCGTTCCGTCACACCGCACGAAGAAGGGCGAGTCCTCGGACTCGCCCTTCTGGTCTGCTGCGCTCGCGGGCGTTAACAAGCGACGCGCTCGCCCGCGAGCGCCCGGATCAGCGCAGAAGACACCCATTGGCCTGCAGGTACGCCTGCCATTCGGCCTCACTGGGCTCCTGGCACTTGCGCAGCAGCTTTTCCCACTCCTCGTCCACCCAGTCCTCCAGGTGACGCAGAGCCCACTCGTTGGCCGGCTGGAAGAGGTGGGCGAAGCGGCCCTGTCGTTTGAGCCAGGGTACGAGCGGCAGCTTGTAGTGGGGCCGGTACGTGAGCCGGTATTCCCCTTCCACAAACTCGAACAGCGGCCAGAAGCAGGTGTTGACGGCCTCCCGAGCCAGGTCGACGCTCTCGGCGCCGTCTGAGCGCCACCCACGCGGGCAAGGCGCTAGGACATTGAGGAAGGTGGGACCGTCGACGGCCAGCGCCCTCGCCGCTTTGCGCACCAAGTCCCGCGGATCGTGCGGCGAGGCTTGGGCCACATACTCGAGACCGTGAGCGATCAGGATCTCGGTAAGGTTCTTGCGATGCTGCAACTTGCCGGCCGATTCCTCCCCCACCGGGCTGGTTGTCGTCCAGGCGCCTGTGGGGGTCGCCCCGGAGCGCTGGAAGCCGGTGTTCATGTAGGCGCCGTTGTCGTAGCAGACGTAGAGCATCCGATGACCGCGCTCCATCGCGCCGGAGAGCGATTGCAGCCCGATGTCGTAAGTGCCGCCATCGCCGCCGAAGGCGATGAACTTGACGTTCTCGTCGATGAGCCCCTTTTTCTTGAGAGCCCTGAAGGCGGTCTCGACCCCGCTCAAGGTGGCCGCGGAGTTCTCGAAAGCGGTGTGGATGAAGCTGCCCTTCCACGAGGTATACGGGTAGATCGAGGTACTCACCTCGAGACATCCTGTGGCCGCGCTGACCACCACCGGATCGCTGGTTCCCATGAGCACCTGTCTGACCACGAGAGGCGCGCCGCACCCGGCACACATGCGATGCCCACCGGCCAACTGGCTGCCCTGGGCGACCAACTCGAGCCACTTACGGCGGGCGTCCTCGAAATGGTTGGTCTCCTGGATGGCATCCACCGGGCAGACTTCCACGCACTCTCTGCACATGATGCAGCGACTCTCATCGACGCGGAAGGAGCTCAACTGTCTCTCGTTGAAAGTGAGCGCTCCGGTGGGACAGGTGGTCACACAGCGGCCGCAGGTGATGCAGTCGGCCAACTGCAAAGCTTCGCCGTAAGGCGTGTCGACGTTGATGTTGAAGCCCCTGCTGGTAAAGTCGTAGCAGGCGGGACCGGCCACGTCGCGGCACACTCGCACGCAGCGCCCACAGGCGATGCAGCGGTTCATGTCGCGCCTGATGAACGGATGCTCGTGTTGCGGCTGGACCACCCGCACTCGGCTGCCACCGGTGACCAGGTCGTTGGCGGTGATCTCGTACTCAGTCCCCAAGCGCTGCAGCTCGCATTCACCCAGGCTGGGACAGACGCACTGCAGGCAGCGCTCGGCCTCGGCCCGAGCCGCGGCGAGACTGAATCCCTTCTCCACCTCGACCTCCACGCTGGACAGACGCTTGGCCTTGCCGGCCTTGGGCATGGTGGCGCGAGCCGCCGGCTCGGCGCTCGCGCCCATCTTCAGCCAGACCGGGCTTCGTTCGGCCAAGCGTCGGCCAAGGTCCCCGATCTCGGGGGCATCCCCGAGCTGTTGAAGATACGGCAGGCGACCGTACGCTTCCAGTCTTGCCTCCAAGGCCGCTAGGTCATGTCCTCGCAGCCAGGCGTCGACCGCTAGAGCGGCGCGCTTACCCCCAGCCACGGCGTGGATCACCGACTCTGCCCCGGTGACGGCATCACCGGCGGCGAAGACTCCCTCACGGGACGTCCGCCCGGTGAAGGGATGGGCTTGCAGGCGCCCCCCGGAGGAGGCCGGCGGCGGATCGCTCGCCAGCACCACGGTGGCTCCTGTCACCTCGAAGTCGGAGCCCTCGATCTCCCGGCTCGCGCCCTCATCCCACGCGATGCGGGCGCACGTGACGCCCATCACCTTGCCCGCGGCTACGTTCACTCTCTTGATCAGCGCGCCGAACTCGAACCTGACACCTTCTTCAAGGGCGGCGCTGAGATCCCGGATCCCAGCAGGAATGGCGTCTTCTTCGTGTGGAGCGACGACCAGTACGTCCATGGCGCCCGCGCGCAGCGCGGTGCGGGCGACGTCGAGCGCCGCGACCCCATCGCCGACGACTACCGTCTGGTCGGCGAATCGCACGGGATGACCTTCGCGGACCCTTCTCAGGATCTCCAGGCCGTTCAGGGCCGCGTCTCCGCCGGGGACGGCCGGCACGGACGGCTCCTCGCTGCCCACGCTGATGATGACTGCCTCGACCCCTGCATCGAACAACCCATCCGGATCGACTTCATACCCGAGCTTGGACCCACCCACGAAACGCGCGCCCGCGTCCCACAAAGGCTGCAGCTCTTTGTCGAGCACCTTTTCCGGCAGACGGAACTCGGGGATCGTATACCGGAGCGATCCTCCCGGCTTCTCGCTCATGTCGTAGAGGGTGACCCGGTGCCCGCGCTCCACAAGGAACCAGGCGGCTGCGAGACCGGCCGGGCCGGCGCCTATGACGGCCACCCGCTTGCCGCTGGTCGCCCCCGAGGCAAGACGTGCCCCCGAGGAGTGATCGGCGGCGGCTCGATGAAGGGCGCAGATGGCGATGGGTTCGTCGATCTGGCCTCGTCTGCAGACGGGCTCGCAGTAGCGCGGGCAGATCCGTCCCAGGATGCCGGGGAAGGGCAGTTCCTCGCGTACGAGCGTCGCCGCTCCCGCGGCGTCGCCGGAAGCCAGGGCGGCCAGGTAGGCGGGGATGTCGATGTGGGTGGGACAGGCGTGCGTACAGGGCGCTTCGCAATATGCGTTGTGGTCGGAGAGATACATCTTGAGATAGCTCGTGCGCCTGGCCCGCACTCGCGGGGTGTCGGTCTTCACCACCATGTCCTCTTGCACCCATGTGGTGCAGGCAGCTTGGAGCTTGGTGAGTCCCTCCACTTCCACCAGGCACAGTCGACAGGCCCCCCAGGCCGGGGTACCCGGTATGTGGCACAGCGCCGGTATGTCGATCCCTTCCCGGCGGGCGACGTCCAGGACGGTCTCACCCGGTTGCGCCTGAACGATCCTGCCGTCGATCGTGAGCTTCAGGGCGGTCTTGGTACGCGTGCTCACCTCACCCTCCCTTCGGCCAGCGCCCGTGTGCCCGTCTCCACCCGGACGGCGTCGAACCGGCACGCCTGCCGGCAGGCATCGCACTTGATACAGAGCTTCTGATCGATGACGTGGACCTGTTTCCGCTCCCCGCTCACCGCACCGGTGGGGCAGGCGGTGAGGCAGGCGCGACAGCCGGTGCAGGCGTCTTTGTCGATCTTGTAGCGGATGAGAGGACGGCAGACCCTCGCCGGGCAGCGGTGCTCCTCGGCGTGGGCCATCACCTCATCCCTGAAGTAGCGTAGCGTGGATAGCACTGGGTTGGGTGCGCTCCCGCCCAGGGCGCAGAGCGAGCCTTCCACGACGTCCTCAGCCAACACCTCCAGCGAATCTATGTCGGCCGCTGTGGCTCGGCCGGACGAGATACTCTCCAGGATCTCGAGCATGCGGGTGGCGCCGACGCGGCAGGGCACGCATTTCCCGCAACTCTCCTCGGCCGTGAACTTGAGGAAGAACTTGGCAAAATCGACCATGCAGGTGGTGTCGTCGACCACGACCATGCCTCCGGAGCCCATCATGGAACCGGCCGCGAGCAGACTCTCGAAATCGATCGGCTCGTCGAGCAGAGACGCGGGCAGGCAGCCCCCCGACGGTCCTCCGAGTTGCACTGCCTTGAAATGACGGCCGGGCAGCATGCCGCCGCCGATGTCGAAGATGACCTCGCGCAAGGTGGCGCCCATGGGCACTTCGATGAGACCTCCATTCACCACCTTGCCCGTGAGCGAGAAGATCTTGGTGCCTTTGCTGGTGGCCGTACCCAGGGAAGCGAACGCCTCGGCGCCGTGATTGACGATCCAGGGCACGTTGGCGTAGCTCTCCACGTTGTTGAGGTTGGTGGGCTGGTTCCAGAGACCGTGGGACACGGTGCGGATGTGCTTGCCCCTGGGCATGCCCCGCAACCCCTCGATCGAGGCGGTAAGGGCCGTGGACTCGCCGCAGACGAAGGCGCCGGCCCCTTGGTTGATGCGGATGTCGAACGCGAAGCCCGAACCGAGGATGTCCTCACCGAGGAGGTTCCTCAGGCGGGCTTGCTGCAACGCCCAGCGCAGCCGCTCGACCGCGAAGGGGTACTCATGGCGCACATATACATAGCCTTCCACCGGACCGTTGTCGGAGCCGATCGCGTAGGCGGCGATGATCATGCCCTCGATCACGCTGTGCGGGTTACCTTCGAGCACCGAGCGGTCCATGAATGCGCCGGGGTCGCCCTCGTCGGCGTTGCAGATGACGTAGTGCTTCTCGCCGGGGTTCGCCCGGCAGCCCCGCCATTTGCGACCCGTCGGGAATCCGGCGCCGCCGCGGCCGCGCAGACCGCTTCTGTCGATCTCGTCGATGACTGGCCTCCGGGTCGCCGGCCTTGAGCACCTTGGCGAGTGCTGAGTAGCCGCCATGGGCTAGGTAGTCGTCCAGGGAGAAGGGGTCGATCTTGCCGTTGAGGCTCAGTACGATCCGCTTCTGCAAGGAGTAGAAGGGGATGTCCTTCTCGAGCGCGAGCGGTTCGCCCGACCGGGGGTGCTGGTATAGCAGCCGTTCGACGACGCCGTCTCCCACCACGCTCGTCTCTATGATCTCCTCTACGTCTTTGGGCTCCAGACGGGGGTAGAAGATGCCCTGCGGACGCAGCACGATGATGGGCCCCTGCTCGCAGAAACCATGACAACCGGTCTCGACGATGGTCACCCTGTCGCCGAGGCCGCGCTCGGCCAGCGCCTTCTCAAGTGCCTTGCGCAGGGCTACCCGGCCGGAGGCGTGGCAGGCGGTGCCGGCACAGACCCGTATCTCGGTCTTGCCGTCATCGGCTAGATAGGTCGTTCGGGTCGGCGGCGGCCTTCAGCGCCGCGTCGATCCTGTCGGCCCTGGCTTTCGAGGCCGCGGCGCGGGCGCTCTTGCCGCTCGCGTTGGTGGCGCCGCCGCGCGCGCCGCCGTGCGAGGTGCTGCCGGCGCTCATGACCCCACCTCCGCCTTCCGCAGCCTGCGCACCAGTCGACGGGCCTCAGTGGGTCCCATGCGGCCGAAGGTCTCGTCGTTCCCGATCCGCACCACCGGGGCCAGGGCGCAGGCGCCTACGCAGTTCACTGTCTGCAGGGTGAAAAGGTTGTCGGGAGTGGTCCCTCCGATCGGGATCTCGAGTTCCTGGCTGAACGCCTCCACTACCAGTGGCGCCCCGGCCACGTGGCAGGCGGTGCCCATGCAGACGTCGATGACATGCTTACCCACCGGTCTCAGCCGGAACTGACTGTAGAAGCTGGCCACACCATAGATCCGCGAGAAAGGCAGGTGCATCTCATCCGCGATGGCTTCGAGGGCCAAGCGAGGCAGATAGCCGTAGGCTTCCTGGGTGGCGTGCAGGGCTTCCACCAATCCCGATCCCGAGCGGATGCCGGCGATCACCGGATCGAACAGCTTCATGTCGATCTCTGGCTGGAAGCCTGCCGGTGCCTCACCCATGACGCAGGCGGAAGCCGCGCCGCAGCTCTCTCCCGGCAGGGTGGCCAGGGCCGCGGCTCGGGCGGCCTCTATGTCGAACGGCTGTTCCGGGAACTCGGGGCAGTATTCCAGTTCGATGCAGTCCACCGGGCAGGCCCGCTCGCAGAGAGTGCAGGCATAGCAGCGGTATCCGCCATCCTCATTACGGGCCAGGTCGAAGAGACCGGTGCCCGCCTGCTTGCCGACCAGCTGCCGGCGCTCGAAGTCGATCCCTTTCAGGACCTCGTACAGCGCCGAGCCCTTTTCCTTGTGACCGTTGTCGCGTGCCATGTGGGCTCCCTCAGTCTTTGCGCAGGTTGAGATAGCGGCGCTCGACGGACGCTCGCTCCCTGCTTTGGGCCGCCTTCTCCAAGACGGAGAAGGCTTGCTCGATGTTGTCGGGGAAGATGTCGCGCCCGCCCAAGCCGTAGATGAACGGCAGCACCTGCGGACGCGGCTCGTTATCGTACAGGGCCGCGCGGATCTCGAGGAACACGGGACCTCCCTGGGCGCCGAAGGAGTCGGCTCGATCCATCACTCCGACCACCTTCACGTGCGCCAGGGCCTGCGCGTAGGCGTCGTATGGGAACGGACGGAACACGCGCACCCGGACCATTCCGGCCTTCACGCCTCTCGCTCGCAGCTTGTCCACGATCATGCGTGTGGTGCCGGCTGTGGAGCCGACCACGACTATGGCGATCTCGGCGTCTTCGAGGCGGTAGGGATCGAGGAGGCCATAGTGGCGTCCGCTCAGCTCCGCATACTCGTCGGCCACGTCTTGGATCACCTTGAAAGCCCGGTCCATCGCTCGGTTCTGCGAGACCTTGTGTTCGAAGTACCAGCCGTGCAGCCCGTCGAACGGGCCTACGGTGACAGGGTGCTTGGTATCGAGCAGCGGGTTGACGGACCGGAAAGGACCGATGAAGTCCTGGACCTGTTCATCCGGCAGCATCACCAGCGGGCCGATGGCTCCGCTGATGACGTAACCGTCGTACATGTGCATGGCCGGCGTGCGCACGTCCATATGTTCGGCGATGCGGATGGCCTGGATGCAGTTGTCGTAGGCTTGCTGGTGGTCCTCGCCGTAGAGTTGGATCCAGCCGGAGTCTCGGCCTCCCATGGTGTCGCTGTGATCGCAGTGGATGTTGATCGGCCCGCTGAGAGCGCGGTTGACCGTGGTCATCACGATGGGTAGCCGATAGCTCGAGGCCACGAAGAGGAGCTCCCACATCAGGGCGAAGCCCTGGGAGGAGGTGGCCGTCATCGTCCGTGCGCCGGCGGCCGCGGAGCCGATCACGGCGCTCATGGCCGAATGCTCCGACTCCACCGTGACGAACTCGGACGTCACCTTACCGTCGGCTACCATCTGCGCGTAGAGTTGCACTACCTCGGTCTGGGGAGTGATGGGATAGGCGCACACCACGTCCGGGTCGATCTGGCGCATCGCCTCCGCTACCGCTTCGTTGCCGGTGACGGCGAGCGTGCCGGTGTTGTCTCCGCCCACCTCGTCACTCCTTCTCGTCGGTCTGCATGGCTATGGCATCGGTCGGGCATTCCTTGGCGCAGATGCCACAGCCCTTGCAGTGCTTGAGATCGATACCCACTGCTTTGCCGTCCTCGATGATGATCGAGGCGTCGGGGCAGTAGAAGTAGCAGAGCATGCAGCCGCTGCAGGCCTCGGAATCTATGACCGGCATCATCGAGCGCCAGCCGCCGGTCTCGACCTCCTCGGAGTTCCCCGACACGGGGATGGTCGCTCCGAGCTCGTGCTTGTCGGGCCCCCACGTGTCGATGTCACTGACATCCCACTGGGGCTTCTTCGCGGGGCTCATTCGCCCTTGACCTCCTCGTAGGCTCGCGTGATGGCGGAGATGTTGCCCTCCACCACCTTGGGAGGGAACTTCTTGCCGAAATCGACGCGCAGGAATTCGACCACCTTGTCGATCGGGAAAAGTCCGGTTATGCGGGTGAGAGCGCCGACCATGGGCGTGTTCGGGATGGGCCGGCGGATCGTCTCGGTGGCTATGCGGGTGGCCTCGATGGTGAAGAGGCGGCCGCCCTTTAGCTTGTAGTGCTTCCGCAGCTCGGCCGGCGTCATCTCGCTGTTGACAAGCAGGATCGCGTCGTCAGGGGCGCCCTTGGTGACGTCTATCGTGCCGAGCAAAGACGGATCGAGCACCACCACGATGCCCGGATGCTCGACACCGCAGTAGAGCTGGATGGGTTCGTCGCTCACCCGCGTGAAGGCGACGATCGGGGCTCCCGAGCGCTCAGGGCCGTACTCGGGGAAGGCCTGGAAGTGCTTGCCCTGGCCCAGCGCCAGTTCTGCCACCATCTTGGCCGCGGTGACGGCCCCTTGGCCACCTCTGGCGTGCCAGCGGATCTCTGTCAAGCTGTGTTCCGTAGAGCTCGTCGTGCGGTCGTCCTTGGTCGTGGACACCATCACTCCTTCCCCCGTGTCATTAGGCGCCGCTCGACGGATGCGTGATGGATCATGGCCCTACTGGTCAGACCCGAGTCGCTAGGCGTCTTTGCGTGAACGGTACCGGTGTCGTGTCCGACTAGAAAGGGGCGGTGATCGAGGCCAAGAGGCGTCGCCGGGAGCTTCTTCAGCCCCGGGACGGGCCGCTCGACGGCCAGTGACTGCGTTCTCACCAACCCCCCATCCAGCTCAGCCCAAAGCGCTCGGGCGAACTCACTGTGATCGGCGCCGAAAGAGGTACTCGGGTGCGAGTGAAGATCGCAACGTCTGACCGCAACGCTCGTGTTCTCGGCAGTCGATACGACCTACTGAGGAACACTACATCGGAGAGACGTCGCCGGGCTCGGACAACCGGCACAAACGCAGACATTATACATGAGCGCTGCTACTGGGGTGCCCGGTCTCGAGCAGTACGTACCCTGGAATGCTATAATCCTCCGGCATTCCACATACCTTGCTAGGGGAGCGTTGCAGCTGAGAGTGTGGCCCTGCCACAGACCCTGCGAACCTGATCTGGGTAATGCCAGCGAAGGGAAGTAACGGTGATCCGCACTCGCCCGTTCGCCTTCTGAAGGCGCCGGCGCCTTTCCGCTCAGAACGCCCCGCTCTCCGATGCTCGAAGCGGGAGTTAGCCATGCGTGTCGCCGTAGTCGCAGGATCCAGTCTGACGGCCCGGCTGGACGCTACCGCCCTGGCCTCCGCCGATCTCTTGGTGGCGGTCGACGGCGGAGCCGAAGCGCTGGCAAAGGAGGGTCTGGTACCGGGTCTGCTGGTGGGCGATCTCGACTCCATCACCATCCGTACTCGCGAGGCCCTCGAGGCCCAGGGGGTGGAGGTGTCATTGCTCCCTACGGCCAAAGACGAGACCGACACCGAAGCGGCACTGCGCCTGGTGACGGAACGGGGCGCAGACGACATCACGGTCTATGGGGCGTTGGGCGGCCCACGCCTCGATCATCTGGTGGGGAATCTCCTGCTTCTCTCGTCCCCGTGGCTGGCGGCTGCCAGAGTGCGCATGGTCGACGATTGGCACGAGGCCTTCCTGGTCAAGGGGGACAGCAGCTTCAGCGGGGAATGCGGCGACACGGTCTCCCTTCTACCGCTGACGCTCAGGGTCGAGGACGTTTGGACCGAGGGCCTGCTCTATCCGCTCGCTCGCCAGCCGCTTTCCCAATCGGCCACGAGAGGGGTCAGCAACGCCATGATCGGGGAAACAGCTCGGGTGACCCACGGCGAGGGCGTGCTTCTTCTTATCCACTACCGCGGGAGGTAGCCAGCCATGTCGGAGATGCACGGTGAGACATCCGACCGGCCGGGGGACAGGCCGGGATACATGAGCGAAGAGATCGTGGGCTGCCAGTTTTCCGTCTACCCGCTGCGACAAGAGGACATAGACGGCCCGGTCCAGGCGGCTATCGGGGTCGCGGGCGCCGAGGGCTGCACGGTACGGGTCGGGAACCTCAGCACGCTGTTGTCCGGCAGTGAGGACCAGGTGTTCGCGGCGCTGCGGGCGGCGTTTCGCGCCGCGCAGCGCCAGGGCCCCGCCGTCCTGACAGCCACGTTGGCCGCGGGCATGCCCACGGACGAACTAGTCGGGGAGATCCAGCGCGACCTCTCGGCGGGACGCGCGGCCCCCGCAGGCGTGGCCCCCCTAGGCGCCGCCCCCACAGGCGCGGCCCGAGGAGGCGCGGCCCGGGGAGGCGCCGCAGCCCGAGATCCGGAGGCGCTACGCTAGTGTCCGTCAAAGACTGGACAACCCGAGAACTCGTGGTGGCGGCCGTTTTGGCTGTCGCAGTCGGGGTCGTCTTCTGGGGATGGGGCCTGCTCTGGTCCAGCTTCTTTCAATTGATCCCGTTCCCCTTCTCCTACGCCCTCATCGGCGTGTGGATGATCGGGGGTCTGCTGGTCCCCTACGTTATCCGGCGGCCCGGCGCGGCTCTGCTCGGCGAGCTGGTGGCGGCCTTCGTCAGCATGGCTCTGGGGAATCAATGGGGCATTCTGACCATGGCGAGTGGTCTTGTTCAGGGAGCGGGAGCGGAACTCGTTTTCGCCGGCTTCCGCTGGAAGCGCTTCGGGGGGATGGTCCTCCTGGGAGCGGCTGCGCTGGCCGGAGCCCTCAGCATCCTCCTCGACACCTTCCTCTACAGCTACTACGCCACCTACACCTGGGGCAGCATCGGGGTGGCGGCCATTCTCGCCATCATCAGTTCCGTGGTGCTGGGTGGACTCGTGTCGCGACTGCTCGGCGATGCCCTTGCCAGGACCGGCGTCCTTTCCGGCCTCGCTATCTCTGAAGGAAGGGTGAAGAGGATCTGATCACGCCTGCTTCTCGCTCGGCCGTCGCTGCCACCGGGCTTTCCTTCACCTACGCTACCCGGGTCGAGCCTGCGCTGGTCGACCTTTCCTTCGCGGTGTCCCCGGGCGAGACCGTGCTGATGCTGGGACCTAGCGGATCGGGCAAGAGCACGCTGACCCTGTGTCTAGATGGGCTGATACCGCACTTGATCGACGGCGACTACTCCGGCCAGGTGGTCGTGGCCGGGCTGGTGGTTGGCGATACTCCGGTCCACCTGCTGGCTCAGGAGACCGGACTGGTCTTCCAGGACCCCGACGCCCAGTTCTGCACGCTCACGGTCGAGGACGAGATCGCCTTCGGGCTGGAGAACCTGCGTCGTCCTCCGGAAGAGATAGAATCTGTCATCGACCAGGCCCTTGATTGGGTAGGTCTGGAGGGGCATCGGCACCGTCGCCTTGCCACCTTGTCGGGGGGTGAAAAGCAGCGGGTGGCCCTGGCCGCTGTCCTGGCGATGGGGCCACGCTTGCTCGTTCTGGACGAGCCCTCCGCGAACCTCGACCCTCGAGCTACCTCGGAGCTGTTCCGTCTCCTGCGGCGATTGGCGAAAGACGGGCAGCGCTCCATCGTGATAATCGAGCACAACCTTGACGAGCTGATCGACTGGGTGGACAGCGTGCTGGTGCTCTCCCCCGAGGGACACATGCTCTTTCGGGGAGATCCGGCCGAAGCCTTCTACGAGGGCTCTTCCAGCCTTTCCGGTGCCGGGGTGTGGCTGCCGCAGACGGCCGAACTGGTCGCGGCGCTGCGCGAGGCGGCCTGGGGCGTGCCCGGGCGCCCGCTAAGCATCGGAGACACCGTGAACGCTCTGGCCGAGACCCCGGGCTTGGCGGACCGGTTGCGTCGGTTCGCTCGGCAGCGGGGATCGGAGTGGAGGCAGGCCTCCCCGTTCGAGCGTGGGGAGAGCCACCTGGAGGCCAGGGATCTGAGTTTCCGATATCCCGACGGCCACAGAGCCCTCGCCGACATCTCCGTCTCGATCAGGCGAGGCGATCTTCTCGCCATCGCGGGAGAGAACGGGGCCGGCAAGAGCACTTTAGCCTCCCTGCTGACGGGGGTCCTGGAGCCGCCAACGGCCACCGTGTTCTTGGACGGAAGGGACGTGGCCGGTATGTCGCCCTGGGCTTTGAGCGATCAGGTGGGCTACGTCTTTCAGAATCCAGAGCACCAGTTCGTGAGCGACACGGTGTCGGGGGAGTTGGCCTTCAGTCTCTCGCCGAAGGCCGGCCGCAAGGGGAGCACCTATCTCACGGTCCAGCAACGGGAACTGGTGGATGAGTGGCTCGAGCGCCTGGAACTGCTGCGCCTGGCGGAAGCCAACCCGTTCTCCCTGAGCCAGGGCCAGAAGCGCAGGCTGAGCGTGGCGGCCATGCTCATCCGGGGGCAGTCCGCTCTTATCCTGGACGAGCCTACTCTCGGCCAGGATGAGCTCCAGGCAGCCCGCCTGATGGCGATGATGCAGGAGTTCCGGGCCGAGGGAGGCACGGTGGCCGTGGTCAGTCACGACATGCGCCTTGTTTCGGAGCACGCGGGATCGCTCCTCGTGCTCAGCGAGGGCCGGGCTGTATACCAGGGCGGTCCGGATGGGTTCTTCTCCCAGCCGGAGCTGGTCGTAGCCTCGGGCCTGGCGGTCCCCGCCTTGGGGCGCGTGTGCGCGGGGCTACGCGCTCTGGCCGGGACCCCTGAGGGTCTTCTGACCGTCGAGGCCTTCCTGGAAGCGGCGGGGACCCCGGCCGCGGGGACCGCGCCTCAAGGGATCTTGGCTGACGAGAGCCCTCGAGCCCTCGTCGGGGAGGGGAAGGACTGATGCCGGCTCGGGCTCCAGACCACCCCTCGGCGGACCAGGCCGCGGACCAGCCGCTGTGGGGGATGACGCCCCCGAGCTACCTGGCCCGGCGCAATCCGAGCGTCAAGTTGCTTGCCGTGATCCTGATCGCCCTGGCGCTCACCTTCATCTTCGACCCCGTCACGCCGGCGGTGCTTTTCGTCATCATCTTCCTGGCCGGCCGCCTTCTCGGAAGCCTGAGCACACGGGCTCTGCTGCGTCCCCTGTGGGTGTTCGTGATCGCCGGCGTGGCCATCTTCCTGGCCAACATCTTCTTCAACAAAGAGAATGCCGCCTCTGCCGCGCTCTTCTACATCGGTCCGATCAAGATCACCGGTCCGGCTCTATGGGCGGCCGTCACCCTCTGGGTGCGTTTGCTGTGCTTCGCTCTGCTTTCCATCGTGTTCGTCAAGACCACCGAGCCGCAGCGCCTCATCCTCAGCCTGGTGCATCAAGTCCGTCTGAACTACCGGGTGGCCTACGGGACCATGGTGGGGTATCGCATGCTCCCGGTGTTCCAAAGCGACTACCAGACCATACGCGCGGCGCAGCGCGTGCGGGGAGTGCGGGAGAGGACGGGCTTTCTGCACTTGTGGTCACGCATTCGTCGCTACTCTATCCCACTGCTTGCCGGGGCAGTGCGCAAAGCCGGGAGGGTGGCGGTAGCCATGGATGCCCGGGCCTTCGGCGCTCTGCCGGACCGGACCTACCGGGAACGCATGGTGGTACGTACCTCTGATTGGCTCTTTCTCGCAGCAGCGATCATTGTCACGGCTGCGGTGGTCTTGGGGCTCTGGTGGGCGGGCAACACCCAATTCACGATCGAATAGCGCCTCCATGCGCGCCGCAGGCGCCGCACGTGCCAAGCATGCCAAGGCCGCGGTGGGGGACGCGCGTATCAGGGCGCGGGGGGGTGCGCCGGGTACCAAGGCGCGTGGCAGCGGGTGCTAGCGGTAGAAGCGTAGCTCCGATACCTCTACGCCCCACCGGTCCTCGGTGAGCTTCGCCAACTCCGTGAACCACATCCTCCCTGAGGTGATCGTCTCGCGCAGGGTGATGATCTGGTTCGCATCGCCATCAAGGGTAGCCAGCCGGGCGGCAGCGCCGGACTCTATGTTCTGCAGTAGCTCGCCCTTCCACCCTTCGACGGGCGACACGATCTCGATGATCGTGGCTTCCTCTTCCAGGGTGAAGTCGAAGCCGACACCGCTCTTGAGCCCCCCGAACTCGCTCGACCGGTAGAGCTCGGTGGTCCAGCTCGTGCTCTCCTTGCCGTCGGTCATGTTGGAGAGCGTATCGGGATTCTCCGTCTCGTCACCCTCGGGGTCGTAATCCTGTATCTCGGTCACCGCCACAGGTGTGGGTTCTCTGGTGACGGTCAATCGAAGCACGTCGTCTTCGGCCTTTGCTTCGGGCGCAGGGTCCTGCTCCAACACGATGCCGGCCTGCTCGTCGAAGGACGGCACCTCGGCGGCTACCTCCACCTGCATCCCCGCATCTGCCGCCAGCTCCTGTGCCTGGGTGAGCGTGAGGCCGACGACGGCAGGGGCGCCGCCGTCCGGCCAAAGGAGTACGAGCGCCACTGCGACGATGACCACGATGGCGGCCAGCGTTCCCAGGATCTTCCATCTGCGCGTGGCCCGCTTCTTGCGGGCCCGGGCCCGAACAAAGTCGCGTTGCCAGCCGGCGTCGCCGGCATCTTCCCCGGTCCCCGAGTACGAGTCGTCGGATGCTCCACCGGCAACGTGGCGCGGCCTGCGCTCGTCGCCGGTGCTGCGCCTCTGCGGGCGCTTGTGCGGAGGAGCCACCTCAGCCACGCTTTGGGGGGCGTAGAGCCCCAGCCCGACGAGGGCACCCATCAGCTCGTCCATGGAGACGAACCTGTCTTCGGGCAGTTTCTCGAGGCAATGCATGACGACCTTTTCGAGCCCGGCCGGCAGGTCGCCTCGAATATCGGACAGCGGTGGCGGCGGATTGTTGAGATGCTGGCGGGCGATCTCCGGCATGTTCGTGCCGTCGAAGGGGGGATGGCTGGTGAGCATCTCGTACATGACCACTCCGAGCGAGTAGATGTCCGTGCGGGCATCCACGGGCTTGCTTCTGATCTGCTCGGGGGACATGTAGCGGGCGCTGCCGATGATCGAGCCGGCGCGCGTAACCCGGGTCCAATCAGGTCCGGTGGCGATGCCGAAGTCGCTCACCTTGGCGTGGCCGTTCCGGTCGATGAGGATGTTCTGGGGCTTGATATCCCGGTGCACTATCCCCGCCGCGTGAGCGGCCGCCAGTCCCTCGGCCACCTGCCCCGCGATCTGGCCCGCTTCGGCGAAGCCCAAGGGACCTTCGCGGGTCAGCTCCTTGAGAGAGCGGCCTTCGACGTATTCGAAGACCAGATAGTCTTCGTTCTCGGTCGATCCCCGGTCTATGAGGGTCACCAGGTTGGGATGCGAGAGTTGGGCCAGCGCCCGGCCTTCACGATCGAACCTGGCCCGAGTGCGGGGATCTTCGTTCAGTGGGGGTTCGAGGCGCTTCACCGCCACGTTCCGCTGCAACCGGGTGTCCCACGCCTGGTACACGATGCACATGCCGCCGCGTCCCAAGACCCGTCCCAGCCGGTATCGGTTCTTGAGAAGCGGTCCCGCCGCGCTTTCTTCTGTAGTATCAGGCGTATCAGCCATACGCTAGTATGAAAGCTCATGACTCTTGGACACCGAGGCAGCAGACATTATCATAGAACTTATCAGAGCTTTGGAGGAGGCGCCGCGTGATCTACTACGTGATTCCCCGCGAACTCGCGGATAAGTACTACGAAGAGTTCAAGAAACGCTTCGAGGGCGTGGAGGGAGTCGAGGTCATCATCGACCGGCGCGAGGGTGAACGGCGCGAGTTGACCGAAGGAGGAGGCAAGCGGGTCCTGCGCGACCGCAGACGGCGGCGCATCAGCGGCTCCTTCCCGGACGTGTGAGCATGGATGGCTCCGGCCTCAGGCTGGATCTTCACAATCATACGGCCATCTCTCCTGATGGCCTGCTGTCTCCACGCGAGCTTCTCGCAGAGGCGGCCGCGCGAGGGATCTCCTGTATCGCGATCACCGACCACGACACCGTCGATGGCGCCCGCGAGGCCGCGAGTCTTGCGAGATCCGATCCCTCTCTGCCCATGGTCATCCCGGGTATCGAACTGTCCACCGAAGCTGGTGAAGTCATCGGCCTTTACGTCGCTGAGAAGATCCCTGCTCGTATCCCGATAGACGAAGCCATCAAACGGATACGGGCCCAGGGGGGGCTGGTCTACCTACCTCACCCCTACGACTGGCCGCGCCGCGGAGCCATCGACCCGCGCGAGCGGGAGAGGATCGCGGCGCAGTCCGACATCATCGAGGTCGTCAACGGTCGCTCGCTGGGCCCCTGGTGCTCCCGGAAGGCCTACCGTCTGGCGCAGCGGCTGGGCAAGCCGCAGGGGGCGGGCAGCGACGCGCACCGGGCCGCTGAGGTGGGTCTGGTCTACGTGGTGGTCGACGCCCTGCCGACGCGGGACACCCTGGTGTCCCTGCTGGAGCACGGCACCGTGGAACACGAGCTCAACCCCAAGGAATACACGTTGAATTGGGGGTTCCAGGGCCTGTCACCTTTGACCCGTGCCCGGCGCAGGCTGATCGGAGCCCGGCCTTCGCACACCGCCGATCTCTGAATCGCCGTCCTAGCTCGTCGCCGCCGACTCATCGCCACTGACTCACCCCCTAGCCCACCGGCTCTCGCTCACCGCTCGGCAACCGGAGCGGAGACCGTGAGACTCTCTTGTTTGCCTCCTGCCATCGCGGGTACTAAGAAATGAAAAGGTGGAAACAGGAATGCTTTGAGCCGGTGATCAGAGACCACCCGTCGGCTCGGGGGGAGGACCAAGCGGTGGAAAGTGGCGAGGCGTCAGGTGTCACACGGGCGGCGCTCTGGGAGGAATGGCGAGGCGGCCCGCGGGTCCATTGCTTCCTCTGCGCTCACCACTGCCGCATCGCCCCAGGCGAAGCGGGTCTCTGCGGAGTGCGTGAGAACCGGGAAGGCGCGCTCTACACCCTCGTATACGGCCGTCCTGTCGCCACGGCGGTAGACCCGATCGAGAAGAAGCCCCTGTTCCACTTCCTGCCCGGCAGCCTGAGCTTCTCTGTGGCGACGGTGGGATGCAATTTCCAGTGCAGCTTCTGCCAAAATGCCGACATCAGCCAGATGCCTCGCGAGCGGGGCAGGGTCGTCGGCAGGCCCCAGTCTCCCGAGCAGGTCGTGTCCGCGGCCCGGGCGGCTGGTTGCCAAAGTATCTCGTACACGTACACCGAGCCAACGATCTTCTACGAGTATGCTCGCGATTGCGCTCGTCTGGCCACCGCCGCAGGGTCTCAAGAATGTTTTCGTCACCAACGGATACATGACGGCGGAGACCCTGGCCGACATCGACGGCGATCTGCATGCCGCCAACGTTGACCTCAAGTCCTTCTCGGACGAGTTCTACCGCACTCTGGTGGGGGCGCGACTGAAGCCGGTACTGGACTCCATCCGCCGCTTGTGGGACATGGACGTTTGGGTGGAGGTCACCACGCTCTTGATCCCAGGAAAGAACGATGGCCAGGACGAGCTGCGCGCGATAGCCTCCTTCCTGGCTTCGATATCCCCGGACATCCCGTGGCATGTCTCCAGGTTCTGTCCCACCTATCAGCTTCTGGACGTGCCTCCCACGCCTCTCGAGTCGGTGGAGAGGGCCGTTAGCGTGGGACGGGCCGAAGGGCTTCACTACGTGTACGGAGGCAATGTCCCGGGCCATGCCTCGGAATCGACGACATGTCCCGAATGCGGGACCGCAGTGATCGAACGCCAGGGCTTCGCTCTGCGTAAGAATCTGGTCAACGAAGGCCGTTGTCTCTCCTGCGGTCGCGAGATCGCCGGATTGGACCGGTAAAGGGAGGTGTGGACATGGCGCTTGTCGGATGTTTCGTTACGCCCCATCCGCCGATAATCGTTCCGGAAGTGGGGGGCGACAGCCTGGCAGAGGTGGACTCGACGGTGCGGGCGATGCTTACGTTGCGGGAGAGGGCGGGCGCACTCCATCCCGAGACCATCGTTCTCATGTCCCCCCATAGTCCGCTGGCCCGCAGCCAGATGGGCGTATCCCTCGCTTCCGCGTACAGAGGGTCGCTGGCTTTCTTCCGGGCGCCGCACGTACGTATCGAAGCAGCGGGCGACCAAGCTCTGGCTGAGATCATCCTGGAGGAGGCTTTGGGTCACGGAGTCCCCGCGACCATCACCGCCTCGCATGGGGAGGTGGTCGACCTCGATCACGGCGCCATGGTCCCGCTGTGGTACCTGATGGGTGCTTTGGATGGCCCGTGCCGCCTGGTGGAGCTCGGCTTCTCCTACCTCGGGCTGGAGGAGCACGTGCGCTTCGGAGAGATCGTGGGCCGGGCCATGATGGCCGCGCCCGCCCGGGTCGTCTACGTGGCCAGTAGCGACCTCAGTCATCGACTGCTTCCCGGAGCTCCGGCCGGCTACGACCCCCGGGGAGCCGAGTTCGACCGGGCGGTGGCCGACACTTTCGCGGCCGGCGACTGGGAGGCGCTCCTCTCCATCGATCCCGGGCTGGTACGGGCGGCGGGAGAGTGCGGCTACCGCTCTCTGGCGACGCTCTCGGGGGTCGTCGAAGCGGTCGAGGCCGCCGGCGGCCATGTCCGGAACAACATGCTCTCGTACGAGGGGCCGTTCGGGGTCGGCTACATGGTGGGAGAGGTGGAGATCGTCTGGGAGCAGCCGGTCCGGGAGGGGGGTGACGGGTGAGCGGAGAGGCGCAGGAGCCGGGCGATCCCCTGGTCATGCTGGCCCGCAAGGCCATCGACGCATACGTGCGGGATCACACTGTCCTCGAGCCGAAGCCCCTCGGGTCGGAGCCCGAGAGAGCGGGCGTGTTCGTGTCTCTGCACCGTGGCGACGGTTCCCTGCGGGGCTGCATCGGCACGATAAGACCTACGCGGGACAGCATCGAGGAAGAGATCGTCGGCAACGCCATAAGCGCGGCGACAAGTGATCCGCGCTTCTATCCTCTCACGACTGACGAGCTCGACGATCTGGATATCTCGGTGGATGTGCTGGGGCCGCCGGAAGTGGTGGACGGCTTGGCCGATCTCGATCCCAAGGAGTACGGCGTCATCGTGCAAACGGCCGATGGCCGGCAGGCGCTGCTGCTCCCCGACCTCGAAGGAGTGGATACGCCCGAGCAGCAACTGACCATCACCTGTCGCAAGGGAGGCATCGATCCCAGCCGCGACCGATACCGTCTCTCCCGGTTCCGGGTGGAGCGTCATCCTAGAACTAGCGGCGCCGACTGGGCGGGGGCCGGGCCGCCTTGTCGGCAGCAGCGAGGCCGCTTTGTCGGCTGCGGCCGGGCCGCCTTATCGGCAGCAGCGGCGCTACCCTATTAGCTGCGGAGTCTTTAAAGCAGCCGCGCGCTGCTGTATCATCGGAGAAGTCAATGGCTGCTATGAGCAACAGAGGAGTCCCCGTGCAGAGCAGTGGGTCTGGCGATGTCGTGGTCGGCCCCCGGTTCCGTCGCCGTAAGTACCGCCGGTTCACCACCGGGCATCTGATCTGGAGCGGACTTCTCCGCGTGATCCAGCGGCTCACCCGCTACAAGCGCAGCGACAAGCTCGAGTTCAAGATCAGCTTTGCCGTTCCCGACCTGCTGAGCGATAAAGGCAGGGCGGTCAAGGATCAGGTGGAGGCTCTGGTCCAGGCCGTGCAGAAGGCAGGGTCGTACCAGGCCAGGGAAGAAGCCACCAGGGCTGTGCACGCGGTCATGGATGTGCTGAAGGACAGGGTCCCGCCCGACGTGCTGCTGAGACTCAGCGAATCGCTGCCGGTCAGAGAGGCGGCTCGTCTGCGCCACGGGGCTGCCCAGCGTCTGCGGAAGGGCGAGAGAGGCGGGGAGGGCGACGACGGGGCCGGTCTGAGCGAGCCCGATAAAGGAGCCACCGGCGCAGGCGGGGGCAGCTACCCTACCCTTTGATCACCCCCAGCGGGCGTAATCGCGCCACTCGCGGGGATACCCCAGCCCGATCCATCACCGCCACCACTCGCTCCACGTCCTTGTAGGCCTCCGGCATCTCCTCACCCAGGGTCTTCGGTCCCTGTGACCGCACGAAGACACCGGTCTTCGCCAACTCCGCGGCTATCGTCCTACCTTTCGCCCGCTTGAGGGCCTGGGCTCTGCTCATGACCCGCCCGGCCCCGTGGCACGTGGAGCCGAAGGTCTGCCTCATGGCTTCTTCGCTACCCTTGCACACGAACGAAGCCGTGCCCATATCCCCGGGAATGAGCACGGGTTGCCCCACCGCTCTGTAGTCGGACGGCACTTCGGCTCGGCCCGGTCCGAAGGCTCGGGTGGCTCCCTTCCGGTGAACACAGGTCTCCACCAGGACACCGCCGATCTCGTGCGCCTCCAACTTGGCGATGTTGTGCGCCACGTCGTAGACCAGGCGCAGGTCCAGTTCCTTCGGGGAGATGCGTAGCGCGTGCAGGAGGGCCTGCTCGGTGAGGTGCATTATCATCTGGCGGTTGGCCCAGGCGTAGTTGGCGGCACAAGCCATGGCCGCCAGGTATCGCCGTCCTTCCGGGGAGCCTACCGGCGCGCAGGAGAGCTGCCGATCGGGGAGTTCGAGGTGATACCGGGAGATGGCGGCCGCCATCACGCTTAGGTAGTCCTCGCACACCTGGTACCCGAAGCCGCGGGACCCGCAATGGACCATGACGGTCACCTGTCCGGGGCGCAGGCCGTAGGCCTGCGCCGCTTCGCGGTCGAAGATCTCGTCCACTACCTGGATCTCCAGGAAGTGGTTACCAGAGCCCAGCGTACCCACCTGATCCTGTCCGCGGGCGTACGCTCTTTCGCTGACCGCGGTCGGGTCGGCGCCGGGCAGGGCGCCGTGGTCCTCGGTGTGCTCCAGGTCCTCGGACGAGCCGTAGCCTCGCTCCACCGCCCAACCGGCTCCTCTGACCAGCACTTTCTCGAGTTCTGGACGCGGCAGTCTGGCGATGGCTCCACTGGAGCCGACCCCGGAGGGCACATCCCGGAAGAGTTGATCCACGATCCTTGGCACCTTGTCGCGTATGTCCGCCGAGTCCAGGCCGGTCGCCAGGAGCCTGCAGCCGCAGTTGATGTCATATCCCACGCCACCGGGTGACACCACTCCCCCATCGACGGCGAAGGCGGCCACGCCCCCGATGGGGAAGCCGTAGCCGTAGTGGATGTCCGGCATAGCCAGCGACCAGCAGAGGATGCCGGGTAGGTGAGCCACGTTGCCCACCTGCACGAGGCTCTGGTCCTCCCGCAGCGCCGCCACCAGCTCGCGGTCGGCGTAGATGCGGCCGGGGACCCGCATGCCGCCTTCGATCGGCAACTCCCAGACGACGTCGCTCAGTTGTTGCAGTGAAGGCGCTTCCATCCCTGGTCCCACCGCCCTTCAGACGTCGAACAAGACCGTGGCCCGGTAGGCTCCGTCGGGCGTTCGTTCTACGGCCAGCCGGTGATACGTGACTGCTTTGATCTCGGTGGCGAGAATGTGCCGGTCTCTGGTGGCGTTCTCTCCCCACAAGTGGGCCTCAGCCTTGACGCCGCGGGCCATGGCCGCGATGTCGCCGGGCCCGGACTCCATGGCGACGGGCCCGGACTCCATGGCGCCGGGCTCGGGCTCCATGCCCCGCCGGTCCGAGTCGACCTCTGCCGCCTGCTGTGCCGCGCTCTCAGGGAGCGCCATGCTCTCGATCGTCACCTGGGCGTCCACAGCCACGAACCCTTCGGTTTCGAACCTGTACAAAGCCTCAGTCAGAAGCGCGCGGAGAAGATCGGGTGGCGACGTCTCCGATACGGCGATGACGACCTCCCGGTCCGCTCCGAACCCACCCAGTTCCGCCACCTGGTCGTAAAAGGCGAAGAGGGCGTTCTCGAAGAGCGTGGCCAAGTCGGGACCGGTGATCTCCAGCAGCAAGTCGGCCGGGTGATCTAGCTCCCGGTAGACGCCCTCCCGTCTGCGCGGCGCCCGGGTCGGCCGAGTCGAGGGCCTCGACACGTCGCGTAGCGGCGCCCAGCCGGGCGGCGCCGTGGCCCTCGTTTCGGCCGTCGGTACCCTGCTCAGCGGCGCCCGACTATCTGCCTCTTCCCCCATCTTTCCCGGCTCCGACCGGCTTTGGCCGCGACCTCTTCGTGCTCGTCCGGTCGCTGCTCGAAGGCTGTTTCCCCCCGTTCTTGGCGCTTGCGGTCACGCGGGAGCGGCGGGCATTCTTCGGCGAGGCGAGGATCTGGTCGAGCACGGCTCCGACGTGGTCCACATAGACGAAGTCCAGACCCTGGAGCATGTCCTCTCCCCGGATCTCGCTCACGTCCGCTTCGTTGCGATCCGGTAGGAACACGCGCGTGATGCCCGCCGCCCGGGCGGCCAGCACCTTCTCTTTGATGCCGCCGACCGGCAGCACCTGGCCGGTGAGGGTCACCTCGCCGGTCATGGCCACGCTGGGGTCGACCGCTCGGCCGGACACCATGCTGGCCAGGGCGATAGCCATAGCGACGCCGGCCGAGGGGCCGTCCTTGGGCACCGCGCCGGCCGGCACGTGCACGTGGATGTCGTGCTTCTGGAAGAACTCGCCGTCGGCCCCGAGACGCTCGGAGACGCTGCGGACGAAAGTCAGCGCAGCCTGGGCCGACTCCTTCATCACGTCGCCCAGTTGCCCGGTGAGGATGAGCCGCCCCGTGCCCGGCATCGCCCGGGCCTCGATGAACAAGATGTCGCCTCCGGTCGGAGTCCAGGCCAGTCCCGTCGATACGCCTGGATCGGCCGTGCGGCGCTTGGTCTCGCGGAAGACCTTCTGCTTGCCCAAGAACTCGGTCACCTTGTCCCGATCGACGGTGAGGCTCTCTCTCCCTTCCTCAGCCACCATGCGGGCGAATTTGCGGGCGATGGTGCCGATCTGCCGTTCGAGTCCGCGGACCCCGGCCTCTCGGGTGTAGTTCTCTATCACCACGCGGAGGGCGTCGTCGGTCACGTCGAACTGGTCCTCCTTCAGGCCATTCCGCTCGACCTGCCGGGGCACCAGGTAGCGGCGGGCGATGTGGAGCTTGTCCTCTTCCGTGTATCCGGCGATAGAGATGATCTCCATGCGGTCGCGCAAGGGTCCGGGGATGGTGTCGAGCATGTTGGCCGTGCAGATGAACATGACCCGGGAGAGGTCGAACGGCAGATCGAGGTAGTGGTCGCGGAACGTGCCGTTCTGTTCCGGATCGAGCACTTCCAACATGGCGCTGGAGGGATCGCCCCGCCAGTCGGAGCCCATCTTATCGATCTCGTCGATCATGAACACCGGGTTGCTGCTGCCCGCGTCGCGGATGGCGCGGATGATGGTGCCGGGCATGGCGCCCACGTAGGTGCGCCGGTGACCGCGTATCTCGGACTCGTCGCGCACCCCGCCCACGCTTATGCGGATGAACTTCCGGCCCATCGCCCGAGCGATACTCTTGCCCAGGCTGGTCTTGCCGACTCCGGGAGGACCGGCGAAGCAGAGGATGGGTCCCGAGACCTCGCTCTTGAGCTTCTGCACCGCCAAGAACTCGAGGATGCGGTCCTTCACGTCTTCCAGGTCGTAGTGGTCGTCGTCCAGCACCTCGCGGGCGTGGCCGATATCCAGGTTATCCTCGGTCAGCTCCGCCCACGGCAGCGATACTATCCAGTCGAGGTATGTGCGAATGACCCCGTACTCGGCCGCGGCCGGAGGCAGTTTCGCAAGCCGGTCCAATTCCCGCCGGGCTTGTTTGTCGACCTCCTCGGGCAGGCCGGCCTTGTCTATGCGCTCCCGGAGCTCGTTGACCTCGGCCTGGGTCTCATCGGTCTCGCCCAGCTCTTCCTGGATAGCCTTGAGCTGCTGGCGCAAGACGTACTCCCGCTGGGACTTGTCCATCTCCGATTGGACCTGGTCCTGGATTTTCGAGCCCAGCTCCAATACTTCCAGCTCCCTGTTCATGAGAGCCGTCAGGCGGCGCAAACGCTTCGAGACGTCGACTTCCTCCAACAGCTCCTGCTTCTCCTCGGTCTTGATGCGCATGGTCGACGCGATGAAGTAGCCGAGTTGGGCCGGGTCGTCGATGTTGGCCGCCGCCATCTCCAGCTCGTCCGGCAGGTAAGGGACCAACTGGATGATCCTGGTATAGACCGCGACCAGGTTTCGCTGGAGGGCCTCGAGCTCGGTTCCCTCCTCGACCAAATCGGGAAGATCGCGGAACGTGGCGGTGAGATAGGGCTCCTCAGACGTGAAGCTCTCGATCTCGATACGGCGTATCCCCTGCGCGATGATGCGCAACGTCCCGTCTGGGGCCTTGATCATCTTCTGGATGCTGGCAAGCACGCCCACCGTGTGTACGTCCTCCGGGCCCGGGGTCTCGATCTCCGAGTCTCTGGACGCGAACAGGCCTACCTGCTTGTCCCCCCGCAGGATCTCGTCGATGAGACGCACGGACCGGGGCTGGCCCACGGCCAGGGGCATCATCGTATCGGGGAAGACCACAGTATCCTTGAGAGGCAAGATGGGCAGATCGGTGAGGCCGGGAGCGAGCTCGCCTTCCAGCGGCTCCTGGGAGATGATGACGAAATCCTGCCCGGCTGCTTCGAAGGGACCGTCGAGCTCTTGGGGCGGTTCCGTCATGCGTTTCTTGCGAGTGTCTCTGGCGGTCATCTGTCCTGCCCGCCTTCGCATTCGTCCTGGACCTTGATGGCGATCCTTTTGCTGGCCGACCTTGAGCGCATGGGGAGGATGATCTTGAGGAACCCCGCCGAGTAGCCGGCAGACGCTCTGCCCGCATCGACCCCGGGAGGCAGCATGACCGCGCGTTCGAACCGACCGTACACGATCTCCATCTGCTGGTAGACCGCCTCGGGGTGGTGCTCGTCGGCGCGCGTCCCGCTTACCCGGAGAACGTTGTCGTCGACTTCCAGGTCGATCGCGGATGGGTCGATGCCGGGTAGTTCCAGCCTGACCACGACTGCTCTCTCGCTCCTATCGAAATAGACATCGACGTTGGGCCGGAAGGCCGCCTTGCCGTAGCGGGGCACCCGTTGGCCCCGGAGCAAGTCGAGGAACATCTTGTCTACATCGTTCTGCGTCCGCCTGAGACCGGCAGGATCATCCTTGCGTTTAGGTTCCACCTTGTGACCTCATCTCCGCGATAGTGCCTACGAACAATAATGCCCCAAAATGTCTGGGGCAAACCGCGCCGCGCCGGTTTGCCCCGACCGTTCCGATCGTGGAGGCCAGGACCTGCTCAAGCGGGTACCACAGGTGAAGCCTCCGGTGCAGCCTCGGCCCCGACGAGCCCGCGTCTGGCCCGGCTATAGTCCCAGGCCACCGTTGCTGCAGGGCGGCGGCTATTGCAGCGCCGCCAGCGCCTCCAACACCGCCCCGAGGGCCTCGATCTGGCGTCCGTACTCGGCCCAGTCTCCTCGCCGCTGGGCTTCGAGGGCCGCCTGGTAGAGCTGGTTGGCCTGCGCTATGAGCCTGGCCTGGTCGCTCGAAAGCGTGGTCGTCGTGCCTCCCGGCACCGTGGTGGTCGTACCACCGGTGGTGGTCGTGGTCGTCGTCCCGCCCGGCGTCGTGGTGGTTGTCCCCCCGGTGGTGGTCGTGGTCGACCCGGTCCCGATCTGCTCGCCAAAGAGCTTGGTCAAAGCCTCGCCCAGCGTAGGCTCCATGACCACGGAGTCGCCGTAGCTGGCGATCACGCGGGTGAGTTCGGGGATGGGACTCTGCTGCGCTTGCAGGTAGAGCGGCTCGAAGTACATGACCGACTGGCTAACGGGGATCACGAGCAGGTTGCCTCTGATCACCTGGCTCCCTGCCTGGCTCCAGAGGGTCAACTGGGCTGAGATCTCGGGGTCGTTGGAGATCCGCGCCTCTACCTGAGCCGGGCCGTAGACCAGCTTGTCCTTGGGATAATCGATCAGGACGAGCTTGCCGTAGTTGTCGCCGTCCTGCAACGCGACTAACTGAGAGGCCATGTTGTCCTTACCCAGCGGCGAGAACGGCAGCAAGAGGGCGAACTCGGGACTGGTGGAGCCCGGCAACGCCAGGGTCTCGTAGTAGGGCACGACAGGGATCTCCTCCGTCCCGTAGACCTCCGTCGGGATCTCCCACGCATCTTCCTTGTTATAGAAGATCTGGGGCTCGGTCATGTGGTAGACGGTCAGCGCCTCAGCCTGGATGCTGTAGAGGTCCTCGGGATAGCGCATGTGCCGGCGGAGGTCGTCCGGCAGCTGGTCGCCCGGGGTGAACAAACCCTCGAACACCTTGCCCCAGGCGTTCGCCAGGGGATCGTTGGGGTCTATCTGATAGAAGGTGACCTTGCCGTCGTAGGCATTGATGACCACCTTGATGGGATTGCGCACGTAGTTGGTCCCATCGGCTCGCGGCTGCGAGTAGGGAAACCGGTCGGAGGAGGTGTAGGCGTCCCACATCCACACCAGCGAACCATCGTCCCTGATCACCAGATAGGGGTCCCTGTCGTACTTGAGGAAAGGCGCGAGGGCCTGTACTCGCTCCGTGATGGTCCTGCGGTACATGATCCTAGACTCATCCGTGTATGAGCTCGAGAAGAACAGCTTGGCGTCTCCGAACCTGAAGGCGAAGGCAGCTTCCCGTACCTTGCTACCGATCGGTACGCCGCCCTGGCCCTGGTAGGTAGCGGAAACATTGGTATCGCCTTGGGGATAGTCGAATTCAGGGCTCGTGGTCTTGACCACCACGAAGTCGTTGCCCAGCTCCCCGTAGTAGATCTCGGGCCGGGTGATCTTGATGTCGGTGTCGGTCTTGGGCGGGATATCGCGGATGTAGAGTATCGGCAGCCCGTCTCCTCCGGCCTCGTTCACCGGGCTCATGACAGCCCCGTAGCCGTGGGTGTAGGTGAGGTGCTTGTTCACCCAGGTCTGGGATTGCTCCTGCAGCTGTGTCTGATCGAGCTCCCGGGCGCTGATTAGAACCTGGCGGTACTGCCCGTCGATCATGTAACGATCGACGTCCACGTCCACGAACGAATAGTAGAGGCGGATCTCCTGGATCTGGGAGTAGGTGTCGAGAGCCGGGCGGGGCTCCCAGAGGCGTACGTTGGAGATCGTCCCGGCGTTCGCCCTCACGTCGTCGGCGGTCAGGTCGGTGGTGGCGGCGGAAGACACCTTGGTGACCTTGTCCAACCCGAAGGCCCAGCGGGTCGCATCGATGTTGTTGGCGATGTAGGGGGTCTCGGCGGCGATCTCGTTCGGCGATACCCTGTACTGCTGGATGATGGCGGGATAGGCCTTGCCGGCTATCGCCCAGGTCAGGAACATGATGATGATGGCGATGGCGGGCAGTCTCCAGCCCTTGTAGCGGATGTTCGCAAGAAAGATGGCCGCGGCGACGAGGGACACGATGGCGAGGAAATGAAGCACGGGCAGCGTGGCGTTCACGTCGGTGTAGCTCGCTCCGAAGGTCGCGCCCCGCTCGGAGTAGTCGAGGGCCCAGGTCTGTAGCATGTAGTCGCCGGCTTTGGCCACCATGGCCAGCGCCAGGATGACCGAGAGATGCGCCTTGACGTGCGGAGCCAGCCTGACCTTGTTCTGAGCGTTCAAGACCATGGCCCGGTCCACCACGTAGGTGAACGCAGTGGCGACGAACGTGAACAGCAGGACCACTGCCGCGAAATCGATCAACATGTTCCACACCGGCAGGGTGAAGACGAAGAAGGACGCGTCCCTCTCGAAGAGGGGTTCGGCATAGCCGAAGTCCCCCTGATTGAGAAAGAGCAGCACCTTCTCCCAGCTCCCGCTGTAGATGATGCCGATGACGACGGCTATGACGATGGAGACTAAAAGCATCAGCCGTCCCGGCCAGCGGCGGCGCTCGGCCAGATCGAGGACCTCGCCGTCTTCCGCTCCCGGCACGGCCAGAAGCCGGGGGAGATCTTGCGGGCCAGCCAGAGACTGCCGTAGAAGATCCCGAAGAAGATGACGGCGAAGAAGAGCCCTACGCACAACTTGGCCACGAGCGGCGTCCAGAACACGGTGGTGTAGGCGACCTCTTCATACCAGAGGTACTCGGTCCAGAAGCGGGAGATGAAGCCGAACACCCCAAGGACGACGACCAGGATGATGACGATGAGCACGAACCGACGCAGCGGACCCGGTTTCAGACGCAAGACCCGCCCGAGTCTGTCGGGCTTGGCAGCCTTCTTGGCTTTTGCCGACGATCCGTGTGCCGGCGGTTCTTTTGCCGGCGATCCGTTTTCAGGCGAGATGACTACTGCCCTCCCTCATAGTGGCACCACTGCGGCGTCGTGGGTGGCGACACTCTATCACCCTGGTTTCTCTGCGACCCGTTTGACGGGAACCAGCCGGGGAGCAGTTTCCTCAATGGCGCCCTCGTGCCGAGGCAGCCGTCAGACCGCCCGCCTTCGGGGTCACGCTGGTCTCACCGGCAGCGAGCGAGGACTATCGTCACCCGTTCTTCGGGCAACGTCTCTCCGGTCACCTCGAGCGTCGATTCCTTGCTGCGTTGCACCTTGGCCTGCGTCGCCAGGAAGGGATCGACGGCGGCGATGGGAAAATCGACGCTCGTTGTCTTGTAGTGCATGGGGATCACCACGCGCGGGCTCAAGGACTCGACTACCTCGGCCGCCTGCTCATGGTCGATGGTGAAGAAGCCCCCCACGGGCACCAAGAGGACGTCTACTCTTCCCAGGGAGTCCACCGTAGCGGCGTCGAGGGTATGGCCCAGGTCGCCCAAGTGGACCAGGCGCACGTCGCCGTCGTCGAGGGTGGCGATGGTGTTCTTTCCCCTCTCACTGCCCCCGGTTTCATCATGAGCCACATCTACCCCTGTGATCTTGAGCGATCCCACCGTTTCAGAGGTCGGGTGCATGAGCACCAGCGGGTCGCCGGGGATGGTGTCGCAGGCTCCGTGGTCGTCGTGGTCGTGAGAAGCCACCACCACCTCGGCCGGTTCGTCGATCGCGGCGTATCCGACCGCCCCGTTGTAAGCCCCATGCCTATACGGGTCCATGATGACCCGGACGCCGTCCGCCGTCTCGACAAGAAAGGAAGAATGGCCGAAGTACGTGATTCTCATGGCGATCGCCTCCGCTCGATGCTGTGACATCCGCCGATAGGTTCTCTGATCTCGGCAGATAGGTTAGCCGATGGGAGTACCGGGTAACAACTTGAACGAGACCCGGCCCGGCGCGATGTCGTCCTCCCTGCGTCTCCATGGTGCCAGCAAGGCGGCATGTGTGCTAATATACCCCATTGGGTATATCAAGACGACTCAAGAAGGAGCCGGCCGGCGGGCGCGACAGGTGGTCGGGCCGCTTGGTCGGCTACCATATGGTACGGGGGGCGGTAGGCCGGCCCACAACAGCAAGGAGATTGACATGAGTGGTGGCATCGTTCAGGAAGTGGACACCAAGCAGTTCGACGAGGTCGTATCCTCGTCGGCTGTGCCTGTGGTAGCGGATTTCTGGGCGCCCTGGTGTGGTCCCTGCCGCATGGTGGGCCCGGTCCTGGAGAAGCTGGCGTCGGACCACCCCGAGAAGGTTACCGTCCTCAAGGTCAACGTGGACGTCAACCAGGAGCTGGCGGCGCGCTATGGGATCATGAGCATCCCGACGGTCATCTTGTTCGACGGCGGGCAGTTGAAGACGCAGTTGATCGGCGCGCGCAACCAGAAAGACTACGAGAAAGAGTTCGGGCTGGCATAGAGGCGCGAGTTCGTGCCGCGAAGTGAAAGACGATCTGATGAGTGACACTGCAGCCCACCTCGTAGTGCTGGGCTCAAGACGGATGGATGCCCTGCGGAGGGGTGGTGGCTGGCGGGCTTCGCTATCTCTGGAGGAGATAGTCGGCTACATTGACCAGGACCTGGGTGCAAGGATGGGGAACGACGGACCCCTCCGCTGCGTCGACGTAGACGATCCCGATCTCGACGACTTCCGGGTGCTGGCCGGCGCGATGGCCGAAGGCCGCGGGGCGCGGCTGGTCTTGGTGGGAGACGAGATCGAGACTCCGGCTGCGATCAGTATGTACTGGATCGAGGACGAGCTTGCCGACCTGGGCGTCGCGCCCTTCGCCGGCGGCGAGGGAGACGGTGGCTGATGGCTTCCTATGATCTGAGATGCCGCTCGTGCGGCAAAGACTTCGAAGTGTTCGTCCGCGGCTTTCTCAAGGACGATGCCAAGGTGTGCCCGGATTGCGGCGGCCGCGAGGTGGAACAGCGTTTCACAGGATTCGGCGGTGTGCTCGGTCTGGGCCCGCCGTCTCCGTCGTGCGTCGAAACGGGTAGATGCGTGCCCCAGAGCGGCTGCACACCACGGTCGGGCTTCAGTTGAGCGTCCTGACGGGGCCCGTGCGGTCCCAGCGAACAGCGCGTGGTCGATGACCGGCGTGCGATAATCGGGAAGCCGAAGCAAAGGTCTCTCGCGACATGATGTCTACCCGGGGGGAGATGAATGTACCCTGAGCTGTTCCACATCGGCGGGTTCACGATGAACTCCTTCGGGGTGATGATGGCCCTCTCGTTCATCTCTGCCGGTTTCATCGCTCACTGGCAGTTCAAGCAGCGAGGCGTCAAGCCCGATTTCATCTATGGCCTGCTCATCGCCTGCGTCGTGGGCGGTCTGCTTGGCGCCAAGATCCACTACCTGATCCTGCATCCCGACGAATGGCCGGGCAACCTTCTGAGCGGCGGAGGCCTGGTCTGGTTCGGCGGGCTTTTCGGCGCCATCGTCGCGGTAGTGGTCGTCACACTGCTGTCCAAGGAGCGGCTGGCGGCCGTCATGGACTCGGGTGGTCCAGCGGTGGCTGTCGGCTATGCGGTGGGCCGGATCGGTTGTTTCCTCAGAGGTGACGACTACGGCGTGCCCACGGATCTCCCCTGGGGCATGTCGTTTCCCGAGGGGCTCCCGCCCACGACCGTGAAGGTGCATCCCACCCAACTATACGAGTCCTTGGCTTCGCTGGTGATATTCGCACTCCTCGTGTGGGTCATCAGTCCCCGCTTCAAGAGAGAGGGCCCGCTGATCTTCGCCTATCTGCTATTGGCCGGGATCGAGCGGTTTCTGGTGGAGTTCATACGCACCAACGAGGCGGTGTTCTTGGGCTTGACGCAGCAGCAGTGGATCAGCGTGGCGTTGTTCGCGATCGGCATAGCCGGGATGTGGTATTTCGAGACCTACGGACGGCTTCGTCCGCTGGTGGGCGGCAAGGAGGTCGTCCCTCCGGTCGTCGCTCCTGCTTCGAACGGGCGTAAGGCCGGATGATGGTCGGGTGACGCGTGAGATCTGACGCTGTGAGATCGGTACGGGGCAGGCATGGTGCTCTGTTCATCACCGCGGGGATGGCGGCGTTCCTGGTCGCCGTGGCGGCGGTGCTCTCCGTTGGCTGCGGTTCCGCTGCTACCTTGACGACCGGCGACACGACCGGCACCACCACCCAGGTCGAAGCCGGTTTCTCGGGTGTCACCCTCGACGGGACGGAGGTCTCGCTCAGCGAGTACCGGGGCAAGCCCCTGGTGCTGGCCTTCATGGCCAGTTGGTGAGGGTCCTGCGAGGCGGAAGCGCCCGAACTCGATAGGTTCTATCGAGAAGAAGCTGAAAGAGCGGGAGTGTTGGTGCTGGCAGTGAGCGATGGCGAAGATGCCATCCGCGAGTTCATGACCCGGGGCGGGTATACGTTCCCGGTGATGCTCGATCAGGACAACGTGGCCGCGGACTACGGGGTGCGCGCGATCCCCACCATCGTGGTCCTCGACTCTCAGGGAGAGGTCGCGAAGACCGTGGTCGGCGGTATGACCGCCGAAGAGCTTTCCAGCCTGGTGGATGACCTTACCAGCTGACCTCGGTGTGACCGCCTTCCTCGTGGCGTTGGCGGGCGGGGCGGCCAGCTTCCTCAGTCCTTGCGTCCTTCCCCTCCTTCCGGCCTATCTCTCGTTCGTCTCCGGCCTGAGTGTCGAGGAGCTGCGGGAAGGGGACCGGCGCGTGATCCTGAGCACGCTCGCCTTCGTGCTCGGTTTCTCCGCGGTGTTCACTTTGCTGGGAGCCGGTTTCTCTTTCGCGGGCGTGCTGGTGGCCAACCAGAGGATGCTGCAGATCGTCTCGGGCGTCCTGCTGATCGTCCTGGGGTTGATCATCGCCGGTCTGACCGCCCCCAGCTTCATGCAGAAAGACGTGCGGCCCCTCCTCGGCAAGGTACCCAGGGGTCCTGCCGGGGCCTTCATCATGGGTGTGGCTTTCGCCTTCGGCTGGACGCCCTGCGTCGGCCCTGTTCTGGCCGCGATACTGACCATGGCTGCTTCGGGAGGCGACCCCGCCGGCGGGGCGGCGCTCCTGTTCGTGTATTCCCTGGGGCTGGGGATACCGTTCTTGCTGGCGGGCTTTTTCGTGGGCCGGGCGCTTCGGGCCTTCTCCCGGGTGCGGAAGCATCTGCGGGTCATCCAGATCATCTGCGGAGTCATCCTGGTGCTCTACGGAGCCCTGCTTATCGGGGGCCAGTTCGGCTGGCTGTCGGCGCGGCTGTCGGGCCTGGGGCTACCCTTCTTCTGAGCGGGCGAGACGGTGTCCATCGGCGGCGGCCCCCGTCCCCGTCGCGGGGTGGGCGGGGGAACGGTCCTGGAACTCGCCCCCGTGTGCCGGCGTCCTAGGGGCGACTGGGTTGGGGTCGCAGCGTGTCCAACTGCGACGCCCTCCTTTCAGTCCGCCGGGGGGGCGCGAGGGCGCTGGCCGCACTAGTCTTGGTGCGCCAGCGCCCTCAGTGTATACTTCGTTCTTCGCGTCCCCAGCAGTGGGCGTTGGACCGCTGAAGTCCCGTCCGGTGGCGCGAGTACAATTCCATACTGCACCCCTGCTCCGGCAGAGAGGCCGGGGCCGCTCAAGACCGTAGGAGGTGACCCAAACTGAACAGCTATGAGCTGGTTCTTATCCTGCGCGCCGACGTGCCGGATGAAGAACGAACCGCGGTGCTCGATCGCACCAAAGAGATCATCACGGGCGACCAAGGTGTCGTCGTGAAGATCGACGAGTGGGGCAAAAGACGTCTCGCATACGAGATCAAGGACGTCTTAGACGGCGTCTACTACATCCTCTATTTCGAGGCGACGCCCAAGACCCTGGACGAGGTGACCCGGGTGCTCGGCATCACCGACAGCGTGCTCCGATTCATGCCCGTCCGCCACGAGAAACCGTTCAGCCTCCAGCAGCCCGCGGCTGCGACCGCCGCGCCGGCGGCTGCCGCGCCGGCGGCCGCTGAAGAAGCCTAGTCGAAGGAGAAGAAGATGGCTCGCGGTATCGCACATGTGACCCTGGTGGGCAACCTGACCCGCGACCCAGAGCTCCGTCAGACTCCGAGCGGCACCTCGGTGTGCCAGCTGGGAGTCGCGGTCAACTCCTCTTACAAAGACTCGTCCGGGCAATGGATCGAGAAGCCGAACTTCTTCGACGTGGTCGTGTGGGGAGCACAGGGCGACAACTGCGCCAGGTACCTCAGCAAGGGCCGGCAGGTGGCTATCGACGGCCGCCTGGATCAGCGCAGCTGGGAGGCCCAAGACGGCACCAAGCGCAGCAAAGTGGAGATCGTCGCCGATACGGTCATGTTCATCGGCGGCCAGAACGAGACGCGCGAGCCGGCGTTGCGGGGAGGGGCTCAGCCTCCGTCCGACGCGGCGGCGCAGGACGACTTTCGTGACATTGATTTCGGGGGCGACGACATCCCCTTCTAGCCGTCCCCAAGGAGGTAGACAAAGTGGCGAATCCCAAGAAGCCGCAGCGGCGCACGCGCCCCACGACTGGCTCGCGGCGGCGTAAGTACTGCTTTTTCTGCAAAGAAGGCGTGGTAGAGGTCGACTACAAAGATTACGGCACGCTCCGCCGGTTCATGTCGGAGCGGGGCAAGATCCGGTCCCGCCGTACCACCGGCGCGTGCCGGCGGCATCAGCGGCAGGTCGCCGTTGCGATCAAGCGGGCTCGCGAGGTCGCTCTGCTTCCTTACAGCAGCCGGTAGAGGGATATCCGGGCAGTGGAGGTCGGGCCGTGAAGGTTGGGCCGTGAAGGCGCCGTCCCCAGTCGCGCTTGTCCCCGTGGCCAAGGCGACGGCAGCGACCGTCGTCATAGGTCTCTGTCTGTTGATTCTCCCCTTCGTCCAGCCGATCCTGACCCCCTTTCTGGTCCTCCCGGCGGCCCATATTGTGGCCAGCCGGGGGGCGCCGAGCGGCACGATCGTCGCTGTCGTCGCTGGAGGAGTGCTGTACCTGGTCGGCGGCGTGAGCTCGGCCTTGCTGGCCTTCTTGCTCGTTCTCTGCATGGGGGCGACCATGGGCCAGGCCGTACGCAGGGGGTGGGACTTCACGCTGAGCCTGGCCTCGACGGCCGGCGCCGCGCTCTTCGCGTTGTTGGCCTGGGGAATGGCCCTGTGGTTGGCTCTGGGCGTCAACTTGACGGAGTTGCGCGAGAGCGCGTATGCATCCATCGAGGAGACGGCCGCGGTCTATGCCGAGATGGGTGTAGGGACTGCCACCACCGATTCGGTCTCGGCACTGATGCGCCGGTTCGTGGATGTCATCCCCTACCTCGCCCCGGGGCTTCTGGGTATGGGGGTGATCCTGTTGGCCGGCTGCTCACTGGGTCTGGCCTATCTGCTGTTCCCGCGGTTGCGGGAGAGAGTGGCGGTGGGTCTCTCGCTGTCAAAGTTCCGGATGCACTGGGGGGCCGCATACGCGTCCATCGCAGGATTGGCCATGCTGCTGCTCGCGCGGGGCGATGGTGACTGGCAGACCGTGGTGATGTATGTTGGCATCAACATCCTTCTGGTCTCGCAGACCCTGTTCTTCGTGCAGGGCTTGGCCGTGGTGAGGTGGTTCGTTGTCACCCGCCGGCTGCGTCCGGGCCCATGGGTGGCCCTGTTCGTGGCGGCGATAGTGGGACAAGTGCTCGTCCATGTGACGGCTCTGGCGGGGCTGTTCGATACCTGGTTCGATTACCGCAAGCGTTTTGCTCTCAAGAGCCCGGGTGCGGGCCCCTTGGGGTGAAATAGACAAGGAGTGAGCTATGGAGATAATCCTTTTGCAGGACGTGGAGAAGCTTGGCAAGAAGGGCGAATTGGCGAACGTGTCGGACGGCTACGCCCGCAACTACCTGTTTCCTCGCAAGCTGGCGGAGATGGCTACCCCGGCTCGGATCGCCGTCGTGCGGCAGATCATGGAAGAGAAGGCCGCCCACGCCCGGCGCGAAGCCGAGAGGGCTGACGAGACCAGAGACCTCCTCTCGAAGACCGTCCTCACCATCCCGGCGCCTGTGGGATCCGGCGATCGACTCTTCGGCTCGGTGACCAACCAAGATATCGCGGACGCCATATACGCCGCCCGCAAGATCCGGGTGGACAAGCGCAACGTCGCTTTGGAAGAACCGATCAAGACCGTGGGCACGTACATGGTCAAGGTGGATGTCCACAGCAGCGTCGAGCCGGCTGAGGTCAAGGTCATGGTGGTCCCGGAGGAACACAAGTCCTAAGCGGACTTCACTCCCCGGGGGAAGAGGGGCGCAGGTGGAGATGATGGCGGGCAGCGGTGGGGGCGAAGGTCAAGGCGGGGGCGATTATCTGCTCCCCCAGAACCTGGACGCTGAGATATCCGTGTTGGGCGCCAGCATGCTCACGCCCAACGTCATCCCAAGCGTGAGCGAGATCGTCCGCCCGCACCACTTCTACCGGCAATCACATCAGCGCATATTCGAGGTCATCGAAGAGCTCTTCTCGCGAGGCGAGCCGGTGGACCCCATCACCGTCAGCGAGGAGCTGGCCAATCGCGCCAGCCTCGATCCGGTAGGGGGACGGGCCTTCATCCACAGCCTGGTCACCGCCGTTCCCGCGGCCACGAATGCTCGGCATTACGCCGAGATCGTCCGCGAGAACTACTACCTCCGCTCGCTCATCAAGGTGGGCGGCGAGATCACGGAGATGGGATACCGGCGGGAGCAGTCGCCCATGGACCTCATCGACAGGGCGGAGCAGATGGTCTTCGAGATCTCGCAGACCCGCGCGGCCGGGCAGTTCGAGCCCATCGGCGAGCTCATCAGCGAGAGCTTCGCCGAGCTGGAACGGACCATGTCGGAAGGGCACCACACTGTCGGTTGCCAGACAGGCTTCCGCGACCTCGACGGCATCATCAGCGGGTTTCAGCCCTCCAACCTGGTGATCCTGGCGGCTCGTCCTTCCATGGGCAAGACCGCCTTGGCCCTCAACATCGCCCGCAACGTAGCCGTCGACCAGGGCAAGGGAGTGGCTATTTTCAGCTTGGAGATGTCCAAGATGGAAGTGGTCAACCGGATGATGTGCTCGGAAGCCCGGGTGGACAGCTGGCGGGTGCGGCGCGGGATCCTGCAGCCCCAGGAGTGGAGCAAGCTCGCGGCGGCCTGCACGCCCCTGCACACCGCGCCTATCTTCGTCGACGACAGCGCCTCGCTCAACTTGATGGAGATCCGGGCTAAGGCCCGGCGCCTGAAGGCCAGGGAGAAGAACCTGGGTCTCATCATCGTCGACTACCTGCAGCTCATGATGGGCGACATCAGCGTCGAAAGCCGGCAGCAGGAGATCTCCCGGATCTCCCGGGGGCTGAAGATACTGGCCCGCGAGCTGGAGGTACCGGTGCTGGCGCTGTCCCAGTTGTCGCGGCAGGTGGAGCAGCGGGCCGGCAACAAGCCGGTGCTGTCCGATCTGAGGGAATCGGGCGCGATCGAACAGGATGCGGACGTGGTCTTGTTCATCTATCGCGACGAGGTCTACAACCGCGACAGCCCGGACAAGGGCACGGCTGAGATCATCGTGGGCAAGCAGCGTAACGGTCCCATCGGCGACTGCAAGATGGTCTTTATCCAGAACTACACCCGGTTCGCCGATCTGGCGGACAAGCGCCTGACGCCTTAGGACCGCGGATGGCTCGAACCGACGGTCAGTATGACGTGATCATAGTGGGCGGGGGGCCGGCCGGCATCTTCGCCGCCCTCGAACTGGCGCGCCACCCTGAGCTTCGCGTCCTCCTTCTGGAAAAAGGCGCCGACATCTCCGAGCGGACCTGCCCGGCGCGGGTGACGGGGTCGTGCGCGCACTGCCCTACCTGCGACATCACCACGGGCTGGGGAGGGGCGGGGGCCTTCTCCGACGGCAAGCTCACGCTGGGATCTGAGGTGGGCGGCTGGCTGGGCGAGTACGTCGACTCCGCCGGACTGCCGGAGCTTATCGCCGATGTCGATGGCACATATCGGGCGTTCGGGGCCCCGGACAGGCTCTATGGGGACGATCCGGAGAAGCTCGACCGCTGGACCGACCTGGCGGCGCGGCAGGGTCTCCGACTCGTGCGTTCGCCCGTGCGTCATCTGGGGACCGAGCGGGCCGCGGAGGTGCTGGCCGCCATGAGGGCGGAGCTCGAAGACAAGGTCGACATCTCGACGCACACCATGGTGGCGCAGGTCCTCACGAGCGCCGCCTCCGGGGGATCGGCGTCTGGCGCAGGGTCGGGGGCTGGCGCGGGATCGGCGCGTGGTGCGGGGTCGGGGGCTGGTGCGGGGTCCAAGCCCGCTCCAGGATCCGCGGACGGGCGAGTCACCGGCGTGACGACCGCTTCCGGCGAGACCTACGAGAGCCCGGTGGTGATCCTAGCACCGGGGCGCGAGGGTTCGGCCTGGCTCACCGAGGAGGCGGGGCGCCTAGGGATCACCCTGGTGAACAACGCTGTGGACATCGGCGTGCGGGTGGAAGTCCCGGCGGTGGTGGCCGACGTGATCACCGACGACCTGTACGAACCGAAGCTCCTGTATACGTCACGGCACTTCGAGGATCAGGTGCGGACGTTCTGCATGAACCCGCACGGCGTGGTCTGCACCGAGAGCTGGGGCGACGCGGTGACGGTCAACGGCCACAGTTACGCCAACGCCGATCACAAGACCGCGAACACCAACTTCGCCCTGCTCGTCTCCACCCGCTTCACCGAGCCCTTCAAGGAACCGATCGAATACGGCAAGTCCATCGCCCGGCTCGCGAACATGCTGGGCAAGGATATCCTGGTGCAGCGTCTGGGCGATCTACGGGCCGGGCATCGCACCACTCCGGAGAGATTGGCGCGCAGCGTGGTGGAACCGACGCTGCGCGCCGCCACCCCCGGCGATCTCAGCTTCGCCCTGCCCTACCGTCACCTCCGCGACCTCATGGACATGTTGGACGCTCTGGACGCGCTCCTTCCCGGCGTGGGAGGCCGAGACACGCTTCTGTATGCCGCCGAGGTGAAGTTCTACTCCTCGCGGGTGGCGCTGGGCCCCGATCTGCAGACGCCGGTCTCGGGCCTATACGCTGTCGGCGATGGGGCTGGGGTCACGCGCGGCCTCGTCCAGGCCTCCGCCTCCGGACTGGTGGCCGCCCGGGCGGTGGTGGCCGCCCGGAAGTAGCGGGCGACGGGGCGGCGGCTCTCCCGGCCGTGCCGGGTGGGCCGGGTCGGCGGCCGTGCGTCCGCAGCGGCGGCCGCCTGGAGCCGGATCCCCCGGCGGTCGCGACTCTATACGCCCGCGACCCTAGTGTAAACTGGCATCGTGCGGAGGCTGATGGTCGATCGGCCGCGGTCCTACTGGGGCTTCGGGCGTGAGGCCGGCGATTTCGACGAGCCGGACACCGGCAGCCGGTTGCCGCGCTGCGACTCCGATCGGAGGCGTATCTGGAGTCAAGATCGAGCGGGAGGCATCGTGCCGGTTCTCGTCGTGGTAGGCGCCCAGTGGGGCGATGAGGGCAAAGGGAAGGTCACCGACCTGTTGTGCGAACAGGCCGACGTGGTGGTCCGCTATCAAGGCGGCAACAACGCCGGACACACGGTCGAGAACGAGCACGGCAAGTTCGCCCTTCACCTGGTCCCCTCTGGGATCTTCAACCCTAAGGTCGTGGCTGTCATCGGCAACGGGGTGGTCATCGACCCCACCGTCCTCCGGGAGGAGATCGACGATCTCGAGAGCCGGGGTGTATCCACCGCCACTCTCAAGGTCTCGGGCGAAGGCGCATCTGATCATGCCCTACCACATCATGCTCGACCACGTGCAGGAAACGCGGCTCGGTAAGGGCAAGATCGGCACCACCGGCCGCGGTATTGGGCCGGCCTACTCCGACAAGGCCGCCCGCCAGGGCGTGCGCATGCAGGACGTCCTCGAGCCCGACGGGCTTTCGCGAGCGGGTCATGAGCACCATGCAGGCGAAGGCGGAGGTGATGTCCCGCACCTACGACCAGGACGTGAGCAGCCTGGAGGCCGACTGCGAGCGCTACATCGAGGCAGCCGAGTCGCTGCGGTCGCATGTGGACGACACCGCTCTCTTCCTATGGAAAGCTCTGCGGGAGGAGAAGGCCGTGCTCCTGGAAGGAGCCCAGGGTACCTTGCTCGACCTCGACCACGGGACCTACCCCTACGTGACGTCCTCCAACCCGGTCGCCGGCTATGCCTGCGTGGGTGCGGGGATCGGCCCGATCGAGCTAAGCGAAGTCTGGGGTGTCACCAAGGCCTACACGACCCGTGTGGGCGAGGGGCCCTTCCCCACCGAACTGAACGACGAGACCGGAGATGCCCTGCGCGAGCTGGGCTACGAATTCGGCACCACCACCGGGCGGCCCCGGCGCTGCGGCTGGCTCGACCTGGTGGCGCTCCGCTATGCGGCCCGGGTGAACGGGTTCACCGGTCTCTGCATCACCAAACTGGACGTGCTCAACAAGATGGAGACGATCAAGGTCTGCACGGCCTACAAGTACCGGGGAGAAACGCTGGAGGAGTTGCCACCGGCCCAGGCGGTCTTCGGCCAGGTCGAGCCTGTTTACGAGGAAGTGCCCGGCTGGAAGAGTGACATCTGCGGCGCTACCAGCATCCAGGACCTGCCGGACGAGACCATCGAGTATCTCAACTTCATCATCAAGAACGTGCGCGTGCCTATCTCGCTGATATCCGTCGGCCCGAAGAGGGAGCAGCACATCAAGGTGCCGTACCCCAACGTCGGCCGGCAGGGGGGCCGGGGGCAGGAGCAAGGTCACGGCCAGGGCGGGCACATGCACGATACGGGCCAGTAGCGCGATCGCCGACATCTGGGGAAAGGGAGGGGACCATGGCTTCTGACCGGCTGGACGTCCTGGTGGTCGGCGGAGGCGCTCGGGAGCACGCGCTCGTCCGCAGTCTGGCAAAGAGTCCTCGGATAGGCCGGCTGATCGGCGCCCCCGGCAACCCCGGCATCGAGGACGATGCCGTGACCGTCGCCGTGGGGGCAGAGGACATCCCCGCCCTCATCGCCTTCGCCGAACGCGAAAGGATCGATCTCACCGTGATCGGTCCGGAGGCTCCGCTGGTCGCCGGCCTGGCCGATCAACTGCGGGACCGGGGCTTCACCGTTTTCGGTCCCGGGGCCGCCGGGGCCCGACTCGAAGGCTCCAAGGCTTTCGCCAAGGAAGTGATGGAGGCCGCCGGCGTACCTACGGGGAGGGCGGCAACGTTCACCCGGCACGAGCAGGCTCTGGCTTATCTGCATGAGCACGGAGCGCCGGTGGTGGTCAAGGCCGACGGCCTGGCGGCCGGCAAGGGGGTGATCGTCGCCCAGACCGTCGAGGAGGCGGAGGCCGCTCTGGCTGAGTGCTTCGTGGAGCGACGTTTCGGGGACGCGGCGCAGACCGTGTTGATCGAAGAGTATCTGGAGGGGGAAGAAGTCTCGCTCCTTTCGATCGTGAGCGGCCACCAGATCTTGCCTCTTGCCCCTGCTCAGGACTACAAGCGGGCTCTCGATGGAGACGGGGGCCCGAACACCGGGGGGATGGGATCGTATTCCCCGGTCCCGGCGGTGGACGACGCGCTCTACGAGCGCTTGGTCGCCGAAGTGGTGCGTCCCACGGTGGCAGAGGTCGCCCGGCGGGGCATCGACTTCCGGGGTGTCCTCTACGCCGGGCTGATGCTGACCCCGGCCGGGCCGAAGGTGCTCGAGTTCAACTGCCGCTTCGGAGATCCGGAGACACAGGCGCTGCTGCCCCGCCTGGAGTCGGACCTGTTGGAGCTGCTCTGGGCGGCGGCGCGGGGCGACGCCCTGCCTGCGACCGCCCGATGGCGCGACGGAGCGGCCGTGGGGGTGGTCATGGCCTCGCGCGGCTACCCGGCCTCAAGCTCCAAGGGTGACGTGATCACCGGGTTGGATACGGTCAAGGCCATGGACGGGGTGGAGGTCTTCCACGCGGCCACCGGTCGCACCGACCGCCGGCTGACGACCGCGGGGGGCCGGGTGCTCACGGTGACCGGCCTGGGCGACACCTTCGCCGAGGCCCGGGCGCGGGCATACGCGGGCGTGGCGGCCATAAGCTTCGAGGGTGCACAGCATCGGAGCGACATCGCCCTGCGGGCGGAAGAGGGGGAGAAGGGCCGCGACCGGGGCTGACCGGCTCGGTTCGCGGGGCCGACTGGGCACGAACACGAAAGGGGAGTACATGCCGGAGAATCCTCTGATAGGTATCTTGATGGGCTCGCAGTCTGATGCTCCCGTGATGGACGAGGCGGTCAAGGAACTGGAGGTCCGGGGCATCCCCTGCGAAGTCAGCGTTCTATCGGCGCATCGCGAACCCGACGCGGTACGGGACTACGCGCTGAGCGCGGAGTCCCGGGGTCTCAGGGTGATCATCGCCGGGGCCGGTAAGGCTGCGGCGCTGCCCGGTGTGGTCGCTTCCATGACCGACCTGCCGGTGATCGGGGTGCCGATACGCACTTCCGATCTGGGGGGTCTCGATTCGCTCCTTTCCATGGTGCAGATGCCCCCCGGCGTGCCCGTGGCCACCGTGGCCATCAACGGGGCCCGGAACGCGGCCATTCTTGCGGCCAAGATACTGCGCATAGCCGGGTTGGCGCCTGGAGCCGGCCCCGATCCGGCGAAGGCGCCGGCGCCGAGAGGGTCGACGACGGTGACCCGGCCGCGAATGGCCGGTGGCGAATGGCCCGGCTGCGGATGGCCCGGCCGCGGATTGCGAAGGAGGCGCGTCGTGATCCCGCGCTACTCCACCCCCGAGATGGCCGCCATCTGGACCGACCAGGCCCGTATGGCCGCCTGGCTGGACGTCGAATTGGCAGTGTGCGAGGCTTGGACCCAGCTGGGGCAGATCCCGGAAGACGCCATGGACGAGATCAGGGAGAAGGCCGCCTTCGACGTCGACCGGGTGAACGAGATCGAGGAGATCACCCAGCACGACGTCATCGCTTTCGTGAGCTGTGTGGCCGAGAACGTAGGGGAGTGCTCCAAGTACGTCCACTACGGACTCACCTCGTCCGATGTGCTCGACACCGGCCTTGCTCTGCAACTGCGGGCCGCGGGGGCGCTTCTCGAGGAAGAGACACGGCGGTTGGGCCGCATCCTCCAGGGCCGAGCCCTCGAGCACCGGGACACGGTCATGATCGGCCGTACGCACGGGGTGCACGCCGAGCCCATCACCTTTGGCATGGTGCTGGGGCTGTGGGCCTTCGAGGTGCAGCGCGGCCTGCTAAGGCTGCAGCGGGCCGTGCACCAGGTGGCTGTGGGCAAGATCTCCGGCGCTGTAGGGAGCTACGCCAACGTCGATCCCCAGGTGGAACAGATCACCATGTCCATCCTGGATCTGGGGACAGCACCGATCTCCACTCAGATCGTGCAGCGCGACCGTCATGCGGAGTTTATGGCCGCCCTAGCTCTTCTCGCCACCACCATCGAGAAGATCGCCCTGCAGGTGCGCCACTACCAGCGCACCGAGGTCCTGGAAGCCGAGGAGTACTTCGCTCCCGGGCAGAAGGGCTCGTCGGCCATGCCCCACAAGCGCAACCCCATCATCTCCGAGCGTCTCTGCGGGCAGGCCCGCATCATCCGGGCCAACATGTTGGCGGCCTTCGAGAACGTCGCGCTCTGGCATGAGCGCGACATCAGCCACTCGAGCGCGGAGCGGATCATCCTTCCCGATAGCACCATCCTTCTCCACTACATGCTCAAGAAGGCCTGCTGGCTGGTGGACAAGCTGAACGTTTATCCGGACAACATGGCTGCCAACCTGGAGAAGAGCTTCGGTCTGCTCCACAGCCAGCGGGTACTGCTCGCCCTCGTCGAGGCCGGGATGCTGCGCGACGACGCCTACAAGATCGTGCAGGGCAGCGCCATGAGGGCCTGGGAAGAGAAGACCTCGTTCCAGGAACTGTTGAAGGCCGACCCGGAGGTCGCCGCGCGACTTTCGGCGGCCGATATCGAAGCCCTGTTCGACCCCGCCTATCAGCTCCGGAACGTGGGCATCATCTTCGACCGGGTGGCCGCTCTTGAGTGGTAGGGGGACGCTCCTCGAGAGGGGCCGAGCTTTGTTCTGAGGGGCGCCCGCGCTCTCCGCCGGTCCTCTCAAGCTGATAGAATCGGACGTAGGCCGGTTCCCCGCCGCGAGAGGCACGATCACGTCGGCCGCGGTGCCCGATCACGAGAACGAGAAGCTGCGTGAGGGTAGAGGACGCTCCCGTTTGAGAAGGGGAGGGTGAAGGTGTTCAAGGTCTCGGTATACGTGACTCCCAAGCATGGAGTGGTGGACCCTCAGGGGGCCGTCGTCGAGCGGGCCCTGCCTGCATTGGGCCATTCCGGAGCGGGCAGCATCCGCGTGGGCCGCTACATCACGCTCGAAGTGGAGGGGAGCGACCCGGAGAAGGCAAAGGCCGACGTGGACGACATGTGCCGCAGGCTTCTGGCCAACCCCATCATCGAGGACTACCGTTTCGAGATCTCTCCGCTCGAGTCCGCGGCCGCGGGGGAGGGAGCCTGAGGTGACGGCAGGTCGGGTCCGTTTTGGCATCGTGGTGTTCCCCGGATCCAACTGCGAGTACGATACCTTCCACGCCCTGTCCACCTTCTCCGAAGCAGAACCGTACTACCTTTGGCACAAGGACCGCGATCTGAAAGGCGCCGACTGCATCATCCTCCCGGGCGGGTTCTCCTATGGTGACTATCTGCGTACCGGGGCGATCGCCCGCTTCAGTCCCATCATGCAGGAAGTGGCTGCGTTCGCGATGGGAGGTGGACTCACTCTGGGCATCTGCAACGGTTTCCAGACGTTGACCGAGGCTCATCTCCTGCACGGAGCCCTGCGCCGCAACCGGGGTCTGCGGTTCATCTGCCATCCCCAGCATCTGCGGGTGGAGCGTGACGATACCCCGTTCACTCGTGGCTTGCGAGTGGGAGAGGTGATCCAGGTCCCGGTCAATCACAATGAGGGCAACTGGACGGCCGGAGCCGAGCGTCTGCAGGAGATCGAGGACGGTGGTTTGGTGGCCTTCCGCTATTGCGACGCCCAGGGAAACGTCACCGATGCAGCCAATCCCAACGGGGCCACCGGCGGCGTAGCCGGCATCCTCAGTGAGGGCTTCAATATCCTCGGCATGATGCCGCACCCCGAACGGGTATGCGAGAACATCGTGGGCGGGGTAGACGGACGGGGGATCTTCCGGTCGATGATCGACTTCGTAGTGGAGGGGCGCTGGTGATGGAGCGTCTGAGCGGGCGCGCAGTGGGAGTCGCGCCCGATTCGAGGAGGGATGACTGATGGCCGACCACACCGCGTGCCCGCGCTGTGGGGCGCTTGACTCGTTCATGACGGGATATCTGCCGGAGACCTGCGTATGCCGGGTGTGCCAGAGTCAGCTCGATTGGCGCGAGATCCCCGGGTGCGGACCGGACTGTGGCCCGGTCGAGTCCGAGGCCGCTCCGGAGCCCCCAGCCCCGACCTACGTGGCCGCGCCCATCGCGCCGGCGTCGGAGGACGAGGACGGCACAGCGGCCGGGGAGTGTCCTCCTGCTGGGAGTGACGCGGCGAATGAAGAAGCGGGAGCGGCCGACGATGCGGGTGATGATCGTTGGAAAGTGTGAGCGTAGGCATTCATGACTGAGCTCTACGAGCAACTGGGTCTGACTCGCTGGGAATATGAGCAGATCCGCGCTATTCAAGGCCGGGAACCCACTCACGTCGAGCTGGCGGTGTTCTCGCTCATGTGGAGTGAGCACTGCGGATACAAGCACTCCAAGCCTCTGCTCAAGCGCTTCCCCACCACAGGCGACCACGTGCTGCAGGGTCCGGGGGAGAACGCCGGGATCGTCGACATCGGCGGCGGTCTGGCCGTGGCCATGAAGATCGAAAGTCACAACCACCCCTCAGCCGTCGAACCCTACCAGGGAGCGGCCACGGGGGTGGGCGGCATCATCCGCGACATCTTCGCCATGGGTGCGCGGCCCATCTGCGGACTCGACTCCTTGCGGTTCGGCGAGATCGAGCCGCTGCCGGCGCGCGCGGCCGCGGCTCCGCAGCCCGGCGTAGGCGCCGGGCAGCTCCCTCTGGTTCGGGGCCCGCGGCTCCGACAGGCGCGGTCGCAGAGACGGCCCCTTCCGAAAGCCAGCCCTCAGCCGCCAGCGCTACCTGTTCGAGCACGTGGTGGCCGGCATCGGCGGCTACGGCAACTGTATGGGCATCCCCACGGTGGCCGGAGAGGTCTACTTCGAGGACCCCTACGCAGGCAACTGCCTGGTCAATGCCATGACCGTGGGTCTGGTGAAGCACGACGAGATCATCCGCAGCAGTGCGGCCGGGGTCGGCTAACCACGTCGTGCTGATCGGGTCCAAGACGGGCCGAGACGGCATCGGCGGGGCCAGCGTGCTCGCCAGCCAGGTTTTCGACGAGACGCTGGAGGAGAAGCGCCCATCGGTCCAGGTGGGCGACCCGTTCACTGAGAAGAAGCTGCTGGAGGCCTGTCTGGAACTTCTGCGCGACGACCTGCTGGTCGCCCTGCAGGACCTGGGCGCGGCCGGTATCACCTCCTCTTCGAGCGAGATGGCGGCCAAAGGGGAGGTGGGCATCGATCTCCACGCCGACCGAGTCCCGCTGCGCGAAGCCGACATGGAACCCTGGGAGATCATGATCAGCGAGAGCCAGGAGCGCATGCTGGCGATCGTGGCTCCGGAGAGGTGGGAAGGCGTAAAGGCGGTCTGCGACCGCTGGGACCTCGACGCCACCATCGTGGGCGAAGTCACCGCCACCAAGCACCTACGGGTGTTCTGGCATGGAGAGATGGTCGGCGACATGGACGCCAATGCCTTGGCCGAGCCGCCCACCTACGACATCCCCCGGGAGCGCCCGGCGCACGAGGTCGACGAACCCCTCGATCCGGCTGCTCACCCGGCCCCGGCCGTGCCGCTCGAAGACATCCTCTTCGATCTGATCGGCTCTCCCAACATCGCCAGCCGCCGCTGGGTGTGGAGGCAGTACGATCACCAGGTACAACTCAACACGGTGATCGTGCCGGGCGGCGACGCCGCGCTCCTGCGCATCAAGAGGACGGGAGCGGGCATCGCCGTCTGCACCGATGGGAACGGCCGTCAGACTTTCCTCGATCCCTACCGAGGGGGGAAAGCCGCGGTGGCCGAAGCGGCCCGGAACGTGTCCTGCGTGGGGGCCAAGCCCATCGCCATCACCAACTGCCTCAACTTCGGCAATCCCGACAACGGTCCCATCGCCTATCAGATGGCCCGCACCATCGAGGGCATGGCCGAGGCGTGCGAGGCCCTGGGGACTCCGGTCATATCCGGCAACGTGTCTCTCTACAACGAGAGCTTCGAGCAGCCCATCTACCCGACGGCGGTGGTGGGGATGCTGGGCCTTATGGACGACGTCACCGCCAACTGTACCGTGGCCTTCAAGGCTAAGGGCGACCTGGTCTTTCTTCTCGGCGACGCCACCCCCGTCCTGGACGGGTCCGAGTACCAGAAGCGCTGGTTCGGCGGGCCGGCGGGCCGCCCGGCCGGCCGCATCCCAGAGGTGGATCTCGACGCCGAGGTGGCCCTGCAAGGGGCTCTTCGGGAGGCCATCGCCGCCCGGTTGCTGCGCTCCGCCCACGACTGCTCCGACGGGGGGCTGGCGGTGGCCCTGGCCGAGTGCTGCATGGCCGGGGGGCTCGGGGCGACGCTCACTCTGGCCGACGTGTCTTGGGTCGGGGGCAGCCTGGGCTGCGCCGCCTCCGCCGGAGCGGCGGAGGGGCGCACGAACCCGGTCGGGCCGCTCGCGGCCCGCCCCGACCTGGCGCTGTTTGGCGAGACTCCCACTCTGGTGGTGGTGTCGGTGGCCGCCAAGTACGCCGACCGGCTCGAGGATCTGTGTGAGGCCGCCGGTGTGCCCGCGACACTCCTGGGCACGGTCGGCGGCTCCGAACTCGGCATCACCAGTGCCGGCTGCAGCCTGCGCGCCGGGGTCGCCGCGCTCGAGCACGAGTACGAGTCGGCCATTCCTCGGATCCTGGGGGAATGATGCGGGGCTTGTGGTACGACGATTCACCCCACGATGAATGCGGGGTGTTCGCCATCTACGCCCCCGAGATGGACGTCGCCCGCCTCACCTTCTTCGCGCTCTTCGCCCTGCAGCATCGGGGACAGGAGTCGGCCGGCATCGCCGTCACCGACGGCGCCAGGCTGATCGTGCACAAGGACATGGGTCTCGTCTCCCAGGTGTTCGAGGAGGAGATCCTTCAGACCCTGCCGGGGCAGTTGGCCATCGGCCACGTGCGCTATTCCACCACGGGATCGAGCGAGATGCGGAACGCCCAGCCCTTCGCCCGTACGCGCAACGGCTCGTTCATCGCCCTGGCTCACAACGGGAATCTGGTCAACACCGACGAGCTCCGGGCCCACCTGGTCGAGAACGGCCACGTCTTCGAGAGCACCTCCGACACCGAGATCATCGCCGCCTTGCTGGCCGAGCACCCCTCGCACGACATCCGCGAAGCGCTACACGACATCATCCCCCAGCTCCGGGGCGCCTTCAGCGCGGTGCTGCTCACCAAAGACGAGGTCATCGGGTTCCGCGACCCCTATGGCGTCCGCCCGCTGGTGCTGGGTAGTCTGGAGAACCGCTACTGCTTGGCGAGCGAGTCGGCCGGTCTGGACATCATCGGGGCTCGGCTGGTGCGCGAGATCGAACCGGGTGAGATCTGCCTGATCGACAAGGACGGCTACCACATCGAGCAGGTGGTGGACCGCAGACAAGAAGCCCTCTGTGTCTTCGAGTTCATCTACTTCGCCCGCCCCGACTCGGTGATGAAGGGGCAGACCCTCTACGCTGCCCGTAGCCGCATGGGGGAGGAACTGGCCGCCGAGTCTCCCGTTGACGCGGATCTGGTCATCCCAGTACCCGACACCGGCAACTCAGCCGCGATCGGGTATGCGGCCGGGAGCGGTATCACCTACGGTGAGGCTCTCATCAAGAACCGCTACATCGGCCGCACCTTCATCGATCCCGAAGACCGGGTGCGGAAGCTCGGTATAAGGATGAAGTTCAACCCTCTCAGCTCGGCCATCCGGGGCAAGCGGCTGGTGGTGGTGGACGACTCGATCGTGCGCGGTAACACTACTCGGGCGCTGGTCAGAGTGCTATTCGAAGCGGGGGCGAAGGAAGTGCATCTGCGCATCAGTTCCCCGCCTATCGTCTTTCCGTGCTTCTACGGCATCGACATGGCCGATCAGGATGAGTTCATCGCCTTCGGCAAGAGTATCGACGAGATCAGCCGGGAGCTGGGCGCTACCTCGGTCGCCTACCTGTCGCTGGAAGGCCTCATGCGGGCGACCAAGGTGGAGGATGGGGAAAGTTGCTTCTGCACGGCCTGCTTCAATGGCGACTATCCGTGCGAGGTGCCCGAGCACCTGCGATGCTCTAAGTTCCGCTTCGAGAGGGAAGCCTGCGGGGCGCTGCAGCGCTAGCCCGGCGGCAGCGCGCGGGCCGCTGCCCGATGCGAGCGGCGGGCAGGCCGCACGCCGGTGACGGGGCCTCCGCCCGGCGTTGCCCGGACCTTGGGCGGTCAGTCTCCGCCCGGAGCGTTCCCTCCGTGGCAGCTGCAGGAGTTGGTGGCGAAGCCTGACGGGTGGCAACTGGCGCAGTCCAGAGGCTCTTCTCCGTTGGGGATGTGCTCTCCCACCTGGGGATGGTTGAAGGTGGCCGGTGTCCATCCCTCGGGTGTGTGGCAGTTCGCACAATCTGTCAGTCCTCCGTGCTGGTCACCGTGGCAGGAGACGCAGGCAGGATCGGCCTGCGGCAACTCGGTGCCCGGTATGTTCTCCACTCCCGGTTTACTCACGTGGCAGTCGGTGCAGGCCAGAGTCGCGTGGGTCCCCTCGAGCGGGAACGGGTGCTCGAAGGTGGCCGGTGTCCATCCCTCAGGCGTATGACAGTTGGCGCAGTCGGTGAGTCCCGGGTGCTCGACAGCGTGGCAGGAGACGCAGGCAGGATCGGCCTGCGGCAACTCGGTGCCCGGGATGTTCTCCACTCCCGGTTTGCTCACGTGGCAGTCGGTGCAGGCCAGTGTTGCGTGAGCCCCCTCGAGTGGGAAGGGGTGCGCGGCGCCGCTCGCCGCCCAGCTCGCTTCAGTGTGACAGTTGTTGCACTCACCCCGGGCCTCGTGGGGCGGAGTGTGGCAGAGCGAGCACTGGCTGGGGGCCGTCGTCCCGTCGTGACAGGCCAGGCATGACGACATGTCCCCGGGCGGGACGTAGTACGGAGGATTGACACTTCGGTGCACCAACCGTACGTGGCAGTCGATGCAGTTCTGGTCTGCGTGGACATCGTGGGAGAACGTCACGTTCCCCAACGTCGATGTCACCCGGATCCTCGTGGCAGGACATGCAGTTCGAGTTTGGTATCTCGCGGGTGACGGCAATGGGCGGCGTCGGCGTGGAGCTGAAGTGCACATAGATCTCTCTGAAGGAGAAGAGCTTGGTCTGAATGAAGGGAATGACCCCGTGAGGAATATGGCAGTTTACACACTCCGCCTGGCTGTGGACCGAGGATTGCCAGCTGGTGTAGTAGGGATCCATCTCGTGGCAGGTGTTGCAGAAGGCGCTGCGGCTGGTGTACTCCGCGGTGGCGAACGCGGCACCGACGATGACGACTATGACGATGGGGACGATTATGAGAGCCAAACGGCCCCACCGCCGCCGTTTGTGCTTTTTAGGTGGCTCCTCTCGTCCGGCCGCCTGCTCGGCTGCTTGCCCGGCTGGGGGTGGCGGAGCTACTTGCTCCGAGCCCTCCGCCCTGGAACCGGCGGAGTCCGAGCCGGGAGAAGTCGAACCGGAAGACGCGGACTCCCCCCGGTCGGCTTCCGTGGCTGCCGACCCGTCCGGTAACGACTCCTGGGATCCTGATTCTGGACCTTGCGTTTCGCCTTGGCCCAACTCTCTCCCCGCTCCTCGTCGCAGCAACGACAGACCTGACCCCAGCCAGACTAGTCCACCAGAAGCCTGCGCGCAATGGCTGTTCTGGATCGGGCGCCGTTTGACGGCGCTGCGGAGACGGCTTGAGCAGTCGGACTCAGGCGGCCGTGACGCCGGCAACGAGCGCCAACGCCTGCCGGATGTGCGAGAACGGGACGGCGCCGGCAGCGAGAAGCCGCCCGACCAGGTCGGTTGCTTCGCCGTCGCTCAGGTCTCGTTCTCCGATGGGGGGGCGGTCGGCCACGAGCACCTTCTTCCCAGCCTGGAGCGCCCTGAGCGCCACTCGCAGCGGCTCCAGGTTGCCCTGCCCGAAGAAGACGGGGGACACCACCAACACGTCCGTGTCCGCCACCAGGGACTCCATCTCCGCCACCGCCTCGGCCGGGAAGGGCTGGAACGGCGGCGCGGAGACCACCTCCAGTTCGTAGCGCTGAGCCGTGGCATAGTCGGTGTCGAACACGCTCACGATGCCGACCGTGGGCGCATACCCGCACAGGACGAGTTCTTCCATCAGTTCGGAAGCCGCCCCTCCTCCCGCGATCACGTGCACCTTCGTGCCCCCGCCCTCGCGCGCGGCCTCATGGGATCTGGACCACAGAGGGGTGAGATACGGCCGTTGTCCCTGCCTGTGGACGGCCACCCGCACTCTGAATACTTCCAGGATCAATCTCGGGTCAAGAATGTCCGTAGGTTCACCTCGGGCCGCCACCCGGCCTTTGTCGAGCAAGACCAGTTCCTCACAGTACTGGGCCGCAATGTTGAGATCGTGCAGGACCACGGCAACGGTCTTGCCGGCGGCATGAAGGGACCCGAGGAGCTGCATGATCTCGAGCTGGTGGTTGAGGTCCAGGTTGTTGAGGGGCTCGTCGAGCAGCAGGACGGGCGTCTCCTGAGCCAGCGTCTGGGCGATGAGGGCCCGCTGGCGCTCACCGCCGGAGAGTTCGGTGACCAACCGCCGGGCAAGAGCGGTCATGCCGGTCGCTTCCAGGGCGGCGGCCACGGCTGCGCCGTCGGCCGCCCCCTGGGCGCTGCCGACCGGTGCCGCACCCTCACGGGCTGGTGACGCGTCCCCTTTGCCGGCATCGGCGGCTCCGCCTCGGGCACCGTACGCGTAGCGGCCCATAGCCACCATCTCCTCGACGGTGAAGCTGAAGTCAAGGTTGAATTGCTGGGGGACCACCCCGACCACCCGTGCGAGCTCAGATGCGCGATACTGGCGGACCGGCCGCCCTTCCAGCAGGACCTCGCCGCGCCGACGGCTTGGCGCCCCCGGTCAGTGCGCGAAGCAGGGTGGTCTTGCCCGAGCCGTTCGGGCCCAGGATGCCCAAGAACGACCCGCGCGCGATCTGGAGGTCGAGCGGACCGAGTACCGGCTGCCCTCCCAGCACGACCTCGAGCCCACGGACGTCGAAGACCGGCGTTTCAGGCATCGCGTCGCGCGTCGGACCAGGCATCGCGTCGGGCGCCGCGTCGGGCGCACCCGAGCGTCGGGGCCGAGTGCCGGGCGTCATGCCGCCGTCCACGTCAGGCCCCCTTCCGCACGCGCAGCAGGTAGAGGAAGAAGGGTCCCCCGGTGGCTGCGGTGATGATCCCCACCGGGATCTCGGCCGGAGCGAGAACTGTGCGGGCCACGGTGTCGGCGGCCAACAGTAGCAGGGCCCCGAAGAGAGCCGCGGCGGGGAGAAGGCGGCGGTGGTCCGGTCCGACCAGGAGCCGCATGATGTGTGGGACCATCAGCCCTATGAAGCCGATCAGGCCGGAGAAGGCCACCGCGGCGGCCGTGGTGAGCGCGGCCACGATCATCAGGTTTCGTCGGGTGCGCTGGCTGTCCACGCCCAGCTCACGGGCCCGCTCCTCGCCCATGAGGAGGAGGTTCATCCTCCGCGACATCAGCATCATGTAGACGAAACCGGCCCCGACGACCGGCAGGGTGATGTAGACCTTGGTCCAGGTGGCGGTGGTGAGGCCACCCATCAGCCAGACGACCACGGTGTGCAGGTCGCTCTCGGTGGCCACCATGAGGAACGACATGATCGCCGTGAGGGTGGAGCCGACGGCCACCCCGGATAGCAGCAGGGAGGCGATGCCGGTGCGGCCGCCGAAGGTGGCGAGCGCGGTAGACCAGGAAGGCGGCCAGCAGTCGCCCCGACGAAGGCCAGGAGGGGGACGGCGTAGATCCCGAGCGCCGTGAGGGGCTTCCCGACGATGGCGATAGTAGCGCCCAGACCGGCACCCGCCGACACACCCAGCAAGTAGGGCTCGGCCAGGGGGTTGCGGAACACGCCCTGGAACGAGGCGCCGGCGGTGGACAGTGCTGCGCCCGTGATGAGAGCCAGGAGGATGCGGGGCAGGCGCAGGTCGAAGAGGAGGCGCGGGGCCCAATCGGGAAAATCGCCGACGGCGTCGGTCCCGTGACGGATCAAGCCGCCGAGGGCCCTCAAGGCCTCGGCGACGGACAGACCCGCCGCGCCGATCACCCCGGCTGTGAGCACGGCCGCCACCAGGGCGGCCACCAGGACCGCCATGACCAGGCGGTAGTCTCTGCGGCGGTCGCTGCTCACAGCCGGGGTCGCGACTCCGGGGACTAGAAGACCCCGGGATGGATGGCTTCCGCCAGGATCTTGAGGCCTTCTCCGATACGCGGCCCCGGCCGCGTTATCAGCACGTCGTCGACAACTACGACCCGACCTTCCTTCACCGCGGTGAGTCCGGCGAAGCGAGGATCGGACGTGAACTCGTCCGACGTCGTGTAGACGCTGCCGGGAAGGAGGATCACATCCGGATCGGCCGCCACGAGTTGCTCGGGAGCGAACTGGTAGTAAGCCTGAGCGGCGGCGCTATCCACGCCGGCCGCCGAAGCCACATTGATGGCGTTCACCAGGGTCAGCAACTCGTCCACGAACGAGCCAGGGCCCGCGGTCCACAGGGTGTTGTCGAGGGCGTAGAAGACGGTAGGAGATTCTCCCGCGGCCATCGCGGCTTCAGAGACCTCTCTGATCTCAGCCTTCATCGATTCCACCAGGTCGGCGGCTGCTCCCGTGGCTCCGGTAGCCGCTCCCACCGTGGTGATGTTCGCGTAGATCTGTTCCAGTGTCATGGGGTTGAGTATGAGCACCGGTGCCCCGGCGGCCTGGACGGGCGCAAGGGCTTCCTCGTTGCCGGAATAGCCCACTACCAGGTCGGGGCTGAGGGCCATCACGGCCTCGGTGTTGGCCTGGAAATCACCGATCTTGGCGATGGCGGCCACTTCGGGCGGGTAGTCGTCCAGCGAGGTGACTCCGACCACCCGGTCTCCCACCCCGAGAGCGAAAAGCGTCTCGGTGTTCGCGGGAGCGGTGGACACGATGCGCGTGGGCTTCGCCTCGATGGTGACGGTGGTCCCGTTGTCGTCGGTCACGGTCACGGGGAAAGTGCCCTCGGCCGGTTCAGGGACGACCGCATCCTCCGATGGGGCTGCCGTGGTCTCGGTGGCTGCGCTCTGGCCGGTGTCATCGCTCGCGCTCTCGTCGGACCCGCAGCCGGCGACCAGCAAGCGCGCCAGAAGATGAGGACGCATACCAGAGCGACCAGGAGGAGGAGGGTGACGAGACGAGCGCTGCCGTGAAGGCAGCAGGTGGGGCCCCGCCGATGTGCGGCGTGGCGTCCGGTGTCCGTTCATGCGGACTCCTTTCGGTTCGACCTATGGTGACTGGTCCGCAAGATGGTGGAGAGCAGGTTGGCTACTCCCCGGCCGGACCATGACGTGGTCGAACCGAGTCGGCGCCCCGCGACATCAGGGCGGAGTGCGCTCTCTCCGCGGAAAGCGTCTGCTCTCTCTGCAGCAGGTATCTGACTCCGATTTCGGTTCGACCTATGGTGACTGGTCCGCAAGATGGTGGAGAGCAGGTTGGCTACTCCCCGGCCGGACCATGACGTGGTCGAACCGAGTCGGCGCCCCGCGACATCAGGGCGGAGTGCGCTCTCTCCGCGGAAAGCGTCTGCTCCTCCTCTGCAGCAGGTATCTGACTCCCGAAGTCCCCTACCCGAAGGTGCGACTGGGCGACCATCGACGGCCGCATCGCTCGTTCGGACGGAGCCTCGGTTACAGTGGCGGGACCGTGCCGGCATCTCACCGGCTTCCCTTTCAGCCTCGGGATGACCCGGGGCCTGACTGCGGAGGCACCATGCTTGCTGGAGAGACTTTATCACTCGACCACCCCAGGGGTCTACCGCCCCACCCGTGGCTCCGGTCCTGCGTGGGGTCCGGCGGCTGTCGGCGAGAGGCTGGTTTTGGTACGCTGGTCGGGTGAAGAGCTCGGTCAGCATAGTCCTCTTCTTCTTGCTCAGCGGTTTCTTCCTGAGCGCTCTGCTGGGTGCGTTGGAGCACAGCCGCAAGCTGCTCGCCATGGCGGGGGGCTGTCTGGTGGCGGTGGTGTGCGTCATCGTCTTCCTTACTCCGGTACAATTGCCGTCCTCCCTGCGCCTGGGGTTGGGTGACGACGAGTCGAGTCCGGTAACGGTCACACAGACCACGGCGACCGGCTCCTCTGTCGCGACTTCGGTGACTTCGACGGTCGCCTCCCCTGCCGCATCGACGACCATCTCTTCGGTGACGTCTACCACCGCGTCCTCCATCACACCCGTGGTCACGACTGGGGCGTCCGGTGCCCAGTAGCTCTGACGACGATCTCACCTACCGCTCCGCTGGAGTGGACATCGAGGCCGGGGAGGACGCGGTCCGGCTGATCAAGAAGGACGCCGAGAGCACCTACATCCCTGGAGTGCTGGGATCTCTGGGGAGCTTCGCCGGTCTCTTCGAGTTGCCCAAGGACCTGGTGGATCCCGTGCTGGTCACCGCCACCGACGGCGTCGGCACCAAGGTGCTTCTGGCCCAGGAGACCGGCAGACTCGATACCGTGGGCATCGACCTGGTGGCTATGTCGGTCAACGACGTGCTCACCATCGGAGCCCGTCCCATCTTGTTCCTCGATTACGTGGCCGTCGGTCGGCTGGTTCCGGCGGAGATGGCCGAGATCGTGGCCGGGGTGGCTGAAGGCTGCCGTCAGGCCGGGTGCGCCTTGGTGGGAGGGGAGATGGCCGAGATGCCCGGCCTCTACGACCCGGGTGAGTTCGACCTGGCCGGCTTCTGCGTGGGCATCGGTGAACGAGGCAGGCTTATCGACGGGTCCGCCGTGCGCGAAGGCGACGTGGTCCTGGGGTTGGCCTCCAGCGGTTTCCATTCCAACGGCTACTCCCTGATCCGCAAGATCCTGGATACGAGCGGCCACGGGATGGGAGAAAGGTTCCCCGGGTCCGACGAGACCATCGCCGACACGTTGCTAAGACCCACCCGTATCTACGTACGGAGTGTGCTGGAGTTGCTCGCGAGGGGCGTGCCTATCGCGGCCATGGCTCACATCACCGGCGGGGGCATCATCGGCAACCTGCCCCGCGCGGTCCCCGATGGGCTGTCGGCCCGGTTGAGGCCCTGGGAGGCACCGGCCGCGTTCCGGGCCGTGCAGCGTCTGGGAGATATCGCCGACCAGGAGATGCTGAAGACCTTCAACATGGGCATCGGCTACGTGCTCGTGGTGCCGGCAGCCGAGGCGGCGCGGGCCGTCGCGTTGCTCGAGGAGGCAGGAGAAGAGGTCGTCTCGCTGGGCGAGATCGTTCGGGGAACGGAGAAGATCACTCAGGCCGGGCGACCGTGAAGCCGGGTGGCGGGACACCGCCTGCCGCTGGCGGTGTCGGCGACGCCCTCGCGGGCGCCGTGGGCCCGCGTTCGACGGTCGCCGCCTGCGACGATCCGCCGGTCTTCCGCGTGGCCGTGCTGGCTTCGGGGAGCGGCACCAATCTCCAGGCCATCATCGATCAGTTGCACCGGCGCCCAGCGGGGGCCTCAGCGGCGGAACTGCCCGCGGAAGCGCCGTCCTCGATCTCGGCCGCTGCGGTGCCGCCCCCCGTGCCGGACTCCGCGGCGCCGGTCGGGGTACCCACCGGGCCGCCCGTGATCGAAGTCGCGCTGGTGGTGAGCGACGTGCCCGGGGCGCGCGCCCTGGAGCGGGCGCGCGCCGCCGGCATCCCCACGGCCGTTCTTCCCTCCGACCGCTACGCCACCCGCGAAGAGCACGATCTGGCCATGGCCGAGGCCATCCGCGAAGCGAGAGCCGACCTGATCGTGCTCGCCGGCTACATGCGCCTGGTCTCGGCGGCGTTCGTGCGGGCGTTCCCGCGGCGCATCATCAACCTGCACCCGGCCCTGCTGCCCGCCTTTCCAGGCACGACTTCCATCAGCGACGCCGTGCACTATGGGGTCAAGGTAACCGGGGTGACCGTGCACTTCGTGGACGAGGGGCTTGACACCGGTCCGGTCATCGCCCAGGAGCCGGTCGAGGTCGGAGACGGCGACACTGTGGAAAGTCTGGCGGCCCGCATCCATGCCGTGGAGCATCTGCTGCTGCCGGCCACCATCAGGCTCATCGCGGCGGGCAGGGTCAGACCGCCGCTTCCGGGAACCCGGGTGGTCCAGGTAGACTTGAGCGACGGGACCGCGTCGGGTGACCGCGACGTCCTCGCAAGAAAACCAAGGCCCGGTCGGGCGGGACCGGGGAGCCGATGAGGAGGAGAGAGTGAAGATCAAGCGAGCGCTGGTGTCGGTATCGGACAAGCAAGACCTTGAGCCCTTCGTCAGGGGGCTGGTGGAGCTGGGCATCGAGGTCATCTCCACGGGGGGGACCGCCCGTCATCTGCGAGAGGCGGGGCTGCCCATCACCGGCATTTCCGAGGTCACCGGCTTCCCCGAGATCATGGACGGCAGGGTCAAGACACTGCATCCGGCCATCCACGGCGGCATCCTCGCCGATCGTGACCGGCCCAGCCACCTCAAGGCCATCGCCGAGCTCGGCATCAAGCCCATCGATCTGGTGGTGGTGAATCTCTATCCCTTCGAGGCGACCGTCGCTCAGCGAGGGGTCCTCGAAGCCGACGCGGTCGAGAACATCGACATCGGCGGCCCTTGCATGGTGCGCGCCGCGGCCAAGAACTTCGCGGGTGTGGGGATAGTCACCGATCCCGCGGACTACGACGCTGTGCTGACCGAGCTCAAGGAGAACCAGGGCGAACTGTCGCGGGAGACAAGGCGCCAACTGGCCGTCAAAGCCTTCCATCACACGGCTCACTACGACTCGGCCATCGCCACCTGGTTCGGGGAACAGGAACAGGATTTCCCCCAATACCTCATGCTCGACTTGGTCAAGATCAAAGACCTTCGCTACGGCGAGAATCCGCATCAGCGGGCCGCCTGGTACTCCGAGGTCCGTTCGACCGGGGACCTGGCCGCCGCTCTGGAGCAGCATCACGGGCAGCAACTCTCGTTCAACAACCTGCTCGACCTGGATTCCTGCCGCCGGGTGCTCGACGAGTTCGCGCTCCCTTGCTGCGTGATCGTCAAGCACAACAACCCTTGCGGGGTGGCGGCGGCCGAGACGGTGTCGTCCGCCTACGAGAAGGCCGTCTCCTGCGACCCGGTGTCGGCTTTCGGCGGGGTGATCGCGGTCAACCGGGTGGTCGACGAAGCTACGGCCTTGTTGCTCTCCACCAACTTCGTCGAGGTACTGTGGGCTCCCGGCTATGCGGACGAGGCGATGGAGATTCTTACCCAGAAGAAGGACATCCGCATCCTCACCGGACAGAACAACCGCGACACCTGTGACGGCTTCGACATGAAGCGCGTCTACGGCGGCATGCTGGCGCAGGATTGGGATTGCGAGGTCGACCAGCGCGAGAACATGGAGGTCATCAGCGAACGGACCCCCAGCGAGACGGAGTGGGGCGATCTGCTCTTCGCCTGGCGAGTGGCGAAGCATACGAAGTCGAACGCCATCATCCTGGTAAAGGACCTCATGACCGTGGGAGTGGGCGCAGGACAGATGAGCCGGGTGGACTCGGCCAATCTGGCGGTGGCACGGGCCCGTTTCCCGCTTGCCGGCTGCGCGGTGGCCTCGGACGCCTTCTTCCCGTTCCCGGACGCTCTCGAGGTGGCGGCCAACGCGGGCGCCACGTGCGTGATCCATCCAGGTGGCTCGAAGCGGGACGACGAGGCCCTTGCCTTGGCCAATTCCCGCGGGATGGCCATGGTGGTGACGGGGCGGAGGCACTTCAGACACTAGGACTGTACCGATGGGTCGGACGGGTCCCCTTCCAGCTGCGCGGGTGCGACTCTTCCAGGGAACCCGTCCGACCCATCGGACCGAGCGACAGGTGGCTGGAGCGCCGTCTGCCACGAACTGAGAAGGGGCGCGGCTCCCTCAGTTGCGCGGGCGGGGCGCCGAGCCCGATGCTGCTACATCCCCATCCCCAGGGAGGCGGCGGTCTCCCAGTAGAGACGGTCCTTCTCGGCGTCGTCCATCGTCTGCCGAGCGAGGAAGTCCATGCAGGCCGGCATAGCTTCGAAGGGATAGTCCGTGCCCAGCACCATCCTCTCCGTGCCCAGCGCGTCGCGCGTGCAGGCGAAGGCGTGGGGGGAGTAGTTGCCGCTGGTGGACGAGACGATGTTATCCCGCAGGTAATCGCTGGGCATCCGCTGCAGCTTGGGGGCCACGGCGGGTTCGACCGGCACGTGCCCTTGGATGTAGGGCCGGTCCACCCGGTCGATCATGAAGGGGAACCCCTCGCCGTAATGGCCGAGGATGATCTTGAGCCTCGGGAACGTGTCGAACACTCCGGAGACGATCATCCGCATAACCACCATCGACGTCTCCATACCGAACCCGAAGCTGGGCCCGGCTACTCCCAGTCCATAGGTCCCTAGCTCGGAGATGATGGGGTACGTTGGGTGGAGGTAGATGGGGATGTCCAACTCTTCCGCCTTCGCGAGAAGGGGCCAGTAGCGCTTTTCGTCAAGAAAGGAGTCCCCAAAGTTGGAGTGCGTGTTCCAGCCTCTGAAGCCAAGTTCCTTCACACAGCGTTCCAGCTCTTTGACCGCCGCTTCGACGTCTTTGGGCGCCAAGGTGGCGTATCCCTGGAAACGGTCGGGATGGCGGGCGATGGCTTCGGCCAGAACATCGTTGGTCTCCCTGGCCACCCGGGCGTCCCGACCGCCGGGGGAGAGGCTCGGTGCCCGGGGCGGCCAGCGAGAGCACGGCCACGTCGATGCCGGCCTCATCGAGCAGCTCGATGCGTCCCTCGCCTACGTCCAGCAGCCTGTCCAGCAGGCGGTAGGGCAGGTTGACCCCGGGGACCGGATGCATCCGGTAGTTCGTGTCGGGATCGTCCACGAGCCGGGGGTAGCCGTCGCTGGTCCCGGAGGGCCCGGGCCCAGGATTCGGAGGCGAAGTGGTTCTCGAGGTCGATCTTCCGGGTCACGTCGGCTCCTTTCGGTGAGGGGCTGCCTCATCGCGGGGGCTTGTCAGTGTCGCGCCACCACCATAGAGTCGAGCAAGGTGAAGAGCAAGTCGTGGCAGGGCGCGAAAGGGGCCGTGGGAGAGAGCAACTCGGCTGCCGTGGAGATCCACTTCCCCGCGCCTCGGTCGCCGGGAACGGTCGGGGCGGCCGGCGCGGCTCCAGTGGTCGGGGCGGCCCCGGCGGCCAGGTCATCCCCAGCGTTCGCGATGAGCAGTCCCAGCGACTCCTGCGTTTCCTCCAAGTGGAACTGCAGCCCGACCACTCGGCCAGCGTCGTATGCGAAGGCCTGGTTGGCGCAGGCTTCCGACGACGCCGCGTGGACGGCCCCCGGGGGGATGGCGAACGTGTCGCCGTGCCAGTGGAGGGCTGTGAACCGTCGCGGGAACCGGGCGAACGTCGGCAGCACCCGTCCTGCCTCCGTGAGATCGACGGGGTACCAGCCGATCTCAAGGTGCTCCCCCTTCGACACCGGAGCACCGAGCACGTCGGCCACCAACTGTGCCCCCAAACACACTCCCAGTACGGGCCTGCCGGCGGCGATCACCGAAGCGATGAACGCCTTCTCCGCCACAAGCCAGGGATACTCGGTCTCCTGGTAGATGTTCATGGGACCACCCATGACGATCAGGAAGTCAGGATCATCCACTTGGGGCAGATCTGGCGGCGGCACTCGGAACATCTCGCTGTTAGAAACGGTGTGAGCATGGCTGCGGGCCCACTCCCCGATAGCGCCGACCCCTTCGAAAGGTACGTGTTGCAGGTAGTGGACCCGCATCTCAGCCTCCGCTAGATGGCGATCGGTCTAGTCCGTCTCGGGCTCCAGTCTACCCCGGAGAGGCGGGTAGGGGCGCGGGGCCTGAGAGGGCCGTGGAGTCTGAGCGGGCCGCTGGAATCTGGGCCTGGCGTGGCGCGTGCTCGGGCCGCGGTGCCTGTCGACGACGGACCTCCCGTTCGGCGCGACGCTGCTCGCGCGCCTCCCACACCAGTTGCGGTTCGCCGCGAGTCCGCGCCTGCTCCGCCGCGCGCGTGGCGCGCACCTTCCTGCGGCTGCTCCTGAGCAGGTTGCGGTAGTAGTTGAAGTGCCAGCCCACATGGAAGACCGAGATCAGCGTCATCGCCACCCCTGCCTCTACGTGCCAGAACATGAGGTCGAAGGGGATGGTGAACGGCAGTTGGTAGTCCAACTGGATGGTGAGGATCGCCCCGAAGATGCCGGTGATAAGGAACGTGGCCAGGAGAAGGACGTTCCAGACCTTTCTATGGGTGGTCACCCTGATCTTCTTGGTCTTGTGAAGAACGAAGCTGACCATGTAGATCAGCAGGAACCCGATGGCGATGGGGCTCACGTTGTAGCCGGTGAAGAACGAAGCCTCGCCGGAGTCCTGGGTCCCGACGGCGGAGACCGTGGTGCCCGCGGCTGCCGACGCGCTCATACCTGCCGCGGAACCATCGGTCGAACCACCCGACGGCGGGGTAGTAGTGGAAGTGGTGGCAGAGTTGCCGCCGGCCGCTATAGCCGCAGTCCCGGCCGCGACCGCGGTCCCGTTGATGTTGTTGTCGCTAGAGGTGACAACGGTGTCGGCAGCGTCCGTGGAAGCGACGATCGAGCTGATGCTGAGGCAGGCGCCACAGCCGGCGCAGGGGCCCAGAGGGCAGTCACCGGTAGGTGGTTCACCCGAAGTAGTGGTGGCCACTGCCAAAGTCGTGGTGGTCGTCTCGGATCTGGGCGCCGTGGTAGTGGTGGTGGTCGACTCGACCGGCTTGGACTGGGAGAGGTCGCAGATGTTGTCACCGTTGGTGTCGACATACCGCCTGCAGGCTCCCGGATAGGGATCGTTGACCAGCCCTTTGGGGCAGTTGTCCCAAGCCAGAGCTTCAGAGGGATAAGCTAAGCCGAACGATATGCCGAAAAGCGCCAGGGAGGCCGCCAGCGCGAAAGTCGCTACTTTCTTCTTGACTGTTGCCATCGCACCATGCCTTTGTTGGGGGCCGACCGCCGGCCGATCCGGCGCAGCGCGGTCGTGCGTCCGATGACGAACCCCGGTTTGACCTGCGTGCAGTGTAAGCATGCAGGCCTAAGGGCCGAATAAAGAATCGGTTACGATCTCGTAGCCGGCAGTGCCGATCCCGGCGAGCGAGGTTTGGAATAGGGGGCCCCGGAAGGCAGGCCCCGGAGAAGTGGAACGACGCCGTGCGGCGGCCGCGGGGCGCGCGGCGTGCGGTGAACGGTGCCGCGCCCTTCGGGGTCCGGCGCGGCTCACTGCGCGTTGACACCCACCGGGGCTGGGGCTACAATCGCCCCTCCATATGGGCCGTTAGCTCAGTTGGTAGAGCACCGGACTTTTAATCCGAGGGTCGCTGGTTCGAGTCCAGCACGGCTCATTCTCTATGGCCCCGTTTTGCGGGGCTTTCTTGTGTCGTTGAGTCGGCCCAGAGGCGCTCGGGGGCCGGGGCCGGCTCGGAAGTTCACGGAATGTACACGCCGCAGTTGGTCGCGGCTGGTCTTGACTGGTCGTGGATGGAGGTTTGAGGCGAGTGGGCACCCTGATCTACATCATCTACGCGGTGGCTGTGGTCTACAGCTTGCTCATCTTCGCCCGGGTGGTGCTGTCCTGGTTTCCGGCGCGTCCCGACAGCCCGGTCTTCCTGATCAAAGGCGCGCTCTTCACGCTCACGGAACCGTACCTCGGCTTGTTCCGCCGGTTGCTTCCTGTGGCACGCATCGGTTCTGTCGGCCTCGACCTGAGCGTCCTGGTGGGCTTGGTCATTCTCTTCATCGTCATTCAGGTGCTGGCCCGGATCTAGATCCCCGCTGAAGGATCGAAAGGCAAGGACGGAAAGGCACGCCGAGGAATCAGCGGCGGGCACGGCGCCCAGTTGTTCAGGAGGCTACGAAGGCCGTCACTGCAGGTGTGAAGGCGGCGGTGGTGTCTAACCCTTGTTGGGGTTAGACACCACCATGCAGACAGGGGCCACAGCTCAGGAGGGGGGTTGAGCAATGCCACAGCCGTATGCTCGCACCGCTCACCTGAATGAGTCCTGAACGCCTGGGCAAGAGAGGCCACCGAGAGGATCCAATCTCGGTGGGACGGTCAGCCGGAGCTGGCAGTGATCACTATTTGTGCATAGCGTTTCCTTGGGCCAGCACCACATCGGCGCCCGTTCGTCGTTTGTGATCACCGCCAAGGTGTACGTGGTGCTGCTTGCTATCCCAATCGATGCCTGCAAACATACCTCTTGGCCAGGTCGTGCTGTCGTATCGCCTGTTCGACAGGGGAACCAATGGTCGGGACATGCGCGATTTGGCTATGTCAGCGCGGAGAATGAGCGCTAGGAGGTAGGTCACGATGGCCCGACGGGGTTTCTTCGCCGAAATGCAGCATCAGATGAAGGTTGCTGCCCTCGAACAAGAGCGACGCGCGCGGGAAGCCGAGCGAGCGCGCAGCGCTGCATACCGTAGCGCGGAGCAGGCCAGAAAGGCGGAGGAACGCGCAGCTGCGCAGTATGCTCGGGCCAGTGCGGCCGACCAGAAGCGGCTTGCCAAGGAAGCTCGCGAGGCACACGTTGCCGCGATGGAGGCCGAGGTAGAGAGGCTCAACTTCGAGCTGTCCCAGCAATATGACGAAATCGATTCCTTGCTTTCCGCGACACTTGATGTCGATGATTACGTAGACTTGGCCACGCTGCGCACCGTTGCTGATCACCCGCCGTTCGATCGACGGGACCTGGAGACCCCAGTCCCACTGCCCAGCCCTATTGCTGATCCACCGGAGCCTATCTTCGCGCCACCCGCGCCAACTCAGGGCCTCAAAGGGTTGCTTGGGGGCAAGAAGCACGACAAGGCAGTCGCCGAAGCCACCGCTGCGCACGAGGTCGCGGTTGCTCAATGGAAGTCTGCGTTGGTTGAGGCCGAGTCAGCGCGCAAGGCCAGAGCGAGCTGGCATGCTGATCAGGAGGCTAAGCGAGTGGCCGCACTCGAGGTGGAGCGGGCCCGATACGCAAAGGAGTGCGCGGAACGTGAAGCAGCGGTGGAGGAGCGGAACAAGGCGATCGACGCACTCATTGCAGACCTCGGCTACGGCGCGGTTCACGCCGTTCAAGAGTACGTGTCGATCGTGCTTTCCAGCTCGGTGTACCCGGCTCATTTTCCGGTTGAGCGCGATTTTGAGTTTGACCCCGCGAGTGCCGAGCTAAAGTTCAGGGTGCTGGTGCCCGGCCCCGACAAGCTGCCAACTACGGCCGTATATAAGTACACGAAGTCTAACGATGAGATCACGGCTACAACCCTCTCGCAGAAAGCGTGTAAGGATCGATACACAAATGCCGTGCTCCAGGTCGCGCTCCGGTCGATGCATGAAGTATTCGAAGCGGACCGTCGAGGGATCATCAAGACAATATCGTTGCAGGTCGGGACGCAGACAATCGACCCGGCGACTGGTCGGGAAGGCTACATTCCTTTCGTGGCTGTTGGTGCTGACCGCGATACGTTCCTCGAGTTCAATCTCGCGAACGTCGTTCCTGCCGCGACCCTCGATCGCCTCGGCGCAGTTGTCTCCAAGAGCCCATATGACCTTGTCGCTGTCAATCCTTCCGGAATCCGGCGGTCATGACCGAAGGTCGACTAGTCTTCAATCCGCCGCCTGGCTGGCCCAAGCCTCCAGACGGTTGGGTACCACCGAAGGGGTGGTCGCCCGACCCCGGTTGGCCCGACCCACCTAAGGGATGGCAACTCTGGCTGTCAGTTGGCTCCAGCAACGACGAAGTGAGCGACCCGTCGCGAGGAGGCGAACCGGCCCCCACCGAACCGATACGCGCCGGCACCTCGTCATCCTCCGACACGGACCGTAGGATTTCGCTTCTGGAAGCGGAGAATACCGCACTGCGGGCCCAGCTTGAAGCTGTTTCGTCCTCGACTGACGTCGTCGCCCTTGACGACGAGAGAGTTCTTCAGGAGGTCGGGATCTATCGCTACCACCATCCGCTTGAGAATGCGGCCGCATACAAGGACCGCCTCGACGAGCTGAGCGGTCGTATCGCCGAGCTCGTTAAGACCAACCGTGCGATCGAGATGTCGAATATGTTCACCTTCGACAACTCGCTGGCAAAGGGTCGCAAGATGGCCAGCGACCTCGCCAAGCTGATGCTGAGAGCCTACAACGCGGAAGCGGACAACAGCCTGCGTTCCCTACGTGCCGGCAACGTCGTGACAGCCAAAAAGAGGATTGACGCATCGAGAGATGCCATCAGAAAGCTCGGCGCGATGATGCAGATGCACATTAGCGACGCGTTTCACGCGTTGCGTGTCGAGGAGATTGAGCTGACGGCTGACTACCTTATGAAGAAGCAGGAGGAGCGTGAAGCGGCTATCGAGGAACGTGCGCGTCTTCGTGAAGAGCGGAGAGTTGAGGCCGAACTTGCGGAAGAGAGGGCAAGACTCGACAAGGAGCGGAGCCATCTGCTGAATGCCATAGAAGCGCTAAGGAGCACCGGATCAACAGACCCCGAGTTAGAGAGAAAACTCACGCAACTCGACGAAGCAATTGCGCAGAACGATTACCGTGCCGCCAACATTCGAGCCGGCTATGTCTACGTGATCTCGAACAGGGGCGCGTTTGGGGAGAACGTGGTCAAAATCGGTCTAACCCGTCGTTTGGAACCGCTCGATAGGGTTAACGAACTAGGTGACGCCTCGGTCCCCTTCCGCTTCGATGTTCACGCTCTGTTCTTTTCCGAAGACGCCGTCACTATCGAGAGCGAGCTGCATCAGCACTTTGCCGCCCGACGCCTGAATCATGCGAACCTACGCAAAGAGTTCTTCTTCGCTAGCCCGAGCGAGGTGCGGGCGGCGCTGGTGTCCAAGGTCGGCAACCTCTTGGAGTTCGTAGAGCAACCTGAATCCCTCGAGTACCTACAGAGCCTACGCTATTGGCCGGACCGCGGCGGCGCAGGATCGGGGGCAGCATAAGCGTCTTCTTGGACCCACTTCGGCCGCCGCCCAGCCTTCCCTTTGCTCATTCGTCTGAGCAGGTCCCGAACTTGTTGAGCTAGATCAGAATGAGTCAACCGTCCGGGCGCTGGAATGACGTTGCAGGACAGAGTATCAGGCCTGCAAAGGAGCCAATTCGGAGTGAATCATTGGGCCAACCGTCCGATGGTCGCATTCCACATCTGGCGAGGGACACTAATCAGCGATCGTGGTGCCTTCTCAGAAGCAGTGAGAGGCAGAAGAAGAGAAACGCCGGCTGTTTAGGGCCGGCGTTTGTGGTCATCGCTTGCAGGCGACTCTTACCAGCGACTATTACCGCCACCGCCGTAGCCGCCGCCACCCCCGTAGCCACCCGACCGCGACTCCCGGGGCACCTGTGGCTTGGCTTCGTTGACCTTGAGCGCACGCCCGTCGAGCTGAGTGCCGTCGAGAGCGGCTATGGCCTTCTGGGCTTCCTCAGGTGTGCCCATTTCCACGAAACCGAAGCCCTTGGAGCGTCCGGAGTCGCGGTCGATGATGAGATTCACCGAGATCACCTCACCGTGCGGCGCGAAAAGTGTTCTCAGGCTCGCTTCAGAGGTGTCATAACTGAGGTTGCCCACGTACAGTTTCGCCGAACTCATCAGAACCTCCCCAAACGCGGTTACAGTGCGACAAACGAGAGGGAAAGGCTGCAAACGGGGCGGGGAGTAATGAAAAGCTCGGCGCGGCGTCTGAACGGGATTCCTTGTCGAATGTTGGCCCCAATATAGCACTGGGACCACGGGGCCTTGCGGGGGCCATCAGCATCAACAGCTGGTGATGCGGTGTCCTGATTCTCTTAGGTCCTTCCCAGAAATGGGCACCACCTGAACCGGTACCCCAGACCCTTCGGCGTCATCGTGGAAATCTGGGGAACAGGCGGCATAAGGGCTATACTCTGCCTCTACCCAGCCGGCAAACTGCGGCACCCTCATGACCGGCTAGTGCCAGAACAGAAGCACAGCAGAGAAGGCTCCCATGCAGATATCCCCAAGCAACTCCTAAGAACGCTCGGTGCGCTCGTGGTCATCTACGTCCTGGCGTCCGTTCCCCGAGGCGGTCAATCTGCTCTCGGCAGCGCAGGTGGGTTTGGAGATGGAGATGGTGGAAGTGCCCGGATCTCCCCGCGGATTCGGCTTTTGCTCTACATGAAGCGGCTGCAGCCGGGTCACCTCATGCTGGAGCGGATGGAGGCAAAAGCGGGCTGTCTGGAAAGCCCTGAGATTGATGAGGTAGGGCGCGAATCCTGCGCGGACAGCTCGCGGCGCGAGCGTCCGGCCATAAGAGAGAGACGTGATGTTCGAACGGTTCACAGAACGAGCCCGACAGGTAATGGTCCTGGCCCAAGAAGAGGCCCGGGTCCTACGGCACAACTACATCGGCACCGAGCATCTGCTCCTCGGCCTTCTGCGCGAGGCCGACGGGGTGGCCGCCCGGGTGCTGGGTGCTCTTGAAGTCAGTCTGGAAGAAGTCCGCGGAGCGGTCACCCGCATCGTAGGCGAGGGCGACAACGAGTCTCAGGGGCAGATCCCCTTCACGCCCCGGGCGAAGAAGGTGCTTGAACTGGCGTTACGCGAGGCCTTGGCGATGGGGCACAACTACATCGGCACCGAGCATATCTTGTTGGGCCTGGTCCGGGAGAGCGAGGGGGTGGCGGCTCGGATCCTGAACGATCTGGAAGTCGACGCCGATCGGGTGCGCCAAGAGGTGATGCGGGTGCTGGCCGGTCCGACGGGGCGCCAGCCCACAGGGGCGGCGAACGACGCGGCCAAGGGCAAGGAGCGCAAGAGTTCCAAGGTGCTCGACCAGTTCGGGCGCAACCTCACCAAATATGCCGAGGAAGACAAGCTGGACCCGGTAATCGGTCGGGAGACCGAGATCGAGCGAGTGATGCAGATCCTTTCCCGCCGTACCAAGAACAACCCGGTGTTGGTAGGTGAGCCCGGCGTAGGCAAGACTGCGGTGGTGGAGGGTCTGGCGCAGCGCATCGCCAAGAACGATGTCCCCGACCTCTTGAAGGACAAGCAGATCTACACCCTCGACCTGGGCGCGCTGGTAGCCGGGTCCAAGTACCGGGGTGAGTTCGAGGAGCGTCTGAAGAAGGTCATGAAGGAGATCAGCGAGCGGGGCGACGTCATCCTGTTCATCGACGAGATCCATAACCTGGTGGGCGCGGGCGCCGCCGAGGGGGCCATTGATGCGGCCTCCATCCTCAAGCCGGCCCTGGCCCGAGGGGAGATCCAGACCATCGGCGCCACCACCCTCGATGAGTACCGTAAGCATCTGGCCAAGGACGCCGCTCTCGAGCGGCGCTTCCAGAAGATCCTGGTGAAAGAGCCGACTGTTCTCGAGACCGAAAAGATCCTGGCCGGGCTGCGGGAGCGCTACGAAGCGCACCATCGGGTGCGCATCACCGACGAAGCTTTGAAAGCCGCGGCCTACCTGGCCGATCGCTACATCAGCGACCGCTTCCTGCCCGATAAGGCCGTCGACCTCATCGACGAGGCGGCCTCGCGCAAGCGCATGCAGAACATGTGCGCCTCCCCCGACTTAAGAGAGGTGGAGGACGCCATCCTCGACGTGCGGCGCGAAAAAGAGACGGCCATCGAGGTGCAAGACTTTGAGAAAGCCGCCGCCCTGCGCGACCGGGAGCGCAAGTTGCTCAACCAGCGGCGCGAGCTGGAAGACAAGTGGCAGGAGTCCGACCAGGCGACCGAGATCTCCATCGGTGAGGACGAGATCGCCGAGGTCACGGCTATGTGGACCGGTATCCCGGTGACCAAGCTCACCGAGGCCGAGACCCATCGGCTGCTGCGCATGGAAGAAGCGCTGCACGCGCGGGTGGTGGGACAGGACGAGCCGGTCAAGGCCGTGTCCCGGGCCATCCGCCGCTCCCGTGCCGGCCTCAAAGATCCGCATCGTCCCGGCGGCTCGTTCATCTTCCTGGGACCGTCCGGGGTGGGCAAGACCGAGTTGGCCCGCACCCTGGCCGAATTCTTATTCGGCGACGAGGCGGCGCTCATCCAGGTGGACATGTCGGAGTACATGGAGAAGCACGCCGTCAGCCGGCTGGTGGGTTCTCCTCCCGGCTACGTCGGCTACGACGAGGGCGGCCAACTCACCGAGTCCGTACACCGCCGGCCTTACTCGGTGGTCCTGCTCGACGAGATCGAGAAGGCCCATCCCGACGTCTTTAACATCCTCCTGCAGATACTGGAGGACGGCCGGCTCACCGACGCCCAAGGGCGTACGGTGGACTTCCGCAACGCCATCATCATCATGACCTCGAACATCGGCGCCTCCACCATCTCCAAAGGCCAGACTCTGGGCTTCGGCGAGCCGGTGGAAGAGGGCGGTCTGGAATACGAGGAGATGAAGACCCGGGTCACCGGCGAGCTGAAGAAGATGTTCAAACCCGAGTTCCTCAACCGGGTGGACGAGGTCATCGTGTTCCGCAAGCTCACCCGCGCCGAGATCACCGACATCGTCGAGCTCTGATGATGGCCCGGGTGGAAGAGCAGCTCAAGGACCGGGAGATCGGTCTGGCCCTCACCCCGGAGGCCAAGAGAGTTCCTGGTCAACGTGGGCTACGACCCCACCATGGGGGCGCGCCCGCTGCGCCGAGCCATCCAGCGTCACGTGGAGGACCTGCTGGCCGAGGAAGTGCTCTCCGGGCGTTTCCCGCGGGGCAGCACCGTGCTCCTGGACCGGGAAGAGGACCAGCTGGTCATCTCTGAGGTGATCCTCGGCGCGCCGGACGTCCTCGTGGTCGACGAGACCAAGTAGGGCGGAGCGGCTCATGCCGCGAGGCAAGAGCTCCTTCGTCTGCCGGGAGTGCGGGTATGTGTCTCCCGGCTGGCTGGGCCGGTGCCCGGGCTGCGGCAGTGGAACACCATCGATGAGGCAGCGCCGCAGGTCTCTGCCTTCCCTCGAAAGGCCGGCCGAACTTAGCAAGCACCATTACCCGATCGTGATTGGTCCCTCGCCGCACAGTGGCGGGACCGAGGGTTTGGCCCCGTTGACTTCGCGTGGACAGCCTTCAAGAAACCCCGCAAAGCCCGCACGTCTGTCGGCGCCCTCGGTCTAACTATCCGAAGGTCCAAGCTGCCCAGCGACCCAGATTCGCAGTGTGGAGAGCGGCGCGCCAGGAGGTGGTGCAAGGCGCGCCCGTCCGGCCCATTCCTTCTCCTTCGCGCTGTCTGACTGTCTGCACTTGGCAGACAGCTTTTATCCCGCCGAACTCGAAGCCCTCTACTCCTCCCTCTCACCTGAGGAGCCAGACGAGCTACTCCAGTGCCTGCTGGTCGCCGCCTCGATCAGTGGGGAGGGTGGTGGTCGAGAGGCTGGAGGAGTGCCTGCTCGCGATGGCGGAGCAGGAGATGATCGAAGGGCTGCCGGAGAGGTGGAAACCCTGCCTGATTCAGGCGGCAGGGCGGGGTCGGACAGCCACCTGGTATGCTGGGCCACGGTTGAGGTCCAATCCTCATCGAGAAGCGGACGCGAAGGGAGGACAGTGCCCGAGGAAGCGGTCCACTATCATTTGATCGACACGAGGAGTGAGACCATTCGGTTGGCGCTCGCCCTGACGCTCTTCACCGTCGTCGCCACCATCTCGTTGTCGCTCATGCCGATCGTCGCCTCGGAGATGCAGGACCGCTTCGGCTTTTCAGCCTCTCAGATCGGCCTTCTTACCTCAGTGTATATGCTGACCTTTGGCCTTGGCGCGCTCCCCATGGGTCTGTTAGGGGCTCGGTGGGGCGGGTGGACGCTCCTGCTGGGAGCCGTTGTTCTGACCGCAGGATCGGTCCTTTTTGCCCTCTCCAGTTCCTATCCCTGGTTCTTGATCGGGCGTCTCTTGCAAGGGTTGGGCACCTCGGCGTACGTCCCCGTGTCCAATGCGCTGATTGCGCATAACGTGGATCGCCGGTACCAGGACTGGGCCCTGGGCGTGTTCGGCTGTGGCACTGGACTCGGGGTGGTGGCGGCGCTGCTCATCATGCCGAGCATCCAAGCTGCGGGCGGCTACCGGGCAGTCTTTCTGACGACAGCCGGTATCGCCGTGGTTCTTGCCTTAGTCGCATTGGTCCACAGGGTGGTGCGGTCCCGGCCATCGGACGAGGGGACGGATGTGTCCTTCGTAACCTTGCTGCGCGCGGTCGGAGCGATAGCCTTGAACCGGAGACTCCTCCTCCTGGTCGTGATCAACATCGGTGCTCTGGCCGTCTTCGTAGGGGTGTTGACCTGGACCCCCCTATTCCTCCATGACCAGCGCGGCACCAGCCTGGCCGTGGCGGCCTACCTGACGGCCGGACTCGGAGTGGCGCAGATACTGGGGAACATAGGCGGCGCCGCGGCCATGGCGCGCTGGGGAAAGCCCTTCGTGCTGTCTGCGGGAATGATCGTGATGCTCATGGCCATCGTCCTCATTCCGTTCACTCCCTGGGTGGCGGCGGTGTTCGCCTGCGTGGTGGTAGCCGGTTTTCTCACCATGGCCCTGTTCCCGCCGATGCTCGGATCGATAGCCGAGGTCGTCCCGCGGCTCGAGCAGGTCGGGCCGGCCAACGGCTTCATGAACCTAACCAACCTGGTGGCAACGCTCTTCGCTCCCTGGCTATTCGGAGTGCTTCTGGACGCCTACGGCACGGGAGAGGGCGAGGGAGGCTACCTCTGGGGCTATCTACTGCTGGCGCTCTTTGCTCTGCTGGGAGCGATCGCCGGCGTCGTCTACGTGGTCTCTCGCAGGCGCGCGGGGAGACAGGCGCCAGAGCAGGCCTGAGGTCCGGGTGGTTCAGGTTTCAAGCGTGCACGGTAGTCAGGCCGGCCGAAATGCGCAAGAGTAGCAGGTGAATTCTCCACATACACTCGGCATACACTCGTTCGAATCACCACAAGGAGGTACAAATGGGCGGTTATTCGATCTTCGAGGGTACCATCGCAGATATGACTTGGATGGAAGTTGGCGAAGCGGCACAACGGGGTGCTTTGATGCTGGTTCCGGTGGCGGTGATCGAGCAACATGGACCCCATCTACCCCTCGCGACCGACACCTACGCGGCGTACTTACTCTGCATACAAGTTCGGGCGGGGTTGGAGAACCGGGGGATCGAGGCTCTCGTGGCTCCGCCTTATTTCTTCGGGATGAACCCCTCGACCGGAATGTTTCCCGGATCAATCAGCATGACGAGGAGCGCGATGGTCCAGACGCTCTCTGAGCTGATGGGTGAGCTGGGAAGGTTTGGCTTCAATCGGCAGTTTGTCATCAACCACCACGGCGACCCGACCCATAACGACGCAATAATCGAAGCCATCACGGAGGCCCGGGCAACGGGGATAGATGCGGTTCTAACCCTTGGGGGCATTGCAGGTAGGGTGGTTGAAAACGTCTATACGACGGCCACTGGCCGAGCGCTGCCGTTGCCAGAGGCCGCCATTCTGCGGGCAGCCGAGTCAGAGAAGACAAGGGCGGCGCGGGAGAGGCTCACGCGCTCGAGCCTCAATGTCCACGCGGAAGAGACGGAAACCAGCATGATGATGAGATGGTTCCCTGAACTGGTTAGCAAGGTGATCGATATCTCCGAGCTAAAGCCAGTCTTGCCCAATTCAGACGAGCTAGCCTTGGCGATTCAGGGGGGGCACTGGCGAGAAATCGCGCCTGCTGGCTACATCGGCGATCCGTCGGTGGCGGCACCGGAAAACGGGGAGCTTTACGCATTGGATGCGGCTGATATCGCCGAAGCGATTCGCACATTCGTGGGAAGCCGTAGCTAGCGAAGGTGACTCTCTTGTGATGAGCTGAAGTAATGAACGAAGGGCCGGTAAAAGAAAGGCAGGTTGCTTGGTAGGAGGCGGCACACAAAGGTTGTTCTAGGAGTGAGCAGTATTTCCGCTGGGCTTGACCGGCTTGAACCGCCCGACGCATCAGCTGCTCACGGACGCGTTCAATGCCACGGAGGTCGTAGTGTTCGTTGCCGCGGACTTTGGGAGGAACTTTCCAGCGCCATCCTCCAAGGTGCAATTGTGTTTGACATACATCACGCGTAGGATACCGTTACCCAATCTCGAGGCCCGGCCAACAAGAAGAGAGTCGATGGTCCGAGCGCGCCAAGGAGTATTCCATGTTCAAAGTCAGAGCCACGGTCGTAGCCGCTTTGGGTGATCTGGAGAACTACCCCTGCCATTTCAACTACAAGATCGGTGACGAGATCATCTACGACGGGGCGCAGATCCATGGACGCGTCTGCGTGGGTGTGCTCGCCATGCTGGCCGCCAAGATGGCCGACCTGTATGCCGCCGGTCCCCGCTGGGTGGAGTCCATGCACTATGTTCCCTTCTGGTACTCCACGGCCAGCCCGCTTGATCCAGGCATGAAGAAGTACGATGGTATCGGTTTTAGACCCCTGCTCGACAACATCGACGAGCCCCACATGAGCATGACCCACCTGTGCCCTCCGGGATCCTTCACTTGGCCGCCGCTGCAGGAGCGCACCATCAAACGGGACTGCTCCTTCTACTGCCCCGATACCCGTAGCGCCCTCGTCTTCGCACTCGAAGCCTTCGATCTAGCCGACGACGGGGACTGCGTCACTTACTTCAGACGGCAGATGGTGATGATGGACCGTATGAGCACGAAGGGGCCCCTCACCGCCGCCCAGATTCTCGACCTGTTCTCCGACTGGGAGAAGAATAGTATCTACCCGGTCATGACCCCCATCATGGTGGACATGCTCCTTGAGGAGCTGGTGCTCCTGGGTTACATCGAGCAATGGGGAGAGAAGTCCTCAGTCACCTCCAAAGCCCTCCCCAAGGTGAACGATTTCAAGGCCTCTTTGAGCGCGGAGGAGAAGGATGCACTCCGCATGGAGGGATAGGGGGATTTGGTGTGGGTGAGCTGTGCGCGCGCGGAGAGTCCAGCTCGAAGCGACCGCCAGCACGTCCCCGAGCCAGGAGAGGGTCCGCTGTGAGTCCAAAGTTTTCGCGCTCGAGAGGGCCGCAGACGCAGTGTGCGCATGGCTCACCTTCTGCGAACGGGTCTGAAGTTGCGTCCACTGCATCCGTCTTCTCAGCTGCCAGGCAATCCTGAGCGCTATCATCGGCGGGCATTGTTGTTCCCGCCTTCAGCTTCTGTGCGCTTCCTTATCGCGCAAGCCACGGGCTACTGACCAGCGCACGGGCCGTCAGGTGTGTGACCGCGTCGGCGAACACTCGGTCGAAGGTGAGGGGTATATCTATCCCGATTGACGCCGCTTTTCGGTGATACTCGTTGATGAGTCCGCTGAGCCATCTCGTCCGAACTACGTCACCACTGGAGTGGTCGGAGGTACGCTTGGGTTCGATCGTGGTGGATGACTGCTGGTCATACTCGGCGATCCTGCGTCGGACTGTTGCTTCAGCGAACTCGGGATCCGCCGTCAACGCCTGTATGTGATGCCATGTAATCAGCGCTCCAATGTGCGAGGGTCGCGAAACACTCAACCAGCAGCCGTCGCTTGCTGGGGAAGTGAGCGTAGAAGACTCTCGTGGTGATGCCCAGCTGTTCAGTAAGCGCGAGCACATGAGTGTTCCGATACTCCTTGGCGCTGATCTCCCGTACTCCACCCGTAAGCCTAAAACACACGCAGGTGTGAGCCAAGATCCTTGAAGGGGCCAAGCCGGTCTTGCATACCGCCCTAACTCAGGGCCGACTGACTGCCTGGGGTAGTTGCTGACTTGTGTGCAAGAGCTCTCTGAGGAAAGAGAAGAGAGGTCATGGCGTGCTTATGATGCCCAATCGCCCCTTCAAGAGGGAGCACCCCGTGACCCAGCGGAAGAGCGTTGATGTTGCCTTTGACCAGTTCACTCAAAGATATTGATATTCGATTCTATAATAGTTAGTATTTCCACAGGGCCGGTGCAGCCAAAGCCCGGCCTAGAGCCCTCAGCCGTCAGTGAAGTGTCGGCCAGACGTAGGGCGGGTGCCGACCAGAGGTGACGCGGCCGGCGAGACTCGGCCGGAAGATCGTGAATCGGTAGTGCTCGACGTTCAACGGAGGGAGCCATGATTGAGGCAGAGAGACTAGTCAAGGTGGTGGGGAAGAGCAACGTCAGCACCGATCCATCCGTGTTAGCAAGCTACGCCCGGGACATCAGTTTCTCCAATCCGGTTCGACCGGCGGCAGTGGTGAGGCCGGGCTCGGCCGACCAGGTCAAGCAGTTGGTGAAGCTGGCCAACGAAACGTGTACGCCATTGGTGCCGGTTAGCTCCGGTGCTCCCCATTTCAAGGGCGACACGGTACCGGGTGCCGGCGGGTCTGTGGTGGTCGACCTGAGTGGCATGAAGAAGATACGGCGGGTGGATAGGCTTCGCCGGGTGGCCATGGTTGAACCGGGCGTGACCTTCGAGGAGCTGATACCGGCCGCGAAAAAGGTTGGCATCAGACTGAACATGCCGCTGCTTCCCCGGAAGTCCAAGAGCGTGGTCGGCAGCCTCTTGGAGCGCGAGCCGGTCCTCATGCCCAAGTATCAGTGGGACATTTCCGATCCAGTGTGCTGTTTCGAGGTGATCTTCGGGTCAGGAGACGACTTCAGAACGGGGCAAGCCGCCGGGCCGGGCACCATCGAGGAGCAGGAGGCCGTCGGTGGTGTCCAAAAAGCGCCCTTCGGACCCGGCCCATTCTGCCTACATCGGCTGATTCAGGGGGCTCAGGGAACTATGGGCATCGCGACCTGGGCCTCGCTGCGTTGTGAGCTGCAGCCCAGACTCGAAGAGGCGTTCGTGGTGGGCTCCGCGGACGTCGGTGTATTGCTTGACCTGGCTGCCTGGCTGGTGAGGCTGAGGGCGGTCAACGAGTGTTTCATCCTGAACAGCGCCAACCTGGCCATGATCTTCGCCAAGGAATGGCCAGCCAGTTTTCTAAAGCTGCGCTCGAGCCTGCCCGATTGGACACTCTTCTACGTGGTAGCCGGCTACGACTACCTGCCGGAGGAGAGGATCAGCTCCCACGTCGACGCGATCGCCGAAGTCGCACAGCGGCTTGGGGTAGCGCCGGGCCGGGCTGCCGCCGGCCTCTCAGCGGTTGACATCATGAAAGCCGTTCAGCAGCCGTGTGACGAGCCCTACTGGAAGCTTCGGTACAAGGGTGCCAGCGAGGACATCTTCTTCCTCAGCAACACCGACAAGCTCAAGGGGCTGGTACCGACCATGAACGATGCTGCGACGAAGGTCGGGTATCCGCTCTCGGATCTGGGAGTCTACATCCAGCCCATAGTCCAGGGTACGAGTGTGCACTGCGAGTGCACGCTCTTCTATGATCCCGATGACAAGGCCGAGGCCAAACGGACGCAGGAGCTTTCTACTGCAGCTACCAAGGCCTTGCTTTCGGCTGGGGCTTTTTTCTCCAGGCCCTACGGGGAGAACGCTGACCTAATCATGAACCGAGACGCGGCTACGGTTGATCTACTAAACAGACTGAAGGGCATCTTCGATCCTAACAAGGTGATGAATCCCGGCAAATTGTGCTGGTAGATCTAGACGGTGCGGCAGGTCGTTGCAACGACCATAGGAGAGGATAGATATGGAGCTTAAGAAGTACTTGGGCGATACCGAGATGTGCTGTCGCTGTTCCTGCTGCAAGTTCATTCCTCTACAGAAGATTATGGGAGAAGATTACTCGTACGTGTGTCCGAGCGTGGCCCGCTACAATTTCCACCACTATTCAGGTGGGGGAAGGCTGAACATCATCGACGCCGCCATTAAGCGTGGACCCGATTATTCCGCCATGATCCTTGACTCCATCAAGAACTGCCAGTTGTGCGGGGCTTGCGGCGTTTCCTGTAACTACGCGATGAACATGGAAGTGAATGAGCCGATCCAGGAGTTCCGGATCCAATCGGTGAAGGACGGCCACACGGTGGCGGCTCTAGACCAGGCGGTGAGCGGCCTGCGTAGTCGCAACGCGATGGTGCCCGGCGACGCGGCCAAACGGGGCGATTGGGCACAGGGTCTGAATCTCAAGGACTTCACGGCCGAACCCGTTGAGGTTATCTACCACGCCGGCTGCCAAACGAGCTTCAACAGGGACCTGTGGAAGCTCGCTCGGGCCACTGCCGGCCTGCTGCGGAAGGCGGGCGTCGACTTCGGGATCGGCGGCGCACGTGAGATCTGCTGCGCGGGCCGGGCCTATCAGATGGGCTACGAGGAGGATTTTCTCGTTCAGGCCCGGGAAAGTATGGAGAACATCCGAAAGTCGGGTGCCAACGTACTGGTGACCGGCTGCGCAGATTGTTACCAGGCCTTCAAGGTCCTCTACGAGAAGATTCACCTGAGGGGCGGCTTGGAGGTCCTCCACACCAGTGAGTACTTCGCCCGCCTTCTCGCGGACGGCAGGCTGCAACCGTCGAAGTCGGTGGAGCTGACGGTCACCTATCATGATCCTTGCCGTCTAGGCCGGTTAGGCGAACCCTGGGTCCACTGGGAAGGCACCAAAATACCCGGCCCCGCGTTCATCTTCGATCCGCAAAGGCCTTATCGCACCGGCGCGCACGGCGTGTACGAGTCGCCGCGAGACGTGCTCCGCGGCATTCCGGGATTGAGATTGAATGAGATGGTTCGCATCAAAGAGTACGCCTGGTGCTGCGGCTCCGGCGGGGGAGTGAGCGAAGCGAACCCCGAGTACGCACTGTGGACGGCTGAAGCCCGGATAGACGAAGCGGAGTCGACGGGTGCCGAGGCTTTGGTGACCAGCTGTCCTTGGTGCGAAAAGATCTTCGATCAAGTGGTCAGGGAGCGCGGCAGCAGTCTTCAGATCCTCGACCTGGTCGAGTTGCTGGACAAGGCCGTCTAGGAAAGGAAGCGAGTGGACCATGGCTCTAGCTAGGGACGTATATCGGGAATTCGAGGACGTGGTGGGGCCGGAAAACATCTCCGATGACCCGGCCATCATGCCCGCTTACCACGGATACAAGTTGGGTGCTGTCGTTTATCCGGCGAATACCAAGGAAGTCCAAGCCCTTGTGCGGCTGTGCAACAAGCACAAGGTTAAGTTCGCCCCGCTCTCGACCGATTTCACGGGCGTGATCGAGGACGGCACCATCTACCTCGATCTGCGGCGCATGAACCGCATCATCGAGATTAACGAGAAGAACATGTATGCCGTGGTAGAGCCGTACGTCATTGTCGCGGAGCTGCAGGCGGAGTTGTTCAAGCGGGGCCTGCACTGCAACACCAAGGGATCGGGCACCCAGGGTACGGCGATTCTCGCGGGTCACGGCGAAATGGATCAGTCGACCAGCTGCGACGATCGCAACATCCTGGCTGTGGAATGGGTCACACCCCAGGGAGAGCTAGTCCGCGCGGGTTCGTGGGGATCGGCCGACGAGTGGTTCTGCGGGGACGGACCCGGCCCTTCCCTGAGGTGCGTCATAAACACCGCCATACCTCCTTTGCCGTCACCGGGGATACTCACAAAGCTCTCGAGGAAGTGCTACCACTGGCCGGGTCCGACCAGCCTTCCGGTCAAGGGCGTCTCGCCACGGTACACGATGAGTGACATCCCGCCCAACATGATGGCCGCCTACTTCAGTTTCCCCTCGATCGAGAAGCTGTACGAGGCTGAGCGGAAGATCGGCGAGGCCGAAATCGCCGACATGGTCATGGGCTACAATCCGGCGATGATGGCGGCCAACGTCAGCACCACCATCGAAGCAACGGCCGAGGTATACGAACGAATCAAGAAGGAAGTGCAGGGGCCAGGCTTCTACGTAATGATCTTTGGCATATCGGCCAAAGATTTTGAATACAAGAATAAGGTCCTGGACCTGATAATCAGCGAGACAGAGGGTGAGCGTCTGTCGCTTCTTCACGAACCGGATATTGAGGGCATGATGATTGCTCACGGCACAAGGGTCAGCAAGTCGATTAGAGAAACATTCAGAACTGGAGGGTTGTTTACCTCAATTCCTATCATCAGCCAGAGGGACTTGACCATCAGGTGGGCGGTGGGCGCTGGAACAGCCAAGTTGCCATTGATTGAACAAGGTCTGATCCTGGATGATGGTGGTGGCTTCTTCGGGTGGGGGATTGAGCATGGCCACCTGGGCAAAACAGAGATCTTCTGTGTATATGATCCAACGAACGCCGAGGCAAGAGCTGCGGTACTGGCGTGGAGAGACGAACAAGGGGGAAGGGCGCTCAGGGAAAGGTACTTTGCCCCCCTACACATTGGCGATCCGGCCCACGTTGGTGCGGATCTGAGTGACTTCCATCTATGGAACAAGAAGATCAGGCAGGTGCTAGATCCGAATGATGTCGCCGCGGTGGTGGGTTTGACGGCGACGTAGTCGATGCGCGAGAGGCTCAGGCTGGGGTTTGCGTATGGACAGGCGGATTAGCCGTTCGTGGAACGTCTTCTCACACCGGTTTGGCGTGGAATGTGCATCCCCTTCGCCTCTTTTGAGCGACGAGCTGATAGCGGAGAGCATCTTCGGCTCCGCTGACTTCCGGTACCGCATCTCGAGCAATAGAGACAGGCGGCAGGAGCTGATTCGCGCTCACATGCGGCTGATCCTAGCCGCACTCCAGGCACGCAATAAAGGCGGGGATATCGAATCTGACTTCCGACGCCTTGACGGACTCGTCGAGCATTTCGTCACACACATGCCCCCGTGTCCCCCTTCTCTGCAAGTGCCGTACGGGGAAAGCTGAACTCTGCAGAAACAGCGCGCGCCCACGTACTCGCTCGGTCCAGTGCTGTGTCATATGATATTACATTTGACACTAGTAACCTAGACGTGGCAGTATTTGAACAGCAACACCCAGGCATGCAGTCGTGTTGGACCTGAGTGATCAAGCGACATATCGTCGATTCGAGAGGGAGAGGTGGAGATGGGTGCCGAGGCGAGTAGCAAGACGCCGGATATTCAGGCCGATATCGTCATCGTCGGTGCAGGGGGCGCAGGCCTGGCGGCTGCCATCACCGCGGCCGAGAAGGGCTGCAATAGCATCATCCTCGTGGAGAAGACCGGGTCCCCCGGTGGTAGCACTGCCATGGCCCACGACATCTTCGGTGTCGAAAGTCCGGTGCAGGACCGCGCATGGATGGACACCTCGAAGGACGAGATCTTCAATATCCACATGGATTGGACCCACTGGACCGTGGATCCGCGCATCGTGCGGATGTTCGTCGACCGGGCAGGTGACACCGTTCGGTGGCTTGAAGAAAAAGGGATGGAGTTCCGGCTCTGGCCGATGTATCCGAATCAGGCGCCGATCATCCGCCACGCCATCAAGGGGCGGGGAGTCGAGCTGTGCAAGATGCTTCGCAGGAACGTCGAAGAGCTGGGAGGCAAGATCCTCACCCGCACAAAGGTGACCAAGATCCTGCGTGCGGATAGCGGTGAGGTGACCGGCATCGTCGCCCAGACTAAAGACGGCGAGATTGCCATCGGGGCCAAGACGGTCATCATCAGTACCGGTGGATATGGCGCCAACCGCGAGATGCTGAAGAAGTACTACCCGTACTACCACGACACCATGGAGTACGACGGCCCGCGCAATAACACCGGTGATGGCATCGTTCTGGCCCAAGAGGCGGGCGCGGCTCTTGCGGGTTTGGGTTCGATGAACCTGAGTGGCCCAAGCAGCCTGCCTCGCTCCGGCAACGACTTCGTGAATGTCGATGGAGCAGTGGATGCCAAGGGTGATCCCCTGAAGATCTGGTTCACTCCATTCTTCCTTGAACCAGACTCCCTCTGGGTGAACCTGAACGGCAAGCGCTACGTGAACGAGGGCTACATCCTTCAATTCTTCGCCTACGGGCACATCACCGCCCGTCAGCCGCAGGGTCTGTCCTTCACTCTCTACGATAGCGACGCCATCCGTCGCAAAGAGAAAGAGGGCATCTACAACCAGATGGCGCCCTGCTGGTTCCCGGCCGAGACCTACGTGTGCCACATCCCGCTGCCCGGACTGGAGCGAGAACTGCGCAGGCCCAACGATCTCATCAAGATCGCCGACACGATCGAGGACCTTGCCGAGTGGATGGGCGTGGACCCTGCAATGTTGAAGGCCACCATCGATGAGTACAACGCGGCCTGCGATGCGGGCTATGACGGTGTCTTCGGCAAGGACCGGAAGTACCTGCAACCGCTGCGGACGCCGCCGTTCTTCGCGCTCAAAGGCCACGTAAACATCTGCGACACCATCGGCGGCATCAAGATTAACGAGAAGATGGAAGTCATCGACGTCGAGGGCAAGGTCATTCCCGGTCTCTACGCTGCCGGCGTGACCACAGGCGGTTGGGAAGGCGAGACCTACGACTATAACCTCACCGGCCACCTGGTGGGTTTCGCCGTCAATTCGGGTCGCACTGCCGGCGAGAGTGCGTACGCATACGTGGGGAAGTGACTTCTTCATCGACTAAGGGAGCCTAGATGGCATACAAGATCAGCGACGAGTGCGCGATGTGCGGGATGTGCGTGTGGGAGTGCCCGAACAGCGCGATCACTGAGGGCGACATGATCATGGAGATCGATCCGTACAAGTGCACGGAGTGCGTGGGCTCGAACCCTTCGCCTCGATGCGTGAAGGAATGCCCGAACGACGCCGTGGTGCTTGACCCTGCCCACGAAGAAACCAAGGAGCAGCTGCTAGCGAAGTGGGAGGGACTTCATCCTGGTGAGACACCAAAGATCTTCTGATTCTTCGTAGTCTCAGTTCTCTAAAAGGGGCGGCAGTTGTAGTTTGCACCGGCTTGGGTGAGGTTTCAGGCGCCCTGTGGGCCGAGGGAACCCCCAACAATTCGGACACCCCGTTTCTCTGGTCTCTGGTCCATCTGCCTCGGGGAAGTGCCATCTTCTCAGCTGCTTCCTGTCCGCAGGCCGGTGCAAGTAGCCGCCGCGACCTGTCATTGTGCCGAAGAGTGTTGGCGAACCCCAAGGAGATCAGCATGAGTTCGACTGGCCAACAACTCTATGCGGAACGCGAGAGACGGTTCAATGACATCGTGGCGCTGAAAAGGCCGGACCGGGTTCCCGTGATTCATCTTGTCAATCTCTATTTCCCCACGGCGATCAAGGGGATCTCACATCGGGACGCCGGCTACGACCATGAGCTGCGTACAGATGCATGAGGGAAGCGGATCTCGATTTCGGCTGGGACTTCGCGGTGCCCAACGCGCTCTTCTCCTTCCTGAGCCTGGAGGCCTTCGGCATCAAACAGATCAAATTGCCGGGAGGCGATCTTTCCGAGGATTCGCCCTTTCAGTTCGTCGAGGATGAGTAGCTGCGCGAGGACGAGTACGACGCCTTTCTTGGCGACCCGAACGGTTTCACCATGCGAACGATGTTTCCGCGGCTGGGGGACAAGCTCGCCCGCCTCGGGCAGGTGCCGCTACCCCCGCTGTTCTGGTTCTCCACCTCGTACCACCTGCCAATCGACGGTAGCAACATGCTTGCCGCTCCGCCGATGCGGAGCGCTCTTCAGGCGCTACTCGACCTGGCTGAGGCAACCAAAGAGAACAACATCGCTCTGGCAGCGCACATTACGGGATGGCGACCCTCGACTACCCCTACGGCTTCGGCGTAGCTGGGGCCGCTGCCTTGGACGTGGTCTCGGATTTTTTCCGAGGCCTGCGGGGCGGCAGCCTCGACATCTACAGAAACCCGGCCAAACTCCTCGCGACCATCGAGCTGATGCACCCGTGCAGCACTCGGGCCGCGGCTACTAAGTAAAATAGGATATGGATTGAAAAGGCGCAGTAATTAGGATATCTTGGGGGCGACCGCCTGCAGGTCCTAATGGACGTGGCGGGTTCGACGGCCTGTGGCTCGGGCTTCCCGCCTCGACATCGCATCGCAAAGCGGCGGGCATTGCGAGCGTCAACGCCAGCGTGGATCGCGCAGGACTGACTGAGCAAGGGAGACCGGAATCATGGATCTTACGGCAACAGGAAAGAGCCCCGACGTGCGGGCAGACGTAGCCATCATAGGCGGCGGGGGCGCCGGCTTGTCAGCCGCCCTCGCCGCCCTCGAGCTGGGCTCTACGTCGGTCTTGCTGCTCGAGAAGATGCCCTCTCCAGGCGGGAGTACCGTCATGGCTCACGACATCTTCGGTATCGAAAGTCCTGTGCAGAAACGGGCCTGGTTCAATACCTCGCGGGACGAGATCTTCAAGACCCACATGGACTGGACCCACTGGACGGTCAATCCTCGGATCGTTCGCGCCTTTGTCGACAAATCGGGCGACACCATCGCCTGGCTCGAGACAATGGGGCTCAGCTTCCGGCTTCTGCCCATGTATCCCAACCAGTCGCCACTCATCCGGCATTCGATCGAAGGGCGGGGGATCAAGCTGGTGAAGGTCCTGCGCGAGAACGCCGAGGGCCGGGGTTTGAAGCTACTCACCCGGACACGGGCCAAGAAGATCCTACGGGCCCAGAGTGGAGAGGTGGTCGGCGTGCTGGCCGAGACTGCCAACGGTGAGGTGACCATAGGGGCGAAGACGGTCATCATCGCCACGGGCGGCTACGGAGGCAACCGGGAGATGCTCAAGAAGTATTATCCTCACTACAAAGAGAGCATGACCTATGACCCGCCCCGTAGCAACACCGGGGACGGCATCACTATGGCCATCGAGGCCGGTGCCGACACCGCCGGTTTGGGCGCCGTGAACCTGCACGGCCCGGCTTTCTTGCCCCGGTCGGCTGCCGACATGATGGAGATCGACGACGTCTTGGACGCCCACGGCAGCCCGCTGAAGCTGCCCATCATGATCGCGTCGCTGGAGCCCGACACCATCTGGGTGAACAAACTGGGCGAGCGCTTCACCGACGAGGGTCGCATCCTTCAGTTCTTCGCCTACGGTTACGCCGTAGTCAGGCAGCCCGAAGGCCTTGCCTACACGCTTTACGACAGCGACCTGGTGCAACAAAAGGAGAAGGAGGGCGTCTACTGCCAGCCGGCGCCTGGGTGGCACCCGCATGACACGTACTGCGCCCATTTCCCCTTGCCCGGTTTCGAACGGGAGATGCGCAAAGGTAATGACAAGATCAAGATTGCAGATTCCTGGGACGAGATCGCAGTGTGGATGGGAGCGGATCCCCCCGCGCTCCGAGCCACCGTGAACGAATACAACGTCGCCTGCGATCAGGGCCACGACCCGGTCTTCAACAAAGACCGTCAGTATCTGCGTCCGCTGCGCACGCCGCCCTTCTACGCGATCGAAGGGCACGCCATGATCGCCGATACCGTTGGCGGTATCAAGATCAACGAAAAGATGGAAGTCATTGACACCGCGGGCCGCGTCATCCCCGGACTACTCGCGGCCGGCACCACCACCGGAGAGTGGGAGGCCGAGGCCTACGACTACCACCTGACTGGTCACTTGGTGGGCTTTGCCATCAACTCCGGCCGCATCGCCGGGGAGACCGCCATGGGCTACTTGGCGGGCTAGACGCGCGAGAACATCACTAGTTAAAGATACTCACATCTGACTCGGGGGTGGTTTGCATGGAGCTCACATATGACAGCATGGTCAAGTTCATGGAGGAGTACTTCCCCGTATACAGCGAATACGGCCAGTTTCCAGAGACCGTGAACCGCATGAAGGACTTCTTCGCGCCGGACCTGGAATTCACCGGGTACATGGGCTTTCCCGAAGGGCTGCTGGTCTACCCGGACCGCAAGTCATTCCTGGACTTCGACATTTCGCATCCCTGGGCTATCGAGAGACTGACTCCTCTCGACATGATGGTTGACGAGAGACGGAGAATAGTATTCGTGATAATCAAGTTCGAATTCGTGGACACGGAGACGGGAAAGGTCCTGGTCGAGGACCTGGGGGTGACCCAGTACCACCTGGCGCTGGACGAAAACGACACCATAAAGATCAAGAAGCTGATCTTCTTCCCACAGCGGCTCGTGCCTGGAGCGAAGACCGGCAGCGACGTCTTTGGGTTCGATCATCGGCAGGGCTGACACGCAGACTGGTCGTAACTGTCCCCGGCCTCCTCAGATGAGGCAGGGGCGATCGACTGAGGCAGGAGAGGAACAAACCATGGCTTACATGATTACCGATGACTGCATAATGTGTGGGCTGTGCGCATGGGAATGCCAGAACGAGGCGATCACTGAGGGTGATGGGAAGTTCGTGATCGACCCTGACAGATGCTCGGAGTGCGTGGGCGCTGCGCCCGCACCGAAATGCGTGAACGAGTGCACGACGGGCGCCACCGTCCCAGACCCCTCTCGCCAGGAGACCCGGGAGCAGCTGCTCGCCAAGTGGCAGGCTCTTCACCCAGGCAAGACTCCGAGGACCTTCAACGGGACAGGGGCATAGCCGAATGCCTGAATCCAGCGGGCGGCCCCCACGCGAGGCCGGAGAGCAGACCCAGGTTCGCAACATCAGCTGGGTTGGTCCGCCGTCGGGCGCCAACGCCTCCATGGTGGACGTGAAGGACGGCAAGATCGTCCGCATCCGTCCCGCCCGCTACTACGAGCAGTACACGAGAGAAGAGGTCAAGCCCTGGGTGATGCACGCCCGCGGCCAGACCTTCGAGCCCAGCAACAAGAGCCTCATCCCGCCACTCAGCCTCGCCTACAAAAAGCGCGTGTTCTCGCCGGGCCGGGTGCGCTATCCGCTCAAGCGCGTCGACTTCGATCCCACGGGCGCGCCGGGCTCCACCGGCTCGGGCGGCCGCAATGCCCAGAACCGCGGGGTCAGCAAGTATGAGCGCATCTCCTGGGATAAGGCGCTCGACATCATCGCCGCCGAGATGCTGCGGGTCAAGAAGACCTACGGGTCGACTGCGATCTTCAGCCAGTCTGACTGCCACGGCGAGACCAAAGTGGTGCATGGCTCACATGGAGCTATGCGTAAGCTGCTGACGATGTTCGGCGGCTACACCCTTCAGTCCCGCGACCCCGATAGTTGGGAAGGCTGGTGGTGGGGAGCCAAGCACGTCTGGGGGTGCGAACCGGTCGGACAGCAAATGCCGCAAGTCAATGTGGTTTATGACATAGCCAAGCATACTGAGCTCCTGCTCTTCTGGGGATGCGATCAAGAGACCACGCCCTGGGGTTGGGGTGGGCAGTTGCCCAGCCGGCTCAGCTTCTGGTGGACGGACCTTGGCATCAAGCAGATCTACATTGCTCCTGACCTCAACTATGCTGCCGCTGTCCATGCCGACAAGTGGATCCCCATCCTCCCCAACACCGACGCCGCCCTCTACCTGGCTATCGCGTACGAGTGGTTCAAGAACGGCACCTACGACAAGGAGTACCTCGAGACCCGCGCCTACGGCGTGGATGAGTTCGAGGACTATGTCATGGGCCGGGAGGACGGCCAGGCCAAAACGGCCGAATGGGCCGCGCCCATCACCGGGGTGCCGGCCCGCATCATCAAAGCGCTGGCCGCCGAGTGGGCTTTCAAGCGCACGACGGTGGCGATCGGCAACGGGGGGCCGGGCATCCGCGGCCCCTACGCCACCGAGCCGGCCCGCCTGCAGGCGCTCTGCCTCGCCATGCAGGGTCTGGGCAAACCGGGCTGCCACCAGGCGAAGATGATTGAGTGGTCCTTGCTCGGTGATCCGGGCAGTCTCTCGTCCCCGAATCCGGTCGTCATGTCCAACATGATGCCCGCCTACCGGGGGAGTCACCCAGGCGTCACCAATCATCCTTCTTTCATTCCAAAGAGCCTGGTGCCAAAAGCCCTTCTCGAGGGACAGATCGACTGGTATGGGTGCGAGGCTGAGTTCGCTTCGCGCGAGGACCAGTTCGTTCACTACCAGTACCCGGCAGAAGGCTGCTCAAAAATCCACATGATCTGGACAGACTCACCATCGTGGATCACCTGCTGGAACTGCGGGAACGATTATGTCAAGGCCGTCCGGACTCCAGATATCGAGTTCATGCTGGCCCAGCATCCCTGGCTGGAGAACGACTGCCTCTTCGCCGACATCATCCTGCCCGTCAACACCATGATGGAAGAGGACGACATCGGTGACGATGCGTTCAGCGGCCAGGTCAGCCTCGTATTCGCTGCAGATCGGGCGATCGAGTCCTTGGGCGAGTCGGTCAGCGACTACGAGGTGGTCTGCAAGATCGCCGAGCGGCTGGGCATGCTGGAGGAATACACGGAAGGGAAGACAGTATCCGAGTGGATCAGATTCGGGTATGAGGCGAGTGGCATAGCGGAGCGCGTCAGCTGGGATGAATTCCGGAAGAAGGGTTACTACGCGATTGAAACCGACCCCGATTGGGAGAAGCGCCCCGCCGGCCTCGTCAAGTTCTACGAAGACCCCGAGAACAACCCGCTCAGCACCCCCACCGGCAAGATTGAGTTCTGCTCGACAGGTCTGGCTGAGCACTTCCCCAACGACGAGGAGCGGCCCCCGGTGCCCCATTGGATCCCGGAGGGGGTGTCTCACCAGGAGACATTAGGGACCGAGCGCTCGAAGAAGTATCCTCTACTGGTGATGAGTAACCATCCCCGTTGGGGAGTGCACTCCCAGCACGACGACGTCACCTGGCTCCGGGAGATCGAGACCTGCAAGGTGAAGGGGCCCGACGGGTACCTGTACCACCCCCTGTGGATGAATCCCGCTGACGCGACGACACGGGGGATCGAGCACGGGGACGTAGTGGCCCTCTTCAATGAGCGGGGCACCGTCTTGGCCGGGGCCTACCTCACCCAGCGCATCATGCCGGGAGCGGTAGGCATCGACCACGGAGCCAAGTACGATCCCATCGCCGTCGGGGAGACCGACCGTGGTGGCGCCATCAACACCATCGTGCCCCGCAATGTCACCTCCAAGAACGCCTGCGGCCATGCCGTCTCCGGCTTCTTGGCCGAGGTAAAGAAGGCCGACCTGGCAGCGCTCAAGGCGAAGTATCCCGAAGCCTTCAGCCGGGAGTGTCACATCACCGCCGGGCCTTGCCTCGCCGGCTTCACCGAGGGAGGTACCTGATAGGCAGGGTACTAGTGATCGATCCCGCTATCTGCCACCAGCTGGGAGACGGGACAGAAGGTGAGCACCGTGACCGACAACCACGGAGACTTCTGGCTCACGGGACTGCCCGACATCACTTACACGTTTACGATCGAGAAGGAAGGTTATCCAACCCAGAAGCTAGGACCCCTCGATGCAACCGCCGCCGATCAGAACGTGGAGGACGTGGAGTTGCGGCACGAGTGATGGCGGCTGACTAGACACCCCAAGGGTATGGGTTTCTGTGCGTCCGAGGTGAGTGATTTGAAATGGCACACGAAAGCGAAAACCACATATGAGCGCTCAGGCGGAGGGGGAAGGAGGTGGGCATAGCCGTCGGCACGCGAAGAATGGCCTGGGCCGTTGAGGGAAGGCTTGAAGGACGCAGACAAAGGATTGGGGGTAGTTGCTATGGACGAAGAGCGTAGGATATGCAGCAGGCGGGAGTTTCTTCAGCTCGCAGGTATCGCGGGCGCGAGTTTGGGGCTCGCCGGAGGTTTGGGGGGGGTGCTATCCGCGTGTGGCGGAGAAGAGACGACGACCACGGCCAGTTCCAGTACGGGAAGTACGGGAGGTGGGACCCAGACGACTGCGGCGGAGAGTACGACCACGTCCGTCAGTGCGACAACTTCGGTGTCCACGTCGGGTGAGGCCGGCCGGACGCTGAAGATCGGCATGGTTACACCGACCACGGGGGCTCTTGCGCCGTTTGCCCTATACGATGACTGGGCGGTCAAACACCTGGGGGGAGCCCTCAAGGACGGGTTGGTGTGCGCCGACGGCAAAGTGCGCCAGATCGAAGTCATCAAAAAAGATACCCAATCAGACTCCAACCGGTCGGCCACAATCACCGGCGACCTCATTCAGAACGACAATGTCGACGTGGTCGTCAGTTCGGGCGCTCCTGACACCACCAGCCCCTCGGCCGACGTAGCCGAGTCCCTGGGTTGTCCGAGCATAAGCTCGGCCGGACCCTGGCAGGCTTTCTACTTCGACCGCAAGCCACCGGAAGGGGGCTTCAAATGGACCTACGGATTCCTGATCGGGTCGGAGCAGACCATCCTGAACTTCTCCGTGATGTTCGACCAGGTCCCCAACAATAAAGTAGTAGGTATGTTGCTCCCCAACGATGCCGATGCCCATGGCTGGATGGCCGAAAACGCCGCCCCGGCTGTATTTAAGGAGAAGGGCTACACCCTGGTCCTGTCTGACTGGTACACGCCGGGAACGGAGGACTTCACCAGCATCATCAGCCTCTTCAAGAGCGAAGGGTGCGAGATCGTGTGCGGCACCAACACCGCGCCCGATTTCACCAACTTCTGGAAGCAGGCCTACCAACAGGGCTACCAACCCAAGCTCGTCAGCACCGGTAAGGCCCTCCTCTTTCCGCAAACCTTGGACGCTATAGGCGATATCGCCGACGGTCTTCTGGGCGAAATCGGTTGGGATCGCACGTACCCTTACAAAGATTCGCTCACCGGCCAGACATCGGAAGAGCTGTGGCAGGAAATCGAGGCCGACACAGGTATCCAGCCCGGGCCGGCCAGCACGGGCATGTATGCCTCTCTCGAATGGGTTATAGACGCCTGCAGACGGGCGACGAACCCCGAAGACAAGAACGCATTCATCGAGGCCCTCAAGACCACCAACAACACGTTCGTCTGCGGCAAGCTCGACATGACCGCGCCTATGGAGCCCGACTGGCATCCCGTCCCTAACGTCTACAAGATGGCGTTCGCCGGAGGCCAATGGCGTCTCTCCAACGGCGGCAAATACAAGTTCGAACTGCATGTGTGCGCCGCGGTAACGTGCCCGGGTCTGGAAGTCAAAGACCAGGTCGTGCCTATGGCCTACTAGGGTCCGGGAACAGGCGGGAGCCGAGTGCTGTTGACGCCCCTCGGCAATGGCGTCTTGCTAGCGCTGATATGCCGCCCTCAGCTCCTCTCACGACAGACTGAGGGCGGCGCTTGCTGGTCACTAGGGACGTCGAGCCTGTGCGCGGGAGATGCAGCTTGAACCGGCCCACCTGGCGTCTCGGGGTTCATCTCGGCGCTTCCGGTATTCGAATATACTCTACTGTTTGATACAACGTTCTAGAAACGCTAGTATGAGTAGCATGATTCGGCCCGGCGAGTTGCCAGCACTTCAAGGCGTAGGCGGTGAATGGTGCGCCGCTCAGCCCGAGGCGAAAGCTGAGCGGCCGCCGCAGTCGCTGATGGCGATAGGAGGCACCGTCTTTCTAGTCGGGTGGAGGATTCTTCTTCGCTGACGGTATGGTTGGTCGTGCCGCGACTCGGCCGGCTGGTTCGTAATGTCGCTGAGGTTTGAGAATGGTACGCGTATTAAGTCTGAGGGAACTCGAGAGAGTGAGCGGCGAGCCACGCTCCACCATCTATTACTACCTCGGCCGTGGCTTGCTTCCCAAGCCACAGAAGACCGCATCTGGCCGCTCGCTCTACTCCGAGGATCACCTCAACTTGTTGCTCGAGATCGCCGCGTTGAAGAGTTCAGGGCTGTCGCTCTTCGAGATTGAGCGGCATCTGCAGCATAAAGTCACCCGCGTTGACCAGGCGAGCGTCGACCTAGCCTCACAGGAGCACAAGCGGCTCCACAACCACATTCTTGCCGTAGCAGCCGATGAGTTCTTCACGAAGGGTTACAAAGGAACGCACGTCAACGACATCATTCATAGACTTGGAATCACCGTTACTGTCTTCTACACCCACTTCCCAAGCAAGCATGCTCTGTTGGGAGAGTGTGTCGTGGCACTGGTCGATTGGAGCAACGAGTACGTCGAATATCAGCGCCCCCTGATTCACGATTCCATCGATGAACTCCTGTGGTCTCTGTTCGCGCAATTCCGCGTGTTTCAGCTTGGTTCAGCTGCGCGGGCAGTGCTCGAGGTGGAGGGGCCGAGGAAAGAGGGCAGCCTCCAGCGAAGCCTGGAAGCAGCTCATGCGAGCATCGTCGATCGAATCACGAGAGTGGTACGCGAATTCACTGTCGCGCGAGATGGGTCGTCCGAGGTTGCGCCCGAACTCATCGCTGAGATGATTTTTGCCGCGTCAGACCCACTATTCCGTTTTTCATCACAGGGGCAGGATCGGAGGGCACTCATACAGGCAAACCTCTATGTTATTCTGTCGATCCTTCTCGCCCTCAGCGGGCGGGCGGACATCGATGCCGAAATGCGGCGCTACGAGAAGTTGGCGGACTATATGTCGGCCCATATGCCTCCTCTGCCGCCGGTCCTCGAATTGCAGGCGGACTTCTCCAGCTCGTGATGAACGATCCCCGGTGCGCCGCGCCTTCGCGCGTCGACACACGGCGCTTCCAACCGCTCGCTCGACCGTGTCGTGCCCAAAGCGACAAGCCCACATACCATACGGCCTGGTCACATCAAGGCTCTCGATCTATTCCCCCGGTTCGCTGCGTGACGAGGGTGGGGATTGAAGCTCGTTGAATCAGAACCGCGAGAGACTAGGAGGGGCCACCATGGATTTATGGCAGGAGATCAACAACCTGAAGATCATCGATGGGCACCTTCACGCCGTCGACCCCTGGTACTGGATGAAGGCGGTCGGTTCCTACGCGTTTGAGGAGCTGGTGGCGAAACTACCGGTGCCGAACAAGTTCACCACCATCACGCGGACGCGGACCTTGATGCGCTGCTACCAGGAGATCTGGGACTTTCCCTACGACGAACTGACCCCGGAGAACGTCGAGGAGCTTGACCGACTCTACACTGAGAGCAGAAAGGACGAGGCTTCCTATGTGATGAAGGCCTTCGACAAGGCCGGCATCGAAAAGGGACTCCAGGTGTGTCTCAGCAGCCCGGTGCTGCCGCCCGGTTTGGATGCGGACCGGTTTGCGAGGGCGCAACTGGTCGACGGCTTCCTGATCCCTCTCGACAACAGCGGCATCGGCTCCACCGTACGCGAGAAACAGTTCGTCAAGATGACCGAGTACTTTCCCGGCATCATCCGGGAGAGGATGCAGCCTAAGACCTTCGACGACTACCTGGCCATGGTCTCGGCCACTCTGGACGAACTGGCCGGCCAGGGCGTGGCCGCCCTCAAGATGAACTTCTCCTACTGGCGGGACATCGCGGTCGATGTGGTCGACAAGGAGGACGCGGAAGGCGTCTTCGGCAAGAAGGACAACTCTCCCCGGCGCTACAAGGTGCTGCAGGACTACATCTTGCGGCATCTGATCGCCAAGGCCGCGACCCTTGGCCTACCCATCCACATCCACGTGGGGCCGACTGGGGTGACCAAGCCGATGGAGACGACTTCACCGGCCCGCTTCGACCCCTTCCTGTGGCTTCCCGATATCAGACCGGCCAAGATCGTACTGCTTCACGGCTGCTATCCCTACACGCGCGAGGCAGGGTTCATGGTCAGCCGGATGGGGGACGTGCCCAATCTGTACCTGGACGTATCGCTGATGTGGTACTGGGTCCCCGGCGTGCCGGAAGTACTTGTCCCGATCTTCCGGGATTGGATCCTAGCGGGTCTGGTGCCTCGGATGATCTACGGGAGCGATTCGCCGAGCCTCATCGGCATCATGCTGAGCGCGATCAACGCGCGCCACACACTGTACCTGACTCTCCAGGGCTTGGTTGACGAGGGTTCGATAAGTGAAAGCCAGGCGCTCGAGATGGCGACGGCGATATTTCGGGACAACGCCAAAGCGCTGTACCAAGGAAAGTTGTAGGGGTTGAGGGGCGCATTTGTTCCGCGCAGTCGACGGACTGCGGGTGATCTTGCCCTCTGAGGTGTGATCGCCTGAGGTGATCGTTAAAACGGTCTTGGCTAGTCCTGACAGCCTTGCGGACGGTCGGCCGCCACGGGAGTGCAGGGCCCGCGTATGAGTGAACCATCCTAGTGTTGGCACTCGTGCCGGGCATGTTCACGCTAGTCGTGCCGTCGATGGCCCGATGCTCAGGTGTGGCTTCGCCCGGACCTCTTCGGCGCGGACTTCCCATTTCGCCCTCACGATCGAACAATGGTGTGCGCCCAGCTTTGGGTCGTAGGTTACGGTGCGCACCCGGAGGACAAGCGTTGGTGGGGGAGAGGACCATCACAATGTCCTTGACTTACCGGGCGGGTAGAGTGACTAATGGGTGGAGACGATAATCCGGGGCAAAGGACCAGGTCATGGCGCAAACGTTCACAGTGAGGATCACCGAATCCCAAGGCGAGATCCTGGATCTGCGCTACCGCTTCATCTGGAGCGCGTGGCTCTCCGGCCGGCTCGTGGGCAAAGGTCATGCCTTCAAACCTGATGAAGCCGTTGCCCGGGCCCAGGAGAAGAGGGACAGCGCGTGAGCGAGACAAGCGCCGCCTTCGGATTCTCCCGTCCCTCCTTCTATGTGGCGCAGGCTGCCTTCAACGAAGCGGGGCTCCCCGGTCTTGTGCCGGAGCGGCCGGGACCCAGACGGGCGCACAAGCTCTCCGAGAAGTTGTCGACTTGCTGGAGGAGATCCTCGCCGAAGATGCCTCCTTATCGAGTACGGATCTCGCCCGGCTGCTCGAGGAGCGGCTGGCTCTCAAGGTCCACCCGCGCAGCATCGAGCGGGCCCTGGCCAGGCGAGCCAAAAAAGGGGCTCCGGGGACGACCCCGAAGATAAGGGCTCCGGCGGCCGAGCTTGCCCAAGGCTATGAAGCCCTGCGGGCCCAGGCCCTGGGCGAGCTTCTTCCCTTCACCCCCGGGGATTGGCCGTGTTTCTGGACAGCGGTCTTACCGGCTGGATGTCGGCCTGCCCGCCCCGGGATCCCCCGAAGCCGCCGAAGGCAATGATCAGCCGACTCCCCAGCTCGCGCCCCCTCGGCGGCCCGGCCGCATGAGCGCCGAGCTCGTGCAGCTGCTTGGCCGAGATGGCCCTAACGAGCCAGAGGAGGTCCTCCACGTGAACCCCGAAAAGCATCTTAAGGTGACGGCCGGCCACCTCGAGCGGCGTGCCTATCTTTACGTCCGCCAGAGCACGCTCCGGCAGGTCCTTGAAAACACGGAGAGCACCAAGCGCCAGTATGCGCTAGGGAACGAGCGATCGCCTTGGGTTGGCCCCTGAGCGGATCGTGGTCATCGATCGCGATCAGGGGCTCTCCGGGGACAGACAGCGACCGGGAGGGCTTCCAGCAGCTCGTGGCCGCTGTGGGGTTGGGCGAGGTCGGAGTGGTGCTCGGCCTCGAGGTCTCCCGCCTGGCCCGCAGCTCGTCGGACTGGCACCGGCTGCTTGAGATCTGCGCCCTCACCGACACGCTCATCCTGGACGAGGACGGCCTCTACGACCCCGCCCATTTCAACGATCGGCTGCTTCTTGGGCTCAAGGGCACCATGTCGGAAGCCGAGCTCCATGTGCTGCGCGCCCGGCTTATCGGCGGGCAGCGGGCCAAGGCCGCCCGGGGGGAACTTCTGATGAAGCTGCCCGTGGGACTGGTCCACGACGCCGCCGGGCGGGTCGTTCTCGACCCTGATCTGGCCGTGCAGGAGGCCGTACGCACCTTGTTCGCCACCTTCCGCCGCACCGGTTCGGCCACCGGCACCGTGCGCGCCTTTCGGAAAGAGGGCCTCCTCTTCCCCCGCCGGCTTTCGACCGGACCAAACAAGGGGGAGATCGCCTGGGGACCGCTCCTCCACAGTCGCGCCCTGAGAGTGCTCAAGAATCCCCGCTATACGGGCGCCTTCGTATACGGGCGCAGCGAGACCCGACACCGTGCGGGCGGGAAGGAGAGCCGCCGAGCACTGCCTCGGGAAAAGTGGCACACGGTGATCCTCGGGGCGCATCCCGGATACTTAAGCTGGGAGGAGTACGAGGCGAACCTCGCCCGCCTCCGTGAGAACGCCCAGGCGAACGGCGCCGAGCGCCGCAAGAGCCCCCCGCGGGAAGGCCCCGCTCTCCTTCAGGGCCTCGTCGTTTGCGGCCGCTGTGGCGGGCGCATGACCGTCCGCTATTACGTGAGCCACGGCCAAGTCGTTCCCGAGTACGTCTGCCAGCGGGAGGGGATTGAGAAGGCGGAGCCTTTCTGCCAGCGCCTGGTCGGGGCGCGCAATCGACCAGGCGGTGGGGGAACTCCTCGTCGAGACGGTGACCCCGCTTGCCCTGGAGGTGGCTCTCGCCGTACAGGAGGAACTTGAAGCCCGCGCCCGCGAGGCCGACGACTTGCGCCGAAAGCAGGTGGAACGAGCCCGCTACGAGGCCGAACTCGCTCAGCGCCGCTATCTCCTCGTCAGTCCCGAGAATCGCCTGGTGGCCGACTCCCTGGAGGCGGACTGGAACCGCAAGCTCGGGCCTTGGCTGAGGCCGAGGCCAACTACGAGCGCCGGCGGGAGGCTGACGGTGGTGTCTTGAGCGGCGAGGACCGATCGCAGATCCTCAGCCTTGCCGCCGACTTTCCCCGTCTGTGGCGGGATCCCGCTGTGTCACAACGAGAGCGCAAGCGCATGCTGCGTCTCCTGGTGGAGGACGTCACCCTCGTGCGGGCCGAGGAGGTTCTCGTCCAGGTGCGCTTTCGGGGCGGGGCCACCGAGTGCCTGCACCTGCCGCTCCCCCTAAATGCGGCCCAGTTGCGCAAGGTCGATCGGGCCGTGGTGGCCGAGATCGATCGACTCCTTGACGAGCATACCGACGCCGAGATCGTCGACATCCTAAATGCTCGGGGTCTGCGGCCCGGAGTGGCCGACCGCTTCAGCCTCCGGATCCTCTACCGCCTCCGGCGCACCTACGGCTTAGAGGACCGCTACACCCGCCTGCGCCGCCAAGGACTACTCACGCTCACGGAGATGGCCACGCTCCTCGGCGTCACCCCCTGCACAGTCAAGATCTGGGCCCGGGAGGGCCACATCCCCTCCCAGGTCTACAATGACAAAGGCCAGCGGCTCTATGAGCGCTCGGCCAGCCTCCAGCAGTCCTGCCAGTGGTGTGGCCGCCCCATACCTGCCGTGCCCTCGCTCCGCCGGGGCAAGAAGTGGTGCAGCCAGCGCTGCTTGCTCCAGGCCTATAACAGCCGGAAACGAGCGGCGAGACAGGGCGCCCGGCAGGAGAAGGTGGCATGAACAGCGAGGATTTCATGTCGGATGTGCTGAACGAGGAGCAGTCAGATGCGCAAGCCTTGGCTTTCGGAGAGCGTATCGGGGTGTAGATGACGCGCACTCCCTCCGTGCGAAACACCTCGTCGAAAGGTCCCGAGTACTTGGCGTCGCGGTCATGGATCACGAACTGGACCTGAGCCAATCGATCTTCTATGGCCAAGTTGCGAGCCTGCTGGGTGACCCAGGAAGAATCGGGATGGGCACTGACCCCGGCCAGGTGCGCCTTGCGGGTCAAGAGCTCGATGAAGAAAAGGACGTAGATCGTCTTTGACCAGACGGTCTCTACGCAGAAGAAGTCGGACGCCAGGATGCCGGCCGCCTGCTGAGTCAAGAACTCCCTCCACGAAGGGCCGACTCGTCGCGGAGAAGGCGGGAGACCGTGACGGCGAAGCAGTAGGCAGATGGCGGTTGCCGAAACTGAGACGCCCAGCTTCCTTAGCTCACCCTGGAGGCGCCGGTAGCCCCAGCGGGGGTTCTCCCGAGCGAGCCGCAGGACGAGCGTCGCCACCTCCTCCGAGATTCTCGGTCGACCCGGCCGGCGTCTACCTCGGTAGGTCCGCTTGCGTCCTACCAGCTCACGGTGCCAGCGCAGCACGGTGTGTGGCGAAACCGGCAGACATCGCCACAGTTCACGCGGCAGGAGCTGGCTTGCTGCCGCCAGCAGGATCCGATCCCCACGCCGTAGTCCCAGCCGACGACCTCGTGAGAGAACGCGCAACTGGTGACGCAAGACCAGGATCTCAATGTCGCGAGCAGCACCGTCACGATCGCTGCCTAGGGTGAGAACACGCAGAAGCCGACGGAGGGCAAAGTAGAAAAGCGACAGTAGCATCCGGACTCCAGGATGAAGAGGTGGCTGGAAGCCGTAATCCTAGCGGATGCCGGCGCCAATACGAGCAGGTACAGAGTTTATGGACCCCTCAGGATGACATCGGTAGAGATGAAGGTGCCTTTGCAGCCATAAAGCAGACCGACGAGTTCAAGCGGCGCGCCCAGGTCTACAGGGATTTCATTCAGCCGTCGAAGCCGGCGAAGTAAGTTCAAAGCGTGGCCGCCGAGCACGTTCTTTGAAGCCGCAGAGATCTTGCGAGTGTTCGTGCAGGGCACCGACCTCAACAGCTACGAAGGTGAAGGCCTGCGCTACGCCAACCACCACTCTCTGCGCAACTATGGCGGGCACGTCGTCTACACCGAAGCCGGGTAAAACAGCCACGTGCTGTTACCGATGGTGGAGGCCCGGTCGTGGGCCGGGCCTCCGGAGAGCTAGAACGGATCACACGGTGGAACAGCCAGCGTTCTGTCGCCCGACTATCGAGAGAGCCGTGGACGAGGCGCTGATCGCCTTAGGGACCGTGGTCACATGACCGGACCAGGCTCCTCCACTAGTTCATCGAAACAGAAGATGACGTGGCTGATCTCTTTGTTCCGGTAGCCGAACAGCTCGGTGTCACCGGTCGCTCCCGAGCCATAGGAGAACAGGTTCGCTCCCCGTCCGGCTTTGACGATTACCGCAGAGATCGGATAGGTCGAGCTCCAGTCGAAAGCGTAGCCGTTGCTGTTCGAAATGGTTATAGTAAACGAGATGTCGCCATCGGGGCACGTGCAGGTAACCTCATAGGTCCCGTCCATTCCGGCGACCGGGTCCCATTCGTCGAGCTTGTAACCGCAGTCATATCCCTGTGAGGCCGCCACCCACGAAGCATCACCAGATTTCCAGTTATCGATGACGGTCGGCGACACACTTGCTGCCGCCGCTGGCGCCGTGAGTAATGCCGCCAGAACCAGAGCCAGCAAGATGATGAGTGCTCCCGCCTTCGGACGACGTCCTGACCTGCGACTTCTACGCCCTTCCATCTTTCCTCCTTGAGTAGCAGTTGCTTTTTGCCGGTACTGCCTTCAGAACCCAACATCGGGGTCCGTCATGTCACGTGCTGTCCCGGGGGACTGGAGCTTTGGCGACTTCGGGCAACCATTTCGCGCCCTCGGAGGTCGAAGCACCCCAGTTTTCAGCAGTGCTTGGCAGAGAGCGGCTTCTCCTGAGTTGTATCGACCATCAGCACTTTCTGCTTTAGTGCAATGGGACAGAGCCGGGCTTTCAGAGGTCAGTCATCTCTGTGGACAGGCACCGGAGGAAATACCTGCTATGGAACACGTTGGAGTAAGCAATGGACACATCACTCTGGAACTCTTAATCCGACGGTGGTGGTTGAGCCCATCACCCCGGAAGTGGCGAGGCCGGCGTCGGGCCTCCTCACTCGCGTCCGAAGAGAGGTCAGCCTCGAAACCCCAGGTCCCGAGAAATGGCGGTACCCGCCCGCCTGATCGCCGCCGCGATCGATTCCCGCTCGGCCGGACCGAAGCGGTCGACAGGAACCACCACAGCCATGGTCGCAATCACTTCCCCGGAGCTATCCCTGACCGGGACCCCTACCGCACAGACCCCTTTCGCTGTCTCTTCGATGTCCCAATCCTTAACTCACCCTGGAGCCGGCGGTAGCCTCAGCGGGGGTTCTCCCGAGCGAGCCGCAGGACGAGTACGGCCACCTCCTCCGAGATTCTCGGTCGACCCGATCGCCGCCTGCCTCGGCAGGTCCATTTCCGCCTCACCAGCTCACGGTGCCAGCGCAGCACGGTATGTGGCGACACAAGCAATGACTGCCACCGTTCGCGCGGCAGGAGCCGGCTTGCCGCTGCAAGCAGGATCCGATCCCCACGCCGTAGTCCCAGCCGACGACCTCGTGAGAGAACGCGCAACTGGTGACGCAAGACCAGGATCCCAATGTCGCGAGCAGCACCGTCACGATCGCTCCCCAGGGTGAGAGCACGCAGAAGCCGACGGACGGCAAAGTAGAGAAGCGCCAGTAGCATCCGGACTCCAGGATGAAGAGGTGGCTGGAAGCCGTAATCCTAGCGGATGCCAGCGCCAATACGAGCATGGACAGAGTTTATGGACCCCTCAGCTATACTCGCTCATGTTGGTGCGCACAGCTGACTGGGCAACGATTCGCCCGAGATTGGGGGACACCAAATGGTCATAGATATCAACATGCACGCCTTGCCCGCCGACCTTTTCGATGACGAAGAGAGGTTGGAGTCGTACCTCCGCATCGCCCCTCAAGGACACGGCGAACACGCGAGGCTCTCGACCGTGCCGGAAACCGGCAAGAAGCAGATCGTCGTCGAGAAGCCCCGCGGGTACGAGAATCTCAACTTCGGCTACAACAACGTCGATTCGCGGGCCAGGATCGAGGTCATGGACAGGGCCGGGCTGGACAAGGCCATCCTGCGTACGCCCTGCTGGCACGAATGGTTGACGCTCGAGATGTGCCGGCAGGTGAACGACAGCATGGCCGGGTATGTAGCTGAATACCCGGACAGGCTGTGCGCGCTTGGCACGGTGCCGCCGTGGGGCGACAAGGGCTGCCTGCGGGAGCTCGAGCGCTGCATCGGCGACCTGGGTTTTGTCGGAATGGAGGTCTCCGCCCACTACGGCAGCCTCTATCTGGACGACACGGCCTTTCGGCCGTACTTCAAAGTGCTGAACGAGCTCGATGTGCCGGTGGTGGTCCATCACACTCCTCTGCCGGTGGAGTACGGCAGCCTCTTCGAATACACGAATCTGCGTCGCTCGATCGGACGGTGCATCGACCAGATGACCGCGGTGGGCAGGGAGCTGTTCAGCGGGCTGTTCGAGGAATGTCCGAATCTCAAGCTCGTTCACACCATGCTCGGCGGCGGCATGTTCGCCCTCACTGAACAGATACTGCCGAGGAGATCGCAGGTGCAGGAGGAGATCCAGAGGTTCAGCTCGGAGGTCCCCCGGTTCAAAGACTACTTCCGAAGGAATCTCTACTTCGATATCACCACGCCCCTCGCGTGGAGCAAGGCCCAACTCGAGTGCGCGGTCAAGGAGCTGGGAGCGGACCATATCCTATACGGCAGCAGCTACCCGGTGAGGTTGGACTGGGTCCTCAATGGGGTGGAGCACGTCAAGAGTCTCGACCTCACCAACCAGGAGAAGGACCTGATCTTTTCGGGGAACGCGAGAAGGCTTTTCAAGATCAACTAAGAACTCGTTTCAAAATGCCGCAAGGGACGCGCTGGGCGAGCACGAGAGAAGAACGCAGGGAGCGCGAATAGCGGCGCTACGTGCGCGACCGAGGACGCGCTATCGTGCCGTTCCTCGCAGAGGGGACCCGGCACTAGGCGTGAGGGGTACATTTACTACGATTCACGCTGCCATTGTGTTGATACTCGTGAATTAGTCCGCCGAGCCGGTGCCAGGATCTCAACATCGCGAGCAACATTGGCACGATCACCATGCGCAGCTAGAAAGCGCAAGAGGCGGCGAACGGCCGAGTAGATGAGCGAGAGCAGCATCGGCAATCCACAGAAGTAGGTTGGGAAACCCTGATCCTAAGAAATGGTGCGGCTCAGATGGGCGACTAAGGGTTTGTGGACCCCTTAGGACCAACGAACTGGGTCAGATCAGAGTCGAAACGCTTGTTCGACCCTAGGCTCACCGACCGAGCACGACGTCGATCCCATACAGGATCAGCTCCAGCTTGTTCTCCGGCAGCCTGCCGACTAGGTCGGTCAATACGCCAAGGTCCAGGGTGACCGGCTGGGAGACGTTGGCGACGGAGTCCTTGGGCAGACCGGTCACCTCGGAGGTGAGAAGGACGTTACCGGGCGCGTCGGCCCATTTCAGGTTGCCGGTAAGCGGCACGCACACTACCGTTGAGATACGGCTGCGGTTGAACGCGTTGCCCTGCACGACGACGACAGGGCGACGGAACCCAGGCTCGGAGCCTTTTGGCTCGCCCAGATCAGCCCACCAGACCTCGCCTTGCGAGATCACCATTCGGACTGCTCGAGGGTGCGCTTCGCAGCGGTCGCCGTGAAGTCGTCCACCGCGACGGTTCCGTCAGCGCACAGTGAGTCCAGCGCGGCGGTGACGCTATCTGAAGAGTGGCGCGCGACGTACTCGCGCACCGCGCGGCTGTACAGCTGGCTGCGGGACTGCTTGAGTTCGCGCGCGAGCTGCTCCGCTTCGCTGAACACGTCGTCAGGTATTGAAATCGCTGTCTTCATACCAGAAGTATAACCCGCTGAGGGGCGCTATGCCTACCCCGTGGCATTCAAGCGGTGCGACCCGGAATCACGCTGCGGCCAGCAGCAGACGTCGACCTACTTCTGCGCGCTTCTGCCTGTGGCACCTCACCTCCACGATCACTCGGCCCACGTCCAGGCGCCTGAGGGCAATCTCGGCATAGGAGTCGGCGTGGGCGTAGTAGTGATCAGGGCTTCGTCGTACCCAGCGAGCCCGCTTGGCCCCGGTCTCCGGGTCCTCATCTACGGTGCGCAGGATGTTGGTGAGCTTTGCCGCACGTCGATTGTTCGTAGACTGGATCAGGATCTGGCCGGCGCTTACCGGGCTTCTTGAGGCCATGAGATCAACGGCCGCGATCGAGGAGGCGTGGTGGCTGCGACTTGCCCAGACCCTGACCGAGAATCGAGCCGCTCTGCGTGCGGAGGGTTTTGAGGTCGAGATCGGCGACTTGCGGGGATAAGACCAAGACGCTACGACAGCCGCTCCCGGCCCTACTCCACCGGCTCGACCGACCTGACAGATGGGGCACCGGGGACGAGCCACCAAGGTCAGTGAGCCCGTTCCCCGGCACTGAGGGATCGCCGAAACGCCGGCCAAGCACAGGGTGAAGATGCCGAAGACCGGTTAGGAAGGGGCCCCCGGGGGCTGGGTTGGCGGCCTCGCCTTCTGGGTAACTTTGGCTTGATTCAGTAGCGAATCCAGCAAGGAGCGGCCCGTGGCCGGACTTGCCCGGTGGTGCTACCGGCACCGCGTCATCGTCCTTGTCGCCTGGCTGGTAGTTCTCGTGTCCGTCATCGGCATCGAACGAGCGGTCGGCAGTTCATACACCGACTCCTTCAGCTTGCCCGGGACCGAGTCCTCACGTGGCCTCCAGCTGCTCCGTTCCGAACTTCCCCAGCAATCGGGCGACTCCGGCACGATCGTCTGGCACACCCCGGATGCCTCCGTGAACGACCCGGCGGTCAAGGCGCGCATCCAATCTATGCTCGAGCAAGTCGCGGCAGCGTCGTCGGTCGCCTCAGTGAATGGCCCCTACGATCCGGCGGGGGCCGGACAGATCAGCAAGGACGCCCAGACCGCCTACGCGACCGTGACGTTTGTCGGACGGGGTTCGTCGCTGCCCAAGCAGGACGTTCTTCACGTTGTAGACCTGGTTCGTGCTGCCCGGGCCCCAGGTGTGCAGGTCGAGGTGGGCGGCCACGCCATCGAGCACGCGACCGAGGGCTCTCTGTCGAGCAGCATGGCCGTCGGGCTGATCGCGGCCGCCGTGATCATTCTGGTCGCCTTCGGCTCGTTCTTCGGCATGCTGCTGCCGCTCATCACGGCCGGGGTAGCGCTGGGTATGACGATGTTCGGCATCGAACTGGTCTCCCATGCGGTCCCCATCAATTCCGTCGCTCCGACCATGGCCATCGTCATCGGGCTGGGTGTGGGCATCGACTACGCGCTCTTCATAGTCACCAGGTACCGTCACGGTCTCAAGATGGGGATGCCGCCGGAAGGGGCGGCCATGGAAGCGCTGAACACAGCCGGCCGGGCAGTGCTTGTCGCCGGCGGGACGGTCTGCATCGCACTGCTGGGCCTGCTGGTGCTCCGCATGAGCTTGCTCGACGGCCTGGCCTACTCATCGGTCTTTGCTGTGGCGCTCACCATGGCTACCGCCATCACGCTCTTGCCCGCGCTCCTGGGCTTCATGGGCCCGCGGGTGCTCAGTCGTCGTGAGCGGGCCCGACTGGCCAAGACGGGACCGCAGGAAGGCCATGGGGGCGGCTTCTGGCCACGCCTGGGAGGCTTTGTCTCCGGCCGCCCCGTGATCCTCGCGGTGAGCGCATCGATCCTGATGCTCGTCCTCGCCAGCCCCTTCCTTTCCTTGCGGCTGGGCTTGTCCGACGCCGGGAACGACCCTGCCTCCTCGACCACACGCAAGGCCTACGACCTGATGGCGCAGGGCTTTGGCCCCGGCTTCAACGGTCCGCTGCTCCTGGTGGCGCAGTTGGGTTCGTTGGCCGACACGGCCGCTCTTGAACGATTGACCAAGGCCCTCGAGGGCGAGGACGGCGTGGCCGCCGTGGTTCCCTTTCCCACCCAGCCGGGGGCGAAGGTGGCTATCGTCCAGCTCATCCCCACGACCTCATCTCAGGACGCGCGCACCGGTGACTTGATAACCCGTCTTCGGAGCGACGTGATCCCGGCAGCCGAAGAGGGGAGCGATCTGCAGGTGCTCGTCAGTGGAGGCCCAGCGATCGCCCATGACTTCGCCGCCGCCATCACCTCCAAGTTGCCGCTCTTCGTCGGTGTCATCGTCGCGCTCGGTTTCCTCCTCCTGTTCGTCGCCTTCCGTAGCTTCGTGGTCCCCGCTACCGCCGCTCTTATGAATCTCCTCGCGGCCGCGGCCGCGTTCGGCGTCGTCATCGCCTTCTTTCAGTTCGGCTGGGGATCGGACCGGCTGGGGCTGGGGCGGGCCGGGCCGGTGGAGGCGTTTCTGCCGGTGATCATGCTGGCCGTGCTTTTCGGCCTCTCCATGGACTATCAGGTGTTCCTCGTGAGCCGCATACACGAGGAGTGGGTCCATACGCACGACAACCGCCGTTCGGTCATTGCAGGGCAGGCCGCCACCGGACGCGTGATAACCGCGGCGGCCGCCATCATGATCTGTGTGTTTGTAGCTTTTGTCCTGGGCGGCCAGCGGGTCATCGCCGAGTTCGGCGTCGGACTCGCCGCCGCCGTTCTGCTGGACGCCTTCGTACTGCGGACCTTTCTCGTGCCGTCTCTGATGCATCTTTTCGGCAGGGCGAACTGGTGGCTTCCGCGCTGGGTCGATCGTCGCCTGCCCCATCTGGCGGTGGCGCCGGCCGAGGACCCGAGCGAGCCCGACCTCTAACGTCGGGGTCATTTCTTGTTTGTGTGGGAGCCGCAGTTCGAACGAAACGGGCTGGGCCGGCCGGAATGTTCACCGAATGTACACGCCGCACGGCGGAATTGCCTCAGCCACCTCGGTCGAATACCAGCCGTCTAGTGTTTGAGTTGATAGGTGATGGTCACGTTGATGTAGATGTCCAAGTTCTGAGGGTTGATCGGCGGGGGAGAAACCGCGGCGCCGGCCGTGGTCGTAGTATATGCGGCTTCTCCCCCGTAGTAGTAGACAGGGGACGAGTAGCCCTCGGTAAGGACGAGCACGTCGCCCAGGGTCACTCCGTTCGCAGCGGCAAACGCCTCGGCTTTGGCGTGGGCTTGGGCAGAGGCTTGGGCGAGCGCTTGGGTCTGGGCTTTGGTGTTATCGGAGAGCTGCCAGGTAGGGCCGGAGAGGTTGTTGGCCCCAGCCTCGGCCGCGGCGGCGAATACGCTTCCAATGGCGCTGAAGTCGGTCAGGGTGACCTTCACCGAGTTTGAGGCCTGGTAGCTGGTGCCGGTCTGCTTGCCGGTCTTCTGGTCGTAGACGGGGATACCCGTAGACACTGACGTTGGTGGTCTCGACGGCCGAGTCCGGTATCCCGTCCGCTTTGAGACGAGCAAGGACGTCCTGCATTTGTTTGGAATTGGCATCGAGAGCCGCTGCTGCCGTAGCCGCGCTGCCTTGAACACCTATGTTGATGACGGCCTGGTCGGGAAGCGCGCTCATGTGACCGGTGCCGGAAACGGTGACGGTGTGAAGAAGAGGACTCTGCGCTTCTGGTGCGCTGACTGTCGTCGTGGTCGAGATCTGCGTTTGAGTCGACCCGCTAGCCGTGGTTGTCGAACTTCCCGCCGTTGTTGACACGGTTGAACCCGAGGCGCAGGCGGCGACGCCGAAGACCAACAGCGCGAGCGCCAACACAACGCCGCCCGCGAGCGTCAACCTTTTCCCCATCCTGGTGAATGGCACGGTGCCCCCCTTTCTCGTGGATAGCCGCAGCCGCTCCCTCGGTCTGCCAGCGAATCCGCGTGCCCCCATAAAGCTCTCAGTCACGTTCGACTGCTGGCGTCCCGAGGTTGTTCCCAACAGCACCAGACCATGTTACTCCTCGCCTGGACGTCACCATGTGTGCATCGTGTCTGCTCTGGTCGCCCGGGGTGCCCGAGGAATCCCCGGCGAGGTACGATTGGGTCTACATCTGGATGTAGCTCCAACCGCAAGTGACTCGACTCCCGCGCTACACGAGCTCTGGTGCCAACTGCAACGAGGCGATCCCTAAATGACAGCGTGGCGAGTCGATCATCTTCTTGTCGTCGATGTGGAGACGACCGGCCTGTACAACTCGGACCGGGTTGTGGAGGTAGCCGCGGTGACGCTGTCGGCGGGCGGACAGATCGTCGACTCCACCATCATCATCGGGCCCTGGCGGACGCACGTGCGACTGCGCGACTTCTGATCGCTGCCCGATGCGAGGTGGACGAGTCTTCGCCCGCGAGAGTCGGGAGTCTTAGCAGCCCGGCCTGCCCCCGCACTCTTCGACGGGACGCCGTTTTCGCCGATACCAGCGCAGAGGTGCCCTACCCCGCACTTCTTTGCCGGTACAGCCGGTCCTTCTCGGCCTTGGTATTCCGCCGGAGGACTTCTATTGACCATGTAGAAAGGTCATAATGACCGTGTCAAGTAGTCATAGGAGCGCGGCTTTTGGGGGGACAGGTGTTCAACCAGCGAGAATCAGTGGACGAGGCTTTCTCGCTCTTGAGTGCTGCTCTTGAGGCGGAAGGGCACGGGCTCTGCGAGATTGTCGTCATAGGCGGCGCGGCGCTCAGCATTCTGGGCTTCGGCATCCGTCCAACAAAAGACGTCGATGTTCTTGGGTTGTGCGAGACATCAGTCAACCCTGCGCGACTTGTTGTGACTAAGCACAAACCCCTTCCGGCACCGCTGCTTCAGGCAGCATCTCAGGTTGCAGACGCTCTCGGATTGAGTTCTGATTGGCTGAATGCCGGGCCGGCCGACCTCCTGGATCAGGGGCTGCCCACAGGTTTCGAACAGCGACTGATCGCCAGAAGGTACGAGCCACGTCTCACGGTGTGGCTACCCGCACGCGAGGATCTCATTTGCTTCAAGACATACGCGGCTGCTGATACCGGCATTGGCCGGCACACAGAAGATCTTCGTGCTCTTCGGCCGTCTTGCGAGGAGTTGCTCGCCGGCGCCTTGTGGGCACGATCACAGGACCCTTCCGAAGCCTTCAGGGACATGCTGGTCGGGTTGCTTCGGTACTTTCATTGTGAAGAGGCGGCGGAGGAGATTGGCCATGGATAGACGCAGCCTTATCGAGCAGGGTCTCAGAGAAGCAACGCTCGAGCTGTGTTGGAGGCAATGGACCGCTGCGGGACTGGCCGGAACACAGGAAGAGTCGAGAACTCTCATCGACCCGGAGGCTCTCCTCGTCGCCTCTCTCACTCTGGGGCGCTGCGACGCTCGTCTGTTCGATGAGCTACTGGACTGGCTGATCGGGAACTGGCAACTTCTTGATTCTGCACGTCTGAAGCGGATTGCCCGGGGCGCTTCGCCCAGCGAGCGTGCGTTGCTCGCGGTTGCTAGTCAAATGGCGTCCTCGGGTAAAGGGGCAACGAAGCTCCGAGACGTGCTGGCACGTGATCTGGAGCAGCGGACGACCGCTTCGGACGCACCCCAGAGCCTCTTCTTCTCCCAGACGAGGGAGGAACAAGATTGGACACAGCCCGATCCCGTCTTTGAAGCGGCCGGGTTTCTCCGGTCGCCCGTTCATCTTCGCGGACTCTCTCGCCGGCCTAGAGTCTCGAATCCCGCCTGTCTGCGGTTCAAGCTGCGAGCGCTCGTCGGTATCGGATCAAGGGCCGAAGTGCTCGCCTATCTCCTCACCCATGACTGGACTCATGGGCGATTGATTGCCGATCGTGCCGCCTACCCGCAAGGACCAGTCGCCTCCTATCTTGTTTCGCTCTTCGAAGCGGGCATCGTGGATCGCCGCCAGGAGGGAAAGAAGGCGCTCTATCGTCTTGAGGAGGATGTTCGGAGCGCCTTCGTAGCAGATCCATTGTTCGTAGACTGGATCAGGATCTGGCCGGCGCTTACTGGGCTTCTTGAGGCCATGAGATCAACGGCCGCGATCGAGGAGGCGTGGTGGCTGCGACTTGCCGAGGCCCTGACCAAGAATCGAGCGGCTCTGCGTGCGGAGGGTTTTGAGGTCGAGATCGGCGACTTGCGGGGATGGGGGCTTCAGGGAACCAACATCCTCGAACTTGCGCTAACGAAGGTGACAATGAGAGTCAGAGAGCTCTCGGTCTAAGACCAAGACGCTACTACAGCCGCTCCCGGCCCTACTCAATGAGCGAAAGCAGCGTCGGAACTCCAAAGTGAGGTGGGCCGAGGAACCCTGATCCTAACGAATGCTGCCGCTCACGCGAGTGGGTTCGGGGTTTGTGGATCCCTTGTGGCCGACTTTGAGCCGAGCGCTGTCAAAGGCCGCGGCGCTTTCCGGCCTTGCCTACTGGCCTGAGCCGGATCCCCCGTGGTCGCCTGAGATGTGTGATACAACGGAGGCACATCGACAGAGCAGCTCACCAGAGGAGTCATCATGTTTGAGATCGTGATTGATACCGGTGGGACGTTCACGGATGCCGTGTTGATGGACGAAGATAGAAGTATACGCACGGCCAAGTTCTTGACCGATACCTCGGAACCAGCGAACAGCATAATGGGCTGTATCGATATTCTCGCCGACCAGCTCGGCGTAACCGAGCACGACGTGTTGGCAAAAACCTCCACTCTGGTGATCGGGACGACCCTGTCGACGAACTGCGTTCTCGAAAAGAAAGGGGCGAAGTGCTGCCTCCTCTACACCAAGGGCTTTAGGGACATACCGGAGCTCGGTGAGAAGGTGCGGCACAGGGACATTTACAATCTAAAGACTCCGCCACCGAGCTATCTGATCCCACGTTACCTGCGCTTTGGCATCGAGGAGCGCACTCTCTACGACGGGCAGATCCTGACGCCCCTCAACGAGGCCGACGTCCGCGAGGCAGTCAGAAAGGCTAAAGCCCAGGATGTGGAAGTGCCGGTCATATGTTTTCTACACTCCTACAGTAACCCTGAACATGAGGAGAAAGCGGCGGAACTGATACGGGATGACTACCCTGATGTGGTGGTGTCATCGCACATCCTCCGGCGTTGGATGCAGTACTACCGCCTGAGCACCGCCGAGCTGGCGGCATACGTGAAGCCTACGACAGCGCGGTTCGTCAGATCCTTGGACAAGCGGATGAAGGACTCGAGCTTCAAGGGGACGTCTCTGTTCGTCACGTGCGCCGGCGGCGTCACAACCCCCGAGTTGTGTCTGGACAATCCCACGCTCTTGATCGGCTCGGGGCCCGCCGCTGGACCCTTGCTCGGCAAGTTCTTGGCCGAACTGGCCGGCTTCGACGACGTGATCGTCCTCGATGTGGGAGGCACGAGTTCCGATCTCGCCCTGCTTCCGGACCTGACGATCGCCACGACGACCCAGACGAGGATCGGCGAATTCACCAACGCGACCGAGGCGGTCGACGTAGGTAGCATCGGGGCCGGTGGCGGCAGTATCGCTCGGCTCGACGAGCGTAATATCCTCTATGTGGGGCCCGCCAGCGCCGGTGCCGATCCGGGCCCCGCGTGCTACGGCAAGGGGGGCAAGCTGCCGGCGGTCACTGACGCCGACGTCGTCCTAGGGCACATTCCCGCGGACTATTTCCTCGGCGGCACGATGTCCCTCGATGTCGCCGCCGCAGAGAAGGCGATAGAAGAGACCATAGCGAAGCCGCTCGGCCTCGATGTCGTCGAGGCGGCTGCCGCTATCTCGTCGCTCGTCGAAGACAACATGGCCAGTGCCATCTTCCTCGAAGCTGTGAAGAAGGGACTCGATCCCCGGAACTTCACGCTGGTCGTTGGAGGCGGGGCTGGCCCAGTCCATTCGGTCGCCGTCGCTGCCAAGCTGGGGATACGCCAGGTTTATATACCGAGACAGGCGGCGGTGTTCTGTGCGTTCGGAGCCGCCTTGGCGGACTACACATATATCCTCAACCGTTTCCTCTATAAGCGCGACGACCAGGTGGATCTTGAGGAAGTGAAATCGCTATACGATTCTTTGGAGGAAGAAGGCAGAGCCGTCCTTGCTCGACAAGGGGTCCAACCGGAGAACATGAAGCTGATCCGGGGAGCGGAGATGCGCTACTACGGGCAACTCAACGACGTCAGCGTCTCTATTCCGGACAGCGACCACGGGAACGATTTCTCGGAGGACACCCTCAAGGAGCTGAGCCGAACCTTCCACGACCAGCACAAGACGCTGTTCGGCTGGTCGGACCGGGCTATGCCAACAGTCCTAGCAATGCTAAAGCTCCAGGCCGTGGGCGTGAGACCTCCGCTCACGCTCCTCAAACGGCCGGTCGCTTCGGAAGATGCCTCGGCGGCAGTGAAGCGCCGACGAAGCGTGTACATGAAAGAGCTCGGTAGTTTCGAGGAAACGCCATGTTACGACGCGGATCTCTTGCAGCACGGGCACAGGATCGAGGGACCGGCCATCGTCGAGGAGACGAAGACCACGGTGGTGCTGCCACCGGGGGCGGAACTCACCGTCGATGCCTACGAAAACTACCTGGTGACTCTCTCACGGGAGGCGGGGCAGTGAACACGAACGCCACCAAGTGACACGGGCAAGAGCCCGATCGATCCGTTGACCCTGTCTCTTATCGAAGGCAGATTGACGTCGATGAACGAGGAGTTGGGCGACAGGGTGTTCCGCCAGGCCTTCTCTGTCGTGACCGCGCACATCCACGATCTCGGCACTACGTTGTTCGATAGCAAGGAACGAACGATAACGATCGGCAACTGGATGCCCGTGCACACGGCCGGAGCCGACGTTTGCCTGCGGGGCATGCTTGATTATCTCGGCCGCGAGACTATCAGGCCGGACGACTTCCTTGTCTCCAACGATCCCTTCATCGTGAAGTTCGGCCACGCACCCGACTGGTCGTTCGTTCGTCCGATCTTCTTCGAGGGCGACCTCGTCTTCTATCACTTCCTGCGTACGCACGAATACGACAGCGGCGGTGCCTTCCAGGGCTCCTACTATCCACGAATGTATGACTGTCACGGCGAAGGGCTGATGATCCCTCCGGTCAAGATCATCGAGTCAGGTGTGATCGACGAAAAGGTCTTCTCGGTCATCCTGCGCAATGTAAGGGGGTCGGCGCTGGTCAGGGCCGACACGATGCTCGTGTTCGAGGCGATGAGGAAGGCCGAGGCGCGGGTGATAGACATGCTGCGGAGTTACGGGAAGGAGACCGTGCTTGGAGCCTGCGACGAATTGATCAGGCGGACGGAACAGGCAGTGCGCAAGATCATCTCCGGCTGGCCGGCCGGCACGTACTACGCGGAACGCGCTGCAGACTGGGACGGCACGACCGATAGACCGGTGTGGGTGCGGCTGGCCATGACCGTCAAGCCGGAAGAGGGGCAAGTGATCTTCGACTTCACGGAGAGCGACCGCCAGGTCGACTTCATCAACTGTCCGGAGGGCCAGGCGGCGGCGGCCGTCGTCAGCGGCGTTGCGTGGTCGCTCCCGCCGGGTACACCTCGTAACCAGGGATTGATCGACTGCCTCACGATCCTCAGGAAGGAGGGCACAGTTCTGTGGCCGACCTACCCGCACACCACGGGCGGGCAGGCACCGTCGGTCGGGACACACGTGACCGAGTGCGTACAGCTCGCGCTGGCCCAGGTGGTGCCGAGAGAGACGTCGGCGATATGGTCGCGCCATCTGAGCCCCATCGTTACAGGCAAGGTCCGCGATCAGATCGACCCGCGGACCGGCGCGCCTCGCGTCTACTGGGCCTCGCCCTTCCATCAAGACGGTTCCAGCGGCGCTCTCTACGGCTTCGACGGCATCGATGGCCTTGGCCCGTGCCACGCCGGCGGCGCGGTGGTCAGGGCGCCGGTCGAGGTCGAAGAATGGGACACGCCGTATCGCTGGCTGCACTACGAGTTCCTGCAGGATTCCGCGGGCGACGGCGAGTGGCGCGGCGGAGCTGGGACCGACGTCGTGATCCAGAACCTGTGTGACCCCGAGTCATGGCAGCCTCACGATCAGGTCGTCATGACAGGCAACTCCGACGGCGAGAAGTTCACCGCTGCCGGGCTCATGGGCGGTACTGACGGCCTTGCTCACCGGCTCGGCATCCTCCGGCGGGGCGAGCAGGTGCAGCTGCGCTGCTGCGACATCCAGTACACCGAACCGGGCGACATCATCTGGACCAAGTCGGGCGGTGGAGGCGGCTATGGCGACCCGCTGGACAGAAAGATCGAGATGGTCCGCTGGGATGCCTTGAACGAGTACATCTCGGCAAAGAGGGCCCGTGAGGTCTATGGTGTCGTGCTGGACGCCACTACTTTCGAAGTGGACTATGAAGCAACGGAAGCTCTCAGGAAGAAGCTGAAGGCGGAGAGAAAGGCAGCAGCCACGAGCTGAGGAGGCGCGGAGCCTCTGCGACTCGGGCCCGCGGGTGTGCTTTGCCGTCGTCCAAACATGGACGGACTAGGCGGATTGCGCGACGCGATCGTTGAACCGCGGTGACGGACAGTAGAAGATGCAGGCTCCGCACTGAGGGACAAAAGTAAACTGACCCAAAGCAGCATCAAACGGATGAGGCCTGGTCGAGGTGACCACCGCCTGGAAGTCCTCTTCGGTCGGGTCGGTTGGCATCGCAACCTTGGTCCTGCGGAAGCCTTTCTCTGCGAACGGCCACTTGCACTTGACCGGATGGAGTCGGGCGTGCGAGAAGGTTCTGTCCCCGATGGAGAATGATGTCCTTCCGGTCATCGCCCCGGTGGGACAACTCTCGATACACGCCAGCCCACAGTGATCCGGGCAACACAATTCGGGCCCATCGTACATGGGTGACGGTTCAAGCGGTGCATCTGTGATGATTGAAACGAGCCTCTGTCTCGGTCCGAACTGCGGGGTCAACAGAAGGCCGCTGAACCCGATCTCGCCAAGGCCGGCAGCCACAGCTGCGTGTCGATGCGAAAAGTCTGCTCTATTCCCATGCTTGTAGAGTAGGCCCGTGGGGGGGAAAGGCAGCCCGCGGAAGCCGTGTGTCTCGATTGATCTTGCCAGACGGTTTGCAGCCGAAGAAAGGTCCCAATTCAGCACTGGGTAGCCATACCACATGTATGGGCCGAGCGTCTTGCCCGGCCGGTCGTAGTGCCCGGCAACTTCGACGACGGCATCAAGTATCTTCGCGGCAAGGACTATGACAGATCTGGCCGTGGGCAAATAGTCGGTGGGTCTTCCCCCTTCCGGCCCCCCGCCGAGACGCCCCGCCGGTGCTACCCCAAACAGGTCAACACCCAGCTGTCCAGTGGCCAGGTCTCGCAGGCTCTGAGTCAAGTCGCCTCCGGTTGCTTGGGTCACGGTTCTCCTCCCAGTGAAGTGGCGCACCCGCCGTGCTGCCTGTGGCGTGGCTCTCCGCACCTGGCCACGCCATTCGAGCGAGTGTCCCCACCGTGTCTCGTGGGGCCCTCATATGATAGTGCGCGGCCGGCCGTGGTGTGAGCGGCGACTCGGAAGGAAGCTACGAACCGCAATTCGCGCTCTTAGCCCTGAAAGGTCGCTAGAGGGGCTCCCGTACCGTCCGCGGCCGTGCTTCTCCCGAAACCCTGCGGAAACCGAGCGCGATGAGCGCCACGATGACCACCGGAAGCGCGACGGCTGCCATCGCTGCCCGGAACCCTACGCTGGCAGCCATCGGACCGAAAAGATACGGGAACACCATGGCTCCGATGCCCCCCGTGAACTCGACGGTGGAGAACAGCACTCCCGCGTGCCAATGGGGGAACTTGCTGGAGTAGCTGGAGATCAGGGAGAAGCTGGCAGCGGAACCAAGGCCGGCGGCGAACGTCATTATGAGCGAGATCTCCTGGGAGGGCGAGGCCGCAATCGCCCCCACGAAGACGGCCAGCAAGATCGAGAAGACGAACAACAGGGACGAGGCCAGATACCGGCGGGTCAAGGGGATAGAGACCAGCCTGCCGATTATCTGACCCGCCATGTAGAGCGTGACCGTAAAGGCGGCCCATGTCTCACCCGCCCCAAAGACCTCGACCTCGAACTTGGGTAGCCACGTTATGAGGGTCATTTCTGCCCCCAGGTACATGAAGGCACCCCCGGCGATCAGGGCCAGAAGCCAGGGACTGAAACGCGGCGACCGCTCTGAGTTCGCGCAGACCCAGACTCTTTCTCCCCGGGATGTCGGCAAGAGGAAGCAGAGCGAAAACCACGGCTGCCGCGAGGACAAAGACGGCCTCGCCCGCATAGATCGTCCTCCAGGTAACGCCCCAACTGAGGAGCGACCCCAAGACCAGCGGGGCGATCGTCATGCCCGACACCGAGGACAGCATCATGAGATTCATGGCCCAGGCGGTCGCCTGTCTTACGTGCACGCTCACCCACATGCCGGGCACAGCGGTCAAAATCACGCAGGGGAAGCCCACGAAGAAATACGCGACGCAGAACGACCACAATCCCTGCGCCAAGAGACCGGAGGCAGCTAGCGCTGCAGCTTCCATCAGGGCCGCTCCGACGAGGATCCTTTTCACCGGCACTCTGGCCAGGAAGACATTGAGGAATATGATGGAAACGGCCGATCCCAGAGAGAAGGCCAGCGCCGGCAACCCGCCTTGGGCAAGGGGTATGCCCAGATCGTGCAGGATGGAGTCCAGCAGCGGACCGAGCGATACGAATATCACCCCGCTCTGGAAGTGAGCGAGATAGATGGGCAGGCCCAGGCTGGGCTCGCCCGCTGTCGGCTGCTGTGCGCCCGCGGTCATAGGTGCACTATGGACAGCCACCCGCGGGAAGGCAAGCGGGTACTGGCGGCGCGGTTCGGGAGATCCAGGAGATCAGGACCGCTAAGGCCTCCTGAGCCCTGCGGAAGGGCCCCTCTCTCGCAGATGACACGCCGGGTCAGCGTGATAACGCCTGTTTTCCCTGCACAGAGGCAAGATACCGAACGGCAGCATGCCCAGCGCGGTGGCGGAACTGGAACTCGGAGATTATGGCCCTTCTGTCGGGAGGTATTGTTCGGTGGTCTTACCGTTTAACTGAATGACGGAATTCAGATGGTAGTTTCAGTCTTAGCCCACCATAATCCCCATTGTGTCAAACATATCTTCCATTTCCGGCGGGCAGTCATGCAACTGGAATACAATGCCCCCAGTCTTGTCAGGATCAAGGAAAGCCATGCGAACGCCATTCTTATATTGCGACCGTCCGATAATTTCAATGCCTTTCTTGTTCATCTCGGCAATCGTTGCGTCGAACTGTTCCCTGCTCACCGAGTAGCCAAAATGCCAAATGCCTTCTCCTTTGGCTTCCAGAAACTTCTCTACTATGGGGAAGGATATCGGTTCAAATAGCTCAATGACAATTGGTCCCCACTTGGCCAAAGCCACTTTACATCTGTTAGCCATTCCCCCCTCATAGTCCCTCGTTTCAAAATCATGCCCGCCATCAGCCTCCCCCAGGATATAACGGCGCCACGGTCCCAAGCCCAAATCCTCAAAATTCTTCACGGTCTTATCTATATCCCTTACGGCCCATCCCAAGTGGGCTATGTTAGCAAACGGCAATCCTGGTATCATTTTGTTGTACCTCCTTTAGAAACTATATCTGTATTGAGTATCTCATATCAATCGACAAATAAATACGTTTGATATCTTGTATCGGTCGATACCACATTTCTATCTCGATGGGTATGCAAAATCCGGTTAGCTCTTCCTTTCTCCCATACCACCCCCTCCTTCAGGTCTCCGATGACAGAGAAGTACCTCTGCGAAGTGAACTGTCCCGCATCCGCCCGCCTCGATACTACGAGCCAGCGCCTCGCCGTTCATAGCGCTTCCCCCACGCTGGCTTTTCCGGCCAACGGGCGGCCTCGCCGCCAAGTTCCTGCTGAAGAGCATCCCACCCGCAGAGGCTTTGAAACGCGGGGTTGGCCTCAGGTACGCAGTGGTCATGGGCGCGCTGCAGTACGCCCTGCTCGCCAACGATGCAGTCTCCTTGCTTCATGGCTCTTACACAGGTGGTGCAGTACACCCACCAATCATCGCTCCTATCCTTCAACTGGGCTTGCGTTCAGAGACCGTCCTTCAGTCTTTTTCACCTCCTCATCGTTGGGAGGTTAAGCCTCAGTCAGTCACTGTTACAATCCAGCGCGATGATCGGTAGGAGCAGGTGTGACGGATACTCGCCGTTGTGATAGACCTTGTGGAGCACCGTCTTGCTGCTGCACACGTGAGGAGCGGCATATTCTATGTTCGTGAGCCCTCCGGTCCCAGTCGCCACGTCCATGCAGGTGATGTCCAGGCAGATCCGGTGACCGGCTTTGAACATGTTGGCGGTGGAGAGGATCTCGATCTGGTACTCATTGATTTCGCCCGGCACCACCGGTAGTTGCGCCTCTCGGGTCAGCGGGTGCCAGGGAGCCCATGGCGGTGAGCGTTCCGGGTCGATGGCGCGGTGCGAGGCCTTCAGCCAGCCGCGGGTCAATTCCCGTTCGGGCAGGTCGTCGGGCACGAAGCGTTCGCCCTCGCGCTGCGTGCGGACAGACACGTCCGGGCCCACGTCCTTGAGCACCACGATCCAGTTGGTGTCCTTCTGGTCGAGTTCCGCGTAGAGAGTCAGAGAGATAGGCCCAGCGACCAGGGTATCCTCGGGCAACGGGTCGGTCATGTAACGCAGTCGCTCGATCTTCATGGTCTTGGTGGGAGGCATCTGCACGAACGCGTCAGGCTCGCGCTCGACCGCCTGGGTCACTGCGGCCGGCAGATGAGGTTCCGTCTTGAGCCTCTCCCAACTGTGCAGGTAATACTTGGTCCATTGGGTGTTGGGGATGGGCCAGTCCTCCGCCGTGCGGTAGACGTTCTCTCCCATCACCCAGTACTTGACCGGCGGGTCGTCCATTATCCCGGTGTCTTCGCCCTTGAGCCAATAGTCGTACCAGCGCAGGATCTCGTCGTGCATCTCCCAGAATGGGCGCTCCATGTGAGCGGGACCGTTGATGATCATCTTCTTCGGCACGCCCCGGATATTCTGGAACCAGTGCTGCATGCCTTGCCAGTGGAGCTTGTAACTGTAGGCATAGGCACCAGAACCTGTGTAGAAGGGAATCTTGATCTTCTTGAACAACTCCTCGCTCTGGGCGAGGGCTGCAGAGTCGTCATAAGGGTTGACCAGGAAGTCGTACATTCCATGGTTACGCTGCCCCTTCTGGGTCAGGATGCCCCAAAGGTGCGCGTACATCTTGTAGTCGGGGTTCTTGATGGCCCACTCCCACCGTTCCTGCTCTTCTGGAGGCAAACTCTCGGGCGGCGCGCCGCAGGGCTCGTGCACGGTGCCCAGGGGGAACAGGTAGTACATCATGGTGTGCACCACCCCGCCGGGATTGAATTCCCGGAAGCTCCACATACCGCCGTAGGCGCCCATGGGGTCATAGGGGAAGATGGCCTTCAGTGCCGGGTGCCCCTGCGCCGCAGCCCGGAACTGCTCGCCTCCGAACGCTGAGATGCCGACCATGCCCACGTTGCCGTCAGACCAGGGCTGCTGTGTGATCCATTCGATCATGTCGTAGTGGTCGGTCTCGTCCTCGCCGTAGTTGCCCTCCGACTTTCCGGCACCCCTGAGTTGGCAGTGCACGTGGACATAGCCGTTGGCGACAAACCGTTTGGTGTCGCCGCTCTCGACCACTCCGTACCAGAGGGGAGAATAAGCAGGTTGAGGGGGAATGACATCCGCGATCTCGGGCCGTTGCAGATCCTTGTTGTGGACCGCGCAGGTGTAAAGGGTGGGGAATCTGCCCGGGGCATCCGGACGATAGATGTCGGCTACGAGCCTCACCCCGTCGCGCATAGATATCTTGATGTCCTCCTCTTCGATCATGCGCTCATAGACCGTCTTTTCGGATCCCATACTGATCTCCTTGCTCTCGGACCTCGTTATCTGGCAGTCGACACAAACCAACGCATCGACCGGCGATCCACCCCCGCGGTGATTGCCCGCCCGCGTACTGTTCCTCGAACTCCATCCGCCTGACGCTCCAACCCAGTCAGGAGCCTGCGCAGAGAGCCTGAAGCACCTTGAAGCGGTGGTCCACTTGGCCCTGAAGAACGGCAAGGTCGTCCTCGCGTAGGTGCTTGAACTTGCCCAAGGTCTTGGTCAGTTCGCCCACGGGCTTGGGGTCCCTGACGGGCTGGGTTATGCGGCACACGCCGTTTTCCATCTCCCAAAGGGGGAAGTAGTTCGTCCTGACTGCGTCCCGGCACACCTGAATCGACGAGTCCTCGGGAATCCTCCAGCCCACCACGCACGGGCAGAATACGTGCAGGTAGGCGAAGCCCTCTTTGGCCTTCTCTTTGGCCTTAACCAGCTTCTTGGCGTAGTCCTCGAGGTGGCTGAGGGTAGCGGTGGCCACGTAAGGAATGTCGTGCATGGCCATCACCAACGGCATGTTCTTGGAGGCGGTAGTCTTGCCTCGGGCAGCGCTGCCCACTGGGGTCGTGCTGGTCGCAGAGCCGTAAGGCGTGGCGCTGCTCTGCTGGATGCCGGTGTTCATGTAGCCTTCGTTGTCGTAGGTGATGTAGATCATCTTTTCGTTGCGCTCGGCGGCGCCGCTCAGGGTCTGAAAGCCGACGTCTTGGGCGCAGCCGTCCCCCGTATGACAGACCACGGTCGCGTCGATGCCGGCCTGCTGGTAGTAGCGGGTGAGTCCGGAGGCGCTGGAAGCCACCCCGGTCATGGTGCAGGCGTAGTAAGCGTGGCGATGCCAGGCGCCCACGTTTTGCCCGTGCAGGACGGGCGCCGAGCAAGACGGGGTGCCCACGAAGATGATGTCCTTGCCCAGCACCCTCGATACGAACCTCAGGTTCAGCTCGAGGGTGCACCCCGCACAGAAGGCCACCCCCGGCGAGAACTGGTCCTCGTTCTGGTAGTAATCACATGCCTTGGGCTGTCTCTTTCTTTGCTCCGCCATTTCAGGCCCTCACTCGCGCTCTGGTGACGGGGTCGCTCGTGGCGCCAGGGGCGAGGCTGACGCAGCCGCGCTGCCCGCGCCGGCCATGCCGACTACGTCGTTCGACGCGCTCGCACACGCCATGCCGACCGCGCCGCTCACGGTAACCACCTCACTTGCTGGTAGGGCGACCCTTGAGAGGCCGCGTGAATGTCGTCGATCATGGTGGCGATGTGTTCCTGGGTGATGTCCATGTTGGCCAGGCCGTCGATGAAGCTTAGCATCGGCACGACGCCGATCCGGGGCGTCAGCGCCAGGGTCTCCATGTAGAGTGGTCCGCAATCCCAACCGAAGCAGATGCTGCGATCGAGCACGCCGATGGCCTTCTTTCCCCTGAGCGCTTCAGCCAGGCGTTCAACCGGGAAGGGGCGGTAGAGCCGCAGCTTGACCAGGCCCACCTTGACCCCCTCCTCGCGCTTGGCATCGACGACTGTGCGCGCGGTCCCCACGGCGCTGCCGCTGGTGACCAGCACGATCTCGGCGTCTTGGGTACGGTACTCCTCGATCTGGCCGCCATATCCACGGCCGAAGGCGACCTCGAAGTCTTGCTCGATCTCTTCCAGCTTGGGCTTGACCCGCTCCAGGGCCGCCATGTGCTTCTTACGGAGCTCGACATAGCCCATGCCGATCCCGTGGCTGCCGCATCCCAGCGGGACTCCGGGCATCAACGTCGGCCGCGGAGGCTGGCTCTTCAGCACGGCGAGATAGTCATCCACCTCCGCACTACTCGGAATCTCCACCGATTCTGCCAGGAATGAGAGGTAGTAGCCGTCGTAGTTGACGATCACCGGCAGCTGGATGTCGTAGTCTTCGGCTAAACGGAAGGCCATGATGGTGGTATCCAGTATCTCCTGGCAGTTCTCCACGATCAGCTGAACCCAGCCTGTGTCCCGGACCGAGATCATGTCCTGTTGTCCGGAACAGACCGCGAGGATCCCGGGCGGCTCCCGGTTCACGTTGATCATCACCACGGGCGCCCGATAGCCCGCCGTGTTGAACATGGCATCGTACATGTAGACCAGGCCGTAGGAAGAGGTGGCAGTGAACGCCCGCCCGCCAGCTATGGTCGCCGCGCACACCACGTTCTGGGCCGAGTTCTCCCCCTCCACGGTCACGTACTGGCAATCCAACACGCCATCGGCGTGGAACTTGGCCAGCTGCTCGATCACCTCGCTCTGAGGAGTGATGGGATAGGCGGCCACCACGTCCGGCCGGCACAGGAGCGCCGCGTACGCAGCCGCTCCGTTGCCCGTTATGACCTTCGTCTGTCTATCCAACACGACAGTCATCGGCGTAGTCTCCTTCGGGGGTCATGGTTATCGCCCCTTTGGGGCACTCCCGGGCGCAGACGCCGCACCCCTTGCAGTACTCGAGATCGGCCTTGTAGTGGATGCCGTCCTTGTCGTCACCGATGCACTGGATCGGGCAGTAGATATAGCAGAACCCGCAGGCGTTGCATTTGTCCTTGTCGAAGACGGGCCGCTCCGTGCGCCAGTCACCCGTGTGCAGGCACAGCAGGACGCCGCTCGCATCGGACCAGCTGGCCTCGGTCTCGAAGATGTCCTGGGGCTCGGTATCTACCATGTCGTCACTTCCACTTCCTCGTAGCCGCGCTCGACGTTGCGGATGTTCCTTTTCAGCATGTCGCCCTCCAGATAGTCCCCCAGCCCTTTTAGCGCCGAGTCCAGCCCAACCCAGCCGGTGACCCGGGCCAGCGCGCCGACAAGGCATGTGTTGGGGATGTCGCGGCCGATCTCGCAGAGGGCTATCGATGTCGCGTTGACGATGCCCGCTTTCTTGAGATTCGGGTGGGGCTGACTGTCCAACGGCTTCGCCCGGTTGAGGATGAGCACTCCCTCGGGTTTCAGCCCGTCGAAGAGGTTCTTGAGGGTGAGGAGGGTCGGGTCGATGACGACCAGGCAGTCAGGCGTATAGATCTGGGTCTTCTCGCGGATGGGTTGGTCGTCGAAGCGGGTGAAGGCCACCACCGGCATCCCCCGCCGCTCGAACCCGTACATGGGGAAGCTGGCCACGTATTTGCCCTCGGCCGCACAGGCCGAGGCCAGCATCCTCGCGGCAAGCACGGCCCCCTGCCCTCCACGGCCGTGGAAGCGGATCTCAGTCGCAGACAATATCGCTCCTTTGTGCTCCTTCGTTAATGGCCCGTGCGCAGGCTACGCCTTCGGTGCCTCTCCGGCGACGGCCTCGGCCTCCAGTTTCTTGCGGATATCTTCGCGCAAAACTTGTTTGTTGAGCTTCTGCACGTTCGTGTACGGCATCTCCTCGACGAACTCGATGCGCTCCGGCAGTTGCTGCACCGACGCTTTTTCCTCACGCAGGAAGACGATGATCTCCTCAAAGGTCAGTACGACGCCCGGGATCGGCTCGACGTAGGCGCAAACCCGCTCTCCCATGACCGGATCGGGCATCGGTACGACGGCGCACACCGCCACTTCCGGGTGCCGGGTGATGAGGCCCTCGATGACCGTGGCGCTGATGCTCTCGCCGCCGCGGTTGATCATCTCCTTGAGACGGCCGGTGAGCGTAACGTAGCCGTTCTCGTCGATGACCGCCACGTCACCGGTCTTGAAGAACCCGTCCTGGTCGAAGACCTTGGCGTTCTCCTCAGGGTTCTTGTAGTAGCCGGAGAACACCGAGGGACCCTTGACCAGCAGTTCACCTGCCGTGTTCGGAGGCAGGGTGTTGCCGTCTCGGTCGGCCACCTTGTAGATATCGCGCTGGCAGGTAGGCCTGCCCACGGTGGAACAGATCACCTCGATGTCGTCCTCGGCGCAAGTGATAGTGGTCATGCCTTCGGTGGCGCCGTAGCCGTTGTGGAACCTCATGTTGAGCCGGCCGAACACTTCGCGTACCAGCTCGGGAAATGCAGCGCCGCCCGCGCTGTGCATCTTCTTCAAGCTAGTCAGGTCGTACTTGTGGAGATCTTCGAACTGGAGCAGCCGTTGGGCAAGGGTGGGTACCCAGATGACCGAGGTGACCCGCTCGCGCTCGATGGTCTCGCAGATGGTGGCGGCATCGGTGGAGTCGAGCATCACGAGCCTGCCGAGCGTCAGGACGCTGCCCAAGAAGCCTTTGGACAAGGGCAGATGGTGACCGATTGATCCTACGATCAGGTTCACGTCCTCGCAGTGCTGGTCCCACGCTTTGGAGCAGTACTCCACGTTGCAGCCCAGGTCGTTGTGGGTGAGGGGCACCAGCTTCGGCTCCCCCGTCGTGCCTCCGGTGGGACCCATGTGAGCCACCTGTCTCGCATCGGGACGACGCTCGGCCAAGCGGGCCAGATCCTCCTCTGTGGGCTCCGTTTCCGCAATCAGCCGTTCCAGACTGGAGAAGCCCGGCCGGTCGACCTCGCCCCGGACCGTGATGACGTGGACGATCTGAGGACACAACTGCAGAGTGCCCTCGATGATGGGGAGAAACTCCGTCTTGCCGTACCTCAGCGGCACTATCCAAGTGGTCGCCTCCGCGATCTCGGCCAGACGTTCGATCTCGTGCTGCCGGTAGCGGTCGATCAGCATCACCGTGATGGCACCGATCTTCTGGCAGGCGAAGTAGGCGTCTACGAACTCGCTCCAGGTGGGCATCTGCACCAAGACCCGGTCTCGCGGCTGGACACCCAGCTCCGTTAAGCCGATGGCCAACCGGTCCGCCCTCTCCTTCGCCTGGGCGTAGGTGAGACGGTTCTGCCTATCGACGAAGGCTTCCCGATTCGGATGGAGATATGCGGCCCGATCAAGCAGTTCGCCCAGCGTCAGGCCGCTCCACCATCTGCCCTCGAGATACTCCCGGGAGTCTTCCTCGGCGTAGGGCGTCGCTCCCGCCAGTATCTGGAACATGGCCTCGTCCCCCTTCCCAGCTCACACCGCGCAGCCGGCGAGCACGCCTTCGCGGACCGCCTCCGCCATCAGTCCCGGTTCCCGGCAGCTGCTCACCGCTACGCGCCGTCCTAAAAACTGCGTGGAGATTCCGGTCTTCCTGCCCTAGTCGGCTATCGGCTCTAGGGATGGGGTCTTGCCTTGCCAGGCGACCTCCCAGCGCTTGGTCCAAAGGACCTTCTCTGGTCCGGCGGAACCGCCGGCATGAACTTCCACGGCAAACCGTTCCCGGGGACGAAAGAGCTCCAGGGGGACACGAAAGCGGAGGGTGGTCTGGAGGTCTGCCCGCAGGACTAGGGTGGTGTCCCGGCCGACAAATGAGCCGATGCTGTAGTGGAAAGTGGCCTCGCCCTTCGCCCCCTCGCCCACGATACGGAGGGGAACGCGGACCAGCACGAAGCTACTGCTGGGCGGGAGCTCACACGTCTCCGACCCGTATTGCTCTATCTTGAGAATATCGGCCTCCTTCGGCACGCGGCTTAGGCCCAGCATCCTAGCAGGAGTCCGCGGCCGCCGGTAGGGTTGGGAAAGGGAGTGACCACTCGAATCTCACGGAAAAGAGCCCAATCAGACGCGGAAGAGACAAAGGCTGAGGATCGGGAAGGTCCTCAGAAATCGCCCAGCCGTTTGGCCTCGAGGCCGTAACGCATGTCTTCTTAGGACTTCCTCTCCCATTTCTCCACCTGCACGAGGCAGGAGTTTGATGCCATGCCAACAGAGGTCGGGGTGACGTGGCGTCTTGAGGTCAGAAGATTGATGCACCCGGCGCGGTCCGGCGATTCCCCCGGTGTGCCGAGCGGTAGGTAGTCGGCGCAGGACTCGTAGGAGTGAACGGTGCCGGGAGGAAGACGTTCGGTCACCTGCGCCGCGAGGATGACCGAACCGCGATCGTTGAACGCGCGGACGAGATCTCCGCCCTGGATCCCGCGGGTGCTGGCGTCTTCTGTATTGATCCGCATGATCCAATAGTGGTGACCGTCTATGAGAACGCGGTGGTCCTTGACATCGTTTGTCCACGACCCTTTTGCATCCCCGTGGGTATGGAAGCTGAAGCGAGGGTGAGGGCTAACCAGTTGCAGTGGGTATTTGCCGAGCAGCTCCTCCGTGTGGTGGCCTTCCCAGGAAGGGATGTACTGCGGGCCCATGGCGGGGCGCTCGGGATCGTCCAGGGCTGCCCGTGTGAGACTGGAAGCCACGAACTCGATCTTGCCGGAAGTGGTCTGCAGCCCCTTGTTTCTCAGAGTATCCCACGGCGCCGGTCCCCAGTTGGGGGTATCCCTTTCCCGATCTTCGGCGAACCATCGAAACGACGGAGTGGATTTGTGATCGGCGGGGAAGGGGACCACGTAGTAGCCCTTCTTCTCGAACTCCTCCCAGCTCATGCGGCTAGAGATATCGCTCGCCTCGAAGATCCGCTTGACCCACTCGAGATCGCTCTGCCCGCCTTCGGTGTAGATCCCACCCAGGCCCAGACGGTCGGCGAGAAGCGCGAAGATGTCGTAGTCGGACTTCGACTGGCCCACAGGCTCTATGCACTTCTTCTGCAGGACTATTACCCTGTGGTTCAGTTGGCTGAAGGTGTCACATCCATATCCGGCCGCACTGGTCCATTCGCCGATGTCCCAGCGCTCGAAGTTGGTGCAGGCCGGCAGAACTATGTCGGCGAATTTCGTCTCGCCTTCAAACCAGATCGACTGATTGACCACGAAGGGCACCTTGCCCTCCCGATACGCTTTCACATACCGATTGGTCTCGGTCATGGTCCCGAAGTAGGAGTTGCCGTACTTGTAGTACATGCCCACGTGGGGATAGCCGGGTGCCGGGTACTCGTATTTCTGGAACTGGGACTGGATCGATGACCCGCAGAAGCCCTTGCCCCGCCATTCGAGATGCTCGTGCATCATGGCCTCTGGGACATGGAGACGGGGCACCGTCTGGCCTTCCGTGGAATGGTGAGGATTCCCGGGTAGATACCCGTTGGGCCACATCCGATTGAGAAGGCGGTAACCCGAGGCGGTGTTGACCGGGTCGCCGGAGATGCCACCCTCGCCGTATCCGGGGAACCAGAACGATTCGTCCGACGGAGCCCCGGTGGTCGTGGACCAGATATTGCTGCCAGGTTTGCCCAGCCCTTGCATGGCGGCTAGGGCAATCATGGTTCGGGCCCATTCGTTGCCCGTCGCGGAACGACATGCGCCTCCCCAGCCAGTGAACCCGCCGGCGGCCAACATGGTCTTCTTGCTGCCCCATTCCCGAGCGAGCGCCCGGATCTCCCGGGCCGGCACGCCGCATTCGGTCTCGGCCCACTGCGGTGTCTTCGGTCGGCCGTCCGTACGTCCGAGCACGTAGTCCTTCCACTCCTCAAAACCGACCGTGCGGGACTCAATGTACTCCTGGTCGTAGAGGTCTTCGGTAAGCCAGATGAAGGCGATGGCCAAACCGAGGGCCACATCGGTGCCGAGCCGGGGCGCGAGCCACTTGTCCGAGAACAGTCCCGCCGTATGGTTGAAATAGGGGTCGATGAAGACCATCTTCACCCCCATCTCTTTCAACCAAAATCGGCGGCTGGTGCTCTCGAAAGCCGCGTAGCAGCCGCTTGTTGACTCTGGGTCGGACGACCAGAAGACCACCATATCGGTATGCTTGAGAGCGTCTTCCAAGAGGTCATACTGCTCGGGGATGCCGAGGCGGTCGCTGCAACCCCACATATGCATGCCACCCCAGTGCCAGCCCTCCCAGCTGTCCGGATTATGCTCGGCGTGGGTCCAGCCCACCAGATTCATGAACCGATAGTAAGCACTAAAGCGATAGCCCAGATTTCCCCAGAGATGGTGAGACCCCACGGACGAAAGAATCCCTGCGGGACCCAGTTCCCGCTTTACGCGGGCCATCTCCTCGGCCACTATGTCCAGCGCTTCTTCCCAGGCGATGGGCTCGTAGCCGGACTCGCCTCGCCGGTTAGTGTTGCGATCGCCCTTGGGGTCGAAATCCACACGCTTGAGGGGGGTGAGGATGCGCTTCGGCGAGTAGATGGTCGACCTATGGGCCAGTGTGTAGGGAGACAAGGTAGTCCGGTGGGGCGGGGCGAAGGCTCGTCCTTTTGCCTGTATCGTCCAAGATGGTGCGTCATCACTGTCGAACTGAAGAGGTACGATCCGAACAATAGTGCCGTCCCGGACATCGACATGTACCGGTCCGCCGGTCGTCAGGTTGGTCAATCGTTCAACCCGCTCCATTCTCGTCTCCTCTCGGGGATTTCCTATGGGTCAGACCATTCCTGACCTGAGCCCATGAGCTGGTCGATTTCTTATCATACCGCCGGGTTGCCCTCATTCGTGAAGGCCCGCGGCGGGGAGGATGCTCGGATCCGGCAGTGGTTCCGCTCAAGCTATAAGGCACCTCTACGCGTGCGCGGCTTGGCCGATCATCGGAGGCTAGCAGTTGACGAAGGGAATGGACGGTTGCCCGAGAGTAGAGCGTCTTGCGCGAGACGGGCCTGGGTTCACTATCGGATCTTCACCACCTTCACTCTATGGTCCTCGTTCCCGAACGGGCATTCTTGCTCAAGAGGGCGGTGATCCTTGATGCCGGGTGTGGCGCGCCAGGGTTGCCCGTGAGGCCATTACTCTGCACACCATTACTCTGCAACATTCTGCCAACGCTTTGCCAACGAACCGCCCAGAACGGGTCGTCATGGGATCGCTGTATGAGAATCCTCCGCGTCTTCTTGACTGGTACCGCGAAACGCCGAAAGGCAGGAGCCTCAGTTCTGCTGTACCCTGGTGCGGAAGAGGCGCCGATAGGGAGGTACAGAGTGCGCGCAGTAATCCTCGAAGAAGACGAACAGATCCATGTCGCCGATGTTCCGGATGCTCGGCTGAAGGAGGAATCAGACGTTCTGGCGCGCGTGACGCTTGCCGCCATATGCGGGACCGACGTGCACATCAAACATGGTGGCCTACCCGGCATTGAGCCCGGATCGATCCTTGGACACGAGTTCGTTGGGGTCGTTGAGGAGGTAGGGTCCCGTGTCCGGCGGTTCCAGGTCGGAGATCGAGTCGCATCGCCCCCAGCTCTCTGGTGCGGGACCTGCGCGGCTTGCCAGTTATCCGTCCTGCAGAACTGTTCGCAGTTGTCCATGTATGGCGGAGGTCCGTTCCTGTCTCCGATGGGTCTCGACGGGGTCCAGGCGGAACTGGTTCGGGTTCCCAACGCCGATCTCGTATTGACCCCTATCCCGGCGAGCGTCCCGGACGAGCAGGCGCTCCTGGTCGTCGACATGCTCCTGACCGGCTACCACGCTGCCAACGAGGCGAAGATCAAGGTGGCGGACACGGTGGCCGTCTCCGGCTGCGGCCCCGTCGGCCTGTGCGCCATCCTCGCCGCCTGGCAACACGGACCGAGCCAAGTCTTCGCCATCGACCTTTTCGACAATCGTCTTGCCCTGGCCGAGCGCTACGGCGCGATCCCGATAGACATCCGGAAAGGCGACCCCGTTCAGCAGATACTTGCGGCCACCGGTGGGGAAGGCGTCGGTGTGGTCCTTGAGGCCAGCGGCAATACGGACGCATTCTTGAACGCCACGCGCATGATCAAGAAGTACGGCACCATCTCCTGCGTGGGACTGTTCGCCCAGCCAGTGGAATTCCCGGTGCAGGAGCTTATCTTCCGGGGAGTGAAAGTGGTCATGGGTCTAGGTAATCTCGTACATGTCCCCAAGCTCATGAAGCTGGTCGAGCACGGGCGGGTCGACCTCGGGGCCATCGGGACACACACTTTTGCGCTCGAGGAGGCCGGTCAAGCCTACGACCTTTTCGAGCATCACAAGGATCTCTGTCTGAAGGTGTTTCTGAGACCGTGACGATATGCTGGACGAGACCCCTGCTCTAGTTCGTGTCTGGCAGTTCACCTCAGCACTATCTCCCTGGCAATAGCGGGAGAGGGAGAGAGTCAGGAAGGCCACATGAATATGTAGATTCGTCTCAAACCACGCTTGCGCAATGACCGTTGGAAGGGATACAGTTCGGTACGAGGGTCCGCCAATCCGGCCGGCCCTTTGGGGGCTCACCGAGCAGAACGCAAAAGGGGGAAGCAATGAGGAAAGCGTTGATCCTGGGACTGGTGCTGGTGTTCGCCCTTACCATGGGGCTGGTCGCCTGCGCCGAAGAGGAAGCGACTACCACCACCGCAGCTGGCGAAACCACCACCACCGCAGCTGGCGAAACCACCACGACCGCAGCCGCCGAGACCACCACGACCGCCGCCGGGGCCACAAAAGACAAAGTACTCATAGGGTATGTGGACGCGTTCACAGGTGTGTTCGCGCCGGGTCCGCAACTATGGGGAACCATCTGGTTCGAAGCCCTCATCGCCGACTACAATGCCGCCGGAGGGCTCTACGTTCCGGAGTACGGCAAGAAACTGCCCATCGAGCTGATCAAGTACGATTCAGCAAGCGACACGGAGACACTGATCAGGCTCACCGAGAAGGCTATGACCGAGGACAAAGTCGACTTGATGATATCTCCGTGGGGAACGTCACAGAACTTCGCCGTCTATTCGCTCTATGAAAAATACGAGTACCCGGCTATTCAGCACGCCATGGGTAGTGGTCAAATAGTCGACCTTATCCAAAGTGGCGGAGCACAATGGGCGTTCCCGGTACTATCCCAGCCGCCCTATGGGGCCAAGCAGGCGGCGGACCTCATGCAGGCGAATGGGGCGACCAACATAGGGATCATTGGCATAAACGACCTGCACGGCATAGAGTGGACCGGGCGGTTACAAGCGGAGCTGTCAGCAAGGAACATGCCGGTCGCGGTGGGGCCTGAGCTCTACCCGCTGACGGTCACGGACCTATCGCCCATAATCAAGAAGCTTCAGGAAGCCAACGTGGATTGTCTGTGGGCTTCCACCTATCCGGCTGACGGCACCCTGCTGGTGCAACAGATGATGGAGCTTGGCTATTCTCCAAAAATAATGTTCATGGGCCCGGGGGCTCAGTATCCATTGGTGATGGTGCCGACATTCGGAGTTCCCGCTCTGACAGGGATCATGGAATACCATGGATTCGAAGTAGACTTCTACACATCGCCCGACTTGATGGCGCTTGCCGAAAAATACAAGGCGGCAGCAGGCGGGTGGCCTGGCGCAAACACCATAGCAGCCTATGTGAGCTATGAGGCGCTCTTCAAAGCTGTGGAAGAAGTCGGCCTCGACAGGGTGAAGATCAGAGACGCCCTCAAGACCGAAACATTCGAGACGGTGCTTGGGCCTACGAAGTGGAACTGGGAAGACGTTCGCCTGGAGGCCCCCGCCGCTGGTGACATCTGCCAGTGGCAAGGCAAGGACATGTTGCAGGTAGTCTGGCCAGCAGATAAGGCTAGTGCCGCCTGGATTCCGAAACCTGCTTGGCCGTAAAGCGGGTCACCCCGGGAATATGTCGTGAGTATCGTGGTACTCCACACCTAGCTGTGGAGTACCACCTCAACACCAGTGGCTTTGTCAGGCCGTAGCCCGGCCATTAGTGACCTAGCGGATATTCTCCCATCACTCAGAAGCGTGGAGTAAGTCAATGTCCCCACAAGTCGTTCTAGACATCACTATCGGCGGAGCACTTCTGGGCGCGGTCTATGCACTTGTTGCGGTGGGCCTCAATCTGGCATATGGGGTTACACGGATACTCAATGTAGCCCACGGCGATTTTCTGATGATTGGGGCCTATCTTACCTATTTCTCCGTTACTCTCATTGGTCTGAACCCGTATACTTCCATATTGATAATAGGACCGTTTATGTTTTTGGTCGGCTTTCTAGTCTATATGATAATGCTTCGCAGAGTTGTCAAATCTTCCCAATCAGGAGAAGAACTTGAGTTCCGTTCCCTTCTTTTGTGTTTTGGACTTTCGTTTGTTATTCAAAATCTGGCCATTGTTATGTGGACCGCCAACTATCGAGGTTATGAAGTACCTTCGTTGGGAATGGTTGAGATTTTTGGCGTCGCTTTTGAAATGAATCGCGTCATCATTGCTGCGGTGTCAGTTTTTATCAATTTGCTTCTATATCTATTCTTGCGGTTCACGAAAGCGGGGATAGCTATGAGAGCCACCGTTGATCAGCCAGTCGGGTCTCAGTTGGTCGGAATCAACGTCTATAGTATTTGTGCTCTTTCGTTCAGTCTGGGCATCCTGTTGGCTGCGTGGGCCGGCAATCTGATAAGCGTCGTGTCTTCGACCATCAGCCCCTTTATGGGAGGGCCCTATACTCTTATCGCCCTGGTCCTGGTGATTCTGGCCGGCGTTGGGAGTTTCAAGGGCAATATCGTTGGAGGGCTGCTGATCGGCTATCTCTCCTATATAACGTTGAGGGTTATAGATCCCGCCCTCACGCTTGTGGTCGTTTACGCGGTGCTTATCTTGGCCCTCTTGATTAGGCCCAAGGGCCTTTTCGCAAGGTAGCCGGGTGAGATCTTTGACTGGTGCAAAGATGTCATCGCTTTTGAAGTTTAGTCCCTTTGCTCTTTTTGTGGTACTAGCATTCGCGCCGCAATTGGCGAGTACTTACTACGTTTCCTTAATTACAAGTGTATTGGTGTGGGTCGGGTTAGCCGTTAGCTGGCATTTTTTTAGTGGGACCACTAAATATGTTTCGCTGGGTTCTGCGGCTTTCTTTGGAGTAGGCGTTTACGTAACAGCGAATCTTAGTGGTCGAGTGCCATTTATCGCAGTTCTCGTCGTTGCGGCCGCCATAAGTTTCGTCTTCGCTCTGGGTGTGGGTCTGGCTACTTTGAGGTTGAAGGGCGTATATTTTGCTATAGCTACTTTCGGGCTTGCTGAACTGCTTAGTAATGCCTTTACTTACTGGGAGCAACAGGTTACCGGTACGCGCGGAAGGTTTATCGCATCCATTGACGTTTATTACTATATCTTAGTGATAACGTTCATCATAATAGGTGTCTTGGTCGTGTTAAGACGGGCGAAGCTTGGTTTAGGGTTGAAGATGATAGGACAGAGCGAAGAAGCGGCTATTCATTATGGTGTTAATACCACGAGATATAAGGTCCTGGGGTTTGCCGTCAGTAGCATGTTCATGGGGGTATTGGGGGCGGCGTTTGCGCCTCGATGGGGATATGTTGACTCTGGAATGGCTTTTAGCACCTTATACTCTTTTATGCCTGCTATAATGACTCTTTTGGGTGGGACGGCGACGATTGTAGGACCTATTGTTGGAGCGGTAGGACTGTCGTTGATACAGGAGTGGTTGCTGACGACGTTTAAAGACTACTTTTTGATTATTCTGGGGGGAATAATGATCGTCATTATCTTGGCCCTGCCGGAGGGCATTACCGGGAGGCTGGCAAAGAAGAGATCCTGAGCAGCTGTGGCTATCGGCAGGCGCGTGAAAGGGTTTCCTGTGCAGAGTTTTGCTGGGGTGAAAGGTGAGCCGTGAAGCTACTCGAGGGGATAGACGTCACAAAGCATTTTGGAGGCCTTGCTGCGCTTCACAAGGTCAGTTTTCACGTAGGTGAAGGCGAGATCGTCGGTCTAATAGGGCCAAATGGGGCGGGAAAGACCACACTGTTCAACGTTGTAGCCGGTACGTTCCCGCTCACCTCCGGCGCCGTGAGGTTTCAGGACCAGGATATTACCGCCTTGAAACCTCATAAGATCTGCAAACTGGGGATCGCGCGTACCTTTCAAATACCGAAACCGTTCCCTCGCATGGACGTCTACGAGAACGTTTACGCGGTGTCCATCTTTGGCCATGACAAGAAGAAAGGAACCGCTTACACGAGGTCGGAGATCGATCACCTACTCGAGACATTTGGGTTGGCGGAGAAGAGGTCAACCCTTGCCTCGAACCTATCGGTATTCGAGTTAAGGATGCTTGAAATCGCGAGAGCCCTTGCCACCAGGCCGAAGCTCTTGCTGCTGGATGAGGTGATGGCTGGGCTGAATCCCACAGAAACGTCGCAAATAAGCGATATTGTCCGCAAGTTGCGTGAGGACGGTCTTACGATTCTGATGATCGAGCACAACATGCGGGGAACAATGGGCGTATCGGACCGACTTATTGTGCTGGACCAGGGCATGAAGATAGCCGATGGAAGACCCGAAGAGGTATGCAGAGCTCCTCGGGTGGTAGAGGCATATTTGGGAGAGGCCTATGTTGCAAGTTAGGAATGTAGATGTGATGCGTGGAGGTCTGCAGGTCCTCTGGGATATTTCGTTAGAGGTAGAAAAGAACGAGATTGTAGCTTTGATTGGTTCCAATGGGGCTGGCAAAACAACTCTTTTAGGCACCTTGGTAGGTTTGTTTAAACCATCGGCCGGAAGTGTTTGGTTTAGCGACAAAGACATATCGGGGTTACCTCCACACAAGTATGTCAATTTGGGCATATCGTTTGTACCTGAGGATAGGAAGCTGTTTTCAAATTGTCTGGTCCGGGAGAATCTAGTATTAGGCGCATACAGTTCTAGGGCTAAGAAGCGAACAAAGGTAATGTTAGAAGAAATGTATGAGCTTTTCCCGATCGTGAAGGAGCGAAAGGATCAGCTTGCTGTTACCTTGAGTGGTGGCGAGCAAAGGATGTTGGCCATAGCGCGAAGTCTGATGTCGAGTCCAGATTTGTTGATACTGGATGAGCCTTCGCAAGGACTATCGCCGCTGATGTCGCTTGAGGTGTTCAGGACCTTGGAGAAGCTGAAAGAGCGCGATATCAGCATTTTTGTGGCAGAACAGAACGTGGCTCATGCCCTGAGGTTTGCCGACCGCGCCTACGTAATGGAAACGGGGAGGGTGACTTTGCAGGGAAAAAGCTCGGAACTACTGGGAAACGACCTTGTTCGGGAGGCTTTCTTAGGTTGTTAGAAACCAGAATGAGGAGGATTTCGATGAGCAGGGAGGGTTTCAATGGGAAGTGAACCGGAGAGCCGCTACTATTGTTACACCGATGCGGGTGGTACTTTCACCGACACGCTGCTGATCGACCAGCGGGGCGCTATGTGGAGCGGAAAGGCGCCTACCACTCCTGCATCGCTCGACGAAGGCCACATAGCCTCCATCGAGGCTGCCCTCAGCGGGTTGGGCATCACTATGGAAGAGCTGCTCTCCCGGTCGGAGGTCATTGCCTTCGGCACCACAGCCATCATCAACACGATCGTTCAGCGGTCTGGTGCGAGAGTGGGGGCGCTCATCACCAAGGGTTTCGAGAGGGTCCCCTCCATAGGAAGGGCCTCCCAGAACTACAGCGAGTACAGCTGGAGCGACATCCTCCATTCGGCTACCCACCGCCACCTCGAAGACCTCGTCCCCTACCTGGACATCATAGGGGTCACCGAGCGGATCGATGCCAACGGCAAGGCCTTCATCCCCCTCTATGAGCACGAGGTGCGAGAAGGGGTCAATAAGCTGATCGACAGGGGGGTGGAGTCGATCATCATCCTCTTCCTCTATTCGTATATGGACCCGAGCCACGAGCTCCGGGCCAAGGAGATCGCGGAAGAGGTCATCAAAGAGCGGGGAGCGGACATCCGGGTCTTCACGAGCTACGAAGTCAGCCCGACTATGAAGGAGCTCAGCCGGTTCAACACCCTGGCCGTGGAAGCATACGCAGGAGGGATCGCGAGGAAGTCCCTGGCCAAGTCGGAAGACCGCCTGATGAAGCTCGGCGCCAAGACGAGACTTCAGGCCACTCTGTCCCACGGGGGACTGATGCCGGCAGCGCATGTCCTCATGGTCGATACGGCCATGTCGGGGCCGGCGGGGGGCATCCTCGGCGGGAAATACCTGGGCGATGTGTACGGGTATAAGAACATCATCACCAGCGACGTGGGCGGGACCAGCTTCGACGTGGGTCTCATCACCGGGGGCAGGATCAACATCAAGACAGAGCCCATAGTGGCCCGTTTCATCCTGGCCGCGCCTTGCGCGGAGGTCACCTCCATCGGCGCCGGCGGGGGCACGATCGCCTATCTCGATCCCTTCACCAACAGGCTGAAGGTGGGCCCGCAGAGCGCCGGATCCGTCCCCGGCCCCGCCTGCTACGGGATGGGCGGAGAGAACCCCACGGTCACCGACGCCGACGTTGTGTTGGGGTATATCGACTCCGACTACTTCCTGGGCGGGAGGATGAAGCTGGACGGGTCCCTGGCGGAGAAGGCCATCAAGGAGAAGATCGCTGACCCCTTGGGCTTAAGCGTCATAGACGCCGCCACCGGCATCAAGGAGATCATCGACGCGGAGATGGAGAACTACTGCCGCAGCCTGATCAGCACCCGGGGATACGCCGTGGAGGACTACGTGCTCCTGGCCTTCGGCGGCGCCGGGCCCACCCACGCGGCCGGATACACCAAGAACACCAAGTACAAAGAAGTGATCATCACCCCCTTTGCCTCGGTCTTCTGTGCCTTCGGGGGGGCGACGGCGGACTACAGCCGCCAATACCTTAGAGCCACCCGTGTCTTCATCCCGTACATGGCTGACGAGGAGACCAAGAAGAGGCATGCACAGACGCTCAGTGACCTCTGGGCCGACCTGGAAGCGGTTGCCAAAGAAGAGATGGCAGCGGCCGGTTTCAACCTCAAGGAAGTGGAGTTCGAGCACCTGGCCTTCACTCGCTACGGAGGCCAGCTCGACGAGATCGTCTTCAGATCACCCCATGCGAGACTCAAGGACGCTCAAGCGCTGGACGACTTCGTGGATGCTTTCGAGACGGAGTACTCAAGCGTCTTTACTGCCACAGGCAAGTATCCCCAGGCAGGCTATCTCACCCAGCACGTGGGTCTTGTGGCTAAGGTGGCCAAGCCCAAGCCGGTGATCGCTGTCAAGACGAAAGCCAAATCCGACAACCCGGGCTTCAAAGGCACCAGGACGGCCGTGTTCGATCGAAAGCCCTCGAACACCGAGGTATATGAGATGTCGCAGTTGTCACCGGGACAGCGGGTGCAGGGACCGGCCATCATCGAGCACATCGATACTACAGTCGTGGTGCCGCCCGAGTGCCACGTGGACGTGGATCAGTATGGAATGCTTTTCCTAAGGAGGGCGTAGGCGATGGGTGAACTGAAAGAGCGCATGCTGAGAAGAGAGGAAGACCTGGCGCAGGGCAGGTACCCGTCCCTGGAACTGCATGAGCAGGACACGATCAAGTGGGAGGTCCTGTACACCCGCCTCCTCGGCATCGTGAACGAAGGCAGGGAGACCGGCCGCCTGATCAGCGCCTCACCCACTGTGCGGGAGTTCGGTGAATGCGTCTTTTGCGTGTTTAGTCCCGAAGGGGACTGTGTGGCCTTCTCGAGAGGCATCCTGCTTCACTTCGCCAGCTTCCAGGCCACCGTCAAGTGGATGCTCGAAAACGACTACGAAGAAGATCCGGGGATCAGAGACGGCGACATCTTCTGCAACAACGATCCCCAGATCGGCGGGGCTCACTCCGCCGACGTGGCCACCATCATGCCGGTGTTCTATAAGGACAGGCTCGTGGCCTGGGTGGGGGGGCTCACCCACGTCATGGAAGTGGGGGGGACCGAACCCGGTGGGACCTCCCCCTCCGCACTCAGCCGCTACGATGACGGCTTGATGTTCCCGGCTCAGAAGGTCGGCGAGAACGACAAGTTTCACAAGTTGTACCACCTCAACGTGGACCGGAACACGCGGGACAGCAAGTGGTGGATCATTGACGACCTGGCCAAACTCGGCGGCTGCACGAAGATGAAGAAGGCTCTCGTCGACCTGATCGACGAATACGGGATCGACTACTACGAGAAGGCTGTCTACGAGATGATCGAGGAGGGAAGGCGCTTCGCGATCAACAAGATCAAGACGGTCTTGTTCCCGGGCAAGTACCGCACGGTGGACTTCTACGATGTTCTCAACGCCGAGCAGCCCGTGCGGTTCCAGAAGAACTACTACGTTCACGAACCACTGGAGATCGCGGTCACGAAAAGCGGAGAGCTGACGGTCGACTACGACGGGAGCAGTTCCCCTGGGTACCACGCCAACAATGCCTCCCTGATCTGCGCCACGGGACTTCACATCTACCAGGTGCTCCAGGAAGTGCTCTATGACGGTCTGTTCAATGCCGGTGTAGTTCAGGCACTGAAGTTCAACTTCCCGCAGAACTGTGTGCTCAACCCGGATATCCAGTACGCGTGTTCCTGCTGGGCCACAGCGATGACAGCGGCGGGCGGCAGCTTCCAGCGGGCGCTCTCGCGGGCCTACTTCGCCAAGGGCTTCCGGGAAGAGGGGTTCGCTAGTAAGGCCATAACCGCCTCCGTGTTCGCCGGCGGGGTCGACGAGAACGACAGGATGTTCTCGGTGGCCAACTTCGAGATGAACTCCTCCGGCGCCGCGGCGCAGAGCAACAAGGACGGACTGGATGCCTCGAACTCGGTGTGGAATCCCGAGGCGAACCTGTCGGATATCGAGCCCTTCGAGCCCATCTGGCCGCTAAAGTGGCTGGGGCGAGGGGTGCAGACCGATGGGGGCGGGTACGGCAAGCACCGGGGAGGGGCAACGATCACTTCTCTGTACGTGATCGAACCGCCGATCAAGTTCGTCGAGTCCGGGACCTTTCAAGGTGGCGACAAAGCGTTCGTCTCGCCAGGGACCATGGGTGGATACCCTGCCCCGACACGGTACCGCTACACGCTGGTGGATACGAACTTCGAGGAAGCGGCCCGGCAGCAGTTGCCGCTTCCCCACGACGAAGGCGATCCTGCCAATCCTGACTTTGCCCGGCTCCTGAAGGGGACCTTGAAGAGAACCCCGGGGCAAAGCGCGAGCGTACAGTTCAAACGGTATGACGTGATCCATAACACGTCCGGCGGCGGCGGCGGTTGGGGCGATCCGCTGGAGCGGTCCCCGGAGATGGTGGTGCAGGAGCTGAATGAAGGGCTCACCTTCCCGAAAACGGCCGAGACGGTCTATGGTGTGGCCACGAAGAAGACCGACGATGGCCTTCTTGCCCTCGATGCGGAGAAGACAGCCACACTGAGAGAGAAGATAAGGAAGAACCGCCTGAAGAAAGCCGTCCCCACCAAAGAGTACCTGGCCAACGCGAGGAAGGACGTGGTCGAAGGCGATTTCGTACCCGTTGTCAAGGAGATGTACAACAACTGCTTCAACAACTCTCCTCGATTCTTGAGGGAATACCGAGAGTTCTGGAATCTCCCCGACACCTTTGTCGGGTTCTAGGGAGAAGAAGGAGAGAAAGACGATGGCGACAAGAAAGACTGCTTGGTCCAAAGACGTCCTTCGCGATCTCACCGACGGGAACCTTGACCTGCCGGTCCTTTTGGAGATGCAGCGGGGTGACAAGGAAGATGACCGCTTCGAGGCGATCCTGGCGGTAGAGCAGGAGAAGGTCGGATGGCCAGAAAAGATCCTCGTGCCTATCGGTGAACATCTCTTCGTGGTGGAGAAGGGAGCCGACCGGGTCGTGAAGTGCAGTTGTGGCAATGAATTCGGCGACTACCGGCAGAACTGGAAACTGAACGCAGCCGTGTATGTGCGGGACACCGAAGAGAGTCTGGACGAGATTGTACCCGGGTCCCAGAAAGTGCGACGTCACCTGGATGGGCCTCAGGGAGTTCTACTGCCCGGGCTGCGGCACACTTCTTGAGATAGAAGCTGTGCCGCCGGGCTATCCCCTGGTCTTCGACTTTCTACCGGAGCTTGACTGAGTCGTCCGGTAGGAGAGGTGAGCGCCATGGAAAAGGTGATCGTCACCTGTGCCATAACCGGCGGTGCGTCCCCGGCGGGTAATCCCTATCTGCCGAAGTCACCGGCTGAGCAGGTGACCTCGGCCGTAGAGGCCTTCAATGCGGGGGCCTCGGTGATCCACATACATGGCAGGAATCCTGAGACAGGGATGGCGGACGCCGACGCCCGCTTCATAGCGGACGCCGTTGCACCCATCAAGCAGCAGTGCCCGGGAGTGATCATCAACGTGTCGACCGGGGGCTCGGGAAAACGCTACGACGGTGACCATCTGTTCGAGGAGAACCCCAAGGAGAGCGTCAAGGGCAGGATCTCGGTCATAGCCGAACTGTCCAAGCGACCCCGAGACGAAACCCGACCTGGCGTCGTTCAACGCCGGGTCGCCGGTCATCGACATCTACAGCCGCAGCCAGAAAGACTGGCTCCTGAAGTTCGTGATGGTGCACACCTTCAACGACATGGCCTACATGGCCCAGGTCATGCAGGAGTGCGGGGTAAAGCCTGAGTTCGAATGTTATGACGTGGGGATGATCAACAACGTGCTCACCCTGAAGGAACTGGGGTATGTAAACGATCGCCGCTCTACTTCCAGTGCGTTATGGGGGTGATGGGGTGTATCCCGGCGACGCCGGACAACTTGTTGCACATGGTCCGGCAGATACCCAAGGAATACCCTGGTCGGTATGCGCGGTGGGCGCGGCCGAATACCCCATGGTGACCATGGGCCTGGTCATGGGTGGCAACGTCCGGGTGGGATTCGAAGACAACATCTACCTGAATCCCGGCGTCCCGGCCAAGTCGAACGCCGAGATGGTGGAAAAAGCCGTCAGGCTGGCCAAAGAGCTGGGACGAGAGATCGCCTCCCCGGAGGAGGCGCGCGCGATCCTGGGATTGGCCGGCTGATAGGGGACTGACACGGTGGGGCGTCGTCCGCCGGTGAAAGGTGGGCGGCGTCCCCACTGTCTCGGTTCGTCATAGACGAAGGGAGGAGCGAGATCGAAATGTCCAGTTTCTTCAACGTAGCCATGGTGCAGATCACGTGCGACCTCACAAATGGAGATCTCGAGTCACGTAAAGTCGCACAGATAGCCAAGATCGACCGGTACTTTGACACGGTTTTGAACATCAATCCAACCGTCGATCTCTTCGTCCTTCCTGAGACCCCTGTCTCCGGCTACGATCTCGCCAATTGGGCGAGGCTTGCAGAGACCATCCCGGGTCCCACAAGTGACTACTTCTGCCAGAAGGCGCGAGAGATGGGCAAGTGGATCTGCCCCGGCTCGATCATAGAGAAGGTAGCCGGCTCCGATGACACCCGCAACACAGCTCTGCTCATATCGCCGGCCGGCGAGATTGTCATGAGAGATCAGCAAACGCTTCGTACCCTACCCCTTCGAGACGGCCGTACGAGGGAACGAGTTTCCCGTGTTCAGCATCCCTGGCGTGGGCAAAGTCGGCATCATGAACTGCGCTGACACAGCGGTTCCTGAAGTGGCGCGCAATCTGGCCTTCAACGGAGCTGAGATCATAGTCAACGTCCTCTGCCAAGGCATCTTCATCGGTGGTCTTCGCCACCGTGTTCCAGTCACTCAGGTCAGGGCTACAGAGAACCAGTGCTATGTCGTGGCGGTGAACCAGGCGGCTCCCGAGGGCATGGGGCACTCCACTATCTGCGATCCGGAGGGTCGGGTTCTTGAGGAGTTAGAAGAGGCGGAGTCGTTTGCGGTTGTGTCGCTGAACCTGGAAGAGGTACGACGGGTCCGAGAGTTCGGCTCGTTCGGTTGTCGCGTTCGGTTTCTCAACCTCACCCGGGATTGGCAGGTGCAGGGAGGGGCGCTGGATGCGTGCTATCGTCGGGGACTGGAGAACGCACCGGTCTTTGACAACCAGTCTGGCCCGGCTCCCCAGGAAGGCCGATAAGATCACAGCCTGCTCATCTCGGCTATCAGAGATGCGAACCCGGTCGTGTTCCTGTAACACAAGATGCTCCATGCGCTGAAGCGGGGGTCCCTGAGGGCGAAGATGAGTGGCTTAGCGCGGACTGCCTGCCGCGCCTCGCGTTATGGAGAGGGGGCCCAGGAGGATGTCTCAACCGTTATCGCTCGAAAAGGCGGGCAGCGTCTCTGCTCTGATAGCAGCCTCAATAGCGGCGGGCAAGACGGCCCTGGACGAATGGGAGTCTAAGATGCTTCTCGCCGCCTACGGCATCCCCGTACCCGATGGGGCCCTGGTGACGAGCGAAGCGGAGGCCGTCGAGGCAGCAGCTCGGATAGGCGGCCGAGTGGCCATGAAGGGCATCGCGTCGGAGATCCACCACAAGACCGAGGCCGGCTTGGTCGTCCTCGGCATTCTAGGTCGCAAGATGGTGGTGGAAACGTACCGACAGCTGGAGAACCGGGCAACTGGCGCGATCCGCGGAGTGCTTGTCGAGCAGATGCTCGTGAGTAACCGGGAACTGATGGTGGGGATGAAGCGTGACCCCGCATTTGGGCCGGTGGTGGCGTTCGGGTTGGGCGGGGTGCTGACCGAAGCGCTTGGCGATGTGGTGCTGGCTCTCGCCCCCCTTGGTGAGCGTGACGCCGAGGAGCTTCCGGGGTTGATCCGGGCCCAACGGCTGCTCGGACCTTTCCGTGGCTATCCGGCAGTCGATAGGGGGGCGCTCGCGAAAGTCGTCCAAGTTATCGGGCAGATAGCCCTCGACCACCCCGCGATCGCTGAGATAGATATCAACCCGCTGCTCGTTCACGGGGACCAGCCGGTGGCGGCGGACGCACTGGTCATCCTAGCGCAGCTGGCGGGGCCTGAACCTAAGAAAAGCTCGTTCGTTCCCAACATGAAAGCCCTGCTCGCCCCGCGCTCCGTAACAGTCGTGGGTGCGTCCAGCGATATTGCCAGGTGGGGCGGGTCCGTCCTTCGCTCCATCCTCGACGGGGGCTACACTGGCAAGATCTACCCGGTCAGCCCTAAGGGCAGCGAGTTCTTCGGGCTTCAGTGTTATCCCAGCATCGAAGCGTTGCCCGAGGTCCCCGATCTCGCTCTGCTGGCGGTGGGCGGCCATCAGATTGCTCCCACGCTGGAACAATGCGGCCGCAAGGGTATCCCGGCCGCTGTAGCCATCGCCGCCGGCTTTTCCGAGACCGGGGAGGCCGGAGCCGAGGCCGAGCGCGAGATAGCCCGGATCGCCATCGAGCATGGAGTCACTCTCATCGGCCCCAACTGCATGGGGCTAGTCTCCAACGAGAGTCAGCTCCATGCCATAGGCTTCATCGTGACGCATCCGAAGAAGGGCAGATTAAGCGTGGCTTCTCAATCGGGCAACATCGGAGTGCAGATCGTGAAAGCGTGTGAACGGCGGGGAATAGGCCTTGAGAAGTTCATCAGCGTGGGTAACGAGGCCCAGGTCACTGCCATGGATGCCCTCGACTATCTGCGGGACGATCCTCATACGGAATGCGCGATGCTGTACCTGGAAGGTGTGGACGACGGTCTCCAGTTTCTCCGCTCGACTCGTCGGACGACCGTCACGAAACCGGTGGTGGTGCTTCGCGGTGGCCTCACCGAATTCGGCAGAAAAGCCGCGGCATCCCACACGGGTGCGATGGCAGGCTCCGCCGCAATATTCCAGGCGGCCGCCCGTCAGGCGGGAGCAGTCGTGTGCACTAGCACCCAGGAAGCGCTCGACCTGGCATTGGCCTTCGCGTACCTTCCCTTACCCCAAGGGCGACGTGTGGGAGTGGTGACCAACGGGGGTGGGGTCGGGGTATTGATGGCAGATGAAATCGCGCGACATGGGCTGAGCCTCGCTGAGTTCCCTGAGTCCTTGCTGGAAACTCTCGACCCTATCTTGCCGCCTTTCTACAGCCGGCGCAATCCCCTCGACATGGTCGCGTCCGCAGGTGGGGAGGTGGGCCCGAGGGTAGTGGAGGCTGTTGCTCAATGTGAGTCGGTCGATGCGGTAGTTGTCCTCTCCGTCTTGGGCGTGGCAAACGCTGGCGACGACCTGAGGCTCACATCCGGTGACGGTTCCTACGCTTGTCTTAGTCCGTGGGAAACCTCCTACATGCAGAGGATCGCCGAACTTGTTGAGGAGACTGGCAAGCCGATCATCAACGTGTTCGACAACCCAATTCGCGAATCATTGCTCGATACCGGGCACCGTCACTCGCCGATTGTACTTTCGAGTCCTCGAGCCGCTGCCCTCGTGCTGGACCGCATGGCCTGGTACGGCGAGCACCGTCGGACGGGCAACGAAGACCGTACCCTCGATGGGAGGGAATCACATGCTTGAGTGCTCTGTGACGGCCAAGACTACGAGACACCGGCAATGGAAATGCAGCCTCAGGTCGAGCTAAGGAGAGGTAGTCGCATGGCAGTAGACAAAGCGGTAGACAAGGCCACTTTGCTCCAGCTCTATCGGATGATGGTGAGAATCCGGTCGTTCGAGGAGCATGCGCGCATCAAGTTTATGGCTGGCGGGATGCCGGGATTTCTCCATCTCTGCACCGGCGAAGAAGCCATCGCCGCCGGCGTCATGTCGGTGCTCAGACCCGATGACTACTTTACGACCCATCACCGCGGGCACGGTCAGGTGCTGGCCAAGGGTGGCGATCCCAAACTGATGTACGCAGAGCTGTTTGGAAGGGTGAACGGGTTCTGCCGGGGCAAGGGGGGCTCCATGCACGTGGCCTCCAAGGCGCTCGGCATGCTGGGGGCCAACGGGATAGTCGGGGCGAGCGTTCCCATCGGGACGGGCGCTGCGTTTGCCTGCAAACAACTGAAAGAGGATAGGATCGTCGTGGCCTTCCATGGCGACGCCTCGACCAACCGCGGTACGTGGCACGAGGCTCTCAACCTGGCGTCTATCTGGGAACTGCCAGTGGTGTATGTGTGCGAGAACAACGAGTACGGCGTAGCTAACCACCAGCCCGACTACATGAAGATAGAGAACATCGCGGACCGGGGGGCGAGCTACGGCATACCCGGCGTCGTCTGCGACGGAAACGACGTGGAGGCAGTACGCGCGGTGGCGAAAGAAGCGATCGATCGGGCACGCAGTGGCGGCGGTCCGACCCTGATCGAGTACAAGACCTGGAGGCACTGGGGACACTTCATCGGGGACCCCGCCACCTACCGTGATCCGGCCGAACACGAGAAATGGCTCAAGAGGGACCCCATTCCGAACACCGCGAAGCTGCTTCGTTCCAAGAAGTGGGCCACACAAGCCGGCCTCGACGCCATCCACGCTGAAGCGGACGCGGAGATGGAGGCCGCGATCGAGTTTGCCGAGAGCAGCCCATTCCCGGACAAATCGGAATTATACATGGGCGTCTTCGCGTAGTGCTTGAGCCACAGGGCGAACGAGCTCCAACCTATCAGATGCCAACTGGCTGTGAACGAAAGGGGGTTCCAGGCGTGGGCATGAAGACTATGAACTTGGGCGAAGCTCTGGCTGATGCGATTAAGATAGAGATGAGACGTGACCCAACCGTATATGTCGCGGGTGAAGACGTGGGCAAATTCGGCGGCAGCTTCGGGGTCACCGGTTACGGAGTGTTCAAGGAGTTCGGACCTGAGAGGGTCCTCGACATGCCGATCTCCGAGGCCACCATCGTGGGACACGCGGTGGGTGCGGCCTTGGCCGGCATGAGGCCGATAGTGGAGATCATGTTCATGGACTTCCTCGGCATGGCCATGGACGAGCTGGGCAACCAAGCGGCTAAGGTGCACTACATGTTCGGTAACCAGTTCGACTGTCCCTTGGTGGTGAGGACCGCGAGCGGGGCTGGCATGGGTACCGGGCCGCATCACTCACAATCCTTGGAAGCCTGGTGCTGCCACAACCCGGGCCTGAAGACGATAGCCCCGAGCACGCCCATCGATGCGAAAGGGCTGCTGATGTCTGCGATCAGAGACGACAACCCGGTCGTGTTCGTCGAGCATAAGATGCTCTACACGACAAAGGGAGAGGTCCCGGAGGGCGAGTTCCTCATCCCCATCGGCAAGGCGGATGTGAAGCGCGAAGGCTCTGATGTAACCCTGGTGTGCTACTCCTCCACCGTGAGGGAGTGTCTCAAGGCCGCCGACGAACTGACGAAAGAAGGGATTGACGCAGAAGTCCTCGACCTTCGCACTCTCATACCTCTGGACAAAGAGGCTATCCTTGAGTCGGTGGCCAAAACCCACAAGCTGGTCATCGTACACGAGGCTTGTCTGACCGGTGGCTTCGGCGGTGAAGTCGCGGCCGTGGTGTCCGACGAGGGGTTCGATCTTCTAGACGCACCCATCAAGAGGGTCGGTGGTCCGGATACCCCCTGTCCCTTCTCGCCGGTCCTTGAATCCGAATACATCGTGAGAGCCGAGAGAGTGGTAGGGGCAGTTAGGACGATCGCCTAGCGGGCATGCAAGACGCCTGACGGGTCCTAGGAACAGATTCTCCAGGCCCGCGCTCGATCCGAATGAGACCTGTGGGAGGTGCAGTAGGCGGATGGCCGAAACAGTGGTAATGCCCAAACTCGGGTTGACGATGGAGGCTGGCTCCGTGGGCGCCTGGAGGGTCAACGAAGGCGACCCGGTTAGCGTCGGCGCCATCATTGCCGAGATCACGACGGAGAAGATCACCTATGAGCTCGAGGCTCAGGCAGAGGGAGTCCTGCTTAAGATCATCGTGCTCGAGGATGAAGAAGCAGAAGTCGGCGCACCCATCGCGGTGATCGGCCAGCCGGGAGAGGACATCTCGGCCTTTGGCGGTGCTCCGTCCGGCGATGGTAGCACGGCAGCTGCAGCCGCCGTGACCGTTCAGGCGGAACCGCTGGTCGCAGAGCCGGTCGGCGAACCGGGCAAACGAGTCGTAGCTTCGCCTGCTGCCAAGAAACTGGCGGCCGACCTGGGTGTCGATCTCACTGCTGTTGCGGGCACCGGACCCGGCGGCCGCATAACCCTGGAAGATGTAGACGCGGCTGGAGCCGGAGCTCCATCCGTTCCTGCCGGCGCTGGGCCCTTCGCGACTCCCACCGCCAAGAAGCTGGCAGCCGAGTTGGGTGTTGATCTGGCAGGCGTGGCAGGCAGCGGACCGAGCGGCCGGATAAGGGCCGAAGATGTGACCCGCAGCCCCGCGCCGGCCTTCCCGGCCGGCGCCAGCGCCGGCTCGCCGGATCTGCGTGGTGGTGTCGCCCAGGAGATACCCTACGCGGGGATGCGCCGCCTGATCGGCGAGCACATGGACGCCAGCCGCACCGTTTCGCCCATGGTCACCTACTTCGGTCTGGCCGACGTCGAGCGAGTCAAGCAATCGTTCGCCTCCGTGAACGCCACCCGCCCGGACGACGACAAGATCAATGTGACCGCGCTCGTCGTGAAGGCGGTGGCCTTGACACTTGAGAAGGTGCCTCGGGTCAATGCCACTCTCGATGGCGACGTGATCAAGGTGTGGGGCAGCATCAACATCGGGGTGGCAGTGGCTCTCGCCGACGGCCTCATCGTCCCGGTGGTCAGAGAAGCGAATCGCAAGTCCATCGGCGACATCGCCCGCGAGATCCGCGACCTGGCTCGACGGGCTAGGGAGAACAAACTCCTTCCCGACGATGTCAGCGGCGGAACGTTCACAGTGAGCACCTTGGGTTCGTATCGTTCGGTGGATTGGTTCACTCCCATCATCAACCAGCCCGAAGCCGCTATCCTCGGTGTCGGACGCATGCAGGACATGGTGGTGGCGATCGACGGCCAACCCGTGGTACACGCCACCATGGGTCTCTCGTTGACCTGCGATCATCGTCTGCTCGATGGCGCTCCGGCCGCTGAGTTCTTGAAGATCCTTTTGGAATACCTCGCCGAACCGCTCAGCATGTTCATCTGAGGGCAGGAGATAACACATGCCCATCAAGACCAACCTCGCCATCATCGGGGCCGGCCCGGGCGGATATATAGCCGCCCTGAGGGCCGCTCAGCTGGGCATGGAGGTGACCATCGTAGAGACCGCCCATCTGGGGGGCGTCTGCCTGAACCGGGGCTGCATTCCCACCAAAGCAATGCTTCAGACGGCAGCGGTGGCCCACCAGGTCGCACACGCGAACATGTTCGGCGTCATGTTGGACTGTCCGGTGCGCATCGACTACGAGGCCGCCCTTGCCCGGCGAGACGCGGTGGTCAAACGGCTCAAGAATGGGGTGCGGGGATTGCTCAAGCACGGGAACGTCCAGGTCCTCCCCGGCTACGCCTCCTTCACTGGCCCGCGGATGCTCCGTGTCGAGCCGGTCTCGAACGATATCGGCGCCGGGAAGGGCACGATCCTCGAGCAGGTGGAGACCGTCGAGGCCGACCGCATCATCATCGCCACTGGGTCGAAGCCTCTTGCTCTACCGGTCCCCGGGGCGGGCCTGCCTCGGGTCCTTGATACCGACGGCGCTCTCGCCTTGGTCTCGTTGCCCTCGAGTGTTGTCGTCGTAGGAGCGGGGGCCGTGGGCTGCGAGTGGAGCCAGATCTTTGCCCGTCTGGGCGTAAAGGTGACGCTGGTAGAGATGCTCCCCTCAATTCTCCCCCGGGAAGACGCCGACGCCTGCGCCGAACTGGCGAAGGCTCTCAGGAAGGAGGGCGTCACCATCCACACCGGTACCTCCGTCACTGCCGTCAAGGATCTGGGTTCTGAGCTCGAAGTGGATGTGGTGGAGCTTTCCGGCGGCGCCGAGAGTACCGTCAGGGCCGAATACGTGCTGGTCGGCGCGGGGCGCGGGCCCCTCACGGATGGCCTGAACCTGGACGCTGCCGGCGTCAAGGTCGATGCCAAAGGCTGGATCGTCACCGACGAATATCAGCGCACCAACGTACCCTCCGTCCTCGCCATCGGTGACGTCACCGGCCGGGCTCTCTTGGCTCACATGGCCTCTCGTCAAGGGGTTGTCGCCGTGGAGAGACTGGCAGGTCTGTCACCGGAGCCGGTCCGAGAGGACCGCATCCCCTCGGTGACATATACCGACCCAGAGGTGGCCTGCGTCGGGCTTACCGAAGCCCAGGCTCGCGAGAGGGTACCTGGTGTAATGGTGGGCAGATTCGTCTTCTCGGCCAACGGCAGGGCGCTTGCCCAGGGCGTCGAGTCGGGCTTCGTCAAGGTGGTGGCCGACCCGCGTTTCGGCCAGATCCTGGGTGTGCACATGGTCGGTCCCCATGTGGGAGAACTGCTCGCCGAGGCCGTTCTCGCCCTGGAACTGGAAACCACTCTCGACGAGTTCACTGCGGTGATGCGGGCCCACCCGACATTGTCTGAGGCGATGGGAGAGGCCGGTCTGGCCGCGCAGGGCCGGGCGCTCCATCTGTAGGTCTCCCCGGTGAGGGGCGCCTCGCGGTGCTATAGGATTGGACTACGAGAGTGACCGTTAGGCGCCGAATGACCATCGAGCCCCGAATGACCGTGGGGCCCCGAATGTCCGATTGCGAAGAGCCGGAATTCGCGAAAACAGCTAGGCTACTGGATCTTGGACTCGAGGAATACAAGCGAGCGCATGATCTGCAGTTGAAACTCAACCTGCTACGTCAGGCCGGCCGGATACCCAACACCGTTCTGATCCTCGAGCATCTACCCTGCATCACCATAGGGAGAAGCTCGCACCGTGAGAACATCCTCGTGACCGCGGAAGAGCTCCAGGCGCGGGGTATCGCGGTGTACACGACCGAACGCGGTGGAGATGTCACCTATCATGGACCGGGGCAGCTGGTCCTCTATGCGATCGTCCATCTGGATGGCTACGCCAGAGACGTGCACGCCCATGCGCGCAGGCTGGAGCAGGTCCTCATCGATACCCTGGCCTCCTTTGGAGTACCGGCAACGCGCGTGAAGGAGTACCCAGGCGTGTGGACCGCGCAGGGCAAGATCGGAGCCATCGGTCTATCAGTGAAGCGTTGGGTGACTATGCACGGGGTGGCGCTCAACGTCGCGTCGGACATGTCGCCCTTCGAACTGATCGTCCCTTGCGGGATCAAAGATCGCGAGGTCACGTCTCTCGCTCAGGTCCTGGGCGCGGCCGTGGATATCGGCGAGGTGAAGTCGAGGCTTCTCAACTCGTTCCAGAGGGTGTTCGAGGTCACTCTGGCGCCGTGCGACGGACTTCACGGGGCCAGAGGGATCCTGGGCTGATTCTGGCTATCAAAGGCTTGACCGACGGCTGAGACTGCTCGTCTACCAGGCAGCGGAGCAGCCCCTCGAGGTCGTCCATCATTCTCTGTTGCGATCAAGAAGGCCAGGGAACTCACGCATCAGATCCGCGGCAGCCACATGCCGCTCCAGTTTGAGAATCCCGCGGACCCCCAAGTGCATCGTGAGACGACTGCGGAAGAGATCTGGGTCGACACCGACGGTGAGGTCGATATCGTCGTTTCTGCCGTGGGCACGGGCGGCACCATCACCGGCGTGGGCGAGGTGCTCAAGGCCCGTAAGCCCGGCGTGCAGATGGTGGCGGTCGAACCCGATGCTGCACCGGTGCTGTCCGGAGGCAGGCCCGGCCCCCACCGCATCCAGGGCATCGGGGCAGGCTTCGTGCCCAAGGTCCTCAACCGCTCCATTATCGACGAGGTCGTGAGGGTCACGAACGAAGACGCGTTCGCAACGGCTCGTCGTGTGGGACTGGAGGAGGGGATTCTCGTCGGGATCTCCTCGGGCGCCGCTACCTGGGCGGCGTTGCAGGTAGCCGGCCGGGAGCACAACCTGGGCAGGACGGTGGTTGTCATCCTGCCGGACTCCGCCGAGCGATATCTGTCCACGCAACTTTCGAACACCGACCTTTGAGGAGCGGATACAATGGAGCCGGCCGCGTGCCGAATAGACAAGCAGGCTGCTAGCTGTCCCCATGAGGTACACGTGATCGAGTTCTTCGAAGAGGTGGTTCGTCGAACCGAGCTGGGAGAGAGGGTCGCGATCGCGACCCTCGTCTCCCGCCTGGGGTCCGCACCGGGAGCTCTGGGCGCCAAGATGCTCATTAGGGGCGACGGCACCACCTTGGGCACCATCGGGGGCGGTTGCGTCGAGGCGGACGTCTGGCAGGCCGGAGTCTCGGCTCAGAAGTCGGGCGGGCCGGTGCTCCTCTCCTTCCATCTGAGCGCTTCTGAAGCCGCGGAAGGCGGCCTCATCTGCGGCGGCAAGGTCGAGATCCTCGTCGAGCCGGTTCTCGAGGGGCAGCTCCCCCTGTATCGCTCTCTATCTGAGGTCCTGCGAGCGAGGGGCCGCGCACTCCTGGGGACGGTCATACCTGAGTCATCGGACGACTCTGACGACGCACCCGGGCCGGCCGAGCCTTCGGCGCAGGCAGTCGGCGAGAAGGGCCTTTGGATCGCCGGAGGGGAGACCCTGGGCGAACTGCCGGCTTTCATTCCGGCGGATGACATACGGTCGGTTCTCGAGGAGAGCGCTCACTCGGGGGTCCAGATCATGCGCCCCGCGATCCGCGGCCACTCGGCGAAGGTGGCGCTCGAGTTCTTCGCTCCGATGTCTACCGTCTACGTTTTCGGGGCCGGACACATCTCCAGAGAGATCGCGTCGCTGGCCAAGCATGTGGGCTTTCGGGTGGTGGTGCTCGACGATCGAGCTTTCTTTCTCGACCGGGAGGCTTTCCCTGACGCGGACGAGTTGATCGCGGCGGACTTCGAGGACGTCGTCGACAAGCTCCCGATCGACCGGGACTCCTACCTGGTCATCGTGACCCGCGGTCACCAGCATGACGCCGTCGTGCTGGAGCAGGCCCTCCGCACCAAGCCTCGCTATGTGGGCATGATCGGGTCGCGCACCAAGGTGGCTTCCATCAAGGCGGCGCTCAAGGATGCGGGCATCGCGCAAGAGAAGCTCGATGCCGTCCATGCTCCCATCGGGATCCCGATAGCAGCGCGTTCACCCGAGGAGATCGCCGTGAGCATCGTCGCCGAGTTGATCAACGTGCGGGGCACATCGGCGCCTGATTGAGCGCGCACCGGTCGCACCATACGGGCGACATCTCTCTCAGTCTGGCTACGATCGGCGGGAAGACTCCGAGGAAGTGGTCGATGTCCTCGGAAGTCGTGTGCCGGCCCAGCGTCACCCTGAGCGAGCCGTGGGCGGATTCGGCGGGCACTCCCATCGCCAGCAGCACGTGACTGGGATCCAACGACCCGGTCGTACATGCCGATCCGGACGATACGCAGATGCCTTCGTCGTCGAGCATCAGGATCATCGACTCGCCCTCGATACCTTCGAGTCGAAAGCTCAGGCCTCCCGCTATCCTGTTCTCGAGGCCGCCGTTCAGCTGGATGCAGGGGATGACGGCTTCGAGTCCGGCCCACAGGCGGTCGCGCAGGGCGCCTTGCCGGGCCGTTTCTTCGGCCATCGTCGAGCTCGAGAGCTCGAGGGCCGCTGCAAGTCCGACGATTCCCGGGACGTTGTGCGTGCCCGCCCGGCGCCCTCTCTCCTGGGCGCCGCCTCGAAGGAACGAGGCCAAGCGGATCCCCTTGCGAACATAGAGCGCGCCGACGCCCTTGGGCCCGTAGAACTTGTGAGCGCTCAAGGACAGCATGTCGACGGTGAGGGCGCTTACGTCCAGCGGCAGTTTCCCCGCGCTCTGCACAGCGTCCGTATGGAACGGGATGCCCGCCTCCCGAGCGATGGCGCCGATCTCGGCCACCGGCTGGATAGTGCCGACCTCATTGTTCACGTGCATGACGGAGATCAGCGCGGTATCAGGACGGATCGCCTTGCGAACATCCTCCGGGTCTACGCGCCCGGCTGGATCTACCGGCAGCTTGGTGAGGGAGTAGCCCTGTTTCTCGAGATGCTCCGCGGTCTCGAGGACCGCGTGATGTTCGATGCTCGAAACGATCAGGTGCCGCGCTTTCTTGCTCGTTTGCATCATGCCTACGAGAGCCCAGTTGTCGGACTCGGTGCCACCGCTCGTGAAGAAGATCTCCTCGGGGAAGGCACCTAGGTTGTCGGCTACCGATTGCCGCGCCTGCTGAACCGCTTCGCTCGCGGCCAATCCCAAGCTGTACACGGTCGAAGGATTGCCATACTGCTCCGAGAACCAGGGGAGCATCGTCGCGACCACCTCGGGATCCGTGGGCGTCGTCGCCGCGTGGTCGAGATAGATGAGCCTTGCCATGGTGCCCCCGTAGGATCGGTTCAGACGGTCGCAAGACCGCGCTCCATGTCTTCAATGAGGTCGTCGATATGCTCGAGACCCACAGAGACGCGGATGAGGTCGTCGGATATGCCGCACTCCAGCCGCACCGATTCCGGCATGGACGCGTGGGTCATTCCGTAGGGATGCTCGATGAGGGACTCCGGTCCTCCGAGAGATTCGGCGAGGAAGAACAGCTGAAGGTTCTGCAATAGCCGGTAGACGGCCTGGCATCCGCCTTTCAGCCTGAACGAGAATGTGCCGCCATGCCCGGTGCTCTGCCGCAGAGCGAGATCGTGCTGAGGATGACTCTCGAGATATGGATGCAGGACCTCCGAGACCTTCGGATGGGATTCGAGCCACCGAGCGAGGATGAGGCCGCTGCGGAAGTGCGCCTCCATGCGAATCGCGAGAGTCCTGACCCCACGGAGGGTGAGGAAACAGTCGAACGGCCCGGTGCACGTGCCCAGGGCGTTCTGATGAAAGGCCACCTGTTCGGCGATCCCGGGATCGTTCACGATCAGAGCGCCGCCTACCACGTCGGAGTGGCCGTTGATGTATTTGGTCGTGGAGTGAGTCACGACATCGACGCCCAAGTCCAACGGGCGCTGGAAGTACGGCGACAGGAAGGTGTTGTCGCAGATCGTCGTCACCCCGCGTGAGCGAGCAAGGTCGGCGACGGCGTTGAGGTCGACCAGATTCATCAGTGGGTTGGTGGGGGTCTCGATCCAGACAAGCCGGGTTTCCCCCCGGATGGTGCGCTCCACCTCGGCCAGATCGCGTAGATCGACGAAAGAGATGTCCACACCCTTGTTGGCGATGACGCCTGCCAGGAGCCGGTAGGTCCCGCCGTAGAGGTCCTTGTGGACGATTATGTGATCTCCGGGGCCGTACAGCGCGAGAAAGGTCGCTTCCGCGGCCATACCGGTAGCGAAGGCGTACCCGTTGGTGCCGTTCTCGAGCGCGGCCAGACAATCCTCGAGGGCCTTACGGGTGGGATTGCCGCTTCTCGAGTAATCGAACTGACCCGGTCGGCCCACATCCTCGAAGGCAAAGGTGGAGGTTTGGTAGATAGGGGTGATGACGGCTCCGTAGGTTGGATCCGGTGGCTGTCCGGCGTGTATGGCGAGGGTCTCAAATCGCATGGCTGAAGCTCTCTTTGACGAGGGTGGACAGTTATGAATGTATTCCGATTAGTTAAGTAGAAATTGGCGTCATTATACAGCCGGGAGGGTGCGCGTCAATGCTGGATCCCGTCACCGGGCCGTTGCCGGCGACACGCTTCTCTGCGCTCCTCTTGACAGCGGCTCCTCGATTGTCTAGTATATCACTCAAGTTACTAAACAAGGAGCAGAAATGACCATCGCAGCTGACGTTACTCAACTGGTGGGCGGCACCCCGTTGGTGAAGCTCGACCGCTTGGGCGCAGGGCTTCCCGGAACGATCGCGGCAAAGATCGAATCGAGAAACCCGCTTTTCAGTGTCAAGGACCGGATAGGCCCGGCCATGATCGAAGCGGCGGAACGGTCCGGCCGGATCACGAGTGACACCATACTGATCGAGCCCACTTCCGGGAACACCGGCATCGCCTTGGCCTTTGTCGCCGCGGCGAAGGGCTACCAACTCGTTCTCACGATGCCTGAGACCATGTCCGAGGAGCGGCGTCGTCTGTTATTGGCCCTGGGCGCGACGCTCAAGTTGACCCCCGGCCCCGAGGGCATGAAGGGCGCCGTGGCCCGGGCACACGCGCTCGCGGATAGCGACAGCCGGTACCTGCTGCTACAGCAGTTCGAAAACGCGGCCAACCCGGCCATCCACCGCGAGACCACCGCCGAGGAGATCTGGCGGGATACCGATGGGGCCGTGGACATCATCGTCAGCGGGGTCGGAACCGGAGGTACCGTGACGGGCGTGAGCGAGGTCATCAAACAGCGCAAACCGTCATTCAGGGCAATCGCCGTTGAACCGGCGGATTCCCCCGTACTCTCGGGTGGCAAACCAGGTCCGCACAAGATCCAGGGCATCGGTGCAGGTTTCGTTCCCGGTGTTCTCAACACTTCCATTCTGGACGAGATAGTCCAGGTTCAGACCGCCGACGCGATTGAGACGACGAGGAGGCTGGCTGCTCGCGAAGGCATCCTCGCCGGCATATCGTCGGGGGCCGCGACCTGGGCTGCCCTGCAAGTGGCCGCCAGGGAGGACAGTCGCGGAAAGCTCATCGTGGTCGTCCTTCCCGACACTGGAGAGCGGTACCTCTCGACCGGTCTCTTCGACTACGACCAAGCCAACGTAGAACGTCTCGACTGAGCCGCCCGGCCCCCATCCCCCGGGAGTGAGGACCTTCCTGCTCCCCTCTGGGTCCTCGCTCCATCCTGAACTCGGGACCGACACCAGGATCCACGAGTATCTTCTCGGACTCGTGACCGGCCGCCTGAGCTCTGTGGTGGGGCCTGTGTTGTCGGCCCAGCGGGGCTAGATGTCGTACATCAGGGCCGAAGAACTCGCCTTGGCCCGAGCGCGATCGGCCAGAGCGGCGAGACTTGTCTTTTGCAGAGCACCCCTGAGGGCTTCTGTCGCGTCTTGCCACACCTCTCTCACCGCGCACACCTCGGGCTGGCCACAACATCCCGGCCCCGATGGACAGTCGGCAAGGATCAAGGGTCCCTCGAGCGCCTCCACGACCTCCGCGACTGTGATCTGCGCCGACGGCCGAGCCAGGACGAACCCACCATGGGGTCCTCGCAGGGCCGTGACAAGATTGGCCTTGCGCAGTTGTGACATGAGTTGCTCGAGGTAATTGATCGGCAGGGCCTGCTCCTCCGCGATGGTGCGCATCAGCACGGGGCCCGACCGCTCGCGTAGGGCGAGCACAAGCATGGCTCGGACGCCATAAGTCGATCTGGTTGAAAGCTTCAATCCGCCCTCGCTGAGCCCAGACGCCGATTCGTTCACCGGCATTATAGCCGAAAGACCCGCGCGTACCCGTCATTGTCAATAGGTTGACTTGGTTTGCGATGCAGGGGCGTTGGTTGACTTGGGTGGCCGGATAGATTAGTATTCCAATCGATAAATAAGAGTATAAGCCTGGAGAACCGTATGATCATGTCGCAAAAGGCCCGATACGCAGTGAGGGCTGTCCTGGAGCTTTCCAGACGCGAAGGTACGGGGCCCGTGAAGGCCGCGGAGATCGCGAAGGCCCAACAGATCCCCGTGCGCTTCCTTGAGAATATCCTTTGGCAACTCAGATCGATGGGCGTCCTCAAGTCTCTTCGCGGCAAGGATGGCGGCTATCTGCTGGTGAAGAAGTCGGCCGACCTCTCGGTCGGTGAGTTGGTCCGCGCGATTCAAGGCCCCGTCTTCGCCGCGGATTGCCTCGACGCTAGTCGGGGGGTGGAGTGCGCGCTCAAGTCATCGTGCGTGTTGCTTCCGGTATGGGAAAGAGGTCACAAAGCGATGATGGACGTATACGACTCCACCAGCTTCCAGGACCTGCTGGAAAGGGGTTTCGCTGCCTACGAGAAGGGGAGTATCGATTACTCCATCTGAGGCACATCTATTGGGACGGAGACGGGAGGCCTCGGATCTCTGCCCGACCATCACCGTGGTCGGAGTGGCGGGCCCGCCCGATTGTTCACGGAATGCACGCACCACATCTTGTCGCGCCTGCCGGCCGCGCGAGAAGCAGACGGCCTGGAGGGCGATGGTTGCGTAGTCGGGTGCTGCAGCCCGCCGCGGCGCCTACCCCGTTCTCGTGCCGATCGGTTGTGTGACCGAGGTGCTCACAGAGATACCGAGTAGCAGCAGATCCAGCATGCGTGCCGAACGGTCCGCATCCCAGAAACCGGCCGCCCCGATCAGGTGTGAGATGCTCTCGGTCCAGGCCCAGCCGGCGATCATCCAGCCGACCTGCAGCGGATCGACATCTTGCCTGATTGTCCCCTGTCTCTTCCCTTCCTCGACGATCTCCGCTAGATCCGCCGCGGCAGCAATCTGCTTCTCGCCCACCGCATGCCTGAGTTCTTCCTCCGGCGGGGCAGCGATGAACTCCATCAGCGCATACTCATACGGCCGATCTTCGGTGGAAATGAGGTGGGTGTGGCGACGCCCGATGTCGCGAAGGCGCTCGAGCGCATTGGGATTGGAAGACGAGCGGTGCACCTTGTAGATACTGTCAAACACGGATTCCAGACCGGCGAGCAGTATGTCTCGCCTGCTCGGGAAGTACTCGTACAGACTCGCTTTGGTCAAGCCGGCCTGGCCTGCTATGCGGGCCATACTGGTCCCCGGCACCCCGTACTCGACCACTAGGTCGAGAGTGACCTGGATGATCTGCTGTATCCGGGCTTCACCCTTCTTACCGTGGTTGCGGGCCAACCGGCTACCTCTCGCATTCGCCGCACTGGTTGACAATCATTACACTTGCATTGTACCGTAAAGCGCAGCAAAACCCTACCAACCGTTCGGTGGGGTTTGGGCGCTGATCACCGCTTTGTCGGAGTGGCAGTCTGAATGAGAACGGAAGGCGTCTGCTTGGAGGAGCTGAATGCCTAGAAACAAAGTCGTCAGTGCCGAAGAGGCTGTATCGCGCATAGAGTCGGGGATGACGATCGCGGTAGGTGGCTTTCTCAGCCAGGGCGATCCTCTCACTCTCCTTCGCGCGCTCAATCGGACGGATGTACGGGACCTCACCCTCTATTCCATCTGTGGGGGTGTCCGGGACCGGGGCATCGTGGAACTGGTGAAGGCGGGCAAGGTCCGCAAGTTGGTGGCCAGCCACATCGGTACCACCCCTGACGTCACCCGGGCTTTTCACAGTGGGGAGATAGAGGTCCAGCTCGTCCCCCAGGGGACGCTTGCCGAGCAGCTTCGCTGCGGCGGATTCGGCTTGGGCGGCTTCCTCACTCCAACCGGCGTCGGCACGGTCGTGGCTGAGGGGAAGCAGCATATCGAAGTCGGCGGCATCACCTACTTACTCGAGTCGGCCATACGGACCGATGCGGCCCTGGTGCGGGCCGACAGCGGAGATTTCTGGGGGAACCTCCGGTACCGGGGCACCGGCGCCAACTACAACCCCGTGTGCGCCACATGCGCGGACTACGTGATAGCCGAGGTCCAGAACCTGCGCAACGTCGGGGAGATCGACCCTGAAAGCATCCATACCCCCGGTATCTACGTGGATGCCGTGGTCCGCTCGGATATCAGCTACTGCGGCGAGGCCGTCTTGGGGGTGAAGTGATGTACGTGGCGCGACCGAGGGGATCATGAGCACGACCAAGGGAGGAACCGCCGATCTAGGCCGCATCGCCAAGATCGCGGTGATCGGCGGCGGGGCGATGGGCCGTGGCTGCGCCCAGGTGTTCGCGGCGGCTGGGTATCCGGTGATTCTGCAGAGCCGCAAGGAAGAGACCCTGGCTAAGGCGATGCAGTCCATACGTCACGACCTCGGTTTTCTGGCCGAGCGTGGGGTGGGTGACAAGAACGACATCGAATCGGTGGTCGCCCGAGTCCGTACAACCCAACACCTCGAAGAAGCGCTCGACGGCGCGGACTTCGTGCTCGAATGCGTCTACGAAGACCTGGCTCTGAAGCAGGACCTATTCCAGAAGATGGACGCGATGGCGAAGCCTGATACCGTGCTGGCGACGAACACGTCCGTCATGAGCATCACCGAGATCGCGAGTAAGTCCACGGGCCGCGAGCGGATCGTCGGCACCCACTGGTGGAACCCGCCCACCCTTCTCCCCTTGGTCGAAGTTGTGCGCACCGAGCACCTGGCGGAGTGGGTGGTGGAGCTCACCATGGCCCTCATGTGCAAGATAGGCAAGCGACCGGTCCTGGTGCAAAAAGACGTCCCCGGATTCGTGGCCAACCGTCTGCAGCACGCCCTCTGGCGGGAGTGTGTCTCGATCGTCGAGAAAGGCATCGCCGATGCGGCCACCGTCGACGAGGCGATCCAATGCAGCTTCGGCATGAGGTTGCCCGTGCTCGCGCCTATGACGAACGCCGACATGGGCGGCCTCGACCTCACCCTGGCGATCCACCGATACATCTTCCCGTTCTTGGAAGACTCCCATAGCCCGAGCGCGCTGCTCGAAGAGAAGGTGACGAACGGCGAATTCGGCTTCAAGACGGGGGGCAAAGGCTTCCAGGAGTGGACCCCCGAGGAGATGCAGGCCGTGCGAGATCGTCTTTACGACTATCTGGCCCGAGTCGTGGCCTCTGCCGAGCGGGCCGCCGGATAGGGGTGACCGATGGAGAAGTCGGTAGTCGCGATATCGAAGGAGCCCGACGTCGAGAAGATGGTGGCGGACGTCTTCGCGTTGCTCGGCGGCACGGAGAGCCTTATCCGTCCGCGAAGCACGGTCGTTCTCAAGCCGAACGCCGGCCACCCCGCCGCTGCCGAGACCAGCGTCAACACGAGTCCCGGCCTGGTAGCGGCGGTGATCAACGAGGTGAAGAAGGCTAAGCCCAAGGAGGTCATCGTCGCCGAGTCGGCTGCTATCGGCTGCGACACGTTCGACGTGCTCAAGAAGAGTGGGATCGGGGCCGCGGCTGAGAGTGCCGGGGCCCGGCTCATCGACATCAAAAGCGAGAAAGACCTCATAAGCATCCCCATCCGGGACGCGCGCTCGGACATCAAGAAGATCAAGTTGCCTCGCTTTCTTCTGGAAGCCGAGCACATCATCAATCTGCCCATCTTCAAGAGCCACGCGTCGATGGTCTTCACCTGCGCGCTCAAGAACCTCAAGGGCGTCGTACAGGATGTCACGCATCAGCAGATGCACCAGACCGATCTCGCGGCGGCCATGATGGATGTATGGTCTGTCATCCGCCCGGATCTTTCGATCGCCGACCTCATCCGTCCCGCGGAGGGCTTCGGCCCTCACACCACTCTTCCCATCGAGTTCGGCTGCCTCGTCGGCTCCAAAGACCCGGTGGCGCTCGATGCCACCGCCTGCCGGATGACCGGGCTCGGTCTGGACAAGGTAGCGTACTTCGCGGCGGCCATGGAGAGGGGGCTGGGCAACTTCGACGAGGACCAGATCGAGATACGAGGTCACACCATAGAGGAGGTCTTCAAGCAGTTGTGGTTCCCCTATCTGGAGGGCTTCGAGACCTGGCCTCAGTACAGCATCGATGCCGACGGTGCGTGCTCGAGTTGCGCGGCTCTCGTCGCGTTCTCGATGGAGAAGCTGAAGGCCCTGGGCGAATACGAGAAGAACGCGGGCTGCACCATCCTGCTCGGCCCGAAACGCGATGAGGACATGCCCAGGGACGTGGACCCCAACGACGTCATTCTCGTGGGGGACTGCCTGAAGCGCTTCAGAGGCAAAGGCGTGGGCCACTGGGTGGGCAACTGCCCTCCGCTGGAGCCGCATGTCCTCTGGACGATCGTCGATCGCCGCGACTTCACCGAGCTGGAACCAGACACCCGCGAACGCATGGCGCGGGAAGAGGGCCCATGGCTCGAATACATCGACAAGCTCCGCGCAGCCAGAGATGCGGCTCGGTTGCCGGGCGAGGCCGGTGGTGCGGTCGATGCGGACCGCTGCGGTCCCGCTGGCGAGACCAAGGAGTGATGAAGGTGCAAGAAGTCGTGATCGTGAGCGCGGCGCGGACGGCGATAGGCCGCTTCGGCGGGGCACTTCGCTCTGTACAGGCGCCCGAGTTGGCTACGGCAGTAGTGCGGGCGGCCGTCGAGCGAGCCAAGATCGACCCCTCCCAGGTGGACGAAGTCGTGATGGGCCACACCTTCGTGAGCGGTGAAGCGCCCAACGTGGCGCGTCAGGCGGTGCTTCTTGCCGACTTCCCGCCCGAGATACCGGCCCATGGGGTCGAGCGCCAATGCGGTTCGGGACTCCAGGCCATCTGCGATGCCACCATGCAGATCCAGACCGGCAACGCGCAGATCGTCGTGGCCGGTGGGGTCGAGAGCATGAGCAACATCGAGTACTACGTCACTGGGGCCCGTTGGGGCATGAGGATGGGCGACCAGGTCTTTTGCGACCGCTGGGATAGGACGTCGGAGAATATCTCCACCCACAAGCTTGGGCGGGTTCCGTTCATGCTCCACACCGCGGCGAACGTCGCGGCGAGATTGGGCATCACTCGGGACGAACAAGACGAGTTCGCCTTTCGCAGCCAGCAGAACTGCCGGGCAGCGGTGGAGGCGGGCAGGTTCAAGGATGAGATCGTACCGGTCACAGTGGCGACGAAGAAGGGCCCAGCCGTCTTCGACAGCGACGAGCATCCTCGCCCGGATACGACGTTGGAGAGCCTCGCTGCCTTGAAGCCGGTATGCGGGGACACCGTCACCGCCGGCAATTCCTCGGGGATGAACGATGGCGCAGCGGCCTGCGTCGTGATGGCTGAAGAGACCGCGAACGCTCTTGGTCTGGAGCCGCTGGGCTACGTGCGCGCGTGGGCGGTTGCGGGCGTCCATCCCGCCTACATGGGCCTTGGGCCCGTATACGCTGTGCGGAAGGCGCTGGCCAAGGCCGGTCTCACCCTCGCCGACATGGACGTGATCGAGTTGAACGAGGCCTTCGCTGCTCAAGCTCTCGGCGTCATCAAAGAGCTCGGGATAAAGGATCTTTCGAACCTGAACGTCAATGGGTCCGGCATAGCCCTCGGCCATCCCATCGGGGCCACTGGGGCGCGGATAATGGTCACCCTTCTCAACGAGATGAAGCGTCGGGGAGCGCGCTACGGCCTGGAGACCTTGTGCATCGGCGGCGGCCAAGGTATCGCGGCCATCATCGAGCGCAAGTGACGCCCCTGAACAAGAAGAAGCGGCCGGGAAGGAAGTAGACATGGCGCTTGGCAAGTTGGCGGTGGACTACGAACAGAGAGTGAACTACGATCGCCTTCGCCGGGAGAAGATCGAGAAGGTCAAGGCCGAGATGGCACGAGACGGCGTCGGTGCCATCATCACCTGGGACGCCGACAACATCCGCTACATCTCGTCCTACTACGTGACGACTCCTCTGCGGGTCTCTGAATACCAGGCCGTCTTCATCGCCAGGAACGGTGAGCCACACTTGATCGGGGGCGGGACCCCCAGCGAGACCGCCCGCAGGATGCCTTGGCTGGCCGGCGTTCAGGGCTCGTTCGGGATGCCCCGGCTCTCGGCCAGCGATACCAGTAACCCCATCCTCCAAGCCTGGATCGTCGGTATCGGAAAGCTCATGGCCGAGTACGGCGTGGAGAAGGAGCGGCTGGGCATCGACGGCAGCACGCTGGAGCATCTCTTCGTCGAGGGCTTCCGCGAGAAGGGGATCGAATGCGTGCACGTGAAGCCTACCCTCGACCGGGCCCGGGCCATCAAGACGGTCGACGAGATCGAGCTCATCCGGATGAGCTGTTCGAACGCGGAGCGGGCCTTCGCCGCCATCGCCGATGCCATCCGGCCCGGGGTCAAGGAGTGCGAACTGGTCGGCATCGGGTTGAAGGAGCTCTACGCCGAGGGAGTCGATCACACCGAGGACTTCGTTTGCATGAGCGGCGCCAACACCAACCCTTACGGCTGGAGCTTCACCGACAAGATGATCCGCCCGGGCGACCTCGTCTACGTGGATTGCGATGGTGCCTCGTACCAAGGCTACAAGACCTGCATCTACCGCACGTTTTGCTGCGGCAAGGCCACGGCCGAGCAGAAGGAGCTCTTCGCCGAAGCCAAAGACATGCTGTATGCGGGCATCGGTGTGGTGAAGGACGGGGCCACCGACCACGATATCTTGGCCCGGTGGCCGGGTTCCCCCAAGTACTGGGGATACGACACCTGGGCGGAGGTCAACCCGCTTGCCTGCGGCCACGGCATCGGCCTCACCCTTCACGATCCGCCCATGATCTTCTACACTCACAGAGAGCTGGGGTTGCCTGCGTACACCTTCAAGACCGGCATGGTGCTTGCGCTCGAGACGTACGCGGGTCACAAGGGAGGCCGCGATGGCGTCCGGATCGAGGACATGATCCTCGTCGGGGACGACGGCTATGAGCTCCTCTCGCGCTTCCCGCAGGAGCTGATCGAGTGCTGGATCCCGTACTAGTCCCGTACAGGGGAAGAAACACACATGAACGACGCCAAGCACATCATCGCCAAGCGGGCGGCCGCTGAGCTCAAGGATGGGGAGATCATCAACCTGGGCATCGGTCTGCCGACACTCGTGGCCGACTACGTGGAAGCCGGGCTGGATGTGATCATCCACAGCGAGAACGGCGCCCTGGGGGTAGGACCCGCCGCGACCGGGCATTGCGCGGACCCCGACCGCGCCAATGCCAGCGGTCACCCGATCACGTTGATCCCGGGTGGCAGCTATTTCGGCTCCGACATCTCGTTCGGGATGATCCGCGGAGGCCACGTCGACGCCACCTTCCTCGGGACGCTCCAGGTAGACGGCGATGGGAACATAGCCAGCTACGAGATCCCCGGCAAGATGATCGTCGGCATGGGCGGGGCCATGGATCTCCTGGTCGGAGCTCGGATCGTATACGTGCTGACCGAGCACTGCTCCGGCGACGGCAAGACAAAGCTGGTAGATCACTGTACCTATCCTCTTACCGGTGCCGCCGAGGCCGACGTCATCCTTACCGAGCGCGCCCTCTTCCGGCGCTATCCCGGACGGGGTTTTGTCCTGGAGGAAGTCGCTCGCGGCTACGTGCTGGACGACATAGCTGCGTCCACCGACATGGCCTACACGGTCTCCACGGATGTCAAAATGGAGGCGTACGGATAGCCATGCCCCGGCCGATCGCGCCCACGCGCGATCGGGGGACCAAAGACGGCGCAGGACGAGGGAGACGGACATCTATGATGACCCCGGATGAATACATCGCCAGCTTGCGGGACCTAAAGACGGTCGTGTATTGGCGCGGCCGCAAGATCGACGACTGGGTCGACCATCCCGCGGTCCGACCGCACATCAACGCGGCGGCCCTCACCTACGATCTGGATCTTGACCACGAGACAGGAGACGGCATGCGCACCGCCATCTCCCATCTCACAGGCAAGCGCATCAACAGGTTCACCCATATCCACCAGAACCCGGAGGATCTGGTCAAGAAGGTGAAGGCCCTTCGCGGCATCGCCCAGAAGACCGGCTCCTGCTTCCAGCGCTGCGTCGGTTGGGACGCGTTGAACGCGTTGTACGGGGTGACATACGAGATCGACCAGGCAAAGGGGACCGACTATCACCAGCGCTTCCTGAGGTTCCTGCTCGAGATCCAGGAATCAGACCGAATGTGTGACGGGGCCATGACCGATCCAAAGGGCGATCGAAGCCTGGCCCCCAGTCAGCAGGAGGATCCGGACCAGTTCTTGCGCGTCGTCGAACGGCGCGAAGACGGGGTCGTGGTTCGCGGGGCCAAGGCCCATCAGACGGGCGCCGTCAATTCGCATGAGATCATCGTGATGCCCACGATCGCCATGGGGCCGGATGATGCCGACTACGCCCTTTCGTTCGCGGTACCCACCGACTCACCCGGGGTCATCTGCATATTCGGGAGGCAATCCAACGACTCGCGTAAGGAAGAGGGCGGCCTGGACCAGGGCAACGCCTGTTTCGGCGCGGTCGGCGGCGAGGCGCTCGTGGTCTTCGACGACGTGTTCGTTCCCAACGAGCGGCTCTTCATGTGCGGCGAGTACGAGTATGCCGGGATGCTGGTGGAGAGGTTCGCCGCCTACCACCGGCAGAACTACGGGGGCTGCAAGGCGGGTGTGGCCGATGTGCTCACGGGGGCGTGCGCCGCTCTTGCTACCTACCAAGGCACGGCCAAGAGCAGTCACGTCAAGGACAAACTCACCGAGATGGGCCATCTCGCGGAAACCATGTATTGCTGCTCGCTGGCCTGTTCTTATGAAGGAGAGTCGAACGCCTCGAAGCAGTGCTTCGTCGATCCTCTCCTGGCCAACGTCACCAAGCTGAACGTGAGCAGGAACGTCTATGAGATCGCCCGTCTGGCTCAAGACATAGCCGGAGGCTTGCTGGCGACCATCCCCTCCGAGCAGGACCTCGAGGACCCGGAGATCGGCAAGTATGTGGAGAAGTACATGAAGGGTGTCGCCGGCGTGCCGCCCAAGGACCGCATACGCATCGCACGTCTCATAGAGTCGCTGAGTAGCGGCACCGCCCTGGTGGAATCGCTGCACGGAGCCGGCTCGCCCCAGGCGATGAAGGTGGTCATACAGCGCCAGCTACAGCTGGATCGCAAGATGCGGCTGGCCACAGATATCGCCGGAATCACCGACTCGACCGAGACCCTGGAGACGAAAGCCAGAATGGAGTGCGGAGAATGAACCGTGACGACTGCGCCACGGATGGCGATGCCGATGGCGCACCCGATCGCTTCGATCTCTCGGGGAAGGTCGCCCTCGTCACCGGGTCGACGAGAGGCATCGGCCGCGGCATCGCCCGGAGCCTCGCCGGGCGGGGAGCCGGTATTGTCATCACGAGCAGGAGTCAAGATGATTGTGACACGACCGCCGACGTACTGAGCAGCCTCGGCTGCAATGTCCTCGGTCGGGCCTGTGACGTGACGGACAGCGCGGGTATCGAGAGCCTCGTCGCCGAGATCGTGGATGTCTTTGGTCGTATAGACATCCTCGTGAACAACGCAGGGACCGCCAAGAGAAAGCCGGCCGAGGAACTCACAGAAGAGGACTGGGACCGGGTGATCGACGTGGACCTCAAGGGCGTCTTCCTGACCTCGATCGCCGTCGGGAAAAGGATGATCGCTCAGTCGTCCGGCAAGATAGTGAATATCGCTTCGATGCTCGGCCTGGTGGGAGACAAGCAGTTGCTCCCCTATTGTGTCGCGAAGGGGGGCGTCATCCAGATGACTCGCGCGCTGGCCGTCGAGTGGGCAAAGCATAATATCCAGGTCAATGCGCTGTGTCCCGGCTACGTGATGACCGCCATGAACGAGCGTACGCTCAAGACCGACGAGGCCGTTCTTCGCCATATACTCAACCGGACGCCCATGGGACGCCTTGGCCGCGTCGACGAGCTGACGAGCGCCGTGGAGTTCCTCGCCTCGGACGCTTCGAGCTACATGACAGGCCAGACACTGGTCATCGACGGCGGATGGACCGCGCAGTAGGCGTGCGCGGATGCCGATGGGCCGCCTGGGGGAACCGGAGGACTACGAGGGAACGATCCTGTTCCTTGCTTCGCGGGCTTCGGACTGGGTCAACGGGCATATTCTCAGGGTCGACGGCGGATACAGCGCTCAGTAAGGGAGACGAGGCTATGGCACTTGGGAAACTGGCTGTCGATTACGAGAAGCGGGTCGATTACGACCGGCTGCGCAGGGAGAAGATCCAGAAGGTCAAGGCCGAGATGGAGAAGGACGGTCTGGGGGCCATCGTCACCTGGGACGCCGACAACATGAGATACATAGCCTCCTATTACGTCACCACTCCCATGCGGGCCTCCGAATACCAGGCGATCTTCATCGCGCGCAACGGGGAGCCGCACCTGATCGGCGGCGGGATCCCGGCGGAGACTCATCGGCGGATGCCCTGGCTGGCCGGGGTGCAGGGGTCGTTCGGCATGCCCCGTCTGACCGCCCGCGACACCAACAGCCCGGTGCTGCAGGCGTGGATCGGCGGCGTCGCGGAACTCATGGCCCACTATGGAGTCGAGAAGGAGACCCTGGGCATCGACGGCAGTACCCTCGAGCACCTTTACGTGGAGGGATTCAGGGAGAAGGGGATAACGGCCGTCCACTGCAAACCGACGCTCGACACCGCCCGGATGATCAAGACGATGGACGAGATCGAGATCATCCGGATGGCTTGCTCGAACTCCGAGCGCGCCTTTGCTGCCATCGCCGATGCTATCCGGCCCGGCGTGAGGGAGTGCGACCTCGTCGGGATCGGGCTCAAAGAGCTCTATCACGAGGGTGTCGACCACACGGAAGACTTCGTATGCTGCTCGGGCGACAACACCAACCCGTTCGGCTGGTCCTTCACCGATAAAATGATCCGCCCCGGCGATCTGGTCTACGTGGACTGCGACGGCGCCTCCTACCAGGGGTACAAGACCTGCATCTACCGCACCTTCTGCTGCGGGAAAGCGACCGACCATCAAAAAGAGCTGTTCGCCGAGGCCAAGGAGATGCTCTATGCCGCCATGGACATCGTGAAGGATGGCGTGACGGACTACGACATCTTCGAGGCCTGGCCGGATTCGCCGCAATACTGGGGCTGGGACAAGTTCAACGAGATCAACTCGCTCTGCTGCGGCCACGGCATCGGTCTCACCCTCCACGATCCGCCGATGCTGCTCTACATGCACAAGGTGCTCGGTGTGCCGCCGACCACGATCAAGACGAACATGGTGCTGGCCCTCGAGACCTATGCCGGGCATCGAGGTGGAAAGCACGGCGTCCGCATAGAAGACATGGTGCTGGTGAAAGACGACGGCTACGAGTTGCTGTCGCGCTTCCCGCAAGAGCTCATCGAGTGCTGGCTGCCGTACTGACGGGAGGAGCAGATATGACGTTCGCTGAACTGTTCTCCCCGTTTGTGGTCGGGGGGCTGAAGCTCGAGAACAGGCTCATCATGGCCCCCCTGTTCCTCGGGTATGCCGGCGAACAGGGTCTCGTCGGCCGACCGGTCCTCGAGCACTACCGTCTGATGGCGCGCAGCGGCGTCGCGCTGGTGGTCGTCGAGAATGCGAGCATCGACCATCCGGTGGCGAGTGGTTCCATCCGCGAGTTGAGGGTCGACACTGACGAGTTCCTGCCTGGCATGGCTCGGCTCGCGGCGACCATCGAGGAAGAAGGCGCTCTCGCGTGCCTTCAACTCAACCACGCCGGTCGCTTCGCCAAGGCAGCGGGGGAGTCTGTAGCACCGTCCGCGATCCCGGCTTTCGGCCGTGTGCCTCGGGAACTCGCCGCTCACGAATTGCCCGGCATCGCCGAGAAGTTCGCCGAGGCTGCCGTGCGCGCGCAGCAGGCGGGGTTCGACATGGTGGAACTCCACGGCGGTACCGGCTACCTTCTCGCTGAATTCATCTCGCCGAGGACCAACCGACGAAGCGATGCGTACGGCGGGTCCCTCGAGAACCGATGCAGGTTCCCGCTGGAGGTCATCCGGGCGGTGAAGTCGGCCGTCCCGGGTCTTCCCGTGGGCTACCGCTTCCTCGCCGACGAGTGGCTGCCCGACGGGCTTGGGCTGGAGGAGTCGTGCCGAGCCGCGCGGTTGCTCGAGGCCGAAGGCCTGGCCTATCTCTCGGTCATGGCGGGCACCTACGAATCCTTCGGGCTGCCTCATGTCGTCGAGCGAAGCCAGAACCCTGGCTACATGGTAGACCTTGCGGCAGCAGTCAAGCATGCGGTGGGAATCCCGGTGATCGCGGCCGGCCGCATCGACTCCGGTGAACTTGCCGACCGGATCATAGCCGCGGGACAAGCCGATCTCATAGGTCTTGCCCGGGTCCTGTGGGCCGATCCCGAGTGGCCCACCAAGGTGAGGGACGGCCGGGAGGTGGACATCATCCGGTGCAGGTGCGAAGAGGCCTGCCAGAAGCTGGTCGCAGCGAGCAAACCTGCTATCTGCGCCTGCTGGCCGCGCGAGAAGCAGGCGGCCTGGAGGGCGATGGTTGTGTAGCCGGGCGTCATGGCTCGCCGCGGCGCCTACCTCGTTCTCGGGCCAATCTACTGCGTGACCGAGGCGGCCATCGAGATGCCGAGTAGCCTCAGATCCAGCGTACGGCCGGGTGGGCTAGTCTCTGCCGCCGGGCTGGGCTAAACTAATTGAACGATTTGTTGTAAATTACCGAATAGTCAGTTATCTATGGATTCTCGCGTGTCAGGCCGGCCCGTGAGAGTCTTGAGAGGCGACGACAACAAAGGTTCGATAAGGAGGTGGGCCGTGTGCACGGACGGAGGACTTGAGAGAGATATCCTGGTGGCGCAATTGACCACTCTGGTAAACGAGTGGGACAAGCTGATCCACTCGACCTCTTCTGCCGACCAGCACGAAGAGGGCCACAGGCACGGGATACTTCTTTGTCGCAACCATGTCGCCCGTTTGATAGGTGTGCCTCCGCTGGTCGTGGAGCATACGCACAGTTTGCCGGCTTCGTCAGGCCTTTGAAGACAGCGCTCGGCTAGAGGAAGAGGATCGCTGATGCCAGACAACTTGGAGTCCAGCGCCGTGCGGGAATTCCGGGAGGCGGCAGCCACCTTGGTCAACCCGTCGCTGCAGGAATGGAAGGACCGGGGGGGCAAAGTCGTCGGATGCATGTACCACTTCATCCCCGAAGAACTCATCAGCGCCGCCGGCGTTCTACCGTACCGCATGAGGGCGACCGGTAGTACCGGCACGGAACTGGCGGAGTCGCGCTTCACACAGGTGAACTGCTCCTTTGTCCGCCACCTCTTCGACTCGGGGATGCGCGGAGATCAGGACTTCCTCGATGGGGTGGTCAGTGTCAACAACTGCGACCATGTCCGCCGCCTCTACGACAACTGGAAGGCCGCCATCCCGACCCCGTACATGCACTTCATGGTGTTTCCCAAGAAGAGCGGTCTGGAACAGGTAGAGGCCTACCGCAAGGAACTGGCGTCTTTCAAGAAGAGTCTCGAAGACCACTTCCAGGTGGAGATCACCGATGAGAAGCTACGAGCTGCGATCGATCTTCACAACGAGACTAGACGCCTCCAGAGGCAGCTTTACGATCTCAGAAAGGGCGACGCTCCTCCCATCACGGGCGCTGAGACGCTGGCCGTCATGGTGGCCGGGACCTGCATGCCCAGGGAGCGCTACAACACCCTCCTGAGGCAGTTGGTCGAAGAGTGCAGCCAGGCTGAAGGCCACCAAGGTTATTCCGCCCGGGTGATGGTCGTCGGCGGAGAGATAGACGACCCCGGGCTCATCGAGGCGATCGAGAGTCAGAACGGACTGGTCGTCACCGATTTCCTCGGGTATGGCTACCGGTCCTGCATCAAGGACGTAGGCATCGACGGCGACCCGCTGACCGCTCTTGCCCGCTACCAGGTGGTGGAGCGTCCCGCGGATCCGCGCATCTTCGGGAGGACCACTGAGGAACGGGGCGAGTACTTGCTGAAGCTGGTCAGGGAGTTCAGCGTCGAGGGGGTCATCTCCGTCCGCCTCGTAGCGTGCGACCATTGGGGCTTCGAGCAGTCCAACCTGTCCAAGTACTTGAGGAAGCGGCGGATACCGCATCTTGCGCTCGAGATCGAGTATGTCCTGGGCGGCGTCGGCCAGATAAAGACGCGGGCCCAGGCGTTTCTCGAAAGCATCACGGAGGCTCGGAATGTCAGCAACTAAGAGAGGCCTGCAGCGGTTTTGCCAGTACCGCGACGCGAAGAAAGCCCTCATCAGCCAGTTCGAACAGTCGTCGGAGCCAGACCTCCTGCTCATCAAGTTCTTCCGCTTGATGCTGGCCGATGACGAGCGGATCATCGACTGCATCGAGAACGACAAGCCGCTCCTGTCGAGTTGGTACGGGAACGCCATCGAGATATACGCCGCCATGGGCGTCCAGTCGTACTGCCCCGTGGACAACATACTGCATGCGGGACCCACACCGGAAGACCTGGCCGGGATGGACGGCACCCCCATCCCGTCCGACATGTGCGGCCTGATCAAGATAGGCGCCTATGCGGTCGAAGCCGGACTCGTCCCGGTCCCCACCGCCATCATCGCCATGCTGGAGCCGTGCGACGCCCAGTCGGCGCTGCACGAGGCCTGGCTCAACACGGAGGGGTGGGAAGGCATACCCACCTTCGCGCTCGACCCGGCCTATGGCTCAGGCGTTTACGACTATGCGTACTTCGCCGGAGAACTGCGGCGCATGATCGCCTTCCTGGAAGACCATGTCGGCCGGAAGCTGGATTACGACCGGCTGCGTGAGGTCATCGAGGTCACCAACGAGCAGTACGCGGCTTGGGCCGACTACAACGAATTGCGGCGCGCCGTTCCCTGTCCGCACGGTTCTTCCTTCGGCACGTCCGACATGGGCTGGGGTCTCACGCAGCATATCTGGGCCGGCCAGCCGGAGACGTTGGAGGTCTTCAACATGCTCACGGCCGATGCGGAGCAGAAGGTCAGGGCAAGGATCGCAGGGGTCCCGAACGAGCGGATCAGGATCCTGTGGGCCGATCTGGTCCCCTTCTGGCATGGGCCGCTGGCGGCGTGGCTGGCGGAGGAGTGGGGGGCCAACGTCGTCATGGATTTTCAGGGCTACACCCCCTACGAGTACATTGACACCTCCACCGAGGAAAGCATGCTCGTGGGGCTTGCCAAGAGGTGCCTGGCGGAAGTCCCGATGATCAGGCAGGCCCGGGGCTCGGTGGATGCCATGATCGAGGACATCACGCGTATCTCCAAGGACTACAAGTGTGACTGCGTCATCTTCCCGGGTCACGTGGGGCACAAGGATCAGTCGGCGTCGATCGGGTTCCTCAGGGAGGCCTGCCGAGAAATCAAGGTGCCGCTCCTGATACTCACGGTCGACAACTTCGATCCTCGCTACACCACTATCGAGGTCTTGAAGCGTCAGATCTCCGAGTTCTTCGAGGCTCATCAGCTCGGCCGAGGGACGCTGTGATCGTTGCGGGTGTGGATCTAGGTTCGGCCACCGGGAAGGCCGTCATCATGAAAGACGAGACTATTCTCGCCTCGCACGTCGTGCGCTCGACGACGCACCCGGAGAAGACGGGACTGCTCGCCCTCCAGGGCGCCCTGAACGGGGCAGGATTGAGTTCCTTGGCTCAGCTCCAGTACATCCTCGGCACCGGGTACGGCCGGCAGGGCGTCACGTTCGTCAATGACAACATGTCGGAGATCACCTGTCACGCACGCGGAGCGTATTGGTGGCAGCCCGAGGTCCGGACCGTCGTCGATGTGGGAGGTCAGGACTGCAAGATCATCTCTCTGGACGATGACGGGAGAGTGCTCAACTTCGTCATGAACGACAAGTGCGCCGCCGGGACGGGCAAGTTCTTCGAGATGATGGCGAGAACCTTCGATTGCAGCCTCGACGAGTTCGCGCAGCTCTCTCTCCAATCGGACAACCCTGCCAACATCACAAAGCAGTGCAGCGTCTTCGCCGAGTCAGAGGTCATAACACTGATCAACGACGGAGTCGATCAAGCCGACATCGCTGCCGGCCTGGTCGATTCCATCGTGCGCAGGCTGATCGCGATGATCCACCGGGTCGGTCTGGTCCCCAAGCTTGTGATCACCGGGGGATGCGCCAAGAACGAGGCGCTGGTCAGAGGAATGGGGAGGGTACTGAAGGTAGAGATCCTTCGCCTGCCGGCTCCGCAACTGGCGGGTGCGCTGGGGGCCGCCTTGTTCGCCGGAGACAGGGTGCTGAAGGCAGAGCAGGGGTGACGCGGCATAGTCCGGGCCGATCTCGGACATGAAAGCGCCTGGTGGGACGTGGCACTTTTCGATGAGTATATAGAGAAGACCGGCGGCTACGTCGAGGAGATGCGGGCAATTGGGCGGCAGGTCAGAGATCTGTCGAGTGTCGCCCGATCGTCGGGCCCCCTCCCTTTCGAGGTCGGGCCGGGCGCCGGCACGGGTCTTGTCATGAAGTCGGAGGCCTTTCTCGAGCTGGGGAGTCCCAGCGCTGGATCCTGCGCGTTCGCACTCTATACCCGGCAGGCGTCGCTCGTCGATGACGGCCGGGTCTGTCTGATAGGGCCCGATGTCCAAGAGGCCCCCGGATGCACGTTGCCGTTCGGGCAGGTCATCATCGCCGGAGGCGGGGCCCTCACCGAAGCCGACTATCCGGAGCTCGTCGAGAGCCAGCACGTCGGGGATCAGATAGAGGGGTTCATGGTCAAGAGCACCCCCGGCAGGATCTGGGGAAGGGTGAGCAGTGAGGTGGCCCAAAAAGGCTTCGGTTTCGAGTTCCTGGGATCGGCTCTGATGAAGCTGATCAAGGCTCAGATCCCCCGGGCGACCGCGGTCGAGGTGCTCTTCGTGACCTCAGGCAGGGGCGATCTCGAGCCGCTCGGCGAGATCGCGTCATCCGTGAGCGAGATCGCGCGGGGCATCAAGGAACGGCGCTGGAAGGAGCGAGGTATAGACATCTCCGAGTGCGCGTTCGGCGGCCATTGCGGCCTATGCGCGGACAAGACCGTATGCGACAACGTGAAGAAGCTGGCACACACCAGACAGCTGCTCGTGCGAATCGGGGCGGGCGGATCGTGAACGAGAACACGGTGACGTCGAACCAGAGCTCCGGCATGCGGAGGCTGGCGATCGTCGGCAAAGGCGGCGTGGGCAAGACGGCCTTTGCCGCCATGCTGACCAGAGTCCTGGCGGAGGGTGGGAAAGCGGGCAGGCTGTTGGCGATCGACGCCGACCCGGCCCTGGGGCTCACTCACGCACTGGGGATGCGCATAGAGAAGACCATGGGACAGGTGCGGGAGGCCATCCTCGCGGCAGCGCGATCGGGCATCGATACCGAAATGACCGAGATCGCGGGTATGCTCGACTACATGGTGATGGAGGCGCTGGCCGAGGACGAGAACATGGCCCTGTTGGCTATGGGACGCTCGGAATCACGTGGCTGCTTCTGCCCCGTGAACGACATCTTGCGTGATGCCATCGGGATCCTCTCGCAGAGATTCGACACCATCATCATCGATGGTGAGGCGGGACTGGAACAGATAAACCGGCAGGTCATGGACGAGCTCGATTGGCTGGTAATGGTCACCGATACGTCGGCGAGAGGACTGCAGACGGTCGCGTTGCTCAAGGAGATCGTCGAGGAGAACAAGGTCGTGCGCTGCGCCAGGACGGGCGTGGTCTTCAACAGAGTAGAGGACAACGAAGATCTTCTGGCCGAAGCCGCCGCGAGGATCGGTGTCGAGGTCCTGGGCTTCGTCCCACAGGATCCCGCCATCACGAGCTACGACCTGGTCGGTCGTTCCTTGGCGGAACTTCCGGGCGATTCAGCAGCGCTTTCGGCGGTCCGGATCATCGTGGGTAAGCTCGGACCAACCACTAGGTAACCGCCGCCAAGAAAGGGAGGACAAAAATGCCATCCTGGGAGCACCTGGCCAGACCCATCACGATCGGTTCCTTGATCGCCAAGAACAGGGTGGAAGCGGCCCCGACGCTCACCTGCACCGCCCACGCCGACCAGTCGGTCTCCCGGGAGCTTGTCGAGTTCTACCGCGCCCAGGCCCTGGGGGGCGCGGGGATCATCACGGTCCTCGAGACGGCCATCGACCAGGACCGCTCCATCGCCCAGCCCTCCGGTCTCAACATCGGCAGCGATTTCTTCGTCCCCGGGCTCTCCGAGTTGGCGGAGGCCATCAAGTGCGACGGCGCCCTTGCCTCCATCCAGCTCAACCACGCCGGGCGGCAGGCGGTGGCGGCGTTGAACGGGGGCCGCAACCCCATCTGTCCCTCCGCCATGACCGGGGTCTTTACCGAGGACCGGCGCCGTGGCGCCCAGGTGATCGAGGAGATGACCCTGGACATGATCGATCAGGTCATCGAGAACTACGCGGCGGCTGCCTGGCGGGCCCAGATGGCCGGATTCGACATGATCATGATCCACGGCGGGCACGGCTGGCTCATCTCTCAGTTCGTCTCCCCGGCCGTGAACAGGCGCATCGACGAGTACGGCGGCAGTCTCGAAAACAGGGTCCGCTTCGCCGTGCGGGTGGTGGAAGCCATCCGGGAGCGCTGCGGGGCCGACTTCCCCATCGAGTACCGTATGAGCGCCAGCGACCTTGTCCCGGGCGGCATGGAGATCGAGGACGCCATCCGCTACGCCAAGCTCATGCAGGACAAGGTGGATCTCTTCCAGGTCTCTGCCGGCATGATCTCGGAGTTCCACACCTATCCCTACACCCATCCCGCCTACTACCTGCCCCACGGCGAGAACGTCGACCGGGCGGCAGAGATAAAGAAGGCTGTCACCACCCCCGTGGCGGTGGTGGGGGCCATCTTGGACCTGGACGAGGCCGGGGAGTGGGTGGCTGAGGGCAAGGCGGACATGGTGGCCCTCTGCCGGGCCCTCATCGCCGACACCGCTCTGCCCAAGAAGACCTTCCACGGTCGCAAGGACGAGGTGGTCCCCTGCATCCGCTGCAACATGTGCACCCTGCGGGGAGGTCACGGCCAGCCGGTGCGCTGCACCGTCAACCCCGTGAGCGTCCGCGAGGACTACTACCGCTGGCTGCCGGCGCTGGCGCCGGTGAAGAAGAAGGTCGTCGTCGTGGGGGGCGGTCCGGCCGGCATGGAAGCGGCATTGGTGGCTTCATCCCGGGGCCACGACGTCACCCTGTTCGAGCAAGAGCACCGGCTGGGCGGCAATCTGCGCCTCACGTCCGGGCCGGCCTTCAAGGACGACTGGAAGCTCTTCCTGCGGTATCTGCTGCGCCAGATAGACAAGTCCACTGTGACCATGCGGCTGGGCACGGAGGCGACCGCAGCTCTGGTCGCGGCCGAGGCACCGGACGAGGTGGTGGTCGCGGTGGGGGCGGAGCCGGTGTGGCCCGACCTGCCCGGCAGCCGCGGCCCGAATGTGCTGTGGGCGGGCGATGTTATGGGCGGGCGCCAGGTGGCCGGCGAGACGGTGGTCGTGGCCGGGACCGGCGGGATGGGCATGGAGGCGGCGCTGCATCTCGCCCAGCAGGGCAAGAAGGTGGAGATCGTCGAGCTGCCGGGCGGCTCCGAGGCCGATCCGACCGCCAACTTCATCAACGTGATCGTGCTGCGCGACTACCTGGACGACTTCGACGTGAAGGTCCGCTCCGATCTCGTCCTGGAGAAGATCCTCAACGGAAGAGTGGTCGCTCGGGATGCCGCCGGGCAAGAGCAGACATTGCCCGCCGAGTCGGTGGTGCTGGCGCCGAACCTACGCTCGCGCAGCGCGGTCGTGGAGCGGTTCCGGGGCGTGGCTGAGGAAGTACGCGTGGTCGGCGACTGTAAGGCCCCGCGGGTGCTGTTCCACGCCATCCACGAGGGTTTCGAGGCGGCGCTCAGCGCGTAGAGAAAGCGAAGACCGGACGCGCAGCGACGCCGGCGGGAGTCCTAGACTGCCGTCTGTCCCGCCTGCGCCGCCCGCCTCTCGAGCAAGTCGTCGAACTCGGCGTCGCTCATCCCTCGAAGGAAGGCCACCAATGTCCGTCTGGGGATGCGTGTCTCGTTCCCCACCGACAGCGAGGCGATCTGCTTGCGATCCACCATCTCGTAGACGGTGTTCGTCGAGGCCTTAAGGATGGCCGCTGCTTCCTCCACCGTGAAGACGGCTCCGTCGGGAAGTCCATCGTAGTCGACTGCGTCCATCGCCGGCACCGCTCTTGCCGGAGCGTCTTCCTCGGCCGACTGTGCGAGAAGCCCGGATACATCCAAATCCAGGGCGCTGGCCCGCGATCCCGGGGATAGCACCTCAAGGATCGACTCCATCAGATGGGACGATACCTTCTCATGCCATACTGAGGTCGCATCCATCAGATTGGCGACGTCCCCCGTCCAGGCCCAGCACGCTATCAGCCAGGCGACCATCTGTCCGTCGACATCCTGCGAAAGGCGGCCTTGCTCCTGGAACCCCTTCACGATCGACGCCAGGTATGAGGTGGTTTCCAGCTCTTTCTGTCGCAACACCTCGCGGAGACCCTCCTCTGGGGCAGAGGCGACGAATTCCAGGAACAGGTGGGCATGGCTGGTCCTGTCCTGGCTCAGGACCTTCTGCGCGTGATGCTCACAGATCTGGCGAAACAACTCGATCGGATCTTCGCTCCAAGACGATTCGAAGCTGTCGGTGATCTGCTCGTACACCGCATCCAGCGCGGCGACCAAGATGGCGCGACGATTCTCAAAGTGGGAGTAGAGCGCCGCCGAGGTGATGCCCGCTCCTCTGGCGATGCGGGAGATGGTAGCTCCCTGGATCCCGTACTCCCCGATAGTCTCGAGCGCGGCCTGGACGATCTGCTGTTTTCGGATCTCGGTGGCCATTCTGACCCTGACGCCTGCCACAGACTCTCCTTGCTGCCGTACGCGAGTTCGCACGAATCTCGGCCCTACACGACTCCAAGTCGTTGACCTCTCACCCAGACTTCCCCCCGCCCTCCAAGAAAGGTCTTGACTCCTAACTAATTGTACGATAAGTTCTAACCAAATGTCCAGTTATCATTGCTCCCGGTCCTGGGAGGCCAACAGCAGAGCGGGAGGCGAGAGCCGATGGCAGAGGTCAAGAGATTCACAAACTGCACCACAGGGGGACCCGTATTCGTCGATGTGAAGGACGACAAGATCGTCCGCCTGACGCCCATCGAATTCGATGAGACCGACGCCCCGTCATGGACTCTCGAGGCCCGGGGCAAGAGTTTCACACCACCCCGCAAGGCCTTGGTGAGCCCCTGGACGATCGCCCATCGCTCCACCGTCTACTCACCCAAGCGCATTCTTACCCCTCTCAAGCGCGTGGACTTCGATCCCAAGGGTGAGCGCAACATCCAGAATCGGGGTACCTCCGGCTACGAGCCCATCAGCTGGGACGAGGCGTTCGACATAGTGGCGGACGAGATCGTCCGTATCAAACGTGAGTACGGGCCTGGGGCCATCGTCACCCAGCCCAGCTCGCATCAGATGTGGGGCAACGTCGGCTATCGCTTCAGCTGTTATCAGCGCTTCCTCAACGCGGTGGGGATGACCTACATCGAGCCCAACCCGGATAGCTGGGAGGGCTGGCTGTGGGGCGGCGCCCACATGTGGGGCAACACGCACCGCCTGGGGAACCTCGAGGGGTACGACCTGCTTGAAGACGCTCTCAAGAACACCGAGATGATCGTGTTCTGGTCTTCCGACCCAGACACCACTCAAGGCGGTGTCTACGCCGCCTATGAATCCCAGCCACGGCGGCGGTGGTTGAAGGACCTCGGGGTGAAGATGGTCTTCATCGACCCCTTCTTCAACCACACGGCCGGTATGATCGGCGACAAATGGCTCGCTCCTCGCCCCGGCACCGACGTCCCTGTCGCCTTGGCCATCGCGTATGTCTGGCTGACCGAGGACCGGTACGACAAGGAGTATGTCGAAACTCATACCGTCGGCTTCGATGAGTGGAAAGACTACGTCCTCGGCACGACCGATGGTCGGCCCAAGACTCCCGAATGGGCGGAAGCTGAATCTGGGGTCCTCGCTCGCGACATCCGCGCTCTGGCGCGTGAGTGGGCTTCGAAGAAGACCATGTTGGCCGCCGGCGGTCTCGCGGGTCTTGGTGGCGCTTGCCGTTGTGCAACCGGCGGCGAATGGCCTCGGGCTATGATCGCCTTGATCGCCATGCAGGGCATGGGCAAGCCGGGCATCAACCTGTGGAGCACCAGCTACGGCACTCCGCTGGACGAGACCTTCTTCTTCCCGGGATACACTGAGGGCGGCATTTCCGGCGACCTGGCGAACAGCGCCGCGGGCAAGGACTTCGTCTACAGGATGTTCCCCCACGGCGGAGCGTTCTCGAATCCGATGCGTTCTGCCGAGGGTTCCCTTGGCTACCGTCTGAGAACCCCTGAGATCATGATGCACGAGCCTCATGAGTGGTATGGCCGCGGCTTCACCGGATCGCATATCGAAGCCCAGTTCCACAAGTTCCAATACCCGGCCGCCGGCTACCCCATGGCGCAGATGTACTATCGCTTCGGCGGTTCATTCTTCGGCACGATGACCGACACCAACAAGTTCGTCCGGGCCTATCGCAAGGGCAAAGTCCCCTTTGTTGTGTCCCAGGCCATCTGGATGGAGGGCGAGGCCAAGTTCGCCGACATCATCCTCCCGGCCTGCACCAACTTCGAGCGCTGGGACATCGGCGAGTGGAGTTCAGCCAACGGCTACGTCACCCACAGCTCGCAGATGTGCAACCACCGCGTCATCGTTCTGCAGCACCCGGCCATCAAACCGCTGGGCGAATCCAAGTCCGATTACGAGATCTTCCGGGGGATCGCGGCGCGCCTCGGCCTCGAAGGCATCTACACGATGGGCCGCACCGAGCTCGACTGGGTCAAGGAGACCTTCTACGCGACCGATCTCGCCAAGGTGACCACCTGGGAAGAGTTCGAGAAGAAGGGCTACTACGTCGTCCCGCCGCGGCCGGCCGACCGCAAGTCTACCCCGGGCATGCGCTGGTTCGCAGAGGACAGGGAGCGCGACACTCCTGACTGGGGTCCGGCTCCTTGGGACCACGTGAAGGGCAAGGGGCTGCAAACACAGTCAGGCAAGATCGAGTTCGTGAGCAACAGCCTGAAGCGGGCGGAGGCCACAGGTCTCGTCGATCCCGAGCGACCGGTCATGGGACCGCAGTACATCCCCAGTTGGGAAGGCCACCACACCACCGAGCTGCTCGACAAGTATCCGCTGCAGCTGATCATGCCGCATCCGCGCTACACATTCCACACCCACAACGACGCAAAGGACAGCTGGACGAACGAGATCACGGACCACCGCGTTCTCCATTCCGACGGCCGGTACTACTGGATCATGCGCATCAACAGCAAGGACGCCGCCGCGCGTGGCATCAAGGATGGAGACCTCATCCGGGCGTTCAACGATCGGGGAGAGGTGATCCTGTCGGTGCAGGTGACCGAACGCATGGTGCCGGGCGTGGCCCATTCCTATGAGTCGTGCGCCGAATACGACCCCATTGGAGAGCCGGGAGAGTCTGCGGATCGTGGTGGCTGCGTGAATGTTCTTTCGCCGTCGCGGTTCATCACCCCGATGTCCTCTGGCATGGCGAACAACTCTTGTCTGATTCAGATCGAAAAGTGGGAGGGCTAGTTTTGGGCTCCTTTCAGGACAAAGCCTTCGGCCGCCGGGCCTGCGCTAGGCGGCGGCATCCATCGTCCTCAGTCACGCCCGTAGCGCTGCTACGCGCGCTCCCTGCGTCCTTGACTCCCGCTCGCCGATCGCACTCCGGCAGCGAAGCGTCATCCTGAAAGGAGCCTCAGCAGATGAAGAAATGGAACCTGGTCATCGACGTAGCTCTCTGTAACGACTGCAACTGCTGTTTCATGGCAGACAAGGACGAGTTCACGGGTAATGACTGGCCGCCCTTCTCGAAGGCGCAACCCTGGGAAGGACACCGCTGGATCAGCATCGAGCGCAAAGAGCTCGGGCAGTTTCCGCAGATCCAAGTCGTCCACCGTCCCACCCCATGCATGCACTGCGACAACGCTCCCTGCATGGATGCGGCTCCCGATGGCGCTATCTACAAGCGTCCAGATGGCCTGGTGATTATCGATCCGGAGAAAGCGGCCGGGCACCCCGAGATCGTGGACACGTGTCCCTACGGCGTCATCTACTGGAACGAAGAAGAGAAGCTGGCTCAGAAATGCACCGGCTGCGCCCACCTCATCGACGAGGGTTGGACGCAGACTCGCTGCTCCCAGGTATGTTCCACAGGAGCCCTCGAATTCGTCCTGGCCGATGACGCTGAGATGGACGCGATGGTCAAGGCGGAGGGTCTCGAAGCCTACCGTGCGGATCTGGGCACCAAGCCTCGTGTCTACTTCAAGAACCTCCATATGTGGACGAAGGCCTTCGTGGCCGGGAGTGCCGTCTTCGAGGATACAAGCGAGTGCGCGGAAGGCGTGACCGTCGCAGCCACGAGGTCGGGCAGCGCCGCGGGCGGGTGCGTCACCAACAACTTCGGGGATTTCAGGATTGAGAAGCTGGAACCGGGTCAGTACTCGCTGGTCATGACCGCGTCCGGCTACAAGTCCGTCACGATGGAGGTGACGGTGGCGCCCGAGAGCACCACCGTCGCTCCGATCTTCCTGCAGAAGGCGTGAAGCTGGGCTTTGACGCGACAGGCAGTTGAGAGCGAGCAGTAGTTCCGGTAGCGTGATGCAGGGCCCGACCCCGTAGTCGGGCCCTGCATGGTCCAAGCGAGAGAAGGAGAACAGAGATGCAGGACGACCTGGAGGCGATGGTCAGACGCCTCAATGATATCCATGAGATAGAGAATGTGATGGGTTGGTACGAGTACTTGACCGCCGCCAACGCGTTCAAGGATGTGGCTAAGACGTGCTTCGCCACCACGGTCCCCCAGAAGGTCGAGATCGGCCCGGTCGGCTTGTGGGAAGGAATGGACGCTGCCGAGCGCTGCTTCGCCGGCTGGCACGACTGGTCGGCGAGGACCGGCGTTCCCATCGAAGGGCAGATGATGGAGCACCACCTCACCACCCCGGTCATCGAAGTGGCGAAAGACGGCAAGACTGCCAAGGGTGTGTGGATGTCTCCGGGGCACGAGGCCCGCTGGATGGGTGGCCAGCTCAGCGCCGTCTGGGTCTGGGGACACTACGGCGAGGACTTCATCAAGGAAGACGGAGGATGGAGGATACGCAACCACCACGTCTATATCCGGATCGTCACACCCTACGGAGTTCCTTGGACGGCCGGCGCTGTGAAGGTAGACGACATCCTCCCGACTGGGCTGCCGGACGAATTCAAGCCGGATCGGCCCGCCACGTACCCCCATATCTATACCCCGGACTTCGTCGTCGAGCTCGAACCAGCGCCACCGCTGCCTCACGACACGTACGACCCGACGACCGACTACATCCAATAGTCGGACGGCAGTCTCAGCGCTGAACGCGAAAGGAGAGGTAGCAAGATGAGACTAGACGGTAAAGTGGCTATGGTCACGGGGGGAGGGTCAGGGATCGGGGCGGCCATCGCCGAGCGCTTCGTCGCCGACGGGGCCAAGGTGTGCATCAGCGGCCGGCGCCCGGAGCTGCTCGAGAGAGTGGCTGCCTCCCTGCCGGCGGGGACAGTGGTCGCGTGCGCGGGAGACGTGAGCAAACCGGCAGACGCCCAGAAGATGATAGACACGGCCGTCGGCTTCGGTGGCAGACTGGACGTGCTCGTCAACAACGCCGGTATCGAGGGGATGGGCGCGATAGTCGACCTCGACCTGGCCGACTGGCAGAAGATCATAGACATCAACCTGACCGGCTCCTTCCTCATGATGAAGGCGGCGATCCCCCCCATGATCCAGGCAGGCGGGGGCTCGATCATAAACATGTCCGCTCTGTCCGCCCTGCGCGGCCTGCCGACCATGCCGGCCTATGCCGCCGCCAAAGGGGGTATGAACTCTCTGACCACCCAGGCCTGCATCGACTACGGTCCCGCCAAGATCCGCTGCAACGCGGTCTGCCCCGGACCGATACGTACGGCCATCTTCGACGAGGTCTTCGGTCATATCGCCCAGATCCTGCGATGCTCGTTGGAGGAGGCTTTCCGGAAGATAGAGGATGTCGTGCCCATGCGCGCGATCGGCACGCCGGCGGACGTGGCGGCCCTGTGCTCGTTCCTGGCGAGCGACGAGTCCGCCTTCATAACGGGGGCGAACATCGTGATCGACGGCGGCGCTGCCATGGTCGACCCAATAGGACGCGTTCTGGGCGAGGTCTTGGGTAAGTAGTGATAGTGAGTCAATGGATGGGGGCGGAGCCCCTCGGAGGTTGATGAATGGCCAGTCTCAGGGATGAAGTTCGTGCAAAGATGTATGCCGCCGTATCCGAGGCGATGAACACGCCGGTCGAACAACTCAGCGACAGCACCGAGATCATCGCAGATCTGGGGGCCAAGTCGGCCAACCTTGTGCGCATCCTCTCTGTTCTCGAGGACGAGTTCGATCTCGAGATCCCGTTCATGCAGTTTCGTCGCAAGAAGAGCATCGGCGAGGCCATCGACTACGTCGTGCAGCTCGGCGAGGCCTAGTAGCCAGGCCACGGACCCGGGACCTGAACTTGACGATCCGTGAAGTAGCGGAGGAGGGCACCATGACAGACGAAGCGAAGATCCGTGTCCCCGAGAAGTTAGGGGGCGAGGAGATCGGGGTCATCTTCCGGCCCTCGCCTCCTCCTCGTGGCGCGCATGAGCTGAACCTTGACGGGCTGGGCTTTCACCCTCCCTTCAACCAGCGGACCTACATCGAGGACGGCATCCGGATCGATCAAGACGTGCCGGTGACGCTGCGCGACGGAACGATCATCTACGTGGACGTCTACCGTCCGGACGGGGCGGAGGGACTATCGGATCTTCCCACCATCCTGGCCTGGTGCTTCTTCGGCAAGCGCCCCGGCGATAGCCCCAAGACCTGGCAGGCTTTCGGAGTCCCGCCGGACACGTTCTCCAAGATGGCCCGCTTCGAAGGCCCCGATCCGGCCTATTGGTGCAAGCAGGGCTACGCGGTGGTCAACGCCGATTCGCGCGGCGCCGGGCATTCCGAGGGTAATCTCGTGGTCTGGGGACCGCAGGATGGCCGCGATGGCGCCGACACCGTGGAATGGATCGCAGAACAGGTCTGGTCTAACGGTAGGGTCAGCATGTTCGGCAACTCTGGCCTTGCCATGGTCCAGTGGTGGATCGCGGCCGAGCAGCCGCCTCATCTCGCGTGCATCGCTCCCTGGGAGGGGTGCTCCGATCTCTACCGGGAGTTTGTGACCGAGAACGGCATCCCCTGCCCGGGCTTCGTCGACTTCGTGATGGGCGGCCAGAGCGGCCCGAACTACATCGAAGACATCGTGGGGATGCTCAAAGAGTACCCGCTGTTCAACGGCTACTGGGACTCGAAGATAGCCCAGTTCGAGAAGATCAAGATACCGGCCTACGTCACCTGTAGCTGGAGCCATCTACACCTGCGTGGATCCGTGAACGGTTTCCGCAAGATCCGCTCGCCCAAAAAGTGGTTGCGCATTCACCGGGAGTTCGAGTGGCCCGACACGTACGCCTGGTGGGATCAGGAGGATCTCAAGCGGTTCTACGATCGCTACCTCAAAGGGATCCGCAACGGCTGGGAACTCACCCCTCGGGTGCGTATCGAGGTGATGGACGCCTACGACTACGACCTCCAGGTGAACCGGCCCGAGAAGGAATTCCCGCTGGCCCGCACCAAGTACCAGAAGCTCTACCTCGACGCGGCAGGCGCGAAAGCGGGCGGCGACACGGGCACGGTGGAAGGCGCGCCCGGTAGCACGGCTGCTCTCAACGTCACGGGCGGCTCCTTGTCCTGGGGACCGGTCGCAGCGGAGACCAAGGTCTCATACGATGCCAACGAAGGCCTCACCACCTTCGACGTCACCTTCGCGGAGGATATCGAGCTCACCGGCTATATGAAGGCCCACCTCTGGGTAGAGGCGGAGGGCCATGACGAGATGGACCTGTTCCTGACCGTCCAGAAGCTCGACCAGGACGGCAAGTTCCTCCCGACGATGGTCCTCGACGAACCGCATCCCGGAACCTGGGGCCGTCTGCGCGTCTCCCACCGGGCCCTCGACGAGGATGCCTCGACCGACTACCAGCCTGTGCAGTCTCACAAGGTCGAGGAGCGTCTGAAGCCGGGCGAGATCGTCCTTGTCGACATCGCCTTCTTCCCGATCAGCCGCATCTGGCATAAGGGCCAGACGCTGCGTCTGCAGATCGCAGGGCGCTATTTTCGCGAGGGTTGGTTCGAACCTTTCACCTGGGACACCGACAACAAGGGCAAGCACGTCGTCCATACCGGCGGCACATACGACTCGTTCCTGCAGATCCCGGTGGTACCGCCGAAGTATCAGGCCGGAGATTATGTCTATCGCTAAATGACAGGGTCGGCGCGGGGCTCGGCTTGGCGGGCCCCGCGCCCCGGACATCGCCGGACGGAGCGGAAGGATCGGAGGGCTGACGCTCGTGTTGCTTGGGGTAGGCACGGACATTATTCTCATCGACAGGATGCGTGCGTGCATCGACTCGCCCGCCTTCTTGAGGAGGACGTTCACGCAAGCGGAACTGGACGCGGGCGACGGGCGCCACGATCGATCCGCACACTACGCCAAGGTGTTCGCTGCGAAAGAAGCGGTCTTCAAGTGCTTTGGAATACAGGGCGATCAGTTGGGCACCTGGCTCAACATCGAGATCACTGAGAGCGAGGAAGCTCAACCCCAAGTCCGGCTCAGCGGTCTCATGGCCGAGCATGCTAAGGCGAAGCAGGTCGATCGAATCGTGCTTTCTTTGTCGAGTGACACTGACTACGTCGTGGCTTTCGCCGCGGTGGAGCGGGAGGTAAGAGATGGCGACTGACGTGATGGCACTGTTGCGGGAGCGAGCTCTCGCCTCTCCGCAACGCATCGTGTTTCCCGAATCGAGCGAGGAGAGCATAATCCGTGCCGCCCGCCAGGTGGCGGACGAAGACGTCGCACGGCCGCTCCTCCTCGGGTCCCCCATCGAACTCGCCGAGACGGCGGGCGGTTTCGGTGTCGCTCTTGACGGGATCGAGATCATCGATATCAGCGACGAGAACGTGCGGGCAGAGCTGATCCGGGAGTGTGGTGCGCTCCTTCCGGATATCTCTGAGAAATCGGCCGAGCGCAAGTTCCGCTCCAACCTCAACATCGGCTCGTTTCTGGTCAGGGCCGGCAGGGCGGACGCCATGGTCGCCGGACTGGCTCACGCCACCCAGGACGTGATCCTTGCGGCGATGACCTTCATCGGGATGCAGGAAGGCATCTCCACTCCCTCCAGCATCTTCCTGATGCGGGTCCCCGGCTTTGACGGCCCCGAGGGTGAGCTGATCGTGTTCGCCGACTGCGCCGTGGCCGTGGCCCCCGATGCGCTTGAACTGGCGGACATAGCCCTCACAACCGCCCACACGGTCCGCGCCCTGCTCGACTGGCAGCCTCGGATCGCCTTGCTCTCCTTCTCTACCAAGGGGAGTGGCGAAGGCGGATCGGTCGACACGGTCCTCGAGGCCCTCGCCATCGCGAAAGAGCGCGACCCCAGCTTGGTTATCGATGGCGAGTTCCAGCTCGATTCGGCTGTCGTGCCCGCCGTCGCGGCGCGGAAGGTCCCTGAAGGCAGCCCGGTGGCCGGTCGGGCCAACGTCCTCGTCTTTCCCGATCTCGACGCGGGCAACATCGCCTACAAGGCCGTCCAGAGGTTCGCCAAGGCCGACGCTTTCGGAGCGTTCCTACAAGGCTTTGCCAAGACGGTCAGCGACCTGTCGCGGGGCGCCTCTGTCACCGACATCGTCGGGCTGGCTACGATGGCGAGCGTTCACGCCCAGGGCCTCAAGAGGCTCCAGAGCGAAGGCGCGGGCGCTTGGTGAAAGTACTCGTCCTCAATTGCGGTAGTTCGTCGATCAAGTACCAACTTCACGACTCAGTAGCTCACGCCGCTCTTGCGGAGGGCTTGGTCAGCCGCATCGGGGAAGACCCGGCGATCCCCGACCACGGCCGGGGGCTCGAACTGATCCTGGAATCACTGCTCGATCCCGAGACCGGGGTGATGAAAGACCTATCCGAAGTCTCGGCCGTGGGCCATCGGGCGGTGCATGGGGGAAGCTTCTTCACCGCCCCTGTCCTGATCACCACCGAAGTCATAGCCAAGATGGAAGAATACGCGCCGCTCGCGCCCCTGCACAACCCGCCGATCCTTCTCGGCATCAGGGAGTCGCTGCGGCATCTTCCCGGGACTCCTCAGGTCGCCGTGTTCGACACGGCCTTTCACACCACCATTCCGGCCAAGGCACATGTCTATGCACTTCCTTACCGGTACTACACGGATCACGGAGTGAGGCGGTACGGGTTTCACGGCAACTCCTTCCAATACGTCAGCCAGAGGGTGAACGCTTTCCTTAACGGGCGGCTGCGACATGCCAAGGTAGTGATCGCCCATCTGGGGAACGGAGCCAGCATCGCCGCTGTTTCAGGCGGCAAGTCGGTGGACACGAGTATGGGGCTGACGCCGCTCGAAGGACTGGTCATGGGTACAAGACCCGGGGACGTCGATCCCGGAGTCATCCTGTACCTGATGAGGCAGTTGGGACTCAGCGAGCAGGACGTCGACCGCGTCCTCAACAAGGAGAGCGGCCTTCTGGGTGTCTCGGGTGTCGGCAACGATATGCGCGATGTGCTTGCGGGCGCGGCGACGGGAGACGAGCGCTGCAAATTGGCGCTCGACCTCTATGCGTACCGCCTGAAGAAGTACGTCGGTGCCTATGCGGCCGCCATGGGGGGACTGGACGTTCTCGTGTTCACGGCGGGCATCGGAGAGAACAGTCCGGAGATCCGAGCCGCGGTCTGCGAGGGTCTCGGTTTCCTCGGCATCGAACTCGATGAGGGCGCGAACTCGGGGGTGCGAGGGCTGGAGTGCGATATCAGCGCGCCGGGTGCGAAGGTCCGCGTGCTCGTGGTGCCCACCGATGAGGAACGCTTGATCGCCGACGAGACGGTGGCCGTCGTCGCCGGACTGCAGCGGTGAGCGCCGCTACGGCGGTGAACGCCCGGCAGAAGATCCTCGTCTTCAATGCGGTAGTTCGTCGCTGGGATGCCTGGCTGTACAACCCCGCGGAGGATCTCGCGACGCCCGTCCTCGTAGCCAAAAGCTCATCGCGCGGGCGTCACCGGCACCGGGCCGTCGTTCGTCCAGTGCGAGACGAAGGGTAGGCGAACTTCACTACTGGTGGAGAGGGACAAGGAGATGAAAGAATGACCACCGAAAGACGGTTCCTCGTCGATGTGGGCATGCGCGACCTGCCCTTTCCCATCCGGGTGCTCTCGCGGTGCACTCCGGAGGGCCAACTCACAGTCGCGGACATCTCCATCTCGGCACGTATCATGCACGACTTCGAGGCCAGATGGATAGATACGTTCGTCCAGATCGTCCACCAGCATCGCGACCGCATCGGGACCGCGACCCTCGTGGAGAACATCGTCGACTACGTCGACGCCCTTCGGGCATCCGCCGTCACCGTGACCTTCGGTTTCCCGTTCTTCTACGAAAAGAGGACCCCGGTCTCGAGAGAGAAGTGTCTGGTCCGCTACATGTGCGCCTACACGGTTAGGGCCAATGCCGTCGCCGGCCCTCCGCGGGCGACCCTGAGCGTGGACGTCCCGGTGCTGACGACCTACCCGGCTTCCAATCTGGACACAGAAGGGGGGTTGTTCGGCCAACTGAGCAGGGTCACCATCGACGTCGAACCGCGGGAGGATGTCTTCCCTGAGGACCTCGTCGATCTGGCCGACCGCCACGCCCTGGCCCCTCTCTACTCGTTTCTTACCGACGAGGATCAGGCGTTCCTTATCCAGAAGGCGCATACCGAGTACAAGCCAAGTGTCGTCGTCCTCGACGAGATCAGGGACGAACTTGCTCGCGACCACAACGTGGCCTGGTATTCCGTGCGGGGGGTGAACTACGGCATGTTGCACCCCTACAGCACCGTGATCGGGACCGAGAAAAGCATGTGGGTGCCGTTCAGTGGCTATGAGACGGATGAGGTCTGATGGAGGTGGTGGCCGAAGACATCCGGCGTGATGCCGGGAATCCGCGCGCGCCGCCTGTGCCGCGCTACTGTGGGTGCTGTTCAGCCATAGCCAGCGGAGCAGTCGCGGTGGCGTTCACGGATGTGCGGGGACCGGAAAGCACGATTGTCTAACGAGTCGGCTGAAGGTTGCTAACGACAGCGGTCGGGGCCATTCCCACCGAGGGTGGCTTGAGATCGCAAGAGAGGAGGCGGCGGACGCACAGACCGGGTATGACAGGGTAAGCCACACGAACGAGAAGGGGAACAATGATGCTAGAGAGAGAAGACAAGACCTACAGTAGACGTGACTTCCTTAAGATCGCCGGCGTGGCCGGGGCGGCCGTAGGTATGGGCGCCGGCCTGGGCGGCCTGGTGGCCGCCTGCGGCGGCGAGGAAGAGACCACCACCACCGCGGTGGAGAGCACCACCACCACCGGGGCGGAGAGCACTACCACCACCGGGGCCCAGAGCACCACCACCGTGAGCGCAGGGGCGGAGGAAGGCCGGGCCATCAAGCTGGGACTGGTCTCGCCCCAGACCGGCAACTTCGCCGTGTTCGCCATCGCCGACGAGTGGTGGCTCGCCCACGCCGAGGCGGCTCTGGCGGAGGGCATCATCGCCGGCGACGGCAAGAAGCGCATGGTGGAGATCATCGTCAAAGACAGCCAGTCCGACTCCAACCGGGCCGCGACGGTGGCGGCCGACCTGGTGCAGATAGACCAGGTCGACATGCTGCTCGCCTCCGGCACCCCGGACACCTGCAACCCGGTGGCCGACCAGGGCGAGGCTCTGGCCTGCCCGGTCCTTATGAGCTTCAGCCCCTGGCAGGCCCTTTACATCCGCAGTGGCCAGCCGGTCGAGTTCAAGTGGGCCTGGGGCAACATGCTGGGTTCAGAAGAGACCATCGCCTCCTTCACCGACGCCTTCGAGGTAAGCGGCGTCCAGACCAACAAGAAGGTGGGCATGCTCTTCCAGAACGACGCCGACTACCAGGGCTGGATGGACCCCTCCGCCGCGCCCAAGGTGTTCGCCGAGAAGGGCTACACCCTGGTGGTGCCCGAGCCCTACGCGGTCCCGGCCGAAGACTTCACCCAGCAGATCTCCATGTTCAAGAACGAGGGCTGCGAGATCATCTGCGGCACCAACGACCCCCCCTGGTTCTCCAACTTCCTCACCCAGTCCCTGCAGCAGGGCTTCCAGCCCAAGTTCATCAGCTCCGGTAAAGCCCTCATCTTCCCCCAGGCGGTCCTAAGCTATCCCAACCAGGGCCTAGGCCTGATCGGTGAGGCCGCCTGGCACCCCAGCTGGAAGTTAAAAGACACCCTCTCCGACCTTGATTCCGAAGGTCTGGCCGCCGACTACGAGGCCAAGACGGGCGAGCAGTGGACCGCGGCCATCGGCTGCTACGGCAAAGTCGAATGGGCCATCGACGTGTACAAGCGGGCCACCAACGCCGAAGACAAGGAGGCCGTGATCGCGGCCGTCAAGACCACCAAGAACACCTTCCAGCAGGGCTACATCGACTACACCGAGCCGGTCGACCCCAACGGCTTCCATCCCCATCCCAACGTCTATAAGCCCTTCATCGGCGCCCAACAGTGGATAAAGGGCAGCAAGAATCCGGTCGAGGCGGTGGTGGTCAGCAACGCCACCGCCCCGGGAACCACGGTGCAGGCCAAGGCTACGCCGATGGTGTACTCGTAGATCATCCCGTCAAGCAGTGAGCCCGGCGCCCGGGCGACGCCCGGGCGCCGACTCGAACGGAAGTGAGGGGGCCGGCGGTCGAGTCCAAACCGATCGGCGGCGGGCCTAGTGCCCTCGCCAAGGACTGTGCACGGCCTTTGCCGCGGCCGCCGAAGACACTTGCGTGTTGCCGCGGCGCGGTCTACTCTGTTGTCGAGCAGTGACCGCTGGGGGGAGGTAGACTCGCAGGTGCCCGCGGAACGGTTCGCGGGTGCTTCTCTAGCGGCGAGAACATGGGGGTTCCGCCGTCTTCCCTATGCTCCTCGGACCTCCTCAGAAGAGGTGCAATGGATGAAGAACCGGCTCCTGAAGAACCATGTTCTGAGACCGCTGATGGTGGTTGTCTTGCTCCTCATCGTTCTCGTCGTCGCCCGCGAGATCTACGTTCCCGACGACTTTGGAACACACGGGAGCTTCACCTATAACTACTATAGACAGTCCAACATCCAGGAGTGGCAGAGCGTCACCGTCAAATATCAGGGTAAGGCGTACTGCAACAACTGCCACAAGGACAAGGTCGATCAGATAGCGCCCACCCCCCACTCGATGATCCAATGCGAAAACTGCCACGGTCCCGGGGTCGGACATCCGGCCACGGTCAGGCTTGCGATCGGTGACAGCCAGAAGTTGTGCCTGAGGTGTCATGCCTATCTACCTTACGCCGCGAGCGGCCGGTCCAAGATCGTGGGCATCGACCCGAACGCCCATGGCCTCCCGGGCATGATATGTGTCGACTGCCACAACCCGCACCAACCAACACCTTTGCCTGCTGCGACCGATGCGGAGGCCTCAGATGAGTCCTGAAATGCCAGAACCTCTTTCGAAAGAACATCCGGATTCTATCTCGAGGCGAGATTTCCTCAAGAAGACCGCGTTGATCGGGGCCGGGATCTTGGTGCCGGCGGCGGCCTTGGAAGTGACGATGATGCTAAAAGGTGCGTCGTCTGCCGAAGCCCAGGAAACGGATACGGCCACGCAGACCCAACCTCACTGGCAGTTCCTGATAGACACAAACAAGTGTGTCGGCTGCGGATTCTGCGTCAAGGCCTGCAAACTGGAAAACGAGGTGCCGTATGACGCCAATGCGAGCCGTACCTGGGTTGAGAGGTACGTCATCACGAAAGACGGCGCTTTTAATGCCGACTCTCCTCTGGGGGCCCGCGATGGCTTCACCACACCGGAGATCGACCTAGGCGAGGGCGCGACCCTGTACATTCCACCCGAGGACATAGCCAGAGCCTTCTTCGTTCCAAAGCTCTGCAATCAGTGCAATAGCCCGCCTTGTGTTCAAGTGTGCCCGGTAGGTGCCACCTACAAGAGTCCCGACGGCGTGGTTCTCGTCGACAGGACCTGGTGTATCGGCTGCGGCTACTGCGTCAATGCGTGCCCTTACGGCGCCAGGTTCTTCCATCCCGTGTATGACACGGCAGAGAAATGCACTTTCTGCGAGCACCGACTAAACCAGGGACTTCTCCCGGCCTGCGTCCAGGCATGTCCCTTCGGAGTCCGGCAGATCGGCAACCAGAACGACCCGAACGACCCGGTGGCGCAGGTGATAGCCACCCAGCATCTCCAGGTTCTGAAGCGCGAGTATGGGACTGACCCGCAATGCTTCTACATCGGGCTGGACTGGGAGGTGCGGTGACGTGATCCACGGAGAACTCTGGACGATAAAGGACCTGTTCGTCCTCCAGAACGAATACGTGATCTGGGCCATTCAGATCGTCATGTACCCTTTCATGACCGGCCTGGTCGCGGGGGCGTTCGTTCTGTCATCGCTGTATCACGTCTTCGGCTTCAAGAAGCTCGAGGGGATCGCGCGTTTTGCTCTGGTGTTTTCGTTCGCCTTGCTGCCCGGGGCTCTGGTACCGCTTTTGCTGCACCTTCAGCACCCGTTGCGCGGCATCAACGTGCTGATGACTCCTCACTTCGTGTCGGCGATCGCCGCCTTCGGCATCGTCTTCTCGCTCTACTTCGCGATCGTCGCCTCCGAGATCTGGTTCCTCTATCGCAGGCACTTCGTAGAGTACTCCCGCTTTCTCAAGGAACAGGGAAAGCACAAGCCCATCCGGTATAAGGTCCTTCAGTTCGTGCATACCGTCCTGACGCTGGGCTCGTTCGATATCAGCGAAGAGGCCCTGCAAAAGGACAAGAAAGCGATAAAGTGGCTTGCTGCCGCAGGTATCCCCGTCGCCCTGTTCCTCCACGGCTACGCGGGGTTCATCTTCGGGTCTGTCAAGGCCAACGCTTTGTGGTTGACCCCCCTCATGCCCGTGATATTCATCGTGTCGGCTATAGTCTCCGGGATCGCCCTCTGCCTGCTGTCCTACATCATGGTCATGGAAATAAGGAAGCGGCGCGCCCGCCGGCTTCAGTCCAAGACTTACCCGGCTGCCAACCGCCTCGGAGTCGAGGTCGGGGAATTCAAACGCTACGATGCCCAGAGCGGAGAGATCCAGAGCGTGGAGATCAGCGTTGTCAAGATGACTTCGAGGTTCCTGCTCATCTTCTTGGTGTCTGCCATAAGCCTGGAACTTTTGGACCTCGTATTCCGAGGTTACACCGCCGTCAATTCCTGGGATATATTGAAGAGTGCCCTCTATGAAAGGGATTACCTTAATATCTTCATTCTCCAATATGGAATAGGTAACTTTGTCCCGCTGGTATTGTTGCTCACTCCACGCCTTACACTCAAGAGAACTGTTTTGGCCACCGCTCTTATTTTGTTCGGCGTGTTTATGATGAGGTACAATGTTGTCATTGGTGGACAGTCGTTCTCACTTACTTATGCCGGCTATATGCGCTACGTTCTTCCGATTATCCCGCATGACATAGAGACGCTCAAGGAAGGACTCGTGGGGGCGCTGTTGGTCCTCATCTTCCCGTTCATCCTGTTCTACATCTACTCGAAGATATTCCCCGTATTTGGGGGCAGAGAGTCGTACAGCGCCAAGTGAGGCGCGAGCGCGAAGGAGCGACGCCGCACTTTGCGACACAAGGGGACCCCGGCGGAAGAGCCGTCGGGGGCGAGGAAGACTGTCACAGAACTGTCGCGGTCAAACGAAAACAGTCAACGAAGACGGGGCAACTCCACTCAGGTCTACAGTTGCTCGTTTTCGCCCGGGTGGTGCTGTCCTGGTTTCCGGCGCGTCCCGGCAGTCCGATCTTCCTGATCAAAGGCGCCCTCTTCACACGAAGGCCGCTTTCGCTGCGTGGATGTGGTGTGTGAAAGGGTGGTGGTGCCTAACCCCGCGAGGTTAGACACCACCGGACAGGTCAGGGGCCACAGCTCAGGAGGGGGATTGAGCAATGCCACTTGCCGCATGGTCGCACTACTAACCTGAATCTGTCCTGAACGCCTGGGTTAGAGAGGCCACCCCAGACGACTCACGGCTGGGCTGGAGTCTGGGGGAGCGGGCTCCTGGTCCCGCGTCGCCGGCCGCTATTCCTTGCCCGGTCCCCCGATGTCGCGCGGAACCCAATCCGTCGGTAGCCCCAAGTCGTCCGCCAGCCCTGCCAGGCCAAGCGGGCGGTGGCAGTCGCGTGCCTGTCTTGCCGGGCTGCATTGTCGAGCCTTGGCTATCCCGCGCCTCGCCGCACAGGCGACGCGGAGGCCCGTGACCGCTTCGCCGGCATCTGTGGCACCATTCTCAGCGTTTGCGGCTGGCTTCAGCAGGGTGGCGCCCCGTGATCGCGCTGTGGGGCTTCACGACCGCTCGACTTCTCGGGCGGTCGCTAGGCCAACCGACAGCACCCGTCCCGGATCTCGACGATACGGTCGACGACCGCGGCCGACTCGGGGTTATGGGTGACCATGACTACCGCGTGATCGCCATTGGCCAACTCGCGCAACACCGCCAGAATCTGTCTTCCGTTGGCCGTATCCAGGCTCCCGGTCGGCTCGTCGGCAAGGACTAGAAGCGGATCGTTCACCACTGCGCGCGCGATCGCCACTCTGCCCTGCTCGCCGCCGGATAGTTCCGAGGGCAGGCGAGCGCCCTTCTGCCTGTCCAAGCCGACGCGTTCCAGCGCTGCGAGGGCCCGCTCCCGCTTGCCGGGGATCTTGATGATAGCCAGAGGCAGCATCACGTTCTCCAGCGCCGTCAGGTAGGGGAGCAACTCCAGTTGCTGAAAGACGAAGCCGATGTACTCGCGCCGCAGGTCCGCTTGCCGCTCCTGCGAGAGATCGTAGGCGTCGATCCCGTCGATGGTCACGCGCCCGGTGGTCGGAGGATTCATCACCCCAAGGATCGACAGGAGTGTCGATTTACCTGACCCAGAGGGGCCCATTATCGCCGTGAACTCGCCCTCCGAGAACGCCAGGCTCACCGGACTCAGCGCTACCACCCGGCCATCGCCATCGGCTCCGTATTCTCGACTTATTCCCTCGGCCAACAGAAGCGGCATTCCTTGTTTCCCTCCGGATGGATCCTCTAGACGCGCCTCAGCGCTGCGGCCGGGTCGAGTCGTGCGGCCCGCGAGGCCGGGTATATGGTGGCTGCGATGGCCAGCACGACGGCCAGCAAGATCCCTCCGGCCACAACAAGCAAGTTCGGGGTGAATCGAAGCGCAAGACCTTCCACAAGCCGGGGTCCAAGAGCTGCTCCGGCCAGGCCTAGCCCGGTGCCGATGACGGCCGCCCCCACACTCAAGAGAAGGGCTTCCATGAGCAAGAGCGCCCAGATGTCCCGTTGACGATACCCGACCGCTCTCAGCACCCCGATCTCCCTCCTGCGTTCTCTCGACCGCCGCCAGGGTGGTCAGGCTCACAATGAACGCGGAAATAACGATGATCAGAGCAGTGGCGGCGAGCCCGAACTTGCCCAGGGCTCCGTCGGCCTGGGCGTTGAACTCCAAGCTCTTCTTCACTGAGATCACCGACGCGGCAGGAAGCGCCCGCGAGATCTCCTGACTGAGAGGCTCTACGGCGCCGGAATCGGCCGCCGTCACTTCCACCAGGTTCACGTCGCCTCCCCGACCCGTCAACTGAGCCAGCTCCTTTCGGTCCATCATGATGAGGCCGTCCTCCTCTCCGCCGGTCTCCCGGAGGACGCCGCTCACGACAAACTGGTGTCCTTTGATGGTGACGATCTCCCCTGGGTCCGACCCCAGCTTGTTCCGCGCGTCCAGGCCCAGGAGCACCTGGTCCGGGCCCTGCGGTGGCGCCCCCTCGATGCGCCACCAGGGCTTCGCCCGAAGACTCGCTTCGACGTCTGTCCCCAACGCAAGGTAGGTGCCACCGGCAACCTGCACGGGCTGAAGAAGCACCGGGATGGCCTCCGCCACTCGCCCGGCCGAAGGAAGGCCCAGGATGGTGGCCACTGCGCTCTCATGCAGGACGGGGACTTCTCCCGAGCCGGCATCTGCCACGCTCAGGCCGCCGTATTCCAGGGAAAGCTCGGGGCTGGCCGGCACCACCAGAAGGCTGGCTCCGTAGCGGGCCAGCCGATCGTTCAACGTGTCACGGAGCGAGATGACGAGCGAGACCACTGTGACGAAGGCCGCTACCGCTACCGTCATTCCGAGGAGCATCAGGAGGGCCCTGCCCGGATGCCGCCTGATGTTGGCACGCGCGATCAACCCCAGACCCATCTCGCCGCTCACCTCCTACACCCGCCTGAGGGCCAGCAGCGGGCTGAGGCGCGATGCCTGCCAAGCCGGATAGAGGGTGGCTAGTACCACCATCATCACTGAGGCGGCGACGGCGGCTAGGAGGAGGACCGGGCCGGGCGCCGCGACGGCGGTCACTCCGGCAAGCAGGCGGGCTACCGGCCCGGCGACCGCCCACGCCAGCGCGACCCCCGCAGCCGCCGCAATAACGGCAACCATCAGATTCTCCAGTAGGACGACCTCGAGGATGTGTTTCCGCCGGTAGCCGAGTGCCCGGAACACGCCTATCTCGTTCTTGCGCTCGCGCACGCGGCCGAGGGTGGACGTAAGCACGATCATGGTACCCGCCAGCACCATGAAGGCCGAAAGCACGATACTGAACAACCGGAACTGCCCGACCAGCAACTCTCGCGACTCGATGGCCTTGCCCAGAGCGGTCACCCGAGCGTTGGGAAGCAGGGTCGATATCTGGGCGCTGATCGTCTCGATGGGACACGAACTACACCACGCCGATACCTCGACAAAGCTCACCTGACCCCCGCGGTCCCAAAGGGCCTGGGCTGTGGCGAGGTCCATGAAGATCACGTCGTCCTCTTCGGCGCCGGTGGGATCGAGGACTCCCGCGACGTGAAGCTCGCGGCCGTTGAGGCTGACGCTCGACCCGGCGCTCAGGTGCAAGCGCTCTGCTGCCCGCGATCCGAGTAAGACGTCTCTGGTCCCCCTCGGCTCCGAACCATCGATCTTCCACCACTTCTTGATCGCCAACTCTTCCTGCCACATCACACCGACCACCATCAGGCGGGTGCCGTCGATCTCCGTCAGCTGGAGCAATTTGGGAGCCACCCGGTTGATGTTCTCCTTGTTCTCGATGGTCCGGATCGATGCGACGTCGTCCATACTCAGAGGCTCTGTGTCATAGGTGAGACCACCCACGCGGATTCCCCCGTAGACAAGCGGGAGTTGGTCCGATCGGGGCACGATGGTGATGTTGGCCCCGTACTCGTCCACCTTGTTCGCGAGGTCCGCCTCGGCGCTCCTAGTCACGAGTACCAGGGTAGTCACGACTGTCACCACGCACATGATCAGGAGCGCCAGCAGCGCCATGCGCGCCGGGTGGCGTCGCACGTTTCTGAGCGCTATTCGGGAAACGCGCATCGGAAGCAGACGCTCGCCGGCTAGCTCCTTGGGACCCAGGCTTCCAGTTCGGATTGCTGGACCTCGATGAGGTCACCCTGCACTACGGTGGTCACTTCATTCGGCGGGTAGTCGAGACAGCCACCGTCGACCCCCTTGAGAGTATTGAGGTCCCAGCGCGTGTAGCACGTGTTGCAGACCAGCTGGTCGCCCTCGATATGAAAGTCGTAAGACCGGCAGGGTTCGCACAGGGAGGTGGCCACTACAAGCCGGCCGCTGGGAGCGACGTAGGCGAGGAGCGGCAGACCGTTCCCTTGGACGGAATCATAGCCCGCCGGCATGGGGGTGGAGCGGGAGTAGATGAATCCACCTATCTTCTTACTCTTCAACTCGGCGACGGATAGCGTGACCGTCCCGGCTCCGGTCTTCTCGGGTGACGTCAGCACGGACATTTCCACGGAGGTGCTGGCGTAGTTGACACCCCCTTCCGACACGACCGGGCCGCCCGCTTCCGTCGAATTGCCGTACGCCTTGATCCCGACGAACACTCCCACCGCGACCACAACTACAACCATGGCCGCGATCGCCGCCTTCTTCACTGGAAACCGGCCGGCCTCTTCGAATCTCTCGCGCTTGGTCGGTTGTTGCGCCGGGTTGCCCCGCCTGCTCCCTTTCGACATCTGTGCCCCCTATGGATGCTGTTTCTTCATCAGTCGCGTGCTATCTCTGCGCCGGTTCCCGTTGGATCGGTGGAATTCAGCGGTCGGACCGAAGACCGAAAGACCTCACATTGCCGGCATATTTGCATCTTCTTTTCCCAGCTCGGCTGGGCCCTGCCCTCACACATGGTGCCGTTGACGAACCAACAAAGCTGACCAGCCTGCACCTCCCAAGCAATGCATGTCTCTCTCACTTCGGGCGGGCAGTTCCTCCGGTCCCAACAAGGTCCGGTCGCACTTGGAGCGAGCCCCTTCAAGTAGAGGAGAAACAGTAATTGACGCTCGACGTAGGCCGGAACGCTTCTCCATCCCTGTTCAAAGCTCTGCACGGCTTTGGGGGAGATCCCCAGTAGGTTCGCCATCTGCGTTTGAGTCTTGGCCAGATAGCGGCGCACCTCTGCGAATTCGATCCCGTCCATGCCGGGCATTGTACCACGGTGTGGTACTTCCTGATCGACTGGGACGGAGCGGGATCTACCCCGGTTCCTAAGGGCCCTGCATATGCCCAGGGCTTGCCGCTGGGCCGCGCCACTATACCTGGAGCCTCTCTAGTCCTCCCAGGGCCAGAATTCGTCCGCGATCTTGTCGATGACCTCTCCGTGACCGTAGGCGCGATAGAAGTCCACACGGTCGCGCACACCGGCGAGTCCGGCGGACGATCGGCTGATCCCCAGAGAGTCGCTGGTCTTGATCAACTGGCGCACCGCGGGGTCCAACAGGGTGAAGAGTCCATCGGCCTCGCCGATATCACCCCAGTCGGAGAGATATCCGGCTGGGGCTGCGACGAGCTTGCCGGGCTCCAAGTTCTGGGCCGCCCGCACCATCATCGTGGATATCTGGCCCCGCTTGATGTTGTCCAGGAGCCCGAAATTCCCATTTGCGTAGCCGGTGGTGATCCCCTTCTTGGCTGCCAGCGCGATGTAGTGGTCGGGGTAGAGATCCGGAGACACTCCCTCCCAAACATCGAGGAATGTAGAGATGTCCTGCTCGGTCACCGGCAGGCCCAGAGACGAGACGATCATCTTGGCGAATTGGGCTCGGGTGACGAGATTCTCCGGTCGGAATTCCCAATGGTCGCCCACCGCATAGCCATTGATGACATTCGCCGCCGCCATGCCCTCTATGGCAGTGTAGTAGGAGTAGGTCTCGGGAACGTCGCTGAAGGTCGGCGCAGCGGCCGCGCGCGCCGGCGTGAGCCCCGGCGCGCCGATCAAGAGAGTGACTAGCGCTAGAGCAATGGTTAGGCTGAGGAGGAGCCACAAACGCCGCATGATCACCCCCTTTGCCGCCGGCCTTGGCCGGCTGTCTGAAGACAGGCCCGAGCCTCGCCGAATGACCCCAGCGGCCACCGAAGCGGGCCCTGCTTCTGATTCTTGTCCGTCTCTGGAAGTTGTCCAGCGCTTGTTTGTTCGGCAGCGGGTAAGCATGGCAGAGATCTACCGGGTGTTACGAGGCCGCACGTGGACTGGTCCGTGGCGACTAATCCTCGGGCGGCTCCTCCGGATCAGGCGGCGTCAGTTCCTCATCTGCCGTCACCGGCAGTCCAGCAGCAGCCATGATCCTAGCGTATTCCAGGGGAAAATCTTCCCTATACCGTTCAAAGGGCACCTTACCCGTGAAGATCGACTTGTCCATGGGAAACACCCGCCTAGTGAAGTGGGCGAAGTACATGTGGACTACTACCATCCAGCCTATGGCCAAGATCGCCGCGTCGCTATGGATGATCAAGGCCAACGAGTACATCCATCCGGCAAGCTGATCGGCGGACCCAAGAGGGTACATGAGTATGAAGCCGCTGCCCACCGTAATGAAGGCACCGCAGCACACCAACCAGTAGGTGAACTTGTTACGGTAGCCGAACCGGTCGAACTTCGGCGGTTCCTTGGCGAAGCCAAGAGCGTGTTTGATGTCCTGGACGAAGTCCCTGACGTCCTGGGATCGGGGCAGCATCGCCGAGGGGAATGGACGTTTCAACACGGCCACCATGACGAATAGGTACGTCAGGTGGTAGACGCAGTCGGCGATCATGACCCAGGCAGCGAAGCGATGTACCGCTCTCATGCTGTCGACGCCGCCCCATAGCCCCATCCACCATCCGCTGACGGCCGAGTCACTGTATCTGAGGGGCAGGCCGGTGACCGCCAGGATGGCAAACGAGCAGAACAGCAGAGTGTGCTGGGCCCTTTGTTGCACGTCAAAACGGATAATGGAGGTGCCATCGATGCGTTCGTCTGTTGCTTCTGGTGCACGCATGATCGCCTATCCGTCCTTCTTCCTCTTGCGTGGCCTGACCTTGCGAATGATCCACAGCACACCCCGATAACCGATCGACGCTCCGACTACGAGCACGCCGCCTGCCAACAGCACACGGCTGAATATGAAGAAGGACTTCCCTCCCCAGTACACTTCTGGAAAGAATCCGGAACTCGCCGCTTTGTGGCCCAGGAACCCCGCAACGAACTCCGGCCCGGCATAGGAGTGGCATATCCGGCAGGTCTTCAACAGGTTATCCATGCCCGCAACCGGGGCGGTCGGGTCGTCCACCGCTTTGATGTCGTGCGAACCATGGCAATTGACGCAGGTCGCCGTATCCAACTGTTGGATAGCGCCGTCCTTCGGCGACAGCGTCATCGCCTTGCCGTGGAAGGAGCGCATGTAAGAATCGTAGACTTTCTCCACGATGCCATACTTGTCCATCAGTCTGAGATCGTCGTGGCACGTGGCACAAGTCTGGGCACTGTTCTTAGGATACGTAGATGCTTCTGGTTCGAGCACGCGCACCACATTGTGTGGATTCGCATCGGCGCTGTGGCAATCGGTACATGAGGCGGGGTCGCTGTTGCCGCTGGACTGCGGCACACCATGGACGCTGCTTATGTACTGGCGATACTCGTACTGATGGCACGTGCCGCACTTCTCGGCCAAGGACAGCTTCGTGAGCGGAGTCTCGACTGCGTGTGGATCGCTGGTGTGGCATGCCGTGCAATCCTGGTAGCGGTGGACGGCCTGTGGCAAGTGCCCGGTATCGACGTAAAGGGAAATGGATGTCCCATCGGCTTGTTCTCTGGTCAGAGAAGGATCACCGTGGCAGGCAAGGCAGTTGTTCTTGTCCACGTATCTCAGGGGGGCCGTCTGGCCAGAAGAAGGCGCCGAGCCAACAGTGGACGCGGACCTGGTCGGCGCGCTCGGAATGGTGGTGGCGCTCTGGTGACAGCCGGTAGTACCGTGGCCCGGTTCCGGATTGCACGTCAAACCCGGATGGGCGGTCGCCGGGCTGAGACACAACCAGCCGGCGAGCCCGATGGCTAGCGCCGCCACAAATACCAGACAGACAGCGAAGCGCGACAAACCTACAGGTCTACTCCACATTGAAGCTTGCGTTTCTCATTCGACCGGCCCGGTCTTTCGCGGTCCGCACGACACGTGAGCCCTGCATTCTTCAGGCTCCGGCCTCCCGACGACCAGGACCGCGCCTGGGCTCTCCAAAGGGTCCGGAGGTGGGGAGAGCCGACTTCGTCATCTCCGCGGGTCAAGTATACGCCGCCCGGCCGTTCTCAGCGGCAGGGCGGCTACGAGTGCGTGGGGGGCCCGCCTAGCGGAACGTAGACGAGGCTTAGAACGACCTCTCAGGCCGGCTTGCGCCGCCGAGACGTCTACCCTCGTCTCTGCGATCAGGTGGAGGGCACGCGCTCAAGGTCGCGCTTCGCCACAGTTGGGGCAGAAGGGAGACTCCGGGGTCAACTCCTCGCCGCAGGCGATGCAATACTCAACGGCCTCGTCGCCCCGCTCTGTGGCGGGATCGGCGGTTGTGGCGAGCTCCGTCGTCGCGGTGTCCTTCGGGGTCACACCCTTCGGGGTCAGGACCCTTCGGAGCTGGGCCCTTCGGAGCTGGGCCCTTCGGGGCGGGCCCTTCGGAGCCTTGTCAGCCTGCCGCTGCCGCTTGGTGCCAACGGGTGGCGCTGTCCCTGCCGGGCTCCGCCGGGCCCCCGCGCGGCCGCTTTGCCGGTTGGCACTCCGGGGGTTCGAGTACAGACGGTAGACGACGAGCGCCCCGACGATGACCACGATGACCAGTATGGCGGCGAGCAACACAGTGCTCGTGTTGAACTGCGTTGGGGTGGATTGGTCCGAGTCGATGGACAGCCCGCCATCGGGCTTGTAGTAGGAAATGAGGTGCCCCAGCGTACTACCGGCTTTGACCTCAGGGTACGTCGCCACGGAGTAGGTGAAGCCGTCGTCAGCCTGGCCCGAGCCTTGAAGGGCGGGCTGGACCTCGAAGTCCGTGGCCCGGGCCGGCTGTTGCACGTGCAGCAGTAGCGTGCCCACGTCCACTGGCATTTGCGCCAAGAGTGGGAAGGAGCGCTGACCGGCTTCCTGCGGAAGGCCCGGATCGTAGTAGTAGTCGATCTGTAGCTGTCGGTAGTTCTTTACCTCGATCGTGGCGATATCCCATTCGCTGCCTGGTTCCACCGATGGGTAGGAATTCGCATAGTTGTACGTGAAAGTGCCGTTCGGGTCGACCTCGCCGATACCGCCGATTATCGCTCCCGCAGGAATCGGAAACTTGACGGTCGCCGGAAGCGGGACATCTGCCGGCAACGAGAAGCCCATGATCACGAGGACGGCCTTCTCGTCGTACTCGGGCATGACCCGAACGTCCATCTGGTCGGTCGTCCAGCCAGGATTGAGGGGGACCTGAGCTGCAGGGGGCGGGACTACAGCGGTTTGGCCCGGCTGAACCCCCTGGTCAGACGCGCCGGACGTTGTCGCAGATGAGTCCGTTGTCTGGCCCGTGGCTGTCGTCGAAGACGTGGTCGCCTCCTGGGCAACGAGGGACGGTTCCGTCGACGAGGGGGTTCCGGTTGTCTGGGCCCCTGCCGGACCAGCCAGCACCGCTACGAACAGTGCGGCCGTGAGCAGCGACAGGAGCCGCCGGGTCCTCCTAGCAGCACTAGCCGGCGAGCGCATCCTACCCGTCATTTCTCGACAGCACCCGAGTCGATCCATTGCTTGACCGCCTCGAGTTCCTGGGTGGAGAGGTTGCGGAAGTGATCGCGGCTCTGTATTTCCACCAGTTTGCTGTGGGCGCTGTCGCCCGCGAGGATGACGGGTCCACCGCTGCTGCCTTTCATGGCGCCTGTGTACGTGGTCAAATCCAGACCGGCCGATGCGTTCTCACCGTGACAAGACCCGCATTTCGTGGTGAATAGCGGACCGAAGAAGGAGTCGTACGTTGGCATCCCGGAGGCGCTCGGGCGCGGCGTGACGGTGGTCGGCTCCGGCACTTGCTGCTTCAGGATGTCGCGCAGGGCCGGGGCATCGAAGCCGGCATAGGTGTAGACCGTGCCGTGGCACGTGCTGTTGGAGCAGAAAGAGGTGTCGCTCGTGCCACCGTCGTCAGCCGTAGTGTGACAGTTGGCACAGGTATTATCGTAGACCCGATTGTGCAGGCTGATCCAGTTGGCGTTGAGATGCGAAGCAGGCTCGGGACCGTGGCTGATCTCGATGTTCGTCACCAGATCCTCGGTGCCGGCCACGACTGGTATGGAGTGGCAAAGGTTGCATTCAAGGCGAATGGCCTGGCTGGCGGCGTTCAAGTGCTTCCCATCGTGGCAACGGAAGCAGCCCGGAAAATCGACGTGCCCAACATTGTCTGGATGCGTGTTCCAGTCGATTTCCTGGTCCCTGAACACGCTCACCGAGTAGATCCTCTGTATCTCTGCGATCGCCGCCTGTACCTTGTCTGCCCCGGTGGCATAGAAGTCCGGCTGGGACTTCCTGTAGTAGGCGTCCAATGCTAGGGCGATCCCGGCAAACGCCTGTTCCTGGTTGGCGTACTCCCTGGTCAGGACCTGCACGCCTAGATCGCGGATGTAGGGTATGTCGCTCGAGATCACGCCGCGGGACATCGAACTCTCGATAGAGTCGACCGGGAACGCGACGTTGTGCGAGATGCGATTGTGACAGGTGATGCAATCCATGGTCTTTAGACTGCTCGGATCGACCGATGAAGTGTCGAAATCGGACTCGACATCTACGTATTCATCGGTGCTACCGTCGGCATTCGTTACCCGGATGTATGGGATGTTCTGGTCAAGATCATCGGTAGATGAGAACTGGACCTTGTTCTCAATATGCCAGTGGATGCCACGTCCCAAACCCTCACGCTGCGTCCCTCCACCGGTCTTCATAACAAGGTATACGCTATATGGAGTATTGACCTCATCAGGTCGATAATGTTGGTTGACTCTTACGCTATCATCAGAGAATTTCGCAGGGGAGTGACACGTCTCGCATGCTTCACGAGCGGGTCGCATCCCCTTTGCATAGATGGGATATTCGTAAAGCCCGAAGGCCATCCGGAACAGGAACTGGGTGTGAACGGACTTGCGGGGGATCTGTTTACCAATGAAGTCACGTCCGATGTGGCACTCGACGCAGGTCACACGAGAGTGGGGTGAGAGTTCGTACGCTGCGTATTGGGGCGGCATGGTATGACAGAGATTCCCGCAGAACTCCGGCGAGTTGGTCCACGCCCACGCGTGCGCGGAACCGACCACCACACCGACAACGATCACTACGACAGTCAGCCAGGGCAGCGTGCGCCGCCAGAGCGGGGAGCCTTGACGCGGGAGGAAGAACTTGTGCAACCCCGTGCGCACTCTCTTGCGGCGGCGGGGCCTTACCGGGTCCGCGGATGCTACCGCCTCTGTGGATTCCACCTTGTCCGCGGATTCCACCGCCTCTGCGGAGGACTCGGTCACCGGCGCGCTGTCTGTCTCTGGGCTCGTAGGATCCACAGCGACGTGATCATCGTCGCGCCCGAGATCGTGGGAACTCACATCCATCCTCCGCAGAATTGAAAGCGATCCGACACCGAAGATCGGGTGCCGCAACGCCTTTGCCGCCGGACTGTATACAGTACTACCAAGCTCATGTCAATGATCTATTGACGGAGCGATCAGCCATGCCGTTCCCCACTGCGGGGGTGGTGCAACAGATGAGGACGGCCGAGCTACCGATCTGCCCTCGGGCTACTCCTGCATCGACACGGGTGTGCCGTAGGCCACGTACTGGGAGAGATCGAGGATGTCCTCGTTCTGCAGGCGGATGCAGCCGTGACTCACGTCCTTGCCTACCGATGAAGGATCGTTGGTTCCGTGGATGCCCAACTGACCTCCCTCGGGCCAATCCGTCAGTTTGTCCGAGAACCCGCTCACTCCCATCGCGAGGACGCCATAGATGCTGTTCGGTTTCGTCGGCTTCATCTTGATGGTGATGTAGTACTCCCCCGGAGGCGTCGGGTTGTCTATGGTACCTACTCCGACCGGGTAGGACTTCTTCAGTCGACCCGCCTCGTATAGGTCCAGCCGGTGGTCCGATAGGTCGACGCGTCATGGAATACGTGACGGTGGCGGTAGTAAGATCCGTGGCTCTGACCCACCCTGTGCTGCCGTTCGGCCGGATCGGCAGGCGGATCTGGTACCAGACTCGTCCCGTGGGCGTCCTCATCTTCGCCAATGATCAGGAAGGTGGACGAGATCTGCTTCTTCCCCTCCCGAGGGAAGGTGAGCACCAGCTGGGAGCCCGGCGGCACGCGATCGTAGATCTGCAACTGATCGACGGCCGCGGCACCGGTCAGGTAACCCTCGGCAGCTTTGGCCTGCTGGTACGCCGAGAGTTGGACAGCAGATACGTTCGTCGTTGCGGAGCCGGTCGCCGCCACGGAGCCGGTCGCCCCTGGGGAGCTGGTCACGGAACTAGGCCATACTGACCCAATGGGCGTTTGGGGAGCATGGGAGTCGGCCGGCTCGTTCCGCAGGATCGTCACGCCCATGACGAGGAATAGTAGGGCAGCCGCGAAGAGAATCATACCGGCGGTGCGTAAGACAACCGACCGGCGACTCTCAAAGCGCCGCCTCTTAGGTGGATCAGGAGTGGAGTTCATGGAGTTCCTGCTGACACATCCCCGATGGTTCGAGGGATGGTAGCACAGAGATGACGAAAAGCGCCCGGAGGCGCTTTTCGTGACGATCGAACTGGTGGATAAGAGACTAGCCGGTGAACTCCGGCTCCCCAGCGGGAACCGTGGTCGTAGTCGTCGGCGCTACTGTCGTCGATGTGGTCACGGGAGGTGCGGTGGTGGTCGTCGTCCCTCCGGTCGTAGTCGTAGTCCCACCCGTCGTGGTGGTGGTGCTCGAACTGGTGGTGGTGCTCGAACTGGTGGTGGTGCTCGAACTGGTGGTTGTAGTGCTCGACGTGGTGGTTGTGGTCGGGTGACAGCCGGTGCACGACGTGCCGTGCCCTGCCGCTATCGTGCTGGCGCCTCCGTGGCAGCCCGCGCATTTGCTGATGTCGGCCGTGCCCACTCCGACTCCGCCCGTGTGGCAGTTAGTGCAGGCCGAAGTAGGATACCCGTGAGCCGCCACATTGTGCGGGAACTGCGCCGTACCCGGGCCGTGGCATGTCTGGCAGCCGGAGCTGAAGCCACCCGAGAACGCGGCGGCCTGGTTACCGTCGACAGCGACTGCCACGACCACCGCCACCGCTACGATGACAAGTGCAACGATGAGAATCGGTATCTTCTTCATTGCCACCTCGCTCCCTACCCTGTTGTTCGAATACGCCGGCACCTAGATGACTGCTCACAGCACGTAAATCGGCATACAACGCTCGCGGGCGCGCCTTGGCCATATGCCGTCGCCGAAATCCCTAAGTACTTGTACCATACCTACGAGGAGAAACGCAACACCTGTCTGGCTGGAGTTGCCCCACGGGGACCCCGGCTTGCCGCCGCCGGCTTCAGGGGCGGCTACTGATCTGCTCCCCGGCCTCCAGGGGTCACCGCTCCTGAGCCAACTTCTCCGCGGCTTCGTTCACTTCCATCTGCAGCCCATCAAGCTGACGGCGCAGGGCTGCCTGCCGACGGCTGATGAACCATACGTAGGCGCCGATGAGCACCCAGATCAGTCCGTAGCCTAACGCCAGAAAACCGAGATTACTCATAGTCCGCCTCCTCGACGGTCAAGACGGCGCAGGCGCGCCCGTAGCCCGGTGACCTCCGCCTCCATGGTCAGAGTCCCTGCGCGCAACACCAGCAGACACACGTAGAGCAGGGTGAACGCCACCAGACTGACCATGAGCGCCGCGACCATGCGCGAGTCCATGGCGAACCCGCTGCTGGTCAGCAGCCGGGGATGGATGGTGCGCCACCACCAGATGGACAGGAACACGATGGGAACGTCGATCCATCCTACGATGCCGTACACCGCGGAGAGGCGCGCGCGCCGCGCGCCCTCGCCCGCGATGGACCTCAGCAGCAGGTAGCCCACATAGATGAACCACAGGACGAGAGTGGTGGTGAGGCGCGGTTCCCAGGTCCAGTAGACCCCCCAGGCGGGTTTGGCCCACAGCGGCCCGGTCATCAGAGTGATGGTGGTGAAGATCACCCCTATCTCCGCGGAGGCGCCCGCCCAGCGGTCGTAGACCATCTTTCCCGTGACCAGGTACGCGATGCTGAGCGCGAACACCACCGTGAACGCCGGACCCAGGGCGATCCAGGCACTGGGCATGTGGAAGTAGAAGAGCCTCTGGATGTCTCCCATCTGCGCCTCGCGGGGAGCCAAGACCAAAGCGGCCACCAGCGCCACGACCATGAGAGCGAAGGTCACGACCACCAACGTACTTGTGGCAAGACCGCGGCGTTTCTGACCGCTCTCCATCCTAATCCTCCACCACGAAATCGAAGACCATGAACGAGACCGCCAAGAAGACGACATCATACACGACCAGCAGCCAGGGCCACAGACCCGCTTCGCCCAGGCTCTTCCCGTCAAGCAACAGGGTGGAGCAGTGCGCGGCAGCGATGACCAGCGGGACCAGCAAGGGGAATATGAACACGGTCAGCAGGGCGTCCCGAGCCCTCACCCCGGCCGCGACCGCGGCGAAGAGGGTCCCCAGCGTCGACAGACCGACGCTGGCCAGCACCAGGAGCAGCAGCAGTCCGAGCCAGCCCGCCCCTATCCCCACGTTGTAGACGACGGTGAAGAAGAGGAGGATCACCACGCCGGTCGCGAACACCAGGATCAGGTTGCCGAGAAGCTTGCCCAGGTAGATGACCCCTCTGTCCACCGGGCAGAGCAGGAGTCCGTCGAGACACCCGGCCTCCTTCTCGGAGGCGAACGAGCGCCCCACCGCGATCACTCCGGAGAAGAGGAAGGCGGCCCACAGCACGCCCGAGCGGGCTAAGGACGCACTGTCGGCACCCGGCTCGGCGCCGAAGTTGAACACCAGCACGACAAGGAGCCCAAGGAGCACCATCGACACGATCGTGCTCGCTCCCCGCAGTTCGGTGAGCAGGTCCTTGCGCACGATGGCCCAGGCCTGGGAGAAGAAAGCCACCTAGGTACTCACCCTTCTGGTCCCCGCCGTCACGCCTGCGGAACCTCGTCATGGACGCAGGAGAAGTAGGTGTGCTGGAAGCCGGACGCGTCGATCTCGGAGACCCCCTGATCGAAGACGAGCCGCCCTTCCACCAGGATGGCCGCCCGGTCGCAGCCGGCGAGGCCCTCCTGGAGATTGTGGGTGGTCATGATCACCGTGCGGGTGCCGTCTCTCAGCCCTTCCAACACTTCGGCGAGCACCCGGGAGGCATGCTGGTCGAGTCCGGTATAGGGCTCGTCGAGCAGCAACAGTTCAGGATCGTGCAGCAAAGCCCGCGCCACCGAAAGACGTTGCTGCATGCCTCGTGAGTAGGTGGCCACCCGGTCGTGCATGCGCCTGGTGAGATCCATCTTGGCGAGCAGCGCGAGAGCCCGCTCGCGACCGGCCCGCACCCGGTACATGCGGGCGTAGAACTCCAGGTTCTCGATGCCGGTGAGTTGCGCGTAGAGATAGGTGTTGTGCGAGATGACGCCGACTCGTTTCCGGACCGCCCCGGCATCCCGGACCACGTCTTTGCCGCCCACCAGCGCCGAGCCCTCCGTGGGCCGAGTGAGGGTGGCAAGCACCTTCATGAGCGTCGTCTTGCCGGCTCCGTTCGGCCCGAAGATCGTCAGGAAGACGCCCGGCTCCACGCGCAGATCGAGGCCACACAACGCTTCCACCGGGCCGTAGGTCTTGTGGAGATCGCGCACCAGGACGGCAGGTTCCGGCGGTGGCTCGATCCCCGGCGGTGACTCGCGTCCCCGGTGCCGTCACTCGCCGGCTCCGACGTCTGTTGAGACACCCGCCGACACCGGCGTCGAGCCGGCCGCCTGCGCGACCTCGCGCTGTCTGGCCCGTGACCGCCTCACCGGCCACAGGGCGATCAGCCCACCCACGACCAGGACTCCCCCGCCGATCCATAGCCAGCCGACCAGCGGGTTGAGCTCAGCCCGAATGGTGACGCTGGTGCCATCGTCCGTGTAGCCGAGCAGCGACACGTACACGTCGCCGGCAAGAGTGCTGTAGAGGTCCACCCGGGTCCAGACCTGGTCACTGGCCGGGTAGTACTCCTTGACCGGGTTCACGTGACCGACCACTCGGCCGTCATGGCTCACCGTGAAGGTGGCCCGCGCCATCTGTTTGTCCGCCGCCTGCTCCAACGTCGAGACCATCATAGGTGAGCTCGAACCGCCCGACATCGAGCGAGCCACCTTTGGACAGATCTCCGTCGACAACCTGCTTGAACGCATACGAGCCGGTGATGCCCACCAGCACGATGATGACTCCCAGGTGGACCAGGAACCCTCCATAACGCGACCGGTTGCCCCAGACCATCCCGCCGAACGCTCTCAGCCACCCCGTGCCCGTAGGCCTTGTGCCGGTTCCGCCAACCGCGACCATACTGCAGCGCTATCGAGGCCGCGGCGAAAGTCGCGAGCGTGAAGCTCAGCAGAGTGTATGGCTTTCGCAGGCCGAGCGCGAGCAGCACCACCAGCACGACCACGGCGGGAGCGGCGGTCCAGGCCGCGTCTTTCACCAGCCGCGACCGGTCCTTGCCCCGCCACGGCAGCAAAGGGCACAGCCCAGTCAGGAACATCAAGATCAGCGCCAAGGGTACGGTGACTACCGTGAAGAAGTTGGGATCCAGCTCGACCTCTGTGCCGCGGAGCGCTCCGGCGAGGGTGGGGAACACGACCCCCCACAGCACCACGAAAGCGATCACCACCAACACTACGTTGGTGTACAAGAAGGCGGACTCTCTCGAGAGCGGGTCGTCCAGCTTCTTCTGCGACCTCAACTCCGACCGGCGGGACACCATCACAGCCGCGGAGAAGACGACGGCGAGAAGCAGGAAGAATGTGAACCAGGGGATGAAGGTGTTGTCGGAGAACGCGTGGACCGAGGTGGCTATCCCGGAGCGGGTGAGGAACGTGCCGAAGATGGTGAGCAAGAAGGTGACCGCCACGAGAATGGCCGTCCAGAACAAGAACATCTGCCGTCTTCGTAGCATGACCACCGAATGGACCAGGGCGGTGGCCGTGAGCCACGGCATCAGGGAGGCGTTCTCCACCGGGTCCCAAGCCCAATAGCCTCCCCAACCCAGGGTCACATAAGCCCACCAGGCTCCCACCAGGTTACCGATGGCCAGGAAGAACCAGCCCACCAGCGCCCAGCGGCGCACCGCCGGCAGCCAGGCGGCGCTCGGGCTGCGCGCCAAGAGTCCGCCCATGGCCAACGCGAAGGGGATGGCGCAGCCAACGTAGCCCGAGGTAGAGCGCGACGGGGTGTATCACCATGCCCGGGTGCTGCAGCATGGGGTTCATACCCAGGCCGTCGGCGGGAGTCACCCCTCCGGGCACCCGGACGAACGGGTTGGAATCGTTCCCGAACACGGTCAGCAGCGAGAAGAACGCTGTGATCGCCAGCAGGATGGCCGCCACATAAGGGGCAGAGGGCGGGTCCTCCCTGCGGATCTGCCGGAGTGCGACGAGAGAGAAGATGGCCATCAGCAAGAGCCACAGCAGAAGAGAGCCGGCATTGCCCGCCCAGAAGGCCAGAGACGGTGTAGGCGAGGGAGAGGCTCCGCGACGTGTAGTTGTATACGTAGTGATTACTGAAGTCCCGGGTGACCAGGGCCACCACGAGCACGATGGACGCGATCACGGCGAGAGCGGCGACCACGTACACCGCGCCCACCGCGCCGCGCATCAAACCGCGCCTGCGGGTCGAAAGAGCTGCGAGCGCCAGCGCCAGACCGGCGAAGCAGACTATGGTGATGAGGATCAGGCAGAGATAGCCCAGATCGTTCACGGAGCAGCTTCGTACTTACTCGGGCATTTCGCGGTCAGGACCGTCGCAACGAACGAGCCGTCGGCCACGAAGTCGCCCTCGGCCACTACCTCAGAGTCTGCCTGGTCCTTGAAACTGTCTGGTATGGCGCCGTTATAGACGACAGAGATGGTCTGGTCGCTTCGATCTCGGTCGTGGAGAACGAACTTCAGCGTGGTGGTCCCCAGACCTTCGACACTTCCCCCCACCAATTCACCGGATACGCGCACTTGTTGCGTCGGCCCCTTGGCGAGCAGTTCGGAGACCGTGTAGTAGTAGACAGAGCCCCTGCCGACGCCCACCCATACGAGCGCCCCCACGGCCACCGCGACGACCACGGCGCCTACCAGGATCTTGATCGCCCGGGCGCTCATCTCATGCCTCCAGCGGGCTCGCCCAGACCAACGGCGCCGCGCTCGTTACCGCTCGGCTTCGGCCGACAGCTCGAGGCGCACATATAGTTCTCACTCGGTCGCGCCTTGCGGCTCGGCCCCAGCGGCAGACTCATGATTCGTTACCCCTTGTTCTTCGAGAGCCAAGAGGACGTCCTTCAAATCCGCCGCCCGCCCACTGCGGGCGGAGAGCTCGGTGGTCAGACGTTTGGTCGCCTGCGTCACCTAGGAGCCCGCCTCTTCGCTCAACTCGTCTTTCTGGATCAATCCCTCGATCTCGTCGAGGTAGAACAGGGCCTCGTCACGCTTGAGCTTGGCCTTGTCCAGATCGTTGGTCATCCGTTCCAAACCGTTCTCCCTGGAGCGTCGACGTATGATAACACCCGGGGGCCGCTTCGCTGTCAAATACGTCATTGACAAAGTCAGCTTGCTCAGGTATATACGTTCTTGGTGCACTGCAGGTTCCGCTTGGGCTACGCTCTTGAGGGGGTGGGGCGAGTGGTTTCTGACAGTGATCGCGAAGCATGCGCAAGTGCCCGACGAAACAGGGGGGAGCCTATGAGAATCGGCAAGAGACGAATCTCGAAGAGACTGGTGTTCATACTGGTGCCGGTGGTGCTCGTGCTTGGTGGGACCGGGGCGGCCTTTGCCGCCGAGCTGGCCCTTCACCGACATCGCGGGCAACACGCACGAACAGTCGATCGTCAACATGGCCGACCGGGGCATCACCACAGGCTACCCCGACGGTACCTTCCGTCCTGACAACCCAGTCACGCGCGGCCAGATGATGACCTTCCTGGACCGCTACACCTCAGGGATGGGCTGCACGGATTGTCACAACGACACCACCGTGCTCAGCGGCAAGGCAGCTGCCTGGGGAACGACACTGCACGGAACGGGTACAGCATGGCTGGAGGACGGTGGCGAAGCAGGCTGCGCCGGCTGTCACTCCGGTGGAGCCTTCAGCGCCATGGTAGCCGCGGGACAGGACCCGAACACAGGTTACGGAGGGCGATGCCAACCCGACCCCGCAGGACTGCCGCGCCTGCCACCAGATCCACACGACCTACACCGGTGCCGACTGGGCCCTGGAGACGACCGCCCCGGTAGCGCTCTACGCACTGCCGGGCAACACGTTTGACGGCGGCGAGGGCAACCTGTGCGCCAACTGCCACCAGGCGCGTCGCACGTTCCCCGCAGCAGTGGATGGCAAGATCGCGGTCACCAACCGCTTCGGTCCTCACCACGGTCCACAGAGCGCGATGCTGCTCGGCATCGGCGGCGCCGGCGCCACGTACGGGCAGCTCCCTGCTTCGCACTACACGCATGGTGGAGGACACCTGCGTGACCTGCCACATGGGCGACAACGCCACCCACACCTTCGAACCGAACGTCGCGGCCTGCGAGTCCTGCCATTCTGGTACCGAAGATTTCGACATCAACGGGACGCAGACCGAGGTCCAGGCGATGCTCGACGAGCTGAAAGCGGCTCTGGTTGCCAAAGGCCTGCTCGACTGCAGACGGTGCGATCGTCGCAGGGTCCTACCCCGAAGCGGAAGCTGCCGCTCTCTGGAACTGGATCTACGTCAACAACGAGGACAAGAGCTTGGGTGTCCACAACCCGACGTATACGAAGGCCTTGCTCCAAGCCGGCTTGGATTCCATATAGGGAGTTAGTCCTCGCGCGAAGAGAATCGCAAGCACTACAAACGGGGCTGCCAACCGGCAGCCCCGTTTCGGTTTGCGAGGAGACCCCGATACTTCTCGTGAATCCTGCCCAACGGCATGCCAAGAAGGTTAATCGGGGGGGCCGGAGAGGCTCATTAGCGGTGGAGGAGTGACCAGGGTCACGTTCCAGAGCCTGCTGGAGTGGGCCCATTGTGTCGCCAATAGAGTATTGACAAAATCATCTTATTTATGTATACGTCCTAGTTCATGCGGCGCAAGCAACGGCATCAGCCACAGGCGGAGCGTCTGCGTTGTTCCGGACGAGAAGAGCGGGGGAACTCGTGAGGGTTGGTAGGAGACGAATCTCTCGGAGATTGGTGTTCGTCCTGGTCTCTCTGATGCTTGTGCTCGGAGGTGCCACGGCCGCCTACGCCGTCGATGCCCTCCCCTTCACTGATATCAAGGGTCACTGGGCAGAGCAAGAGATCGTCGACGTGGCCGCCCGGGGCATCATCGCCGGTCATGCGGACGGCACGTTCGGTCCGGAGGAGTTCGTGACCCGCGCCCAATTGGCGACGGTGATCGACCGCCTAAACACAGAGGCCAGCGCGCCTGTCGAAGCCCGGAGAGGCTGCCCGGATTGTCACGCCGGGCCCTACAGCTTGAAGAACGAGGCGCTCAACAACGGGGCAGCCCCACACGCTGTCCTTTCGGATGACGCAGGCGTGACTACGTGTTTGGGCTGTCATGCGCCGGGGACAGGCGCGCAAGAGGGTAAAGGCAACGCCGCGCCGATCTCCCTGCGCGACATCGTCCACCCGGTGCACATGGGCAGCAAGATTTTCGCCAAGGAGTTCTTGGGCGATTGTTACAGTTGTCACAACGTGTCCGGCGACGGCACGTTCGAGGTCATCTCCCAGACCGGTGCCGGCGGACACCCGCTCGCTCTGTCTGGAGGCCACGCAGGCGTGGCGTGCACGAGTTGCCACGTAGCCGGCACGGGGGCACCGATCATTCCCGGTACCAACCTCCCGCGGCCGGCATCATCCACCTGTGCGGGCTGCCATGGGGACCAGCACAACGGCCTGACCACCTGCGCCAATTGCCACTCTGTGCGCGGCTGGACCCCGGCGAACTTCACTCATACCCAAGTGGGGGAGCACGTGCCTAGTGGGGATCGTCCTCTTGCGTGCGTTGCGTGCCACCCTGACGGCTATGCCACCAACTCTTGCTCGTCTTGCCACGCCCCCTCTGATCACCCGCTCGCGCTGACCGGAGGCCACGCAGGCGTGGCGTGCACGAGTTGCCACGTAGCCGGCACGGGGGCACCGATCATTCCCGGTACCAACCTCCCGCGGCCGGCATCATCCACCTGTGCGGGCTGCCATGGGGACCAGCACAACGGCCTGACCACCTGCGCCAATTGCCACTCTGTGCGCGGCTGGACCCCGGCGAACTTCACTCATACCCAAGTGGGGGAGCACGTGCCTAGTGGGGATCGTCCTCTTGCGTGCGTTGCGTGCCACCCTGACGGCTATGCCACCAACTCTTGCTCGTCTTGCCACGCCCCCTCTGATCACCCGCTCGCGCTGACCGGAGGCCACGCCGGCGTGGCGTGCACGAGTTGCCACGTAGCCGGCACGGGGGCACCGATCATTCCCGGTACCAACCTCCCGCGGCCGGCATCATCCACCTGTGCGGGCTGCCATGGGGACCAGCACAACGGCCTGACCACCTGCGCCAATTGCCACTCTGTGCGCGGCTGGACCCCGGCGAACTTCACTCATCCCCAAGTGGGGGAGCACCTACCCAAGGGGGATGAGCCCCTCACCTGCGTCAAGTGTCACCCTGACGGCTTCGGTAGCAACTCGTGCACTCCTTGTCACAGCGGGACTCCCGACGACGACTAGCGCCCATCGAAGAGTTCACTACGCTATTGACGAGTTTTGACGAGTGGTCCCGCTGCGAGAAACGTTGGCCACGTGTTGGTGTGGTCGGGTCCGCGGGGAGTAGCGTCGATCGGGTTCGCTCGTGCGGACAGCCGCCGGCGTCACCTGCAACCTTCAACCTTCACAATCATGCCGAATAGGTCTATGGTGTAGGTGTGGCATCTATCGTGTCCCGATCGGGAGAAGAGGGGGTAGCTTATGAGAATCGGTAGCAGACGGATCTCCAAGAGGCTGTTGTTGGTCCTTGTGCCTGTGGTAGTCCTGCTTGTAGGCACAACGGCCGCCTATGCCGCCGATGCCCTACCCTTCACCGACATTGATGGTCACTGGGCAGAGGAAGCGATCGTCAACGTAGCCGAACGCGGCATCATGACGGGCCATGCGGACGGCACGTTCGGTCCGGATGAATTCATGACGCGCGCCCAATTGGCGACGACGATCGACCGCCAAGAGACAGAGGCCATGACCGCCATCCCGGCGAGCAGAGGCTGTCCTGATTGTCACGCCGGGCCCTACAGCTTGAAGAACGAGGCTGTCAACAACGGAGGAACCCTGCACAGCGGTCTGGCAGATGACGCCCTCGTGACAGCGTGTCTGGCTTGTCATGCGCCGGGCACGGGCGCCCAAGAGGGCAAGGGCAATGCCGCCCCGATCTCCATGCGCGACATCGTTCATCCGGTGCACATGGGCAGCAAGATCTTCTACCGCGAGTTGAACGGCACCTGCTTCTCGTGTCACAACATCTCCGGCGACGGCACGTACCAGATCCTCTCCCTGGCGGTCGACACTGAGGACGACGGGATCCCCAAGGTCCTGCCGATCCCGGGCGCGATCGACCCCAAATAGTGCAGGACTCCTGAGCCCCCCGGCAGAGCGCTGCCGAGGCTCGGAACCGATCAAAAGCGGAGCCCGGCCGAGTCCCGGCCGGGCTCCTGCCCTTTCCACTAGGCCACGGCGTTCCCGCTTTTCTAGAACGGGTTTGGGGGGGGCCGGGGAGGCTCTAGAGCAGTGGGAGAGTGACCAGGATCACTCGCCCTCACTATATAGAACCGGGGCCAAGCGGCTAGACGCCCTCGGCTACCCATGGATAGCCGTCCGCTCCTCTCTCGACCAACTCCGCGATCGTTACTCCACTGAAGAAGTCGTCGAGTAACTGGGCCGCCCGCATCCACAACGGGCGCGCAGGGCAGCCCGGTTCGCGTTCGCATCTCTCGTTACCCAAGCAAGGCGCCAGCAGTAGTTGGCCTTCGGTGGCCCTCAGAACGTCGGCCACCGTGATCGTCTCCGCGGTCCGGGCAAGGGTGAAGCCGCCCATCTTCCCCCTGTGACTGTTGACAAATCCGGCTGCCCTGAGCGTGATCATGAGCTGTTGAACGTAGGCAGCAGGGGATGGCTTCCGCTTCTGCGATTTCATGCTTTGTGAACATGCGACCCTGCGGCTGCGAGGCCATCAGGATCAGTATCCGAAGGGAGTATCGCCCCTTCGTGGAGATCACCATCATGGTTGCAGGCTCCTCGACGCCTTCGACAGCGCCTTGCTCCGAGGTAAGTAGGGTTACTAACATACTCATCATATCAATGTAGGTAAGGTAGTGGCTGCGTTGCCGGCTCCTTCGGCTCGACCTGCCGGCAGGCCGGACTCGTTGTCGGCCGACGCCGGCGAAGGCCGGTCGACCGAACAGCGTCTCGTATTAAGGAATCGGACCTATGTGCCGGCCAGCTGGCGAAAAGCCGTCTCCACCGCTCGGAGCGTGGCCTCCACCTGGCTCTCAGCCGTGCGCGGCACTGGTGAACGCGACCTCGAACTGACTGGGCGCGAAGTAGACGCCCTGCTCCAGCATGAGATGGAAGAACTTCGAGTATCGCTCGGTATCGGCATGAAGTCTGGCCGATGCGGCGTCTCCGATCTCAGCCCCCGCTCCCTTGAGGAAGTAGAACCCGAAGATGGTGCCGGACTGCCCGATCTGTATCGGGACCCCCGCGTTGTCTGCGAGCTCGCCGATGCCGGCCGCCAATCTGGCGGGCGGTTGTCTCTATGGCCGCGAAGGTACCGGGCTCGAGCAGGGTCTTGAGGGTCGCCAGACCGGCGGTGGTCGCGAGAGGGTTGCCGGAAAGTGTGCCCGCCTGGTAGACGGGACCAGCCGGGGCCACCATCTCCATGATGGCCCTCTTGCCCCCGTAGGCCCCCAAGGGAAGCCCTCCGCCTATCACCTTGCCCAAGCAGGTCAGATCGGGCTCCAATCCCCAGACGCCTTGTGCGCCTTCGATCGCAAGCCGGAATCCCGGTTATCACCTCGTCCACTATGAAAAGGGCGCCTGACTTCCGACAGAGCTCCTGGATCTCCGGCCAGGAAAGCCCGGGCGGGGCATGATGAAGCCCATGTTCGCCATCAACGGCTCGGCGATGACGGCCGCGATCTGCCCGGGAAACGAACCGAACAGGTCCTCGAGAGCTCCGAGATCGTTGAAGGCACACGTCAGAGTGTCACTCGTGGCCGCCGCGGTGACCCCAGGCGAATCGGGGAGACCGAATGTGGAGACGCCGCTTCCCGCCTGGACGAGAAAGGCGTCCGCGTGACCATGATAGCCGCCGGCGAACTTGATGACCTTGTCCCGACCGGTGAACGCTCGGGCGAGCCGGATGGCGCTCATGGTCGCCTCGGTGCCGCTGTTCACCAACCGCAGCATCTCGATCGAGGGCATCAGGTCGATGATCACCTGGGCAAGTTCCACCTCGAGAGGGGTGGGCGCTCCGTAGCTCGTGCCCCGCCGGACCGCCCTGCTCGAGCGCCTCGACCACCCGAGGGTGGGCGTGGCCCAGGATCAAGGGACCCCAGGAAAGGACGTAGTCCACGTAGCGGTTGCCGTCGACGTCGTAGAGATAGGCGCCCTGCTCCCCGCTCTATGAAGCGCGGTGTCCCGCCCACCGCGCCAAAGGCACGCACCGGACTGTTGACCCCACCCGGCATCAGCTTCTTCGCGTCCGCCCAGAGCCGTTCCGATTCCGCGATGTTCACAGCGCGCTCCTTTGCAGGCCTTTCAGTCGCTCGACCACTTGGACAGCCGTCATCTGGCCTTGGTGCACACAATCAGGCAGGCCCACCCCCCGGTATGGACTCCCGGTGACCCAAATACCCGGGGGCAGAGCTCGTTCGACGGCCTCCACCCGCCTCAAGTGCTCGACGTCATACTGTGGGTTGGCCCTCTCCCACCGGTAGACGCGATGAAACAGGGGCTCCTCGGCGACTCCCATGATGCTCCTCAGCTCTTTCTTGACCACGTCCAGAAGTTCGTCGTCGTCCAGTTGCATGCTGCCCGGACTGCGCGAGCCGCCGAAGAAGACCCTCAGCAGTGAGTGCCCTTCGGGAGCGCGGTGATCGAACTTGGTCGAGGACCAGGTGATGGCGTTGAGCGGTCTCTTTTCGCTCCGCGGGACCAAGACTCCGAAACCGCCGAGCCGCTCGAGCAGACGCATCTCGCTTGTACGCGAGAGACATGGTGCCCGTGCTGACGTACCGAACCGTGCGGAGGATACCGGCAGCCTCCGGGCAGACCGAGGCGAGCAGCCCGGCCGCGTCATAGGCCGGGATGGCAAGAACCACCGCGTCCGCCTGGACCACTTCGTCGACGGGCCCATCCTTGTCCCCGCCGGAGACCTCGAGCAGATAGCTCGCGCCCAGCGCCGGGACGGAGGCCCCTCACCCCGACTCCCACCCTGAGTCTCGCCTCCAATCTGCGCGTGAGCCCAGCGACGATCTCTTCTGTGCCGGCAACGAAGGAAACGAACATCGAGCTGGGACGGCCGTCCGCGACGATGCCGGCAGAGGCTCCGGCGCCCGCACCCCTGTCCTTTCGGGCCTGCGCCTTGCCCGCCAGCATCCCCCGGATGAGGCTTCCGTAGAGCGAGCTCCGTCTCTCGAAAGCGAGGGAAGGTGGCAAGCAGGCTCTGGCGCTGGGCTTCGGCGTTGTAGATGCCGGACAGGAGGGGCTCGGCGATCTTGTCCAGCGCTTCAGAGCCGAGACGACGGGTCACGAAATCCCCGAGTGTCTCGTCTCCGTCGCCTTTGCGCGCGGGGATGAAAAGGTCAAGACCCATGCGCAGTTTGCCGACCGGCGAGATGAGCGGCGACAGAAGGAAGGGCTTGAACTTGGTCGGAACCAGCAAGAAGACGCCCTCCGGCAACCGAACCGGTCTGCCCCTCGAAAGGACGTAGACCTTCCGGGCTGCGTCGTTGGTGCCGAGCAGCCGTTCGGCAAGACCCAGCTCCAGCGCCAGGTCCATAGCCCAGGGCTTCTGGGTCGTCAAGAAGGAGTCGGGACCTCCCTCCACGACAAAACGGCCCTCTTCGTGGTCGACGATGTCGGTGAGGATCCGGCCGCCCCAACGGCCTGCCGACTCGTAGACCGAGCACACGACCGGAACGCCTTGGGCTGCTGCCTGCTTCTCTACGTACCACGCCGTGCTCAGCCCGCTGATCCCTCCGCCGACCACGGCCACATGAAAGGGCCCGGCGACGTCGCCCGCTGCCCCTTCCCTCATGAGCGTTCCTCGAAACGGTACTCGTGGACGAAATCGACCAGCCGGCGGACATTGTCGGTAGGGGTGTCGCGCAGTACCCCATGCCCCAGGTTGAAGATGTGCCCGGGCCGCGCCGCCCGCGCTCTCCAGCACGCCGGCCGCTCGTCTCTGCAGCTCCGGCCAGTCTCCCAGCAAGGCCACCGGGTCGAGGTTCCCCTGGATGGCAACGCCAGGTCCGAGACGTCGCCAGGCCTCCCCCAGATCGATGCGCCAGTCGACTCCGACCACGTCGGCCCCGGACCTCGCCACGAGCTCCAGTATCCCGCTGGTACCGGTCGAGAAATAGATGACCGGCACCCCCGCTTGCGAGGCCTCGCGGATGACCGCCTGGTTATAGGGCAGAGCGAACTCCAGATAGTCCTCCGGACTGAGGAGACCCGCCCAGGTGTCGAAAAGCTGCAAAGCCTGAGCCCCCGCCTCGCGCCTGGGCCCTAAGGTAGCCTCCGACGAGACCGGTGAGCTTGCTCCATCAGCTGCCGCCAGATGTCCGGGTGTCCCATCATTAGGCGCTTGGTGAGGGCGAAATCCTTGCTGCTGCCGCCTTCCACCGCGTAGCAGGCGAGGGTGAAGGGGGCTCCACTGAAGCCGATCAAAGGGATACCACGGCCTTCCAGCTCCCGCCGGGCAAGCCGGATGGCCTCGAGGGTGAACCAGGTGGCCTCTTCGATGTCAGGGGTGGCCAGGGCGAGAACGTCGGCTTCATCTCTGACCGGGTTGTACACGATGGGGCCTTCGCCCGCCTCGAAGCCCACCTTCAGGCCCAATCCCTCCAGTGGAGGGAGGATATCGGCGAAGATGATGGCTGCGTCCAGGTCGAATGCCTCGATCGGCTGCATGGTCACCTGGCAACTCAGCTCGGGTTGCCTGATGATCTCGAGCATCCCGTACCTCTCTCGGAGTTCCCGGTACTCGCTCATGTAGCGTCCTGCCTGTCTCATGAGCCACACCGGGGTCCGATCGACCGGCGTGCGCCGACAGGCCTGCAGGAAGCGTGAACTGTCGGAGTCAGCTACGCCAGCCAACGGGCCACGTCCTTGGCAAAATAGGTGATTATCATGTCCGCCCCCGCCCGCCTAATGCCGACGAGGCTCTCCAGCGCGCATCTTTGCAGGTCCAGCCAGCCGTTCGCCGCCGCCGCATGGATCATGGAGTACTCGCCGCTCACCTGGTAGGCAGCGAGTGGCAGAGTGCAGGCGGCGCGCACCGCCCGGATGACATCCAGGTAGGGCAGCGCCGGCTTGACCATGACGATGTCGGCTCCTTCGGCTACGTCCAGCTCGACTTCTCGAAGCGCCTGCCGCCAGTTTGCCGGGTCCATCTGGTACTGAGCCCTGTCCCCGAACTGCGGCGGGCTCTCGGCCGCGTCCCGGAAGGGCCCGTAGAAGGCGCTGGCATACTTGGCCGCATAGCTCATGATCGCGGTGTGGTCTTGCCCCGCGGCGTCCAAGGCGGCTCGGACGGCCGCCACCATGCCATCGATCATCCCTGAAGGCGCGATCACATCAGCGCCGGCGGAGGCATGCACGACCGACGCACGGCCGAGCAGCTCCAGTGTATGGTCGTTAAGCAGATACCCCTCAGGGAGATCGGCTCTGTATCCTTGCTCCCCAGGGAGATTCACGGCTCCGCAGTGACCGTGCTCCGTGTACTCGCAGAAGCACATGTCCGACATCACCACGAGCTCGGGCAACTCCTTCTTCAAAGCCCTGGTGGCGGAGGGAACAGGCCCGTCCGGGTCGAGATTGCCGCTGCCGCAACTGTCCTTGAATTCCGGGATCCCGAAGAGGATGACCGCCGGCACGCCCAATTCAGCGGCCGCCCGGGCCTCCTCGACCACGGTATCGGGAGACCACTGGAACTGGCCGGGCATCGAGACGATAGGCTTCTTGATCCCAACCCCGGGGCGAACGAAAAGCGGATAGATCAGCTGGGAAGCCTGCAGGTTCGTCTCCCTGACCAAGGCTCGCATGCCGGGTGAAAAGCGCAGGCGGCGCAGGCGAACCGGACCCGGAGAGACACACCCTGAGATGGAGGCGGGTTCATAGCTCTTGCCGGTGACCTGACCGCCGCTCGTGCGCTCGTCGCGTACTTGTTCCTTGTTCACGGTACCCGCTCTCCAATTCGTGTGCTGTTTCGATAATAGCGCTCGAGGCTGTCCACCAGATCTAGAATCGTGTGATCTGGGGCAAGCACGTGTACCTCCAATCCTCGCCGCTCGGCCGCGGCTGAGGTGACGGGACCTATGCAGGCGATACACACCTTCCTCAAATCGTCCCAGTCACCCTTCTCCCGGTCGAACCGCACCGCCATGTTGTCGACGGCCGAGGGGCTCGCGAACACGACCGCGTCTACTCGGCCACCTCGCACAAGACGGGGGACATCGACCCCTCCGCTGCCGAGAACAGTCCGGTAGGCTGTCACCGCTTCGACCTCGACGCCGTTCGCCACAAGAATGCGAGCAAGAGTCTCGCGCGCCCGCTCAGCCTGGGGAACCAGCACCCTTTGAGCTCGCCGAGCCACGAGCTGTTCGGCCAGGGCCTCCGCCAGATACTCCTCGGGACACAAGTCGGCGGCGATCCCTAACCGGTCCGCCAGGGCTGCTGCTGTCCCCGGCCCAACGGCGGCCACGCATGTTCGAGCCATCTGCCCCGGTGGGATCCCCAGATCCTTTAGCCGAGTCTCCACCGCCTCGACCGCGTTCGCACTGGTGAGGACCAGCCAGCCGAAAGCGCCGTCGGCCGCCTGTCTCAGCGCCCTGTCCAGGGGAGCGGGATCGAGAGCCGGAGCGATATCGATGCACGGGTACGACAGAGGATGCGCTAGTCGCTCTTCCAGCAACACATCCAGTTCTCGTGCCTGCTTGGGGCTGCGGGTGTTGACCACCCATGCCCCCTCGAGAGACGACCTCTGCTCCTTCCCCGGCGCGTTCATGGCCCGAGCCGACCCGTCATGTCGGTCAGAAGCTCCGCCGCGCCTCGGGAGAGCGCCTCTGCCGCGATCCTGAGGCCGGAGTCATAGGCCGCCTGTCGGCCTCCGCCACCCAGAGAGATCTGCTCATTCGCCTCGACGTCCACCCGCGTCGATCCATCCAAGGCCAAGACCCGCCCTCTGATGCGAAGCCGGCCGTCCTTCCCCAAGCGGGCTCGCGCCGCCACAGGCACCGCGCAGCCGCCCCCCAACCCCTCCAGAAAGGCACGCTCGGCGGTGGTCTCCAATTCGGTCGGCTCATGCTTGATGTCCAGCACCAGCCCGAAGCCATCCGCTTCGTCCCGGCACTGCACTGCAACGGCCCCCTGGCCAGGCGCCGGAAGCATCATGTCTTCGGAGAGGACCTCCGAAACGACCTCCATCCGGCCGAGTCTCTCCAGAGCAGCTAGAGCCGCGACCACAGCGTCGTAAGGCCCCGAGGGGTCCAACGCTTTGCGAAGCCTCGTGCCGGCATTACCGCGAAGGTCGATGATCTGAAGATCGGAACGGGCGTAGAGCAACTGGGCTGCCCGGCGACTGCTGCTTGTTCCTACTTTCGCCTTGGTCGGAAGAGATCGGACACTGTGACCGTTCCTGCTCACCAGAACGTCCGCCGAATCCGCTCGCTCGATCACAGCTCCGATAGCCAGCCCCGGAGAGGCCGCAGTGGGAAGGTCTTTCAAGCTGTGAACGGCCAGGTCGATGGAGCGCTCACGCAGCGCCTGTTCGAGCTCAGCAGTGAAGACCCCCTTGCCGCCGATCGCGGGAAGCGGCGTATCTAGCATCCTATCGCCCGTGGTGGTGATCACAACGATCTCGTAATCCAGATCGGGACGTTGCTGCGCCAGCAACTGCCGCACGTGTTCGGCTTGCCAGAGTGCAAGGGGCGAGCCCCGCGTCCCGAGACGAACCGATGGGCTCAACCGCCCCTGCCTTCCCCCGTCAGTCCGTCGGGCTGAGGGGGACGCTTGTGGCTCGAGTCCGAAGAGATCGACGACTGCGTCGCAATACACGTCAAAATCTTCGTTTGACGCTCGGGACTTCAGCTGCTTGGTCGGTTGATGAAGGAGCTTGCTGACTATACGGTTGGCCATGCGCGAGATGACCTCTTCAGCATTCTTGTCGATACCCTCGAGCTTGCGTAGGGCGCTACGGAGCTCTGCGTCCGCGACCGATGCAGCGTGCTCCCGGAGTTCCGCGAGCAGGTCGGTTGCTTCCCGCCCGTGGAGCCAGTCCATCACGCGCTGGGTCTCCCGAGCTACGATCTCCTCTACCGTCGGGCACGGCCGCGAAGCGCCGACCGAGATTCTGGTCGAGGGTCGCCTCTAGTCGGTCGATGTCGTGGAGCACCACGCCCGCGAGCGAGCCGACGTCGAGATCGACGTCCCGCGGAACGGCGATATCGACCATCACCAAAGGAACTCCCTGCCGTTTCTCGAGTATGGGTGCCACGTCCTCCACGTAGATCACCGGGTGAGGAGATCCGGTGGCGGTGATCACCGCGTCGGCGCCCGCCAGAGCTCCGGCCAGTTCCGCCCACGGTCGCGCCTGGCAACCGAAGCGAAGAGCGAGGGCTTGAGCGCTGGACGACAGTCCGATTGATGCAGCACACCTTCGGGGCACCATGCTTGAGCAGCGCATGAACAGCGAGCTCGGCGGTCTCTCCGGCTCCCACCACCAAGACATTCCGTGACGCCAGATCTCCCAGTTCCTTTTCCAGCAGGGTCACAGCCGCCTGACTGATGGAGGTAGATCCTCTGCTTATCTCAGTCTCCGACCGCGCCCTTTTCCCCGCATGGGCGGCGCGGGAGAAGAGGTAGGTGAGCAAGGGACCAGAGGTCCCCATCGACCTGGCCAAGGCGAATGCCTGGGAGACCTGACCGAGGATCTGAGTCTCTCCCAGCAGCTGAGAGTCCAGACCGCAGGCCACGCGGAGCAGATGCCCGACTGCGTCTCTATCCTCTTTGTGGTAGATGTGGGGTTCCAGCTCTTCTCGCGCCACGTCGCCCAACTCCGCCAGCCGATGCGACGATCAGTCCGCGAGTATTCCGATCTGTGCCGTCGGGGACCCCGTAGACCTCGAGACGATTGCAGGTCGAGAGAACGGCCAGTTCTCGAAAGCCGGACCCCCACCAGGCCGATGGCGCGGGAGTAGTGTCACTGCCGCAGCCAGATGGCTCCAGCACCTTGGAGAGTCGCTCTCGCAAGGCGACTGGAGCTGTACGTTGGCTCAAACCCACCAATACTATGGTCAAATCAAACCCCACCCTGGTATTCGGAGTCTCCCGGAAGAAGGCCAGGACGACCGCCCGGCTGATAGGCACAGAACGGCTCTTCGGCGAGGTAGTCGCCGGTGCTTCCGTAGGCCCGCGCCCGGCATCCTCCACATACCCTGCTAAAACCGCAGTGTCCGCATTTGCCTTCGAGGCGGCCTAGGTCCCTCAACTCGGCAAACAATTCGCTTGTCTGCCATATTTCAGCGAGAGCGGTCCGCCGCAGATCGCCCGCTTCGATCGGCATGTATCCGCAGCCGTAGACCTTGCCCGTATGCGAGACGAAACAGACTCCAGCGCCTGCCAGGCATCCTCGGGTGGCAGCGTGGAGGGCTCCTCGCTCTCGGCCATTGCCGCCCATGCCGCCCATGCCGCCCAAGGCCGGGTGGCCGGCCCGTGCGCCGGGAGATGGGCCGTCTCGATCGGCATTTGCCGCTTGTCGCTGTCGAACCACCCGGAAGTAGTGAGGAGCGCACGTAGCCCTAAGCTGGAGGCCCGGCTCCCGGCGCTCCGTCTCGTAGAGCCAGTCCAGTGTCTCCTCGTAGGCGTCGGCCCGGAGCGTCTGCTCCTCAGCGATCTCCATACCGCAGCCGACCGGGACAAGGAGGAAGAGGTGCAGCGCTACCGCCCCCAGCTTCTTCGCGAGGCTCACCATCTCGTCCAGTTGGTCCGCGTTGTGTCTGGCGACGGTCACGTTTATCTGGAGAGGGACGCCCTCGGCCCGAAGCGCCTGGACGCCGGCCATAGCCGATCGGAACGATCCCGGCAGCCGGCGAAAGGCATCGTGGGTGGGCTCATCCGCCCCATCCAAAGAGATGCTCACTCGATCGACGCCGCTCTCCCGGATGCGCTTGGCCAAATCCGGGTCGATCAGGGTCCCGTTGGTCGCCAAGGCGACGACCAGCCCCTTCTCGTTGGCGTAGCTCATGAGATGGAAGATGTCGGGCCTCAGCAAAGGCTCTCCGCCGGAGAACACCAGAATGGGCGGCCCCAGCCCGAGAGCTCGTCGATCAGACTTTCGGCTTCCTGGCCGGATAGCTCGTCGGGAGATAGCTCGTCTGCCACCTCGGTTCGACGACAGTGGGAACAAAGAAGATTACAGGCAGCAGTCGTCTCCCAGAATACGAGGCGCGGCCAGGGATGAGCATGGCTCTCCGGCAACGTGTTCATCCCGTCCACTGTTCGACGAGCAGGTCCAGGCTATCGATCAGGGCAGAGCCGTCGTTGAGAAGTGGAGCTCGGGCGAGCGCGACGCCCAGATCCCCGGCCTTCTGCTTCGTGACGACGTCTAAGTCATACAGGATCTCTACCTGATCGGCCACGAAACCGAAGGGGCAGAGCACCGCCTGGCTTATACCCCGCTCAGACAGTCCAACGACGACCTCGTCCACAGAGGGGCCCAGCCAATCCTGCCCGGGGCCGCTCACACTCTGATAGGCGACCGTCCACCCTTCCTGAGGCAATCCAAGCCTTCTGGCCACCCGGTCGGCCGTCTCTCGCAGTTGCAGCTCATACGGATCGCCGGGCGGAAGTGCAGCTTTGGGAAGGCTGTGGGCCGAAAAGATGACGTGGGTCTGAACTCCAGGCTCTGCACCCGAGTTCCTTCCGCGAAGCGACTATCGAATCGGCCAGGCCCTCAACATAGGGAGGCAACGTGTGCCAGCTATCGACGAAATCGAAAGCCAGTCCCCGCCCATCCGCAGCCGCGGCAGTCCTGCGACGGTACCGTCCGACGCTGCACTCGCTGAAATGGGGCACGAGGCAGATCACGAGAGCCCTCGAGACCCCATCCAGCACCATCTGGGGGACGGCATCCTCCAGCAAAGGGCGCCAATGCAACATACCGACGTACACCGGAAGTCCGCACGCCTTCTCGAGCTTCCTCGCTGCACGACGGGTGATCTCGGGTAGCGGCGAAGCTCCCCCGATGAAACGATACCTCTCCCGCACCTCATCCAGGAGTCTTTCGGAATATGGCCGACCCTCCCGGACTTGTTCGAGAAAAGCCGGTACGTCTTCGAGAGAACTGGGGCCGCCGTGAGCGAGCAATAAGATTCCACGCGAAGTCCCTATCTTCACTCCCAACTCGAAGGCATTCGGTGCGCACCGGCGGTCACGCCCAGACAATGGGCTCCGCCTGAAGTTCGTGGCTCAGTAGTAGCTCAGTTTACCGACTCTGGCCCACGAAACCAAGATAATGATGATTACATTTCGCAGGTTTTGGTACCATGAACGTTGGTCGGTCGACAGAGCCCATGGCTACCGGAGGTCAGGCGGTTGGTGCGCATCATAGTAGTACTCGCGGCCGTTGTGCTTGTGACCCTGCCGTTCGGCTTCTACCGCGCCTACACCCGCAAGCTGTCGCTGCGGTGGTTTCTCGCGATCCACGTACCGGTGGCCTTGGTCTTCCTGGCCCGGTTCGAAGCGCACCTTTCTTACATCTTCATCCCTCTTACCTGTCTGGCTTTCGCCGGAGCCCAGATTCTTGGCGGCATGATCGGCCGCTGGTGGATCAAACGACATCCGGTCACACCTGTCGCGCGCGAACAAAAAGCCTCGCTCCCGCAGGGCTTTTCCAATCGGCCGTGATGGACTCGAACGATCGACCATCGGTCTAAGTGCTCGTATCAGAATGAAGTATTGGCCGCCGGGTCTGCACTGGTCGGAGTGATCCGAGCTACGAGCGCGTCATCAATACTCGTGACGGCCGTCGCAGTATCTCAATGGAGGACGATTCCCTCCACTAGGGGGTCTCGCAGCCCACCGGTGAGTAGTAGATCGTGCCACAGTACCTACACCTGTACTGCTCGGTCTCGTTCATGATGGCAAACGGATGGATGGCCGTTGAGCACTCCGGGCACGCCATGGTCCGCATCTCGCTCTTCTCGCTGGTGACCGGCACGCTCGAGGAGCGGACCGGGAGCAGGTACGGCCTGGCGAAGGGCTGGCCCACGAGCCGGGGACGCAGGTGCTCCAAGGTGCCGGACACGACCGTAGCGGACTCCTCCTCGCCCAGCGACTCCTCGAACTCGGTCTGTCCCTCCCAGTCGGGTCGCTCCTCCCATTCGGGTCGCTCCATCTCTCTGGCCGAAGGCACCGGTAACCCTTCAGCAACCGCGATCCTGGCGTATTCCAGGGGGAACTCCGCCTTGTACCGCTCGACGGGCACCTTGCCCGTCAAGACAGACTTGTCAAACGGGATCGTGTGCCGGGAGAAGTGGGCAAAGTACATGTGGACCATCGCCACCCAGCCTATAGCCAAGATAGCCGCGTCGCTATGGATGATCAAAGCCAACGGAAGCGTCCAGCCCGAGAGTAGAGAGGTGGCCCCGGTAGGGTAGAGAAGGATGAAGCCGGTGCCTATCATGATGGTCGCACCGGGGTAGACCAGCCAGTAGGCGGCCTTGTTCCGGTAGCTGAACCGATCGTACTGCGGTGGTTCTTTGCTCAAGTGGAGTGTGTGCCTCATGTCCTGGACGAAGTCTCTGACGTCCTGGAATCTGGGCAGCATCGCCGTGGAGAAGGGACGGCTGACGAGTATATACGTCAGGTGATAGGCGCAGGCGGCGATCATGACCCAGGCCGCGTAATGATGTGCCACTCTCAGGTTGTCGATACCGTGCCATACTCCCATCCACCACCCGCTGACGGCCCAATCACTGTACTTTAGGGGAAGGCCGGTGATGGCCAAGACGAAGAACGACGCGATTATCAGGATATGCTGGGCTCTCTGCTGCACGTCAAAACGAATGATCGACATAGCCGTTCTGGGTTCTTCCATCACGATACGCGAAGGCATGATCGGCCTATCTCTCCTTCTTCTTGCGGCGCTTCGTCTTACGAGTGACCCACGGCACACCCCGTAGACCGATCGATGTCGCGACTATCAGGGCACCGCCTGCCAACATGGCACGGCTAGCTATGTAGAAGGACCTGCCGCCCCAGTAGACTTGTGGAAGGAAATCGGAGTTAGCGGCTTTGTGGCCCAGAAACCCGTTGACGAACTCGGGCTGGGCATCAGGGTGGCACGTCCGGCAGGTCTCCAACAGGTTATCCATGCCTGCGACCGGCGCGTTGGGGTCGGACACGAGGCTGATGTTGTGCGCGCCATGACAATTGACACAGGTCGCTGTATCCAGCTGTTGGATCGGGGCGCCCTTCGGCGCCAACTCCATCGCCTTGCCGTGAAACGATCTCATGTAGGAGGCATAGACCTTCTCCACGATGCCGTACTTGTCCATCAGCTTGGGATCGTCGTGGCACTTGGCGCAAGTCTCGGCGACGTTCTTGGGATACGTCGAGGCCACGGGATCCAGCACACGCACCACGTTGTGGGGATCTGAGGTGGCGCTGTGACAGTCGGTGCACGTGGCGGGATCGCTGTTGCCGCTGGACAGAGGCACACCGTGGACGCTTGTCTTGTACTGGGCGTACTCGTACTCATGGCAGGTGCCGCATTTCTCGCTCAGGGATAGTTTCGTGAGCGGAGTCTCTACGTCGTGCGGCTCGCTGCTATGGCATGAAGTGCAATCCTTGTAGCGATGGACCGAGTTCGACGATCCTTGGGTGTCTACATACAGGGCGATGGTGGTGCCATCGGGCCGCTTTCTGGTCACAAGGTCTTTGAGAGAAGGATCCCCATGGCAGGAAAGGCAGTTGTTCTGATCCACGAACATCTGAACCGCGTTGGGATCAGGCGGGGTCGCAGGGCCGGAGGAGGGCACTACGCCGGTGGTCGGCACTAGACTGGTGGTCGGCACTAGACTGGTGGTCGGCACTAGACTGGTGGTAGGCACTAGACTGGTGGTAGGCACCGGATTGATGGTCGGGTCCGTCGTGTCGGTGTCGGCGGCAGCGGTGGTTGCGGTGGACTGTGCCGTGGTGGTGGTGGCGTCCACGTGGCAAGCGGGTGTGCCATGCCCCGGTTCCGGGTCGCATGAGTTGCCCGGGTGAGCGCTCGCCGGTCCGGCGTACAACCACGCGGCGAGCCCGATGGCCAGCACTCCCACGAGCGCTACCCCGAATGCGAGGAGTAACGCGCCTCGGGATCTACTTCCCATCACAAGCCTGCGGTCCACAGCCATGACCCATCCGCGCCGAGATCACTAGGCGGGCTCGGAGACTCCAGGCTCCTGGACCGCTGGCAAGTCCGCCATAACAGGCGGCGCCGCTTCCTCAGCTGGGACGAGTGGCAGATTGGCGGCAGCCATGATCTGCGCGTATTCCAGGGGGTGCTCCTCCCTGTACTGGTGCATGGGGACTTTGCCGGTGAAGATCGCCTTGTTCATGGGGAACACGAGCGGATGGAGGTGGGCGAAGTACATGTGGACTATCAGAATCCAGCCCACGGCCAGGATAGCCTCATCGCTATGGGCCACCAACGCGAAGGGGATGGCCCAGCCGGGCAGGATCTTGGCGGCCGCCACGGGGTACATGAGGACCAAGCCGCCGCCTATCATGATGAGAAGGCCCCATCCAACCGCCCAATAGTCGAACTTCTCCCGGTAGCTGAACCGGCCGAACTTCGGTGGCTCGTCGGCCAGGCCGACCCAGTACTTGAAGTCCTGGAGCAGATCCTTAGCGTCCTGGACCCGAGGCAGCATGTGAGTGGGGAACGGGCGTTTCAACACGATCAGCCCGACCAGTAAGTACACCATGTGGTACACCGCGGAAGCGATCATGACCCAAGCAGCGCCATGATGCACAGTCCTCAGGTTCTCTATGCCGCCCCACACTCCTATCCACCACTCGCTGATGGCCCAGTCGCTGAATTTCATCGGCAGGCCCGTGATCGCCAGCATGATGAACGAAGAGAACATCATGATGTGCTGGACCCGCTGATGTATGTCGAAGCGACGGATGGAGTCTCCGTCTATCCGATCGGCTGTGGCTCCACTTGTGGCCATGATGCTCCTACTCCTCCTCGTTCTCATTCTTGGGAGGTTTCCCACGACGCTTCTTGATCTGATCCACGCCGCGTCGTCCGATCGGACCTACGACGAGAATGACACCTCCCGCAAGGACCACCCGGGTGAGCACGTAGAAGAACTTCTCGCCCCAGAACACCTGGGGAATGTGGCTGGGGTCGGCCTCTTTGTGACCGAGGAATCCTTCGGCGAACTCGACACCCGCACCCGCATGACACTGCTCGCAGGTCTCGGCCAGGTTCTCCATGCCCGCGACCGGCGCGTTGGGGTCCGAAACGAGGCTGATGTTGTGAGAACCATGGCAGTTCACACATGTCGCCGTGTTCAATTGCTGCAGGGCAGCACTCTCCCCGGAAAGGCTGATCGCCTTGCCGTGGAACGACCTCATGTAGGAATCGTAGACCTTCTCAACGATGCCGTACTTGCCCATCAGGCTGGGATCGTCGTGGCACTTGGCGCAGGTCTCGGCGATGTTCTTTGGATACGTCGAGGCCGAGGGATCCAGCACTCGCACGACGTTGTGGGGATTGGAGTTGGAGCTGTGGCAGTCTGTGCAGGTGGCAGGATCGCTGTTGCCTCCGGCCTGAGGCGCACCGTGGACGCTTTCGATGTACTGGACGTACTCATACTGGTGGCATGAGCCACACTTCTCGGCCAGAGACAGCTTGGTGAGCGGAGTCTCCACGTCGTGGGGCTTGCTGCTATGGCACGTGGTGCAGTCACTGAAGCGGTGGACCGAGTAAGACAATCCATTGGGATCTACATACAGGGCGACGGAGGAGCCATCGGGCCGCTGTTTGGTCATGAGTTCGCTGAGAGACGGGTCTCCATGGCAGGAAAGGCAGTTGTTCTCATCCACATACGTCCGAGGCGCGCTGGCATCGGATGGGAGCGCCGGGCCGGCGGAGGGCACGGTGCTGCTGGTCGTCACCGAACTCGAGGTCACGCCTGCTGTGGTGGTGCTGCTTGGGGTAGTGGTGGTGGTAGTGGCCCCCACGTGGCAGCCAGGTCTGCCATGGCCCGGTTCCGGGTCGCATGTGTTGCCCGGGTGGGCGCTCGCGGGCCCCGCGTACAACCACGCGGCGAGCCCGAGGACCACCAACCCCGCAAACACTATCCCGAGTCCGCCAAGAAACGCGGCCCGGGACCTACTTCCCCTCACAAGCCTGCGGCTTCGCACGCCGCCACTCCTCTCATCTGCCGCCAATACCCGACCCGGCTCTACTCTGAACCCACTGGCCCAGGCAGAAATGGGCATCGATCGGCATTGATTCAATAGTCATCACTACTTTACCGACGGTCGCCAAAAAAAGGGCTAAGAGCTGGGCTCGAAAGACTAAGGAAGACCTAAGAGGTAGCGTTGGCGACGCGGCCGGCGTTCACTATACTGCCGTCAACACCGACCACGGCAGGAATGCCAACAACTTGAGCTTTTGAGGAGTACGTGTCCCGCATAACCACCATAAGTCTGCAGTACCGGATAATCATTCTCGTGCTGCTCCTAACAACGGCGATGTTCGCCTTTTTCGCGGTGTGGGGAGGACACGCGAGAGATCAGGCTCGGACTCAGATGGTGCAAGAACGAGCGGTCGGGGTGCAGTTGGCCGCCGCTCGTATCGATGGTCTCGTTCGTAGCGATCTGGCCCAACTTCGGGAGATCGCGCAAGCGCTGGCCGAAGGAAGGAGCGATGCGCTTCAGTCGCTGGATGCTCCACTCCAAGAAAGGGGCCCGGACGACGCTTTCTCCGGTGGCGTCTACCTGATAGATAGCACCGGCCGGCTCCTGGCCGGCAGCGATCCGATCGTCGGAGTCCCCGTCGGCGCTGTCCTCCCCCAGAGTGACCTCCTGCGGACTCTCGTTGAAGATGGGGAACCAGGCGTGAGCGACGCCGTTCCGTTTGGGCCCAGCGATGAAAGCTCTTTACTGGTCGCCGTTCCGGCGACTCCGAGCGGCAGCCAGACAGAGGCCATCCTTTTTGGAGTGATACGGCTTGCCGACTCGGGCTTTGTTGAAGCCATCCAGCCTCTGGCGCTCGGGCAAACAGGCTACGCGGAGATCTTCAACAATCACGGGCGACCACTGGTCGATATCTACCCCGAGCGTACCTTCGGGGTCGCCGAACACCAGGAGCGGCTGGCAACACTGCTGCTCGCCGGGCAGCCCGAGGTCACCGAATGCCATAGCTGTCATGAGGCCAGCGGACCGGTATCGGATCGACAGATCATGGCGTTCGCCCCCGTGACGAGCGCCGGGTGGGGCGTAGTGGCGGCCCAGTCGGAAGGCGAGATCCTTGCCCCCTTACGTCAACTGCAACGGCCGCTCCTGTGGGGTAGCGGGATCCTATTCTCCTTCGCCCTGTTGTTCGCGTGGCTGGCTGGACGCAACGTCGTCCGACCGCTCAATCGTCTGATGGTGGCGTGCGAGGGCATCGCCGAGGGCGACCTGGAGCGGCCGGTGCCCGCCGTCGGCGTAGGGGAGATCCGTCGATTGGCCAATGCCTTCGATACGGTGCGCGATAGGCTGGCGGCGGCGCTGTCGGAGATGGTCTCCTGGAATGCTGTGTTGGAAGAGCGCGTGCACGAAAAGACCGAGGACCTCAGTCGTTCGTGTCGCGAGTTACAGGCGTCCAGCGACTACCTGCAGGCCGTGATCGACAGCCTGGCGGACGAGATGCAGATCGTGGATCGGGATGGGACCATCCTCCAGGTGAATACGGCGCGCCTGGCGTCAACCGGTCGATTGCGTGATGAGCTCGTCGGCCGGCGGTGCTCCAAGACTCTGTGCGGCGGGCAGGGAGAGTGCATGCGTGAAGAAGGGACCTGCCTGGTTACTGAAGTATGGGCGACCGGGCGACCTGGCCGGAGCACCAGCCGGGAATCCGGGGAGCAGGGCCGGGACCGGTTCCTTGAAGTGGCGGCGTCGCCGCTCCGCGACGCCGACGGCAACATCATTGCCGTCGTAGAGCTGATGCGCGACGTCACCGAGGGCCGGTTGCTGCAGGAGGAGGTCTTGCTGCGCAACCGCGAGCTCTTGGCTCTGAACGAGGTATTGCTGGCAGCGGGCGAGTCCCTGGAGCTCCATGCGGTACTGAGCCTCGTGGCTCGGACCGTGGGGAATGTATTCGACGCCGACGCGGTCACGATCCTCTTGGCATCGCCGAGGGAAGAGACCATGTGGCACGCCGGAGTGGAGCTGCCCGAGCCGCAGTTGCGCGAATTACTTGGGGACGCTTCCCTGGATGGCCATGGGCGGGACGGTTCACCGGAGCCAGTCGTCTTCGAGGACCTGCCGGGCGAGGCCGAGCCGGCGTGCGGGGCTCTGGCTGCTGCGGGCATAGGCTCCCTGGCGTTGGTGCCTCTACGCTTCGGAGAGCGACCGGTGGCTTCGCTCGCGCTTGCATTCCGCAAGCGACGCGGGTTCTCCCCTCGTGATGTCGGCCTGCTGCGCTCGATCGGCGGCCAGATCGCGCTCGCCATCGACCGTGCGCTCCTATACCAGGAGCAGCAGCGAGCGGCTGCCCGCGCGTCTTCCCTGTTGGGCATCGCCACCGAGATCTCGGCCCTCGAGAGCCTGGATCATGTCCTTGAACGGATCGTCGACGAGGCTGCCACGCTGCTCGGTATGGAGAAGGCTCAGCTCCTTCTCTTCGGCGAAGATGGGCTGGACACGGCTGTGAGCGTATCCGCGGGCAACCGGACCGTGCGGGTGGCTCATCAGCAACCGTGGCGTGAGCAAGGGCTCGGCGGGCTGGCCGTCTCCACCGGGACACCGGTCTGGACGGCGGACTACGCGGCGGACGCGAGATTCAGCCATGCGCCGCAGGAGGCCGCGTGGGCGGACGGGATCTGTTCGGCCATTGCCGTGCCCCTTCAGGCGGGCAGCAGAGTCATCGGAGTCCTCTACGTTGGGAGCGCATCCGCCAACCGGTTCCAGGAGGAGGACGTCTCGGTGCTGGTCGGGTTTGCCAGCCATGCCGCCATCGCCATCGAGAACGCTCGCCTGTTCTCCGAGGCGGGAAAGGTGGAAGCGCTCCGCGAGCTGGACAGGCTCCGCTCGCAACTGGTGTCTACGGTATCGCACGAACTGCGGACACCACTCGCCGGCATCAAGGCCTACGCGACCGCACTGCTGAGGACGGATGTGCAGCGCAGCGTTCGCATGCAGCGCGAGTACCTGAGCGCCATCGATCAGGACTGCGATCGCTTGACGACCTTGGTCGAAGAGTCCCTGGACATGTCACGGATAAGGGCCGGAATGCCCGGTCTGAATCGGGAAACGTTTTCGCCCGCAGGTGTGATCGAGCGGGCCATCGCCGAGATCCGGCCCGTCGCGAAGCGCCGCGTGATCGCGTGCGAGGCGGATCCCGACCTTCCGCTCGCCTGGGGAGACCCGGAGCGCGTGCACCAGGTCCTCGGCAATCTCCTCTCGAATGCGCTGAACTTTTCCAGGCCTCCCTCCCCGGTCACGGTCTCCGCACGCTCGGTCGGGGCGGACATACGATTCGCCGTCGCCGACCGCGGCGTGGGAGTGCGCGCGGACGAGTACGAGCGCATCTTCGAGCCGTTCTACCGTGGCGACGGCGCCAACGTGGGACGGGCGAGAGGCACGGGGCTCGGTCTGGCCATCTGCAAAGGGATCGTAGAGGCGCATGGGGGCCGCATCTGGGTGGAGAGCGAGGCCGGCAAGGGCAGCACGTTCTACTTCACTCTACCGAGACACCGAGCCGCGTGAGGATAGTGCGTGCATCAGGGTGACATCCTGGTCGTAGACGACGAGCCGCGCCTGCTCGCCTTCCTCCGCAGCGAGCTCAAGGCCAGCGGCTACCGGGTCAGCGTGGCCCGCGACGGCAGGGGGGCGCTCCTGGCCGCCGCTGCCCGCGGGCCCGATCTGGTGATCCTCGACGTCATGCTGCCGGATATGGACGGGTTTGAAGTGTGCCGGCGGCTGCGCGAGAAATCGAGCGTGCCCATTCTCATGCTCACCGCCCGGATCAACGAAACCGACAAGGTCGAGGGCCTCGATGCGGGAGCTGACGACTACTTGACCAAGCCCTTCAACACGCCGGAGTTGCTTGCCCGCGTGCGGGCGCTGCTACGCCGCACGCGGGCAAGCGACACCGGAGGTCCCGGCACGGAGTTTCGCTGCGGCGATTTCGTCATCGACTTCCAGCGGCGAAGAGTGGAGATGCGCGGCGAGGAGGTGCGTCTCAGCGCCACCGAGTACAAGCTGCTGGCGGAATTGTGCCGAAACGCCGGCCGGGTCATCTTGCGTGAGGAACTCTTGGCGCGTGTCTGGGGAACTGCCTATCGCGACGAGGTCCAGTACGTCTGGGTCTACATCGGCTACCTGCGCAACAAGCTGGAGATAGACCCACGGCATCCCGAGTACATCTTGACCTACCCGGGTGTCGGCTATAGCTTCCGCGCGCCGGACGGCTAGACGTTGTCCAAGGAGCTTTGGACCTTCTCCGCCGCCTGTGGAAGCGCGGCCGGCGCGCAAGGTCCTGAATAGCCCGCACCGCAAGCGCGGCTGCCGGTTTTCTAGGTCTGCCTCAGTCTTCCGGTCCCACCTCGCTAGTGGCCCTTTCTTTGGCAGCCATGGTACAGTTATATGCGGCTCATTTCACCTATGGTGGGTAGGGGGTTGAACGTTGCAGAGGAGGTACATCTTTGGGCAATAAGATTGGTTTGGTCAGCGTTGCTCTAGTCGTATTCGTCGTCCTCCTCGTGGCGTTCGCTTCGACCGGCCTGGCTGCGCCTGGCGAACATTCGAGCGTGATAAACACCGTTCACGACATCACGAGAGGAGCGGCAAATCCGTGCGCGGGGTGCCACATGCCGCACGACGCCGAGGGTGCCTTCCTTTGGGCCCGGACCCCCAATACCTCTGGTGGTGGTGGTTCCGTTGGTCCTAGTTCGACCACGGCCATCAAGCCGCTGTGCTACAGCTGCCATGATGGGACCGTCGCGGTAACGGGCACCTCCTCTGTATTCGAACCCACCAAGGCAAATCACAGGACCAAGTCGGCGGGCACGCTCAGGACGAGCGGGCCGAACGAAGGTGAGCCCTACGGACCCGGCCGGGACTGCGATCTGTGCCACGACCCGCATGACGACGGCAACACCGATTTCTTGATCTACGGGATCACCCCCGGAGGCGACGTCTGCGCCAGTTGCCACGCCGGCAACCTCGACGCGAGCGTCGGTGGCACCAGCATCAACCACAAGACCGGCATCGTTCCCAGCGCCTGGAGTACGCCTGTCGACGCGATCTGGAATCCCGCTGCCGGCGATTACAGCGGCACGAGGTTGTTTGATCCCGAGACTCACCGCGTATCTACTGCTGCCAACGCTGTGCTGGCTTGCCAAACGTGCCACACGCCGCACGGTTCGGTGACCGATGAAGATTCATTGAACACCATGACCAACGCGGAGTTGTGCATCAACTGCCACTAGTAGTCCGTATTTGGTGCCATTCGTAGGGAGGAACGTGGCTGTGCGCCGCAGCGTCTTTCCGATGTGGTTAAAACAGCTCGATGGGAGACCCGATGAGATCGAGGGGGAGTAGATACCTCGTTGCTGCGGGGGTTGCCATAGTCCTTGTAGCGGCGATCATCATCGGCGGATGTACATCTCCCGAGGAGAACGAGGTTCCCACGTCGGCAGGGGAGTTGGTTCCCGGGCAGGGGGCTGAGAATGAGTCGCGGGTGGTGTCTGACAAGGTGTGGCAGGCGACACTCGCTCTGCACGTCGATATCGACCCCTCCCAGCAGGCCGCTCAGCCCGCGGACGTGGCGCTACTCGACGGCACGATGTTCCTGATCGATACCGGCCACGGCCGCCTCCTGGAGGTGAGTGCCGACGGGAAGAGTTTTCGCGTGTTGGACGAGAGCGTCGATCCAAAGCTCGTCCTATCCGGTCCGATGGCGGCCGCCAGCGACCAGGGGCAGCTCTATGTGGCCGACTCCGGCGCAGGACAGGTACTCATCGTGGCCCCTTCGGGGACGGTGAGCCGGGTGTTCAGCCTGGCGAAGGGTGATTCCGCAGACGCCCTGCCCCCTCGGCCGATCGGTATCGTGGTCTGGAGCGACGGTTCTTTTGCGGTGAGCGACGCGAACAACCATAGGCTGATCAAGTACGGTGCAGACGGGAATCTGCTCTGGACAGTAGGCAGTGGCATGCCTGCCACGGGGGAGAACGGGTTCAACGTGCCGGGCGGGCTCGCGCTCGACAAGGATGGGAACGTCTACGTGGTGGACATCCTGAATTCCCAGGTGAAGAAGTACTCAGCGGACGGCGCGTTCCTGTCGGCTTTCGGAGAATCGGGTGATACGGCCGGTAAGTTCTCGCGCGCAAAGGCAGTGGCCGTGGACGACGCAGGGAACATCTACGTCAGCGATGGGCTGGGAGCAGCTGTCCAGGTATTCGACCAGACGGGCACCTATCTCGGGCTCGTCGGGCGCGAGGACCCCGCCGACCAGAACTCGGCCTCGCTTTTTGAGGCTCCGCATGGACTGAAGATCATTGATAGCAAACTCTACGTCGTCGACCGCTACGCCGGCCTCTTCGTGTTCGATCTGCCGGCTTCCCAACAAGGGGCGGGTGCGTAAGAGGCGGTTGCGTGGAATAGAGGAGAGCCAGTTTGTTGAAGTCACCTAAGATTCGCGCTGTGACCGGACGCTCGCGTCTTGGGCTGGCGCTGGTCCTTGGTGCTGTAATGGTGGCACTGATGGCGCTGGCAGTCTCCGCGCACGCCGAGATCCTTCCCTCCGAAACGTCCACCAGCCTTGCCGAATCGACGGGCCCCATCAAGACGCACTCCAATGCCGGTTACGACGGAGCGGCGGCTCCGTTTTCCATTCCCTGCGACGGCTGCCACGTCCCGCACAAGGCCGATAGCATGAAGCTGCTGCAGGCCGATGGGGCGGCGATTTGTGCAAGATGCCACGACCTCAACGCGATCCACAGCGATCCGGACACGCAGCAGTCCGTTTCCGCATCGTCCGCACCGGGCGACTGCCTGACCTGCCATCCTCACAGCTCCGGCTTCATGCCGGTCTCCGGCGCGGTGTCCCTTACGCTCAGCGAACGGGCCCTGGGATACGACGATCTCGATCTAGACGGAAACCTCAGCCCGGGAGACCGCGTGCACTACCGCATAGATTACGGGAACCCCGGACCGGAAGAGGTCACGGGGGTGCTTCTCCGTGACGAGCTGGATACGGCCCATGTCGCCAAGGTTGAAGCGATCGCCGCGGACGGGACGTTCGACGGGACGGCTGTTCGGTGGAACATCGGGACATTGGCAGCCGGAGCGAGCGGCTCCGTGACCTACGACGTGGTGCTGGAGGACGCCCTCGCCTTCGGCGGCAGCGCAACCACGCCGACTACGACCGCACCTCCGACGACCGAGAGCCTCGAGACTACCGAGAGCCTCACGACGACCACAACAGCCACGACCGAAAGCCACACGACGACCATAACACTGATGGCCACCGACCACAGTGGCCACGACCGAGAGCCTGTCGACGGCCACAGCGGCGACGGCGGAGAGTCCGACGAAGGCCACAACGGCGACGACCGAGAGCCTGTCGACGGCCACAACGGCGACGGCGGAGAGTCCGACGAAGGCCACAACGGCGACGGCGGAGAGTCCGACGACGACAACGCCGGGCCTGCGACGGGGTCCGCCGAAGTGATCAACATTGCGGTGCTCAGTGCGGACAACCGGGAACCTGTCTCCACGTCGGCCGCTGTCTCCGTGGTAGTAGCCGGTTCGGCGTCGACAACGTCCACGGTCTCTCCGACGAGCAAGAGCACCACCACGACTGCACCACCGATGACCCCAGCGCCGACGATAGTAGCGGGGCCCACCGATGTGGTCAACATCGCGGTGCTCATTGCGGACAACCGGGAGCCCGTTGCCACGTCGGTCATCCTGTCCGTGGTAGTGGCCGGTCTGTCGTCGACAGAGTCTCCAACCTTCTGGAGAACCAAGAGCCTGATGACGGACCCGGACCCGTCTGCCCTTACGCTCAGCGAACGGGCCCTGGGATACGACGATCTCGATCTAGACGGAAACCTCAGCCCGGGAGACCGCGTGCACTACCGCATCGACTACGGGAACCCCGGACCGGAAGAGGTCGCGGGGGTGCTTCTCCGTGACGAGCTGGATACGGCCCATATCGCCAACGTTGAAGCGATCGCCGCGGACGGGACGTTCGACGGGACGGCTGTTCGGTGGAACATCGGGACATTGGCAGCCGGAGCGAGCGGCTCCGTGACCTACGACGTGGTGCTGGAGGACGCCCTCGCCTTCGGCGGCAGCGTAACCACGTCGACCACGACTGCACCTCCGACGACCGAGAGCCTCGAGACTACCGAGAGCCTCACGACGACCACAACAGCCACGACCGAAAGCCCCACGGCGACGACCTCGCCCGATCTTCCCACCACCGAATCACCGACGACAACGCTGTCCCCAGCGCCGGGGCCGGAGACGACCGGCGTGCCGGTGGCGGCGTTGGCAGTCTTCCCGCTGGCCGGCGCGGCTATCCGGCGCTTCGTTCCACGCAAGAAAGCCCGCCGTCGCGGCACGAAGCCACCCGAACGCCACTAATAACCCGAGGGTCGCAGGTTCAAGTCCTGCCTCTGCTTACGAAAAAGCTCAGTTTTGCCGGGCTTTGTTCTTCAGCCGCACGAGCTGCTTCTCGCCCCGACAACCGACTTGCCGACATTTTGCCGATGTGCGGTCCCGGTACATCCGACGGAGTGCCGTCCGCCGATGATTGCGAGCCGACCCCACGCTCACGAACACATATATGTTCGATCCGGTACGGGGCAGCGTCTCGTTCTACGACACGGTGGTGCAGTTGATCTCGACCCGATCAGCTCCTGCAGCCCGGGGTCCCGCCACCCACGAAGGGTCGGTGTTCATTGTTAGCTGGGACGATCAGACCGCGCCGTTCGATCGTCCGAATGCTTCAAGTACCCGGGGGTCGGTGTAGAGCTGCCTTGGCTCCCAGAATCACGAGGCTACTCCTAGACCGAGGCATATCTCCACAAGTGCGTCCTTGAGGTGGCGCTGGTCTTCCTCGAAGACCGGGTAGCAGTCGCGAACCGGCCGTTGACCCTGCCACACCTGCGCCGCAAAGGCCATGCAGGTCGGCTCTCCGCAGAGGCGGCAATTGGTGCGCGGGAGGCGCTTGAAGATCTCCAGCATCGGCGGGCGTTTGCGCATCTCGTAGCAGGGCTGGATCTCTGCGCGCCGGGCCCAAATGGTGTTCGCTCGGCAGCGGATGGTCTCCAGAGTCCTCCAGGCATCCACCAGCTCATCGGCCTTGGCGAGGGCGATCCGGCGCGGATAAAGAGAGATCATGCGGTAGCCGTCCATGAACGTGAGGGTGGGCCCGTTTCGGTTATAGGAAGCATTGCGCATCTCCGTGTTCAGATAGGGAAAGACCGCGGTCAGGTCTCTGCCGATGTGGGCGACGAGGCGTATTTTCGTCGGGTCAGCCACGCACGGGGCGAGAACCATGATGGCGGCCCTTCCGAACACGTCCTCCGGGAACTCGGGCGGGGGATCGGGTGGAACAGAGACGGCTGCCGGCCGGTAGTCCACCCAGCCGGAGCACACGAAGTCGCCGTCGCGCGGAGCAAGCCGGAGACGCGTCTCGGCGTCCACCGCCAGAGACAGCGTGCCAACCCGCGCATAGCCCGGGTCGGGCGAGATGACTTCGTAGTCTAGGCCTAGATCCTCGAGGGCACGCCTAGCTTTCTCGAACTCGCCGCGCTTAGGAAAGGTGGTCAGAGTGCTTGTCATTTGATTAGCCCAAAGCTCCCGCGAAGCCACATGCGCGCAACTCCTTCTGCACGACCAGGAGGGCAATCAACTGGAGGCACATTTCCCTGCCTCAGAAGCCTTGAGGGATTGCAGCAGGCCTGTTGCCGTTTCTGTCCTCATTCACTCCTGGCTGGAACTGCGCCACCATTATACCCGTGCAAGCGTGTACACACGAGCGACACGTCGGGGGCAGAAGATAGGTGAGTGAGTGAGGAGGCAGGAGAGAAGTGCGATGCCCACGATGAAGATTGGCTGACGCCGAACATGCGTCGACGGGGTCTCTACGCTGCTCGTACCGCCGTTGCGCCAGCAAGGAGGCCGATCAGTTGTTACCGGTGCGCCGCCCACTTGGCGAGGCTCCAGCTCTCTTGCGCCCATCGTTCGACCGCCTGACCTATTGCCTCACGTAAGAAAGTACTCAAGAAGTGATTCGTTGCCTCACGAATAAAGTACTCAAGCACCGGCGGCTCTCACCTCCTTTTGCCTGAGTCGTTCTTTGCGCCGTGTCATATCTTGCAGCCTGAGCTGAAGTCGATCCAGTTCCCGTCGTAAGGCCGCCGGGTTGAGCGTGCGGTAGAGAACCCGGAGGCACTGCTCCTCCTCCGCCGAGAGGAACCCCGAGGCAAGCAGACGTGCGTAGGGGGTCCGGGCCTCATCATAGCGTTTGTGGACCTTGGCCCCGAGCCGCGTCTTCTGGATGAGCTTCATCTGCGGCAAGAAGAAGTTGTGCAAGAGCCGATAGGTGGCGTAGATCTCGTTGAGGAGGGCGAGTTCCTCGGCCGTGTCGTAGCGCGCATAGCCCACCGTCTGCCGGACCGCCGTCCAGTTCTTCTGCTCCACAAAGCAGGAGTCGTTCTTGCGGTAGGGACGGGCCCGGGTGAAGGTGAGCCCCTCGTGCTGGCAGTAGCGGGAGAGTTGATCGTTTATGAACTCGCTTCCGTTATCCGAATCCAGGCCGAGAAGCGGGAAGGGGAGGTTCTTGCGGATATGAAGCAGAGCCGCGAACACATAGCGCTGGGCCTTGTTTCTGACCGCTCGGGTCTCGGTCCAGCCGGAGTAGACGTCGGTGGCATCGAGTGTCTGGATCCAGTCGCCCTAAAGCCAGGCCGCCATCGTGACTCACAAGATCGATCTCGAGGAATCCGGGCCGGCCCTCGTCCCACTTTCGTGAAGGTGCGCACGGCGATCTGGCTCTTAAGGAGACTACCCGGCTTGGTGCGGCTCTTGCCCTTGAGTGTGTAGCTTCCTCGCTCCTCGGCCAAGAGACGATCGATGGTGGCCGCCGAGACCGAGAGCAGCTTGGCGCGGGCCTCGGCACTTACGTGCAGCTCGCCGTAGCTCTCGAGAATGGGCACGATCTCCGAGAGCAAGGGTGCGAGGCGTTTGCCGCAGGGGGCTCCCAAGACGGCCCAGACCTTGCGAAGGGGGATGAGGGTCTCCTGGCCGTAGACCGGCTTTCGCGCCCGCTTCGGGGGCTCCTTCGGGGTACCGTAGAGGGCATAGAGGCGCAATCTCCTCGCCGCATAGGCGCGGGAGTAGCCGCACAGCCTGACCACCTCACCCAGGACGAGACCTCGCTCTTTCTTGCCCGCCTGCCGATACCGTCCCGCCAACTCCCGCAGAACCGCCTGTCTTTCCTGCATAGAAAACGCCACCGGTCGGCCACCTCCTTGCCTGCTCGGACCCCCCGCTGGGGCCTCGTCTCAAGCAAGACAATCGGCAGTCGATTTCGAGTACCTCCTTAGCTGAGGCAACGAAAGGATTTCAAGTACTTTTTAGGTGAGGCAATTCGCCAGGGTTGCAGGTCCCTCCCCTATCGTGTATCGTAAATCAACGATTTACTCACTGGAGCGAACACATGAGCACTGAAATAGCAGGAATCGACCAGGAGAACTACCGTGAACCTGGCACCGCGGCACTAGACGAGCGACCCCTTTCGCATGAAGAGGAAGATGAAGAACTGGCTCGGCTGGCCAAAGCCATCAGTCATCCGGTCCGGATTCGCATACTGCGACTACTCACCCAGGAGCCTGGTTGCATGTGCGGCATGCTCTTTCAGCAGATCCCGCTGGCCCAGTCGACCGTCTCACAGCACTTGAAGGTGCTCAAGGAAGCCGGTCTCATCGAGGGCGAGGTGGATCTCCCCCGCATCTGCTACTGCACCAAGACCGACACGCTGCTCCGCTTGAAGCAGTTGGTGTCGACGTTGTAGCGGTCGTTCTTGGGTAGGCCCCACGCAAGATACCAAAGAGAAGGAGTCACAACTGATGGTTGATTTTCACGTATTCGACCCCGCGATGTGCTGTTCCACCGGCATCTGCGGCCCCTCCGTCGACCCCCAACTCGTGCGCTTTGCCGCCGACCTCGACTGGCTGAAGAGCCAAGGTATCTTCGTGGAGCGCTTCAATCTGTCTCAGCAGCCGGGAGCCTTCGCCACAGACGCGACCGTGAAGTCGGCCCTCGAAGCACAGGGCGAGGAAGCGCTTCCGCTGCTGAAGGTCGACGGTGAGGTCAAAAGCAGCGGCCGCTATCCCTCGCGCGATGAGCTTGCCATATGGGCCGGCTTGGATGCGCCCGCTCCCAGCATCTTCACAGAGGCCGTCGCCGAGTTGGTGGCCATCGGCGCGGCTATTGCCTCCAACTGCGAGCCCTGTTTCAAGTTCCACTTCCACAGGGCTCGGAAACTGGGCGTGTCGCGCGAGGACATGCTGGCCGCCGTGAAGATGGCTCAAAACGTCAAGGAGGCGCCGGCGAGAGCTGTCTTCCAGCTGGCCGAGAAGTATCTGATCCGAGACACGGAGAAAGTCGGGATGAACGCCGCCACGGGTGAGAGCGTGGACGCCGAGCCCACCAGCTGCTGCGGACAGTCGGAGCCAGGCGAAGCGCCAAGCGAGAGTGGCAGTTGCTGCTGATGTTCACAAAGACACCACCGCTACTTGAAGATCCTACCCGAATCCTTTTCTTCACCGGCAAGGGCGGTGTGGGCAAGACCTCTGCGGCCTGCGCCACGGCGATCGGCCTGGCCGACGCCGGCAAGCGAGTACTGCTTGTCAGCACCGATCCGGCATCGAACCTCGATGAAGTGCTGGGCGTGAAGCTCGATGGTGCACCGACCGGCGTCCCGGGCGTCCCCGGTCTCTTGGCGCTCAATATCGACCCAGAGCGGGCCGCACACGAGTACCGAGAGCGCGTCGTCGCCCCCTACCGGGACGTATTGCCTCCGGCCGCTGTGGCCAGCATCGAGGAGCAACTCTCCGGCGGGTGCACCGTGGAGATAGCCGCCTTCGACGAATTCTCCAAGTTGCTCGGTGACGTCGAGGCCACACGGGAGTTCGATCACGTCATCTTCGACACGGCGCCCACGGGCCACACGCTGCGCCTCCTGGAGCTACCGGCCGCCTGGTCGAGTTTCCTCGAGACCAATGTGGGCGGCACGTCCTGTCTAGGTCCTCTCTCCGGCCTTCAGGCCCAGCGCGAGCTCTACGCGGCTTCCAACGCGGCGCTCCGGGACGCGACTCAAACTGCGCTCTTGTTGGTGGCTCGGGCGGAGCGTTCCGCCCTCAACGAGGCGGACCGTACGCGGGCGGAGCTATCGGAACTCGGCATGCAGAACATCCGGCTGATCGTAAACGGCGTCTTTGGCGCTCAGGATAGGACGGACCCCACCGCGGTGGCGATGGAGGACCAGGGCCTGGCGGCGCTCGAGCGCATGCCCGAAGGGCTTCGAAGGCTTCCGCGCATCAACATCCCGCTGGTGTCGTTCGAACTCGTCGGTATCGAAGCTTTCCGCAGGCTAGGGAGGAACGGGGCCGGCCCAGAGTCGACCGAGTCGGCGGTCACGCACACGTTCCGCGGCGACCACCTGGAAGCACTCGTTGAGCAGATCGCCGCGCAAGGAAGAGGCGTGGTGATGACGATGGGCAAAGGCGGGGTGGGCAAGACCACAGTGGCGGCTCGCATCGCCAGCCAACTGGCGCAGCGCGGGTTCGAGGTGACGCTCACCACCACCGACCCGGCGGCGCACGTCGAGCGGTTCGTGCCCGAGCGGCCGCCCAATCTCCAGGTGACGCGGATAGACCCCACGCTAGAGACGCGTCTCTACACTGAGGACGTTCTTGCCACGGCGGGAAGCGGCCTCGATGCGAAAGGCCGCGCCCTCCTCGAAGAGGACCTGCGCTCTCCTTGCACCGAGGAGATCGCCGTCTTCCGAGCGTTTGCAGAGACCGTGGCACGGGGTGAGGACCAGTTCGTGGTCATCGACACGGCGCCCACCGGTCACACCGTGCTCCTGCTCGATGCCGCGGAGGCGTATCACCGCCAGGTGCTCAGGAAGGCCAGCGGCAACCCCGAGGCCGTCCAGCGCCTGCTGCCGCGTCTGCGGGATCCTTCGCGCACCAGCGTCCTACTGGTCACTCTCCCGGAAGCCACGCCCATTCACGAGGCGATGCAGCTCGAGCGTGACCTCGCCCGGGCCGGCATCAAGCCGTTCGCCTGGGTGGTCAACCAGAGTCTGACTCCGCTGGAGTTGAGGGACCCAGTGCTCCGGTCACGCCGAGACCACGAGGCCGCGCATCTCCGGGAGCTCGCGGACCACGCCGAACGGATCGCTCTGGAGCCGTGGACCAGGGAGGTGGACTTGATCGAATCACTGCCATCGGCCGAGCCCTGTCTCCGCGCAACCCTAGCGGGCATCCGATGAAAGCCCCGCACGTATGTCTGGCTGAAACTGCGATACCATTACATCCGTGCAAACGGGTATACGCGACGAGGCTGGATTGAGCATGAAGCGTCTTGGCTTTCTCGACAGGTTCTTGACCCTGTGGATCTTCCTGGCCATGGCCATCGGCGTGGCCGCCGGTTACCTCTGGCCCCAGATCGGCAAAGCCATCGAAAGCGCCTCCATCGGCACCACCTCCATCCCCATCGCCATCGGTCTTATCGTCATGATGTACCCGCCGCTCGCCAAGGTCCACTACGAAGAATTGGGCGACGTCTTTAGGAACACGAAGATCCTGGGGCTTTCGCTGGTGCAGAACTGGATCATCGGTCCCATCCTCATGTTCTTCCTGGCCATTCTGCTCTTGTCCGACAAGCCGGGACTCATGCAAGGCGTGATCATGATCGGACTGGCCCGCTGTATCGCCATGGTCATCGTCTGGAACGAGCTGGCCAAGGGGGATAGCGAGTACGCTGCCGGACTGGTGGCCTTCAACTCCGTGTTCCAGGTGCTGTTCTACTCGGTCTACGCCTATGTGTTCCTCACCGTCCTGCCCGGCTGGTTCGGGTTGGAAGGGACGGAGGTGAACGTGAGCATGGCCGAGATCGCGAAGAGTGTGGGCATCTATCTGGGCATCCCGTTTGTCGCGGGTATCATCACCCGCTTCACCCTGCTGCGCTTCAAGAGTAAAGAGTGGTACGACCACCAGTTCATCCCTCGCATCAGCCCCATCACCCTGATCGCGCTCCTGTTCACAATCCTGGTGATGTTCTCCCTCAAGGGGGAGATCATCGTGCAGTTGCCTCTGGACGTGGTGCGCGTGGCTATTCCGCTGCTTATTTACTTCGTGGTCATGTTCTTCGTCAGCTTCTACATGGGCAAGCGAGTGGGAGCCGACTATCGCAAGAGCACAACTCTTGCCTTCACCGCCGCCTCCAACAATTTCGAGCTGGCCATCGCCGTAGCCATATCCGTCTTCGGACTGGCTTCGGCTCAGGCCTTCGCCGCCGTCATCGGTCCTTTGGTGGAGGTGCCGGTCATGATCGGCCTCGTCAACGTGGCCTTCTGGCTGAAGCGCCGATATTGGCCGGCCACGGAAACGGACGAAGCGGTGGCGATGGCAGATGTAGGAGATCTGGGCTGCCCGACCGTGATCGGCCACTCGATCAAAACACAGACCAAGAGAGGGGATGAATAGTGTCTAAGGACAAAGAAGAGGAGACGGTGCGCGACGCCGTCCGTTCGCGCTATGCGGACATAGCCGAGGCGGGTGTCGGCACGGCTTCGTGCGGCTGCGGACCGGGTTCGTCGTGCTGCGGTCCTCTGCCACCCGGGGCGGTGGCCGATCCGGGAGAGATGTCGCGGATGATTGGCTACACCGAGGAGGACCTGGCTCTTGCCCCGGAGGGGGCCAATCTCGGGCTCGGCTGCGGCAATCCGCAGGCCATCGCCGCTCTCAAACCCGGGGAGACGGTGCTCGACCTGGGCGCCGGCGCCGGTTTCGACTGTTTCCTGGCCGCGCGGGCGGTGGGAGCGGAGGGCGCCGTGATCGGGGTGGACATGACCCCGGAGATGGTGAGGCGGGCTCGCGAGAACGCCCGTGAAGCCGGCTATGGCACCATCGACTTTCGCCTGGGCGAGATCGAGCATCTGCCGGTCGCCGACGCGACGGTTGACGTGATCATCTCCAACTGCGTGATCAACCTGTCGCCGGACAAGCCGGCGGTCTTCCGGGACGCGTATAGAGTCCTGAAACCAGGGGGCCGGCTCGCGGTGAGCGACGTGGTGGCCACGGCGGAGCTGCCCCAGCAATGGCGGGACGACATGGAGTTGCTGTCGGGCTGCATCTCAGGGGCGGCGCGGGTGGAAGAGCTCGAGACTATGTTGGCAGAGGCCGGTTTCGTCGGCATCGACATCAAGCCCAAGGAAGAGAGCCGGGAGTTCATCCGCGAGTGGCAGCCTGGCACCAAGATGGAGGACTATGTCCTATCGGCGAGCATTTGCGCGACGAAGCCACGATAGCGACCCAGCACGCTGGTGGACACGAAAAACGGCCGGAGATTGAGCGAACGATCGAGACTCTAGCGCTTCTCTCTGACGTGCACGGGAATCGGCTCGCCCTCGAGGCAGTCCTCGACGATCTGCGGGTCCGAGAGATCACCAGGGTCTACTGCCTGGGTGATCTGGTGGGCTACGGCCCCGATCCCAACGGGGTGATCGACCTGGTTCGCAGCAATGGCATCGAAAGCATCCTCGGAAACTACGATGAAGGGGTGGCCTGGGAGACGGGCGACTGCGGCTGCTTCTACGCCGACGCGGAGGCCAAGCGTATCGGCGAGGCTGCCTACGCCTTCACCGTCGCCACGGTGACGGCCGAGAGGAAGGCCTACCTGCGCGCCCTGCCGCGGGAGCTGCATGCGGACCTCGCCGGCAAGAAGGTGCACTTGGTACACGGCAGTCCCCGGCGCATCAACGAATACCTCTCGCGCGACCGTGATGAACGGACCTACCGGCGACTGGCGGAAGCCGAATCGGATGACGTCCTTGCCTTCGGGCACACCCACGACCCCTGGTTCCGCTGGTATGGAAAGACGTTGTTCGTCAACGTGGGTTCGGCCGGGCGACCCAAGGACGGGGACCCTCGAGCCGCGTATGTACTCCTAAGGTCGTCAATCGAAGCACCGGTGGACGTGGAGATCGTCCGGGCCGCGTACGACGTGGGGGCTGCCGCCGACGCAGTCCTTGCCGCCGGTCTGCCGGCCGCGCTCGCCGACATGCTACGTCGCGGAAGGTGAGCAAGGAGACGCTCTCAATGGACCTACGCGCAGCTCACGCCACTCCCGTCCGGAGATCGAGCAACGTTGGCCGCTCCACCCGCGGAAACTTGTGCCAGGGAAGGTGCATCTCGTTCCCGCCCCTTGAAGAACTGCGGCGCTTCTACAAAGAGAACCACGTTTGGAAGCACGTGAAGGACGCCATGGCCGCGGTCGTCGCTATCACGTGGTCGGGTGGACGAGGAAGCCACGCGTCTGGATGCCGAAGAGATCGCGGCGGCAGGCGATCCTTGAGGAGGATCATCCTGTGCGGCGTAGTGCGGGTGACGGATGAATTGGCTATCCTTTAGGTACGTCAACGCCGAATGGGAACGAGCCCATACATGAACGACTTGGCTGACACTTTCAAGGCCCTCTCCGACGAAACGAGGTTGCAGATCATGACGCTTCTCCTCGAACGAGAGGAGCTCTGTGTCTGCGATTTTGTCGGGGCCCTCGGGTTGACCCAATCGAAAGCTTCGCGCCACCTGCGGTATCTCTATCACGCTGGGCTGGTGGAAGACCGTCGGGAAGGTCTATGGATGCACTACCGCATCTCACCCCACGTGTCGGCAGCTCAGGCGACGATCATCGAAGCACTTTCCAAGGCGGTCGGAGCCGAGCAGAAGCGCGACCTACGGGAGCGACTGGACGAGTGGTTCACGCTCAAGGAAGAAAGACGGACGTCCGACGGCGGCGGCAGCCAGGCCGAAGCCTGGTGCTAGCCGGTTGTGACCGAACGATGGGGTTCCCCTGAACGGCGCCGGCTAGCTCACACCTCTCTCCCGGAGCGCGTCGTGCAGGAGGTTGTTGCCGTCGCAGCGGTAGCAGTGGTTCTCGACTCCTGAGGGCAGACTGCCGTCCAGCACCAGATCCGCGGCCTCACGAATGACCTCGGAATACCATCTTCCGGATGGCGCCCTGTGACCGGCAAGACGGGAGCCGGGATTGGGCGACCAGACGAACGGGACAACATTGGCTCCCATGCCCGTCAGGGTCTTCACGCCCTCAAGGAAAGTGTCCTTGGGCTCCAGACCCATGACAAAGACCCCATAGACATTGCCCTCGCCAAATACGCTGACGGCGCTCTCGATCGACCGAAGGAATTGCGCATGCGACGTGCCTTCCGCCTTCCCAGGGCAGATGGCCTGGTAAAGCGCCTCGTCCCAGATCTCCATGCTGTATCCGATGGCCTGTATCCCAGTGTCGTAGTAACGCTTTATGTCGTCCCCCTTCGCAGGCGATGGGAGGACCGTACCCGGGATGCGGTCCACTCCTCTTTGCTTCCGGATGGAGGCAAAGATGTCTCCAACCACGGACACTTCTCGTTCGTGGGCGAAGCAGCCGCCGGTGAGTAGGACATGATTCACGATTCCCTCGCTCCACGCGGCAGCGGCAACCTCACCGATCAGATCCGCCTCCTTCTTCTTCAGCACGGAATCGTATGTCTGGGACGTAGAAACGAGATTGCAGAACAAACACTGTCGCCCCTGAGCAAAGTGACTGCAGTAGTTGTGGTAACAGAAGAACAGGCAGTCCTCTCCTCCGACCTGCCCGATCTGAACCATTTCTCTGCCCGCGGCAAGCTCGCGAGCGTAGAAGGCGGGCCGCTTGATCCACCTGACCTCGCACAGGTCCCTCTCGCCTTGGAACAGCCGCAAGACGCCGTCGTCGGCCCGCACACAAAACGGCGATGATGAGTTCATCCGAAACTGAACCACGGTCCCGTCAGGCAAGAGAAGATCGTCCGGCAGATCGGCGTCTGCATGGTCTTCCATATCCCAACCAAAGAGGCCGTGGTTCTGTTCTTTGTAGTCCGAACCGACCCCTGTCATCGCTTCTTCGGTGGCCCTCACGCCCTCCACCAGGAGGGACGCCTTAAGTTCGATCACGTCGCCAGTGTGTGTCTCGCTCATGGCTTCCTTTCGGTGTTGCCCGCCAAGCAACCTGCCCCCGCTACTAGATTCCTTCGCAGTACGATGAGGCGGCCGCGATCCCGGTCAAATTGACGGCGAGTCTATATAATGCAAACGATACTAAACCACTTTGGTAATTTTAAGCCCCTCGCAAAGAACCCGTGTTGGACGTCGGGTGTGGTCGACAAGCGTTTTTCGGCCCGTTGCGATTCCGATGAAGGAGTAAGCATGCCGCTGATGGCCCGCAAGTCCACCGGCGCCGCCCTCGTGCTTGGTGGAGGTGTCGCCGGTATACAGTGCTCTCTCGATCTGGCGGAAGGAGGGTACAAGGTCTATCTCGTCGAGAAGTCGCCGGCTCTGGGGGGCCACATGGCGCAACTCGACAAGACCTTTCCCACCAACGACTGTTCCATGTGCACGCTCGCGCCGAAGCTGGTCGAGGCAGCTCGACACCTGGACATAGATATCATCACCAACGCGGAACTGACCGGCCTGGAGGGCGAGCCCGGGAACTTCAGCGCTAAGGTCTATCACCACGCGCGTTTTGTCGACCCCGAGGTCTGCACGAGTTGCGGCGAGTGCGTCCCGGCCTGCCCCATTACCGTCAGTGATCGGTACAACGAGGGGCTGGGCAAGCGCACGGCCATCTACAAGCTCTATCCGCAGGCGATCCCGAGCACCTACGTGGTCGACAAGAAGGGCTACGCCCCTTGCAAGAGCAATTGTCCCGTCCAGACCTCGGCCCAAGGGTACATCGCGCTCATCGCCGAGCGGCGTTTCGAGGATGCGTATCGTGTCGCCGCCGAACCCAACCCGTTCCCGTCGGTCTGCGGCCGGGTGTGCGCTCACCCTTGCGAAACGGCCTGCACGCGCGGCACGGTCGACGAGGCCATATCGATCGCCGGCCTCAAGCGCTTCGCCTGCGATCATGGTGCTCCGGCTGACATGCCCGAAAAGCTGCCACTTGTGTTCGAAGAGAAGGTGGCCATCGTCGGCGCCGGCCCGGCCGGACTGAGTTGCGCCCGCGACCTGGCCCAGTATGGCTACGCGACCACGGTCTTCGAAGCGCTGCCCGTGGCCGGGGGTATGCTGAGGGTCGGCATCCCCGACCACCGCATGCCGCCGGACGTGCTGCAGCGAGAGATCGACCGGATCTGCGCTTTGGGTGTCGACCTACGCCTCAACCAGCGCTGCGGTGTCGACTTCACTGTCGATGGTCTGCTGACCGGGGGGTACCACGCCGTCTTTCTGGCCCCCGGCCTGCACGCCAGCGCGCCGGCGCCGGTCAAGGGTGACGACCTCGACGGCTGCCTGAAAGCGGTCGAGTTCCTGCGCGCGCTCAATCTTGGAGAGCCCCTGCCGGTCGGTGATCGAGTGGTGGTTATCGGCGGCGGCGATGTCGCCTTCGACACGGCGCGTGCTGCCTCCCGCCTCACCTCCGTCAACGGAAGGGCGCCCGAAGTGACCATCGCGTACCGGCGCACGCGGGACGAGATGCCGGCCTCTCGCGAGGAGATCGAGGAAGGCCTCGACGAGCAGGTCGGGCTCGAATACCTGGTGATACCGGTGGAGATACTCGGCACCGACGGCAAGGTGAGCGCAATCAAGCTGCAGCGCTGCGAGCTCGGCGAGCCCGACGAGCGGGGTCGTCGCCGTCCTGAGCCTATCCCCGACTCTTTCTTCGAGATCGCCTGCGAATCGGTCATCTTCTCGGTCGGCCAGGCTATCTTCGACGACTTTGCCGAGGGTCTCGACGATATCGCGATCGAGGCGAACGCGGTGCGGACGGACGACGCCACGCTGGCCACCCCGCGCCCTGGCGTGTTTGCCGGCGGTGACGTATCTCCCAAAGGTCCGCTGAGCGCCATCGAGGCTATCGCCGCCGGTCGCAAGGCGGCCGCCAGCATCCACAACTACCTGCGCGGCGAGCAGCTCGTCTCGCTGTGGGCCGACCCTCTGGACGAAGCCCGGCCTGACGACGAGGCGCTGGCCAAAGTCGACCGGGCGCCGCGGGTGCTCATGCCCGAGCACCCCGGAGCTGAGCGGCGCCACAGCTGGGTGGAGGTGCGCCAGGGCTTCACCGAGGAGCAAGCGGTCGCGGAGGCGAAGCGTTGTCTGCAGTGCGCCGTCTGCTCGGAATGTATGGAGTGTGTACGCGCCTGCGGGCCTGGTGCCCTGCTGCACGGTGAACGCGACACTGAGATAGACCTCGATGTGGGCGCCGTGGTGATGGCGACGGGCTACGACGCCTACGACCCCGGTGCCAAGGGTGAGTACGGATACAGACGATACCCCAACGTGCTTTCCGCGCTCGAGTACGAGCGCATGCTGAGCGCTTCGGGCCCGACGATCGGCGAGGTCAAGCGACCTAGCGACGGAGCGCACCCCCACAAGGTGGCGTTCATCCAATGTGTGGGCTCACGCGATCAAGAGCATGACTACTGCTCCAGCGTCTGTTGCATCTTTGCCAACAAACAGGCGATGCTCACGATCGACCACGTGCCGGAGTGTTCGCCGGACGTGTTCATCATGGACATGCGCGCCCAGGGCAAGGGTTTTGACGCTTTCTACCAGCACGCCGTGGATCGCGGTGTGAACTTCATACGTTCGCGGCCCTCGACCATCAAGGAGGATCCCCTCACCAAGGATCTCCTCATAACTTGGGAGGACGAGCACGGCGAGCTGCACAAGAGTCGCTACGACATGGTGGTGCTTTCGACCGGCCTGGAGCCCGCGCGGAAGGGGCAAGAAGCGGCCGGCCGGCTCGGTATCGCTCTCAACCGCCACGGCTTCTGTCAGTTAAAGGAGTTTGACCCCCTTGAGACCAGCCGGGAGGGCGTCTTCGTCGTCGGTCCGTTCAGCGAGCCCAAAGACATCCCCGACTCGGTCGCCCAGGGCTCGGCCGCCGCGGCTCGGGTGATGACGGGTCTCACCGACAGCCGGGGCACGCTCACCGTCGATCCGGTGTACCCGGCAGAGCGCGACGTATGCGGCGAAGAGCCGCGGGTGGGCGTCTTCGTGTGCCATTGCGGCAACAACATCGCGGGCGTGATCGACGTGGACAACGTAGCCGAGTACGCGATGAAGCTGCCCGGCGTGGAGTACGCCACCGATACCATGTTCACCTGCTCCAGCGATAGTCTCGCCCTGATCCGCGAGAAGATCGAGGAGCATCATCTCAATCGCGTGGTGGTGGCAAGCTGTACGCCGCGCACGCATGAGCCGATCTTCCAGGACACGCTCCGCGAGGCCGGGCTCAACCCGTTCCTCTTCGAGATGGCCAACATCCGCGACCAGGCCAGTTGGGTGCACAAGCGCGAGCCCGCGAAGGCCACGGACAAGGCGCGAGACCTCGTGCGGATGAGCGTCGCCCGCGCCCGTCTGCTCGAGCCGCTGTCCAAGATCGACGTGCCTCTCACACACGCCGTCCTGATCGTGGGCGGCGGCATCGCCGGGATGACGGCCGCCAGCGCGCTGGGTGAGATGGGTTACGAGGTGCATCTCGTGGAGCGCTCCGCCAAGCTCGGCGGCCGCGTGCTCCAGGTGAGGAGGACCATCAAGGGCAGCGACCCCGCCAAGGTAATCGCTGCTTTCGAGCGGCGCCTCATCGACAACCCGAACGTGCACATCCATCTCGAGGCCGAGTTGGTCGAGTTCCACGGGTTCGTAGGCAACTTCTCCAGCGTGGTCAGGGAGAAGGACGGCAAACGTACCTCGATCGATCACGGTGTTGTCATCGTGGCTACAGGGGCCCGCGAGGAACGGCCCGACTTGTACGGCCTCGACAAGAGGACCGACGTGGTCACCGAGATGGAGCTCGAGCGCATGCTCAAGGACGACGACCCCGCGCTGGCCGGGGCCAAAGCGATCGGCTTCGTGTTATGCGCCGGATCCCTCGAGGAGGGTCACCCGTATTGCTCACGCATCTGCTGCCAGCAGTGCGTCAAGAACGCCATCGAGCTCAAAGAGCGGGACTCGAGCCGGCCGGTCTACGTGTGGTTCAAGGAGATGCGCACGTTCGGACTGCTGGAGGAGTACTACACCAGGGCACGTGAGCTGGGCGTCGTCTTCACCCGCTACACCAACGGCGACGGGCCGCGGGTGAACCCCGATGGCCCTCTTACCGTCGGCTACCACGAGCCTTCCCTGAACCGCGACGTCCAAGTGCAACTGGACCTATTGGTCTTGGCTCCGCCTTCCATCGCGGCCGAGGGGAGCAGCGAGCTGAGCAAGCTGCTGAAGGTGCCGTTGCAGCGCGACGGCTTCTACCAGGAGGCGCACGTCAAGTTGCGCCCGGTGGATTGCGCGTCCGAGGGCATCTTCATCTGCGGTGCGGCGCACTACCCCAAGAGTATTGACGAGACTATCAGCCAGGCGTTCGCTGCGGCCGGGCGGGTTGCCGCCATGCTGGCCAAGCCTGTGATCAAGGCGGGCGGCGTCGTCGCTGAAGTCGACCAGGACAAGTGCGCAGCCTGCCTCACCTGCGTGCGCATCTGCCCATACGAGGTGCCGGTCATCGACTTCGAGGCCAAGAAGGCCAAGATCGAGGCGGCCGCCTGTCAGGGCTGCGGAGTCTGCGTCAGCGAGTGCCCGGTGAAGGCGATCACGCTGCACCACTACACCGACGCGCAGATGCTTGCCAAGGAAGAGGCCCTCTTTATGGAGGTGAGCTGAGATGGCCCCCGCCGACACTCCAGTCGCACAGGGCGAGGCCCAAGTCGGCACCGCGGTGGACCACGAGTCGCCAAAGAGACCCGTAGACCCGGATTTCGAGCCTGAGATCATCGTGTTCGCATGCCACTACTGCGCCTATGCCGCGGCCGACCTGGCCGGCACCATGCGTCTGGAATACCCCAGCAACATCCGGATCATCAAGTTGCCCTGCACGGGCAAGCTGGAGGTCATTCACCTGCTGCGGGCCATCGAGGCCGGCGCCGACGGCGTGTACGCCGCCGGCTGCATGGAGGGCGAATGCCACTATCTCAAGGGTAACCTGTGGGCGCGCAAGCGGGTGAACCACGTCAAGGAGCTTCTCGCCGAGCTGAGCATAGAGCCCGAGCGTGTCGAGATGTACAACTTGTCGTCGGCCATGGGACCCAGGTTCGCCGAGATCGCCACCGAGTTCACCCAGCGCATCAAGGAACTCGGCCCCAACCCGGTCAAGCGTGAGGGCGTAAGCCCACACGCCGTCGCGCGGGAAGCGCTTGGAGACATCGCGATGCCCGAGGAAGCAACTTCGTCCTCGGTCGCCACCAGTGAGGAAGGACAACCAGGATGATAACCGCCGAACGCAAACCCCTCGATGAGATCATCTCCCTCGTCGGCGACAGCAAGAAGGTGCTGGTAGCGGGCTGTGACACCTGTGTCGCGATCTGCCTTACCGGCGGCGAGAAGGAAGCGGAGATCCTCGCCAGCGAACTGCGTATCGAGGCCGCGCGGAACGGCCGCGCGGTGGAGGTCGAGCACACATCGGCCATCCGTCAATGTGAGTGGGAGTACCTCGACGTGATCGCCGGGAAGGTCGGAGCCGCCGACGTAGTCGTCAGCATGGCCTGCGGCATCGGTATTCAAAGCATGGCCGAGAAGTTCGCGCCCAAGATCGTCCTGCCGGCCGTGAACACCAACATGCTGGGCATGCCGCAGGAGCACGCCGTTTGGCTCGAACGCTGCGGCGCCTGCGGCGAGTGCGTGATCGGAGAGACAGCCGGCATATGCCCCGTCGTGCGCTGCAGCAAGAGTCTGATGAACGGCCCGTGCGGCGGGTCGCACGACGGCAAGTGCGAGGTCACCACGCCGGAGAAGGAAGAGATCGACTGCGCCTGGCACCTGATCTGGGAGCGCCTCAGAGCGCAGGGACGTGAAGAGATGATGTACGTCAACCGGCCGCCGAAGAACTGGAGCAAGAGCAACTCCGGCGGTCCGCGGAAGATGGTCCGCGAGGAGGCGAAGCCGGTATGACCCCAACCGAGTACAAGGCCGGCAGCAACCTCGAGAAGATCCTGAGCGAAGGCACGTTCGCGGTCACCGGTGAGTGCGGCCCACCGAAAAGTGCCGACGGCAGCGTTATCGAGGAGAAAGCGAAGCTCCTCAAGGGCTACGTGGACGCGGTCAACATCACAGACAACCAGACCGCCGTGGTCCGAGTCTGCTCGATGGTGTCGGCCTACACCGCGCAGCAGAACGGCGTCGAGGCGATCATGCAGATGACCTGCCGCGATCGGAACCGTCTGGCGATGCAGGCCGACATTCTCGGCGCGTCGACTCTGGGGATCAAGAACATCCTCTGCCTCACCGGCGATCACATGAGCTTCGGCAACCACGCGGAGGCAAAGGGCGTGCACGACCTCGACGCGATCAATCTGATCAAGATGTACAAGGACATGCGCGACGAGAAGAGGTTCCAGTGCGGCGAGGAGATGGCGGTGGCGCCGCAACTCTATATTGGCTGCGCCGAGAACCCCTTCGGCGACCCCTTCGAGTTCCGGGCCTTGCGCCTCAAGAAGAAGATCGAGGCCGGCGCCGACTTCATGCAGACGCAGTGCGTCTTCAACATCCCGAAGTTCAAGAAGTGGATGGAAGAGGTGCGCGCGATGGGCCTGCACCAGGAGATCAAGATCTTGGCCGGCCTCACGCCGATCAAGGGCGCGGGCATGGCCAACTACATGAAGAAGTTCGTGCCTGGGATGGACGTGCCGCAGGAGATCGTCGACCGGATCGCCGGCCAAGAGAAGGGAGCCCCCCAGCAGGCGGAGGGAAAGAAGCTTGCCGTGGAGATGATCAAGGAACTGGCCGAGATCGAGGGTGTGGCCGGCGTGCACATCATGGCCGTCGAGTGGGAAGTGGCCGTGCCGGAGATCGTCGAGACGGCCGGCCTGATGCCGCGGCCGGTCGTGGCCTAGGAGGTCCGCTTTGGCTACCACCAGTACGCCGAGCCCCGGCCTTGCGGAGACCGTAGGCAGAGGTTGCGGCGAGAACGTCTGTAAGTGCTATCAGTGCAAGAAGTGCACCAGTGGATGTCCCGTGGCGGGCTACACGGGCATGCACCCCGCGCAGATAATGCGGGCCATACAACTCGGTCAACTGGACTTGGCGATCGAAGACAAGTTCATCTGGATCTGCACGGGCTGCGAAACCTGCACCACGCGTTGTCCCCAAGGCATCGATATCGCCGCGGTCATGGACGAGCTCAAGATCCTCGCCCGTCGGCAGGGCCGTATCCCGGCGGGCGCGCCACTGGCCGATGTCCTACGGCTCAATGCTGACAGCATCCGGCGCTGGGGCCGCCTTTACGAGGTCGAACTCGTCGGGCGCGCCGTACTCAAACGCCCTAAGGACATGCTCCGCTATCTGCCCCTGGGTCGGAAGATGGTATTCAAGCGCAAGATCCGCCTGCTCCCCGAGCGCGGCGATAGGAGGGCCATGAAGCGCATGGTCGGCACCAGCGAGACCATCACCTTGGAACTCCGGAGCCCCTTCGAGCGCGCAAACGGGGGGGAGTCATGAGCAAGACGCTCGCCTACTATCCCGGTTGCTCGCTGCACGGCTCAGCCAGGGAGCTCGACTCCAGCTTCAAAGCTACGGCTGCGGCGCTGGACGTCACGCTCAAAGAGATCCCGGACTGGGACTGCTGCGGCAACACGGCCGTTCACTCCTCCAACCGCCTGCTCGCGGTGGCGCTGCCCACCAACGAGCTTGCGAAGGTCGAGCAGGACATGAAGCTCGAGGCTGTCGCCGTACCCTGCGCGGGCTGTTTCAGCCGTTTTGCCAACGGCAACGTCGAGTCGCAGAAGCCGGAAGAGGCGGCGGCCGTCTCCACCGTCGTCGGTCGCCGGTATCACGGCTCGGTGCGGGTCGACAACCTCGTGGACGTGTATCACGACGAAGTCGGCCTCGAAGCGCTCAAGGCCAGGGTCACCCGGCCCTTCGGGGGACTAAGGGTCGCCTGTTACTATGGCTGCCTGCTCACTCGGCCGCCCAAGGTCACGCTGGCGGAGGACCCCGAGTACCCCACACATATGGACGAGGTCGTCAAGACGCTTGGCTGCGACCCGGTGGAGTGGAACTACAAGACTGACTGCTGTGGCTCCAGCTTGGCGCTCTGCGAGGTCGGCGTCGTGGTCGACCTGACTCACCGGATACTGCGCGACGCCCGCGACTGTGGCGCCCAGGCGGTCGTCGTCGCCTGCCCACTGTGCCAGGTCAACCTGGATGCTTATCAGGATGAGATCGCCAAGGCGCATCCCGGCTGGGAATACCTGCCCGTGATCTACCTAAGCCAGCTCGTCGGCCGCGCCATCGAGGTGGACGCGTCCGACCTCGGTCTCGAGAAGCACATCGTCGACGTCCGCGCGGTGATGAGATGAGGAGATGATCGACCGCAACCCCGCTCGTTCCCCGATAGGAAGCCTCGCACGAGAAGGTCGCGCCATCAGCGTTGACATGAGTAGCCGTCGGCGTGGGAGGCCGACTGCCGGGCATTGATCGCCGTCTAGGACGGCAAGAGAGCGACTTCGACATAGAGGTCGGCCTGTGCCCGGCGATGCTCTTGACATAGGAGCAACCGGTACCGGGGCGACACCGGCTCCGGCCGGAGCAGCGCCTTCCCGGACATTCAGCAGTGCCTACGGTATTTGCCAGCTTGCTGACTGATCACGTGGTCTTTGGTTCATCACCTGGTACCGCTTTGGTATACGCTGGAGAGCCATGGAACGGTCGACGCAAAGAATGGTGCTCCTGGTCGCGACGACGGCCGGCTTTCTCGGTACCTTCATGACCTCGGCCGTCAACATCGCCCTGCCCCTCATCGAAGAGGAGTGGAACGTCTCTGCAGTCACGCTGAGCTGGATCTCGCTGTCGTACATCCTGCCGGCAGCCGCGTTCCTTATGCCCGCAGGCCGGCTTGCCGACCTCTACGGGCGCAAGCGGTTCTTCATCATGGGGATGATCGCGTTCACCGTCATCGCCTTCGCAGCCGCCATCGCTCCCAACGTTTTCCTGCTGATCCTCCTTCGCGTCCTGCAGGGGATCTGTATGGCGGTGTTGTTCGCGTGCACGACGGCGATGGTGACCCTTGCCTATCCGCCCGAGACCCGGGGGCGGGCGCTCGGCCTCCAGGTGGGGGGCGTCTATCTGGGACTCACCCTAGGGCCGGCGCTCGGAGGCGTCATCATCCATAACCTGGGATGGAGGTTCATCTTCGTCCTAGTCGGTGTCGTCGGCGCCATCGATTGCCTGCTTGCTGTCTGGCGGCTGCGGGGAGTCGAATGGCGCGAGCCTAAGCGGGCGCCGTTCGACGTCACCGGTTCCGTCGTGTGGGCCGGCGCGCTCACCGCGCTCCTCATCGGCTTCTCGCTGCTGCCCGGCGCTCTCGGCTGGGTCCTCATCGTCGCCGGCGCCGCCGGCGTAGTAGGCTTCCTCTGGTGGGAGACCCGAGCACCCGACCCGGTCCTCAACGTCGACCTCATCCGCCGGAACCGGGTGTTCGCCTACTCTAACGCTGCCACGTTCATCAACTACGCGGCTACGTATGCAATGACCTTCCTGATGAGCCTGTATCTCCAGTACAACAGGGGTCTCGACCCGCAGGCCGCGGGACTCGTCCTCGTCACCGGTACCATCGTGCAGACCGCCTTCTCGCCGGTGTCGGGCCGTCTAGCCGACCGGGTCCAGGCTCGCTACGTGGCGTCGGCCGGAATGGCCGTATGCGTCCTCGGGCTTCTGGCCTTGGTCTTCCTGACCGCGACCACGCCTTACTGGTACATCATCACAACCCTCTGCGTGCTGGGCCTCGGCTTCGCCTTCTTTGCCACCCCGATCATCCACGCCATCATGGGCAGCGTGGACAGGCGGTACACGGGTGTCGCGTCGGCGACCATCGGCACGATGAGGCTGACGGGCCAGAACATCAGCATGGGTCTGGCCACGCTGGTCCTGGCCGTCGTGGTCGGCTCGCACCCGATAGGGCCGGTCGACTACGGCAACGTGCTGACCAGCGTGCGCATCACGTTCGCTATCTTCACGGTGCTGTGCGCGGTCGGCGTAGCCGCTTCGCTGGTAGGGCCGCGCGGCGTGACTGCGGCTCCGCATGTTCGGGAGGAGGCGGCCTAGATGCCGGATCAGCGTATGGCGGTGATGGGTGCCGGATCGATGGGGACGATGCTTGGCGCTTGTCTCACGCGAGCCGGCCTGCCCGTCGATCTCGTCGATGTGAACCGGGAGCACGTAGACGCGCTGAACGCCGGCGGGGCCACGATAGTAGGCACGGTCTCGTGGAACGTGCCCGTCCGCGCTCTCACCCCTGGTGCGATGCACGGCTACTACGACCTCATCTTCTTGCTCGTGAAACAGACACACAACGAGACTGCATTCGCGCAACTCAGGCCTCATCTTCGCGCACGAAGCATCGTCTGTACTCTTCAGAACGGAGTTCCAGAGCCTACGGTCGCAGCCGCCTTTGGCGCCGGCCGGACGTTGGGGTGCGCAGTGACCTGGGCGGGTACCTTCCTATCGCCCGGCAGGGTCGAGTCTACGGCGGCTCCGGAGAACTGGCGCGCCCTCTTGGGTACCCTGGACGGACGCACGACCGACGCGGCGAGGAACGTTCAGAAGACCCTCTCTGCTATGTGTGCGACCGAACTCGTCGGCAACCTTGCAGGGATCCGCTGGAGTAAGCTCTTGGTGAACGCTTCCTTCAGCGGCATGTCTGCCGCCCTGGGTTGTAGCTTCGGCGAGATACTGGAGAATGAGAAGGCGTTTGCATGTGCGCAATACATAGCGAGGGAGTGTATACGCGCGGCCGAGGCTCAGGGTATCGAGCTAGCTCAAATATGGCCGGGTATAGACTTCAAAGAGCTGATGGACTTCGATACAGAGCAAGAGAGACTTGCGACTTCGGGTATATACGGGGAGCTGTGGGGCGCGGTTCGCTGCGGCAAAGCGAGCATGCTTCAGGACCTTGAGAACGGTAGGAAGAGCGAGATCGATTTCATCAATGGCTTATTGAGCGATACGGGAAGGAGATATGGAATCCCGACTCCCGTTAGCGATACTGTTGTGAGAATAGTCAAAAGCATCGAGGAAGGTAAGAACAAGCCCTGCCTCGATAACCTTGATCTGTTTGCTGTTGTTTGAGCGGCTGGTGGTTCGCCGACGTGACCCCCGGTGGTATCTGGTGGTATCAGACTAGGACCCGCTACCGCAAGGTCATTCCGGGACTCTCGAGATGGACCATGAGGTTGCAGAGAAGCAGAGAACGGGCCAGTCACAAAGAGAGCCGGCCATGACCGTTGCCACCAGAGCGGAGAACGTTCACCTCATCGACACGAAGATGTTCGGCTTCGATCACTACCACTCGGCTTACATAGTGGTCGGTAATGAGGTGGCACTCATCGACACCGGCACGCCGACCTCGTGGGAGGCGGTGCAGGAGGCGATCAGAGCCCACGGCTTTGCGCTCGGGGACATCGCCCACATCTTCGTCACCCACGCAGAACACCCCGACCACAGCGGCAACGTGGGCGCACTTCTCAAGAAGAACGACCGGGCGGTCGTCCACGTCAACCCCATCGGGGCCGAGTACCTCACCGCCCCGGCCATCGAGAGCGAGAATCGCAGGAGAAACCTTGCACCGGAAATGGCGGCTCGCTTTGGCGAGATGGAACCCGTGCCGCCATCGCGCCTCAGACTTCTGGGCGATGGCGACGTGGTGGACCTGGGGAACGAAGTGAAGCTCAGGGTTATGTTCACCCCTGGGCACCAGCCGAGTGGCTTGATCCTCTTCGATGAGAAGTATTCGGGGCTGTTCATCAACGATCTCTGCGGGGCGTACTTCGCCGATGCCGATGCCTCGTGGATCTTCAGCCCCTACCGCTCCGACGTGCGGCAGGCGATGGCTTCGCTGAAGAAGATCGAGACCTTGCCGATGAAGCGGCTCTTCCTGGGGCACTACGGCATCTCGGAGCGACCGCGGAAGGTCTTGGAGCGGGCTTTGGCCACTATGCAGGCGCTCCGCGACATCGGGGCTCAGTGTATGCGCGACGAAAAGCCCGAGGAGATCGAGAGGAGGGTGCTCGTAACGCTCATGCCGGAGGTCGAGAAGATCGGAAAGGTGAGAGACGAAGCGCTGTACGCTTACCTGAAAGCTGAGCTTGCCCCTTCTCTGGCAAGAGCTTTTGCCGCTTACTACCAGCAATCGGCGTGAGGACTTAGCAGGCCCCCCGGCAGCGTCTTCGCCTGCCTCGCGCCCGGCGACGGGTGTACAGTGATTGGCACGCTCGGGCACCGATCACTACCTGATGGAGGCATTGATGAGCGAGAACGTCAAGTTCTATCCCGCCTACTGGGGCGGCAGGAAGCTCGCCTACCCGAATGTCCCGCCGGAAGGACCGAAGTTCGCCGCCTCGGTCGTCGCGGGCAATCTGATCTTCGTCTCGGGCTGTCAGGGGCAGAACGACGAGACCGTGCAGGTCGAGACCGATGTGTTCGAGGAGCAGATGATCATCGCCCTCGATAAGGTGCGGAAGGCCATGGAAGAAACGGGCAGCTCCATGAACAATGTCATCAAGACGTTGTTCCTCCTCAAGAATCGCGGGGACTACCCGGCCATGCGCAGGACGGAGTTCGAGTACTACCAGAAGCACGCGCCGATGCTGGTGGAGGACCCGCCGGCAAGCACGATCATGATCGTTGGCTTGGGAAGGCCCGAGTACTTGATCGAGATCGAGGTGGTCGGGGTAGTATCGAGGGGCTGAGAACCGATGGGCCCCGCCAAACAGATGATAGAGCGACTGTTCGATGGCTCGGCCGCGGAGTATTACCGGACCGGGCCGAGTCTTTATGCCCGGTTCGGTGCTCGTCTGGCAGAGCAGGTGCTGTTTGCGAAGGATGCTCGAGTGCTGGACGTCGCCACGGGGAGAGGCGCTGTGCTGTTGCCTGTCGCGCGGCGGTTGAGGTCACACAGGCAGGTGACCGGCATAGACCTTTCCGGACGGATGCTTCGGGAGGCCCAGCGGGCTGTACGCGCGGAGGGTCTGACCAACGTCGACCTGCGCAAGATGGACGCCGAGCGTCTGGAGTTTCCCGACCAGACTTTCGACGCCGTCTTCTGGGCCCACGCGATCTTTCTCTTTCCCGACCAGGAGGCCGCCCTACGGGAGATGTACCGCGTGACCAAGCCGGGCGGCCCAGATAACGAGGCGCCGACACACACCGCGAGTCGGTCGCCGGTCACACCCTGGTCTTCCACCGCGGTGGCTGAGAACGCATGAACGAGCACGAGGATTCTGGCCTCGTCCGCAGGCCTCGCGTCTTCTACGGTTGGTACGTACTCGCGGCGTCCTTCGTCATCCTGTTCGTGAATGCCGGGGGCCAAACGATTATCGGCGTGATGGTCAAGCCCATGGCGGACGAGTTCGCTTGGAGCCGCGGCTCCATCTCGTCGGCCGTCTTCCTCAATCTGGCTGTGTACGCCGGGTCGACCCTGGTGACCGGTCGCCTGTACGACCGCTGGGGCCCAAAGTGGGTGATAACCGGATCCACCCTCCTCGTTGCTCTGGGCTACGCGCTCATGGTCACCATGGATGCCCTGTGGCAGTTCCTCTTCTACTACGGGATCTTGGTCGCTGCCGGATTCGGCGGGACCTCCGCGTCTCTCTTCGGCTCTATCATGGGCAACTGGTTCGAAAGGCGGAGAGGGTTAGCCGTGAGCTTGGCCATCGCCGGATACCCCCTGGGCCAGTTCGTCCTCATCCCCATTCTTTCAGAGACGATCGTCATATCCGGCTGGCGCGTTGCCAGCCTGTGGATAGCAGGTCTCACCCTCGTGGTCACTCTTGCCCTCACGTTCGGGGTCGTGCGCGGGGATCCGGATAAGTTCGGGTTACGACCGTACGGGAGCAACACCGGCGGCCCGGTGAGGGCGGGGACCTCTTCGAGGGATAGACCAATGATCGTTTCGCGGGCCGCGATCGCCGTCCACAGGGACCTGACCCTTCCTGAGGCCATGCGCACGCGCTCGCTGTGGCTTATCACGATGGTCTGGTTCGTCTGCGGAGGCGGTGACTACGTGGTCCTTACCCATCTCGTCCCCATGGCGACCGACTTCGGGATCTCCACCGCGGTTGGCGCGAGCATGCTCGCCTGGTGCGGCCTGCTGGGCCTTGCGGGATTGCTGCTGGCCGGACCCGCTGCGGATGCAATAGGCAACAAGATCCCCATCGCCGTCACCTTCGCGCTGAGGACGGTCTTGTTCGTGATGCTATTGCAGTTCAAGGGGGTCGCGTCCTTCTGGGTCTTCGCGCTGGGAATGGGTCTCACCCTGCCGGTCACGGCGGCACTACTCCCGACCTTGGTAGGCAGGCTGTACGGTCTGAGCCACATCGGCTTCATCTGCGGTTTCGTATCGACCGTCCACATGCTGGGAGGCGGCGTATGGGCATACCTAGGCGGGGTGATCTTCGATCGCACAGGTGACTACGACCAGGCCTTACTCCTCTCCGCCGTATTGGCGGTGATCGCCGTAGCCGGCACAGTTCTCATCCGCGACGAACGTCACCTGCCGTCTCGACCTGCGCCCTAGCGGCAGTGGTGGAGCCGGTGTTCGGCCAGACCAAAGAGGCCCGGGGTTTTCGCCACTTCAGTTTCCGGGGACGAGAAGCAGTCTCTAAGGAGTGGCGCCTCATCTGCCTCACTCACAGCTTGCTCAGTCGTTCAGAGCGGGGGGCGTGTGAAACCGGCCGCAACATATCGAAGATCACCCGGGGCGCAAGAACCCCAACGTCCTTCTTCAAGTCGCTCGTCGGTGGTTGCGCAACGCTGAAACTCCAAGAGGGCACTGCGTTGCGGATTAGCCGGCCAGGAACCTCCTTCGACTCTCCGGCCGGCAGCAGAGACGGACTCAATCTTCCCCGGCCCTCGGTATGTTTGAGCCTTTGAGTTGGCTGTCTTCTTCGGTTCATGAAGTGGTTGACACGGAAACGAAGGTCTGATATACGCAAGAAATACGAACCCGCTGATTCAAAAAGCAGCGCTAACAGCATCGCCACCGTGCAAAGCAGAGGAAGGATGTGGCACGGAGACACGGCAAGCGCACAGGGGTGGATTTTCGGCCGGCTGGAGTTACTCTTGAGTACGCCGGGGATGAGCCTTCGAGATCGACGGCGCCGCAGCCGCAGTCGGGAGGCCCATGTGAGAGACATGTGTTAGCAGCAGGACGGTGGGCCGGCCGCGCTTCGGCGGGGCGGCCGATCCAGTTGGGGGACTCTTTCGAGAAGCCCAAGTCACTATGAATCCATCGTCGGTAAGGGGGGCCAGGATGAGCAGCGACAGCAATGCACGATCGAGTCAGGAGCCGAGCGAAAAGACGAGCGAGAAGACGGTCATCAAGGGCGCGTGTTTCAGTTGCTTTGGCGACAATTCCACCGCCACGTGCGTCGACGTGAAGGACGACAGGATCGTACGTATCAGGCCCCTGCACTGGGACTGGAAGTACAACCCCAAGGACTTCAACCCCTGGAAGTATGAGGCGCGGGGCAAGACGTTCGAACCACCGATGAAGGCGCCTGTGCCTACTCATGGTCTTGCCTACAAGAAGAGGGTCTATTCGCCCAACCGCATCCTCTTCCCGCTCAAGCGAGTGGACTGGGACCCGGCAGGGGCCCCCGGCTCAGTCGGCCCGGGCGGACGTAACCCGCAGAACCGGGGTATCAGCAAGTACGAACGCCTCTCCTGGGACGAGGCCCTGGATATCGTAGCCGCGGAGATCAGGAGAACGGTTGACACGTACGGGCCCGAGGGCGTGCTCCTGCAGGCGGAAGGCCACGGGGAAGGCAAAGTGATACACGCTCCCCATGGCTGCTCCACCTACCTCATGAATCTACTCGGGGGCTACACCCAGCAGATCCGCAACCCGGACAGCTGGGAAGGTTGGTACTGGGGAGCCAAGCATGTGTGGGGCAACGAGCCCAACGGATGCAACATGCAGTTCTGCTCCAACATCTACAACGACGTGGCCAAGAACACGGAGATGCTCATCTGCCAGGGCTGCGACCAGGAGACCACCCCTTGGGGCTTCGGGGGCGGGACGCTTGCCAGCAACTTGAGCTACTGGTACACCGAGTTGGGGATCAAGCAGATCTACATCAGCCCCGATCTCAACTACGCGGCGGCCGTGCACGCCGACAAGTGGATCCCCATCCTGCCCAACACCGACGTGGCCCTGCAGTTGGCCATCGCCTACCAGTGGATCGTCAACGACACCTACGACAAGGAGTACGTTAAGACCCACGTGGTGGGCTTCGACAAGTTCGCCGACTACGTGCTGGGCAAGGAAGACGGCGTCCCCAAGACTCCCAAGTGGGCGGCGGAGAAGTGCGGCGTACCTTCCCGCACCATCAAGGCTCTGGCCAAAGAATGGGCTTCCAAGCGCACCACCGTGGCCCACGGCTACGGCGGCCCCTACATCAGAGGCCCCTACTCCACCGAGCCGGCGCGCATGGAGGTCTGCCTCTTGGGCATGCAGGGTCTGGGCAAGCCGGGCGTCAACCAGATGTGCTGGGTGGAGGGGAGCAGGATAGGAGAAGCAGTGGCGCGGGCGAGGTGGGGCAGGTCCAACATCGTCGGCATGCAGACGCCGGCGTCGCTCATCCGGCCCGACGTCCACGCCGCCTACCGGGGCTATATCCCCTTCATGATGAAGCAGGAATCCATGATCCCCAAGACCATCCTGCACGATGTCATCGATACGGGGACGTACGACATCTACGGCAGTTCCGACCAGATGGATCCGGTGGAGGATCAGTTCATACGCTTCGTCTACCCGCTGCCGGGCAAGAACGAGTTCCACATGATGTGGAGCGACACCCCCTGCTTCACCACCTGTTGGAACGACGGCAACGCCTTCCACCACTCTTTGCGCAATCCCAAGATCGAGACGATCCTCATCCAGCACCCTTGGATGGAGAACGATTGCCTCTTCGCGGACATCATCCTGCCGTCCAACACCAAGTTCGAGACGGACGACATCGGCTGCGACGACTGGCCGGTGTGGTACAACTGCGTCTACGTAGAAGAGAAGGCCATCGAGCCCCGGGGCGACACCATGAGCGACTACGAGATCGTGGTCGCCATCGCGGAGAAGCTGGGGCTCAAGGAGGAGTACACCCAGGGCAAGACGGTCGAGGAGTGGATGAAGGTTCGGGTTCGACGGCTCGGGGATGGAAGAGGCCGGCTTCTGCACGTGGGAGGAACTCCAAGAGAAGCAGTACTACGTGATCCCCACCGATCCCGACTGGGAGAAGAAGTACCCCGCCGGCATGATCCAGTTCTACGAGGACCCGGAGAAATACCCCATGACCACGCCCAGCGGCAAGCTGGAGTTCTACTCAGAGCGGCTGGCGGAGAACTTCCCCGACGACATGGAGCGGCCGCCGGTGCCGCACTGGATCGAGAAGAGCGACTTCCACGACGAACGGCTCTCCAGTGAGCGGGCCAAGAACTACTCGCTGCTGGTCATATCCAACCATCCGCGCTGGCGCGTACACGCGCAGATGGACGACGTGAACTGGTTCCACGAGATCGAGACGGGCAAAGTCATAGGTCCGGACGGCTACCACTACGAACCGGCCTGGCTCCATCCCTCAGAAGCGGAGAAGCGGGGCATCAAGAACGGGGACGTGGTGACCATCTACAACGAGCGGGGCAAGGTGCTCTGTGGGGCCTACGTCACCGAGCGCCTCATGCCGGGCCTGGTCTACATCGATCACGGTGCGCGCTATGACCCCATCGTCCCGGGCGAGTTCGACCGCGGCGGCGCCATCAACACCATCTGCCCGCACAAGACCACGTCCAAGAACTGCGCCGGCATGGTGACCAGCGGCTTCCTGGCGGAAGTGGAACGTACCGACCTGGATGCGCTCAGGAAACAGTATCCCGAGGCCTTCAGCCGTCCGTTCGACCATGGTTCCGGTCAGACCTTTGAAAGGGTGCTGCACAAGGGGGAGGAAACCCGTTGAAAGCGATGATCATCGACATAACCATCTGCAACGGCTGCTACGCCTGCCAGATCGCCTGCAAAGACGAGCACGTCGCCAACGACTGGACCCCCATCGCCAAGCCTCAGCCGGATACGGGCCAGTTCTGGATGAAGACCAAAGACATCGTGCGGGGACAGGTGCCCAAGGTCAAGGTCGCCTACATGCACCACATCTGCCAGCACTGCGATGAGGCTCCCTGTCTGAAGGCCTGCAAGGTGGGCGCTATCTACAAAAGAGAAGACGGGACGGTCATCATCGATCCCACCAAGTGCAGCGGTCAGAAGCTCTGCTTGGATGCCTGTCCGTACGGTGTCATCTACTACAACAACGATCTGCAGATAGCGCAGAAATGTACCTGGTGCGCACATCTGCTGGACAAAGGCTGGAAGGAGCCGCGCTGCGTGGACGCCTGTCCCACCGGGGCGCTCAAGTTCGGCGAGGAGGAAGATCTCAAAGACCTCATCGCTAAGGCCGAGGTGCTCCTCCCCGAAGCCGACGTGGAACCTCGGGTCTACTACATCGGCCTGCCCAAGAGGTTTGTCGCGGGCGGCGTGTATGATCCAGAAGAAGACGAGTGCCTGGAAGACGCCACAGTCACCCTCAAAGATGCAGCCGGCAAGGAAGTAGCGACGGCCCAGACCGACAGTTTCGGCGACTTCTGGTTCGAGGGTCTGGAAGTCGGCGTCTACTCCGCGCGGGTAGAGAAGAGCGGCTATCTGCCCAGAGAGATCACCGACATAAGTACCGAACAAGACATCAACATCGGCGACCTGGAGCTGTCCAAGTCGGCGTGATGACAGGGAGGTATGCGTCGTCTAGTGAGTAGTCGCGAGGCGCCGCGTCCCCTCGCGGAGACGCGGCGCCGCTGAGTTGAGGCCATCCGCCTCGGCGTCTGGTGCCACAACGTGCTGGTTGTTGGACCCGCTCCTTCGTCAGCAATCGACCGGAGAGTCACGATCGACGGTGATATGCGGGGCGGCCGATCCAGTTGGGGGACTCTTTCGAGAAGCCCAAGTCACTATGAATCCATCGTCGGTAAGGGGAGCCAGGATGAGCAGCGACAGCAATGCACGATCGAGTCAGGAGCCGAGCGAAAAGACGAGCGAAAAGACGGTCATCAAGGGCACGTGTTTCAGTGGCTTTGGCGACGATTCCACCGCCTCGTGCGTCGACGTGAAGGACGACAGGATCGTACGTATCAGGCCCCTGCACTGGGACTGGAAGTACAACCCCAAGGACTTCAACCCCTGGAAGTATGAGGCGCGGGGCAAGACGTTCGAACCACCGATGAAGGCGCCTGTTGCTCCTTTTGGTCTTGCCTACAAGAAGAGGGTCTATTCGCCCAACCGCATCCTCTTCCCGCTCAAGCGAGTGGACTGGGACCCGGCAGGGGCCCCCGGCTCGGTCGGCCCGGGCGGACGTAACCCGCAGAACCGGGGTATCAGCAAGTACGAAAGGATCTCCTGGGACGAGGCGCTGGATATCGTAGCCGCGGAGATCAGGAGAACGGTCGACACGTACGGGCCCGAGGGAGTGCTCCTGCAGGCGGAAGGCCACTCGGAAGGCAAAGTGATACACGCCCCCCATGGCTGTTCCACCCACCTCATGAATCTACTCGGGGGCTACACCCAGCAGATCCGCAACCCGGACAGCTGGGAAGGCTGGTACTGGGGCGCGAAGCATGTGTGGGGCAACGAGCCGGTGGGGCTCAACATGGAGTTCTGCTCCAACATCTACAACGACGTGGCCAAGAACACGGAGATGCTCATCTGTCAGGGCTGTGACCAGGAGACCACCCCCTGGGGCTTCGGGGGCGGCACCCTACCCAGTCTCCTCAGCTACTGGTACACCGAGTTGGGGATCAAGCAGATCTACATCAGCCCCGATCTCAACTACGCGGCGGCCGTGCACGCCGACAAGTGGATCCCCATCCTGCCCAACACCGACGTGGCCCTGCAGTTGGCCATCGCCTACCAGTGGATCGTCAACGACACCTACGACAAGGAGTACGTTAAGACCCACGTGGTGGGCTTCGACAAGTTCGCCGACTACGTGCTGGGCAAGGAAGACGGCGTTCCCAAGACTCCCAAGTGGGCGGCGGAGAAGTGCGGCGTACCTTCCCGCACCATCAAGGCTCTGGCCAAAGAATGGGCTTCCAAGCGCACCACCGTGGCCCACGGCTACGGCGGCCCCTACATCAGAGGCCCCTACTCCACCGAGCCCGCGCGCATGGAGGTCTGCCTCTTGGGCATGCAGGGTCTGGGCAAGCCGGGCGTCAACCAGATGACCTTTGTCGAAGGCAGCATGCTGGGCAGCTACAACCGTGTGAGGTCGGGCAGGTCCGGCGTCGTCGGCATGCAGACGCCGGCGTCGATCGTCCGGCCCATGGTCAACGCCGCCTACCGGGGCTATATTCCCTTCATGTGGAAACAGGAATCCATGATCCCCAAGACCATCCTGCACGATGTCATCGATACGGGGACGTACGACATCTACGGGAGTTCCGACCAGATGGATCCGGTGGAGGATCAGTTCATACATTACGTCTATCCGCTGCCGGGCAAGAACGAGTTCCACATGATGTGGTGTGACACCCCCTGCTTCACCACCTGCTGGAACGACGGCGAACGCATACCAGCACTCTTTGCGCAATCCCAAGATCGAGACGATCCTCATCCAGCACCCTTGGATGGAGAACGATTGCCTCTTCGCGGACATCATCCTGCCGTCCAACACCAAGTTCGAGACGGACGACATCGGCGCCGACCACTGGCCGGTGCAGTACAACTGCGTCTACGTAGAAGAGAAGGCCATCGAGCCCCGGGGCGACACCATGAGCGACTACGAGATCGTGGTCGCCATCGCGGAGAAGCTGGGACTCAAGGAAGAGTACACCCAGGGCAAGACGGTCGAGGAGTGGATGAAGTTCGGGTTCGACAATTCCGCGGTGAACAAAGCCGGCCTCTGCACCTGGGAGGAGCTCCAAGAGAAGCAGTACTA
>CAWDXC010000012.1:0-56554 GCA_963806155.1 uncultured Actinomycetes bacterium
GGACTCGAACCCGCACGGGCATAGCCCTACGGTGTTTAAGACCGTTGCGTCTGCCATTCCGCCACTCCGGCAGTGATGCCTCCCGCCTGTGACTCCCAGAGTCACAGGCGGGAGGCTGTCCTTACCTTACCACGCTCTACGGCGAACGAGACCGCCCGGGGTCTTGCGTTCGGAGACCGTCAGTTCTCCACATTCGAGCGCTTCCATGGCGGCCAAGACGATCATGGCCCCGGCCGTCCAGGCCGGCTTTGGGAGGCGCCGAACCGTGCACATCGGCCGTCAAGGCACCATGTCCTATCAACCGGCGGAAGAAACCGCGTCCAGATTCGCCACAACACACCGGCATATCCATCCTCCGAGACGGGCGTCGGGAGCCCGACCATCTCTGCTGCCGCTTCCGCCGGGACTACATTCGATGCCTGGTTCGCTGCCGCTCCCAGCCATCCGGACATCACGGCCAGCAACGCCGCCGCATAGGCGTGCAGACAAGTGGCTCTCTCCGGTCCAGACGGCCCTCCGATCCCCGCACCGAGACGGACCTCGGCGGGCTGTTCTCTCGCTAGGAAGGCCTGGCGCTGCCGATACCATCGTGTGACCTCTTCCAGCGCAGAAGCTGCTTCCGGGTCCGTTGCGACCCACGCTCGTAAGCTCTTCACCGCCCCAGCGGCCTCCGCTTTGCTCACCGAGTTGACCATGGTAGGACAGGTCAGATAGAGAAGCGTGGGGTTCGGTGCTCCGGCGAGCATAGGAGCGGTTTCTATGACTGCGGGGTAGCCGAACGGACACCGCACAGCTATCCCCGTGAGGTCGCGCGGAGGACGACCGAGTTGCCCCGCGATTATCGACAGGTCAGCCGGACCTACGCGACCATCGATAGAGCCCAGTCGAGGCCAATGATTCACTGCGAAGCGTCGACGACGCACCCCGCCCGGGCTTCCTCCAGGGCGGCAACGTCATCCGCGGTCGCAGCACGGCATGTTACGGAGGTGCCCATCGAAACCGCGGCACTGCTCGTCCCCCGGGCGCCTAGCGCCGCAGACCCGCCGATCGCCATCAAGCGACCATTCGCGATGGATGTTGCCGCGGTCGGGGTTGCCACGCCCGTGGTCGACAGACCGGTCGTCGGGGAGGAAGCAGATGTTGAGGTCGCCGTGGAGACAGTAGTGTCAGATGTGGAAGCGGGAACAGTGAGCGGTAGCAGACTGAAGGGAGGAGAGTCTCCCCCATCACCCCCGAATACCGAAGTCCCAGCCGCCGCCCCGACGACCACAATTACCAGAGCGACCAAGACCAGCACTACTACGGCCAGGGTGCGCGATCGGCGATCCCTTCGGGGCCGTGAGCGCCTCTGACCTTCACGGTCGGACTCCGCACCGTAGTGCCGGTCCTGTTCGCGTTGAACCTGGCGTAGTTCGCTGTCCGACCCGTGAGAAGTCATCCGCGTGACAGAGTAGCTCAGAATAGTCCCGCGATCGCAGCGACGACGCGCTCCAGAAAGCCGGGTTGGCCGGCTCCGTCGCCCGTCGAGCCTTCCACGCCCGGCGCCACAGCTCCGACCCCGAAGCCGGTCACCTTTCCAGCGCCGGGTACCACTGCGCCGACCCCCGCACTTGGAGCAAAGCCCGTTTCTCCGATCTCCGCTGCACCGGAATCCACGGACCCTTCCACAGGCCTTACATCGCTCACGGCGCTGCCGCCGGCGCTTTCCTCGCTCCCCGATCCGGTGACGATGTAAAGCTCCTCGTCTGGCCGGGCGTAGGTCAACTCCTGTCTGGCCAGCCCCTCGAGATAGCCGACCTCACTCAGCTTGCCCAATTGAGCCTGCAACGCGGCCTTGTGTTCCTCGAGGCGCGCAACCTCCGCTGCAGCCTTCTCCAAGCGGTCTCGAGCCACCTGATAGTGCCGCAGAGGACCATAATTGGCCGCCACGCCTACGACTATCAGCAAGAACAGGCAACCGAGCAGCAGCAGCCGGCGGCGAGTACCGCAGCGCGAACGCCGGGAGCCGGGTGATGCTGCGTCGCCGGACCAGGCCGGCGCGGTGTGGGCGCTCGCGTTGCTCATGGTCCTAATGTTATTCGCCTCTGCAACGGCACTGTCCTGCGCGTTCGCGCGCGCGACATCACGTTCACGCGCTGGGTTTCGACTTCACGGGCCCTTATCAGGTTCGCCAATAACACACGTCACAGCGCCGGGCCGGCGGCCCCGCTAGGGTGCGCACGTCCGGACTCCGCCTCGGCTGGCTGCGCTGTGCTTCACGCCTCCCCGTCTCGGCCGGCCGTACGTGTCCGCCATGACTGATGGCCCGCGCCAGTCAACTCCGGATCGCCGCTCGTCCGCCTATCTCCCCACGCGCCGGCCGAAGGCCGCGCGCCCCGGAAAAACGGCCAGGTCACCCAATTCTTCCTCGATGCGCAGCAGTTGGTTGTACTTTGCCGTCCGCTCACCCCGGCAGGGCGCGCCGGTCTTGATCTGGCCCGCGTTCGTCGCCACCACGAGATCGGCGATAGTGCTGTCCTCCGTCTCCCCGGACCGATGGCTGACTACCGCCGTATACCCGGCCCGGTGTGCCATCGAGATGGCATCCAGTGTCTCGGTCAGCGTACCGATCTGGTTCAGCTTGATGAGGATGCTGTTCGCGACCCCGCGCTCGATGCCCATCGTCAAGCGATCAACATTGGTCACAAAGAGGTCGTCACCGACCAACTGCACCGAATCCCCCACCATCCCGGTGAGGGCAGCCCAGCCTTCCCAGTCCTCTTCCGCCATCCCGTCCTCGACGCTCACGATGGGATAACGTTTGCAAAGATCTGCATAGTATGCAGCCATCTCCCTCGGCTTCAGCGTCCGTCCCTCGCTGGCCAGCAGATAGGCCCCTTGCTGGCTGTCGAAGAACTCGCTGGCGGCCGGATCGAGGGCTATGGCAACGTCCGTTCCCGGCGTGTAGCCCGCCTTCTCCACCGACTCCAGGATCACCCTGATCGCGTCCTCGTTGCTGGCCAGGTTCGGAGCGAAGCCGCCTTCGTCGCCCACAGCCGTGGAGAGACCCCTGCCGGAGAGGACCTTACGCAGGGAGTGGAACACCTCCACGCACATGCGCAGGCCGTCTGTGTACGTGGCGGCTCCAACCGGCACGCACATGAACTCCTGCAGATCGACGTTATTGTCGGCATGCTTCCCGCCGTTCAGGATGTTCATCATGGGAACCGGCAGGACGTGCGCGTTGACCCCTCCCAGGTACCGATACAGGGGAAGGTCGAGAGCGTCGGCGGCAGCTTTGGCCACGGCCAGGGAAGTACCGAGAATCGCGTTCGCACCGAACTTGCCCTTGTTGGGGGTACCGTCCGCCTCGATCATAACCATGTCGATCTCGCGCTGGTCGGTGGCATCCAGACCGACCAACGCGTCGCATATCTCCTCGTTGACATGCTGGACTGCCTTGAGCACGCCCTTTCCGCCATAGGCTTCTTCCCCGTCGCGAAGCTCCACCGCTTCGAAGGAGCCGGTCGACGCGCCCGAAGGCACCGCGGCCCGGCCCTGTGCCCCACAGGCCAGTTCTACGTCCACTTCCACGGTAGGGTTGCCTCGAGAGTCGAGTATCTGCCGGCCGTAGACGCCCACGATCACTGTCATCGTCCCTGCTCCTTCTTGACCCGTTGGTAGTATGCTTCCTGCTCTTCTAGGCCCATTTGCTCAAACACCAACCCGTCCGCGCCGGCTGCGCCGGCGGCGGCCTCCACCCGTTCGCGAAACCGCAGGGCGGAGTGGCGCAGGGCCAGCTCCGGATCGACCTTCAGCTTGCGGGATAGGTTGACCACCGAGAACAGCAGGTCCCCCACTTCGGCGGCCACCTTCTCTTGGTCGTAGCCCGCGGCTTCCGCCCCCGTCGGCGCATCGTAGCCCGCGTCCCAATCGGGCGCCCCCGACGGCTCATCGCCCCCCACCGCCTGGTCGCCGCCAATCGTCGCCCGGGGTCCCCCCACCGCCCCATCGCCGTCGACCGGCTGATCGGGCTCGGTCGCCCGCGCGGCAGCCACTCGCCGGTCGGCCCCCGGCGGCTGGTCGGCCCTCGGCACCCCGTCGCCGCCCGACGGCTGGTCGCCGTCCGAGAGCTGGTCGGCCCCCGGCGCAAGCTCCTGCTCGATCTCCGCGATCTCCTCTTTGACCTTCGCCATCACCTCGGCCGCGTTCTCCCAGTCGAATCCTACCGCGGCCGCCCGTTGCTGGAGCTTCTGGGCCAGCAAAGTAGAGGGAAAGGCTTCGGGGACATCGTGAAAGATGCCTTCTCTTCCCTCGGATTCCCGTTTGATGGCGTCCCAGTTCCTGCGCACGTCGTCCGGCGTTTCGGCGGAGGCTTCCCCGAAGATATGGGGGTGCCGGCGCACCAGCTTCGTGTGGATGCCAGCGGCCACGTCCGCCAGGTCGTACAGACCCTCATCCTCCGCCACCGAAGCCAGGAAGTAGACCTGGAAGAGCAAGTCGCCCAGCTCGCCGCAGACCGCCGCGTCGCCGCGCGTGGCGCGATGGCGGACGGTGTCGACCAGTTCGTAGGTCTCCTCCAGGGTGTAGGCGACGATATCCTCCTGGGTCTGCTTGCGGTCCCAGGGACACTCCCGGCGCAGACGGCGGGTCAGGTCGTACAGACGCTCCAGTTCGTGGACCACCGCTTCGCGTCGCATGCGGGTCTCGCTACTTCTTGTTTGAGGTGCTGGTGGTGGACCGCTCGGTGGTGACGGATCGCTGTGTCTCGACGCTCGAGGCCGAAGGCGGCTCGAGTCCGGCCCGGTATCTGACTCCCAGCTCAGCCTGCTTCTCTACCAGCCACTCCTGCCAGGTCTGGGTCTGCTTCAGTTCGAGAAGGGTGCTCTTGATGTTCTCTTTGACCTCTTCATAGGAGAGCTCTTGCTCGGGCGTGATGTCGGTCACCTCGATCAGGTGATACCCGTACTGGGTCCTGATAGGTTGAGACAACTCCCCCTTCGAGAGGCTGAACACGGCTTCTTCGAAGGCTGGGACCATCTGCCCCCGAGTGACGGGGCCCAGGTCACCTCCCGACTCCCTCGTGGAGGCATCGTCGGAGTACTTCCCGGCTTCGGTGTCGAAGTCGGCGCCGTTCTGGATCTCGCTGCGGACCTTCTCGGCCTCGGTCCGAGCCGCTTCCCAGTCGGCTTCGGTGGGAGTGGTCGACATGGTACCGTTCTCATTCAGCTGCACGGGGGCGATGAGGATGTGGCGGGTCTCCCGCGCCTCCGAATCCACGAAATCGGCCTTGTGGGCCTTGTAGTAGGCCTCGACTTCCGCCTCGGTCACCCTGACGTCCTCGGTCACGGCGGCTTTCATGCGTTCGAGCAGCAGCCCGTCCCGGAGCGAGTCCGTGAGCTGTTCGAGAGTGACATTCTGCTTCTCAAGCGCCTCGTTGAACTTGTCCTCGTCGCCCTGAAAGTACTGCCGGATCTCTTCTACTTCGGCCTGCACGTCCTGTTCGGTCACGGTGGCATCGTAAGAGGAGGCCTCCTGGCGGAGCACCTCCATCATCACCAGATACTCGGCCAGCCCCTGTTCGAAGGCGCGGTAGTCCTCTTCCTGCTGATCTTTGTCCGGAGCTCTGCCCGCAGCCTCGTAGGCGGCCTTCAAGTCGTCGAACTGGTCCTGGGAGACGAGCGCCTGGCCCACCATGGCCACCGCACCGTCAGGTAGGTCTTCTGCGCAACCGATGACGGCGGCGATAGGCAGGAGGAGCAGGCAAAAAGCCAGCAGCCTGATCGCTATCGTCCTCGTCTTGTGGGTCACGCCGATTCCTCCTCGCGGGGGAGCGCGAGTATATCATCCAGCACCTGCCGGACCGTGTCCCGGGGACCCCGCTCGTCCCCCCGGATCCCCAAGGAGAGCTGCCCCTGCACCGCTGCGTACACGTAGCGCCGGTCGCGGGCGCGCAGCCGCTCCCGAGAGCCCGGGGGCAGCGCCAGCCCGGTGACCAGCAGCCGGCCCTGGCGCACCGACAGCGAGTCGGCACCCAGTTCCTGCAGCGTCGCCCGCACCTCTCCCAAGAAGATCAGGTTGTCCACGGGCTCCGGGATATCGCCGAAACGATCCTTCAGCTCGAAGCGCAGCTCCTCCAAGTCGTTCCTCGTACCGGCGGAGGCTATGCGCCTATGCAGGTCGACCCGGGCCGCTTCGTAGCCGATGAACGCGGCCGGCACGTGTGCGTCGATCCCCACTTCCACCCGCGGCAGCTTCTCTGTGCTCACCTTCTGTCCCTGAAGCTCGGCAGCGGCCTGCTGCAGCATGGACAGGTACATCTCGAAGCCCACGGCCGCGATATGACCCGACTGCTCCTCCCCCAGCAACTCACCCGCGCCTCGGATCTCAAGGTCGCGCATGGCGATCTTGAAGCCCGAGCCCAGCTCGGTGTAGTCGGCCAACGTGGACAGCCGAGCCACCGCTTCCGCTGTCAGCACGGCCTCGTCCGGGTGGAACAGGAACGCGTGCGCGACCCGGGCCGAACGTCCGATGCGCCCCCGGATCTGATAGAGCTGGGCCAGTCCCAGCAGATCGGCTCGCTCCACGATCAAGGTGTTGGCGTTGGGGATGTCGAGTCCGCTCTCGATGATAGTGGTGGTCACCAGCGCGTCGGAGTCGCCCCGCAGGAACTCGAGCATGACCCGCTCCAGCTCCTGCTCGGGCATCTGTCCGTGAGCCACAGCGAGGCGAGCTCGGGGCACGACACCACGGAGAAGGGCGGCCGTCTTGTCGATGGTCTCCACCCGGTTGTGCAGGTAGTAGACCTGGCCGCCACGATCGATCTCCCGCTCGATGGCCCGCTTGACCATGCCCTCGTCGTACAGTCCGACGTAGGTCTGGATAGGATGGCGGTCGCGGGGCGGGGTCTCGATGACCGTGATGTCGCGCACTCCGGAGAGCGACATCTGCAAAGTGCGGGGAATGGGAGTGGCCGTGAGGGTGAGCACGTCCACCCGCACTTTGAGGCGGCGCAGCGCCTCCTTCTGGGCCACGCCGAAACGCTGCTCTTCGTCGACGATGACCAGGCCCAGGTCCTTGGGTGTGACGTCTTGCGAAAGGAGCCTGTGGGTACCGATGAGCACGTCGATCCTTCCGGCGGAGAAATCCTTCAGTATGCGCTTCTGCTCCGCCGCCGAGCGGAAACGGGAGAGCATCTCCACCTTGACCGGGAAATCGGCGAAACGCTCCCGGAAGGTGCCATAGTGTTGCTGAGCGAGAATGGTGGTGGGCACCAGCAGCATCACCTGCTTGCCGTCCAGCGTCGCCTTGAACGCCGCCCGGAGGGCCACCTCGGTCTTGCCGTAGCCCACGTCGCCACACAGAAGCCGATCCATCGGCTGCGCGGACTCCATGTCGTCCTTCACAGCGTCGATGGCCTGCTGCTGATCCTCTGTCTCCTCGTAGGGAAAAGCCTTCTCGAAACGCGCCTGCCATTCGCCGTCTTCCGAGAAGGGATGACCCGTCGTGGCCTGGCGGAGCGCGTACAGATGCAACAACTCGCCGGCGACCTGGCGGGCGGCGCGGCGCACCCGGCTCTTGACGTGCTCCCAGCTCCTACCCCCCAGCTTGGCCAGACCCGGGGGAGTCCCCCCCGCTCCCACGTAGCGCATGACCTTGGCGATCTGATCGTGGGGGATGTAGAGCATATCCCCGTCCCGGTAGGCCAGGTCGAGGTAGTCCCGGGTGATGCCGGCGACCGTCTTCGTGGAGATGCCCTCGAAGCGACCCACGCCGTGATCTTCGTGGACCACGTAGTCGCCCTTGCGCAGGTCGCGGAAGGTCGACAGCTCCAGCCCGGCCAGCGGCCGGCGTACGCCCACGGCCTTGTGCCGGCGCGGGAAGATCACCGCGTCGGTCAAAAGGGCCAGCTTCAGGTCGGGCAGCACGAAGTGCCGGCGGTGCGACACGGGGAGGAAGGTCACCCCGGGACCGTGACCGACGTCTCCCGCCGAGCCCACGGACCCCGTCACGCGGCGCAACATGTAGCCGGCCCGTTCCGCTTCTGCTCGTTGCTCGAACGCGATGACTACCCGGTATCCATCCTCAACCAGTCTTCGTATGGCTTCTTCGGCCTCCGGCAGGTTGGTGACCGGCAGATCACCGCTGGTCGCCCGGAAGGCCGGTCTCCCGTCGGCCTCCTCACCTTCTCCCGAAGACCCCGGACCTTTCTCTTGCCCCGAAGAACCCAGAGAGTCGAGGATGACCGGAGAAAAGGCCGCCAGAGCCTTCTCGATCTCAGGCCAGGCCACATACGAGCCCTCCCCGGCTCGGTCGCCCAGCACATCGGCCAGATCGCTCTGGAAGCCCTCGACCGCCGCTCGGGCCCGGGCTGGATCGGTCTGTACGACGTGCGTTCCCCTGGGTAGCAGAGAGGCGACGCCCACCGGAGCCGAGCCGGGCTGCTCCGCGGCCGCGTACAGCCGTACCCGTTCCAGCGGGCCCAGGGAACGCTGGGAGTAGACGGAGAAGCTCCGCAGGCTCTCCACCTCGTCGCCCCAGAACTCGATCCGCACCGGATAGCGTTCGGTGGTGGGAAACACGTCGATGATCCCGCCCCGCACAGAGAGATCGCCCGCGTCCTCCACCTGGTCGACTCGGACATAGCCCAGAGCGGCCAGACTCCTCGTAAATCCCTCGAAATCGAGATGGGCTCCCGCCGAGACGCTCAGCGGCGGTCCCACCGGCATCACCACCCCCTCCATCAGAGTGGCGGCCTCGACCACCAGCACCGGCTGCCCTTGCTCGCGGGCGACCTCAGGGCTGAGAGCGCCTACCGCCCGCGCGCGCCGCCCGGCCACGCGAGGTTTGACTTCTCCCTCCGACCCGTACCAGACGCCCCGAGGGGGCAGATAGACCACCGGACGCTCCGGACAGTAGAGGCCGAGCTCGTGCTCGATCTCGAGCGCAGCGTCCTGGCTCGGGGCGATCACAAGGACGGTGTTGTCGCTCCAGGGACGGTGATGTAGCAGACCGGCCGCGAGATAGGCATGGATGTGAGAAGGACAGGCCACCGCGACCGCGGGGCCCGATGCCGCTTGAGCGGCGCCGGTAGGGGACGCCGCCTCGACCGCGGCGCTGGGCATCGCAACCGCGACGCGCTGCGAGCCGGCAGACGGCACCGCTTCTACAGGGGGTGCCGCTTCACCGACTACGGCCGCCTCGACCACCAGTCGGTCAAAGGGCGGGTAGCCGCTCAGGTAGTCGATCAGGCGGAGCATTCGCCGTCACCCCGCGCGATCAACCACTCCTCCGCGAGGTCGGCGGCCCGGCCGATCAGCATGAGCACCTCTTCCCGAGGTTCGTCGAACGGCTCGAGCACGTGATCTATGAGCGGCCGGGAGCACGCGTCCGGCCGCCCGACCCCTACCCGGATCCGCCAGAAGTCGCGGCTGCCCAGGGACTTCTCCATGCTGCGCAGCCCGTTGTGCCCGCCTAGCCCACCGCCCTCTTTCGCGCGGACGTCCCCAAAGGGGATCTCGACCTCGTCGTGGATCACCAGGATCTGCTCGACAGGGATCTTGTGGTAGCGCGCGGCCTCGGCGGCCGCGCGCCCCGAAAGGTTCATGAAGGTCATGGGGAGCAGTAACACCACGCGGCGGCCGCCTATCAGGCCGTCGCCGACAAGTCCTTGGAAGCGCGAGCGCAATCGGGGCAGACCGTGGCGCCGCCGCAGTTCTTCACCCACCATGAAGCCGACATTGTGGCGGTCGAACTGATACTCGGGCCCAGGATTGCCCAGAGCGACTATGAGGTAGGGTGGAGCAGCCTGCACCGGATCCACGTCCCGTACGTAGTAGGCGACAAGGCTCGCCGGCAGAGGGCTACCCCGCCGCGGGTTTACTCCTCGCTCTGAGCCTCACCGATGACCTCAGGCTCCGCGGCGGCCTCAGCCTCTTCCTCAGCCGCCACCTCCACTTCCACGCGTGGCGGCAGAACGGCGGCGACGATCGTCTCCGGGTCGTCGACGATGGTCACTCCTGCGGGAGCCTCCAAAGCCCCCACCACCGCGTGTTGGCCGATCTGAAGAGCGCTGACATCGAGCTGCAGGACCTGCGGCACGTCATTGGGAAGGGCCCGTACCAGCACTTCACGGTGCTCCCAGTCCAACACTCCCCCTTCGACCACCCCGGCCGGCTTGCCGACCAGTTCGATAGCCACGGAGGCCTCGATCTCCACGGCCAGGTCGACCTCGTGCAGATCGATGTGGAGAAGGCGTCGCCTGGTGGGATGGAACTGGAGTTCCTTGACGACCGCGTAGCGTGCGGCCGGCCGCTTGCCCCGCGTCCCCGTCTTTGCGGTCTTCGCCGGCTTGGGCTCGCCCTCGAACTCGAGCTCGAGCACCACATTGTGACCATGGGCAAGGGCCGTCCTGAGTTCTTCCAGGTCGATCGAGATGGCGGTGGCCTGCGCGCCTTTCCCGTACGCCACGCCGGGGACCCGGCCCTCCGCACGCAGCCGCCGCGCCGGGCCGTTTCCGGTCTCTTCCCGCTCGTGTACCGCCAGTTTGATCGTGTCCATGCCCGTCTCCTGCCCGTCTGCTCAGCTAGAACAGCTGATTGTCTCCTTGAAAAAGCTCGCTCACCGATTCGTCGGTGAAGACGTTCCTGATGGTATCCGCCAGAATGTCGGCCGTGGATAGTACCACAATCTTCGTCTGGTCCGTTCCCTCGCGCAGGGGGATGGTGTCGGTGACCACGCACTCCTTGAGGGCCGACGCCGCTATACGTTCGGAGGCCGGATCGGACAGGACCGGGTGGGTACAGGCGGCGTACACCGCTTTGGCCCCGCCGTCGATCAGAACCTGGACTCCATTGACGAGGGTGCCGGCGGTATCGATGATGTCGTCCACGATGATGGCAGTCTTGTCGGCGACTTCACCGATGACGTGCATGACCCGGGAGATATTGTGCTCGGGCCGAAGCTTGGTGAGCACCGCGACCGAGCACTCCAAGCGATCGGCCATCCGCTTGGCGGTCTTGAGACCGCCCGCGTCCGGAGAGACCACGACCTTTTCGCCCAGGTCTTTGAGCTTGAAATAGTCGGCGATCATGGAGAGGGCAGTCATGTGGTCGACCGGGATCCCGAAGAACCCCTGCAACTGGCCGGCGTGCAGGTCCATGGTCAGTACCCGGTCCACGCCCGCGGCCTCGATGATATCCGCCACCAGGCGCGCGGTGATGGGCTCCCGTGGGCAGCTCTTCTTGTCCTGGCGGGAATATCCCATCCAGGGGACCACCGCGGTGACCCGGTGCGCGGAAGCCAATCGGGCGGCCTGGGCCATGATGAGGAGCTCCATGAGGTTCTCGTTGACGGGACGGCAGGTGGGCTGGACGATGAACACGTCGGCGCCGCGTACGCTCTCCCTGTATTTGACGTAGATCTCTCCATCGGCGAAGGTCTTGATATCTACCCGGCCCAGCTCGATGCCCAGTTTCTCGGCTATCTTGTGACCGAGTTCGGGGTTACCCCGCCCGGAGAACACCATCAACGAACGCTCAGGGGTTATCCGCGTGCAGCGTCGCGGCTCCCAATCTCCCATGCCCGGCTCCTCCTCGCTCTCGACTACCTCAAGTCAGTACGGTATCACCCGTGACGGCCGCGTGTCTGCTCCGCGAGCCCGATGCTCCGGCAAGTTCCATTCGCCGCTTCATGATGGTCTCGGCCTGGGCAAGCTCCTCCCGAGAATTCACCCCTAAGACCAGAGACGGATCGACGGCTATGCTTGCCGATACCGGCTCGCCCTGTTCCCGCAACCCGGCGATCACGTCGGTGAGATAGATCTCGCCCTGGTCGTTGTCGGCCCCCACCCGCTCCAGGATCTCCAGCGCGAGCGGCACGGGAAGCACGTACATCCCGGAGTTGATCTCGTGTACGGCCAACTCCTCCGGACCGGCGTCCCGGTGCTCGACGATGCGCGAGACGCTCCCGTCCGAGGCCCGGATCACCCGTCCATAGCCGGTGGGATCGTCGAGCATGGTAGTAAGAACGGTAGCAGCCGCACCGGACGCCCTGTGGTCGCGCACCAGCGAGACCAGCGCCTCCCCCGTGACCAGGGGTGTGTCACCCGGGACCACCAAGGTCGGGCCTGCGACCAGCTGACGAGCAGCGGCCAGCAGCGCGTGGCCGGTGCCCAGTTGCCTCTCCTGAAGCGCGACTACGCAGCCGATAGGCAGGTAGGGGACCACCTGGTCGTGTCCATGCCCGAGGACGACGACCACGCGGGAGGCGCCCACCTCGCCCACCGCCTCCAGAACGTGGAGCAGCATGGGCCATCCGCACACCGCGTGCAGCACCTTGGGGAGCTCCGACTTCATGCGCGTACCCTGGCCGGCAGCCAGTATGACGACGCTGGCGATATGAGGATTCAAACCAGTTCGCACCCCGACGAAACACGGACTAAGTAGGGAAGCTGGGGCGGCAGGATTCGAACCTACGCATCACGGGACCAAAACCCGTTGCCTTACCACTTGGCCACGCCCCACCGCTTCCAGATACGGAGGCAGATGCCCCGCGAGCCCAGGGAGTATAGGTCAGCCGTCAGAGGGGTGTCAAGGCGGTCGCCCGGCAGACTCGGAACCCCCTCGCCGCCAGCCTCTCAGCCACCTGGTCGGCCGCGGAGGCCGAGACGCACAGGCCGAAAAGCGTCGGCCCGGAGCCGCTCATCGCGGCTCCGAGCGCCCCCTGCTCGATGATGACACTCCGGTCCTCGGCCAGGCCGGGAAGCAGGCGGAAGCTGGCCATTTCCAGCTCATTCTCCAACATTGCGGCTATCGCCAGCAAGATCTGGCCCGTCTCCAGCCGTCCGTCGCCCCATCCGGCAGCCAGGGCGCGCCAGCTCGTCTCATGCACCCTGGCGCGGTCCGCGAAACCCGGCGCGCCTGCCTCGGCCGGCCTTGCCTCGGTCGGCGACGGCGCATTCCCAGTTGATACCGGCGCCTTCTCAGCCGGCGGCCTCTCCTCGGCCGGCCTCGCCTGGCCCGCGGTGATCCGGTCGAACTCCTTGTAGACATCCGCCGTCGATAGCGGCGCTTCGTTGAAGACCAGGACCAGCGGCAGACTGGGAAGCCGGACCGGCTCGAGCACCTCGCCGACGCCCCGCGCGAACGAGGGCTCCGGCCGCAGGAAGAACGGGACATCCGCCCCCACCCCCCGAGCCAGGACGCGGAGCAGGTCCGCCCCCAGCTCCGCTCCGCCCGCGGCGACTATCGCCTGCTCCCCGGCCCTGAGAGCGGCGACGGCATCGGAACTGCCCCCGCCCAAGCCGGCCCCCGTGGGGATACCTTTGTTGATCCGGACCAGCCCGTCGATAGCCCAGCCGGTGGCCTCTTCCAGGGAGCGCAGCGCCTGTGCGACCAGATTGTCCTCCCCGGGCGCCGTCTCGCATTCCACCTGCAGGGTCCCAGGACCCCCTCCCGATCGTCGAGCCTACCAGATCGAATAGCAGATAATCGAACACATCGATGGGCACGAAGACGGAAAAGACCTCGTGGTAGCCCTCAGTGTCGAGGGGCCCGACCAGCAAGCTCAGGTTGACCTTGGCAGGCGCCTTCACCTCAATGCGCATGCGGGCCTTCTCTCATCGGGACGCCACGGGTTCGTAGACCAGAAGCTCGGTGCCGATGGTATCGAGAAACGCCAATCCCGATGAGTCGAGCCGATAGCCGCGCGCCTGCGCCAGCAGTCCAAGGTACGCGCTCTCCGCCCGCATGGCGGGCTCCGGACCGGCCATCCTCGTGGTTGCCACCGCTCCAACGGAGAACGCACCGACTCCATCCGAGCCGCGGACACCCGCCGCATAGGGCCCGGTGTACCTGTTGACGGCCGCGCTGCCGGCCATCCTCCCGCCGGAGAACTGAGCGGTGATCCCGAAATCAGCCGGGTCCAGCTGACTCTCCGACCACACCCGCAGGCTCCAACTGGACCCCTCCAGGGACGCCTGCCGGTCCGCTTCCATCCAGTATTCGACGTACTCACTCGCTCGCCCGTCCGCGGTCAACGTGACCAGCCACAGGTTGTGGTACACCTCCGGCGCGCTGCGCTCGGCGGAAACCCCATCGGGATAGCACGTGACGCCACGGATTACGTAGAGATCCCCCTCCTGGGCGATCACCTCGTGGTCGAAGGTCCACGGGATCTTCGAGTCCTCCTGCCCGATCCACCACGCGACTATGTCGTCTTTCCCCCGGTAAGGCTCCCGAAAGGGCGCCGTGTAGTAGCAGGCGTCCTCAGTGAACAGCCGGGCGATGTCATCGGGGTCGTCGGTCCTCCACGCGACCAGATAGAGCCCCAGCCACTCCTCGATCCGAGCCATGTCGATCATCGAGCCCCCTCCTCTACATACGCGCGCCATCTCGTTGCGCCGCAGCCGCCGACACGGTACTCAACTGCCCTGTTCGAACCAGCGCATGAGCGTTTCCCGGGATACGAGCGGCCGGCTCACCTCGTCGAGGGTCTCAGGACTCATGGCCCCTACCGTGGCAAGTTCCCGACCGGCCCGCTCAGCCGCGTCCAGAACGGCCCTGCCCTCCTCGGTCAGTTCTCCCTCTCGCTTGAGCAAAGAGGCGTGGGGCCGGAGCAAGGCCCCGGCGAATTCCACGCTCGCGTTCTGGGCCAACTCCTCTACGATGTGCTGCACCGTCCCGAAATTCTCCTTCTCCCACCATCCGCTTGTCGAAACGAGCACGATCTTGTCGATGCCCACATCCTCACGGAACCGGGCGCGTGTGCGCCCTTCCCGGATCTCCAGAACAGGATCCAGAAGCGGGCATAGACGGTTGATGACGTTCTGCATCGCTCCCGGTAGAGGGACGTAGACGGGAGTGGCCAGAACCAGGATGTCGGCGTTCTTCAGTACCGGGTAGAGCCCCTCCATATCGTCCTTGTGGACGCATCTCCCTGGTGTGCGCTCCCAGCAGCGCATCTCTCCGCAATCGCAGGGCTTCACTACGAGCCCATCGGCATAGAACAGGTCGACCTCGCAGCCCGCGTCTGCCATCCCTCGGAGAAACGGGGTGAGGACCAAAGCCGTATCTCCCCTGTCCATCCGGGGACTGCCGTTGATGGCGACTACTCTGTTCATCTGGCCTCCTCAGGTCGCGTTCAGGCCAACGGGGCGCACCCATTCACAGCTCGGAGAACCGACCGTCCCGAAAGATCTCTCTCACATAGGGTAGCCCGTCCCCGGTCGCGAGTAAATCGGCGTGCCTGCGCCCGGAACGGCCGAACATCGGCGACTCTGTACCCGGACCTCCACGAAAAACGAGTAGCATGGAGCAAGTGGAACGATTCCCGTGCCGGGACCATCGAACGCTGCGATCCACACTGTTGGGAGACGATCGGTTGGACGTGTCGGGAAACTCTACCTCGCGCGGGCGCAAGCGCGGGCGCAAGACTCTCTGGAAGCGTGTGTTGATCTGGGGTCTCGTGGGCCTTTTCCTCGTGCTCCTCATCTCCGGTGGGGCTTTCTACCTCTGGTTCCGAAGCCAGGTCGGTGCTGCAAACGCGGATGTAGACCCGGCCATCATCCAAGCGCTCGACGAAAACGCGGGGGCCGGCCCAGCCGGGTCGACCTCTGACTCCTCTTCGGGGGGGACCGCCGACGCCGCCGCAGCCCCGGACGCTCCCTCGGGCATGAATATCGTGCTTCTAGGGGCCGACAAGCTGGAGAGCGAAGAGGGTAAAGCCGGTCGCTCAGATACTGTGATGCTGGTCCACGTCGACCACGAGAACGACTTCCTGTCCGTGCTTTCGGTGCCTCGGGACCTGAGAGTGAACGTGCCGGGACACGGGACCGAGAAGATGAATGCCGCGTATACGTACGGTGGCGCAGCTCTCGTGATCCGCACCGTCCAGGGCGAGCTGGGAGTCGACCTCGATCACTATGTCGAGGTGGATTTCAATGCCTTCAAAGAGATCACGGACACTCTGGGCGGCGTCTACATGGATGTCGATCGCCGCTACGACGACGGGAAGATCCAGTTTGCCCCGGGATATCAATCGTTGGACGGACTGAACGCCTTGAGGTTCGTCCGCACTCGCCACGATACCAACCTCGATTTCGGCCGGATGCAGCGTCAGCAGCGCTTCATATCTGCGCTCCGGGAACAGGCGATCGGCTGGAATCTCCCGCTCAAGCTCCCTTCCCTTATCAAGAGCCTCTTCGGCAACGTGAATACCGACCTGACCGCCAACGAGATCATCAAGCTCGCCTACTGGGCGATACGACTCGACGGTGACCGTATGAGAATGGCGACCATAGTCGGCGACATAGAGACAGTCGACGGGGTCTCCTACGTGCTGGCCTCGGACAAGGAGATCGGAGCGGCGGTGCAGGGTTTTGTGACTCCCCCTCCGACTGCCGGCGAAGACCAGGACTCGTCCGACGACCAGGTAGCGCCTCCACCCACCTCTCTGAAGGTCGTGGACCTGGCGGGAGTATCCGTCGACCTTATCAACCGCAGCGGTCGCACCGGCCAAGCTGCTTTCGCGGCGCTTTGGCTCTCGCGCCAGGAGGCACGCGTCAACAGTGCACGAGACAGCAGACAGGCGCTGCAGGGCACGGAGGTCGCCTATCCCTGGGGTGGCCAGGCTGATGCGCAGCTCGTCGCAGAAGCCCTCGGTATCGAGACCGTACGGGAAGTCTCCTCCCTCGACCGAGTGACCGTCACGCTCGGCATGACGTATTCGATCCGAGCCGAGCAGCTTGCGTCCGTGGCGGTCACCCCCGCGCTGGACGGCGGCCTATGGAGCGGTCTTGCGAAGGAGGTCGCTTTCCCGTTGATGGCGCCCTCCTACATACCGGCTACCTGCAGCTACTCCTACTACCGCGGCTATGACATCACCGTGGGCGACGGGTCCCGGCCGGCCTTCAAGGTCGGATACCGGTACGGCGATGAAGACCAGTACCTCTGCGTGAACGGCACCACCTGGCTCGATGCTCCCCTGGCCAGCGCCGGCGAAGAAGTGCAGGGCGACCAGGTGGTATTCATCGTGGTCGGCAGCAACGCAAAGCCAGAACGTGTCTGGTGGAAAAGGGGCGGTGTCCTCTATTGGGTCTCGAACACACTCCTCTACGAGCTCAGCAAGGAAGACCTTCTAGCCGTCGCGGTATCGGCCGTGCAGGGTCCCCACCCCCTGAAAGCGCGATATTCGTCACTTGAGACCCGACAAGTTCCCGTTCGTAGTCGTGCCCTATTCCGTCTAGCTTCCGTTCCGAATCCAGGAGCCTTTCGGGCCCTCAGTGTGGGGAGTGCACTCTCACCTGCACTTCGCGCCTCCGAGACCGTTTGCCCCCATCGACGTCGCCAGCCGGTCGGCCAACAGGACGAACTGCTGTGGCGCCAACCGCTCCGCGCGCACATCCGGGGGCAGACCGAGACTGTGGATCGTTTCGAGCGCACGTTGCCGGGGTATGCCCAGTCCCGCGCTGAGCGCGTTGGCCAGCGTCTTGCGCCGCTGTCCGAAGGCCGCCTGGACCACCTCTCGCAGACCCTCCGTGTCGACGGACGGCAGCTTCCGCTGCGGCAGTCGGTCGAGCACCATGAGACTCGAATCCACGCGTGGTTGAGGATAGAAGATGGATCGCGCAAGCGGGCGCACGCGCATGGTCCGTGCGTACAACTGGACCCACACGGAAAGCACGCCGTAGGCTTTGGTCCCAGGGGTGGCCGCCATGCGCTCTGCCACTTCTCGCTGGACCATGATGCAGTAGCGACGCAGGCTCGGTAGCCGCTGCAGAGACTCGATGACAAACGGACCGGCGACCGAATAGGGCAGGTTGCTCGCACACAGGGTGGGAACCGGCTCTAGATCCTCGAGGGACGCTTTGAGGATGTCCTCGAAGTGCACAGTGACCTTCGGATCGCCCCGCAGAGTGACAGTGAGCGGCGCTTCCAGGCTTCTGTCCACCTCGAACGCATGCACGTGCTTGGCCACTCCGGCCAGCGCACTGGTGAGGACCCCGAGGCCGGCGCCGATCTCCAGGACCACATCGTCGGCGCCACATTCCAAGTAGCCGAGGATGACCCCCAGGATATTGTCGTCGATAAGGAAGTTCTGGCCCAAGTCCCGTTTCGGGGTGATGCCGAACTCGGTCAGACGGGCCAGCGAGACCTGGCGCAGACCGGACGCAGGCGGCGAGCTGCCCGCGTCGCGGGCTTCGCAGGCGTCGCGAGCTGCGCAGGTGTCGCCGGTTCCCCGTGACCTGCGGGGGGCGGATTCTTCGGCGGACCCCCGCGTGGTCATTCGCCGCTCCCGAGCTGTTCCGCCAGCCGCGGAAACGCCGCGCGCGCATTCGCGGCGATCTGTTGCTCAAGCTCACCAGCCGCTACTCGCCGCAGATCGGCCACAAACTCGTACACCTTTGCCACCAGCGCCGGCCGGTTGGGTCGGCCGCGGAAGGGTACCGGCGTCAGCCAAGGTGCGTCCGTTTCCAGCAAGAGGAGGTGAGCCGGCGCGACCCCGGCGGCAACTTGCAGGTCCGCGGCGTTCTTGTAGGTGACATTGCCGGCGAAACTGATGTAGTAGCCCCGCTCGACCACTTCTTCCAGGCGCTCCGGCAGCGAGAAGCAGTGTAGGATCACAGTGAGTCCGGAGGCGTGCTCGGCCAGGACGGAGAGGGTGAGATCCCCTGCGTCCCGAGTGTGGATGACGACCGGCAGGTCCGCCCTCCTGGCCAGATCGATGTGTCGGGCGAACACGTCCTCCTGGAGGTCGTGCGGCCACTTGTCGTGATAGAAATCGAAGCCCGTCTCCCCCACGGCGACCACCCGCGGATGCTTGGCCAACTCCTCCACGGCGGCCATGTCTTCGTCAATGGCGTGACCCGCCTCTTGAGGATGGAACCCCACGGTGGCGAAGACCTCCGGGCACTGCTCAGCCAATCGCACCGACCAGCGCGAGCTGGCAAGATCGATGCCGGATTGGATGATGAACCCGACCCCGGCTTCGAAGGCATCGGCGACCAGACCCGCGGCGTCGTCGCGGCAGTGGTCCAGATGGGTGTGAGAATCGATGAGCACGGTGACGGCCGTCCAGCCCTGGTGGAGTGATCCGATCGGTGGGCGCGGAGCGCCGGTCAGTCCTCGATGCGAGGGAACAGCGACGGCCCGGCGACCACGGTCAGGCCGTCGGGAAGTAGACCCCAGCGCGCCTCGTCCCAGCCAGGCCCGACGGCGCTAAGCAGTGCCGCGGCGCCTTGACTTGCGTCGCCGTCCGGCAACCCCGTAGCCCCGGGCGTCCCCGAGGGGCCCGGCGACGGATCCACAAGGCCGAGGCGATCCCTGATGGCAGCCGCCGTCTCCGGGATGAACGGGTGCAGCATCACCGACAGCAGACGGAGACCCTCGGCCAGGTCCCAGAGCGTGGCGTCAAGCGCACCGGCTGCTCCGCCCATGTGGGCGGCGAGCGTGGCGTCAAGCACACCGGCCGCGCCACCACTGCCCCCCGAGCCGCGGCCGGCGCCTTCGGCACCCCCTGCGCCGCCGGTGCCGGCCGTGCCGGCGGTGCCGCCGGTGCCGGCCGCGGCCTCGGCAGCCTCTTCCTTGGCCAGCTTCCAGGGCGCCTGCTCTTCCACGTAGCGGTTGAGCCGGCGCACGAAGACCCACATGGTCTCCAGGGCGCCGCTTAGGTCCATCTCTTCGAGTTGCGTCCGCGCCGCGCCGGCGGTCGCCGCGGCCTCGGCAGCAAGAGGCGAATCGCTCGGGGAGCGGCCGGGGGGCGGCGCCGGGACGGCGCCGCCCCGGTACTTGCCGATCATCGACGTGGTCCGCGACACGAGATTGCCCAACTCGTTGGCCAGTTCCGCGTTGTAGCGGCCTTTGAACCCCTCCTCGCTCACCATGCCGTCCTGGCCGAAGCTCACCTCGCGCAGACAGTAGAACCGGAAGGGGTCTGCTCCGTATTGCTCGATGAGCGGGAAGGGGTCCATAACGTTCCCCCGGGTCTTGGACATCTTCTCGCCGCCGAGCTTCAGATAGCCGTGGATGAACAGGTGCTCCGGCAGCTCGTATCCGGCCGACATAAGGAGCGCCGGCCAGATGATGGCGTGGAACTTGAGGATGTCCTGCGCCATCAGGTGGTAGGTCGCCGGCCAGAAACGGGACACGAGATCTTGCCCAGGAGCGAAGTGAAGCGCGCTCATGTAGCTGATGAGCGCGTCGATCCACACATAGATCACCTGCGAGTGGTCCCAGGGGACGCTGATCCCCCACTTGAGGGTCGCCCGGGAGATGGAGATGTCATCCAGGCCCTGCTCGATGAACGACAGCGCCTCGTTGAAGCGGTGCCTGGGACGGATCCAGTCCGGATTCTTGGCATAGTGCTCGACGAGCTTGTCCTGGTAAGCCGAGAGGCGGAAGAAGTAGTTTTGTTCCTCCATCCGCGCCGGCGCGGTGCCGTGGTCGGGGCAGAGTCCGTCAACAAGGTTCTCTTCGGTGTAGTAGGCCTCGCAGCCGGAGCAGTACAAGCCGGCATACGAACTGGTATAGATATCGCCGTTGCCGCGACAGCGTTGGACAAAATCTTGCACGAATCTCTCGTGCTGTGGGTCGGTGGTCCGTACGAGGAAGTCGATGGTGGCGTTCACCTTCTGGGCCACCTCGCGGAACCTGACCACTATCTGGTCGGCGTGCTCCTTGGGAGTCAGACCCCGGGCCAGGGCGGCCTGTTCGATCTTGCTGCCGTGCTCGTCGGTGCCGGTAAGGAAATAGACGTCGTCACCCAACTGACGGCGGAAGCGCACGGCCACGTCGGCAGCCGTAGTTGTATATGCGTGACCGATATGGGGCACGTCGTTGACGTAGTAGATGGGAGTGGTGATGTAGAACCGGCCCATGGCCGGGCTATTCTAACAGATGGCCTACGGCCGCCGGTCGCGGCACTCTACCCGGCTTTGGCCCGCGAGACCCCCGGCTGGTGCGCCGCTCCGTTGGGCCGCGCGTCTATCCGCGGTCTTTGGCCTCCAAAGCCAACGCGTAGGCCTGCTTGGCCGAGAGCCCGGTGAGATCGGAGATGATCCTGGCCGCCGCTTTGGTGCCGACTCCCGAATCCATCAGCGTGACAAGGGCTTTGTACGCCTGCGGGACCAAGTCAGAAGAAGCGCTGTCGTTACCTCCGATGTCACGCGTTGCTTGCCCAAAAGCGTTGCGACTCATCATCCCGACTTCGCCGGAGGCCTCCAGCACCATGACGATCTCCCCTCGCACAGGGTCGGCAAGGCGTTCGAGCACCTCCGTCGCGGTGCCGCGGATCACTTCCTCGTGAAGCTTCGTGAGCTCCCGGCAGACCGCCAGGCGACGACGTGGCCAGCGCTCACCGATGGCCGCGAGCGAAGCGCGCAGCCGCCGTGGTGACTCGAAAGCCACCACTGCGGCTCCTGTTCCCTCGAAGACCCCCAATTGGTCCCGTAGCTTCCTCCTGCCACGAGCCAAAAAACCCACGAAGGCGAACCGATCCGCCGGTAGAGCGGACATCACCAGCGCCGTGGGGACGGAGGACGGTCCGGGAAGCACCGTCACCGGGATACCTTCGGCCGCGCAGGCCCGCACCAGGCTGAAGCCGGGGTCCGACATCCCGGGCATGCCCGCGTCCGAGACCAGGGCGACCTCTTTGCCCTCACGAAGCAACGGCAGCAAGGCCTGCAGGCGCTGTTCTTCGTTGTGATCGTGAAAGCTCATAAGTCCGCCGGCGTCGATGCCGTGGCGCCCGAGCAAGATCCGGGTGTGCCGGGTGTCTTCGCAGGCGATGAGATCCACCCGTCCCAGTACGTCCAGCACGCGCAGGGTGACATCCTGAAGGTTACCGATAGGTGTGGGGCAGATGTACAGCATTACAGAATGTATAGCATCATTGTATGTACAGAATGGGGTGAGCCTGGCACGAAGTCGGCACGGAGCCGGCTCCTACCCCAGGACTTCCCAGGCCGCCAGCCCGCCACCGACGAGTCCGGCCTTGTTCCCCAACTTCGCCGACGCTATCTGCACGCGATCCCTTCCCGGCGACATGGCGTTCTCGCGCACGAACTCACGGGCAGGACCGAGGATCAGCTCCCCCAGTTCGCCCACGCCTCCCCCGACCACGATCATCTCCGGATCGAAGATATGGGTAAGACCCACGAGACCGATGCCCAGCCATCCGGCCAGTTCTTGGACCACGCCCAGCGCTCCGACATCTCCCTCTCGGGCTAGACGGCTCACTTCTCGCCCCGTCAGCCGGTCGTGCTCGCGAAGCTTGGAGAGAGCTCCCGTGGGATCCGTCTCCGGATCTCCGGCACGGACCTCAGCGAACCGGCCCATCGCCGACCCTGAGGCGTACATCTCAAGACAGCCACGATTACCGCAGCGACAGGGCAGACCATCCGCCTGGACCACGACGTGTCCGAGCTCGCCGGCGCCGCCACTCGCGCCCCGGTACAGCCGGCCGTCCAGGAAGAGAGCGCCGCCGACGCCCGTGCCCAGAGTCAGCATCACCACATGCCGCAACCCGGCAGCGGCTCCGGTCACGACTTCGCCCAGGATGGCGGCGTTGGCGTCGTTCTCGAGGACGACGGGAATACCCAAGGACTTCTCCAGCATCCCGGCAAGGGCCACGTCTTTGAGCGGGAGGTTGGGGGACGAGAGGACAAGGCCGTGCTCGTGGTCGACAGTCCCGGCGCAGGCCAGACCGATAGCCTCCGGCTCGAACTCGGAGAAATCCTCCAGCGCGTTACGGAGCGTTGTCTCCAGACCGTTGATGAAGGCCGCCGTTCCCACTGCCCGGCTGGAATCGAAGAGCGGCGGCGCCAGCTGCGCCCCGGTCCGGTCCACCGGACCAACCGCGACCTTAGTCCCCCCGACATCTACGCCGAGCACCGATCTCATAGCGCATCCTCCTCAGCCACGTTCGGCTCTCACGGCGGGCCGCCGTTCTCCGGCAGGTCAGCGCCCTCCGGCAGGTCAGCGTCATCCAGCGTGCTGGCGCCCTCTGCGCCTTCCGGGGATGGCTCCAGAGCCGCCCGCGCTTCCTCGAGATCGGCCGGTCTCACCATGATATCTTGCTGTCCGCATCCGTCCACCGTCAGCCCGTAGACCACCGAGAGAGCGTCATGGCGGACCATGGCCTCGATTTCCGCGCTCCGCAGTTTGGCCACGATTATCTCGGCCTCTATCGGATCAAAGACCGTGATCAGCAACACGGGAAGACCCGCGTCGACGTCCCGGTCGCGCTGCTCGCGGGCGCCCGCTTCAGAGTCCGAGTTCATCGCTCACCTCCTTCATGGCCTCCAGACCGATGGCCAGGAACTCCTCCAGTTCGATATCCAGGTCCGCGCAGGTCATGATGTCCTCCCTGCGGGCGCCCTTCGCGAAGGAGGGCTCCTTGAAGCGTTTCTTCAAGCTCTTGAGTTCCACCAATTCCAGCCGCCTCTCCGGCCTGATAAGAGCCGCCGCTGTGACCAGTCCCGTGAGGGGGTCGCACGCGAAAAGCGCCCTGTCCACGCGACTTTCGATGCACGTGCCGTTCGCTGGGTTGTGGGCGGCGATCGCGTGAAGAACGGCCTCGTCGTCGAGACCCTCCTCGCGCAACCATTGTGCGGTGAGGAGGCCGTGGATCTCCATGGAATCGGCGGTCTCCTCCGCGTCCAGATCGTGAAGCAACCCGGCCAGCCGCCACCGCTCCTCGTCCTCCCCGACCCGGCGCGCGAGCGCCCCCATTATCGCCTCGGCGGCCAGCATGTGCTTGACCATGTTCTCGTTCCGGATGTGATCCCCCACTATCCGGAGCGCGTCCTCTCTGTTCACAGCCCCTCCGCCTGCCACAGGACCGTGGCCATCCGGGTTGCTCTCCTTGCGTCATCAGCGGTCCAACTGCTCAGGCCGAGGGCTGCCAGCCGCTCCCATTCCTCGACCGAGGCCCAGCGCCACTCGCTGGCCCCACCAGGTTCCAGGAGCACATGGTCCGAATCCCCCAGAGGGCGGCAGGCCATGCTGACCGCCAAAAGGCGCTCGCCTTCGTACGTGGTGAGCAGCGCGTAGCACGGGCCGCCCACCTGGATCAGCAGCCCCGTCTCCTCGGCGACCTCCCGTCTCACGGCACCAGCCAGATCCTCTCCCTGTTCCATGCGGCCTCCGGGCGGATCCCACGCATCTACAGGTTGGCTGCGGTGTAGTAGGAGCCATGTGCCGCCTCGTGCCCTGCCGCCACGTGGCGTGCCGCCGCCCATCTGGTCGTCGCCCCGGTGGATCAGGCCCACGACAGCCACCCGGACGTATGGCGCCTGGGGATCGCCGGCGGGCCCGGCCGGTCTGGCGGGGCCGACAAGATCGGCGGGTTTCATCCGTCCGTCGCCGCCGAGGCGAGCCTCGATAGCAGTCGTGCCGCCTCCTCGCCCGCGAACCGCACCTGTTCGGCTGTCACGTCGAGGTGAGTGACAAAGCGCACTCGAGTCGACGCGGCCACCCCGCACAGCACGCCCCGCTCCCGGAGGGCGCCCACCACCGTCTCGGCGCCGACACCTACGGGGCCGACGTCGACGATGATGATGTTCGTCTGCACAGGGTGGACGATGTCGAGCCCCGGGACTTCCCGCAGGAAGCCGGCCAGGACTAGAGCCTTCTCATGATCCTCCACCAGACGGTCGACGTTGTGCTCCAAGGCGTACAGAGCACCCGCCGCAATGATCCCGGCCTGGCGCATGGCCCCACCGTAGCGCTTGCGATTGCCACGCGCCTCCTCGACGAACTCGACCGAGCCGGCCAGAGCCGAACCTACCGGCGCCCCGAGTCCTTTGGAGAAGCAGACCGAAACCGAGTCGGCCGCGGCAGCGTAGTCTCGCAAGGGGACGCCCGAGGCCTTATGAGCGTTCCAGATGCGGGCCCCGTCCAAATGGACGCATATGCCCCGCCCGCGGGCCAGCGACGCGATGGCCTGCATAGCCTCCAGCGGCCAGACGGTCCCGCCGCAGCGGTTATGGGTGTTCTCCATCTCCACGGCGGCGGTGCGCGCGAAATGCTCCCCTGGCGGCCGGATCGCCCGCTCCACCGATGCCGGATCGAGAACACCGTGTTCGCCCGGGAGCGGCCGCAGTTGCAGGCCAGACAGGGCGGCGGCCGACCCGCCTTCGTAGTGGAGCACGTGAGCGTCCTCGTGCACGATGACTTCATCGCCGGGGCGACTCAGGGTGCGCAGACAGAGTTGGTTGCTCATCGTCCCGGACGGTACGAAAAGGGCGGCTTCTTTGCCCAGCATCTCCGCCACCAGTTCCTGGAGGCGATTGATGGTGGGATCCTCGCGGTAGACGTCGTCCCCTACCGGAGCGTCCGCCATAGCCCGGCGCATGCCCGGGCTTGGCCTGGTGACTGTGTCGCTGCGCAGATCGACCGGTTCGACGACAGGCGCCATCGTTTCCCTCCTTAGCGAGGTGTCGAGTCCGGTAATCCGCCGTCCACTGGGATGGTGGCCCCAGTGGTCGGTGTCTGGCGGGTGGCGAAGAAAAGCACCGCGTTCGCGACGTGGGCCGCCGTCACCTGAGTCTTGAGCAGATTCCTGCTCTGGTAGTACGCCTCGAGGCCGGCTTCGTCCAGACCCCGGGCTTTCATGCGATCGGGGCCCACCTCCGCCCACAGGCCGGATCTACAGGTGCCACAGGCGAACACGGCGTCGGGCGAGACCATGTTGACCCGCACGTCGTCCGCGGCCAACTCGAGGCTGGCGATACGCGCCAGCTGGTGAGCCGCCGCCTTGGTGGAGCTGTACGCGCCGAAACCAGCTCCCGGGGAGAAGACGTTCTTGGTGGAGACAAGCACGATGTCACCCCCGGTCCTCTGGCGCCGGAACAGCCGGGCCGCCTCAGCCAGCACCAGTAGGGTGCCCTCGACATTCACCCGTTCGAGCTTGCGATAGCGATCGAGGTCCAGTTCGGCGAGCGGCGCCACCATGGCGATGCCGGCATTGGCGATGACCAGATCTATGCCGCCCCACGTGCAAGACACCTCGGCGAAAGCCGCCGACACTGACCTCTCATCGGTCACATCCAGGGGTATGCCGATCACCCGACCGGGAAGGACCGCCCTCATGTCCCCAACCAGAGTGTCCAGGGGAGCGCCGGGGAGGTCGGTCGCCGCTACCAGGCAACCGGCCTCGAGCAGACCCCGGCAGATGCCGGTCCCGATAGCCCCTGCCGCCCCGGTGATCAGGGCTATGTGCCCGCGGAGCGGGGCGGCCGCAGTGCCGCCATAAGAGGCGCCGTGCGCAATCGCGCCAGCGCCCGGCCGGGTGGCACCCTTGGCGCCGCCGGGTGCGGCCGCCGGCGCGCCCGGGCCCAGTTTCGCGTGCTGCAGCGTTCGGTACTCCATTCGGAAAAGCTCGTCTTCGGACAGTCCCTGATAGGGACCTCCGATCGCGGATGTCTCGGCGACCAGGGTCTTCACGGCTAGGGTGTGCTCGGTGATGTCCCGGGCGGTGGTGGACTCGCGTAGGTCCGGTCCGGCGCACAGCGCGCCCAGACCGGGGATGAGGACCACTCTTGGCCGGGGGTCGAAGGGTTCGACGCCCGCCGGCATGTCGTCAGCGTGACGGTCGAGATACTCAGCGTAGGAAGAGCAGTAGCTCTCCACCGCCGATCCGAGCTGAGCGTGAAGCCGGACGGGATCGTCGTACGACAACCCCTCCACCCATAGCGGCAGCGCCTTGGTGCGGATCAGGTGGTCGCTGGTGAGAGGCGGGCTCACCAAGACCTCCCGGGCCCCTGGTGCGACCAGAGCGGCCAGCATCTCGGGGTCGGCGAGCGGCTGCAGTACCACTCGTTCGTAAGGGTGGTCGCAATCACCGGTACGACCGGCGAGCAGCCCCCGCACCACCGGTGCCACGGCTGCCAGCCGGTCCCCGGCCAGCGCAGGCCGCGCGGAGACCGACTCGGCAGCCGCTCCGGCGGCCGTGGTCGGGGCGTAGGGCGCCCCGCCTGCCGGCGCTGCCGCCGCTGGCGTCGCCGCCCCCGGGGCCGCGGGCCGGCGCGCCGTTCGATGTCCTTCCAGGAACCGCTCTGCCCGGGACACCACGTCTACCATCGCCTCGTACGACTCCCGGGCCGACTCTCCCCACGTCGCGACGCCGTGATGCGCCCAGACCATCCCTCGAGCGGACGGATTCGACTCGAGGGCGGCAGCTGCTCTCAGGGCCAGCTTGAAGCCGGGAGTGATATACGGAAGCACGATCACCTCTTCACCCAAGGCCCGTCCCACCACAGCCTCGCCATCCGGTCGGTTGGTGAGCGCCAGGATGGCGTCGGCATGCGTGTGGTCGATGAAGATCGCCGGAAGGAAGACATGCACCAGAGCCTCGATCGAGGGAGTCAAGCAATCCGCCCGCAGCAGGTGAGTGCGGAGTTGGTGGACCATCTCACTGTCGTCCAGTTCGGTGAGCGAGCGCAGCAGCCGCAGATAGTTGAGCTCGAGACCGCTGTGATCCTCGGGCTCCATGGAGGCCATGTCCACCCCGGAGGCCTTCACGAATACGGCGGCCAGCGGCTCGCCGAAGATGTTCTTCCAAGACGCTTTGACCGAGGAATTGCCGCCGCCGTGGAGCACCAGCGCCGATTCACCCCCCAGCAGCCGGCTGGAATAGGTGCGGAGAGCGAGAGGCTCGCCCCACTCAGCGCCGTAACGGGTCACGAACCCGGCCGCTCCCTCGTCCGACCACCTCGACCGCATGAACAGCCACCTCTGCTTTCGAACTATCCCGCCCCTGCGCCCCGCATCGCGGCCAGCATGAACTCCGCGTTCGCTGCCGCAGCCTTTCCGTCGAACACGGCGCTGCCGGTGACCACGATGTCCGCCCCGGAGGCTGCCAGACGAGCGATGTTGTCTCGAGTGACGCCGCCGTCGACAGAGACCATGATGTCTTTGTCCGTCGCGGCGATCAGCTCCTTGACCTTCGCCACTCGCGAGTAGATGGTGGGGGCAAGGGCCTGCCCACTCCATCCCGGGTCGACCGCCAGGAGTACGATCAACTCAAGCTCGTCCAGCAAGGGCCGCGCCAGCCACTCCAGAGGAGTGCCCGGATTGAGAGCCAGTCCTCGCGCCACGCCTCTGCCGTGTCCGGAGACGTGCTCCATCGACCCGAGATGCTGCAGCACCCGATGGATGTGGACCGCAGACTCCACCTGGACCGTGACGATGTCGGCTCCCGCCGCCACGTAGGCTGCCAGCTTGTCGAGGGGCTCATGGACCATCAGATGCACGTCCTTGAGCAGCGGCGTGCGCATACCCCCTATGTATGGTGGGCCGACGGTCATGACCGGGCAGAAGCACCCGTCCATCACGTCCACGTGGACCACGCCCACCCCGGCCGCCTCGAGGAGCGCGAGCTCCTCCCCCAGGCGCATGAGATCGGCGGTGAGAGTCCCCACACTCACCGTAGGACAAAGCGAGCGCAGGCGCTCCAGTGCCGCGGTCGCCGAGGGACCGTCTGTCCGGACGCCTCCCACTCTCTCGTCTACTGCTTCTCGTTCTTCAAGGTCAGGAAGAGCTCAAAAGCTTCCTCGGGCTTCATGAACTCGTGCACCACTTTGTTGACCGCTTGGATCATCGCCACCGGAGCGTCGGACTGGAAGATGTTCCGGCCCATGTCGACGCCCGCCGCCCCTTCGTTCACCGCCTTGTAGGCCATGGTGAGGGCGTCCAGTTCGGGGAGCTTCTTGCCGCCCGCCATCACGATGGGCACCGGGCAGGAGGCGGTAACGGTCTCGAAGTCTTGCTCCAGGTAGTACGTCTTGACGAAATTGGCTCCCAGTTCGGCGGCCATGCGGCAGGCCAGCCGGAAATAGCGGGCGTCGCGGACCATGTCTTTGCCCACCGCGGTCACGCCCAGGACGGGCACACCGTAGCGGTACCCCATGTCGACGAGGCGGGTCATGTTGTAGATGGACTGGGTCTCGTACTCCCCGCCGATAAAGACCTGCACCGCCACCGCGGACACGTTCATGCGCACCGCGTCCTCCATATCGACCGCCAGCTGCTCGTTGGAGAGCTCGCGGAGAACGCTGGGGCCGCCGCTGGCCCGCATGACCACGCCCCGCTCGAAGGTCGGAGGGACGATCGAACGTAGGATCCCTCGGGTGAGCATCAGAGCATCGGCGTAGGGAGCCAAAGGAAGGATGTTGACGTCTACCCGCTCGAGGCCGGAAGTGGGTCCCTGGAAGTAGCCGTGATCGATGGCCAGCATCACGGTACGGCCGGAACCGGCGCGGAATATGCGGGCAAGCCGGCTCTGCATGCCCCAGTCGAGTGAAGTGGAGCCCTTCAGGAAGAAGGCCTCATGCCGCTGCGGTATGTCGAGATAGTAGTTCTTGGATTCCTTAAGGCTGTCGATATCTGGCATGGATCGTTCTCCACATCGGCCGGTATGGAACGGACGAGCAGATTCTAGCAGAGGGGGAACTATCGCCCGTGTGTTTGGGAAGACCCGCTCTTCCTGCAATAATGGCGCGAGGAGACGAGGAGGGCCGCGAGGACGCATGAAATCAGGGGATCCCGGGAAGCGCAATCACCAATGAGCGCCGCCAGCCACATCAGGTGCCAGGAGTGCCGCACTCCCAACGAGCCGGGAGCTCTCTTCTGCGGGCGCTGCGGCGCTGCACTCGCCGGACCGATGTATGGAGGAGTCCGGCGTAGGCAGAGACGGATCACCGCCGCCGGTGTGGCGATGGGATTCGCCCTGTTCCTCATACTCTTGGCTACCACGTTCGTCCTGGGCTTCATCGTCTATCGAGGACTCGACCTGGGTGAGACCGCCGAGCCGTATGCCGGTCGCTCCGGCACGACCGCCACTATCGTCACCGACTCCTCCGGCAATCCCGGCGGCGGCAGCGATGGTTCCGACGGCTCGTCGTCCGCCGCAGCAGCGATGGTGATCCGGGCCCCAGCCGCCTCCTCGTCCTCGGTACTGAAGGCGACCACGACCAGCAACTTCCGGGCTCCGAACCTGTTCGACGACGACCTGACCACCGCTTGGATCGAAGGCGAGGACGGGCCGGGTTCGGGTGAGTGGGTGCGCTTCGAATTCTCCGAACCGGTAGTCCTCGACCACCTCGAGATCGCCAACGGCTACCAGAAGGATGACGATCGCTTCCTGAGCAACGCGCGCGTCAAGTCCTTGGAGGTTCAGTACTCGAATGGAGCCACCCAGTTGGTCGAGCTACTGGACACCAAGGAGCTTCAATACGTCACCACTACGCACAGAGCCACTGAGTGGATCAAGTTGACCATCGTCTCCGTTTATCCGGACTACGAGTGGGAAGATACAGCCCTGTCCGAGGTGCGCGTATACGAGACGCTGGAGGAGCAGTAGGGGAGCGCCGCTCCCCGGCGGACGGCCTCCTTTCCGTATTTCTCGCGGATGGCGTCCAGCTTCAGATCGAGTTCTCTGAGTAACGGCAGTTCCTGGTCGAAAAGATCGTCCTGCCAGGCGCGCGGCACCAGGTTGCTGAGCCCCACCCCCACCAACCGCAGGTGATAGCGCCTACGGCGCCCCGTCCGGAAGAGAGCCAGCACTTCTTTGAAAAACGCCTCATCCACATCCAGAGGCCGAGAGAGGGTGTGGGAACAGGTGTGGGTGACGAAGTCCGAATAGCGGATCTTGACCGTCACCGTGCGGGCCTCCAGACGCTTGCGGCGCAAGCGGCGACAGACATCCTCGGTGAGCGCGATCAATGTCGACTCAAGTAGGCTCACATCGGAGACGTCCTCTTCGAAGGTGTGTTCCCGGGAGATGGACTTCACCTCCTCGTGAGGAGTCACCCGGCGCAGGTCTTCACCCCGGGCCCGATGGGCGAGCACTTCTCCCCACTCGCCGAAAGAAAGGCGTAGCAGGTGCGATGGCACCCGGGCCAGGTCGCCCACGGTAGCCACCCCCCGGTCGCGCAGTTGTTCCAGCAGCGCCGGACCTATTCCCGGCAGCCCCTCCACGGGCAGAGGGGCCAGGAACTCCGCCTCCTTTCCCGGCGGGACCACGGTGAAGCCCGCCGGCTTGTGATAGTCGGAGGCCACTTTGGCCACCAGCTTGTTGGTGGCCAGCCCCACAGAGATGGTCAGATGGAGCTCGTCGGCTACCCGCCGCTGGATGAGCCGGGCCGTCCGGACCGGCGGCCCGAACAGCCGCTCGGTGCCGGTGAGATCGAGATAGGCCTCGTCCAGGCTCATCTGCTCCACCAGGGGTGAGTAACCGTCCAGCATAGCCATCAAACGGCGGGAGTAGTCGAGATAGAGCCGGTGATGCCCGGTGAGATACACCCCATGGGGACAGAGACGCCTGGCAGTGCGCAGGGGCATGGCCGAGTGGATGCCGTATCGCCGGGCCACGTAATTGGCGGTGGAGACTACTCCCCGCTCCCCACCGCCGACGATGACCGGCTTACCCCGCAGCGACGGGTCCCGATTCTCTTCCACCGCAGCGAAGAAGGCGTCGAAGTCGAGGTGGGCTATCACCCGATGAGCGGCACGCGGCCTGACGATGGTGCCGAAAGCGGGCCGGGCGACGGAGCCGGCGCCGCGCCCATCCCCGGGAGTACCGGCGCCGGGCTCTTCCTTGATAGCCCCGGCACTGCACCCGGTCGATATGGTCCGTTGCTCCATAGGTTGGTAGGATAACCGAACATATGTTCGCTGACAAGGGGCCCCTGAATCGGGCGCCACCCAAGGAGGCGTCCACCAGGCACTTAGCGACAAGGAGCGCCGGTCCTCGCCCCGCGCTCCACCAGCTTCACCTCAGGTGATCTCTCCGGCCAAGGCTTCGTAGCCAGGACGCCCCATCAGGGCGTACGTGGCCTGCTTGCTGAGCTCCACTCCCGGCTGATCGAAAGCGTCGACGTCGTAGAGCTCGCCGGCTATCGCGGTCGCCATCTCCAGCATGTAGATCAGCGCCCCCATCGAGAAGGCGTCCACCCGCGGCAGAGTGATGGTCAGAGAGGGCCGGCCTCTCTGGGCCAGCGCCCACGCGGTGGACTTCTGCTCCGCCCACAGGAGCTCGGCCAGGGTGTGGCCGCCCAGATAGGCCAGCGCCTCCGCCTCGGGACCCGGAGCGGGATGGACACGGTCTCCGCGAACTCCCCCACTCCCAGGAAGGTGATCACCTTGTCGTCCGGTCCCTCGGCGTAGAGCTGCAGCTGCGAGTGCTGGTCGGTGACGCCCAGCGCCTTGACGGGAAGGGGGCCCACGTTGACCAGGCGTCCCTGCCGGTCGACGGCCTTGCCCAGGCTCTCCGCCCACAACTGCCGGTACCAGTCGGACAGGTCGCGTAGGCGGGCCGAGTAGGGCATCATCACGCTCACCCTGCGTCCCAGCAGGGTGTCTTCCAGGTACTGGACGCCGGCGAAGGCACAGGCCGGGTTGTCCCACTCCCCAGTGGCTCCGATCCACTCGGCCATGTCCTGGGCCCCGGCGAGCAGCGCGCGCACGTCGATCCCGGTGAGCGCCGCCGGGCAGCAGGCCCACCGCGCTGAGGACCGAGAACCGGCCGCCCACCCCGGGAGGCAGGTCGAACATCGGCACCCCCGAGGCGGCGCCGATCTTGCGCAGCACACCCCCCGTCGGGTCGGTGGTGAACACAAGATGGTCCTTCACCGCCGCCGCGGCCCATAGCGGCCTCCAGACGCTCTCTGCACCACCAGATATCCGGCCATGGACTCGCCTGTGGTACCCGACTTGGAGATGACGTTCACCAGAGTCCGGCTGAGATCGAGACGACCGAGGACGGCGACCGTCTCGTCGGGGTCGACGTTGTCGAGCACGTACAGACGAGGCCTAAGGCCGCGCTCGGCCGAGCTGAGCTCGTTGTAGTAGAAGGGCAGAAGGGCGGTGGCCAGCGCCGTGGTGCCCAGCGCCGATCCGCCGATCCCGACGACCAGCAGGGAGTCGTACCTGCCGCGCCCTCCTCCGCGAAGGCCAGCAGCGCAGATGGATCCTGATGAGGTAGGTCCATCCACCCCAGCATCCCCGCTCCGGCATTCTGGATGCATCACCTTCCGGGACTGCTTGAGCCGAGGCCGCAGCTCCTCCATCATGGCGGGCGTCAGGCCGCGCTCTCCCCCTACCCCGGCCATGCAGCGCTCGATATCCAGCGACAGTCTATCCACGATCTCTTCCCTTCTACCCGGTCGCTACTCCGGCTCACCGGCGCCGCGCGCGCGGAGCGCCTCCTCCCAGCACCGCCAGATCTCTTCGTCATAGCGGGACTTCAGACTGGCCCAGTCGAAGCGGGCCACCCACGTCCTCTGCCAGTCCTCCGACCACGCACGCGGTCGGGCCAACGCCCTGGCAAGGGCGCCTACCAGCTCACCTTCCCCGTAGAGCACGTCTTCATGCGCTTCAGCGGGGATCATCTCCGGGTAGCTGAGCCGGCGGGGCAGGACCGGCCGGCACCCACAATACACGGCTTCCACCACCGCTATCCCGAAGAACTCGTGAACCGCGGTGGAGACGACCACGTCGGAGGCCCACAGGAGAGCGGCGTAGTCACGTAGGCCGCGCCACTCGTCCCCACTGCACGATCTGGCCTGCCAGCTCCTTCTTGGCCCGGAGGAACTCGGCTGTGGGCGTACCCTGGTTGGGCCCCGCCATCGCCAGCCGGAAGGAGATCCCCGAGGCTTTCAGCTCGTACAGGGCGGCGAACAGGTCTCCCGGGGCCTTGTCGTACTCCCAGCGCTGGTTCCATAGGATGAGGGGTCCGGCGGCGGGGTCGCCCCACCGCCCTGCGGCAGCCTGCTGCGCGCCCGTCGCCCGGTACCGGTCGAAGCGGCGTAGATCGCACCCCACCGGCAGGACGCGCGCTTTCGCCTCTATTTCTTCAACGAGCCAGTGGGGGATCTCGTCCGGCATCGCCCCGAGCAGTTCGGTGCAGGCCGTCAAGAACTCCCGTCTGTGAAACTCGCTATTGAAGAGAACCGTGCGGGCCGCCGCCGCCGTGGTGAGGTTCTTGAAGCCGTAGCCCAGGTCTCGCTCCACCCCAGGGGGCAGAGGGTACGTCAGCTGATTCTCGTGGAAGTAGACGATGGCCGGGGCACGAGCGACCCTTCGGTCCGCCACCGCTAGGAACACAGGGAGGTCGAGCATATCCGACGCGAACAACACATCGGGACCCACAGCCGCCAGCCCGGCCGAAGACGCCAGCCCGGCCGAAGACGCCAGCCCGGCCGCAGGCGCCCTCGCCGCAAACGCCTGCAGTCCCTCGTCTCGGACCTGCCGGGCCAGCGATAGAGCTCCCCCGTGCATGCGCCACTTCCAGTGGCGCCCGGGGAGAGCGACCAGCGCGAAGCGATGAGCGGAATGCCGAGCCAGTCCCTCGAGGAAGTACTTGTGGGAACCTCCGAAATAGGGCTCGAGCGCCAAGACATCCAGTTCCGTTCGTCGGCTCATGACGCGGTCTTCTCTCCTGTACGGACTCTGAGGACTTCCGACCGATCTCCGGGCGGGAGTCGCGCTCGACCCTACGACGTGTGGTGACCCCGACCGGGCCGCCAGCGGCTCTCGACCTCTGGCGGTCCCCCATCTGATTCTATATCCTGACTCGGCTGGGGCACAGCCAACGCGAGGACAAGGGATACCGGGAGCTGGTGCCGGACGTGGGCCCGGATATGACGCCGGAGACGAAGCAGCAGACCACCAACGGCCGATCGACCTCGGAGACCGGCGGCCGGCCCGCGGCGCGGCGCGGGCCGGCCCCTCGTATCGGGGCCCAGATCTCTACGGCCGGAGGTTTCGCGCCGGTACCGGGGCGAGCGGTGGCGATCGGGGCCGAGGTGGTGCAGGTCTTCTCCTCAAATCCGCGGACCTGGCGCTCGCGGCCCCACGCGCCCGAAGAGCTTGCCGCCTTCACCGCCGGTCTGAGACGGCACGACCTGCCCCTCTTCCTTCACACGATCTACCTGCTCAACCTGGCCTCCCCGGACCACGAGTTGCGCCATCGGTCTGGAGAGGCTCTGTCCGAAGCGCTCGCGCTGGGCGCGCTCGTGGCCGCGGCGGGCGTGGTCACCCATATCGGCTCTCACCGAGGCGACGGTTTCCACGCCGCCGTGCCGCGCATCCGCGCGACCGTGTTGGCCGCCGCGGACCGCGCCGGAGAGTCCCTGGCGGCCCAGGGCCGCGATGAGGCCCTGCCCCCACTTCTTCTGGAGAATGGGGCCGGCGCAGGAGACACCCTGGGCGGCCGCCTGGAGGAGTTGGCCACGCTCCTCGCCGAGCTTCCCTCATCGTGTGGTGTCTGTCTCGACACAGCGCATCTGTTCGCAGCGGGGTACTCTGTGCACACCGCCACCGGCCTGAAGCAGTTGGTGAAGCAACTCCGTCGAGACGGCCTGCTGGAAAAGGTGTCACTGATCCACCTGAACGATTCGAAGACGCCTTTCGCGTCGGGGCGCGACCAGCACGAGAACCCAGGTGACGGCTACATCGGTCGCAGCGGGCTGGCCCGGGTGGTACGGCACCCGGCCTTCGCCTGCATCCCCTTCGTGCTGGAAGTGCCGGGCGGATCGGGCCACGGACCGGACGTCGCTAACGTAGCCCTGGTGAAGCTAATGAGGGAGGAGCCGGAAGACCCACCAAGGCGGCCTGCTCGCAGCGCAAAGCATCGAGCAACACCAGCGTGACCGGTCCCGGGCTCCCGTCGCCCACCACATGTGCGCCCACGCGGACTACCGGCATGATGTCCTTGAGGGTCGACGCGGTGAATACCTCGTTGGCGGCGCACTCAGTCGCTCCGCTCCCGCCGCTGGCCAACTCGTCGAGGGTGAAGGGCCGCTCCTCGACCGCGTAACCCAAGCGACGGGCGATCTCGAACACGTGCTTGCGGGTGATGCCACCCAGGATGCGGTTGTCAAGGGGATGGGTGCGGATCGTACTCTCCGAACACGGCGAAGACGTTGGACGACCCTCCTTCGCGCACCACCCCTCCGGACCCACGAAGAGCGCCTCGTGCGGCTCCAGCCTCCTAGCGCCGCTTCCTTGGCCAGTACAGCGGCCAGCAGGTTGGTCGACTTGATATCGCAGCGTGCCCAGCGCTCGTCTTCGACCGGGTGGAGGATCGTTCCGGCCAGGATGTCCGAGACCTCAGGGGGACACTTGGCTCCGCGCATACGCGAGTACGGTCGGATGCGGGGGATCGGGGAACACGAACTCCCGGGGCGACGTGCCGCGGGTCACCTGAACGTACACCATGCCCTGGATGACTCCCGAACGCCTGACCAGGTCGGGAAGGACCTGTTCCAGGGGATGACCGTCCAAGGCCCCGATCAGTCTCACCGCGTCGAGGTTGCGGAGCAGCCTTTCGAGGTGGTCTTCGAGCCATACCGGGTGGCCGTTCAGGATCTTGATAATCTCGTATACTCCGTCGCTCAGTTGGAAGCCGCGGTCTTCAACACCGATCCGGCCTTCGGAAAGCGGCATGAACCGCCCGTTCAAATAGAGCATCTCATCGTCCATCTGTTACCCTCACGTCTATGATCGACTACCGTCCGGCCTCACGCGCAGACATCCCCCAGTTGCTCCCACTGTTGGCCGAGATCATGGAGCACCACGGGGTGGCGCCTCCCTCGAGCGAGCCACTCGAGGCTACCCTAGAGGCCATCGTCTCGTCCTCCGGCCACTCCCTGCTGGTGGCCGAATCCCAAGGACGCCTCCTAGGCATGTGCGCCCTCATATTCTCCTACAGTACCTGGTCGAGCTCGCTGGTGTGCGAGCTTCAAGACGTCATAGTCTCCGAACCTCATCGCCGGGAACGCGTGGGCCGCGGTCTTGTCGGCGCCGCTGAATCCATCGCCCGGTCCCGCGGTTGCAGCAGGCTCTTTCTGCTGGCCGAGGCCTGGAACTTCCAGGCTCACGCCTTCTACCGTGGTCTGGGCCTTGCGGAGAAGACCTGCCTTTACTTCGAGCGCAGCCTCACGGCGGAGGGTGACGACCAGATACGCGACGCAACCTAGCAGCCACGCGATCTAGCAGCTACGTCAGGCCCGCCTAGAGTCGGCGTAGGCCTACTGTAGGAATGGCGGGACCTCCAACTCGTCGTCTGATCCGCTTGCTGCGGCCGGTTCCCGGTAAGTCTCGTCCCAGGGGCCCTGCTCGGGGACGACCTGCTGCGCGGGACTCGCAGCCGGCGCGGCGGAGCTCGGCGCGCCGACACCCGGCGGATGATCGTGCCGAGTAGCGCTTACCACCTGCTCGGTCAAGATCTCTTCGCTCGTGGCGTCGAACCCCGCGGCGACCACCGTCACCCAGAGCGTGTCACCCAAGGCCTCGTCGACCACAGCGCCGAAGATGATATTGGCCTCTGGGTCGGCGGCGGCATTGACGATCTCCGCCACTTCGTTCACCTCGTGGAGCGAAAGATCCTTGCCTCCACTGATGTTCAGCAGAAGCCCCCGGGCGCCTTCGATCGAGGTCTCCAGCAGAGAGGAGTTGATGGCCATCTCCGCCGCTTTCTGTGCGCGCTGCTCACCCCGGGCCCGGCCGATGCCCATGTGGGCCGTGCCCGCGCCGGTCATGATGGTGCGCACATCGGCCAGGTCGAGATTGATGAGCCCCGGCACGGTGACCAGGTCGCAGATGCCCTGCACACCCTGACGAAGAACGTCGTCGGCCAACCGCAAGGCCGCCACCATCGAGGTGCCCCGGTCGGCGACCTCAAGGAGCTTGTCATTCGGGACCACGATGACCGTGTCGGCCTTCGACCGCAGGACTCGGACGCCCTCGAGAGCCTGCAGACCCCTGCGCTTGCCCTCGAAGACGAACGGCCGCGACACTACGCCGATGGTGAGCGCTCCCAAGGACTTCGCTATCTCGGCCACCACCGGCGCGGCACCGGTACCGGTGCCGCCCCCTTCCCCAGCCGTTATGAACACCATGTCGCTACCCTTGAGTATGGCCTTGATCTCGTCGTAGGCCGCGGCCGCCGCTTCTCGTCCGACCTTGGGGTCGGAGCCTCCCCCCAGCCCCTTGGTCAGCTCCCGACCAATGCGCAGCTTGTGGTCGGCCTCGCACATGTTGAGGGCCTGGGCATCGGTGTTGATGGCGATGAACTCCACCCCTTCAAGCCCGGCCTCGAGCATGCGATTGATCGCGTTGGTGCCCGCGCCGCCCACTCCTACCACGCGGATCACAGCGGGGAAGCTGCGCGAAGGCTGGATGAGGCTCCGCCGGCCTGCCGCCGGGTGGCTGAGCACGTCCCACGGGCTTTCGGCATCCTGGCTATCTTTGCCCTCAGCCCCGCTCTGATCGGTCGCCTTTGTTGAGGTCTCTGCCTGCGCGGCAGCCCCTCCCTGCGCAGAGATCTCGGTCTGGTCTTCCACGGCGGCAGCGACTGCCTCGTCGGCGGGTCTGCCCGCCTCCGTCGCCCTGAAGAGAGAGCTGAGGCCGCTGTCCTTCATGCTAGATCTTTTTTCCATTGAGCACCTCTCTCGCGAGCTGGCGATATGCCTGGGCTGCCTTGCTGCCGGGAGCGTATTTGAGCACCGACTCCCCCTTGACCGGCGCCTCCGCGAACCTGATCGTCTTGCCGATGGTGGTCTCGAACACGAGGTCGCCGAAGCTGTTTCTCAGCACCTCGACCGCCTCCCGCCCGTGAACCGTGCGGGAATCGTACATAGTGGCTACGATCCCGGCAATGTGGACCTCGGGGTTGAGATTATCCCGCACCAGCTCGAGGGTCCGCTCCAGCTGAGCCAGACCCCGCAGCGACAGGTACTCGCACTGGACGGGCACGATGATGGCGTCGGCGGCAGTCAGGGCGTTGACGGTCAGGAGACCCAGAGAAGGAGGGGTGTCGATCATTACGTAATCGTAGCGGTCATCCACTTGAAGCAGGGCCTTGCTCAGCATCCTCTCCCTGCCGATGAGTGAGCTCAGCGCGATCTCGGCCGCGGCCAGGTCGATGCTCGACACCGCGACATCAAGTTCCCGGTGGACGAGCGCGTCCTCGATGCTCACGCCGTTAACGAGGACGTCGAACATGCTGGGACGGACGTCGTTGGGATTCAGGCCCAAGCTCATGGTGAGGTTGCCCTGAGGGTCCATATCCACGGCCAGCACACGGTACCCCAGCTCTTGAAACGCCACGCCCAGATTGAGGGTGGTCGTGGTTTTGGCCACTCCCCCCTTCTGGTTGGCAAAGGCTACCACCTTAGCCAAATAGGGCTCCCTTTGGTCGAATAGCGATTGCCTAGGCCTACAATGATTACTTTTTCGAAAGAAAGCCCCGGAATCCTCCGTGTCGGAGTCCCTAGGTCAACGGAGAACGCCTGGATCTTTGCGATCGGCGACCCTCTCGACCAGATGGTTATCGCGTGACCGTCTCCAAGCCGGACTTCATGAAGCCCGGGGTCGCGGAGGCCGGCGACGCCTGGGAATCGGACAGCTCCTTGAGCTCGCGTAGGAACTCTCGATTCTCTCGCACGTGCTCCCAGGCCCGGCTGATCAGATACCCCTCCACTTGGTGTTTGCGGTACATGGGAGCTATCGGATTGACCGTCAGGATGCGTCGCCCTTTGTAGAAACGCCTGTGCGCCTGAAGAAGTATCTCCTGCAACTCGAACGGAGTCATCTGTTTTGGCCAGAAGACCACGTGGAACCCGTCGTAGAGAGTCCAGTTCTTGGTGAAGATGCGCCCTTCGGCCTCGAACTGAGCGGTCTGCCGGGTGCCCGGTAGGGGAGTGAGGGCCAGGAACTGGGCGCTGTTCAGCCCATGTTGAGTGGCGAAATCCGCCGTCTGCTGCAGTGATTGCGGGGTGTCGGAATCGGCGCCGAACACGAACATGCCGTGCGTCCTGATGCCCCTCTCGGCCAGTGCCTCCAGCCCCCCGGCCATGTCGTCCACGCTGGATTCCTTGTGATACTCCTTCAGGGTGGCCGGGTTGATGGATTCCAGTCCCAAGTAGACGATACGGCAACCGGCCGCCCATAGCAGGTCCAGCAGCTCCCGGTCGACCTTGCCGTCTTTGTATACGGAATCGACCCTGATCTGAGCAAAGAACTGCGTTTCCACCTTCTCTCGGATCATCTGTATCAGCAGTTCTTTACCCCGCCGTTTGCTGATGAAGAAGTTGTCGTCGTAGAAGAAGAGCTTTTCGGGCTTCATCCGTTTGATCTGCTTGACGACCTCGGCCGGCTCGATGGTACGCACCCGCCGGCCGAACATGAGTACGACGGAGCAGAACTCACATCCGAACGGGCAGCCGCGCGAAGCCAGGATGGGAGCGGGCTTCAACTCCCCACCCCCGACCACCAGGCCCATATCCGGCCAAGGCAAGTCGGTGAGCGAGGTGAGAAGGGGACGGGAAGGGTTGTGCACCACCCGGCCGTGCCTGTCCCGATACGTGAGACCCAGTATGGTATCCAGCGACCCCTTGCCCTGGAGGTAGTCGACCAACTCGACCAGGGTCTCCTCCCCCTCGTTGCGGACCACGTAGTCGCAGAAGTCCATGGCCTCGTCGGCCAAGAAGGTCACGTGGGGTCCACCCATGATCACGGGGAGACCCGCGTCGCGCAGGCGTTGCGCATAGCGATAGGCCCGGATTGCCGTGGACGTAGTGGTCGAGATGCCCACCAAGTCCGAGGACAAGACATCGTCCCAATCAATCTCGCCAAGACTCTCCACATAGATGCGGACCTGGTGCCCGCGCTGGGTCATGATGGCGCCCAGAAGAGGCAGACCAAGCCGCAGCTGCTTCACAAAGCTGTACACATGGAAGCCAGGGGCGGCTGGTTCGATGAAGGTGATGCGCACGCCAACCTCGCAGATTCTTGATTCATCGCGCGCAAAATATGGTAGCACAAGCCTTCTGCCGCGCTACCCGTCCTGCTCTTCGCGGCCCCGGCTGTGGGTCAAGCGTCGGGAGCTGCGGGAACGGTCGCCCGGAACACCGTCGCGGGTCCTTCGCCCACCAGCTCGAGCCTGCCGCCGAGCGCTCCACAGATCTCGCGCGCAAGCGCCAACCCCAGCCCGAGACCCTCGCAGCGTCTTCCCTCTCGACCTCTGTAGAAGCGGTCGAAGATACGAGCCCTCTCTTCGGCCGTCAGAGGCGGTCCGCCATTGGCGACCTGGACGAAGAGATCGGTTCCCTGCCTCCCCATCTGCACGGTGACGGAGTCGTCTCCTCCGTAAAGTACGGCATTGCGCAGGAGATTGGCGATCACCTGACGCAGCATGTCGGGATCGGTGACCGCCCGGGTCTCTCCGCCGATCTCGACGACGATGCGTGTCGGCTCGGCCAGCCCGACGGTGACGAGGCGATCGATCTCCTCCCGCACCAGAGCTTCCACCGAGACGGGCATGAAGACCGGCTGATACTCGCCGGAATCGTACCGAGAGAGGGTAAGCAGGGCATCCACCAATCTCTGAAGCCGGGACGATTCCCGATAGATGGCCGCCACCGAGCGCTGTCGCTGCTCGGGGGTGGCCGCAGTGCCGTCCAGCAAGGCCTGCGAGAATCCTTGTATAGAGGTGAGCGGCGTCCGCAGCTCATGAGCTGCGGACCCCACGAAACCGCGAAGTGATTCCTCGCTGCGTTTCACCTCCCGCCGCATCGTCTCGAGACTACTGGCCAGTTCTTGCACTTCCCCCGGATAGGCGCCGGTCACCGGCTGATCGTAAGAGCCGGCGGCCATCGCCCGAGCGGCCGTCGAAAGCCGGCGGAGTGGGCGGGCCATCCAAGACCCCAACCCCAGACCGACCACCGCCGCCAGAGCGACGGCGATCACTCCGGAGACAAGCAGGACGTGGAACAGGTCACGCCGGCCTGAGAAAGCATCGGCCACGGCGAGTGTCACCACTGCCTGGCCTTCGGTACCGTCGTCGAGTTGGATAGGACCGGTCGCCAAGAGTATGTCCGTCCTCCTTCCGGCGGCATCCACCACCGATCTCACCCTACCGACGCCCGCGCCCGAACCCGCCAAAGCCTCCGCCTCGAGCCGGAGGCGTTCGAGATTCTGATCTCTGACGGGGACCACTCCCACCTTGGCCACCGCCTCCGGGCCCTGGAAGACCACAATCCCGGTTCCAGTCGGCAGACCGCGAAGGTCGGACCGCAAGACAACGTTCAGCGCTCTCCCCCCGGTAAGGCCGCCCGGCAGGGACTCAGCCAGGCCTTCGACCTGTTCCGCCACCTGGACTGCCTGATCGAGCAATCGCTCCTTCTGCCGATCGAGGATGTAGCCCCCGAGAAAGAAATAGAAGACCAGCCCGACCACCAGCAGCGTGAAGATCGACACTCCCGCCAACGCCAGGATCAGGCGCCCGCGGATGGAGCGGCCCCCGTTCACGACGGTACTCCCGGATCGACCTTGTACCCCAAGCCCCATACGGTCTGGATGACCCGGCCCCATGGGCCCAGCTTCTTGCGCAGTTGGCCGATGTGGACGTCGACAGTGCGGGCGTCGCCATAGAACGTGTAACCCCATACTTCCTCCAGCAACCTCTCCCGGGTGAGTGCCAGGCTTCGATTGAGCAGGAGGTAGTGAAGAAGCTCGAATTCCTTCGGAGTGAGGTCCGCGGGTCTACCATCGACGCGCACGGTGCGTTCCAGCGGTGACAGTTCGATGCCACCCAGAATCTGGTCATGGGTGGAAAGATCCCCCGGCGTTCCCGCCCTGCGCAGGACGGCTCTGCTTCGAGCGACCAGCTCTCCCGGGCTGAACGGCTTGACCACGTAGTCGTCAGCACCGAGCTCGAGACCGAGGATCTTGTCCTGCTCCGCATCCCTCGCGGTGAGTATGACCACCGGCACCTGGGAGGATCGCCTGATCGCCTTCAGGACTTCGAAACCAGACAGGTCCGGCAGCATCAGATCGAGCACGACCAGGGCCGGGAGCTTCGTCTGCACCAGTTCGACTCCGGCAGCGCCTGAGGCGGCGATGTGCACCAGGCAGCCCTCCCGGCTCAGATAGAGCTCGAGTAGCTCGCAGATCGACGGGTCGTCTTCGATGACGACGACGATCGGCCTATCCGTCACTCCCCAGCCCGATACCACCATAGGTCTCGTCCTCCTGGACCACCGGCAGGGTTCGCACGCACTTCTGCGTTGACGCGAGCTACTACTTGGCTCCGCGTTCCCGATTCCCTGCGTCTCGCACCTCATCAAGGGCCGCAGCCCAGTGCCCCGGAGACTTGGTCCCCGGGGCACTGGGCTGGAACGCCGACGATCCTGCGATCGCGGACGTATCAGTTATCGGTCGTCGCGGCCGTTGAACCGGCCGCCTGCTCTCTGCTCAGATACTTGTCGGTGAGCTCGCGCAGGTCCACGAGAGTAGCCTTAAGGGCTTCCCGAGCCTGAGCGAGTGCCTCGCGCTGCTCCTTCGCGGTTTGAACCAGCTGATCGTACGCCGCCTGGTCTTCGGGCGTCATCTCCTCCCGCACCAACTCCATCAGAGCTTTATGACGCTCGATCCACTGCTCCCGCTTCTCTTTTAACGCTTCGCGAGTGGGGCGCTCCGATCTAACAGCAGCGGTCAGGATCTGTTGCTCGTCTGAAACGGCCGGGCTCCCACCGTTCCCGGCTGCCCAGGCCACAGCTCCCACGGACAGGAAGATGGCCAGAGTAAGGGCCATGAGGAGCCATTTACGTTTCCACAAGTGCTTCATAACTCACACCTCCTTGCTTGTCCACAACGGACTGTCTGGCTCAGTCTCGCGCAAGAATGTGAGGGAACTGTGAATAAATCCCTAACTATCCAACAAGATGACCCGTGTTTGTCGTTCGCATAGGTTTCCAGGATAATTGCCGCTCAACGGCATCACGCTGTCCGTCCCTCCCACCGCAACCGCCTCCGGCCTCAGTGAGATCTCGGCTCTGCTCGCCTGGCCCGTGTCGAATCTGGACCTCACAGACGACGTGGACGAGTTCGCGGCCAAGCACGTACCTGCCACCTTCTGTGTCTTGGGACACGCCGCGGCGGGTGACAAGCCCATGATCAAGAACATCAAGGCGGCTGGTCACGAGGTGGAGAACCAGAGTTGGAGCCACCCTATCCTGACCGAAGTGAGCGCGGAACGCGTGCGCAGTGAGATCTCCCGCGAAGGCCGAGACTAAACCAGCGGCCATCATCTTGATGCACGATGGCGGCTAGAACCGCTCGCAGCCGGTCGCGGCCATCCCGGTCATCGTGGATTGGCTCTTCCCTCGCGGCTACCCCCTGACCACGGTGGAACAGTTGCCCTAGCGTATCGTGTTTAGCCAACGTCGCCACGGGGGTACTAGCGAGACGTTGACCATAACTCGACCCGACCCGGTGGCTATGGATGCAAGGGTGACGAGTCTCGAAGAGACGCCGCTCATCGAGGCTTGGGGAGACATAGATCACAATACGTGCGGCTCGATCGAAGCAGCCCTCGACGAGGCGCTGAACTCCGGCAGCACCAACGTTCTTCTCGATCTGAGCCAGGTCACATACATCGATAGCGGTGGGCTTTCCGTGCTGCTCTCCGGGGTGCGACTGCTGCGGGACCGCGGCTGGCTCGGGGTCATCGGTCCCAACCCCAACGTCCGGCGCCTGCTCGAGATCGTCGGGCTTCTGGTCGATCCCGACTTCCGACTCTTCGAAGACAGAGAGATGGCGGCTGCAGCCGCGGCAGGACAGGTGTCGTCTTGATACCCACGGACGACTTTTCTTCGGCGGCCCACCTCAGACCGGCAGGCGATCCCACGTTCCACCGCGTCATCCAAGTCAGGGCGGAGACCTCCCGCCTGGCCGAAATAAGGCGGTTCGTCGAGGAGGTGGCCAGCGAAGCCGCTCTTGATCTGGAGCGGATCTTCGACTGCAAAGTAGCCGTCTCCGAAGCCTGCGCCAACGCCGTAGAGCACGCAGGCCGTCACCCCTTGCCCTTGGAGGTGAGCGCGCGACTGCAGGCCCGGCGCCTCACCTTCGTCATCACCGACAACGGCCAGTTCCGGAACCTCTCGTCTCCCCGGGAGGACTCGCGCAATCGAGGTCTGGGGATGCCGCTCATGGTGGCGCTGATGGACGAGGTCAGTTTTGTCCGCAGCCCCGGTGGCGGCACGACCGTAAGTCTGTCTGTGTTGCTCGACCGGACCGCGGCTCAGCCCACCTAAGTAGGCAGCCGGCCGCTTCTAGCCACCGCCGGCGAGACGTACGCTCAGCAGCGATCCCCCGGCTGCGCCCCGAGCGAGGACGCGCCCGATAACCGCGGCGGCCGGCGTAGCTCTAGCCTCGAGCGCCCGCACGACTTCAGCGGTCCTCTCCGAAGGAACCGCTAGGACAAGGCCGCCGGACGTCTGGGCATCGGCGCACAGGAGCCGCTGCCACGGTTCAAGCCCGGGATCGAAGTCGGTCCAGGGCTGCACGTATTCCAGGTTGCGCTTCGTCCCCCCAGGGATCACCCCCCTCTGCGCCAGCGTTTCTGCGTCGGGCAGTAGTGGCAACCGGTCGTACCAGACCTCCGCCATCACTCCACTTGCCCGGCACAGCTCGCTGAGGTGGCCCAGGAGGCCGAAGCCGGTGATATCGGTGAGGGCGCGCGCGCCGCAGGCGCGCGCCACGTCGGCTCCGGCCCGGTTCAATGTGGACATCGTGACGGTGGCCGCCGCGATAGCCTCGTCCGAAGCATTGCCCTGCTTGATGGCGGTCGCCACCACTCCGGTACCGAGCGGCTTGGTCAGAACGAGGATGTCACCCGGCTCGGCTGCCGCGTTGGTCAGTTCCTGCCCGGGCCTGATCACCCCTGTGACGGCCAGCCCGTACTTGGGCTCGGGGTCGTCGATAGTGTGACCGCCCACGATAGTCGCCTCGGCCAGCCGGGCCGTCTCGGCCCCGCCCTGCAGGATCCGCCCCAGGCAGTCGAGCGGGAGCACTCCTGAAGGGAAGCACACGATGTTGAGCGCGGTCAGCGGCCGCCCGCCCATGGCATAGATGTCGGAGAAGGCGTTGGCGGCGGCGATGCGGCCGAAATCGTAGGGGTCGTCGACCACCGGCGTGAAGAAGTCGACCGTCTGCACCAGGGCGATCTCGTCTGTCAGACGGTAGATGGCCGCATCGTCCAGCGTGTCCGCCCCCACCAGAAGAGCAGGATCCTCGGCCCGCGGCAGCATGCCCATGACTTGCCCCAAGTCCTTGGGGCCCAGCTTGCACGCTCAGCCGGACCCGTGCGAGAGGGTAGTCAGCCTCGGGATCGCCTCCATCGACCATCACCTCCTTTGCAACGTGCCCGTGTCTGTCTCGTACCGTCGCGTCGGCCCGCGTGCGGCATGCCCGCGCCCGGACACTGGAGACACTAGCAGACCACCGGTCGGGGGGCCAACCGCTCTGCCGGTCGTCGGGTCCGGTGGTCGACGCTTCCGGTGGTCGTCGGGTCCGCTGGTCGAAGCGTCCGCTGGTCTACGCGTCCGCAGCCGATGAGTCCGGCGGCATCCGATCCGTGCACAATCAATGCGATTGACACCTGCACGCTATTGCAATAGACTTGCAATAACAATGACCCATCACGCCACCCGCACGCTGCAGGAATTGGGGTACCGGCTTACCCCCCAGCGCACGCTGGTGTGGGACGTGCTTCGTGAGCACGGCTCCCACATGAGCGCCGAAGACGTCTGCGGCAAAGTGCAGGAGCAATTCCCCCACATCAATATCTCCACGGTATATCGCACGTTGGAGTTGCTGGTGGACCTCGATCTGGTCAGGGAGACCCATCTGGGCCCCACCCGGCGCTTCTTCGAAGTGGAAGAGGAGATCCCCCACCACCACCTGGTCTGCGATGGGTGTGGTCGAGTGACCCACATGCACGACGAGGATCTGGGAGATTTGGCTCCCCTGTTGCGTAGAGCCCAGGATTTCGCCATCCGCGAAGTCACCGTGTTCGGCCTCTGCGGCGCCTGCCGGGACGACACAGAAGGAGACGAAGGATGCACATCCCCGACGGTTTCGTAGACGTACCCACGGCGGTGGCCACCGGAGCGGTCTCGCTCGGGACGGTGGCCTACGCGGTGCACAAGACCAAGAACGCTCTGGGCGACCGGACGATCCCGCTTCTCGGCGTCACAGCAGCCTTCATCTTCGCCGCTCAGATGCTCAACTTCCCCGTGGCCGGCGGCACCAGCGGGCACTTCTTGGGGGCGATGCTGGCGGTCGCGCTCTTGGGGGTGTGGCCGGCCCCGATCGTGATGACCGTGGTCCTGGTCGTCCAGGCCTTGGGCATGGCGGACGGTGGGATCACGGCGCTCGGAGCCAATGTGTTCAACATGGGTGTGGTCGCGGTGTTCGTGGGTTATGGGGTATTCTATCGGACTGAAAAGGGTACTCCCCCGCACCCTCGCTGGCTATCTGGTCTCCGTAGCGGGGGCCTCCTGGATCTCGGTGGTCGCGGCGTCGGCGGCCGCCTCCGCCGAACTGGCCGTTTCGGGAACCACGCCTCTGGGAGTGGCTCTGCCCGCGATGGTCTCGGTGCACATGATCATAGCGATCGGTGAGGCCCTCATCACCACCGCCGTGGTGGCGGCGGTCCTTGCCACCCGCCCCGACCTGGTCAAGACCTTCGACCTTCCTCTCGAGACGGTACGCCGCACCGCCGGGCAACCGATCGCGCGCATGAGCAGAAGAGCGCGCTTCTGGTCGTTTGTCGCCGGGGCGCTGGTCGTCGCCGTCGCCCTGGCGGTGTTCGTCTCTCCGTTCGCCTCCGGCTCTCCAGATGGGCTGGAGAAGGTGGCGGCGGACCAAGGGTTCGAAACGGCGGCGGCTGAGGAACCGACGTGGGGTCTCTCCCCACTCGGCGACTACCAGCTTCCCGGGATCGGTAACGAGCGAGTGGCGACGGCGATCGCGGGATTGTTGGGCACGGTCGTTCTTTTCGTCCTCGTCGTCCTCGCCGGGCGCGCGTTCAGCGGCCGTCGACTCACTCCGGCGGTGCAGCCTGCGGGAACGAACGAAACATCCGGCGAGTCGCCGCCTTCTGATCGCTCTGGCAACCCCTAGGGCGGGCCACCCCCGGAAAGGATAGTCGCACCATGCCGCCGACCGGGGCCGACTCCCTACTCACCGAGACCCGTACCGAGCAGAGCTCGCTGCACCGTCTCGACGCGCGCGCCAAGATCCTGGGATTCATCGGGTTCACGGTGGTGGTGGTCACGACGCCGGCTCTACCCGCATGGCCTTTCATCCTCTATGCCGGGATCCTCTTCTTCCTGATCGGGGTCTCGCGCCTTTCGCTCAAGCATGTGCTGAGACGCGTCCTCGTGGTGGTGCCCTTCATCCTGGTCGTCGCCATCTTCTTGCCCTTCTTCCACCAGGCGGGTGGGGGTGGGTACAGCCTGGGCGGCATGCGCGTGACCGGTGAAGGCCTACTCGTTTTGTGGAACGTGGGAGCGAAAGCCGTTCTGGGTGCGCTCAGCATGATCGTGCTCAGCTCGACGACGACGTTCGCCGAGATGGTCTGCGGTTTTGGGCGTTTGAAGACGCCCAAAGTCTTCGTGCTCATCGTCAGCTTCATGTACCGGTACAGCTTCGTGTTCGCCGACGAACTGCGGCGCACGCGCAGGGCAATGGTCGCGCGCAACTATCGGGCCCGCTGGCTCTGGAACGCCCCCACCCTGGGCTACATGCTGAGCGCTCTCTTCCTGCGCAGCTACAGCCGGGGGGAGCGAGTGTACGTGGCTATGCTCAGCCGGGGGTATGAGGGCACGGTCAGACTACTCGAGCGGACTCGGTTCGGGGCCGCCGATGCTGCCTTTCTCGGTGGTCTCCTGCTGGGCGTGGCCCTGATCCGAGCGGTGTCATCGTTATGAGGGTCGTGCGGAGCTTCAGGCCGAACGGTTTGGCTGCCTTCTCCAACGCCGATGGACAGCTGCCGGCCGTTGAGGCCGGCCATGCTGTGGAGGCCGACGACCTCCACTTCGCCTATCCGGACGGCACCGAGGTGTTGCGAGGGGTCGGATTCACCATCCTGCAGGGAGAGTCCGTTGCCATCATCGGCCCGAACGGAGCCGGCAAGACCACCCTGCTACTCCATCTGAACGGCATACTTCGGGGAGCAGGGACTCTCCGCATATTCGGTCTGGCAGTCGAGGACAAGAATCTGCGCGAGATACGCCGCAGGGTAGGGGTCGTCTTCCAGGACCCTGAGGACCAACTGTTCCTGACCAGCGTGGCCCAGGACGTAGCGTTCGGGCCGGCCAACATGGGTCTGGAGAAGGAAGAGGTCGCACTCAGGGTCGAAGAGGCGCTTGCCGCCGTGGGCATGCGAGGGTTCGAGGACCGTCCCGCCCACCATCTCTCGTTCGGTCAGAAGAAGCGGGTCGCCACCGCCACCGTGCTCGCCATGCGCCCAGACGTGCTGGTGCTGGATGAGCCGTCGTCCAACCTGGACCCCAGATCCCGGCGCCAGCTCATCAACATCCTGCAGGATCTGCCGGTGACCAAGATCATCGTCACTCACGACCTTCCGGTCGCCTACGAGATGTGCGACCGGGCTCTTATTCTGGCCGAAGGCAGGATCGCGGCGGATGGGCCCATCGAGGACATACTCTTGAACGAGCGGCTTCTCGCAGCTCACGATCTGGAACTGCCCTATGGTTTCGTCCCGCCTCGGTCGTCAGCCCATCGGCTCCGCGGGCGGCTGTAGGGGCACGACCAGCCACAGGATGAGGTAAAGGAGGATACCTACCCCGACGATCAGGGTCATAGCGATCCAGATGACCCGCACCAGGGTGGGATCGACGTTGAAATACTCCGCCAGGCCTCCACAGACCCCGCCGATCATCTTCTCGGTCCGGGATCGCTGCAGACGTTTCTCCATGTCACTCTCCCTTTCTTGCACCTATCCCCGCCGCTCGCGCGCGCGAGCGGTCAGCGGTCGCCGCGGTCGGCCATCTGTTCCCGGTACAGGTCGGTGTTATACATCACGCATTCGTTGTTCGGGCAGTACCACACCCGGTAGGTGCTGCACTCGCCTGTTGAGCGGCTGGCGCCGGTGCCGGTGCGCTCCACTTCCTCGACCCGATCGGCCAAGGGCTTCCCGCAGTTGATGCACGTCTTGACCTCGTCTACCATCTGATCCCCCTGACGAGCAATCTCTTCACTCTTCACCCTGTTCGTTCGCCCCGCGATCGTCCCAACCGCCGACCGATGTCTTCGGCTACCGCCCGGGCCTCGGGGTGCTCCACTATCTCGCCCTTGGCGTCGATGCCGGGGCAGAGCAACTCGCCTGCCGGCGACACCTCCAGCACGTGCCAGAAGGTGCGCATAACCATCCGGCACCCGTCGAAGACATAGCTGAACGAGGTCCCGGCGCAACTGAGGAACGCCCCCAAACGCTCCGGACGGCCGGGCTCGGTGACAGCCTGCTTCAGCACGTACTTGAGTGCCCAGAAGGGCTGGCAGCGGTCGATCACCATCTTGGGGACCGCCGGCATGCCCATGGAGTACACGGGGGCGGCCAGCACGATGGAATCGGCACTTCCCAGATGTGGATAGAGCAGCTGCATCTCGTCCTTCTGAATGCACACGCCGTCCCGCGAGCAGGCGTCGCAGGCCCGGCAGCCGTGAAGGTCGAGGTCGCAGAGCCGGAACTTGACCACGTCGGCGCCCTCGTCGGCACGCCGCGGCCAGGCACCAGTCGAGGAGGGTCTCGGTGTTCCCGCCACGACGGAAACTCCCGGCTAGGCCAAGCACCGTAACGGCCACTCTCTACTCCCCCACAGCCTTGACCTGCCGGGCTACCTGCCGGCCCAGTGCCACGCACGCATCCAGTTCAGCCTCGCTGGGTCTGTACTTGACCTCGATCGGCTCCGCCACGTCCAGACCCATGGCCCTGAGCTCTGCGTCCACCTGCTTCACGGCTCCGCCGGCCCACCCACAGGACCCGTAGGCCCCGGAGATGCGCTTCCGCGGCCGCAGACCCTTGATGTAGGTCAGAAACTCTCCCACGGTCGGGAACATGGTGTTGTTGAGCGTGGGCGTCCCCACGAGGAACGCCCGGGACTCGAGGACCATGCGCGCCAGTTCCGAGCGAGGGTTACGGCTCAGCCGGGCGACCACGCAATCCACGCCCTCCTGGGCCACCCCGTCCTCGATGGCCATGGTCATCTGCTCGGTGGAGTGCCACATGGTGTCGTAGATCAGCGACACCCGCGCCGGTGCCTGGAAGTCACTCCACGCCTCGTAAGCCGTCACGATGCGGGCCACGTCCTCGGGCCGGCGCCATATGACGCCGTGGCTGGGTCCGATCGCCTCGATCTCGAGACCCAGCTCGCCGATCTTGGCGAGCATCTTCTGGATCTGGCCACCGAAGGGCATGAGGATGTTGGCGTAGTACTTGCTGGCCTCTTCCATGACCACGCTCATTTCGACTTCGTCGGCGAAGCGCTTGGAAGTGGCCAGGTGCTGACCGAAGCGCGTCGTTCGGTAGGAGGGTCTTTGCCTGCTTGACATAGGTGAACATGCTGTCCGGCCAGTGCAGCATGGGCGCCTCGATGAACTGCAGGGTATTGCGACCGAGCGGAGACCTCGTCGCCAGTGGCCACTACCTGGATGTCCCAGCCGTCCACCGTCGCCGCCCCGTAGTAGAGGGCGAGAACATCCTTGGCTCTCTTCGAGCAGAAGATCCGCTCGGGACCGAGTCTGCTCCACCAGCCAGGGGATGGCCCCCGAGTGATCGGGCTCCACGTGGTTGACGACCAGGTAGTCCACCGGACGGAGGCCACAGCAGCCGCGCACGCGAGCCAGGACCTCCGGGCCGAAGCCCTCCCGACATCCATCGACCAGAGCTACCTTCTCGTCCAGGACCAGATAGGCGTTGTAGGTGGTTCCCCGGGGGGTCTCATAGCCGTGGAAATCGCGGACGTCCCAGTCTATGGCACCGACCCACCATATGTCGTCCTTCAGCAGATACCGCTCCATTCACGCTCCTACTCGGTCACACCTTCGTCACAGTAGTATCCCTTGCTCAGCCCGTACTCCCCCCAATTGGGACAATCGCCGCACGCGCAGCCCCGACGTCGCACCGAGTCAGGGCTCTTGCCCGTCGCGCAATACAAACCCATCTCGTCTTTGGGTTTGGACGGGCACTCGCCACAGATGCATTTGGCCATATTCCCTTCGGTATCCGGCACTCTGCCCATGATCGCCTCCTCAGTCCGAAGCCTCGGTGTACTCAGGCCTGCCCGCTGGAACGCTTTCGTAAACCTGACCGCGCGTCACGACGGCGCTCTCAACCTTCTGGACGCTTGCCCAAGACAAGTTGAGCACGGGTAGTCTCCAGGTCCAAGATCTCGATCTTCGCGAAACCCGCCCCGCCCAGCCATTCGCGGTACTGTCCCACCGTCCAGACCCCGCCCTCATCGGTGGCCTGTAGCATGTTCACCGCGAACAGCGCTGCCCGGGGGCTTCGTCCCCACACGTGGTCCTGGATGACGATCGTCCCCCCAGGAGGAAGGATCGAGAAGACACCCTTGATGACACGCGCGTTCGTCGCCGGCCCGTAGATGTGCGAGACGTTCCCCAGATACACGAGATCGAACGGTCCGGCGGGAAGGGACTGAGTGAAGTCTCCTCCCATCAGAGCGATGTCCCCCGCCTCGTCGCCCAGGAACTCCTGAGCCAGGGGGATCACGCTCTCCCGATCGAGCAGGGTGGCCCGCACCCCGCATCGCGAGAAGTGCCGGGCCACGTGGCCTACCGCACCTCCCACATCCAGCATAGTACGGACCGGGCCGGAGTAGGCCAGAGACCTTTCGACTATCTCATCCAGAGCAGCCGGATCACGCTCCCCCATGGCTCCTACCATGGTCTGGATGTCGCGTCCGGCCGGATCACGCGGAACCGGTCGCCCTGTGCGGATGACTTCGGGCAGCTCAAGCCAGCCTCGCAGCTTGCTGACCTGGTGCACAAGGCCGAAACGCTCCGATTCCGGACCTTTGTCCACAAGATGAGCTCTCCCCAACCCCGATAAGCGATAGAGGGCGCTGCCCTCGCCTGGCTCCCCCCCACCGCCCATGTCGTCCGGGGCCCCTGGGTCCTGCGCGGCACGGGGATCCCGCGGGGTACGGGGATCCCGCGGGGCACCAGGGCCTGCCGAAGGCGCTCGGCGCTCGACGACCCCCTCCTCCGCCAAGGCCTCCAGCACGAGGCGACTCGCGCGGAGGTCCGTTTCCGCTGTCCGCGCGACTTCCTCGGCCGTCAGGGCTTCGCCGGTCGCCAGGGCGTCGATAAGACCGGAGTGCAAAGCCCCGACGAATAGCAGTAGCCGCTCCAAGGGGGCTCCATCGACAAGCGAGTTTCTCATGACTTCTCCAGGGCCAGGCCGGCCGCCGCCCATTCGCCCACGCCGCCGGCAAAATCGCGCACGTTCGTGAAACCCAACTGTCGCAGCTTATCAGCCGCGATGGCACTCGCCTCTCACGTGAAGCCGTCGCAATAGAGGACGATGGGCTCGTCTGCCTTGAACCGGCGCCGGGCCTCGCGCGCCAGACCTCTGAAGTCCATCCATTCCGAGTTGGGTAGATGACCGGCCCGCCAGTGGTCCTCGCCCAGCACGTCAACGAGCCGGAAGTGCTCTTGGCTCTTCATCAACTTCCGTAGGTCCTCGACGCGTGAGGGTGCCGACGCTGGGGCGGCCGACCTCAGGATCGTAGAAGACCATGTAGGCGGCCGCGCTGTAGTACCCAGCTTTTCGGAATATGCGCCGCCGAGCGGCCTCGCCCGCGTCGACGACCGCGGCCGGCCGGCGGCCTTCTCGCCAGAGGACCTCGGTGCACCGCCCCAGGGCCCAAGCCAGGTCGTCCTCGCTCGTGCGAGCAAGCGCCAGGTCGAGCAGCTCGTGCTCTCCGTCGCCCCCGTCCAGCCGGGCGATCACGGCCACCGGCCGACCGCCCTTCAGGAGCGCCCAGCTCCCCCGTCCTGTGCCAGAGTCTCAAGTTCAGTGAGCATCGCCGGCTGGTCGGCGTTCGGATGACGATGTGACCCGGGGGTGCGCGCGCGCTCGCCAGCGAGATCGTGCTCGGCCTCATCCGCTTCCAAGAGCTCCTCAACGCCGGTCAGGTGTTCGGGGCCGAACTGCACGAGTGCTGCGTCCTCCGGAGCGGGAGCGCCTGCCGGGGCCGGCGCGGCCACCGTTGCCGGAGCGCCTGCCGGGGCCGGCGGGACCACCCCTACCGTCACCCCGGCCGCATCTTGAGGTAGCATGACCAGCGCAGCCGCCTCCACCTGAAGCCCGCGGGCCAGCAGCGTGGCGTTCAATCTGCAGTCGTCGGTCCTGACCAGGTAGGCGGTGGGCCTCAGCCGCTCGCGCAGGAGATCGAGCACGTCCTCGTAACGGCTCTGGTTGGCAGAAGACAGATGCAGTTCCACGACCGTCACGTGCGTGTGTCCAGCGTGAGGTCTATCGACCGCCAAGACATAGCCCAGATCCCGAAGCATTCTCCCGGCCCCGCCGGAATCCTGGATCAAATGAGCCGCGGCTTCCTCGCTCAAACGGGAGTAGAACCCAGGAACCAGCGAGATAGCAGTGTCGCGCTGCCGCTCCGCGCGTAGGTCGGTGATCCTATCCCGCTCGACCGAGGTCAACTCCATGGTCAATTCCCCTGGCGGATGACGACGCTACCTGAGCTCGTGTTTTCGATGATCACGGTGACCTTATGCGCAGCCGTTGCGTAACCCTGCGTCTCCCAGATACCCTCGTCTTCGTCGTCACCCTCGCTGACCTGGACCATTCCTGAAGGCCGCTTCACGTCACCGGAGGAGACATCCTGCACCTCCAGTCGGAAGGCCTGGCCGGCCGGAAGATCGAGGGTGAACTGACCACTCGAGCCGCGAAACACCAGTCCCACATCAGAGTCTTCACCCAGAGTCACCTCCATGTCCCCTGAGCTCATGTCGACGCTCATCTGGAACTTGGCACCAGCGGGAGCCTGCGCTTCCATGTCACCCGAGCTCGCTTCCAGCGCCACCACGTAGGCCTCGGGGCCGGACCCGCTTGCCGGCAGGATCACGCTCGTATCTCCCGAACTCGAGCCGATCTCGAGGCCCGCCAGCAGCAGCCCAGAAAGGTCGAGCACGCTCGAACCGGACGAGGTCACCGCCTTGAGTCGCAGCGGCACCCCCGGGTCCAGACCGATGTCCCAGGGCGGCGTGTCCTCTCCGTCCAACCATTGCCACCACCACCTGTCGCCCTTTGACTCGAGCACCACCGTCTTATCCGTTCCCCCCGTCTCCTCGCTCACAAGTTCGACCTTCCCTCGATGCGACACCGTCGCGTGCAGCAGCGGTCGCTCTGGTCCAGTGGCGCTCTCCAGAGCGTGGACGTTCGTGGAGTAACCGCCCAGGTTCAACTCCACCTGCGCTGAGGTGGCCTGCCCCACCGGCGTGCTGAGAGTCTCGGTGGTGACCTCCGGCTCGCTGATCCACCCGGCGGCCGGACCTACGAGCATAAGCGCGATGATCACGCCCACCGTCACGACGCCCACCGCTGCCCCCAGCGCGAGAGAACGGCGACCTACCAGCAGGTCGACCCCGATGCCAATGAGAAGCACCGGCCACACAAGCGCGAGCATGGCCATGTTGGACGCGGTCAGGACATCGAGGTTGTAGAGGAGCAAGATGACCCCCGCTCCGATCAGCACTATCGCCCAGAACAATGAGCGGTAGCGGCGGCGTTTGCCTGGTTTGGCTGCAGTCGATTCCGAGTCGGGGCCTTCTACCCGTTCCATGGCCATCTCCTCCCCCGATACCGGTCGTGAGCGGCGGGCGTCGCACCGGCATGGACACGCCCGCTGGTGTTCCCTTTCCCGTAGCACTAGAATCCCACGCATGTGGGTGAGCGTGCACGCCCTGTCCGGTCTTACGCTGGGAGCTTTGGCGCCGCTGGGAGTGATCCTAACGATGGTCTGCGCCCTCGTCCTACACCTGCTCCTGGACCTGGTGCCGCACTGGGACTACACGGGCCACCGCCGGCGCACCCTGTGGGCCGTTCTCGATGTGACCGTTTCGATCGCCGCGGTGGTGGCGCTGGTCCTTATGCTGGACCTTACCGGGATAGCGGTCATGGCCGCCATCGTGTCGGCTCTCCCCGATCTCGATGTGTTCGATGCGATCCTTCCGCACTCGAAGCACCGCCGCTGGTTCCCCAGCCATTGGCGCCGCTTCCCTCATGGCAGGGCTCGTCCTGCGATAGGGATCCTCGTGCAGTCGGTCGTCGGCCTGGGGGCGATCGCCTGGCTGATCGTGGCAACCGGCTGACCTCGACCGTGGTGTAGGCCGCTCCGTCGAGGCCGCCCGACCAGCCTTGGGCGCCATCGCCGTGCTGATGGCGGCCCGCTCACCCCGCGGGACCGGTCGACCTGGGCGGCCGGCTAACCCCGGCCGGTCGGTCGGCGAGGCCGGCACTGTAGACGCGCTCCGCCTCCACGACATATGATTAGGCTCGGGTGAGCGTGCGCACATCGAGAGTCCGCGCCGAGGAGGCGCCGGCCTTCCCGGGAGGGAGCCATGAACGGCTACGCCGAAGAGATCATCGCGTTCGTCAAGGCCAAGAACCCGGCCGAGCCGGAGTTCCATCAAGCGGTGCTCGAGGTGGTCGGCATCCACCT
>CAWDXC010000013.1:0-55967 GCA_963806155.1 uncultured Actinomycetes bacterium
CGCCTCCGGCATCTCGCGACCTGAACCGCACGGGCCCGATGGAGACTCAGTTCTGTGGGCCAGGCCTCTTCACTCGAAGTCTTCTCTCGACAGAACTGTTTTCTTTGGACAGAACATCTTCTCCAGTTCTGCCGCGGTAATGTCCCTCCCGCGACGCCGTTCCTCCTTTCCTAGGGAGATGCCAGCGTACGCAACCGTAGCCAGAGAGCGCCTGAAGGCCTTGGCCGGAGCCCGAATGCGACCGTCCAAGTCCCACATTGCCGAGGGCAGGCGTTTACTTCACCATTACATTGCCTACCGTGACACCAGTGCGTCCGCCTATTGCCGGCCCCTGGTAGGTGCCGTTCTTCATCGCGCAACTGACAGGTGTGTCCCCACTTCCACCCAGAAGGTCGGCACCGCCAGAAGCGGTGATGCCGTCTATGACCACGTTGTCACCTCCATACCAGGTGACCAGATGACCACCTTCGGGACCGCCGACAAGGGTGAGGCCATCGAAGGTCACATCGTTAATGTCGTGGCCGATTACCAAGGGGTAACGTCCCCCGGTTGCATCCAGCTTTACGTTTCTGAAACTCAAGCGGTTTACAGAAGTCTCGTCAACCCACAGCTGCAAGCAATAGCCCGAGCCGCCCTTAATGTCCACGTTCTCAAACGTAAGATCATTGGAGTCGTGGCAGATATAGATGCCATGCCACTGGTTGGTCCCGACTTGCCGCTTTGCACTGATAATGAGGTTCGAAAAGCTGCTGTTTTCGATGTGCGCCATATACAGCGGTTCGTAGCAGCGGGTGAACGTGCAATTATCGACCAGCACGTTGCTGTTGGTCATCCCCGTACCAGTCCCGAAGAACATGCCGTAGTGGAATCCATCAAAGGTCAGATTCTGGAATGTCCCGTTTAATACCCCGCAAAGGTTCATTCCGTTGGAAGTAGTAGCCTCACCGCTACTGTCAGAAGTATCTGGGTGACCCGCTGAACTTCATGTTCTTGACGCTCACGTTAGAGGCTGTAGTCGGCCCCCATGCATATAGCAGGTTGCCCCCGAAGTCCTGGCTGAGAATAGATGTCGGCCCCGCACCTTCCAGCTTCATACCGCTCTTGAGATAGAGGTATGAGCCGACCCGATACGTGCCCGCTGGGAAATACACGGTCTTGCCTGCGTTTGTCTTCCCTCCCATGACCGAATCCATCGCCGCTTGAATCGCGTAGTAATCGTCCGTGACCCCGTCGCCTTTGGCCCCAAAGTCCCGTACGTTGACCATACCCGCCACCACCGTTGTCGCGGTGGTCTGAGGCAGGGTGGTCGTGGTCGGTGCTGCCGTAGTCGTGGTGGTGGTCGGAGGTCTCGTAGTAGTGGTGGTCGGAGCCACGGTAGTGGTGGTGGTCGACTGGGTGGTGGTGGCAGACGGAGGTCTTGTTGTCGTGGTGGTCGGCGGGGCTGTGGTGGTGGTGGGCGCGGTGGTCGTGGTAGTCGCTCCACCCGGGCCGGAACTGGCGCCCCATGCTTCGACCTCGGCTAACCCGACATTCACCGTCCTGGGGCTGACGCCGGTGATGTTCAGTTGCATTCCCGTGACGGTCCTCTCCGGAAAGGTGACGGTGACGCCGGAGCCGTCGTTCGCCAGCGCGCCCTACAGTCAGACTCGTGCCGTCGCTGAAGCTGAGGGTGGCCGCAGTGATTTGGTCGTTCAAGTTGGGCCGGTCGTGAAGGACTATCCTTCCCACCGTCTGGGCCGTAGTCCAGACTCAGCTTCACCCAGGATCCAGCCCTCCCTTCCTCGGTGGCCCATTCCTTGGTGTAGTCGCCGGGATAGCCGGCCACTACCCCATCTATGGCTTTGGCGGCCCGCTGCCCGGTCGAGGCCTGGCAGAGGACGCCGACGCTGTTGCGGACAGGGCCACGTTCGTGCTTGGCGGCACCGTCGTGGTGGTCGGCGGCCTGGTCGTGGTCGTGGTCGGTGCTGCCGTGGTCGTGGTGGTCGGCGGCCTGGTCGTGGTCGTGGTCGGTGCTGCCGTCGTCGTGGTCGGCGGCCTGGTCGTGGTCGTGGTCGGTGCTGCCGTCGTCGTGGTGGTCGGCGGCCTGGTCGTGGTCGTGGTCGGTGCTGCCGTCGTCGTGGTGGTGGTCGTGGCCCGGACCGTGGTGGTGGTCGGCGCCACGGTAGTCGTGGTGGTGGGCCCCGCCGTCGTAGTCGTGGTCGAACTGGGGGGCACTACCGGTGTGTCGCTGGTATCGGGATCGGGTTGCGTGCCGTCCTGACCTGAAGCTGGGGGGGGTGTGGTGCTGCCCGAGGAGTGCCACGGACCGGCGGGGATTGCGAAAAGCCCTATGGCCTCGAGAGTGCGGATGCCGGCGGCTCGGGTGGTAAGGAATCCCGACACTGGAGAGGTGGTCGCAGAGCCCTTGGTCAAGAGCAGGACCCCCTGATCCAGAGCAAGATAAGGGGCTGCTGCGAGACCATCGGGGAACTTCTCCCCGGTGGCAAAGGCGACGTGGGCGGTCGAGAGCCCATTGTCAAGCGCGTACTTCGCGACCTGGGCACAGGTGTCGTAGCGATCGATCCCCACGATCCTGTCAACATCGGGCAGCTCGACACGGGCATACGTCCCTATCTCCAGGGCAGAGTCCACTCCCAGTTTCGCGATCTCATCGCGCGTCGACTTGGGGCAGCGTTCCCCGCTGTGGGGTATAGAGTATCGGCCAGTGATTGACCGCAGCCAGCGTACCCACGGACAAAGCGTCCGCTAAGCTGTCAGCCGGGGCGATCACGACCTTCGTCGGGGCTCCGGCCTTGATCTTGAGCTGATCCGCGACCAAAGCGGCTGTCTCGTATCTGTCTTCACCGATCAAAGTGGTGATGCTCGCGGCTGGGGCGATCTCCGTCACTTGTCTGAACACCGCTGACAGACCCATCACCTATCCCGACGAGGAAGACCTGCGATGGGTTCAAACGCTCTATCTCGGCCACGACCGTGTCCGGCAGGCCGTTGGCGGGGGTAAGGAGGAGAGGACCACCGTATGCATATGCCAGCGGAGCGCTGCACAGCGCGTCCGCGAAGTCGTCGCCTCGGGCTATCACGACGGCCGGTGCCCCCTGCGGGAATCCCGTCCGGGAGATCAACACAGCAGTCTCGTATCTGTCAGAGCCGGCGATGACCCTGACCGTTCGGCTATCGTTCGCTGGGGTCGTGGTCGTAGTAGTCGCTGCATATGAAGGCGAGCTCCCCGCACAAGCGAGAGCCCGGAGAACAGCGCAGAAACCGCCAATATGGCTATCAGTCTACGCACAGAACTAACTCCCTAGAATCGTTTGCGTACTGAGGTCACACATGTCCCGCCGGTGCTCATGCGCGGGGGCTGTGGGTGACCCTGCGAATCAGGCCTCTGTGCCATACCCTGTCGGGTGGCCGCTGTTCGACGGCAGCGGTCACCCGACAGGCGCACCCTTGGGATCGTCGGGCCGAGGTTTACATCAGGCCCATGACGCGGTAACAACAAGGTGCGAGATAGGGCGCCGGCAGGCAACCTGATCCGCGGGGAGACGGGCAGTCTCCCCAACGAGGGGCCAGCTTCCAGTGAGAGCGTTGGCCCCTCTTGTTTTGGCAGGCGGGTCCAGGGGTGGTGCGCGTTCCTGCGCCATCGTCAGAGGGGCAAGAAGGGGCGTGGTCGTCGCCACGCGAGTGACCCGGTAAGTCGCCCCACGAAGGAGGTGGCTATCGATCCTGGGACCCCTTCAGGGAAAACGACGCTCGGTCGAGAATATAGATAGTGCCAGAATGGTCGAGAGTGCCGTCTTTGCGGTCGTCGCGGGTGGGCAGGGGAGTACGGAGAAGCGCACCATCGGCTCCTTTCGCTCCTTATCTGCGACAGCGCCCGTTGCGCTCTGGCAAGGCGGACGATCGTTTGGCTTCAGCAGACTAACGTCGTTAGTTGGCCGCCAGTCTAACGATGTTCGGCGGCGATGTCAAATCGGTCTTGGAGGATGTGGTGAACGGAGGGAATGGCGAGGGCGCGAAGGAGCGATTGACCAGGGATCGCATCTGCGAGGTCGCGCTCGTGGCCATCGACGAGGCCGGCCTGGAATCGCTCAGCATGCGCGCCTTGGCAAACGCTCTAGGCATAAAGGCCAGCTCGCTCTACTACCACTTCGAAAGCAAAGACGAGCTGCTGACAGGCATCGCCGAGTTCCTGTACCGGACCCTCGGAAGGCCGCCGACCAGGGTGGACTGGACGGACCAGGTGAAGGGAACGTTCGTGCAACTGCGGGATTTCATCCAGGCTCATCCTAACGCCGCTCCCCTGCTGGTCCGGGATCTTGCCTACTCCCCCGTGGCGAAGAAGCGGGCCAACGTTCTTCTGAAGCTGGTGTCGCGCGCGGGGTTGGACGAGGGCACCAGTGCGAGTCTGATAAGCAATCTGGTCGCGCTTCTCGTGGGCCACACGTACCTATCGCTGTGGGTGCGAGAGGAGGCGGGGTCGACGAACGGCGCTCGGAGAGGGGACGAGCTCGACGTTACTGCCCGCCCTCTTGGGGCTGCCACACGCGGCGACGAGGCTGCCGATACCGACACCGATGGCTCACGGGTCTGGGTGCACAAGCTCTTCCCGTCGACGCTCTCTCGATCGGCCGCGGGTCAGCTGACAATGCCCCTTGATGGGGGGTCCGATGATGGTTGGTGGGCGACGGCCGGGTCGGCCCTCCCAGTCGAGGAGGGGCCCGGGTCGGGAGTCGCCGTGTACTCCGAGGCCGCGAGCGACCTCGCGGCCGACGCCGGCTTCCTCGCTGGTCTGGACGCTTTGATCAAGGGATTCACCCCTGACTGAGACCGGCGGACGTCCGGTCTTCTCCCAGTTCGTCGCGCTAGAGGCCAGGATGGAATCACCGGCGCCTGCCCGCACCTTATGCGGCACTGTCACCACAGACGAGCTTGGCCTGCGAGATTCGCCTGCGGGCCACGACTGCGTCTCGGGGCCCGCCTTGGGGTCCAAGCTTGATCCGAGGCCCGTACTCGATTTAGGCGCCCGGGTCCCCAGGACCCGGGCGCCGTCCGGACAGGAGCGGGTAGGGGAGACGAGGCCTACCAGTCCGAGAAGTTCTGGTTGTACCAGATCTTGTCGGTTCCCTTCTTGGCCCGCTTCTGCCAGTTTTTGGTCTTCGGCTCCGCTTCGATGCGCGCCAGGAAATCGTCGCAGCGCTGATTCACATGCGCCTTCTGGGCGTCGTCCAGCACGTCTACTCCTTCGACGTGGGCCTTCACCCGGCCGAGGTTGGTGGTGGCCGTGTACCAGAAACCCCAGTCGTCGCCCAGGCGCCTCGAAATATAGGTGCGGTTGATCTTCCTGACCTCGTCGTCGCCCACGTCCGCGAAGGTGAACAGGAACTCCAGGTCCTTGAGGTCCTTATCGTTTATCTCCCAGATCTGGAGCTTCTGCAGAGTGATATCCGTCAGCGAGATGCAATAGTCGTCGAACTCCAACCGGCCCCTGAAGTTGACCTCGTGGCAGTAGTCCAGCTTGTCGAGGAAGACGTCGATCATTGGAACGGCGCCGCCGTAGTAGATCTGGCGGGTCTTGCCGGTGGTCATGAGGGTGTTGACGTCGCATTCGTAGCCCAGCTTCTCCATGAAACCTTTGAGCTTTCCCTCCTGCCTTGCTGTAGGCGACGAAGTCGATGTCGGTGAAGTAGCGTTCCCCCAACCGTTCGAGACGCGCGTAGAGCTCCACCTGCTCAGGGAAGTAGTAGTGGAGCGCAAGCGGCCCCATCACCCTCATGGCGAAGCCCTGGTCGCGGGCTGCCTCGACGATCCGTCTCCCTTCGCTCAAGAAGACCTCGGGCTTGGGATACTGATCCATGGGGATGTCTTTGGGAAGGATGAACGGTTTGGGCATGATCGGCTCCTCCTAGCCCGACGTGAACACGTAGTCTTTGACTTTCCTCTTGTCCAGCATCACCACGACGCCCTTGAGGATCCCCTCCGAGTACTCGCTGCCGGGGTTGATCATGAGGGTCCGCCCGGCTTTCTGGGCGCCACGTGACTCGTGGATGTGTCCGTGCAGGCCGAGAAGGGGCTGGTACTTTTCGATCACCTGCTTCGCTCCCACGCTCCCCGCGTGGATCTTCTCCTCTGCCGCCATGCGCATGTTGGCGTCAAGCTTGGGACAGAGGTCCAGGGAGTAGCCGTAAGGGGGCACGTGGAAGTTGAAGATCACGTTCTCGAAGTCCTTGGACGAGGTGCCGACTTTCTGGCATAGACCCTCGAGGTACTCGGTCAGCTCTTCTTCCGGTCCTTCTCGGGGGGTATCCCACGGGGTGGGATTCGAGCGTGAGGACGAGATCATCGTGTAGTCGTCGAACTGGACGATCATGTCGTCGCAGGGCCTCAGCGACTTCGACTGGAGGATCATGTCGTCGATCTCCCACCAGTCGTCGTTGCCCGGGCAGATGTAGACCAGATGGCTCTTGCCCGCCAGGCGCTCGTCCGCCAGCTGCAGCCACTCCTCGATGCGCTCGATCGCCCGCTTCTTGAAGAGCTTGTCGATAGCTGCCGGGTCGGCCTTGATGGCGTCGTACTCCTCCCGAGTCTGTTCCACCCAATAGTAGCCGGCGTTCTCGATGGTCTTCTTGGTGGCGGCGATCTCCTCCGCCGAGTTCATCTCGGTGTACTGTCCCATGAGGTGGCATTCGCGCCCTCCGCCGGCCTTCTCGACGAGGGGGATGAGTACCTTGCCCAGGAGGTCGCCGTTGAGTATGGCGATATCCGCCCCGTATATGGGAAGCGCGTTCAAGAACTTCCTGTAGCAGACGTTGGACCCGTGGATATCGGTCACGTAGAACAGTTTGAGCACTATCACTCCTTCTCCGGTCGCTCGGGGCTCAGGTGGTCAGTCCTCCCGAGTACTCGACGGACGGCATATGCTGGGGTCGCCGCCGCAAGGCGGCGGCGACCCCGTTGTCTCGGCCGGGCTGCGCCCGGCCACATCAAACAGACACATCACTCAGGCGGCAACTCTCCGGTCAACATGCCGGTGCTGATGCCGGCCGTCTTCTTGGCCCGCCAACTCCAGAACCAGTACCAGATAAGGCCCAGCGCCCAGGTGGCGAGTATCAGCATCCCGGTCGTGAGTGTGAACCCTTCGAGATTGGTGGGCTGGAAGAAGAAGAAGACGGCCAGGATCGCCAAGTAGGCGATATTGACCACTGCTCCCAACGTCACCACGGGCACCCCGAGCAGGTTCCACTTCCGGTACGGTGAAGCCTCCCAGATATGCTTGGAGCGTCTGGAGAACGGGAAGATGGCGGCCGCGATGGCGGTGACGCCGAACACCGAGAAGATCTCGAGGGCGGTCACCGACAGGCCCTGCATCGGCTCGTTCAGCCAGAAGACGTAAAGGGCGATGAGGAACTCGGCGATGAAGAAGCACAGGATGTAGTTCTTGACCGGCGAAGCGTAGCGCGCGTTCACGTCGGTGAACCACTTGGGACCCATGCGGTCCATGCCCCACGCGAAGATGATGCGCGGGAAGGCCAGGTACGACAGAGCCACCCACCACAGGGTGAAGAGCAGGAACGAGAAGGCCATGAGGAACAGTACCACCGGGTTCGAATTCACAACCGCGGCCAACCCCACGAAGTGCGGACTCCAGGGCATGTTGTAGCCCACTATTGCGTCGGTCCCGGCGTTGTCCACCCAAGCCGAAGCGGAAAGGAAGTTGAAGTCGACCAGGGTGTACAGGCCGATCGCCGTGAGTATCATGAAGATCGCCGGCACGACGATAGCGAAAAGGTTCGACAAGATGATGCTCTTATCCGGTCGCTTCACCTCTCCGGCGATGAACGTGATGCAGTACGAGTAGGCGAAGAGCCACGAGCCCGCGACCATCACCCCGAAGGTGTCGTACCAGTTCCAGGTCGTCGGCATCTCGGTACCGGCCGCGGTGCTGGCGGCCGCGATGAAGTCATCGTAGTTTAGTGAGCCGTATTCCGCCGCCAGGCTGTTCCAGGAGGCGATGAAGTCCGCCTTGCTGTACCAAAGCAGCACGATCACGATGATGAGAGCCCCAAGGATACCGACGCCCATGACGACCTTCTGCACCCGGGCGAAGACCTTGATCCCGAACACGACGAAGAAGAACGCGATGATGCTGGCGATCGTGGCGATGACGAACGAGCCCCACGTATATGAGAGACCACCGAAGAACGTCTCGCTGGCCGAGTTATAGAGCCAGTCCCAGCCCATGAACTCTGACAGCATGATGGCTCCCGGGTCGGCCATCCATGGGGCCAGGACGTAGATCCACATGAGCCAGATGAACGCGTTACCGAAGGATTCCCCGATACCCACCAAGGGGTGGATGATCCTCGAGTTGTAGATGTACTCGCCGCCCGAACGGGGCATGGATCCGCCCAAGATGCCCCACACCAGTGGAAAACCGATACCGGCGAGCACCAACGAAATGATGGTGGCGATGATGAGGTTGCCGCCCAGATAAACGCCGAGGCCCAAACTGACCATGACCCAGATGCTAGGTGTCAGCCCCTGGTTCATGAAGCCGACGCCGAAAGCGTCCCACATGCTCAGCCCGCGGACGAGGCCGCTGGCCTTGCGCGCAAATGCTATCTCGCCCTCTCCTTGCCCTTGCATGTTCACCCCCAAAGACATGGTGCGGAAGTAGACGTCGGCCCACTACCCGCCCGATTCAGTTTGACAGGACCCGCTCCATCAGACCATCGCCGCCCCTTCCTCGGCCAGTTCCGCCGGGACATGCCAGTCGCACACTTCCTTCAGTTTCCAAGGCACGATATTCGTGCGCACCCTCGTGACCCCGGGGATAGCGCCGATGACCTCATTCACGAGACGCACCAGTTCCTCCGGGTCCCTCGCGTATACCTGGACCACCAGATCGCCATCCCCAACGGACCCGGCCACGTAGCTCACCTGGTCGAGGTCGACGAGTTGGGCGGCCACCTCCTGCAGCGAACCAGGAGCCACGTCGATCGCCACGTCGCCGATGGTCGTGTAGCCCAGGGGCAAAGGATTGACGATGGCGGTGACCCGCACGACGCCCGCACGCTGCAGCCGGTCGATGCGGTAGCGGATAGAGCGCTCGGAGACGTCGCCGACGCGGCGGGCCATCTCGGCAGCCGGCATGCGACCATCTTCCACGAGCAGGGCCAGGATCCGGCGATCGATGGCATCTAGGCCGAAAGCCATGACTGCTCCCGAGGGTCTCGTACGCTCTTGCAACCAATCTGACAGAAGATGTCGCTAAAAGTCAATAGGAGGTGACAATGTTGCCGAATCGGCAACAGCTGCAGTTGACCGAGTCTGCGCTGCGAGCGGCGCTCCCCCGGCCAATTGGGGTCGGCGCGGGGCTATCACCGTCGTCATGGCCCCGGGGACCAGGGCGAGCATCAGCGGACGCCAGTTTGCGAAGCCGGGCTCCTGGTCGCACAATAGGGGAGGCGCAAGGAGCCGGCTCCGAGCGGTCGCGCAGGCCGATGGCGACGCGGGCGCGAAAGATGCAGGCGGCCGCAAGAGGCGTGGGCCGTCGCGGACCACGGGAGCGAGAGCCGCGCGGCCGTCGGTAAGATCAGCACACGGTCGCAAAGCACTGAACGACCGAGGACCAAAGCGGGGAAGGAGGTCTCGAGGCGATGACCGATGTCGCGCGAACGCCTGGCATCACCCTCTGCGATGTGCGCCTTGAAGACTACGACGAGGTTCTCGCTCTCTGGACCGACGCCGGTCTGCCGTTCCGACCTCACGGGCGGGACAGCCGGGAGCGAGTAGCTGCCGAGCTCCAGGAAGACAGGTCGGTGTTCCTAGCGGCCCAGTTGGAGGGCCGGATCGTCGGGGTAGTCCTCGGCACCCATGACGGGCGGAAAGGCTGGATGAACCGGTTGGCCGTGGCTCCAGAGTTCCGGCGCCGGGGGATCGCCAGGCTGCTGGTGCGCGAAGCCGAAGCCCGGCTGGAGGCGCTCGGCGTGGAGATCATCGCGGCGCTCGTCGAGACACCCAACGAGGACTCGCTGCGCTTCTTCCGCGCGATCGGATACGTGCATGACCCTGAGATAGCGTACGTGAGCCGCCGGCGCTCCCCGGATACGTAGCGAGGACTGCCGGTCGGTTACTCCCGCCAGTCCCCCCGGTCGTCACACCGGCCGCTCGCGGTCGTCGAGGTGAGCGGTCGGCCGGGCCGGCCCTATTCCTTCGGCCGGGCGGTATGGCGCAGGTCTACCCGGCCGCTCCCAGAGAAAGGCCGGCTTGGTCTCCCCACCGCGGTCATATAGACGGCACTCTCCGCGTGTCCGTCGATGCCCACGAGAGCGTTGACCTCGTCGTCGAAGAAGGCGGCGATGGGGCAGCTTCCCAACCCTTGCGCGACTGCCGCCAGAGACAGGTGGGCCGCGATGTGACCGGCATCCAGATAGAAGTAGCGATAGGCGCGTTCGCGGTACTTCCACTCGCTGCGGGCGAACACGGCCGTCCAAAGAAAGACGGCTCCGGCCTTCGTACACATAGGCTGGTCCAGAGCGGCGGCTGCGATCTGGCTCCTCAGGTCTCCGGTCTTGAGCTGCTCCAAGGCGTGGCTGCCCTCCACGATGGGGCGCTCGAGGATGTCAGCGCCGGTGACGCGGTAATGGTACAGACCCGGCTCCAGCCCCTCCACGTTGTTTGCGACCACATAGGTCTCGATAGGATAAAGCGCTCCGGCAGTCGGGGCGGCACGATAGAAGTACTGTCCGTGCGGGGTGACGGAGGACGTAGTGACTCCGGCTGAGGCCCAAAGAAGCCGGGATAGGTCGATCAGAGTCAGCGGTGCCGCGCCGAAGGACCGCACACTGCGCCTGCGGAGGACGCACGTCCAGATGTCGGGGGTCGGGCCTTCATCCGGGTCTGGCGCTGCGGAGGGCAGGCTCACGACGGGAGCGTGGGGGTAGAACTTGTAACTCGGCGGCTTGCTCCGCCAATCGAGCTCGTACTCTTCCATGGCGTGCCGGTGGTAGGCCGTCTTCTCCTGGAAGGCCCGTCCCGGATGCTCGCCCATTTCTCCTCCCGCTGGTTCGATGACCGCCTACGAAGTGGTAGCCTGTGTGACTGCGCGCGCTGCGCGATCTTGTGATTCAGATCGTACCCAAAGTTCCCACATGAGCACAGTTGTGGCAAGTCAGTCGGACCCTGTCCCGAATAGAGACCCGAGCGATCCGAGCTCCGGCCCGGAACGGACCCATTGGTTCCAGCTTGGCGTGATATGTGCCGCCAGCCTGATCGTTTGGCTGGGTTTTGGCGCCATCCTGCCCTATCTGCCGGTGTTCCTGCAGGAGCAGGCGAATGCTTCCGTCTGGCTGATAGGCGTGGTGGCCGCCGCATACTACGTGGGTACTTTCCTGTTCTCCGCGCCCTTCGGCCGCCTGAGCGATTCGGTCGGCAGAAAGCCCATGATCGTGGCCGGAGTGAGTCTGTACGCCCTGGCCACCGCTTTGTTCGTCACCACCACCGACCCGGCTTGGTTCATCTTCTTCAGGTTCTTGGAAGGAGTGGGGGCTGCCGCTGTGACTCCAGCGGCCCAGGCTCTGGTCGCCGAACTGTCCACGGAGGAAACGCGCAGCCGCGCCTACGGTTGGCTCACCACGGCGCAGTTCGGGGGTCTGGTGGCCGGACCGGTCCTCGCGTGGCCTCTGTATAGCCTGGGAGGCGGCGAGGGGACGTGGGCCTTCTACACCATCTTCCTGTTCGGGAGTGTGCTGTCGGCCCTCACCGCCGTCGTCTTGTTCTTCACGGTCAAGGAACCGGAGCACGCCCGGCGTCGCCGCGCGGTAAAGGTGAAGCACCCGTCCTACCGGCAGTTGATCACCCGGCCGGTGGCGGCGTTCCTGATCGTGGCCGCGACCGGTCACTTCGCCATGGGCGTGTTCGAGGTTCTGTGGAGTCTGTGGCTTCTCCATCTGGGAGCGTCGGTCCAATTCATCGGGCTCACCTGGATCGCCTTCAGCGGGCCCATGCTGCTGTCCTGGATCGGTGGCTACCTGGCCGACCGCCACAATCGTTGGGTGCTCATGTTCTCCGGATACACGGTGTCCGCGTTTGCATGGATTCTGTACGGGACTACCTCTAATCTGGTCCTGTTCCTCGTTGTGAACATCTTGGAGGGCCTGGCGATAGCCTGGTCTTACCCGGCCAAGCAGGGATTCATGGTGCAGGTGATACCGCCTCGGTGGCTCGGCAGCGTCCAAGGGGTAGAGCAGACCTTCATCCAGATATCCGCCTTGATCGGCACCCTTATTGCCCCGGTGCTCTACACGCATATCTCTGGATACGTGATCAGTCTGGCCGGGGTCGTCTCGCTGGTGGGCCTGATCATCGCCGCCCCCATTCTGCACAAGGAGTGGAACCGCTTGGCGCGCGCCGCGGAGAACGATCGGCACGATGCCGTGGGAGTTTCGTTTCTCGACTAATATCGCTATAATGTTGCACACATGGGCTGCAATGACCTTAGAATCGACTCAGAGTCAAATGTCCAGAGCGAGGGCGACTACCACTTGGGCGGGGTTTCTCTTGCAGAGCAAAGCTTGGCCGCGCCTGTCACGGTGGAGCGTCGCCAGGGCGACCGTCGGCATCACCGCGTCAGTCTCGTCTGGCCCGAGCGCAGGAGTGGCTTCGACCGGAGAGGACCGGCTCCCTGTGCGAGTCGAGCGACAGTGGCCTTCGAGGGCGTCCTGGCCGGCCTGCGGGATCGTCCGGCGACCCTGCGGATACTGCTGATCACCGTGAACATGCTAAATCTGGCCGATTACGTGCTGACGATCAACGTTCTGGCCATGGGAGGCGGCGAAGCGAACCCGATCATGCGCTCGCTGTTCGCCCTGAACCCGGTCTATGCGGGCATCTTCAAGGTCGTGACCATCTTCTTGACCAGCTTGGTCATCTGGCGGTTCCGGCGCTATCGGAGCGCCCTTGAGGTCGCACTGGTCATAGCGGCGGTCTTCATGGGGGTGTTCTTCTACCACGTCCTGGGCATGATCGCGTTCGGATAGCGGCCCCCAGGCGGCGGTGCCTTGGCCGCGAGGGTCCCGTCTGGCTAGGCCCGCGCGGCCGCCGCGCCGGCGGTCGCCAGTGAACCGGTGTCGAGCGCGAGCATCTGGTGCAGGGTGGGATCGGTGTCGAGCGCGGCCACTAGAGCATCTACCACGCGCGGATCGAACTGCCCTCCGCTGCATCGCCGTATCTCCCGCGTGGCTTCATCGTGCGTGCGACCCGAACGGTAGGGGCGGTCGGACCGGATCGCGTCGTAGGCGTCCGCGGCGGCGATGATGCGCGCGCCCAGAGGGATGTCGTCGCCCCGCAGGCGCTCCGGATAGCCAGTTCCGTCGTAACGTTCCTGGTGATGCACGACCAAGGGGACCACGTCCATCAACTCGGGCGCCTGCTCGATGATCTGTTTTCCCAAAAGCGGATGGTGGCGGATCTTGGCCCACTCCTGCGACGATAGTCCGCCGGCCTTGGTCAGGATGGCGTCGGAGATCCCTATCTTGCCCACATCGTGGAGAAGTGCGCCTTCACTGATCCGGGCGACTTCGTCCGTGGGAAGGCCGAGACGGTGGGCGATCGCGACCGAGAGCTCAGAGACAATGCGGGAATGCTCGTGCGTGTAGCCGTCGCGCAGATTGACCGCGGCGGCTAGGCTGCGCACGATGGCGCCCCTTCCGGAGCGGGACAGGGGCACCACGTTATCGGGAGCTTCTTTGCTGGGCAGGTCTCTCGACGCCTGCACCTGGTTCCCGCCCATGGCCTTGGCGAACCGCAGCGCCTTCTGGGCCGCCTCCACCAATTCGGGTGCTGAGGCGCCGTCTCGAGGATAGGCGCAGATGCCGAGACTCACTGTGAGGTGTATCTCGGCTCCCCCCGACGTGAGGAAGGACCAGCCGGCGACGTTCTGGCGCAGGCGCTCGGCGACATCGGTGCCGCCTTTCTCGTAGGTGTGGGGCAGTATCATCGCGAACTGGTCGCCACCGAAGCGCGCCACCATGTCGATCTCTCTCAGTTGGGCCCGTAGCTGGCGGGCCAGTTCGAGAAGGACCCGGTCTCCGGTGCGGTGCCCGTACTGGTTGTTGATGGGGTGGAAATCGTCCAGGTCGAGCATGAGCAGCATGAACGTGTCGCCGAACCTGTAAGCCCGCTCGCACTCATGCACCAGGCGGTCCTGGAAGGCGCGATGACCAGCGATATGAGTTAGGGCATCGACCGTGGACGTGTCGAGCGTCCGCCCTGCCCCAGCCGACCCCCGGTCTCGTGGCGAAAAGAAGACCACAGAGGAAGCTACCGCGGCTGCAAGAAGCAGCACCTGGCCCAGCGGGAAGGATCCTTGCGCCTGGGTGGGCCGAACGGCGAACATCGCCGACAGAGCCACGAGAAAGGCCACCAGCGCCAACTCGGAGACCAAGCGGGTCTTTCGAATGGGCCGGTCGGAGCCGGCCCTCCACACGGACGCCACCCACGCCGTCATCAGCAAGACCGCTGTGACGACAACGAGCACTAGTCGGATCAAGCCGGCAAAGTCGATGTTCCTGCTCCTTTCTCCTCGGGCAAGACCGTTCGACACAGACGGGATGTATCCTGCGGGAGGAGGCGGAGTCAGCGCCATGGTCGGCAAGGGGCCCGCCGACGGCACTCCGTGCAGCGACCGGTCGCGGCAGAGGTCAGAGGGCCACTGCCCGCGCCCGAGGGGCCGCCACATCCGCGGCGGCCCCATGAAGCTCAGGAGTACCGCTGCTCCAGCCAAGGGTCGCCCAGGCGGTGGTACCCCATACGTTCCCAGTAGCCCAAGCGTTCCTCGGCGGTCACTTCTATCCTCTGCAGCCATTTGGCGCTCTTCCAGAAGTAGAGGCGGGGCACGAGCAGGCGCACCGGCCCTCCGTGTTCGGCCGATATCGGCTGTCCGTCGTATTCGTACGCGAGCAGCACGTCGTCACGGAGCAGTTCCTCCAGAGGGAGGTTGGTCGTCCAACCACCGTAGGCGTGGACCACCACGTGCCGGGCTTGAGAGGACAGGGCCAGGTCCTGGAAGAGCTTGGAGACCTGCACTCCTTTCCAACGGGTGTCGAGCTTGGTCCAGGTAGTCACACAGTGGATGTCGGAGATCTGGCTGGTGGCCGGCAGGGCGAGGAGAGCGTCCCAATCCAGGGTGAGAGAAGGCTCGACAAGTCCGTCGACGGTCAGGCGCCAGGCCTCCCGTTCGACGTGCATCACCGAGCCGGCGTGGAGCACAGGGAAGTCGGACACAAGGCGTTGCCCCGGTGGAACGCGTTGCTGGTCGAAAAGCGCCATGGCGTATCTTCCTTTGGAAGCACGAAAAGCCGCTCCTCTCAGAAGAGCGGCTCGTTCACGACAGGGATGCTCGGTCAGATATCTTTCCGCGAAGAAGTCGCGGCAGGTTCACTCGAGGCTGATGGCGCCCTCCGGGCACTCGTCGACCGCTTCTTCGCAGCAGCTTGCATCTTCGCACGCGTTCGGGTCGATCACGTGAGACAGGCCGTCATCGCCGATCTCGAAAACGTCGGGGCAGATATCCTCACAGATACCGCACCCGGTGCAAAGATCGGGATCGACTTTGGGGACACCCATGGTTCTCCTCCTTTGGGACGTTCGAGCGTGCCAATATAAGCAAAGCCGGCGGTCGAGTGCAAGGTCGCGACAAAGAGATGACCTTAGGCGCGTCCATGGCGCCGTCGGAGCTCGGCAAGGGCCGTGTCTTCGATATCACGGAGCAGCCCGGCGATGTCCGCGGCAGGGAGGGGATCGTAGGCCGGTCCGGGATCGTCGAGCAGGTGCGCCCGGGGATCGCCCCCAAGGCGCCTGGACGCTTCGATCCAGGAGAGTGGCAGATCGACGTCTGCCGTCTCTTGGCCCAGCACCGTGCCAAAGAACGAGGTCCAGGCACGGGGGGTCACGTCGACCGGGTCGTATCCGCCCCCGCCGACCATGAGCAAGCGTCCGGCACAGCACTCGTGAGCGAGCTCGTGCAGTTGCTCGGCCAGCCGAGGGTACAGAGGGAGGGTGGCCGCGAGGTGCGTGAGCGGATCCATGTGATGCGTGTCGCACCCGGTCTGCGCGACGAGGATGTCGGGCACAAAGGCGCGCAACGCCGGAGCCACGATCCGTTCCATCGCCTGGAGGATGGCGTCGTCTCCCGCTCTGGGTGGCAGGGGCACATTGATCGAGGTGCCGATGCCGGCGCCGGATCCCATCTCTTCCACGCTCCCCGTGCCGGGGAAGAGGTACGCACCGGATTCGTGGACGGAGATCGTGAGGACGCGCGGGTCGCCATAGAAAGCGGCCTGGACTCCATCGCCGTGATGAGCGTCCAGATCGACATAAGCGACCCGGTAGCCGGCCGTTGCCGCGGCAGCGATGGCGGCCGCGCAATCGTTGTAGACACAGAACCCAGAAGCCCGAGCCCTCATGGCGTGGTGCTGGCCACCGGCGGGACTGTACGCGTGGATCGCCCGCCCGTCCGTGAGGCCTTCCATCGCCTGGATGGTGGCGCCGGCGCATAGGGCAGAAGCGTCGTGGATGGCCGGAAAGAGCGGGTCGTCCTCGGTGCCCAGGCCGTAGAGACTCAGATCGACCGGCTCTCTCAGGCCCTGGGCTATCGCCTGGGCCTGAGCGACCGCCTGCAGGTAGGGGTAAGAGTGGACGGCCAGCAGTTCCTCCACGGTGGCGGGGCGGGGAGGCTCGATCTCGATGTCGATCCTATCCAGCCAACCCAGATCGGAGAGTAGAGACATCGTGAGCTGGTAGCGGCTCGGCTGTAACGGATGCTCATCGCCGAAGGTGTAGGAGGCCAGCTCCGGCCCGTAGGCGATCAGCAACTGTCCGTGCCTGTCGGGGATGTCCACGTTGTTGCTCAGAGAAGACCTCCGGCTTGGCTCCGGACCTGGGAGCGCGTTCTGAGAGTGGTAGTACAATACCAGCCCCAATGGGCGATACCAGGGAGGCTGACGACTCGTGACTGCGGACGCGGCTCCGAGCAAACGGGGGCGACCGTCATTGGCCCGCAAAGCGCGGCTGCTGATGGACCGGGAAGGTCTCTTCCCGCTTGGTTGCCGCGCCCTAGTCATGGTGTCCGGCGGGCAGGACTCCCTGGCCCTTCTCCACCTACTCGCCGGCGGGTCGGCCGGCCGGGCCGGACCCGCGTCCGTGTGCGCACTCCACGTCGATCATCATCTCCGCGGCGAGGAGAGCGAGGCCGACGAGGCGCTGGTAGGGCGCGCGTGTGCCCGGCTGGGGGTGGAGCTCACCGTGGTGCACCGGCCGATCGACAAGGCGGCGGGAAATGTCCAGGAGTCGGCGCGCGCCGCTCGGCGGGAGGCGGCGCTCCAGGTCGCCGAGGAGCGGGGTTGCCCGAGGATCGCTCTGGGACACACCGCCGACGACCAGGTCGAGACCATGCTCTACCGGCTGGGGCGGTACGGGGGTCTGGCGGCGTTCCGCGGCATGACGCCGTGCGACGTCCCCTGGGTCCGGCCGCTGCTCGGATGCCGGCGGGCGGAGACGGGGGCGTATTGCCGGGAGCATGGACTCGAGTTCGCCGAAGATCGGGGCAACGCCTACCCTGGCTACGCGCGTACCGGCATCCGAGAGCAGGTTCTCCCGGCCTGGGAGTCGGCGTTACCGGGAGCAGTGCGGGCAGCGGCCCGCGCGGCGGAGGTGGCCGCCGAGATGGAGGAGCTGTTGCGCGGAGTACTGTTGGAGGCCGGCGCTGACCTGGGCCACCTGGATGTGGCGGAGGCCGCCGGACTTAGTGCCGCCAGGCTCTCGAACCTCTCGGCGCCGTTGCGCAGACTGCTGTTGCATCGGTGGCTCGAGGGACGGGCGCCTGCCATCGCCTCCCGCGCTGCGGTGCTGGCTGTGGAGGCTTTGCTCGCCGTCCCGGGATCGGCCGAGCGCGCGCTGGGCGGTGGCTGGCGCGCCCGCAAGGAGTATGACCTTGTCCGGCTCGAGCACGGGACCCAGCGGCCGCCCCCGGTACCTGGCCCCGTGTCGCTGCCCGTGCCCGGCGAGGCGCGCTGGGGAGAGTGGCGGATCGCAGTCGAGCGCGCTGAGCATTTCTTCGCTCCCGATCCTGCGCGGGAGGCCTACGTCGATGCCTGCCTGCTCGCGGGCCCGCTCGTGGTACGGGGCCCGCAGCCGGGAGACCGGCTGCGGCCTCTGGGCTCCCCCGGGGTACGTAAGCTCCAGGACCTCTTGGTCGATCTCCGTGTGCCGGCAGGCGAGCGGGCGCGCAGGCCGGTGGTGGTCTGTGGCGACAGCATCGTGTGGGTGTGTGGAATGGTTGTCGCCGACGAAGGTAGAATAGGGCGCGATACCGCCGCCATCGTGCGTTTCAGCTTGAGTCCGCTGTCGGGAAGCGCTGGATCGCACGGAGCCGACTGTGTGCGGGCCAACAAGGAACGAGGAGAGGGCTAGAGAGGCGTGAAAGTCCTCATTTCCAGGGAGGAATTGCAGGCCAAGGTCGACGAGTTGGCCGCTGCCATCACGGCCGATTATGAGGGCAGATGCCCCATCCTGGTCTGCGTCCTCAAGGGTGCCGTCTTCTTCATGGCCGACCTGGCCCGGCGGTTGCCCTTCGATCTCGAGGTCGAGTTCATGGCCGTGTCGAGCTACGGCCAGTCGACCGACAGCTCGGGGGTCGTGAGGATCCTGAAGGATCTGGACATAGACATCGAGGGCCGCCACGTCCTTATAGTGGAGGACATAATCGACTCAGGCCTGACCCTCCAGTACCTTGACAAACAACCTGAGCTCCCGGAACCCGGCTTCCATCGAGATCGTCACCCTGCTCAGCAAGCCCAGTCGCCGAACGGCACAGCTTCGTTGCCGCTACACTGGTTTCGAGATCCCGAACGAGTTCGTGGTGGGCTACGGCTTGGACTATGCAGAGAAATACCGCAATCTACCGTACATAGGAGTCATCGACGACTTCGATTAGCGCCCTTGTGGTAGTATCTCTGACCCCGATACAACGATTGGTGGAGTACAGGTGAGCAGGTTCTTCAAGAGCGCCGCCTTCCCGATCCTCCTAGTCATATTGCTGGCCTTCTTCGTGCAGAACCTCTTCTATGGTTCGCGCGGCAATGAAGAGCTGACCTTCAACGAGTTCCAGACCGCGGTCGAGCAGGGGAACGTCAAGTCCCCGGCCACACTAAAGACCAAGGACCTGGTGGTGGAGGGTGAGCTCACGGACGGGAAGACCTTCCAGGTCGGTTTTACCGAAGGCTACCCCATGGAGGAGTTCCTCCTGGAGAACGACGTCGACTTCATCACCGACATCCAGCAGAGTTCGATATGGGTCTCACTATTGAGCACCATCGTGCCCATCCTCCTAATGGTGGTGTTCTTCATCTTCCTGATGAACCAGATGCAGGGAGGGGGGAGCAAGGTGATGAGCTTCGGCAAGTCACGGGCCAAGCGCATGACCATCGACCAGCCAAAGATCACGTTCAAGGACGTGGCCGGCGTGGATGAGGCCGTCGAGGAGCTGGATGAGATCAAAGAGTTCCTCGAGAACCCGAAGCGTTTCCAGAGTCTGGGAGCCCGCATTCCCAAGGGAGTGCTGCTTTTCGGCCCGCCCGGCACGGGCAAGACCCTTCTGGCCAGAGCGGTCGCCGGAGAAGCCGGGGTGCCGTTCTTCAGCATCTCCGGTTCTGATTTTGTGGAGATGTTCGTGGGTGTCGGGGCCAGCCGGGTCCGCGACCTGTTCGACCAGGCCAAGCAGAACCAGCCCTGCATCATCTTCATCGATGAGATCGACGCGGTGGGCCGTCACCGGGGCGCCGGCTCTGGGCGGCGGTCACGACGAGCGCGAGCAGACCCTCAACCAGCTCCTGGTGGAGATGGACGGCTTCGAGGCCAACGAGAGCATCATCATCATGGCGGCGACCAACCGGCCCGACATCCTCGACCCGGCCCTGCTCCGGCCTGGTCGCTTTGACCGGCAGATCGTGGTGGACCGCCCCGACCGGGAGGGGCGCAAGGCCATACTGACTGTGCATGCCAAGGGCAAGCCGCTCGGTCCCGGCGTCGAACTGGATACCCTGGCCGCTCAGACCCCGGGCTTCACCGGGGCCGACCTGGCCAACCTGGTGAACGAGGCCGCTCTGCTGGCCGCCCGCCGACGCAAGCGGGTCATCGAGATGGAGGAGCTCGAGGAGGCGGTCCTCAGAGTCATCGCAGGTCCGGAGAAGAAGTCGCGCCTCCTCTCGGAGGAAGAGAAGCTCATCACCGCCTATCACGAGACCGGGCACGCTTTGGTCGCGCATTACCTGCCCAACGCCGATCCGGTCCACAAGATCTCCATCATCAGCCGCGGGCAGGCCCTGGGCTACACCATCACGCTGCCCACTGAAGATAAGTTCATGGTCAAGAAGAAGGAGATCATCGACAAGCTCTCGCACATGCTGGCCGGCCGGGTGGCGGAAGAGATCCGTTTCGACGACATCACCACGGGCGCCTCTAACGATCTGCAGCGGGCCACCGAGACGGCGCGGCGCATGATCACACAGTACGGCATGAGCGAGAACCTGGGTCCGCTCACATTCGGGCACGACCCAGCGCAGCCTTTCGTGGGGCGCGACTACGGCATGGGCCAGGAATACTCCGACGAGACCGCCCAGAAGATCGATGCCGAGATCCGCCGGGTCGTGGACGAGGCCTACGAGATGGCCAGCAAGCTCCTGACGGAGCACCGGGAGGAGCTTGACAAGATCTCGCTGCTTCTGATCGACAAGGAGACTATCGACAAAGAGGAGTTCGAAGCCCTGGTCGCCGGTGAAGACCCCGACGAGGTCTTCAGGGCCCGCGATGAGGCCCGGGCTCGCAAGGCGGCCGAGAGCAAGCGGGTCCAGCGGCAACGCCGATCGCGTGATGAGCAGGAGACGCTCGAGCCCGACGGTCACGAACGGGTCGCCACCGGAGGCGCGTCCTCATGACGTCCCTTCGCGAAGACTAGACCCGGATGCCGGATCCAGGCTCTGCCGTGGACAAAGCCAAGATCGAGACAGGCATCCGCCTTCTACCTCGAGGGCATCGGGGAGGACCCGGAACGGGAGGGCCTGGTCGACACCCCTCGGCGGGTGGCGGATATGTACGAAGACATCATCGCCACGGAGCCCGAAGACCTCTCCTCTATCGTGGTAGCCATCGGTTCCGACACTCACCAAGAGATGGTCCTCGTCCGGGATATCACCTTCTACTCGCTCTGTGAGCATCACCTGATCCCGTTCTTCGGCGTCGCGCACGTGGCCTACATCCCCTCGAAGCACGGGAGGATCACCGGTATCTCCAAAGTGGTCCGGCTGGTGCGGGCCGCCGCAGGGCGACTGCAACTGCAGGAGCGGTTGACGAGCACCATCGCCGACACCTTGATGACCTCTCTCGAGCCCGCGGGGGTGCTTGTGCTGATCCAGGCCGAGCACCTGTGCCTGACCATGCGGGGGGTGCGGGCGCCCGGATCGCGCGTGGTCACCTCCGCCGTGCGCGGCATCTTCCGGACCAACGCCGCCACCCGGGCGGAGGTCTTGGCCCTCATCGAGGCTCCCCAGGCCTGATCCGGAGCCAGATGCCATGATCCCGGACGACGGTAGCGCCCAAGTCCTGGTACTGCGCGACCCGGGAGAGGTAAGAGCGGCTATGGCTCAGGCCCGGGTCTCCCCGGGCGGCATCGACATCATGGAGCGGAAGGCCCTTTTTCGCGTGGTGCGAGTGACCGGGCTCGACGTCCGCGCCGCCAGCATCCTGAAGCAGGAGATGCTCTCCCGGGGCGGAGAGGTGGCCACGTCCCGGGCCGTATACGAGATGAGCGGCGAGGAAGCCGATTGCCTTGTCATGGGCACCGTCGGCCAGTTTGAGCGCCTCCTTCCGAAACTCCAGACTCAGCCGTTCGGGTTACGGCGCCTGGGACGCTCGATCGAAGCGGCCCTCGGCAACTACGACGAACCCATACCGGCGTGCCATCCCGGACTGGACCTGTCCGAAGCTCCCCTCGTGATGGGAGTGGTCAACGTCACCCCCGACTCGTTCTCCGATGGAGGTCTTCTCGCCGACCCGGAAACGGCTGCGCGCGCCGGACTGGAGATGGTCCGCGAAGGGGCGGCGCTGGTGGACGTAGGAGGGGAGTCGACGAAGCCCGGGGCGGACATGGTCCCGCTGGAGACGGAGCGAGAGCGGGTCATGCCGGTGGTCAAGGCGTTGGCGGCTGCCCTGCCGGGGAAGATCTCCGTCGACACTTACAAGGCGGCGGTGGCAGCCGAGGCGCTGGCCGCCGGAGCCTACATGATCAACGACATCTCCGCCCTGCGGAAGGACGGGGAGATGGTGGCGGTCGTGCGGGACGCCGGGTGCCCCGTGATCCTGATGCACATGCTCGGGGAGCCGAAGACCATGCAGGAGGCCCCCGCCTACGGCGACGTGGTCCGAGAGGTCTACGCGTTCTTCCTGGAGCGGCTCAACTGGGCCGTCGACAACGGGTTGAAGGAGGAGAACCTCCTCGTCGACCCGGGTATGGGTTTCGGCAAGACCACCGAGCACAACCTGGAGATACTCCGTCAACTGGCCGCGTTCCGGTCTCTCGGCCGGCCGATCGTCCTGGGGACCTCCCGCAAGAGATTCCTGGGCGAGATGCTGGGAATACCGGAGCCACAGGCTCGAGACGAAGGCACTACCGCCACCACCGTGCTTGCAGTCGCGGCCGGCGTGCATATTGTGCGGGCGCATCGGGTAGGTCTCAATCGCGACGCGATCCGCGTCGCCCGGGCGGTGCTCAGCCCGCGGTCGCGCTAGCCGGCCAGATCACGAATGGGGGTTGCGGTGGACGTCTTCATACAGGGGCTCGAGGTCTACGGCCACCATGGGGTAACGCCCGAAGAGAAGGTGCTCGGGCAGCGTCTGCTTTTCGATGTGCGCCTGACCATGGACGAGTGTGGTGCCGCTGAGACCGATAACGTGGTCGATACCGTGGACTACACCGAAGTGCTCGACGTCGTGGTGGAGGTGGCGACCACGGACAGCTTCTCCCTCCTTGAGCGCCTGGCTTGGGCGACGGCCGAGACCATCCTGCGGAGGTTCCCCATCGACGAGGTCTGGGTGCAGGTCACCAAACCCCATCCGCCGGTGGCCTGCGCGCTCGCCAGTGTGGCCGCTGCCGTGGAACTGCAGCGCGCCGATCTCGAGGGCTGAGGGCTGGGCGCCGCAGGGCGCGCCCCGGCCCGTGCCTATCTGGGGCTGGGATCCAACCTGGGGGACACGGAGGCTCAAGTGCGGCTGGCTCGGGGTCGCTTGGCGGCCCTTCCCGGCACCAGCGTTTCGGCCGAATCGGCCCTGTACGTGACCGCTCCACTGGGCGGCCCCGAGCAAGCCGATTTCCTCAACCAGGTAGTGGAGTTGCGGACCACGCTTTCCCCTCGCGACCTTCTCTCGGCCGTCCAGCGGATCGAGAGCGAACTGGGCAGGGAGCGGGTGGTCAGGTGGGGGCCCCGGACCGTTGACATCGACATCCTTTGGTACCATGGGTTCTCGGCCGAAGAGGCGGATCTGGAGATCCCTCATCCGCGCATGGAGGAGCGTCGCTTCGTCCTCGAGCCCCTAGCCGAGTTGGCGCCCGACCTGGTCCTGCCGAGCGGCAGGACGGTCACCCAGGCGCTCGCCTTGGTGAGGGGGCAGGAGGTGCGGCGCTACGCGCCGCAGGAGGACCAAGAGACCTCAGGGGAGAGTATCGGCTCCATGATCGATCACACAGGCCTACATGAAGAGATACGCCGTCTCGCGCGCGAGAAAGAGGCCGTCATACTGGCGCACAACTACCAGCGCCCGGAGGTGCAGGATGTGGCCGACATCCTGGGTGATTCCCTGGGTCTTTCCCGGCAGGCGGCGGCTTCGACGGCTCGGATGATCGTGTTCTGCGGGGTCCACTTCATGGCGGAGACCGCAGCCATACTGGCCCCCGACCGCCCCGTAATCATTCCTGAGGTCCGCGCCGGCTGCCCGATGGCCGACATGGTCGACGTGGAGGGGCTGCAGGCTCTCAAAGCCGAGCACCCTGGCGCTCTGGTGGTTAGCTATGTCAACACCTCTGCGGCCGTCAAGGCACTTTCCGACATCTGCTGCACCAGTGCCAATGCCGTCCGCATCCTACAGTCCATCCCCGCGGATCAGGAGGTCATCTTCACTCCGGACCGCAACCTGGGATCGTGGGCCGCGAAGCGGGCGGGGCGAGAGGTGATCCTCTGGCCGGGCTTCTGTCCCACACATGAGTTGATCGAGGTGGAAGACGTGCTCGAGGCCCGGGCGGCCCATCCGAGAGCCAAGGTGGTGGTGCATCCGGAATGCAGGCCGGAGGTAGCCGCGATCGCCGACGCGGTGGAGAGCACTTCGGGTATGATACGGTTCTGCCGCGAGGACCCCGCCGAGGAATACCTCATCGGCACCGAGACGGGCATGATCTACCGTCTGTCGCAGGACGTCCCGGGCAAGCGCTTCTACCCTGTCACCGAGGTGAGCGTTTGCCCCAACATGAAAGTCACGACGCTCGACAAGGTGCTGAAAGCCCTGCGAGAGGAGGGCCCGGTGGTAGTCGTCGAGCCCGGCATCAGGGAGAGAGCTCTGCGTGCCGTGCAGCGTATGGTGGAGGCGAATCCGTGACGGAGCCCGACCGGTCGGAGCCGGGCTTGCCGAACCCCCTGGCGCCGTTCATATCCCGGGGAGGCGCCGATGTCCGCTTCTCCAGCTACGACGTGCTGGTCATCGGCGGCGGGATCGCCGGCCTCACCGCGGCCGTGGGCGCCGCCCGCCGGTGGAACGTCGGTCTGATCACAAAAAGCACGCTCGATCAGACCACCACGTTCCTCGCGCAGGGGGGTATCGCGGCGGCGCTTGGACCGTATGACTCCCCGGAGCTGCACCTGAAAGACACGCTCGAGGCCGGAGTGGGCCTCTGTGACGGCGACGCCGTCCGCGTGCTCGTGGAAGAAGGGCCGGCCCGGGTGCGGGAACTGGAGCGGATGGGCACGAAGTTCGACCGGCGCGACGGTAAGCTCATCCTCGGCTCTGAAGGGGCGCACTCCGTGCCCCGGGTCGTGCATGCCGGGGGAGATGCTACGGGTAGCGTCGTAGCCGGGGCGCTGGCCGAGGCGATCAGCGCGGGCACCCGTGTGCAGCTGCACGAGAACGAGTTCGCGATCGACCTGCTCCTGGACGCCGGCCGGTGCGTGGGAGCGATCTCCCTGGATCTGGAGGGGGGGCTGACGGTCAGCCTGGCCCGGGCGGTGGTGCTGGCCTGCGGGGGGACCGGCCAGGTCTTCGCGCACACCACAAATCCCACCGTGGCCACGGGCGATGGATACGCGATGGCCTATCGCGCCGGGGCGATCATGCGGGATATGGAGTTCATGCAGTTCCATCCCACTGCTTTCTACGGGACGGAGAATCCCACCCTTCTGGTCACCGAGGCTCTACGCGGGGAGGGCGCTTACTTGCGGGATGACGCGGGGGAGAGGTTCATGGTCGAATCGCATCCCCGAGCGGAACTGGCTCCCCGGGACGTAGTGGTGCGTCACATCAAGCGGGTGTTCGAGCGGGACGGCACCGACCACGTGTGGCTCGATGCTCGTCACCTGGACTGCGCCTTCCTGCAAGAGCGCTTCCCCACCGTCTACTCGGGGCTCCAGAAGAGAGGCCTCGATCTCTGCAGTCAGCTCATCCCGGTCGCGCCCGCGTCGCACTATTTTATCGGGGGCGTGCTCACCGACATCTGGGGGCGGACGACCATCCCAGGGCTCTACGCCTGCGGTGAGACGGCCAGCACGGGCATCCACGGGGCCAATCGGCTGGCGTCGAACTCCCTCCTGGAAGGCCTTGTCTTTGGGGAGCGCACCGTGCGCGACCTGGACCGATACCTGGCGGTTGCCGACCCGGCCGTGCGCAAGATCCGGCTCAACCTGGCCGAAGACCTGAGGGAGGGCAACGACCCGGCTGTGGTCGCCAGAGGGAGGGCGACTGTGGGCCGTCTCATGATGGAGTGGTGCGGCATAGTCCGGGAGCGGGCTGGATTGGAGCGGACGTGGGCCGGTCTTGCCGAAGTGCGGCGATCGCTCGCTCCTCCCGCCCTGACTGTGGCCGAGGTGGAACTGCTCAACCTCTTGACGGTCGCCGAGCACATCGCCGAGTCTGCCGCCGTCCGCGAAGAAAGTCGCGGGGTGCACCTGCGCTCGGATCACCCCGAACGGGACGACGATCACTGGCTGCGGCACATCATCGTACATAGGGACCCCGTCACGGGCCATCCGGTCATCGAGTCGAGCCCGGGGGAGGTAGGATCGTGAACGAACTGGTCGTGAACGAGCAGGCGAGTCTTGCCCTGGTTCGGCACGCCTTGGCTGAGGATCTTGCCGGATACGGGGACGTCACCTCCACGTGGATCGTGCCGCTCGGCCTGCGAGGACGGGCGATCATCACAGCCCGGGAGGAGATGGTGGTATGCGGGCTTTCTCTGGCCGCGACTGCCATGAGCGAAGTCGACCCCGGGGCGGTCTTCCAACCGCTGGTTCGAGAGGGGGCGCCGGCGTCGGACAGGGACCAGCTGGCGACCATCGAGGGACAGGTGCGCAGCATCCTCACGGCCGAGCGGACCATGCTCAACTTCCTCAGCCATCTTTCCGGCGTTGCGACGCAGTCCAGTCGATTTGCGCGCGCCGTGGAAGGTACCACCGCGACCGTGGTCGACACGCGCAAGACGACGCCGGGTCTGCGTGTGTGGGAAAAACGGGCCGTGGTCTATGGGGGGTGTCACAACCACCGGTTCGGGTTGTTCGACATGGTGCTCGTCAAGAACAACCACCTCACCGCCGCCGGCGGGGTGCGAGAGGCCATGGAAAGGGTCAAAGCGGCTCATCCACACTACATCAAGGTCGAAGTGGAGGTAGAGAGCGAAGCCGATCTCCGTGAGGCCATCGCGTGCGGCGCCGATCTGATCATGCTGGACAACCAGGGATTGGAGTCCCTCCGGGAGCTGGTGCGGGTGGCACGAGAGCTGGATCCCCAGGTAGTGCTGGAGGCTTCTGGCGGCGTGACTCTTGCCGGTGTGCGAGCTGTGGCGGAGACCGGGGTGGACCTCATCTCTACCAGTGCTCTCACCATGGGAGCGCCCGCGGCCGACGTGGGACTGGCCCTTCTGGAGGGCACATAGGGGTATCGCCAGAGGGATATCACCTACGGGACACAAGGCGCGCACCACGCGGGGATCGCGACGGACTTGAAGAGGCAAGGAGGACAGCCATGCTACTGGCGGTCGACGTAGGTAACACCCAGACCGCTGTCGGGCTCTTCTCCGGGAGGGACCTAGCGGGCGATTGGCGGTTTGCCACCGATGTCCGCAGGACCGGGGACGAGATCGCTGCCTTGCTCGATGGCCTGCTGCGCCTGGACGACTTCTCGCGGGAGTCGGTGTCAGCCCTGGCGGTAGCCTCGGTGGTGCCCCGACTGAGCACCGAGTATGCGTCTATGGCAGCGGCCAAGTTCGGTCTCGAGGCCCTGGTCATCGGCCCGGGCGTCAAGACAGGCATGCCCATCCTCACCAGTGACCCCCGCCAGGTCGGCCCCGACCTTATCGTCGGGGCCGTCGCCGCTCACGATGCCTACGGGGGTCCCTGTATCGCTGTCGACTTCGGCACGGCCACCACTTTCAGCGCAGTTTCCGCCGCGGGAGAGTACCTGGGCCACGCAATCGCTCCGGGCATCGAGGTGTCGCTGGACGCTCTTGCCACCAGGGCAGCGCGGCTTCTCAAGATCGAGTTGACCGACCCGGGGGCTGTGATCGGCCGGAGCACGGTGCAGGCCATGCAGGCCGGGGCTATCTATGGGTTCGCCGGGCAGGTGGATGGGATAGTGACGAGGATGCGGGCGGAACTGGGCGCACAGGCGGTGACCGTCGCCACCGGGGGGCTCGCTCACCTCATCTTCGATCACGCGAGCACCCTCGACAAGCTCGACCCGCTCCTTACTCTCAAGGGCCTGGAGATCATTTACAGGCGCAATCTGTCCTAGCATGCGTGGGGGCAGGAAGGGTCGGAGATGACGACACCGGATGAGTGGGCGGCGCCGGAGGCGCCCGGCGCGTGCGCGCCGCCCGCCCGCCCGCCCCTGGCTGACCCTTTCTTCATCGGAGACGTTTGTATCCCCAACCGAGTGGTGCTCGCTCCCATGGCGGGGCTCACGAGCAGCGCCTATCGACGTCATCTCAAGAGCCACGGCGCCGGCCTGGTGACCACCGAGATGGTCAGCGCTTACGGGCTGCTTCATAGCAATGTCCGCACCGGAGGGTATCTGGACTTCGCGGAGGAAGAACGGCCGATCGCGGTGCAGATACTCGGCGACACTCCGGACGTCATGGCCCGAGCTACCGAAAGGATCCTCAGCCGGGCAGCGCTGCCCGATGTGATCGACATCAACATGGGGTGTCCGGTGCGCAAGGTGGTGCGGACCGGGGCGGGGGCGGCGTTCCTGGCCGACCCCGAGCGCGCGGTGGCCGTCGCGGGGGCTGTGGTGCATGTGGCTGCACAGGTGGGGGTCCCGGTGACCGTGAAGCTTCGGAGCGGGATGAAACAGGGCGAGAAGACGGTCGTCGGACTCGCTCCCCGTATGGAGGCAGCCGGCGTGCAGGGCGTGACCGTGCACCCACGCGCGGCCGACCAGTTCTACCGGGGAGCCGCCGATCACGCCATCACGGCCGCCGTGGCGCGGGCGGTGAGTATTCCGGTGATGGCCTCGGGCGACATATCGAGCCTGGCGACGGCTCTGGCGGTCTATGAGACCACGGGCGCGGCGGCCCTCATGGCCGCCCGGGGCGTGGCCGGCGACCCCTGGTTGGTGGGCGCGCTGCTCTCCGGTAGGAGCGCAGCGCGCCCCCCTCTCCCCGTGGTGGTGGACGACCTGCGGCGGCTTCTCAGTCTGGCTGCCGCGGAGCAAGGTCCGCAAAGAGCGGCGCGGTGGATCCGGAAGCTACTTGGCTGGTACCTGCGACCGTCGGGTGTGCCGGCAACCGTCGTGGAGCGCCTGTGGCATCTTGCCGACTCGGCAGTCCTGGACGAGGCGTTGTCAGCGCTGGGTGCGGCCGGGGTCTAAAGTCTCGCGGCCGTCAGGACGCCGCCTGCGCCGGTGTCTTGTGCTCGGCTGCCGCTATTTCGGCGTATTGACAACTCTGGTCCCCCAACTTATAATGCGCGACCACTTTCAGGCGCACTTGGCCAACCCGCCGTCGTCCAAGGAAGGTAATCGTGTCTCGCACAGAAGTCATCCTCACAGAAGAAGGTCTCAAGCAGCTCCAGGACGAGGTCACCTATTTGTCCACGGTCAAGCGGGAAGAGGTGGCCGAGCGGATCCGTGAAGCCCGGGATTTTGGCGATATCACCGAGAACTCCGAATACGATGACGCCAAGAACGAGCAGGCCATGCTGGAGCATCGCATCAGCACTCTGCAGGAGAAGCTCCGGAGGGCCCGGGTCATCAAGGACTCCGAGATCGATACCGACAAGGTGAGCGTCGGTAGCACCGTCACCCTGCGCGACGTGGATGCCGGGGAGATACGGATCTATACACTCGTCGGTTCTGCTGAGGCCGATCCGTCGAAGGCCCGGCTCTCCAACGAATCGCCCGTCGGCCAGGCTATCATCGGTAGACGGGTGGGCGACGTCCTGACCGTGCCGGTGCCGGTCGGCTCTCTCCGTTACGAGATTCTGGCTATCGGCAAAATGTCGTAATGATCGCGTCCGGCGGAGCCGAGGACAGCGGCGAAGGCGGAGGCCTTGCCGTGGGACTGCCCGAGTGGGAGCGCGACCGCCTGCGCAAGGCTGAACGGCTGCGTCGTGATGGGATAGAGCCGTATGCGCGCAGCTTCGATCCCCGGACCCACCTGGGGGAAATAGGCAAAACGCACGCCGGCCTCGATACCGGCGCCAAGGACGAGAACTCCCACTACCGAGTGGCCGGCCGGGTCATGTCCAGGCGTGAGCACGGTAAGGCGGTGTTCGTCACCCTACGGGACGGTTGGGACGATCTGCAGGTCTACGGTAACGTCGACACGCTGGGCGACGCTTCGTTCTCGCGGCTCACCGACATCGATGTGGGTGACATCATAGGCTGCGAGGGGCACGTGTTCCGCAGCCGGCGAGGGGAGCTGACCATCTTCGCCGAGGACTGGACTCTTCTCACCAAATCCCTGCGCCCCCTCCCGGAGAAGTGGCACGGCCTGCAGGATCGCGAGACCCGCTACCGGCAGCGCTATGTCGACCTTGTCGCCAACCCTACGGTCGCCTGGCAGCTGCAGGCTCGGGGCAAGCTCGTTTCAGCCATGCGCCGCTATCTGGAGGCAGAAGGCTTCGTCGAAGTGGAGACGCCCATCCTGCAGCCGCTCCCGGGCGGAGCTCTCGCCCGCCCGTTCGTGACTCACCACAACGCGCTCGACACCGATCTTTACCTGCGCATAGCGCCCGAGCTCTATCTTAAGCGGCTGCTGGTAGGGGGATTCGATCGCATCTTCGAGATCGGGAGGAATTTCCGCAACGAGGGGATCTCCCTCGTCCACAACCCCGAGTTCACTATGATGGAGCTGTACTGGGCCTATGTGGACTACAACGCGATCATGGAGTTGGTGGAGAACATGATCCCGGCTCTCGCCATGGAAGTGATCGGCACGACCCAGGTCGCCGTGGGCGACAACAGCATCGAGCTCGAGGCTCCGTGGCCCCGGCGTACTATCGACTCTCTGTTGCAGGAACACCTGGGCCTGTCACTGGCCGCCATGCGCGCCGATCCTCAGGCGGCCAAGAGGGTCCTGCACGAGCGCAAGATCGAGGTGGAGAACCGCGACACTTTCGCCACTCTGGTCGACAAAGCACTCAAGCATGCCGTGTGGCCGGCGCTCATCCAGCCGACGTTCGCCATCGATTATCCCCTCGAGCTCAGTCCTCTCGCCAAGTGCCGGCCGGACGATCCGCAGCTGGTGGAACGCTTCCAGCCCATCATAGGGGGCAAGGAGATGGGCAACGCCTTCTCGGAGCTCAACGATCCCATGGACCAGCGGCGCCGCTTCGAAGAGCAGGCGCGCAACAAGGAGGCCGGCGACGAGGAGGCCCACGTGCTCGACGAGGACTTCCTCCGGGCCCTGGAGTACGGCATGCCGCCGGCGGGTGGACTGGGCATCGGCATAGACCGCCTGGCCATGATGCTGCTGGGAATGGAGTCGATCCGAGACGTCATCCTCTTTCCTCAGCTTCGGCCCGAACGCTAGGGGGCGGGCCCGCGCGGGCGAGTGCACGGCCCTCGGTGGGGCCTCGGAACGGAGGGGCCGTTTACGCAGTCTGAGTGGATGTGAGTGACTGCGGGAAGGAGGTCCGAGCCCGAGGCCGAAAGCCCATTATGCTACACTTCGGGCAGTAGTTTCTCGACCATTCCCGGCACAGTGAGCGCTGTTTCGTGCTACGTCCGTGCCGGTAGGCGGCGGGTTTGGACGCCTGTCGCGGGAGGTGGACCGGGTGTTTGTTGAAGACTCACCCGAGTGGAATCTGAACCTGGACGGCTCAGTAGACTGTGAGCTATGTGGTGAAGATAAGGCCACCATGCACCTGCTCAGAGTGGTGGATGGGGCCGTCACCCACACACATCTCTGTCCCGACTGCGCCCAGACAATAGCCGAACAGACAGAAGGACTGGCTCTCGTGCTGGCTGTACCCTCCGTCTTTCGTCGTCTGACTCAGGCCACCACCGATAATGACACGACCGAGACCCCTGTGCCCCAAGCAGAGGACCGGTTCTGTGGCGTATGTGGCACCACGCTCACCGATCTTCAGGAATCGGGGATGGTGGGCTGCCCGGATTGCTACCGGGTCTTCGCCGACGACCTGGAGAGTGCGCTGGAAGGCGAAGCACAGCCGGTGGAGCACCTGGGCAAGGTGCCTCGTCGGGGGCCGGAGAGCGACGCTCTGCGTCACGAGATCATGCGGCTCGAGCGCATGCTACGCGAGCTCGTTGAGTGCGAGCGCTTCGAAGAAGCGGCGGGTGTGCGAGACCGTCTGGCCGAGCTCGGGCAGAAGTTGGAAGGGGGGCTCTCGTGAGCGCCTCGACGCTTGCGGCGTCCGCTTTGGGCCTCTCACGCAACGAGGCCGGCAGGCGATTCTCGCACGTCGAAGAGGGCGAGGCGCTCGAGGAGTTGCGCCAGGGAGTTCTCGATGCTTTGACCGACAGCCCGTGGGAGCGGCCATGGCGTGTTTACGACCTCGATGATCTGTCCATGATCGAGGCGGTCCGTTTGGTGGAAGAGGGACTGATGACCCCGACGTTCGCAGATGGCGCCGGGGAGGGCCGGGGTTTCGCGGTCTATGGTGAGGGTCAAGCGTCCATAGAGATCAATGGGGTCGACCACATACGACTGCTCGGCTTCCGGGCCGGCGACCAGTTGGCCGACTTGTGGTCGCTCCTGGCCGTGCTCGACGACCGGTTGGAGACGGTCCTGACCTACGCGTTCGATGTCCGTTGGGGCTATCTGACCAGCCGGCCCAGTCTGGCCGGCAGCGGGATGCGGGTCTACGCCACCCTGCAGGCCCCCGCCCTCATGCTCACGGGCCGACTGGGGGCTATCGCCGTCGAGCTCGTGACGGAGGGCCTGGCCTTGACCCCCCTATGGGGTGGGGCAGGAGGCGTCATCCAGGTTTCCAACCTGGGGCGCCAGGGTAAACCGGAGGAAGAGATACTGCAGCAAATCGAGGGGATTTCTCGTGGGATTGTGGAGAAGGAACGGTCGGTGAGAAAGATGCTTCTGCGGGAGAACCCTATTCAAGCTCGTGACCACATTGGGCGATCCTTGGGAGTGGGCCAACATGCGTGGTCCATGTCGTTCGCGGAAGCGGTCAACGTTCTCTCTGCCGCCCAAGTGGGGCTCGAGCAGGGACTGGTGGAGGTGCCCGGTCTGTCGGCAGAGTCGGTCTTTGATCTCATGACAAGACTGCAGCCGGCGCACATAGCTATGGATCATTTGGATGCGAAAATGGGCTGTCTGGAAAGCCCCGAGATAGATCAGACCCGGGCGAGGGTGCTGCGCGAGGTGTTCGCCGGCGCCTGCGTGCGGTAATCGGAGAGGGAAGTGATGTTCGAACGATTCACGGAGCGAGCCCGACAGGTGGTCGTCTTGGCCCAGGAAGAGGCTCGGGTCTTGCGTCACAACTACATCGGGACGGAGCATCTGCTGCTTGGTCTGCTGCGGGAGGCCGACGGAGTCGCCGCCCGGGTGCTCGGCACATTGGAAGTGAGCTTGGAAGAGGTGCGGGGAGAGGTAGCCCGGATCGTGGGCGAGGGCGACAATGAGTCCCAGGGGCAGATCCCCTTCACGCCTCGGGCCAAGAAAGTGCTGGAATGGGCGCTTCGCGAGGCCCTGTCGCTGGGGCACAACTACATCGGCACCGAGCACATCCTGTTGGGTTTGGTGCGGGAGAGCGAAGGCGTGGCGGCGCGGATCCTGAACGACCTGGAGGTCGACGCCGACCGGGTGCGCCAGGAGGTCATGCGGGTGCTGGCCGGGCCGACCCGCAGGCAGAGCCGGGGAACCACTCCCGGGGCCACGGCCGAAAGCAAGGAGCGGAAATCGTCCAAAGTGCTCGATCAGTTCGGGCGCAACCTGACCAAATACGCTGAGGAGGACAAGCTCGACCCGGTGATAGGACGGGAGACCGAGATCGAGCGCGTCATGCAGATCCTCTCTCGCCGCACCAAGAACAACCCGGTGCTGGTGGGGGAGCCCGGCGTGGGCAAGACGGCGGTAGTGGAGGGCCTCGCCCAGCGCATCGCTAAGAACGACGTTCCCAGCCTGCTCAAGGACAAGCAGATCTACACCCTCGACCTGGGCGCCCTGGTGGCCGGGTCGAAGTATCGGGGGGAGTTCGAGGAGCGGCTCAAGAAGGTCATGAAGGAGATAGGCGAGCGTGGAGACATCATCCTGTTCGTGGATGAGATCCACAATCTCGTGGGCGCGGGAGCAGCCGAAGGGGCTATAGACGCGGCCTCTATCCTCAAGCCGGCTCTGGCGCGGGGAGAGCTGCAGACCATCGGGGCAACCACCCTGGACGAATACCGCAAGCACCTGGCCAAGGACGCGGCTCTCGAGCGGCGCTTTCAGCAGATCCTTGTCAAAGAGCCGAGCGTCCTCGAGACAAGGCAGATCCTATCCGGGCTGCGCGAGCGCTACGAGGCGCACCATCGGGTGCGTATCACCGACGAGGCCCTGGAAGCCGCCGCCTACCTGGCCGACCGCTACATAAGCGACCGCTTCCTGCCCGACAAAGCCATCGACCTGATCGACGAGGCCGCGTCGCGCAAGCGCATCCAGAACATGTGCGCTTCCCCCGACATGCGTGAGGTGGAGGACGCGATCCTCGAGGTGCGGCGCGACAAGGAAGCGGCCATCGAGATCCAGGATTTCGAGAAAGCGGCCGCGCTGCGGGATCGGGAGCGGAAGCTTCTAAACCAGCGCAAGGAGCTTGAAGACAGATGGCGCGAGTCCGACGAAGCGGCCGAGATCTCCATCGGGGAGGACGAGATCGCGGAAGTCACCGCCATGTGGACCGGCATCCCGGTGACCAAGCTCACCGAGGCCGAGACGCACCGTCTGCTGCGGATGGAGGAGGCCCTGCACAAGCGTGTGGTCGGCCAGGACGAGCCGGTCAGGGCGGTGTCCCGAGCCATCCGCCGTTCGCGGGCCGGTCTCAAGGACCCTCACCGTCCCGCCGGTTCGTTCATCTTTCTCGGCCCGTCCGGTGTCGGTAAGACCGAGTTGGCCCGTACTCTCGCGGAGTTCCTGTTCGGCGAGGAGAGCGCGCTCATCCAGGTCGACATGTCGGAGTTCATGGAGAAGCACGCTGTCAGCCGCCTGGTGGGTTCGCCGCCCGGCTACGTGGGCTACGACGAAGGCGGACAGCTTACCGAGTCGGTGCGCCGACGCCCCTACTCGGTGGTGCTGCTCGACGAGATCGAGAAGGCTCATCCGGACGTGTTCAACATCCTCCTGCAGATACTGGAAGATGGCAGGCTCACCGACGCCCAGGGGCGCACGGTGGACTTCCGCAACGCCATCATCATCATGACGTCGAACATCGGCGCCTCCATCATCTCCAAGGGCCAGACCCTGGGTTTCGGGGAGCCGGTGGAAGAAGGCGGACTTGAATACGAGGAGATGAAGAACCGGGTCACCGGGGAGCTCAAGAAGCTGTTCCGGCCCGAGTTCCTCAACCGGGTGGACGAAGTGATCGTCTTCCGCAAGCTCAGCCGTCCTGAGATCACCGACATAGTGGAGCTCATGATGTCCCGGGTGGAGGAGCAACTCAAGGACCGCGATATCGGCCTGGCTCTTACCCTGGATGCCAAGGAGTTCCTCGTCGGCGTGGGCTACGACCCCACGATGGGCGCGCGCCCTCTCAGGCGTGCCATCCAGCGTCACGTGGAGGATCTGTTGGCCGAAGAAGTGCTTTCCGGCCGGTTTCCGCGAGGTAGCACCGTGCTCTTGGACCGTGAGGAAGACCATCTGGCGATCTGCGAGGTCATCCTCGGGGCGCCGGACGTCCTCGTGGCCGACGAGACCAAGTAGAGCGGAGCGGCCTATGCCGCGGAGCAAGAGCTCCTTCGTCTGCCGTGAGTGTGGTTACTCCTCCCCCGGATGGCTGGGGCGGTGCCCGGGATGTGGCAGCTGGAACACGATCGTCGAGGAAGTCGCGCCTCCGAAAGCGCCCCGCGGCACCGGCTTACGGAGCGCGGGGCCGCCCGCGGCGGCGCCCGCGCTCCTGCACCTCTCAGCTGTGGACCTCGGAGCCCAGAGTCGTATCGACACAGGTCTGGGCGAGTTCAACCGGGTACTCGGCGGCGGCCTGGTGGCCGGCTCGGTGGTGCTGGTGGGGGGCGAACCAGGGGTCGGTAAGAGCACCCTTCTCCTGCAGGCTTTGCTCAACATGGGGACGCTGGGTGTTTCGACGCTACTGATCTCGGGCGAGGAGTCACCGGCCCAGGTCAAGCTGCGCAGCACCAGGCTTCAGGGGAACGGACCGGGGTCCGACCGGGCACCCAGTGGGGGGCCCGCCGCGACCCCTGGCCCGGAGCGGAGCTCGGGGCCAGGGCGAGCCGCGGGCCCCTTCTCAGCCGATCTCCGCCTGCTCACCGAGACCCAGACCGAGTCGGTGGTGACGGCTCTCGAGCACCTGAAACCAGCGGTGTGCGTGGTCGACTCGGTGCAGACCCTCTGGTCGTCGGAGGTGACCTCTACTCCAGGCTCGATCGCGCAGATCCGCGACGCTACCAGTCAACTTCTGCGCGTGGCCAAAGCCGAAGGGATAGCCCTCGTGTTGGTCGGCCACGTGACCAAAGAGGGCGAGCTGGCCGGTCCTCGAGTGCTCGAGCACATGGTCGACACTGTCCTGTCGTTCGAGGGGGAGAGGGCTCAGCCCTTCCGCATCCTGCGGGCGGTCAAGAACCGCTTCGGCTCCACTAACGAGGTGGGCGTGTTCCAGATGGCCGAGCAGGGGCTGGTCGAAGTACCCGACCCTTCGGCGATATTCATCGAAGAAGGCGATCTCCGCTCCGGGTCGGCGGTGGTGCCGGTCCTCGAAGGCACCCGCTGTCTCCTTGCGGAGGTGCAGGCGCTTGTGACCCCCAGCAATCTGGCGATGCCTCAGCGCGTGGCCAGGGGGGTGGACCGCAATCGCCTGGCGATGATCGTGGCCGTTCTCAGCCGGCGGGCCCGACTGCCCCTGCTCAAATGTGACATCTTTGTTAATGTTGCAGGAGGACTCGTCCTCGAGGATCCCGCCGCCGATCTGGCGGTGGCCTTGGCGGTAGCTTCAGCTTGGCGGGACGGCGTCGGCGGTCAGGGCGTGGCTGCCTTCGGGGAGGTGAGTCTCACCGGGAAGGTACGCTACGTTCTGCAGGGCGAGAAGCGGGTGCAGGAGTTGGCGCGGCGCGGCCTCCTCCGGATCCTGGTCCCGGGCCGGAACGCGGAAGAGATCTCGGGGTCTGGAGGGCGGGCACCGGGAGTGGAGTTGGTAGCGGTCACGGATATCGAGCAAGCGGTGGCGCAGGTGGTCCAAAACACAGCGACAAGGAGCACCAGTGGGTAAGCGGCCCCCGACCCTAGAGGCACGACTGGTTGAAGCCCTGCAGATGGTCGCTCCGGGAACGATGATCCGCCAGGCGATCGACAACATCGTCCGCGCCCACACGGGCGCGCTTCTCGTGTTCGCGGACGAGGAGCAGATCAGACCCATGATCTCCGGGGGCATCGATATCGACGTGGAACTGAAGCCCATGATCCTCTACGAACTTGCCAAGATGGACGGGGCCATCCTGCTCGATCGTTCGGGTGGGCACATCATCCACGCCAACGTGCAGCTGATGCCCGACTCGAGCATCGAATCCCACGAGACCGGGACGCGCCACCGCACAGCCGAGCGCGTCGCCAAGCAGATCGATGCGCTCGCCATCTCTATCTCCGCGGCCCGCGACGTAACGACTATCTACCTATCTGACATCCGCTACGTAATGAACCCGATCCGCACGATCCTGGACAAGGCGGACCAGGCGCTGCATACCCTGGAGAAATTCAAGGCCCGCCTCAACCAGGTATCCAACTCGCTGTCGGCCCTGGAGTTTGAGGACGCGGTCACCCTGCACGATGTTCTATCCGTGATGCAGCGTGCCGAGATGGTCCTGGTGATCGTCCAGGAGATCGAGCGCTATATCATCGAACTGGGCAACGAGGGCCGGCTGGTCCTGCTTCAGCTGGAGGAGTTGATGGTGGATGTGCGCGAAGATCGGGCTGCGATACTGGCCGACTACCTGCCTGATCCCTCCCCCGAGCGTATGATGGAGGCTCGAGAGGCGCTGGGAGCCCTCCGTTCCGAGGAGTTGCTCTCCCTGGCTCGGGTGGGTGAGGTCCTGGGCTACGGAGCCAACGTCGAAGCTATGGAGAAGCATCTCAGCCCCCGCGGGTACCGGATGCTGCGCAAGATCCCTCGCCTGGGCGATCCCGTCATCGATGCCATAGCCTGCCGGTTCGGCAGCGTGCGGAGCATGCTCGACGCCACTGCGGAGGAACTGGCTGCCGTCGACGGAGTGGATCCGGCCCGGGCCAACGACATACGGGAAGGTCTGGCGCGCCTGCGCGAACTCAACCTGTTGGAGCGCTACGGATGATGTTCGGCGTGGGGGACACCGTCGTCTACCCCCAGCATGGGGCCGGTCAGATCCTGGACATCGTGGAGCAGGATTTCCAGGGGATCCCGCGCCGGTTCTACAGCATCCGCATCCTGCACAACGACATGACCGTGATGGTGCCCGTGGACGGAGTTGACAAGGCCGGTATCAGGGCGGTCATCCCGGAGCCGATGGTCGAAGAGGTGCTTGGGGTGCTGCGGGACGACCCCACCAAGATGCCCAAGGACTGGAATCGCCGGATCAAGCACAATCGGGAAAAGATCAAGAGCGGAGACGTGCTGGAGATCGCCGACGTCCTTCGTAACCTTGCTCTGAGACAGCACGAAAAGGGACTTTCCACGGGCGAGAAGCAGATGTACGGGAGGGTCAAGCGCCTGCTTGCTTCAGAAGTGATGTGTGCCAAGCACATACGCGAAGACGACGCCCTCCGGCTGCTCGACGGCATCATCGCGGAGATCTGCGCTCAACCGCGCTACGCGGGGCGGTAGGGCGATGGTATTCGCACTGAGGTTGCTGCTGGCCCTCGTGGGCGGCGTGAGCGGCTATCAGCTGGCTATCAGGTTCTTGCCTCAGGCCGATCTCGGCACCGTGGCATACGCGCTGTTCGTCGCATTGTGCGTGGTGGTGGGGATCGTTCTCGGAGTAGCGCTGGGCGGCCTTCTCGGCCGGGCGGCGACCGGCTTGGGCCGACGGCTCGACAGAGCGAGCTCCCTGCTCACCGCCAGCGGCCTGATCTTCACGACCGTCGGACTGCTCATCGGCATGGGCATCGCCGCGCTCGGCAGCCTTGCCATCAAAGACCTGCCGGTGGTGGGGCTGTATCTACTGCCGCTGTTGTTTGCCGTGAGCGGCTACCTTTTCGCCTATCTGGCCTACAAACGCCACACCGACCTGGCTCGGGTGCTGGGATTCAAGGGACTTCTGCAGCAACCAGGGGAGAAGGAGTTCATCCGGCCCAAGCTGCTCGACACCTCGGTGATCATCGATGGGCGCATCGGCCAGGTCGTGAGTACCGGGTTTCTGGAGGGAGACCTCATCGTACCCGGTTTCGTGCTGGAGGAGTTGCAGTCCATCGCCGACTCGGCCGAGCCTGGCAAGCGGGCTCGTGGCCGACGGGGCTTGGACACGGTGCGCGACCTGCAGGAGGCGCACAACCGGCTGCTGGTGATCGAACGTGATTTCCCGAATGTGGCCGAGGTGGACGCCAAACTGATCAAGCTGGCCAAAGAGATGAAAGCCTGCATCCTGACCACCGACTACAACCTCAACAAGCTCTGCCATATCCAGGGCGTCGAGGTGCTCAACGTCAACGAACTGGCCAACACGCTCAAGGCGATGATCTTGCCGGGAGAGAGCCTGGGGGTGCGGGTCCTTCGCGAGGGCAAGGAAGAAGACCAGGGAGTGGCGTATCTGGATGATGGGACCATGGTGGTGATCGAGGGCGGTCGCAACCGGCTGGGTGAAGACGTGGAAGTGGAAGTCACGTCGGTGCTGCAGAACCCGGCGGGCAAGATGATCTTCGCGCGACTGACCTCATCGTAGGGAGCGGTCATGGGAGGTTCGGGACTCAGTCTGGCCCTAGTCGTGGCCGCGGCCGGCTACGGCTCTCGTCTTGATTCGGGACTTCCCAAACAGTACGTGCCCCTCCTGGGCATCCCCATGCTGCAGCGCACCTTGAGCACCCTGAGCTCCTGCGCCGAGGTCGACGCCCTTGCGGTGGTTGTCAACCCCCAGGACGTGGACTACTGCATGAGCGAGATAGCTCTGGAACGGATCGGGAAGGTGGCTTTGGTGTCGGCCGGGGGCGACGAGCGGGCCTTCTCGGTGAAGAACGGACTTGTGGCCCTGGCGGAAGCGGGCTCCTGGGATCTGGTCGGTGTTCACGATGGGGCCCGGCCCCTGGTGACCTGCGAGGCTATAGGGCGCGCCGTCGCCGCCCTGACGGCCGACCCTGCCCTCGATGGAGCGGTCCTAGCCGTTCCCAGCACGGATACGGTGAAGATCGCGGACGATGACGGGATCATCATCGGCACTCCCGAGCGGCGCGGCCTGTGGCGGGCTCAGACCCCGCAGATCTTCCGCTGGCACGTCCTCATGGACGCCTACGGGGTGGCCGACGAGGCGCTCGCCGGCGCGACTGATGACGCAGCGCTCGTCGAGGCGCGTGGAGGCCGGGTGGCGGTGGTGGAGGGCTCCTCGGAGAACTTCAAGGTCACCGACCGGGTGGATCTCCGCCTTGCCGAGCAGATTCTGGCGGAGCGGCGATGGTGACGGAAGATGGGGCGGGCGCGGGTCGCGCGACCGCCAGACAGGCCCGGCCGGTCCCGCCGGCAGTAGGGTCCTGACGATGCGCGGCGATGTCGGCTTTCGGGTCGGGCTCGGCTACGACGCCCACCGCTTCGTTCGAGAGCGCCCTCTCGTGCTGGGGGGAGTGCGCTTGCGCGAACACGACGGCCTTGCGGGCCACAGTGACGCCGACGTGCTCGCCCACGCCATCATGGACGCGCTTCTGGGCGCCGCCGGTCTCGATGACATCGGCCGGCACTTTCCGGACAGCGACCCGGTCTTCGCCGGCGCCGACAGCCTCAGACTGTTGGGGACGGTGGCGGCGCTTCTGCGGCATAATGGCTGGGAGCCGGTCAACGTGGACGCCGTGGTCATCTGCGAGGAGCCGCGCATAGCCCCACACCGGCAGGCCATGCGCGAACGTCTGGCTGCAGCCATCGGTATCGGCGTGGAACGGGTGGGCCTGAGAGGCACCACCACGGAAGGAATGGGTTTCACCGGCCGGCGAGAAGGCATCGCCGCGCAGGCGGTGGCCCTTGTTGAGCGGGTCGAGATGAGCACGAGACCGACGGAAGCGGAAGGTCCGGGCTAGAGCGGAAGGCCACCGGAGGCCGGCGACCAGACCCGGAGACCACGACCGAAGAGAGACCATGACCATGACCGACGTTCGCGTGCGTTTCGCTCCCAGTCCCACGGGATCGCTCCATGTGGGTAGCGCGCGTACCGCCCTCTACAACTATCTCTACGCCCGCCACCAGGGCGGCACCATGGTGCTCCGCATCGAGGACACCGATCTGAAGCGCTCCACTACAGCGCACGACGCCAGTATCATCAGCGATCTGGCCTGGTTGGGACTCCGGGCGGACGAGGGCCCCGATGTGGGCGGTCCCCACGGTCCCTATCGGCAGAGCGAGAGGGCCTCTCTCTATGGAGCTGGGGTGCAACGACTGCTGGCCGGTGGCCATGCATATCCTTGCTTCTGTCCCCAGGAGCTGCTCGACCAGCGCAAGGAGCAACAACTGGCCCGGGGGGAGATGCCTAAATACGATGGTACGTGCTGCCACCTGCCCTCGACGGAGGTGGATGCGCGACTCGCGGCCGGGGAGGAGGCGGCCATCCGCTTCCGGGTACCTCAGGGGGACGTGACCTTCGACGATCTCATCCACGGGCCCATCACCTTCTCCTCGGACGTGATCGGCGATTTCATCATCAAGCGCACCGACGGCGGGTTTGCCTATAACTACGCCGTGGTCATCGACGACGCGGGCATGGAGATCACCCACGTCATACGCGGCGAGGACCACATCACCAACACCGCCCGGCAGCTGATGCTCTTCTCCGCTCTAGGACAGCCCGCGCCGCGCTACGGACATCACTCCCTGATCCTCGCTCCGGATGGGAGCAAACTCTCCAAGCGCCACGGGGCTACGTCCATCGGCGATTTCAGAGGTCTGGGATACCTCTCGGGTGCCATCGTGAACTACCTGGCCCTGCTGAGCTGGCACCCTGCCGACGAGCGAGAGAAGTTCAGTCTGGCCGAACTGGTGGAGGAGTTCGAGCTCGAGCGGGTATCGAGAAGCCCGGCCATCTTCGACATCCACAAGCTGAATTGGCTGAACGGCCTGTACATACGAGAGTTAGGTACGACGGAGCTTTACGAGGCTATCGAGCCGTATCTAGCCGAGAGCGGCATCGAACTGGCCCCGGTGCAGCGAGAGGTGGTCGCCGAAGCGGTTCAGACCAATCTGGTCGTTTTGGCGGATGCGCCCCGGTATGCGGCTGTGTTCGTGGAAGAGAGCGATCCTGCTAGCTGCCCCTTTGCCCAAACCCTTCTTGCGCCGGACACGGATGCGCTCTTCGGGCTGGCCAGGGAGGCCTTTTCCGGGCTGGCGAGCGAGTTCGTGCCCGCAGTGGAGGCTCGGGAAGTTCTGCGTGGCCTGGTCGAGAGGGCCAAAGAGCGGGGGATCAAAGGCAAGTCGATCTACCAGCCGCTGCGGGTAGCGCTGAGCGGCAGGGATGAAGGCCCGGAACTGTACTTCCTCGTAGGCGGGCTGGGCAGGAGCAGGATCCTGGCCAGGCTGGACGCCGCAGCCGCCTTCGCGGCCGCGAACGCGCCCGATGCGGCGGCGCAAGGAGACGCGTGACGATGAGGCTGTACGACTCTCTGAGCCAGGAGAAGAAGGACTTCGTCCCGCGTGACGGGGACCATGTGACCATGTATTTCTGCGGACCCACGGTCTACAACTATGTCCACGTGGGAAACGCCCGGCCGTATGTGGTCTCGATGGTAGCCAAACGCTATTTCGAGTCGCTCGGCTATCGGGTCACTCTGGTGGAGAACATCACGGACATCGACGATCGCATCATCCAGAAGGGGCTCGCTCAGGGCAGGACGGCTCGGGAGGTAGCGGAGGAGTTCGCCCAGGCCTACCGGGAGGACACCGATCGCCTGGGTCTGGGGCGCCCAGACATCGAGCCACTGGCCACCGAGCACATCCGGGAGATCATCGATCTTATCGCCGGCCTGGTGGAGAGGGGACACGCCTACCAGTCGGGCCCCGATGTGTACTTCGACGTCGATAGCTGGTCCGAATACGGGAAGCTCTCCAAGCAGCAGGTCGCGGAGATGCGGCACGGAGCCCGCATCGATCCGGGAGAAGTCAAGGCCGACCCGCTTGACTTCGCCCTGTGGAAGGGAGCCAAGCCGGGTGAGCCGTCCTGGGACAGCCCCTGGGGGCCGGGACGGCCGGGCTGGCACATCGAGTGCTCGGCCATGAGCCTGAAGTATCTGGGGATGGGTTTTGACATCCACGGGGGAGGCCGGGACCTGATCTTTCCCCATCACGAGAACGAGATCGCCCAGGCCGAGGGCGCGATGGCTGGGAGCGAGGCGACCCCAGGCGCAGAGACCGGCAGGGGGACGGCCGGACCGCCCGCGGAGCCCTTCGTGCGCTTCTGGATGCACAACGGGATGCTTAATCTGCGTGAGGAGAAGATGTCCAAGAGCCTGGGGAACATCCTCACCCTGCGAAGCATCCTGGACGAGCACCGGCCGGAGGCGCTCATCGTGGCCTTTTTGGGCAGCCATTACCGCAGTCCGCTGGAATTCAGCTCAGAGCTTCTGGAGGAGACGGAGCAGCAGGTCGACCGGCTGCGCAACGTGTTCCGGGAGTTGGCCGACCGGGCGGCTGAACCCGGTTGCGGCTCGGGCGGTGCCGGTGAGGTCACGGCGAGTCCGGGCGCGGTCGCCGTCGCGGCGGCTGTGGGACCTGCCAGCGCACCGCACGCGGCGATCAGAGACCCATTGGTGGCGGGCGCTGCCTTCCTCGAGCATGTGGCTGTTCGCCGCCGCGCTTTCGCCGATGCGCTGGCCGACGACCTCAACACCGCCGCCGCTCTCGCTGAGGTGTTCGGGTTGGCCCGGGAGGTCAATGCCGCGTTGGCCGCAGGTGAGCTATCGCCCGAGACGGCCGCCCGAGCACGCGCGGAGATGGTCGACATGGTGCAGGTCTTGGGGCTAGACGCCGTCGCCGGCGGGGAGAAGGCCGTTCCGGCGGACATCGTGACTATGGCTGAGGAGCGCCAGCAATGCAGGGCCGCCAGGGATTTCGCCCGGGCCGATGCTTTGCGCACCTCCATCGCTGAGCGGGGCTTCGAGGTCCGGGACGTCCCCGGTGGCTACAAGATCATCCCCATCAGGTAGACCGGAGCGCGCGCAACCGCGCCGGGCCCGGCCGCCGGAGCGACGGCGGGCAGGGCGCCCGGTTCGCGTGCTGGCTCTGGTTCCGGTGGGGCGCCACGCTCGGCGCCCGGCCTGGCCGCTGATGGCCCGCGCCGCCGCGAGCACGAGAACCGCGACGACTCCTCTTTTGGGACCGAGTTCGTGTACGGCCGCAATCCTGTGCGGGAGGCGCTTCGGGGACCGAGACGCGTGCACGCCGTCTTGGTGGCCACAGGAGAGGGAGCGGAAGGGGTGGAGCGGGCCCTGCAGGACTGGTGCGCCGGCGCCTCGCGAGGCGTCCCCCCGGTGTACCGCCTGTCGGTGGCAGAACTCAGCACCCGCCTGAGGACCGGTGACCATCAAGGCATCGCGGCGGAAGTCGACCCGTACCCGTACGTCGAGCTAGAGGTGATCCTCCGCGATCACAGTCTGCTTGTGGCCCTGGACAAGATTCAGGACCCGCACAATCTGGGGGCCGTCATCAGGACCGCGGAGGAGACAGGAGCCGGTGTGCTCATTCCCCGCCATCGGGCGGCCGAGGTGACCGCGGCTGTGGTCAAGGCTTCCGCCGGAGCCAGCGAGCACGCGGCCGTCGCCCGGGTGCGGAATCTGGCCGACGCCCTGATACGAGCGAGAGAGGCAGGCTTCTGGATCTATGGGGCCGCCGCTGGGGCGGACAGCCTCTATACCGCCCAGGATTATCGGTACCCCACCTGCTTCGTGGTGGGTTCTGAGGGAGAGGGACTAGGTCGGCGGGTAGCGTCGCTGTGCGACGCGATGATCAGGCTGCCGCTGGCCGGCCGCGTTGGTTCGCTGAATGTGAGCGTGTCGACCGGGGTCCTCTTGTACGAAGCGGTGCGGCAGCGGGGAGAGGGGCGTGGTGCGGAGCCAGCCCCACCGGCGAAGGGTCTGGGGCCGATCGCTACACCTGGGGGCCACTCATGAGAAGGCGTCGGCAGTGACGGTCTACCTCATAGACGGCTACAACGTGCTCCACCAGTTCCTGGGGCATCATCAGGGACCGGAGCGGACCGGGCAGACGCCATCGGGAAAAGGCCGGCAGGGTCGGGTCGGGCAGCGGGCCGATCACGAGCGGGGGCCGTCGGGCGGACTGGACGCCGTCGACCTGGAGGACGAGCGCCGCCGTCTGCTCGACCGCATCGCCAGCTACATGGGTGGGACTTCCGATAGGGCCGTGTTGGTGTTCGACTCGCACTCGCAGGTGTTGCAAAAGACCGAGAGTGCAACTAGGAATGTGGACGTGTATTTCGGGTCGTTCTCACGCTCTGCAGACAGCATCATCGAGAGAGAGGTTTATGCTCTAAGTGCGGGGGAAAACGTAGTAGTTGTGTCGTCCGACTACCAACTCCAGAAGACCATTTTTCTCCCCAACGTGATCCGCCGTTCTTCCCGGCAATTCGTGGCTGACTTGCAAGAACACACAAAAAGGATTGCAAATCCTGAGAATTGCATTACAATGAGTCACAGGATCGAGGAGAGGATCGACCCCGATACGGTGGAGAGGCTCAAGGCGCTGCGGGACGAGTTGGCCTCGCAGGCGGAGGAACCCGGTCGAGCCGAATAGGGGTTCGAGACTCTGGCCCGTAACCTCTAAGGCGGGAGGGACGAGGGATGGAAGGCGCAGCGTTTGCGAGAAAGGCTGTCGGTGCGGCCACTGCCGACTGGACCGACGAAGAATTGGTGGCGCGGGCCAAGACGGGCGATTCCGACGCCACTCGGCGGATCCTGACCCGGTATCACTACTTCGTGCGTCTCAAGGCCAATTCGTACTTCCTGGCCGGCGGGGACGGCGACGATCTCATCCAGGAAGGCTACATCGGCCTGTATAAGGCCATCCGCGACTACGAGTACGGCCGAAGCACGAGCTTCCGCAGCTTCGCTGAACTGTGCGTCACCAGGCAGATCATCACCGCCATCAAGACAGCTTCTCGCCAGAAGCATCTGCCGTTGAACACCTACGTGAGCTTCAGCCACTCGCCCTCCAGCGCCGACTTTGACAACCGCACCTTGGCCGACGTTATCCCCTCGGGCCGGACGAGCGATCCGGTGCAGCAGGTGATCAGCTCGGAGGAAGTGGTCAGCCTGACCGACTGCCTCGTGCGGCTGCTCAGTCCCCTTGAGTCGCAGGTGCTCAAGTACTACCTGGAGGGGAACTCTTACGAGGCCATCGCCGCCCATATCGGCCACGACACCAAGACGGTGGACAACGCCCTTCAGCGAATCAAGCGCAAGGTGATGATGCATCTGGAGAGCCGGCGGGTGGTGTTGTAGGAGCCGCCAGACGGCCGCCCCATACGCGATACCGGCGCCGCGGAATGCGCGCTAAAATCTCCTCGCTTCGCGGGCCGGTGTAGCTCAATGGTAGAGCAGCTGATTTGTAATCAGCAGGTTAGGGGTTCAAGTCCCTTCACCGGCTCCTTTCAGGGCAAGATTAAAGACCTGCAAAACGGCGTTATTTGAGAGAGTGTCGTCGTTCGCGTGGAACTCCGTTCTTGCCCCTCCTTGCTTACTTCTGATGCCTTCTGCTTACCCCATGTATACCCCATGCACGGGAGCGCTGGGCTCCAGATGGTAAAAGACGCGGTGGTTCGGGTCATAGATGACTCGCTGGTGTTCGTGAACAAGACAACACGAGGGCAGAGAGGAGGCGCGGTTCATGCAGTACAACGAGATTGGAGTCGGCCAGAAGTACGCCTTCCGTCAGAGACTGTCGACATCAGAACCACTGTTGCAGGTACAAGTCATCGAAAAGGCTGGTCGCCGGGGTCAGGTGAAGATTCGGCGAGTGACCGAGCCGTACGCGGGGCTGGAGGAGTGGGTTACGAGCGGCCAACTGGTAGTTCCGTGGACCGAGCGAAAGGCGCTTCTCAGGGACGAAGAGCGAGCAAAGCGTTTCGATGAGGCCCGGCGCAAATCAAATGAAGGCCTGGTCAAGGCGATCGAGACCGTGATATACGCTACCGGCTACAGCGATGCCGGCGCGGATCATGATGGAACCATACGCATGGACGCGGAGGAGTTACGCGAGATTGCACGCCGCGCCAGTCTTCCTCAGAGACTCGAAGACATGCATCCGGCCGTCTACGTCGACCGCCACGGCTCCATGCATCTACCGGTCGAGGTTGCCGAGAGGCTGGCTCAGTCGTTTGCGAAAGCGGAGCCGGAACTCGTCCTCATGTACATCGAGGACGAGGAGAGAGAGTACAAAGCTCGGGGCTACGCGCCTGAGGAAAGGTTCTACCATGACTTGCTTCGTGAGCACATGCCCGGGTTTGCACTTGCCCGGTACTGGGCTCGCTATCAGGAGGAGATAGCGCTTCTGCGAAGCGAGGTGGAGGCGCCGGGTTCCGATGTCCGGTCACCGAGGTCTGGCTACCCGCTTTCATATGCGTAAAGACGAAATGTAAAGCATCCGCATTCTCTCTCGAATCCGGATTGTGTCTGCGAAAGCATGGACGGACGTGCGGGGGCTGCGGAGGGGCTGACTCGACTCCTCACCTCGGTCGGCAAGACGCGTTGTGTGTTCAACCCCTCCTCCCCGACGAGGACGGAGGCTCCTCTCGATCTGGAACGATAAGAAGGCGAGCATCGGTGCCTGGCGAATGGTCATTGAACGTCGGGCCCCAAAAAGTCTGAGCCGGGTCGAGGCGGCTTGCTCGCCCGTACCGCTTGGCCACGGACGAGTGGTCTACGACCCGGGCGATGAGCTACTCGAGGCTCTCCGCGCTGCCTACCAGGAGGCCGCTGGGCTACAGAGCGGCGAGGACGAATGACTTCGCCGCTGAGGCGGCGAGCGATCACCACCCGTTCATGGTGACGGCCTCAACGGATGCTATCTCGGAGCACTTCGCCGTCCTGTGCTAAGTTAGTCACCACTACTATGGCTGTCCGACGCAGGGCGCTTCAGGGCGGTATGGCGCCGTAAGGCCACGAGACCGAGGATTTCCACGTGAAAGGTACTACGATCGGTGTAGTCTCCGCTGGTCCCAAGCGGATGAGTGGGGACCAACGCAAGCGGCAGATCATCGAGGTCACCCTGCGTCTCATGGAGAAGCACGGGATCGAAGGTGCGACCACGGCGCGGATCGCCGCCGGCGCCGGGGTGAGCGAACCCACGCTCTATCGCCATTTCGGCAGCCGCAAGGCCATTCTGCTGGCCGTGCTTTCGGTGGTCGTTGCAAGCGCGATGGAGGTGATCGATTCTTCTCAACATCTCAACGCACTGCAAAGGTTGCGCGAGATCGGTCAAGACCACACCATTCGCACCATCAGTCAGAAGCATGGATTCGCCGACCCTCTGTTTGAATTCATCGCTGCCCCAGCCAGCCTGGAACTACGACAGGATCTCAGAAGACATGCCATGAGGTTCGTCGATCGCTTGACCGATATCGTCGAAGAGGGAAAGTCTCAGGGCAGCATCCGTCCCGAAGTCGACTCAACGGAGGTCGCCTGGCGAATCATGGGCTTCTTCTGGTTCGAGGACGTGGCCTATCTGTACGGCTTCCAGCACGCTGTCCTGAACGGGCCGTCCACCAAGTCGCTTGATTCCATCCTCAGAGAGATAGCCACTGAGCCTCCAGTCTAGCCCCGCCCGGCAGATCTGGTTGTGCTGTGTCTTGACAGTGTCCCCCTCGCGGCGTATAAGCGGGCTTGATAGTAGTGTTCACTACGAGTAGTAGTAACTACCTCTACTAGAACTAGTGTCCGTAGTTCAATAACGCTGAAAAGAGCAGAGGAGGGAGGAACAGTGTCTGCTGATCTCGACAACAACCAGTCAGTGGTACCAACAAACCCTGTAAGTCGACGGGACTTCCTGAAGATTGCCGGCGTCGCCGGAGCGGCGCTGGGCATGGGGGCTGGTCTCGGCGGTGTCCTAGCCGCCTGTGGTGAGGAAGAGACGACAACGACCACTGCCGGGTCTACAACGACCACTGCCGCGGCCACGACGACCACCGCGGGAGCCACGACGACCGTTTCGGCGGAGGCGGAGGTCGGTCGCGAAATCAAGATTGGCTGGGCCATACCGGTCACCGGCGCTCTCGCGGGGTTCGCCATACCCTCGGAGTTCATCATCAAGGAGTTCCAGGACAACGTGTGGAAAGACGGCATGGTCCTCGGCGACGGCAAGAAGCATCCCATCAACTGCATCGTCGCCGACACTCAGTCCGATACCAACCGGGCATCGCAGGTGGCCGGAGACCTGCTCAACAACACCAAGGTCGACATCATAGGCGCCAACGGAGCCGACGATACGGTGGATCCTGTAGCTGTCCAGGCCGAGACCCTCGGGGTTCCCTGCCTAACCTGTGGATCACCGAACAACGGATGGTACAAGGCTCTCGGAAACCCCACTCCCGGTCCGAAGTGGTGTTATCACTTCTGCTTTACGAATGACCAGTTCGGCCATGCCTTCGTCGGTATGTGGGATACGATGCCGACCAACAAGAAGGTCGCTTGGCTCATGCTGAACAGTGCTGCGGGAATCAACTACAACGACCCCGAAGGTCCGCGTCCGCCCATCGAGGAGGCCGGGTACGAGATCGTTGACACCGGCTATTTCGAGTTCGGGACATCCGACTACTCCGCCGAGATCTCGGCCTACAAGAAAGCCGGCTGCGACATACTCATGGCGGTCATCTTTCCCCCGGATTCGTCGCGAATAGATCCCGCCCTTCTCGAGGCCGGTGGCGGCGACCAGCTCGTTGAGCGAGGTGCCGGCGTAGCCCCGCTGGTTGAAGACGGGCCACGGCCTTGCTCGAGGATCCGTTGCCGGGTCACGCGCCCTTCCGGGGCCGCGTCCCCTGTGGGGCGCTCTCGGGGCGGGAGGGTGGGCCATGGTGGCCTCCGGGTCGAAGCGGGGCGGGCAGGGTCGGGTTGGACGGCAGACCGGATAGAGAAAACCGAACGTTCGGTTTGAAGTTTGCCCGATCCTGGTCTCCGGGTCAAGCCCGCCCGAGAGCGGGGTTACTGAGGCGAGCCCCGCAACGCCGCGGATGGCGACGAAGCGAGCCGGGGCCCGAGCGGCCCGGCGCCGAAGGCGCCGAGAGCGGGGGTACGGTCCCGGGCGTGTGCGGTCGCTTCGTGGCGGTGTCGTCGCCGGCCCTGCTGGCCGAGCGGTTCGACGTCGACGAGGTGGCCGTCACCGACGACGAGCCGCACTACAACGTGGCGCCCCGGGCGATCGTCGCCGTGGTGCGGGAGCGCACCGCCGAGGGCCCGCACCGGGTGCTGTCCCCGGTGCGATGGGGGCTCGTCCCGTCGTGGGCCAAGGACCCCTCGATCGGCGACCGCCAGATCAACGCCCGGGCCGAGAGCCTGACGAGCAAGCCGGCGTTTCGCCGGGCGTTCGAGCGGCGGCGCTGCATCGTGCCCGCCGACGGCTTCTACGAGTGGGAGAAGATCGAGGTGCCGGGCTCCAAGCGGGTCCGGAAGCAGCCCTACTTCGTGCACCGCCGCGACGGCGAGCCCATGGCGTTCGCCGGGCTCTGGGAGGTCTGGAAGGTACCCGAGGGCACCGAGCGGCCCGACGGCACCGACGCCGACGGTTGGCTGCGGACGTGCACCATCGTGACGACCCGGGCCAACGACCTGCTCGCGCCGCTGCACGACCGGATGCCGGTGATGCTCCCCGAGCCCACGTGGGACGTCTGGCTGGACCGGGACGTCCGCGCCGTCGTCGACGAGCTGCAGTCATTCCTCGTGCCCGCGCCGGACGACTGGCTCGACGTGTACCCGGTCAGCACGCTGGTCAGCCGGGCCGACAACGACGGTCCCGAGCTCGTACGCCGGATCGAGCTCGCCGACCCGGGCGCGGGCGACCGCGCCGGCGACGACGGCGCGGGTGACGCCGCGGGCGGGTCGGAGCTGACGCTGTTCTCGTAGGCTGTGCGCGCGTGACCGAGTCTCGCCGCCGCCCACCCTGCTCGACCGGCAGCGGTACGCGGACGCGGTGCGCACTGAGACCGCGGCGCTGGTCGCCGCCGCGGAGCAGGCCGGTCCGGACGCCCTGCCCGTGCCGTCCTGCCCGGAGTGGACCGTCGCCGACCTGCTGGGTCACATCGGGCGCGTCCAGACCTGGGCCGCGACCGTCGTCGTACGGCGTGCGACCGAGCAGATCCGGTTCCGGGAGCTCGAACGCCCGCCCGAGGACGCGGCGGAGCGCGTCGACTACGTGCGCGCCGGCGGTGAGCGGCTGGCGGACGCGTTGTTCGGTGTCGACCCCGACGTCCCGATGTGGACCTTCGTGGAATCGGCGACCGGCGCCGGCGCGCCGCCTTCTGGCAGCGCCGCCAGGCCCACGAGGCCGCGATCCACCGCTACGACGCACAGCTCGCGGCCGGGTCACCGCAACCGGTCAACGGCACGCTCGCGGCCGACGGGGTCGACGAGCTGCTCACCGTGCTCGGGCCCCGCAGCTTCGGCGCCGCCCTCGCCGGGCCTCCGGCCACCCTCCACCTGCACTGCACCGACCGCCAGGGCGAGTGGCTGGTGCGGCTCACCGACTCCGGCTTCGAGGTCGAGCGGGCCCACGCCAAGGGTGACGTCGCGGTTCGTGGCCCGGCCTCGGACCTCTTCCTGTTCTCACACAACCGCCGCGGCACGGATGGCCTCGAGGTCTTCGGCGACGCCGCCGTCCTCGAGCGCTGGCGGCAGCACGCCCGCTTGTAGGCAGTCCCTGGTCCGGGGCGCGAGCGCCGCGACCGCTACTGTTCGTCGATGCATTGGCTCCTCGGGATCGTCGTCGGGCTCCTTCTCGCGCAGTTCGCGATCATGGTCACGAGCGTGTACCTGCACCGCGGAGTGACCCACAAGTCGCTGACCGTGCACCCTGCGGGTCGCGATGTTCTGCCGGGTGTTCCTCTGGATGGCGACGGGCATGCGCCGCGCGAGTGGGCCGCCGTCCACCGCCGGCATCACGCCTCCACCGACACGGTCGACGATCCGCACAGCCCCGCAGTCCTCGGGTTCTGGCGCGTACAGCTCGCGAACGCCGCGCTCTACCGCCGGCACGCGCGCGACGGCGAGACCGTTCCCAAGTACGGCCGCGATCTGCCGCCCGACCGCCTCGACCGCTGGTTCTTCGACCACGCGGCGCTCGGTCTCGGCATCGGCATCACGCTGCTCTGCCTCATCCTCGGATGGCAGACCGGCCTGTTCGCGGCCGTCGTGCACACGGTCTCCTACCTGGGGCTCTCGGGCGCGGTCAACGCCGTCGGCCACACCGTCGGCCGCCGGCCGTACCCGAACTCCGCGACGAACGGTCAGGCCCTGGCCCTGATCACCTCGGGTGAGGGCCTGCACAACAACCACCACGCCGCGCCGACGTCGGCGAACTTCGCGCTCGGCCGGGGCCAGTTCGACCCGGGATGGGTCATGGTCCGCGTGCTCACGACGCTGCACCTGGCCCAGATCCGCCACGACGAGGTCAAGCTCAAGCGCGTGGCCTGATGCCGCCTGACGTTTTCCTGACGCGCAGCTGACCGGACAGCGGGCCCGCCGGACGTTCACGCGGCCGTCGCCCTCCTGTCGTCGGCAGGTGATCTGCCTGAAACACGGGCTGTCGAAGCTGGTTGGGTCCCAACCGGAACTCGAAAGGCCCGCCATGTACGAACCTGTTCGAGGGACCTGGTACGTCTCGCGGCGGCGTTGACGCGCCCGCCGTCGTCGTCACGGACCTGGTCGCTGGCTGCTCGCCGACGGCCCGATCACCGTGGAGGCCGACGGCTCCACGCTCACCGTCGGATCGACCGACGACGGCGCCAACCTGTGGCCCTGCCACCGGGCGGTCACCCGCGCCGCCGAGGGGCGCCTCGGCCGCGCGGGCCGCGCCCGCGGCTTCAGCCGGCGCGTCCGGGTCGACCTGGAGGTCGAGGCGTGGTCAACCGGTGCGAGCGAGTTGGCGCTGCGGCCGTCCGGGCGGAGGCCGCCCGGTGATGCGACCCGCTTCGGCGCGGCCGCCGGGTTGACGCTCGAGCGGCTGCGCGACGTCGTGGTACGCCTGCTCGGTGCGCCCGACGAGCTGGCTGTCGGCGACCGGCTTCGCCACGCGTCGTAGCCCGATCTGGAGGGGGCGTCTCAGTCGCGGCCGGGGGCGAGCTCGCGGAGCATCCGCCGGGTGTCGTCGAGCGATCCGAGGATCATGGGCGCCGTCGTCGTGACGCCGTCCGCGGCATAACGGGCGAGGTGCGCGCGGCAGTCCGCGGGCGAGCCGTGCACGATGAGCTGGTCGACGACGTCGTCGGGGATCGCGCGCGGGTCGCGGCGGCGCGGTCGCCGGCGCGCCACGCGTCCCACATCGGCTGGAGCACCTCGCCCCGGCCGAGCCATTCGTGGAACGCGGCGTACACGGGAACGCTCAGGTAGGCGGCGATCGAGCGACGTCCGACGGCGCGGACGACTCCGCGATCCTCGGTCGGGAGCACGACGCGCGCCACGATCTCCTTGCCCTCGCCGACGTGCTGCACGACCGTCGGGACGTCGTCGGCACCAAGCCGTTGATGATCGCGCCGTCACCCTCGCGGCCGGCGAGGCGCAGCATGCCGGGCCCAGAGCGGCGACGAGGAGCGGCGGCATCTCCGTCGACCGTGGCGCCGAGGCGGAAGCCCTTGACCGAGAACGTCTCGTAGTCGGCTGTGACCTTCTCGCCCGCGAGCACCGGGCGCGCAGGAACCGGAGCGTGTCGCGGCCGCGCTGGTAGGGCTTCTCGAACGGGATGCCGTTCCAGTTCTCGACGATGACGTTCGACGACGTGCCGATACCGAGGGCGAACCGGCCGGGCGCGGCGGAGCTACGACTCGCGGCGAGCGGACTGGGCGAGCCGCCGCGGCGCCACACGTGTACACAGGAACGATCACGGTTGCCGAGCCGCAGCGTCGGCGTCCACGCCGCGGCGAGGGACGAGCGGCGGTGAACACGTCGTAGCTTGCCGGACTCCGCCGACCAGAGGTCCGTGTAGCCCGAGCGCGGCGATCTCCTCGTACAGCTCGCGGTGCTCGGCGAGGGAGACCCTCCGGGGAACGGGCACGGTGATCCCCGTGGGCGCTGTGGCACTGGCGCGCGGTCATGGTCGGGGGCGCTGCTTCCTCGGTCGTCGGGTCGCGCTTGCGGGGGCGTTCATCTCGCTTGGCGCGCACGATGAGAGAACTGCACACGGTCGTCGAGCAGCGTGCCATCCTCCCGCCCAGAGATGCACGAGCCCGTGGCCGAACCCGTCGAGCACGGCGTGCACACGCACGTCCGGCCAGGACCCACTCGGTCGGGATGGGGCGCGCACGAAACGGAGCGTGTTGTCGAGGCTGTTGCTCCACACGGGCCGGCCCAGCGCCTGGCCGATGCCGAACGGCACGTAGTCGCCGACGATCGCCAGCGTCGCCGCCGTCGCTTCGAGGCCGAGGGGCGGCCGCACCCACATCGAGCAGCGGCCGCTGCCCGGGACGCCGTCGAGGTCCTCGTAGAGCCACCACGTCGGCCAGGCGCATCTCGAGGCGGTCGACGATGGTGCCGACCATGTGGGGCAGCATCTCGCGGGTCGTGCTCTGCCGCGGGACCCCGGGACGTCAGGGCGCAGCGCCCACTCGCCCGACCACGGGAGGTTGCGCCGGCCGAGCGCCGCCCAGCACGGTGAAGATCTCCTGGCCGTGGGCCCCGCACCGACGGCACGCGGGCCTGCGACGAGTCGTAGCTCCGCGCGCCACTACCTCGTTGACCTCGAGCTGGACGAAGACCGAGGGCGGGCGGGCGAACTCGAGTATCGCCGGTGAACTACGACGAGGGCCAGCCGGTCACCCGTTCGAGCACCTGGATGTCGGCGGCCCCGAGCCCGCACCCACCGAACAGCGCACCTTGCCGGAGCACGGCCCGCGTACCGCGAACGCACAGCCAGACGAGCGGGTCGGCGGTCGTCTCGAGTCCGTAGAAGGCCAGTGCGTCCAGAACGGCGGACACTACCGGCACCCCGGTCGCGGAGAAGGGCGTCAGGCGGCGATGCGGTCGCGGAGGGTCGTGACGCCGGCGCCGGAGAGGTCCGGGAGTCCGACCGGGCGGCCCGAGAGCGAGCACGATCGCCTCGGCCGGGCCGCGCACTTCGGCGCCGTCGCCGACGGTGTGGTCGATGTCGGTGGCGACGAGTCGCAGGCCTTGGGCGACCCGGTTCGACTTGAGGAAGCCACCGATGCACAGCATCGCGTCGAGCGCCACGAGGTGGTGGGCGGGGATGACCCACGCGAGATCGAGGGGACGGCGGATGTCCTGGTCGTGGATGAGCTTGTCGACGAAGAACTCCGCGGGGGGCACGACCTTGGCGAGGCCGGGCTTGCCGGGGACCGTGCTCAGCCAGTCGAAGGTCTCGAGGAGCTGCTCGGGGGTGTGCTCGTCGCCGTAGCGGTACGAGAGCACGCTCGACGCCTTGGCGACGTTGAAGCCGAACGGCACGATGCGCAGCGGCATCGACAGCGGCGAGATCTGGCTCCCGAGACAGATGTGGCCGACGACGTGGCGGACCTTCCAGCCCGTGCAGAGGCTCGGCACCGTACTGTTCGGGTGACAGCCCGTGGAGGAGCTCGCGCAGGTCCGCGTACTCCTCGGCGGTCATGCGCTCGTAGTCCTGTTTCGTGGCGACGCTGGTACCCACACGACCCCCTCGGTTCGA
>CAWDXC010000014.1:0-129310 GCA_963806155.1 uncultured Actinomycetes bacterium
CCGCCTCCGGCATTGATAGAAGTTGCAGCAATTTCTTGCTTAGGTATGGCTCATCAGGGCATCCGCCTGCAGCCCCCGAATCCCCCCTTGGTGACATTCTGGTGACTAACTTGGCACCAGCGAACGGACCAGAACGGACTGGAAGGGAACGGATGACCAAGCCTGGCTCTCACGTGACGCGCGGCTCCGGTACAGTGGGCCCTACAGCGAAGTTGTCCTCGTAAGGAGTTCCGGACTGATGAGTGTTGAGCTTCTGGCCTTCACCGACCCGGTGTGCACCTGGTGCTGGGGTAGCGAACCGGTCCTGCGTAAGCTGGAAACCTGGTACGGCGACGGCGTCTTTATCCACTACGTGATGGGCGGGCTGGTAGAGGACATCACGGCGTTCTACGACGCAGCCAACGACATCGGCGGCGACCCGGAGAAGTCGAATCTGCAGATCGCCCGGCACTGGCTGGAAGCGTCGGCCCGTCACGGCATGCCGGTGAGGACCGAGGGTTTCCGACTATTCACGGCAGAGACGACCTCCACCTATCCGCAGAACATCGCCTTCAAGGCGGCCGAACTGACAAATCCGGGGTTGGCCTCTCGGTACCTCAGGCGGATTCGCGAGGCCTCTGCTGCTGAGGCGCGAGAGACAGGCCGGCCCGAGGTGCTGATCGAGTTGGCGAGCGAGGTAGGGCTCGATGTCGCCGATTTCGTGGCGCACTTCTCCGATGGCTCGGCCGAAGAAGCCTTCCGCGAGGATCTGGAGACAACACGGCGGTACGGCGTGCGGGGGTTTCCGACCTTCCTGTTCCGGTACGACGACAAAGAGCTGATGCTGCGCGGTTATCAGGACTTCCGCGCCATGAAGGCGGTCATCGACACGCTTACCGGCGGTGCCCTGCATCCCCAGGCGCCAGAGCCGACCGCGGAAAACGTGCTCGGCTTCCTGAACACCTACGGAAGAGCGGCTCCAGTGGAGGTGACGACCGTCTTCGACCTTTCGCCCCAGGAGTACGAAGCGATAGTCGATGACCTGGAGGCCGAGAACCGTGTACGGCGCGTCCCGGCAGGAAACGGGTACTTCTTGGAACCGGTGGCGGGAGCGTCATGCGACATCGAGAGCGGCACATGTAGGTTGTAGGGGCCATTCTCGGCAAGGCACTCCTGGCGATGCCCTCGTAGCGGGGCGTAGCTCGAGCTTGTACCGGGGTTAGAATCCCCCGTCTCCGCTTCAGAAAGCCAAGAACGGCGAGTATAGACCCTGTCCGAGAGGCCGGGTTTTCGCGTCTTTCAGGCGAGTTCGGGGGCAAGTCGGCGGCGAACGCGCCAGCAACCAGCAACCAGCGGATCGAGACGGACGCGAACACACCGAACAACAGAATGCTCTCCCCTACGGCTCCATCTATCGACATCCGTTCGATTGACCTAGAGTAAAATCAGCCCATATTCAGACTACAAGGGGAGTGAGTAACTACCCCTCATCTATAGCTCGGGGAGGTCGTGAAGACGGGGCCTCGCACGAGTTCACACCCGCGCATCGCTCCGTACGGACACCGATCCTGCCCGAGGAGGAGGTGTGTGCTATGAACGCCAAGAAACCACTCCTTTTGATCGTGCTCGACGAAACCGCCCGGGGTGAGGTGCCGGGCGGCCAGCGCCCGCTCGATCCGCCCCTGGCGGGTAAGGAGCCAGTCCATGGCTCCCAGAAGCTCCGCCTCATTGACCTCGCCCAGGGCCAGCTCCTCAGCTAGGGTGGTCTGGGAGAAGCGCCGGGTGGCCGATAGCTTCGATCCCGACGCCAGGAGCCGATGCGCGACCATCCCCACCATCAGGTCGCGTTTACGCGACGGGCTCCGGGAGAAGAGGCGCTCGAGGTCGAGCGCGCGGGACGCCGAGCACCGCCGCCACGTGGCCGTGGGGCAGCGAGCGCTCCACCTGGAGCGGTCCTCAGCCGCGACCAAGGTGTCCCCGGCAAGGGCCCGGCGCACCGCCTCGATGGCTGCGTCGGGCAGGTGGGAGAGCTTGCCGAGGTTCTCGTGGCGCACCTAAACCACCAAGAAGAAGCCCGATCCCGCACCAGCAGCGGGATCGGGCTTCACTTAGGGCGAAAACTTCGGCCTAGTTGGTTCTGCAATCGCCCCTGATGATGCTCGGTCGTCGCCTTTCCATACCCCCGCAGGGCCAGCAGACTCGCGATCGCCTACTTGCAGGTCAGTTCCAACTGTTCCCGGTGTTCTCCACGACCGAAGAAGCGTCATCGATGATGGTCGGGCAGTTTATGGCCGTGTTACCGATGAGCCGGTTGCCTGAAGCGCCGTCGTTGGCGTAGACCCCGATAACAGATGAGCAGGTGGTGAACGTGTTGCCCTTGATGGTGCAGTTACTGGTGCCCACGATGAAGTAGACGCCGCGCTCCCTCATGTTGCTTATCTGGTTGTTCTCCACCAGGACATTGGTAGCACCGGGAAGCGACACGCCACCCAGCGAGCCGTCGATGCGGTTGCTGTAGCAGTGGCCGGTTGAACCGGCGTACTTGATACCCGACACCTCGTATTGCCCGGGCGAATCCCACACGTTGGTGACGACGTTGCCGAAGGCCACGGCGTTTGTGACCCCCTCGAAGTAGATGCCGTGGGCGGGGTACAGCCGAGAGACAAACCCATCCAGGCGGCAGTTGCTCACCGTAATGTCGGCCGAACCGGGCTTGAAGTGAATGCCGAAGTCGCCGCAGTGGGTGACGGTCGTGTTATCGATCACCACGTTGGAAGCCGGGAAAGCATAGATGCCCGAGAAACCCACATCCCTGATGGTCAGATTCTCGAGGGTGGCCCCGGTGACGTTGGCCAAGGTAATACCCCGTTGAGTAGTAACTGAGTAGTCTCCCTGGACGGTGAATCCCGAGAGGTTGATGCCCGCGCAGTTCTTGAACACCAGTAGGTCATCAGCGTGGGAGGTAAGTACGGCGTTGGCGGAACCCTTCAAGGTGAGGTTGCTCTTGCCGTATACCGTCCAGGGGCCGGTGTAGGTACCGTCCGGGATGGTGATGACCGCGCCGGGAGTGGCGTCAGCCAGGGCCTTACCGAGATCGAAGGACCCGGCCGGCGGCAAGGTCGTGGGGGTGGTGGCGGGCAGGGTAGTCGTGGTGGTGGCGGGCAGAGTAGTCCTGGTGGTGGCGGGCAGGGTAGTCGTGGTGGTGGCGGGCAGGGGGGTGGTAGTCGTTCCCGGGGCCGGGGCGGTACCGTCGGTCCACACCTCGATCTCGGCCAAGCCCACGTTCTGAGTGGTGCCGCTCACGCTGCTCACGTTCAATTCAAGGCCGGTGATGGTCTTGGCCGGGAAGGTGACGATGACGGCCGAGCCGTCGTTCGCCAGCGCGCCCAGAGACAGGGTGCTGCCGTCGCTGAAGCTGATGCTGGCCGCCGTGATCTGGTCGTTGAGGTTGGGGCGGTCGTGAAGCACGATCTTAGTCACCGTCCGGGCACTGGCCCAGGCCATCTTCACCCAGGAGCCAGTCTTCCCTCCCACGGTGGCCCATTCTTTGGTGTAGTCGCCCGGGTAGCCGGCCACCACTCCATCCACGGCCTTGCTTGCCAGTTGTCCGGTGGCGGCCTGCTCGGAGGAGGCCGAGACCACCGCGGAAAGGGCGGCGTTCACGCCCAGAGCGGCAGCGATGGTGGTCGTGGTCGACTGCCAGGTCCTAGTGGTAGGGAGTAGTGTCGTCGTAGTGGTGCCGCTCGTTCGGCGGGTGGTGGTGACGCTCGTTGGGTCGGTGGTGGTCGTGACTGGACGCGTCGGCTTAAAAGTGACCGGCTGCGTGGTCGTGGTGGTCGCGTATTTCGCGAGCGCCTGTCTGGCGGCGAGGGCTTGACCCGGTTCGACGGTCAACATCGCACCAAAACCAGTGCCAGTCCCACCAGACAGCCTGCGACCCGCTTCTTCGTGTGCCGAGGATTCGTTACGGTGTTCATGTCCGACCCCCAGGGGTTGAGCCGCCTCAAGAAGGCAAAAGCTCCGCGGATCGGCTTCAAAGATCTCGGCAACCCGGCTGACTCCCGCTGGAGTTCCGTAGCTTTGCGACCCCGCCTCGCGACGAGTGTGCCTTCTTATCGAGACAGCATTATGTCGTTGGTCAGGATATCGACCGTAACGAAAAAATCTTAAGATTCCGTGCAGCGAGCTGGCCGCATCGCGGCCAGGATGTCCTCCTCGTGGTCCCAGACCGCGAGCGCCTGCGGCAATATCCCAGGCTCAGAGAAGACACAAGGGACTTGTCAGCCGGGGTGACGGCGCCGTACCGACCAGCATCACGAGCCTTTCGAAGCGTTTGGGCAGCAGACACGCATTCCTCCCACCGCCGCCGAAACTGATGCGCAGGGGAGCCTCTGCTCGTACGATCACGCCGCCGCTCGCCGTTTCATTCTTCTTCGAGATCGCGTGTGACTCCGTCCTTGCCATATACACCTTCGCTTGCGACGACAGCCGCAGGTGTCTTCAGGACGATGCGAAAGTCAAGGAAAATCGACCAATTCTCAACGTACCACAGATCATACTCGATACGTTCGGCCCACGAAAGCGAGTTCCTTCCGTGTACCTGGGCCCACCCGGTCAGGCCCGGTCTGACCTCGAGCCGCCGGCGCTGCCGGGGGGCGTATCTGGCGACCTGGGCCGGAAACGTGGGTCGTGGGCCCACGACGCTCATGTCGCCCCGTGCTATGTTGACCAGCTGCGGCAGCTCGTCCAAGCTCAGTCGTCGCAACCACGACCCGACTCGCGTGATCCGCGGGTCCTCGCGTGCGACCTTCATTCCCAGACCCACCTGGTCGGCTCCTGGGATCATGGACCGGAACTTCACCAGGCGAAAGACCGCGCCGCCGCGCCCCACGCGATCCTGGTGGTAGAAGACGGGTCCGCGAGAGTCAAGTTTGATGGCGATCGCGATTGCCAGTAGAAGTGGAGAGAGCACGGCGAGCGAAACCGCCCCCACGAGCGGGTCGGAAGCCTGTCTTAAAGAGTCGTGCAGCCCTTCCGGAGCCAAGACGCGACATGTCAGTGCCCCTTCAACGGCCGGGACCCTCTCCGCTGGGCCCCACTCTCGACGGCCCTGACGAGAACACCCCGAACTGACCGACCAAGTCCTCTCGTGCGAAACGGTCTCGCCCCAATGCGCGCGCATGCGCTCCCATGGTCCGCACGCGCTCGGGATCGTCGCGCAAGCCACGAAGAGCCCGGGCCAAGCCGTCGGCGCCGTGTTCGGTGTCGGCGACGAGCCCGGCGTCATACTGCCGGAGCAACTTGCCTTGCCACCCCGGATAGGTGACCAGCACAGGTAGTCCAGCCGCGAGACAATCGCCGAACTTGTTGGCGGAGTTGTGATAGAGCACCGGATCGTGTCTGACGCACATCAGTCCAACATCGGCACCCTTCAGCACCCAGGGGATGGTACCGCGTGGCCGTGGCCCATCGAAGACCACGTTGTCCAGCCCCTCTGCCCGCGCCCGGGCCTCCAGAGCGTCGCGCTGGCTCCCCGTGCCTACAAGCGCGATGTAGATCCCGGACCCGCGCAGCAGCGCCGCGGCATCGAGCAGTTGGCCGACATCGTTGACAAGACCCATGGTGCCATGATGGATCCCAACGAACGCATCACGCGGGGATCCCTACCCGAGAGCGCCAGCTTGCCCCCTCGCATTCGCCGGAGAACAGGGTCAGATCGGCCATGTTGGGAATAACCGTGATCTTGCCGGGTTCCGCACCAGCTGCCACCATTCCTCGCTCCATGCCCGGCGAGAGCGCGACCAGCTCGGCAGCCTCTCGGTAGAGAAGGCGTTCGAGGCCCTTCGCCGACGCGATAGCGGCGCGGCCGTTGAGGTACCCAAGGGCGATGGGTATCTCCGGCCACAGATCCCGCACTTCGAACACGAAGGGAGCCCCCGTCAGCCGCGCGGTGATCAACCCGGGGATCCCCACAGTCAGGGGCGTCGACGAAGCGTACACGACGTCGGGCCTGTCGACTCGTACGGCCACCGCCGAGCCCAAGGCGGCATACGCCGAGAAGGAAAGCAGCCTTCCCATCCTGCCGAGAGTCTGTGAATACGGGATCCCGAGCCAGAGAACTCGTATGCCATCGACGGTGCTCTCGTGCAGCGAGCGGTCACCTGCCCCCGCCGCCATGTCGTGAAGTCCGGCGACCATCGTCACGTGGTGGCCCTGTGAGATCAAATGCGAGGCGAATTCGTAGCTCCGCGTGGGCCAGGAGCCAGATCCTGACTGAAAGTGCTGGTGAAAATAGAGAACCTTCATCAATGGACCATCATCGTTGCTCGGGTACCATTCACGCTGCGGGGGGCTCGCCTTGAAGACCAGCGACCGCCCTCTCGTATTGCCGGGCTGTCTCGCGCCCGACGGCCGGCCAACCCACCGGCGACAGGGCGACTCGGCGACGGTCTTCTGCAGCCGCGGCCAGGAGGGCGTCCCGGTCCTGCAACGCGGAGATCGTCGCCCGGGCGATCGCGGAGCCGGTCACCTCGTCGGCAATGACAACACCATGCAGCGCTGCTGCTTGCTCCACAAAGCCCGGAATAGGAGTCACCACAGCCGGTCTCCCCAAACCGACGGCCGACATGAGAGCGCCGGATTGCGAGATCGACCGATAGGGGAACACCACCACATCGCTCGCCGCGTGGTAGTTGAGCATGGCCTTCATCGGTACGTATCCATCGGTCACCAGTACTCCGGGAAGCGTGGCGAGACGATGGAGTTGGTTCCGGGCTTCGTCGCCGAGCGCGCGGCCGGCGATGACAAGGGCGGCGTCGGGAAAAGCGGCGCGAATAGTGGGCCAAGCCTCGGTCAGCAGATCGATACCCTTATAGGGCCTGACTATGCCTGCGAAAAGAACCACGGGGTCGCCCTCCAGCCCAAGTTCGACCGCAGCGCGCTGCCTCGGCGGCAATTCCAGGTCGGCGAACAGAACTCCGTGAGGGACTATGGCTATCGGGGTCCGAATCGCCAGCACGTCTCTTATCTCCTGAGCGACATGTTCCGTGTGAGCGATAACCAGGTGGGCAAGGTCGAGGTTTCGGCGGATCACAGGGCGATTCGCGGCCTGCGTATCGTGCGGCACGACGTTGTGGGCCGTGAAGATCAGCGGCACGTTGGCGCGATCGCAGGCTGAGCGAAGGACTTGCATGAACTTGGTCTGACGATCGTCCAAGGGGATCCACTCCAGGTGGACGACGTCATATTTCCCTGCTTTGATCGCGCGGATGAGCCGGACGAAGTTGATGGGAAACTCGATCGCTCTCATTCCCAGTCTCACCGCCCGGGGATGTCCAAAATGGACGGTCAGGTCTGCGATCCAGGGGGAGCGTGGATACGGGTCGAGGTAGTCGGGCTCCAGGTAGAACTGGGGACTCGCCAGTTCCGCTTCGACCCCGTTTTGGCGCAGCGCATTGATCGAGAGCCCCATCGTAGAAGGGGGAGTTACAGAGAAGATCGACGATCACTGCGCGCATTCGACACCACCTCCCCGCGGCAGTATGACTTCGCGATACTGCGCGCCCGCTCAACATTGCACCTTTCATATGCCTCCAATAGTAGGGGTAGACGTTGGAAGAGAGCATGGCGCTCTTGCACATGTGCCGAAGCCCTTGCCCCCATGGCTCTGGCTGCCGACGGCTGAGCAATCAAGTAAGACACGGCGGCCACCAATCCCTCGAAATCCTGGGGACGAACCAGGGTACCAAGGGAATCGTCTGCTACTACCTCAGGTATCCCCCCGACCCCATATGCAACTATCGCGCAGCCTGCGGCCATGCCTTCGAGCAGAACGTACGGGAGCCCCTCGTTGTGGGAGGGCATGACCAGGATGTCGACATCGCCCAAGATGCGAATCGGATCTGAGACGTCACCCAAGTAGTCGAGACGACCATCGGCCACCAGCGCCTCAGACTGCTTCGACGAACCCGGCGCGCGAAGGCCCATCCCCCGCCACCGTGAACGTGGTCGCGGCGCCTTCGGCGGACAGAATCCGGGCCAATCTCACGAACTCGTCGATGCCCTTTTCCGGACTGAGCCTACCCAAGAAGCCGACCCGCAAACTCCGTCGCCGATTGGGATGTCAGAATCGCGGGTATCGGCCAGAGCCGTCAACCTGTTGAGATCATCAGCAGCGAGACCGTTGGTGATCGTCAGAATCTTTCCCGGTGGGACTCCGGCCGCGACCAGCCGCCGGCGCGTATCAGCGCTTACGGCTATCACCGCATTCGCAGCGTAGCTCGCCACCAAGTCGACCACGCGGTACGCGGCGTTTCTCCGTGCATGGAGCCCTAGGACGCCGTGCACCGTTGTCACGAAGGCGAGATCAGCAAACCAAGACTTCGCGAGAGCAGCGATGAGGTTGCCCCGTCGCCCGTTCACATGGACGATCGGCCGCCCCTCGGCCTTCCAGACGGCTGACAACCCATGAAGCCCCTGTCTCCATGCTTTAGTCGGCATCGTGATCGAAATAAGCCTCAAGTCTCGCGCCCGGCACTGGTCTGCCAGCCAACACCGCGCTTCTCCCGGGCAGTTTTCTGGGCAGAGACATACTACCGAAGCACTGCCCCGTAGAGCCTGGGCCAGATCGACGCAGTAGCGACCGATCCCACCGGAGTCACCGCTTTCTGCTACCAGCAGGACATCGGAGCCCGTGCGCCCGCCGGTGCCCTCCGCGCGAACAGCGCTAGCCTTCATGCGGAGAAGCCTGCGACTCTTGTTCAGGCTCGACAGACCAGTAGCGGACGGCCAGCGCCGCTCCGATGAGAAGCCACAGATACTTCTCCATCTGCAGATCGAGCTGAAGCCCTTGGGTCAGCGTCACCACCAAGGCCGTTATCAGGCACCCCGCGGCCACCTGTACATCCCGACGATCGGTTTGCACTGCTTTCGAGAACACCGACCAAAGTTGGGACAGAGATGAGCCCAGGAGCGCCAAGAATGCGAGCAGGCCCAGAACTCCCGCGCCCACAGCCATCGCGATGTACATGTTATGAGCGGCTTTGCGGCTGACCGTTGACTCGATGTAGTCCTGGGCGATAGCCTTCTGAACCGTCGCGCTGCTCAGTCCACTTCCCAGGAACGGATTCCGGACCACGGCACGGATGCCGGCCTGCCAGGCCGCGCCCCGGTTGGTGCCTATCTGCGCCACCGGAGCTGTGGGAATGCTCGAGTACTTCTCCGTCACCGCCTGTACATAGCCGGGGGGAAGCGTGGCAGCGACGACCACGGTCAGGATGACGATGAGACCCAAGGCCGCCAGGCCACGCCTGAGCGACGCGCGCGTTTGCAGGACGACTGCCGTCATGGCCACGGCTGCCAGACCGACCAGGGCCCCGGCAGAGTAGGTGCTGACGATCCCTGCCCCGAGAAGGGCGCAAGCGGCCCAGAACACGATCCTAGCCCTAGTGGTCTTGGAGGCAAGCGCCATGTTGATGGCGAAAGCAAGCGGGATGAGCAATTGATAGGCGAGCTTGTTCGGGTCGTCGATGGCGCCGGAGATGCGCTCGTAGCCGTTGGTCATCGACTCTGTCCCCAATGTCACCAATTGAAACCGGTTGGCGAGAGCCAGCAAGCTTCCCGCGACCCCGCTCCCCACCATCACGTAACCCGCCACTATCAGCTTGCGCGGGTCCCGGAGAAGGTAGGCCGATATGGCCACCAACATTCCAAGCTGAACGAGGGTCAGGACTCCGGTCCGATCAAGAATGGTACCGGAAGGGCGTAGGTACTGAAGACAGGCGGTCACGGCGACGATAGTCAGGAGAGCAAGCGCAGATAAAGGCATTACGCTGCCGCTCCCCTCTCTCACAGCGAAGCCGCGGCCGGCACGCCGCCCGCTCACCAGCAGGGCCAGTAGCACCCATCCCCCAAGAAGAGGCATGATCGTCTGGACGGGGCTACCCTCGACCTGCAACGTGAGCAGTACTCCCCCTTGGATAGCGGCCACCAACGCTAGAAAAGGCACGAAGGGATCGGCGGATCGCCAGAAATACAGGGCGATCACCACGACTGCCGCAGTGAAGACCACGACATAGAGCCCGGTCATGCGAGGCGCTGCAGCCCCAGCCAGGGCTGCCAGGCCTACCGCAGCCAACCACGGCCAAACACGCCGGCCGGAGAGGCGTGCTGTCCGATAAGGCTCCACGATCACCTAACCATGAGGCCGACAGCGGCTAGGCCGCTGAACCGTCGGAAGGAGCATAGTACCCATATCTGTAGCGGTAGCCCTTGCCCGCTTTCACGCCGTTAACGACGACGCCTATCAGCCTGGCGCCTGCTCTGGCCAAGAGCGTGCGCATCTCCCGGGCTTCGTCAGATGTGGTGCTGTTCATCCGCGCCACCACAAGCACACCGTCCACGCGCGACGCGAGGCTCAAGGCGTCGGCCACGAGAAGCACGGGCGGCGTATCCACCAGCACGTGGTCCGCCAGACCGGCGAGGGTCGACAAGACCTCTTCCATCCTTGGGGAAGCAAGGAGTTCCGCGGGGTTGGGCGGCAGAGGGCCTGAGGTCATGCATAGGAGGTCTCTCTGCAGAACCGACTCAGCCGGTCCTTGCCCCTTGCCGCCAGAGGTGATCTTGCCGTTCGGGGGGAGGAATCTCTCCACCTTCACCACGCGGAGGGTGTCGCTTATCTGCGCGCCTCCGGCCAGCACGGTCGAAAGGCCGACATCGTTCTCAAGTCCCAGGTACTTGTGCAGCATGGGATTACGAAGATCGGCGTCGACCACCATCACTCGTTCGCCGGACAGGGCGAGGCTGAGCGCCAGATTAGCGCTGGTGGCGGTCTTGCCCTCTTGGGGTAATCCGCTCACCACCAGAATCGTTCTTAGGCCTTTGTCAACCTCGAAATACTGAAGTGCGGAGCGAAGAGAGCGATAGGCCTCGAGCATGGGGGAGCGCTGGTCTTTGAAGCCCACGAAACCCTTCTTGTTCTCGTGGTCGCGGCCGGTCCACTTCCCACGCCGAGGAACGCTTGCCAGCACCGGCAACTCGAACTCGCGCTCGAAATCAGCCTCGCGCTTGATCCGTCTGTCGACCCTATCCAAGACAAAAGCGAAAATGAGGCCCAGGATCAGGCCTAGGGCGAGACCGACGCCCATATCACGCCCCGGTCTCGGCGAGAAGGGCGCGCCGGGAGTGCCCGCTGATTGCCACAGGACATAGCCGCCGGTCTGCATCTGCTCGAGTACCTTGAGCTGCTCTACTCTTGACTGAAGATCTTGCCCGTTCGCAGAGTTCAGTTGGTCCTCGGTCATGGCGGCTAACTGGCTCTCGAGCACCGTCCGGGCGTTGACGATGGCTTGCGTGTTCGTCTGCTGGCGCAGAAGAATCGTCTGGGCGACGAACTCATTGGCCACTGCTGCCGCTTCCGCCGGGTCGGCGCTGACGGCGGTCACGGTGACGTTGTTGGAATCGGTCGCCGCTCTGGCTGAGACCATCTGCAGCAACTGCCCGGCGCTCTTGGGCGACTGGAGCTGCGTCTTCACCAGACTGGCGACTCTTGGGGAGGTCAGAGATTGAGCCATGGTCACGAGATCGCGCTGTACGTCTTCATACTGGAAGACCGTGGTATTCAGGAGGGACTGGTCGAGGGAGGTCTGCTCCCGCACCATAGTCGCCGTTGTCTGGTACAGCGGGGTACGCATGAAGGTAAGCGCACCGGCTGCGACAACCGCGACGACCACTACCAGTATGATGATCCACTTGCGCTCGCGGAGGACCCTCCAGGGGGAGTGCGAAACCTCCTTCTCCATTAGACCCCTCCAGTCATCCTCATTGACACCTATGGAAGCTGCAAGCCATGTATCGGCACGGTCGTCGAAAACGGGAGTCTGCATCGGCCGCTTTCATGATATCGCCGATCTGAACGTAGCGTCTGGAAGCAGGCGAATCGCCCGGTTCGGGTCCGGGCCGTTATAATGCTCCGGGGCAAACAGGCCGACATACGGAAGACAGACCGGAAGCTGCCGGATTCGCCGATAAACTTCGGTTAGTTACCACTCTAGGAGGCGACCGCGGGATGGAAACGCGATGAAGACGGTTCTTGTAACAGGAGGGGCTGGATATGTCGGCTCCATGCTGACTCGCGGCTTGTTGACGCACGGCTACGAGGTCGTCGTCGCCGACAAGCTGCTTTTTGGCGGCGAGTCCCTGATCGATCTGCTCTCGCATCCGGGCTTCACGTTCTCCAAGACGGACATCACCGATCCCACCCAGGTCGGCGAGCTATTCGGCCGCTGTCACTTCGACGCAGTGGTGCACCTCGCCTCGATCGTCGGCGATCCCGCCTGCAAAGCGCAGCCCGAGCTGGCCACGCGCACGATCTGGGAGGGCTCCAAGAATCTCTTCGAGTTGTGCGAGCGCCACGACGTCGAGCGGTTCGTCTTCGCTTCGACCTGCAGCAACTACGGCAAGATGGAATCGGACGGGATGCTGGACGAGGACGCCCCGCTCCGCCCCGTGAGCCTGTACGCGGAGCTCAAGGTCAGGTTCGAGCAGTACCTGCTGGAGTCGATCCACACCCGTCGACTTCACCATCCTGCGATTCGCCACCGTCTACGGACTCTCGCTGCGGCCTCGTTTCGACCTGACGATCAACGAGTTCGCCCGAGATGCTCTTCTCAAGGGCGAGTTGGAGATCTACGGCCCGCAGTTCTGGCGCCCGTACTGTCACGTGCGCGACATCGCCCGTGCCGTCACTCTGGTGCTCGAATCCGACCGCGAGGAGGTGGCCGGCAGGACCTTCAACGTCGGCTCGAACGAAGAGAACTATCAGAAGCGGATGATCGCCGACGAGGTCAGCAAGCAGATTCCGGTGAAGCTCATCTACGTGGAGAAGGACGAAGACCCTCGCGACTATCGGGTGAGTTTCGACCGCATCAGCGGCTTGGGATTCACGCCTGCACTGCGCCTGCCGGATGGTATCCGCGAGATCGCGGCGGCCATCAAGAACGGCCTCATCACCGATCCTTACGCGGCCCGATACGGGAACTCGTAAGGGGGTGCGGCAATGATCCCACTGAGCGAACCGTCTCTGGGCGCGAAAGAGCTCGAGTACGTCAGCGACTGCATCGACAGCGGGTGGATCTCGTCGCAACGGAGAGTACGTGTGGCGCATGGAGGAGGCTCCTCGCGAGCTACATCGGCGTGAAACACGCGGTCGCCTGCAACTGCGGGACTTCTGCGCTCCACGTCTCGCTCATCCTGTCGGGGGTGCGCGCGGATGACGAGGTCATCGTCCCGACCGTGACCTTCATCGCCCCGGTCAACGCAGTGCGCTATGTGAACGCCTTGCCGGTCTTCATCGACTGCGACGAGTACTGCAACATCGACGTGGCTGCGAGTTCGCCGCTTTCTGGCAGATGAGTGCTCGCTGCGCGACGGGGTGACCACCAACAGGAAGACCGGGCGACGCGTATCGGCGATCGTCCCGGTGCATGTCTTCGGCACGTCGGCCGATATGGACCCGATCCTCGAGATGGCCGCTGAATACCATCTGGCCGTCATCGAGGACGCCAGCGAGTCGCTCGGCTCCCTCTACAAGGGCAGAAAGTGCGGCGGCCTTGCCCCGATCGGCTGCCTGAGTTTCAACGGCAACAAGATCGTCACCACCGGCGGCGGCGGAGCGATCCTGACGAACGACGAGACGGTCGCCAAACAGGCGCGATACCTGACCACGCAGGCCAAGGAAGACGGCATCGAGTACATCCATCACAGCGTCGGCTACAACTACCGCATGAACAACGTGCTGGCCGCGCTGGGGCTGGCGCAACTCGAGACCATCGAGGAGCGCCTCGCCAGCAAGCGCGGGAACTTCGCGCTGTACGAGCAGGCCCTGGGGAAGGATCGCCTGGTCCAGCAGCCCTCGTGGAGCGACTCCAACCGGTGGTTCTACGGATTCTTGTGCTCTGACGCCGCGGCCAAGGAGCGGCTGCTGAGCGCCTGCACCACCGCGGACATCCAGGTGCGTCCGCTCTGGTATCCGAATCATCTGCAGCGCCCCTATCGAGACATGCAGTCGTACCAGATCGAGAACGCACTGCACTTCTACGACCGGCTGGTGAATCTTCCCTGTTCGGTCAGCTTGACCGCGGAGCAGATTGCTGAAGTCGTCGCGGTCATCGAGCAGGCGGACGTGATGCAGTCCGGACCCGCGATGTGAAGCGGGGAACCGAACAACGGGTCTTGCGCGTAGTGGCCCGAGCGTGGAGGGGCTTGCCCCTCGCCGTCCTGGTTCCTATCCTGCTAGCCCCATGACCGAGCACCAGGACAGAGCTCCGATCAAACTAGGTATACCTAGTAGGCTTCTCGGCACGAGCCGCCTCACGTGCATGGGCTGGAGGCCGAGCACCCGTCTGCCGATAGTCAAAGAGATCAGTTATGTCGAAGGCGGGATTCGGCGTGACTCCGAGCACGGAGTAGGCTTATGAGCACCACCAGCACTATGGCCGGGGCGGCCGCCGAAGAGAAGTTCGTCGTCTACGAGCGCAGAGCGCGGCTGGGCGGCGCTCGACCTGCGCGAGCTCTGGTCCTACCGCGAACTGCTCTACTTCCTCACCTGGCGCGACGTCCTTGTGCGCTACAAGCAGGCCGTGCTCGGGGTGGCCTGGGCCATCCTGCAGCCGTTTCTCACCATGATCGTCTTCACGCGTGGTGTTCAACAAGGCCCTGGGGGTCAAGAGCCCCGACCCCAACGTGCCCTATCCGGTCTTCAGCTTCAGCGGGCTGCTGGCCTGGCAGTTCTTCGCCGGGGCGCTCTCCCGCTCCGGGGTGAGTCTGGTCGGCAACGCCAATCTGCTCACCAAGGTCTACTTTCCCCGCCTGGTGATCCCTACCTCGGCCGTCCTCGCCGGCCTGGTCGATTTCGCCATCTCCTTCGTCATCCTGCTCGTGCTCATGGCCGCCTACGGCATCGCCCCCAGCTGGCACATCGTATTCGTGCCGTTCTTCGTCCTGTTGGCGATTGCCACCTCGCTCGCCGTCAGCCTGTGGCTGAGCGCCCTCAACGTGCTCTACCGCGATGTGCAGTACGTCATCCCCTTCTTGGTGCAGCTCTGGATGTTCGTCAGCCCGGTCATCTATCCGATCGACCAGATTCCCGCCGGTCCGCTGCGGGTCGTCTTCGCTCTGAATCCCATGACCGGCGTCATCGGCGGCTTCCGCTGGGCTCTGCTCGGTCAGCAGCAGCAGTTCCCCGGCGGATACCTGTGGATCTCGATCGGGGTGGTCGTGGTGCTGCTCTTCGGCGGACTGTTCTACTTCAAGCGCATGGAGCGGGTGTTCGCCGATGTGGTGTAAGCCATGAGTGACATCGCTCTGCGCACCGTCGGTCTCGGCAAGATGTACCGCATCGGCGGGGAGCGTGCGCAAGTACCGCACCCTGCGCGACACCCTCGTGCAGACCGCCAAGCGGCCCATCGAGCGCATCCGCCACCCCGGCGCGGCCACCCACACCTCGGAGGTGCTCTGGGCGCTCAGGGACATCGACCTCGAGGTCAAGCAGCGGCGAGGTCCTCGGCATCATCGGCCGCAACGGGGCGGGCAAGAGCACGCTGCTCAAGGTGCTCTCGCGCATCACCGAGCCGACCGAAGGCAGAGCGGAGATCAGGGGAAGGGTGGCGAGCCTGCTGGAGGTCGGCACCGGCTTCCACAACGAGCTCACCGGCCGGGAGAACATCCACTTGAACGGCGCCATCCTGGGCATGACCCGGGCGGAGATCAAGAGCAAGTTCGACGAGATCGTCGAGTTCAGCGAGATCGGACGCTTCCTGGACACCCCGGTGAAGCGCTACTCGAGCGGCATGTACGTGCGCCTGGCTTTTGCCGTGGCCGCGCACCTCGACCCGGAGATTCTCATCGTCGACGAGGTGCTGGCGGTCGGCGACGCTCGGCTTCCAGAAGAAGTGCCTCGGCAAGATGGAGGACGTCGCCGGCGGCGGACGGACCGTTCTCTTTGTTAGCCACAACATGCAGGCGATCGGTAGCCTGTGCGACAGCGCCATCCGGCTCGACGCAGGCCGGATCGTCGATTCGGGAGACGCGAAATCGGTCGTTGCCGGCTATCTCGCCCAGCAGGCCGATACCACGGCCTCGATCACCTGGGAGGCAGGGGAAGGGGCCTGGGGATGAGGCAGCCCGTCTCGTCAGCGTCCAGGTGCTCGACTCCTCAGGCGAGGTGGCCAACGTGGTGAGCACGGCCGAGCCGTTCTTTGTTCGCATGGAGTTCGACCTGTCCAACGTAGATGATGCGTTCTGTATCGGGTTCGATCTGGCGTCCAGCAACGGCTCGATCGTTTTCAGGTCTCTCCAGACGGACCTCGAGCCCAACCAGTGGCCCAGACTGGTCAAGGGACGCAATGCGCTTGAGTGTACGATTCCGCCAGGCCTTCTCAACGACGGGCGGTACTTCGTCCTTCCCCGCGTTACCCTCCACTACGTTCGATGGATCGTGTTTTCGGACGCAGTGGTCTCGTTCGAAGCGCATCTCGGCCACGCCGTGTCTCCGTATGCCCAGTTCGTGCGTGCAGGCGTGGTGGCTCCCGTTTTGGACTGGCGCGTTGCCGAGCCGCAGATTGGCCTGGGGGCCGGCGGCGGTGCGTGAGGAGGCCAGCGGTCTCCGAATGCAGCGTCAGCGATGAACGAGCCAATGTTCACTGTCGTCCTGCCGACCTACAACCGGGCGGGAGTCGTCTTGGATGCGGTCCACAGCGTCCTAGCGCAGACCTACACCGACTTCGAATTGATCATCGTCGATGATCGTTCGACGGATGATACTCAAGCCGTGCTTGCCCAGGTCAAGGACCCCCGTGTTACCGTTGTTGCCAACCGCCGTTCCAAGGGGGCCGCAGGGGCTCGCAACATGGGAATCTTCCTCGCCCGCGGCACTTGGGTCTGCCAGATCGATTCCGATGATCTATGGCCAAGTGACATGCTCGAGCGTTTCGCCGTTGCCATCGCCGATGCGCCGGTTGGCGTCGGCATCGTGTACGGAAGCCTCGCGTATCTCGACATTGGCACGGGCGGGGTGACGAGAGTCCGGAGGGCCGAAAAGGCGGGGCACGTGCACACAGAGTTCTTGGAGGAGCATTTCATCAGTCATTGCTCAGCCGCTTTGAATACAAGCGCACTCCACGATATTGGAGGGTACGACGAAGCGTTTCGATTGAAGGAGGACTCCGACCTCCTTTTGCGCATGACCGAGCGCTACGAGGTATTGCCGGTTCCGGACTTGGTCTACATGTATCGCTTGGGAAGCGGTGACCAGCTGACGGGAGAGAGCGACGAATTCCTCAGGTCCTATAAGCACTACATCCGCAAACACGCCCGCCTTCTCGCCGAACACCCTAGGGCTCGTTACGAGCTTCTCACGAATGTCCTCTATCTCTCCGTAGACGCGGGAGACTGGTCAGAGGCTGCCCGCACGTGGCCCAAGCTGATGCCATCCATGTGGGAAGCACCTCGCGTGTTCCTTCGTGGGCACAGAAAGCTGGTGAGTCTGGTCGTCGACAAGACGAAGGGGTGCCTGCTGCGCCTGCTGCGAGTTCTTGGGCTACGCAAGACTTGTGAGTGATCCGGATCGGGCCTGTCCCAGAAGGCCATCGTCGAGAAGCCGGGGATGAGTCGCACCACCGTCAGGTCGTCTGCTCGAGCTGCCAGAGTCGCCCATCCGCGGGCGGGCATCCACCGCCTCACTCCTTGACACGCGCAGTGGCACGGCTACCTGTCGTGCCTCCTCTCCGCTGGCCCAGCAGCAACATCAAGGCCTTGGAGCAGTATCAGGAACCCGAGTATCGCCTTGAGGGTGTGGCGGTCGACCAAGCGGCATCAGCTAGACAGCACGCTGACGATGGGGCTCCGCATACCGGCCCTGATCACGGCTTCAGTCGTATCCAGCTCCTCCAATACACTGGTATGTCCGACGAGGATACAAAGCATGTCGGCGCCAGCGGCAACCTCGGCGAGGGAACCGTATTGCATGCCACTCACAAGCGGGTCATGGTGCGCAACGCGGTACCCGTCGCTCCTCAGAAGGTCAACAACCTGAATGGCTGGGCTCTCGCGCGTGTCCTCCGAGTCAGGCTTGTAGGCCGCCCCAATCGCGATGATCGACGGGTCCCGGATGCCGGCGAGTTGGCGGCGGATGCAAGCTGCGATTCTTGCAGGCCTTGCGTCATTAACAGACCGTGCAGTCGATATGAGGCTTGAATTCAGCGGGTCAACCTCCTTGATGAACCAGGGGTCGACCGGGATACAGTGCCCGCCCACCCCTATCCCGGGCATCAAATACGACACGCGCGGGTGGCGGTTCGCAAGCTCAAACGCTTCCCGCCAATTGACTCCGAGCGTTTGGCACACGTCTGCCATCTCATTCGCAAGCGCTATGTTTACGTCCCTGAACGTGTTCTCCATCAGCTTGCACAGCTCCGCCGTAACATCATCCGTGAGGAGAAGCTCGCCTCGCACGAAACTCGAGTACACTGCCCGCGCAGCCTCGGTGGCTTCCATGCTCATCCCACCGATGATGCGGTCATTCCAAACAATCTCTTGGAACACGTCCCCCGGCAAGATCCTCTCCGGACAATGAGCTACCAGGACCTCTGAAGGAACCGTCAGCCCAGTCTCGGCAGTGATACAAGGCGCGACGACGTCTCGGCAGGTTAGAGGCGGCACTGTGGACTCGATAATGATCAATGACCCTCGGCGCAGGAAGGGACAGATCGACTTGAGGGCCGACGTAACGTAATTGAGATCCGCGATCTTCTTCCGAGGATGGACCGGTGTTGGGACAGCGATAATATAGGCATCCGCGATCTCTGGGGCTGACGAAGCGACTAGGTTGGCCTGCACCCGATGGTCCGCCCACAACTCCTGCAGCTCGACTTCATTGATGAGCAAAGTGCGATCATTGATGGCTCTTACTACGTTGTCGTCGATGTCCACACCCACCACCTGGTGCCCCGCCTTGGCGAGGAGAAGAGCAGCAGGAAGACCCACGTACCCCGTGCCTACGACGACAATGCGCATTCTACTTGGGGAAAGCCCATCGACATTGTCACAATCCATATCTTGCCTTCATCCAATTGATCGTCTGCTGAATCCCTACCTTGAGCGGCACCGTGTCCCGATGACCAAGATCTCGGATTGCCTTGGAACAATCAACTTCTTTGTCAAGAGTTGTGTGAGGCTCAGCGTCAGAGTAATGAATCATGCTCCTGTCGCGTCCTACGAAATCAACAATATACTCGGCTACCTCTTCCATGCTATGGCTGGCGAGGCCGCCGATGTTATATATCTCGCCTGGAATGAACATGTCAACTATGTTGGCAAGGGTTTCGCAAGTATCGTTGATATAGGTAGAGGTTCTACGATGACCTCTATATACCGTTATGACCTCATTCACTAACGCCTTATAACAAAATAAGCAAAGTGCTGACCGATATGGGGAATACTCCTCACCGGGGCCGTAGGTATTGAATAGTCTCACCACAACAGACTCAGTCCCATGCATAGCAGCCGAGTTGGCAACTTGCATTTCATTCACCCATTTACTGATCGCGTAATCGTTCATCTGCCTTATAGGCGTTTCTTTCATTACTTCTTCGCGCATAATGCCACCGTAGTCGCCATAAACCTCTGATGAGGAAAAGTAGACCGCTCGGAACCCGAACCGCTCTTGGAGTCTTAGCATATTCTTCGTTCCGACGGCGTTCGAACGCCAGACGTCCTCGTAGTAATCCTCGCCATTCCATCTGCCAAACTCAGCTGCGAGGTGGTACACATAGTCAAACTCATGCGGGCGCTCGGTGTAGCCCTGGGCCCAACCTCCGCCGAGAAAGACGGCCTCCAGTTGTCTATACTCGCCCACATCAGCGCGCACGTAGTTTGGTTCCCCGCTATGTCTCAGGTCCAGCACCCAGGTATCGTGTCCCCGCTTTCGCAACGTCGATACCAAGACAGATCCCACGGCACCGAGACCGCCCGTAACGAGTATCCTGGCCATCAGTCCTCCGGATGAAGTCGGATGTGCAACTGGCCGTTGTGGCGAAGAAGACCAGTTACCTATCATGTCTACCGACACCCATAGAATTGCAGGGAACACAAGCCCTGATTCGACACAGTATCACGGATGGCGGCCGGGGCGGTTTGCAGCAACAAGCGCATGCGGAACGCCGGCTCCACACAGCCTTTCCGAGCGCACGCCAGGGGTGACAGCCTGGTTCGCATAAGGTGGCAGATCCCACTTCTACCCGAGCGTGATCCGAATCGACCCGCGCTCTCTATCTCAAGAGGAGGATGCACGCGTGAGGAGTGAGGATCAATCCGAAGAGTGCCTGCGCTTGTACTGGGCCCGTATGCACTTTAGCTTGGCCGGCCAATCACGTATCTGGGTCTGGCCGAGGGCGCCGAGGAAGTAGCGAACTCTCCTTGTGCCACTTAGCGCCGCGTCAGTCACAGCAGCTGATACTATCAGGTAACTGCCTGCCACTCGCACCATGCGCCTGACCGGCGGCTGAGGAAGTCGCACTAGGGTGCCTCCGGCTTCCGGGTCCGTCGAGGAGTCAGGCACCTTGTCCATGGGGGCGCTGCCGCCGAGGCGCTTCAGAAAGGATACAAGTCGGTCTTCGCTGGGCAGCGAAACCGACAGGGTGTCTTCAGCCCAGCGCAAGCTCTCTGCACCCTTGGCGACCGCGATGGATCCCCCCGCGCAGTGTGCGCTCCGCGCGACTGAGACCATGTCTGGGGCATCTTGAAGTCGGCAAGCGGAGACGTCGTTCCCGGAGAAGCGAGGGTCGAGAGCGGCGCATTGAAACCCCAAGCGAATTCTTGCTGTCGAATCGGGAGATACGTCCTGGCCAAAGCTCGCCAAGTATCCCGCTATCAACTCGGCCTCCTGCGGTTCGGAGACTTGCAGCCAGCGTAGACTCTGCCGTGCCAGGGGCCAGGGAGAGGCTTGCTCCAGCACGATTCTTTCTAGAGCTGTCTCGGGCGCCGCGGCGACGCTCCGCCAAAGCAGGCTCAGCGGCGAATCGGGGGACAGAGTCTGCACCATGTTGGCCCAATATTGGAGCTGCCCGTCCACAAAGTCTCTGTAAGGACTCCCGTGAGCCGAGTGGCTCCACTCCAGCAGGCGCAAGAGCAGAAGAGGGTGCGGTCCCATTCCGTAGATACAAGCACCCGCATCAGCGGCTACCCGGAATGCGTACTTGAGGGTAGCCCGGACCGACTGGGGCTTCTCACGGTCAAGCCCCGGCACCATCTGATCTAGCGTGCGCTCTGCGAGGAACCGGACAGTTGCCTGCGCCACGTCGTAGGCCATGGGCCTTGGAGACCTGAGGCTCAACTGGGAAGAATGGATCCGTGTGATACAAGTGCGATTCCGGATGAAGCGGGCAGGATGGCGCGCGAGAAGGCGAAGCCACATGTCGTGGTCCTGGCCCAAACGGAGGGACTCGTCGAATCCGCCTGTCTGAAGCCAGGCCGCGCGATTGACGCAGACGCTGTTGCCATGAATGAAGTTGGACCGGAGCATACTCAAGACCTGAACGCTCTTCCTCGGGAAGCGGGAGCCGAAGGGCGTGGCAACCCGGACCCCAGTAGCATCGTCGAGATCCCGAAAGTGAGTGATGTGAAAGAGGCAGGAAGGGTCACTGACTATCAGTTTGCGATGTAGATCGAGTTTGTCCGGTTCGAAGAGATCGTCCGAGCTCAACCAGCAGATCCAATCGCCAGTGACTTCCCGGAGGCCCCGGTTGAGCGCCGAGCCAACTCCACCATTGCTCTTGTGGACAACGCGGAATCGAGAATCCCGATCTACATACGAGTCGACAATCGAGGGCGTCGAATCAGTGGAGCCGTCATCGACAACGATCGCTTCCCAGTCATTGAAGGTCTGTCTCCGAATACTCTCCAGTGCTTCAACGATGAACCGCTCATGATTAAAAACGGGCACCAACACGCTGAACAGGGGCCCGTGGGCGAGTGACACTGCCGCGCGCGCGGGGTAGCCGAGCATACCTGATCCACCGTGAACCGGAAGCATCACTCTTCTCTACTCCCGAAGTACGCGAGATTATCCCAACAATTGTCGGCTCTCTCGCTTGCCCACTTTCGAAGCCGGCTCCTCAGCTCATTGCCGTGCTCCAGGCAATTCAGCAACTGTTGCCCGATCGAAGAGGCAGCCGTTTCAAGATCCAGGGCATCAAACGTGGGCGTCGCCAAACCAGCCGTGTCCGCGAGAGCTTGCATCTTGAACGTTCTTGCCGACAAAGGAACGATCGGAGCACCTCCGCGCAGCGAAAAGATGCCGGAATGCCACCGGCCCCCAATATATGCATCCGCATTTCCAAGAAGATCGACGGCCTGCGGCACCGGTGTGGTCACAGTGATGAGCGGTAAGTCCAACGCTCTAGAGATCGGCAGAAGGATGCGCTCGTCTACCAAGTCTGAGGCGGTAAGCACGATCTGCCCGGAGTACAAACCCTGTACGTGTTTGACCAAAAGTGCATAGCCCGCAGAGATCCTAGATCTGTTGCCAGCAACACCAAAGATCGAGGAGCCACCGATGCATATGTAGGGTTCGGATGGGTCGAATCGCACGCCGTCCGGCCAGATGTCGAAGTAGGCGGGTCGCGTTGCTACCGGCAACCATATCTCGCGTGGGACGGGCTCAAACCAGAATGCGGTGTCCGCCGCGTGTCTTCCGTCACACATCGTTCGACAGCGTTCCGCCGAGATGGGATCGCGAAAAACGACATCGTCAAACAACGGATACACTTCTTCAGCCATCCTGCGCAGATCAGGATGGCTGAAATCCGCAGTGTGATTGATCATGATAACGGCTTTGCCCCAGTGCTTCTTGACCAGATAGGCAAGGAACAGCATCGTGCGCGGAATGATGCCAGAATCCACCATCGCGCCATCGCCGTGAATCACCACCACGTCTGCGCGGTCGATCGACTGAATGAGGACCGGCCACGGGTTCCTTCCCCCAACGACTTCTTTGACGGCAGCGCCAAAATCCTCCCATCTATTTGGGATCAGGCGTCGGGTCCGCGAGCTGTCGACATTCGGGGCCAGCTTGCGTCTGATCTTCAGTACAGCGGGAGGCACGAACTGCTTGACCGCGTTTCTCGGACCGCCTTGGCTACTTTCGGTCAAGTGGGTGGACGGCTCACCGAAGGACGTATTGTAGAGCTCCTGCTCGGTGACGTGGCGAATTATCAGGCCGCCTCGTGCGGGGATCATCGTTTTCAAAGAGATCGCCGCCGCCCGGTCTCCCCAGTTGGAGCAGCTGCTCGAGTCATTGATGAAGAGGACGTTCATGCCTACCATTGCTCTGGGTGAGCTTCGGTCAACAGGCCGGCTGCCCTCAGTGCGTCAACAAGCGGATAGAGCCGTTGGACGGGCACCCCGATGATGTCGCTGATGTCGACGAGGTCGTTCGTCCCATCTGCATAGGCCAGCAGATCCATCATGGCGCTCACCTGGTCTGAGGACTCGGTCGTACTCAAGGTCGGGTACAGGCCCCGCCTGCCCAGCTGGGGCTCACCGAGACATGTTGCTTCGTACACCTTGTTTCGCTCCAGTAGCTCCAGGCATTCCCGCAACAGGTTGAAGCTGCCCTGTAGGCCCTCGGGGGTGACGAAGCTAAGATCATCGAGCGAGGTGTGATACTCCGGGTATTCCTGATACTTCGAGCGCATCACGGACACGACAGGAAGATCGATCCCCGGGCTGCAGTACTGCCTCTCATCACTGCCTCGATCCAGGTAGGAATACCGTATGAACTCGGGGTGCCCGTCTCGCAGGATGTTGAGGGCAACCTTGTCGGCGAGTGTTGCGCCGTTTCTCGAAGGAAGGTACGAAAACGACCCCTCGTCTCCAACACAGGTCACGTTGAACCCGGCCACGATGTTTCGCTTCATTTCCTCTAGATTCCTACTAAGGTAGGTAACCGACCCAATGGTTTCGGGAACAAAGACGATCCTGTACGTGTAGCGACGCGGCCGGCTTGCGATCCACCGTGCCAACCACGTCGTCACCACCGGACCGGACAGCTCGTTGTTGGCCATCGACGGGTGGCAGACGTAGGTCGATAGAAAGATCTCCTGGCGCGAGCTGCCCGGTAGGATCAGTTCCCCGTAGGTGAGATGGCCATGCTTGAGATCGCTGTCGATGACGACTCGGTAAGTACCTTCGGCGAGATTCCGTCTCTGCTGGTGCGCTAGGCAGAAACCCCAACGTTCTTCGTAGTAGGACGTCATGTACGGTATGGCTTCGGGCTGGTCTTCGAGCGAATACAGATGTTCCTGTAGCTCGGCCAGCGACACAGTCTTGTCGATCGGATGAGAGTAGCCGACGACGTGGAGGTTGTTCTTCTTGAAGTCGAGAATCCGGGTCCCATCCTCATCGAGGATGTAGGCGTCCCGTATGTTCCACTCCTTCGGAACAGTCCAGTCGAATACCTTCGTGCCGGACGGCACTTCATACAGGGTCAAGGGAACATGTCGCTGGATGATCCTCAGCGTGTCTCGCAGGCCGTCGCCGGTGATACTCCGGCAGATTGGAAACAGCTCCGCCATGAGCTGGTGCATGGCTTTTCCACAGTCTTCGAGATCAACCTCTGTATCGCCGTCAGGCATGCTCCAGCCGTTTCCCCGCGTTAGATCCGTCCGTTGCGGAGGTCTTCTTGCGCCTGCCGGTAGTTCTCATGTCGGCCCACATCCTGCCAGTACTCGATGATGGGGAAACTGACCACCATCCGCCCTTCGTCCAGAAGCTTCTCTATCAGGTCGGTCATGTCGAACCTCTGGCCATCAGGTATGTAGTCGCAGGCTGCGGGCTCCAGAAGGTAGATCCCCGCATTGATGAACAACGTCAAGGACGGCTTCTCGCGCAATTGCGTGATCCGCTCCTCGTCGCATTCCACCACGCCAAAGGGCACCTCTAACTCATGGGTACGAACCCCCACCGTCATCATCGCGTTGTGCTTCCGATGATAGAGCAGCATCTTCTGAAAAGAGACCCCGGTGAGAACGTCACCGTTTATGACCAGAAAGGACCCCTCCGCTCTCTTGAGCAGCTTCAGACCTCCTGCCGTGCCCAGGGGCTGATCCTCGTTAGTGTAGTTGATCCTGACCCCGAACGCTTCGCCATCCCCAAAGTGCTGGACAATGCTCGGCGTCAAATAGTGGGTCGTCAGATTGATCTCCCGGATTCCTGCGAGGCGAAGTTGTTCGATAGTCCGTTCGAGTAGGGGCCGATCGCCCAGCGGGAGCATCGGCTTGGGCACCTCCTCGGTCAGTGGGAGTAGGCGCTTCCCGAAACCGCCGGCCATGATGACCGCCGACAGGTCCGGCGGGCTCTCCTTCATCAAATCCCTGCGGAGGACGAATTCAACAAGGTCGGCGTGAGCATCGACCAAAGGGAGGTGATTGATGTCGTGCCGGTCCATCAGATGCAGGGCGTCTCTTGCCGAGATAGAGTCAAGTGCAACGACCGGCGAACGAGTGGCGATAGACCCGCACGGTTCATTCAGGGACACCTTGCGCAGGACGGCCCTGCGGATGTCCCCATCGGTCAGCAGACCGCAGAGTCCCCTGCCGCTTGAGCAAAGGACCAACGCCCCAGTTCCTGCCCGATCCAACTGAGCGATCGCGTCGGCAATGGACATTTCCGGAGAAACAATGACGTCGTCCATCCGCTCCCTGGCCTCAGGACTAATCATGCTGCGACCACGCTTTCAAACAAGGCACTGCTCCGATCTCGCTCGGTCCAGTTTCATCCTCCACCGAGAACTATCGGCAATTCGACGCCTTTTTGTAGAAAATGTGAAAGGACCTCCTCCCTGATGTGTCTAATCCGCAGAACGAGGTCCCTTGACCGCCGACGAGAACGGGCGAAGCCGTTTCAATGGTTCACACGGCCGTCCACCCACCGTCCACAACCAGGTTATGCCCCGTTACATAGGATGACGCATCAGAAGCCAGGAAGACCGCAGCACCGGCAATATCTTGCGGTGTTCCCATTCTTCCCAATGGGGTCTTGCTCTCGTATCTCTGGACGAACAACTCCGGCTGCTGGTTCGCGATGCCACCGGGAGAGATGCAGTTGACCCGGATCCCATCTCTGCCGTAGTAGGAGGCGAGAAAGCGGGTCAGATTGATGATCCCCCCCTTGATCGCTGCGTACGTTGCCGGTGTGGTCATGTCGAGACCTTCGTAGATCGAGAAGTCGGGGGCGACGATCCCATATGTGGACCCGATATTGATGATAGACCCCTTCTTGGAGGCACGCATAGCCTTTGCCGCCTCGCGGCAGCAGAAGCTGTAGCCATTCAAGTGAGCATCGACGTCCGCGCGCCACAATTCGGGCTGGCACGCGCTCCAGATCCACCGCGGCCCCCTGGATCTTCGGATAGGCGCTGTTCACCCACACATCGATCGATCCCGACGACGCTCACGACCTCGCCCACGCACGCCGCAATGGAGTCGAACTCGCGAATATCCAGGACGACCGACGATGCTCTCAGCCCGCGTTCCCTGAGTCGAGCCGCGTATTCCTCCGCGGCCTCGAGGTTGATGTCCGCGATGTGCACGTGCGCCCCGTAGTTTGCCAGTGCCTCGACGAGACGCCCGGCCGATCAGCCCGTACTCCGCCTGTGACGACCGCGACCTTGCCTTCCAAGCTGAACAAGTCTTTCACGGAACATACACTCCTTGTTTCAATAGGAACTCCACGTAGAGGAAGTCGATCTCCGCGTCGATGTCCACCGCCGCGAGGTCATCCATCACGTAGGGCAGGGAACGCATCGAGCACACATGCCAGTTATTCTCATCCAACAGGTATTCGCGGCTGTAGATGTGGATGGAGGCGTTCATGTCATACACCACGGGCGCGTTCTGTCGGCAGGTGATCGGCCTCACCCAGATTCTTGGAAAGGTGGACGAACCCTTGGGCATCTTCCTCCACAACGTTGTAGTACGGGTTCTTCCGAGCGTTCACGACGGAGAATACCGTCAGCGGGCGGCGGCCTAGGAGAAGGCGGTATGCATTCTCGATGTCGGACACATGCCTCAGCGGAGCCGTGACGTCCAGATCGATGATCACCTCGTGCTGATCCTCCGATATCCCGCTCGACCTCGGACAAGGCGTGCCGCACCACCGCCATCTTGGGCACGTCACCGCGCGCCAACTCAGCCGGACGGAGAAATGGCGTCTCCGCACCATATTCCCTGGCTATCCGCGCGATCTCCTCTGAGTCGGTCGAGACCACCACATGGTCTGCCTTGCCCCAGTTGAGGGCGCACTCGATCGTATGCGCGATCAGGGGCTTGCCCGAGCAGGGGCCGAATATTCTTGTTCTTAACTCCCTGCGATCCGCCCCGGGCACAGATGGTTATCAGCGGGTCCATAGGCTTGTCCCTCCCGGAATTCGATCATCTTCGTGTACAGAGCGGCTGGCCTGCACCAGGTTGTTGTCCATGTCTTGGCGCCCGAGGTTGTCGAAGAAATGGCGAAGCTGCTCCAGATACATGTAATCTCCGTCGATCGAGAACTTCTCCTCCCTGCCTACGGCAGCGTCCCATGACGGTCTGATTGCGCACATCGGCGCATAGGTATCCGTCCGCCGTTTCGACCTCCACGAACCTCCTTGGCTCCCGGCTGAACATGTCCAAGTGGATATTTGTGGTACCCGACTCGTGGGCTAGGAGCAAGTCCGCGCAGTCGTCCGAATCCACGGTGAGCCCACTCACCCGGCTCAGTTTCCCCTGAATCTCCAGGACCGGGCCGAACAGATGCTCGGCCATGTCGAGTTCATGCGACATATCGAGAAGAACGCCGCCGCCCTCGCGCCCTGGAGGAGGAGTAGACCTTGCGATGGTCCTGGTTGGGACGCCAGTCGGGGAGGAACGAGGCACAGACCATACTGGCGTGCAGAACTCTCCGGCCACACAGCTTCTCCCTCAGGCCGCGAACCACCGGGTGGAACCGCAGGGGATAGGCCACATAGGCAGAAAGCTGGCGCTCGCGGACGATCCGGAGAAGGTCTTCCAGCCCAGCAAGCCTGCAATCGATAGGCTTCTCGATGAACAGGTGAAGACCACACGCCGCGCAGCGAAGAGCCGTGTCAATGTGCATGTCCGTGGGATTGGCGATCACCGCGGCATCGAACTCGTGCCTCGTCCACGTCCTCCCAAGAGGATATCTCCGGAATCCCCAGGTCGTTCGGCTCCTGGCCGAGAAAGCTGCGCAGGGCAACGACTTCGTGCGGGAAATGCTGCCGGATCAGGCGGGCGTGCCGCTTGCCTATCGAACCCAACCCCACGATGAGTACCTTGGCCGCCATCACTGGTTCCAGAGCTTCTTCGTCACCTTTCCCGTCGCCGGGTCCAGCAGAGAGACCGTGCTCGTCCCATATGCGTTCGTCGCGGCCACGCCCACCGACTCCAAGGCCCCGAGGGGAAACGTATCTTCGTCGAACACGTACTGCCACCGGTGATGGGGGGTATCGATGTCGAAGTTGTCGTAGTGATAGGTGCCGGCGACGGTCTTCAGCGCCAGCCAGGGCTGCGGCCCGAACGTGGGCGTGTCCGTCCTCACCTCCAGGACGTGCGTCGTTGCCATCGACAGCCGCAAGGGAGAGATCCAGGTCGCACGGCGGCTCGTGGGGAAGATGAAGGGCACCTCGCATCGCCTCGACCGCCTCACAGAATCGGAAGGAGACATCGTGGTAGTCGGCGGACACCGACGCGAGCATTGCCCGCACGACGTCCACATCCGGGCGCATGTCGCGGTGGTCGTGATCGGTGAACGACAGAACCACCGGCTTCCCCGCCCGGGCTTCTTCGAACGCCTGCCGCACGTCCCGCTCCGTGAGCAGCCGAAAACGCGTGCCGACATTCAGACAGCGGGCGATCCAGCGCCGGCAGGTGCCTGGCACCTGGTAGTCATCGTGCGCAGGGTGATACGGCTCCCAGGTGGCCGGGGCGCGGCGCCAGTCGCCCCACCGACCAGCCGCAAGACCCAGACTGCGCCACCTCATCCGCTCCCGGGGCCATCGCCTGGCTGGAGTAGTCGAAGGGAATGAACTGCTCGAGGAACCAGTGGCTGTCCGGGCGGATCACGTGGAAGCCCGGACGATGGGCCGCTGGGAACCATTGCCGGTCGATCACCCGGCGCGAGAGGACCTGATGAAGGCTGTCGGACGAAGCCCACCAGTGGGTCGCGCATCGGTGCGCCTCGCGCCGGAAGTTGTGAGGATGGTAGTGGAAATGCAGTCCGTCCTGCAGCGAGTCGGGTTCTCGGATCGCTCGCCGGTAGTGGTCGAAGACATTGTGGTAGCCGATGTCGCGCCGCCGTGGATTGATCTCGTAGTCGACGTGGTCGACGCAGAACCAGTTGTAGATCCAGCCATTTCCTTCCGAATCGCGGACTCCGGTTGCGGAAGCTGGCGGACATGCAGTCCCGTCAGCATCAGATCGACCTTGTCCCAGGTGTCGTTGTAGGCGAGGAGGTGCGGATCCACCACCCTTTGCACCGCTGCTTCCATGCCTCCGAGGTCGACCTCGCCGGCCTGCAGGCGGCGCAGCGTCTCGACACTCGGCTCGAGGTCAAGCTCGAAGATCTCCTTCAGGCGCTCGAAGGTCGCCTCCACCGATTCGTGGAGCGGGCCTTCGGTGTCGATGCAGTGGACGACGTGGACGGTGCCGGCCATTAGACCCGCTCTCGAAGGCGCCGATGATTCACTGCAGGTCCTCCCAGCGGATCACCTGGTCCGCTCGCACGTCATCGGCAAGTTTCCGCCCGACTACGTAGCGGAGTTCGTCCGGCGAGATGCCGGTGCCGGGACGTTTGGCGTCGAGGTCCTCTTCCGTGAGCACATGTCCCTGCGAGGCAGCGAGCGGCGCGCCACCAGGCTGCGCCTGAACTTGCTCCCGCTTCTCGCATCTCCGCCTCGGTCACCACCCGCCTGCTGCCGCCCAGTGCACGCGAAAACGTTCCGCCCCTCCTGCGACGATCGTCCGCAGCTCCGCCGGGTCGGCCGAGATCGCGTGGTCCCATCCGGCCATGTCCTTGTCGAGGGTGAAGTGCTTCTCGATGAGGCAGGCTCCCAGCGCGATGGCGGCAAGAGGGATGGACGTGCCCAGGGTGTGGTCGCTGAATCCCACCGGCACATCGAAGGCCTGCTCGCAGCGTCTCCATGTTCCGCAGGTGGATCGTGTCGTAGTCCGGAGGATAGATCGAGACACAGTGCAGCAACACGATCTGCTCGTTCCCCTCGTCCGCGAACCGTCTCCACGGCCCGCTCGATCTCCCCGAGAGTCGCCATGCCCGTCGAGATGACCACCGGCCGCTGCTTGCGGGCGACATGACTCAAGAGCGGCAGGTTCACGATATCCATCGAGGCGATCTTGAAGAAGGGCACATCCAGGCGCTCCAGCAGGTCCGCCTCTTCCGGCGAGAAGACGCTCGAGCAGAAGGCGACGCCCCGCGCCCGGCAATAGCTCTGCGCCTCACGATGCTGATCCGGCGTGAGCTGGTAGGCCCTGCACCATCTCCCGAAGCGAGCCGAAATGCTTCTTCTTGTCGGAATACTCGGGGTTGCGCTCGATACTCCTCTTTCGCGATGAGGGACGATTCGCTCCAGGACTGGAACTTGACCGCGTGGGCGCCGGCGTCGGCGGCCGCGTCGATCAGCCGGCGGCACAGGTCCATGTCGCCGTTGTGGTTGGAACCGATCTCCGCGATGATGTACGGGGGGTTCCCATGGCCAACACTGACCTCTCCCAGGCTGACGGTTCTCATGTTGTCTCCTTTTGGGACTCCCACAGGTGATGCAGCGACGGATGAGCGACGCACGACCACCAGAGTGGCGCTATCTCCAATTCGTTGAGCGCTCGAACATAGCGCTCAAGACGCTCCGGTCTTGAAACGATCAATCGATGAAAGGCATCGATGTCTGCCGCTACCTGCGCCACCGTGTCGATGCGCACACTCATGGATCCGGTCGGAAGCGAGCTCTGCACCATCCGAAAGTGTTGACGAACCAGATGAGTGTCTTGGGCAACCTGCGCCGGGCTGTAGGGAGACCGGAGACGGGCCGTGTTCGCCCCGTGTTGGCGGTAGTCCATGTGGACCATTGGATCAAAAGCCATCGTGGCGCCGAGCAGCCACCCGCGGGTGACGAGAAGCCAATCGACAAGAACGGCACCAGCAGGAATCGGCAGGCACCGTCGCAACATCTCCGAGCGAACGGCTGTGTTGGACAAGCCAAAGACGTTGTTACGCGGGAGCGTGCTCGCAGGATCGAGGTGGGGAGGAAGCCCGAAAGTCATGCCCAGGTCTTCTCCGCGTTCGTCGATGAGGCGCAGGGCGCATCCGGCAATATCACTGGTCCGGATAGCAGTTCGGGCAGCGGCCACACGAGAGGGATGGAGCACATCGTCGCTATCGACCAGCACGACCGCGTCACAAATATCCACGATGCGGGCCAGGGCCTCGTGCCGAATCTGAGCCGGTGTCTCTCCCGCGGCACCGGACACCCAAGTCGCTCGTGGATCGTCGCCCATTGCCTCCATGACAGCCTCGATCTCAAGTCCGTCGACCCCTATCCATAAGTCAAAACCGCTGTCGGTCTGCTCCCGAACCGAGCGCCACCAATCGGGCAGGAACTTCTCGACCCCTGGATAGACTGTCGTATAGAGTGCGAGGCTCATCTGATCTTTAGAGCCGGATTGCCAGCGTAGCTACCCACGTTCATTATGTCTTTCACAACCGTAGAGCCCGCGCCGATCAGGCAGTCTGCACAGATAGTCACATCTTGAATGACGGTTGCCCCCGCCCCGATCATGCAGTTGGCCCCGATCGTCACTCCTCCGCTTACGGTGGCTCCGGGGGCCACGTGAACGTTGTCTCCTAGCCGGCAATCGTGTTCCATGGTGGTATTCGTGTTGAGAATGCAGCAAGCGCCGATGGTGGTTCCACTGTTGACAATAGAGCCGTCAAACACCACCGTCCCGAGCCCAAGATCTACTTCCTCATTGACGACGGCGTTGGGAGAGACGATCACCGGCACATCAAAACCGAGACCCCTGATTCTGTCGAGAAGTTGAGATCTGGCTGTTGAGACGTCGGTCTTTCCCAGCCCGATGACCGCGCTGCATTGCCCACCTGTCCCGAGAAGCCCGGGTAGGATCTCGTCGCCTCCCAGGTAGCTGGCGCCCAAAATGACGCCTCTGTCTTGCTTGTCGGTGTATCCAACAATATCCCAGTTGGTCTTCTTGAGGATTCCTATCAAGACTTTGGCGTGTCCGCCGCCGCCGACGACCACGATCTTGCTCACGGTGTCATCCTCCGATAGCCTGGTGTGCTGGCAACCCGCCTGACAACGTTGGCGATCACCCGCGCGGAGTCCTGTCCGTAGGCGGCGCAGAAATCGGCAACATACCGCTCTGCGGCGATGGCTCGCCGTTCTCCAAAGCCCGGGTCCGTCAGCATGTGACCAACATGGTCGGCCAGTTCATCAGATGAGCGCGCGTGTGGGCACCCCGCCAACTCGACCAGGTCCCAATCGTGCCCAGTCAAGGTGGCCGCGGAGTTCAGGACAATCACGGGCCTCCTCTTGATCAAGGCGTCACTACCTAGCCCACTCTCGCAGACGACGACAAGATCCGCCGCGGCAAGTGATTCGTCAAGAGAGGCCTCCTCGTTCTCGAGAAAGCGAACCTTAGGATGGCGCTGAGCGATCTGGGCATAGGTGGTGAATTCCTCGGCAGGATGCAACCGAACTAGACCTGAGACAGCTCCCGCGCGCTCTATCGACGTGCAGAAGAGCTCGGCCAGTTCCGGGCGGCTACGTCCGGGGGATGTAGCGAACATGACGGTTGGCTTCAGGGGGTCGAGGGCCAGCTTAGCCTTCCCTTGGGCGCTGGTCACTGAGAGATGCCGTGACAATCTTGGGCACCCCCCGACTATGATCTTCTCCACAGGTTCTCCGGCGTCGATGAGCTTGCGTCGGTCAAGCTCTCCCCAGCAGACGATCAAGTCGGCCAAGACCGGCGAAAAACCTATCGCGTCCCGCTGCATCACACCGTGTACCAGGGTAACGGAGGGGATCCTCAACCGACGCGCGGCCAACACCAAGCATGACCACAGGTGATTGCGGTCATACTCGGTCAGCACAACTGATGGCCTGGTTCGATCTAGGAATTCAAGGCAACCGGCAACCCTTTGGCTGGCGACTATCAGGTCGAGGGACAGTAATTCGAATGCCCCTTTCGGGAGATCGAAACGCCGGCAAATGTCAGCCAGGCGACTCTTCCATCCCGGCCAGCATCGCAGATACTCCTGCCGCCATGCCTTGACCCCGAAAGTCACCACCTGGCCCCAGGCAATGTTGGGAATGCGCGACGCAATGCGATCGGCCACATCGGGCTTCCCGTGCAGCACCGCGCAACGTTCATCTGCAAGTTCCATGAGCACCGGAAGAAGCATGTCATCGAGGCGAGGTGTCGACGTATACCATGTCAGGAGGATGTGACCCCTTTGCAGGGCCATGTCATTCTCATGACTGCGCTCAAGGCGAAGCCGATGCCGCTGGTATCTTGCCTGATTCAGCAGCCGAACCCTCCAACGCCAGTCGGCGTGTCCCCATAGGAAGCGAATCACCAAGCTCTGGCTGAGCGTTGCCCCCATTGGGATTCCGCGGAAGAGAGGACACGAGAGCTCCCCCTCGATCTCACGGAGGGCCTCCGGAGAAATGAAGAATGACATCAGCGTTGATCCTTAGTGAATCGGCGTGTGCGTATAGTGGCTTCAATGTCAAAACGATTACATTACTCTACCATCGTCCCCGCGACCCTGGGGAAGGCGGTGACCACACGTCGACTGAGGCCTGTCCACCGCCAGCATCGCGAGTGCCCTGACGTGCAGCCCTTACCCCTTCCCGAGGACTTCGAGGCTGGTGGCGATCTTGCGGCGCCAGTTGGGTAGCTCGGCGCCTGTTCCAGGCAAGTTCTGCGGCCGAGTCTCGAGTAGCAGGTCCTCCAGGTTGATCATCACCAGAGCGGCCTGGCTGCGGGCCAGGTAGCTTGTTGCTTGGGACAGTAACTCGGCCACGTCGTGCTCCGCCGGGTCGGGCTTGGCGAACTCGGACGGCGCGAGGAGGCCGGGCGGCGCGGGCTGGGACCACGGCGACAGTGCAACGGCGGCCTGAGATGGGCACGCGGCTTCGCCGACCGGGAGTGAAGTCAGGAATACAGCTAGCCTGGCCACCAGCCGATGCCGCGCCGCCAGCTGGCGGCGCGCCCCGTCCGGGTCGAGTTGCCCCGTCTCCACCCGGGCAATGATGTCGTCGCCCCGCAGGAACCCGGCGAACGGGAACATGTCGTGCGTGTTGAGACTAGCCACAGCGCGGCGCGGCACCGCGGCCCACCGGCTCCGCCGCCCGAGGTCGCAGCGCTGCCTGGAGCACCCAGGTGCGCAGCAGCCGATGCCGCCTCATGGCCGACCGCACTCCCGCCGGAACGGTGCCCAGATCCTCGCCCACGACCACCGTCTGGTGCCGATGCGACTCCAGACACAGCACGGCGTACAACTCGTCCGCAGGATAGGTGACGTAGACGCCGTCCGTCGGCTCCGTCCCCTCGGGCACCCAGAACAGGCGATGGAGCGACATGACGTGATCGATGCGCAGATACCGCGCATGGCGCATGTGGTGCCGTATGCACCGGGCGAAGTACTCGTGACCCTGCTCCCGGATCCGTTCGGGATGGAGCGGAGGAGATTCCCAGTCTTGTCCTAGGGCGAAGAAGCTGTCGGGTGGAGCCCCGGTGGACATCCCGGTCGCGAACAATCCCGGCCACCGCCAGGTGTCGAACCCGCCCGGATGCACACCCAGGGGCAGATCGAGGAAGAGTCCCGCTGAAGGCCGCCCGGCTTCCGCCCCGTCGCTGTGCTCGCGCCTCCAGGGTGCCACGCCGCGACAGCCGAGCCAGTTGCTCCTCCATCTGCCACTGGCAATAGAGGTGGTACCGCTTGGCCTCGGCCTGCCCGCGGGCAGCCGATCGGCTCGAGCCGTCCGTCGGCGGCTCGTCCCGCCAGCTTCTCCAATCCGCGCCCGCGGCCTCCACGCCGGCCCGGAACGCGGCGTATTCCTCCGCATCTGGATGCGCCGCGCACGTACGCGGAGAAAGCCTCCATCCGCGCGCGCCTCCGCTCCCGGCGAAGAAGCAGCGAGCTCAACTCCTCCAGCACCCGCCGCTTGAGAGCCATGACCTCCCGATAGTCGACCAGAGGCGCCGCTCGAAGGGCTCGTACCCGATGCCTGCATCTCGCTGGAGCCCCACAGCTCGCGGGCGGCCGCGCAGCGTTCCCATTCCGGGATCTGGTCGACGGCCAGGTAGAACTCGTTCCAGAACAGGCGACTGACCGGACGATAGGGAGCAGGCTCGAAGGGACAGTCCAGATAGCTGGCGAGCAGAGGCAGCGTGGCCACCACGATCCCTCCCCCGTCGGCGACCCAGCTCGCGGAGCTTCTCCAGGTCGGCCAGATCCCCGGCCCCCCAATTCCGCTCGCTCCGCAGCGCGTAGAGGGGAGCGAACACACCCCATTCTCGCGACGATTCGCTTGCGCCTAGGACGCCCCGCCATGAACCACGGGTCGCGGGCCCACTGATCGCCGTGCCAACCGCCACCGGTCCGCCCATCGCGGAGTCGCAGCCAAGTGCCCACTCAGGTTCCCAGCAACGCCGGGGCGCCGCCAACACTGTGGCTTCGGCCGTCATCTTGCCGATCTCGATGCGCAGTCGATGATATCCCCACGGCAGGCGAGCCGATTCCCGGCCGGCACCTCTGAAGTGGGATTCCAACAGGCGATAGGCTTGGAAACGCTGGCGACCGCTGGTGACCGCTTCCGCGATTCTGAGGCTGTTCAGGTCCAAGTCCCGCGATCGGAGTCCCCCGTCCTCCAAGATCAAAGTCAACTTTGCGCCGGCCACTCGTGTACCTGGAACCCCAGCGCGCCTTGACGCGCCCCCTCCACCGGCAGCCGCACCGTGATCGGCGGCAGCTTCCCCTCCCAGGCCACAATCGACCGGCTCCAAGACCCGGCTCCAAATCTGCCGCTTCCGCTCCTGAACAGCGGCGGCCATCCGGGCCGGCGTCACGCCGCGAAGCGGGTCGGCCGCGTCCCCATCTCCAAGCTCCGCCCCAAGTGCGCGCAGCACCTGTGCGACGCTCTCTACAGGCGACTCACGCCACCGGCCCCGAGAGTCCCGGTAGGATGTTTGGACCCCGTAGAGCCGGGTCAGCTCTCCCAAGAGCGGATCAGAGGATTGCAGATGTCGGTTATGGGTTACCATCGTTGTGTGACCAGCTTACCCGACTCAGCGCTCCGAGACTCGTCGCACCGCCAAGATCCAAGGTGTGGCCCAGTCCCCCGCCACCGCGATGGTCCACGGCGTGACAGGGCACGCCGCCCTGGCAGCCGGTGGTCGAGCATGCTCCGCTCGGCGGCGCCCGGATCGACTGCCGGGCGGCCGCGCACAGGAGGTCCACGATGACCGCCCAACCTCGCTACGCTCTCCCTACCGTGCCCGACGCGCTGAAAGGGCTGTTGGATCTGGCCCTCGACTTGCGCTGGTCGTGGAGCCACTCCTCCGACGAGCTATGGGAGCGACTGGCGCCCGAGCTCTGGGAGGCGACCCACAACCCTTGGCACATCCTGCAGACGATCGCCCAGACCACTGTGGAGGAGTTCGCGGCCGATCCCGAGTTCCTTCGCCTGGTCGAGCGTCACCTGCAGGCCCGGCGCGAGGCTCTTGAGGCGCCCTCCTGGTTCGAGCAGAGATACGGGGCGAGCGCGCAGTTCTCGGCCGATGGCCCGGCCCCCGGCGCTCCCGCGGCCCCCGACGCCGCCTTGCCACCCGGAGCTCCGGGCAAGCCACCGGCGCCCCCACCCGGAGCCCCGAGCCAGTCGGCGTCGCTTCCCACCGGCGGCCCGGGAAAGTCCGCGTCGCCAGTCACCGCCCAGCCTCCCGACGCCGCCCCAGACCCCGACGCCGCCCCGCGCCCGGCGCCGCCGGCGCTCCTCGGCCCCGTCGCCTACTTCAGCATGGAGTTCGGCCTGAGCGAGGCCCTGCCCATCTACAGCGGCGGCCTGGGCATCCTGGCCGGTGATTTCCTCAAGGCGGCCAGCGACCTGGGTGTCCCCGTGGTGGGTGTGGGGCTGCTCTGGCAGCAGGGCTACTTCCGGCAGGCACTGAGCGCGGATGGCGACCAGATCGAGTTCTTCCCCTACAACGATCCCGGACAGCTCCCCATCATGCCGTTGCGCGACGCCGAGGGCGAATGGGTGACCGTCACTCTGCAGTTTCCCCGGCGTCCGGTACACCTGCGAGTGTGGCAGGTCCGCGCCGGCCGGGTGGACCTCTACCTGCTCGACGCCAACGACCTCATGAACAGCCCCGCCGACCGGGGCATCACCAGCGAACTGTACGGGGGCAGGCCCGAGATGCGCCTGCAGCAAGAGATGATCCTGGGCATCGGCGGCTGGCGCCTGCTGCGTGAACTGGGCATAGAGCCCGACGTGTGCCACCTCAACGAGGGTCACGCGGCGCTTGCAGTCCTGGAGCGGGCACGCTGCTTCATGCAGGACCAGGGAGTCAGCTTCGAGGTGGCCCTCACCGCCACGAGAGCCGGGAACCTTTTCACCACCCATACGCCGGTGGAGGCCGGCTTCGATCGTTTTCCGCCAGCGCTGGTGTCGGAGCACCTGGGAGACTACGCGAATGAACTCGGAATAGGAATCGAGCGGCTGCTCGCCCTGGGTCGCTGTCTCGACTCCGTGGCCTGTACTCCTACCCATCTGGCGGGAACTGAGAGTGCCGGTCCCCCGGCAGAGTGCGCCGCGAGCGACCTGGCCTCAGGTGGCGCCCCCGGCGGCCCCCTGGACGAGGGCGCCGCAGGCCGCGCCCCGGACAGCGGCGCCCCCGGCCACCAGGGGGCCGAACCCTTCAACATGGCCTATCTGGCCATCCGCGGTAGCGGTGCCGTCAACGGGGTGAGCCGCCTCCACGGCGAGGTGAGTCGCGGGCTCTTTCAGCCTCTTTTCCCCCGCTGGCCGCGCCGGGAGGTCCCGGTCGGCCATGTCACTAACGGCATCCACGTCCCTTCGTGGGACTCACCGGAGGCCGACGCCCTCTGGACCCGGATCTGCGGCCAGGACCGTTGGCTCGACGGTCTGGAGGGTCTAGGCGATCTGATCCGGCAGGCCAGCGACGAAGAGTTGTGGGCCTTCCGCGATTCCAACCGCCGCAAGCTCATCGCCGTCGCCCGCGAGCATGTCAGGCAACAAGGAGCCGTCGCGGGCAGTCTCGAGAGCCTGGGCTCCGACGTCACCTGTCTGTGCGATCCCGTCGTGCTCACCCTCGGTTTCGCCCGGCGCTTCACCAGTTACAAACGGGTGAACCTGCTGCTGCACGATCCCGATCGCCTGGAGCGCCTCATGTGCGGCACGGAGAGCAGGGTGCAGCTAGTGCTGGCCGGCAAGGCTCATCCGGCCGACACCGCCGGCAAAGCCATGGTCCGGCAGTGGACGGAGTTCATCGGCCGCTGCACGATCCGCCCCCACGTGATCTTCCTGGTCGACTACGACATGGACATCGCCGAGCACCTGGTGCACGGGGTCGACCTTTGGATCAATACGCCCCGCCGCCCCTGGGAAGCAAGCGGCACCAGCGGCATGAAGGTCCTGGTCAACGGCGGCCTGAATCTGTCCGAACTGGACGGCTGGTGGGCCGAGGCTTATGCCCCCGATGTGGGTTGGGCGCTGGGAGACGGCCTGGAGCACGACTCCGACCCAGCCTGGGACGCGATCGAGGCCGAGCGCCTCTACGATCTTCTCGAGAACGAGATCATCCCCGAGTTCTACGACCGTGACGAGCAGGGGATCCCCCGACGCTGGATCGCCAGGGTGCGGGAGAGCATGGCCCGCCTGGCGCCGCAGTACTCGACCAACCGCATGATGAAGGATTACCTGGAGCGATACTACCTGCCCGGGGCAGCGGCCTACCGGGAGCGCGCCGGCACCAGACCCCAGCCCGCTGGCCCCGTCTCCCCCGCACCGAGCGGCGGCGGGTCGCGTGCGACACCCAAAGCGAAGCCGGCTCCGGACGCCGTCGCATCCGACATCGAGGCCTGGCGAGCGCTCCTCGACAGCCATTGGGGAGAGATCGCGTTCTTGGACTACTCGGCGGAGACCACCCCGGGACCCCATGGCGAAACACACTCGTTCGCGGTGGAGATCGCCCTGGGGAGCATCCCGCCGGGCGCCGTCTCGGTCGAGTTGTACGCCGAGCCGGTGGAGGGGGACGTCCCCGAGCGCCATGTCCTTATCGCCGATGTGGGCGCGCCGAAGAAGCGGGACCGTTCTGCCGAATCCTACACGCTCCGGACCACCATACCGGCCAGACGGCCCGCGAACGACTACACGCCGCGGGTGGTACCGTGGCATCGGGGCGTCGCCGTGCCCCTGGAAGCGAATCACATCCTCTGGTACCGGTAGGGTAGCGACGGTCTCCGCGGCCTCGTGCCGCCCCAGCTGGCGGTGTCGCAAGGGCCCCCCCGCAGCCGCGCCGTCTGGACCGGGCGGCAGCTCACATGCCACGCAGCCGCGCTGTCTCGATCGGGCGGTGGCGACACTCGATCGCCGCGGCCCCACTGCAAGCCCCGGTCTCACACGCTCGTCGCGGCGGTCCCGGCCGCCGCGCCGCTCCGGCAGTCGCCCCGGCCTCACGCCCCCGCCGCCGGTCATCGCGCCGCTCCACGCCCGGTGACGCGCCGTCTGGCCGGCGCCCAGATCTACCCGCTCGGCAACCGCACGACGAACCGGGCCCCCGTCTCGCCCGGTCTCACTTCCACGTCGCCGGAGGCCGCCCGGGCCAAGCGCCTGGCCAGAGGGAGACCCAGGCCGGTGCCTCGGTCTCCGTCGGCCTTCTTCTCGGACGCGCTGCCCCGCACACCCGGCTCGAAGATACGCTCCGTTTCTTCCTCCGCCACTCCCGGGCCGTCGTCCTCCACAAGGAAGTACACCTCTTTGCCGTTCCGGGAGGCCCCCAGAAGCACCTCCGCTTTGGCGAAGCGGCAGGCGTTCTCCACTACCGGACGGAGGATCTGCACGGCGATGTCGCGCTCCACTCCCACGCGTAGAGCGCGAGGCGGGGGTTGCACCCTCACTTCCACCTCGTGCTCGTCGGCCAACACCCCGATGGAGCTGACCACGTCCGCCAGCACCTGCCAGACGTCTGCCCGTCCTCGGGCGAGGCTGCCTTCTTCCTGAGCCGCGGCGAGCAAGGCCTCGACCGTACGCGCCATCTGGTCGGCGCTATAGAGGACCGAGCCGAACGCCTCCTGGTAGTACTCGGAATCGCGCTCCCGGCGAAGAGCCAGTTCGGCCTCGGTCTTGATCTTAGCCACGGGGGTCCGCAACTGGTGCGAGACTTCAGCCGAGAATCTCTGCTCCCGGCGGAGGCTCGCAGCCAGGCGATCGAGCATGCCGTCCAGCGTGTGGGCCAGTTGGGTGACCTCGTCGTGAGGCTCCCCCATGTCGAAACGACGGTCGAGGTCTTCCGTGCTCCAGGCCTCGGCCTCGGCGGTCATCTTCATCACCGGCCGGAACGCCGCGTTGAGCACCCAGCGGCCGACGAAGCCCACGATGATCAACAGGACCGCGGTGAACGCCACCGTCCCCATCAGGGTCGTCCTCTGAGTGCGGGTGTAGGAGGCCGTGGACAAGCCCGCCACGATGGTGCCGATGCGCTCGCCTTCGTTTTCCAGAGGGATGCCGTACAGTCTCACCTCGTAGTCAGGCACATCGGCGAATTGGGCCGGTTGACCGTCGAGTGCTTTGGCGGCCGCCTCGATGACGGGGTCGACCGTGGGCGCGGAGAAGGTGATGTCGCCTACGAAGACCCATATCTGCGAACCCAGTTCCTTGATGTCACCGCTGGGCCGGGCCAGGCTCACCTGACCGTTGGGGGAGATACTGATCGTGCGGCTCTCGTCGAGGGCCATCGCTTGGAGACGCTCGTCGGCATCGGAGCTGAGGCTGGCATCCAACACCAGGTTGAAGGCCACGGTCGCGGTCACGAGAGCCACGGCCACCGTACCCAAGACCGCCAGCAGGAGGCGATCGCGGACGCCCATGCGCGAGAACAAGCGCCTCATGCCGAGCCCCGCCCAGACCGGTCGACGCGCAGCGGCCGCGTGGTGCCCGGCGTCATCGCAGGCGCCCATCGCCGCAAGGTCCAGCGCCAGCACGATCCGCGGCGACGCGATGCCCGGCGGCGCCACGGTGCCGCAGGACAGCCCGATGCCCGGCGCCCGGTCGACGCCCCGCCGGCCGCCGGTCCGTCGCGTGGTACCGCGCGCCGACCTCATTGTAGGGAGTAGCCCACGCCGCGCACCGTCACGATCTGCGGCGCCCCCGGCAGCGAGCACACCTTGCGCCGCAGGCGCGCGATGTAGGCATCCAGCGTGTTGTCGTAGACGATGGCCCCGTGGGGCCAGGCGGTCTCTATCAAAGCCTTTCTCCGTATCGCTTCCCCGGGAGCAGCGGCCAACTTCGCCAGCAAGCGGAACTCGGTGGGAGTGAGCGGCACCGTCTCGTTCCCGCACGAGACCGCGTGCTTCGCCGGATCGAGAGTCAGACCACCCGTCTCGACGGTGCGTTCCGCGCCACTCCGGCGGGTCAGGGCCTCCAGGCGCGCGAGCAGCTCGGCAAAAGCGAAAGGCTTGGTGAGATAGTCGTCTCCGCCCACTCGGAAGCCCGACAGCCGGTCGGGCAGCGAGTCACGGGCGGTCAGAAACAGGACCGGGGCCGACACGCCCTGGGCCCTGAGGGCCTGGCAAACATCGCGCCCGTCGGCGTCCGGCAACCCGATGTCGATCACGAAGAGGTCGGGGATCACATCGGCCACCTTGCGCAGCAGCTCCGCGCCCGTGGCGTAGCCTTGCACCTCGTAGCCCTCCTCGCGCAGACCGCGGACCAGCAAGGAGCGCATCTGAGGGTCGTCCTCGAGAACGAAGATGCGCAGCTCCATCATGGTGCCCGTAGTATCGCCCGCCGCGCGACTCCGGACAAGCGTCGCCCTAGAAGGCCGCTGAGAAGGCTACCGCGGACAAGGGTACAGACTGCGGGAACGAGCAGAATGAGGAGAAAGAAGGGGGGCTTTACCGAGAGTCACACGGCGGGCGTGGCGCCCGGATGTTCCGGGCGCCACAAACGCCGTCTCCGCCGTGTGGGCGTGGTGGTGTCTCGCCCCGGTCGGGTCCAACATCCACCGGACAGGGTTGGGGCCACAGCTCAGGAGGGGGGTTGAGCAATGCTGTGTGACTCCATGGCAGTATATTCGCATTAGTTTCCTGAATGAATCCTGAACGCGTGCTGGAGCCTTTTGCACGTCGTTGTGACAGCGGCGAGCCTCGTACAGTGCCCCGTGAGAAGTGACTTTTAGCAGGCAATCTCACCGATAGCTGTGACGTCAGACGTTTTCAGGGCACTCGACCCACCCTCATGGCTTTTTGCGCAAGACCCTGGTCGCTTGGCCTCGTCCTGCAGAAGCAGGTGAAGTGCCTCCTGCAGGAATATCGACGCGCACTAGTGAACGGGGTTACCATTCGCAGAACGGTGTATAGAGAACTCTGCAGACTCCTGAGAGAACACCCTCTCGCGGTAAACGCGGCGATCGCGGTGACGGTCGCCATACTTCTGGTAGCCGTCGCTGTAGGCGGCGGCATCCGAGACGGCAAGCAGGCCTCGGCCATTGTCCTACCCACCGTGCTTTCCGCGATCGTGGCCCTGCCGTTGTTCCTGCGCCGGAGGCGCCCGTACCTGGCTCTTGCCGGGACCTTGATCCTGGCCATACTCGCCTTCGGCCTTTCCTCACCCGTTCCTCCGGTGATGCTCCCGATCGCCGTCGCGCTCTACACGGTGGGGGCTCGCGGCTATCGCAGAGGGTCTCTGATCGGGGCCGCGACCGCGATTGTGAGCATCCTGATCATCCGTTTGATCTTCGCGCCGGGTTCCGCTCTGGTCGAGGATCTGGTCCGGGATGTGGCGTGGATCGTGGGCTCCACAGCTCTTGGATACGCCGTCGCCAGCCGGCGAGCATACGTGGAGGAGTTCAAGCAGCGGGCCCTGCACGCCGAGCGTACCCGGGAGGAAGAGGCTCAACGCCGGGTGAACGAGGAGCGGCTCCGCATCGCTCGCGATGTCCACGACGGCGTCGCTCACGCCTTGGCCTCCATCTCCTTGCAGGCAGGCGCCGCCAGCGCGGTCCTCGATTCGGACCCGGCGGGAGCCCGGGAGGCCCTACGCCAGATCCGAGGGGCCAGCGTGTCGGCCTTGGCAGAACTGCGCGCGACGCTTGGGGTCCTCAGGCAGCCCACTCCGGGGGGCGCGGCTCCCGCCCCCAACCTGGATCGGTTGGCAGAGCTGGCCGACGTCCTGCGCGCAGGCGGCATCGAGGTATCGGTGAGCCGCGAGGGAGGAGACCGGACGGTGCCCGCGGAGGTGGGCAACGTGGCCTATCGGATCCTTCAGGAAGCTCTGACCAACGTCCTCCGACATTCGGGGGCCCGCCACGCGGACGTTAAGGTGCGCTACGACCAGGCCTCCCTGACCGTCTCGGTGGCCGACGACGGCAACGGGCAGACACCGGATGATGGACGGGGGTCCGGATACGGGATCACAGGGATGCGGGAGAGAGCCGAGGCGGTAGGCGGGTCGCTCGAGGCCGGGCCCAGGTCCGGCGGGGGATTCATGGTCCGGGCTGATCTTCCGCTTGGCGGGGTCGCATGAGCCCCATCCGGGTGTTGTTGGCGGACGACCAGCCGCTCGTCCGCGCGGGACTACGGATGCTGCTGTCGACCGTGCCCGACATCGAAGTGGTGGGTGAGGCGACCGACGGCGATTCGGCCGTGCGGCTCGCCCGCGAGCTCACAGCCGACGTGGTGCTCATGGACATCCGCATGCACGGTGTCGACGGCCTGGAGGCCACCCGCCGTATCTCCTCGGACGAGGATCTGGCCGGCGTGCGAGTGGTCATTCTCACGACATTCGATGTCGACGACTACGTGTTCGAGGCGCTGCAGGCGGGGGCCAGTGGCTTTCTCCTCAAGGACGCGGAGCCAGAAGAGCTCATCCGAGCCGTGCGGGTGGCGGCCGCCGGCGACGCGCTCCTCTCGCCCAGTGTGACTCGCCGCCTGATCGCCGACTATGCCAGTCGCCCGCGGCCGCGGCGTGGCTCTTCCGCGGGATTGCAGGTCCTTACCGAGCGGGAGCGCGAAGTGATGGCTCTGGTGGCGCGAGGACTCTCGAACGAGGAGATCGCGGGCCGCCTGGTGTTGAGTCCGTTGACCGCCAAGACTCACGTGAGCCGCATCCTCGCCAAGCTCGGAGCCCGGGACCGCGGCCAGCTCGTCATGCTGGCCTACGAGTTGGGCCTGGTGCAACCGGGAGAGACCGATGGCGCCGAGTGAGACTACATCTGCAGGAGTACGGGAAGAACCGTCCAGTAAGCGGATGTCGATGCGGGCGCCGTGGTGTAACCTCTCGTCGCTAATGGAAGCAAGAATCCGCGTCATGCCAGCAAAGGAGTCATCGTGCACAGACGCTCTTTGATCGTCATCGCCATCGTGGCGCTTCTCGTAGTGGCCGGTGTGACCGTAGGCCTGGTCGAAGCCCGCGCACAAGGCGAACCACAACTAGCCACCATCACCCCGGCCCAGCTGCTGGCCAACGTGGCCCAGCACGCGGGTGACGTCTCCGCCGTGAGCGGCGACGTCAGCTGGAAGAACGACGTGCTTGGACTGTCCATGCTTTCCTTCGGAGGACAAGGCAGCGGCGACTTCACGGCGCTGTTGTCGGGTGGCTCCGGGCGGGTCTGGGTCCAGGATGGCAAGGCTCGGTTCGAGATCCAGGGCGCGATCGGCGACACCACCATCGTGGGCGACTCCACGAGCGTGTGGGTGTACACGTCCATGGGCAACACCGCCACCGAGTACACGCTTCCTGCCGGGTTGAAGACGCCCGAGGGCGTGGGCGCGAACCAGAGCGGCACCACCCAATCCTCACAGACGGCCGTCACCGACCCCGTAGCTGCCATCGACGACTTCATCCAGAAGCTCGCCCCCGATGCCGCGCTTGCCGTGAGCGATCACGTGACCGTGGCGGGACAAAGCTGTTACGTACTGTCGTTGATCCCCAAGGCGACCAACACCGTCTTTGGCTCGGTGCAGGTGGCCATCGACAGCAAGACCTACCTGCCGCTGAAGATCGACGTCTACGCCAAGGGCACGGCGAAACCCGTCCTCACGGCCGGATTCACAAGCGTCTCCTACTCCCAGCTGGCAGATAGCATCTTCGCCTTCACGCCGCCGCCGACCGCCACAGTCGAGCACAAGACGCTGACCCTCCCGGTAGTGATGGCAGGCGGATCCGGCGCCAGTGCGGAAGTCAAGCCTGACATTACGGGCGAGCAAGCTACCTCGACAGACGAGCAAGCCCCGCTGACTCTGGCCGAAGCCGCCGCCAAGGCCGGCTTTGCGCCTCCTGCCCCGCAGACCACCGATCCCGCGCTCGCCTTCGGCGGCGCGTTCGTGATCCCGGCTCAGCAAGTCGACCTTCAGTCATTGCTCAGCCAGATACAGTCCGGCGCGCTCGGGTCGGGCATGCTCGGGTTCGGCGCGGCCGGGTCCGATTCTGACGCCCAATCGTCCACCTCGTCAGACACCTCGTCCGCCGCCACTCCGCCGCAGTCGCTGCCGTCGTCGCTGACCTCGGGCCCGATCACCGTCGGTCCTACGGTGATCCAGCGCTACGGCCAAGGCTTCGGAACGGTGGTGCTCGTCGAGGCCAAGGTCCCGAGCGAACTCACCGCCCAATTCGAGCAGATGCTGGCCGCCATCCCGCTCCTGAGCCGCACCAACGCGGGGGGTGTGACCATCTACCAGCTCAATACTGCGCTTGGTTCGGTCGCCCTCTGGGACAAGGACGGACTGCTGTTCGTCGCTGCAGGCAGCGTCTCCCAGACAGATCTCATGGAGTTCATCGCCAGTGTCCGCTGAACGATTCGACCCCTCGCTCGACGACCGACTGCCTGTAGGCTGTGACGGCCGCCCCGTCGTCCTGTCTACCCACGGGCTGACCAAGGACTTCAAGCGCCTGCGGGCCGTCGATAGCCTCGATCTGTCCGTCTGCAGGGGCGACGTCTTCGGCTTCCTCGGCCCCAATGGCTGCGGCAAGACCACCACCATCCGCTTGATCTTCGGCCTGACCTACCCTACCAGCGGCTACGCGCAGGTGCTCGACCACAAGGTACCCGACGATCGTCTCAAGGCGCTCCGCCACCTGGGTGGATTCGTAGACGATCCCATGTTCTACAACAATATGACCGCCCGCCGCAACTTGCGCCTGCTCGGCGAGATGAACGGTGAGGTCAGCGAAGAGCGTGTCTCCGAGGTCCTGGAGATGGTCGGTCTGAGCGAGCGAGGCAAGTCCAAGGTGGGCAGCTACTCGCACGGCATGCGGCAGCGTCTCGGCATCGCGCTCGCGCTGATCCACAAGCCCGACGTCATCGTGCTGGACGAGCCGACCAGCGGCCTCGACCCGCAGGGCATGAAGGACGTCCGAGAGTTGATCCGTGACCTCGGTAATCAGGGGACGACGGTCTTCCTCTCCTCGCACCTCCTCCACGAGGTGGAACTGGTCTGCAACCGGGCCGCGATCATGAGCAGGGGACGGGTGGTCGTCCAGGGCCCCGTGTCGGAACTGCATCCCGCGAGCCATGCCGTGAAGGTGCTCACGGGCGATCAGAGTCGAGCCTGGGAGATCATCCGGGCGATAGCCGCACCCGGGACGTTCCGCCAGGACGAGAACTACATCATGGTGGAATCCGGCGACGGTTTCGTGCCCGAGATGGTGCGCCGTCTCGTTGCCGGCAACATCGACATACTGGCCGTGGTCCCCGCTATCGAGCAGGGGCTGGAGGATATGTTCCTCGAGCTCACGGCCGAAGCAGAGACCGATCCGGGCGCCGGGGCCCCTCCTGCCGGCGTGGGAGGAGAACCGAAATGAGCGCGATCCGTCGAGAATTCGTGAAGACGCTCTATCAGAAGCGCACCTACATCGGCTGGGCCGGCCTGTTCCTGGTCCCCTTCCTCATCACCCTCGCCTTTCGCTTCTCGAGCGGGGGCCCCCAAGGCGGGGGGAGTGGAGGCGGAGGCGCCGATGTGGGCGAGCAGTTCTTCGAGCAGATCCGGACGAACGGCATGTATGTGACGGTCGCCGCACTCCTGGCCCTCGCTACCTTCCTCCTGCCGCTTCTCTCCTCGATGTCGGGCAGTTACACCATCGCCGGAGAAGCCGAGAACGGCACCTTGCGCACCATGTTGATGCAGCCCGTCCGTCGCGGTGCGTTCCTGATGGCGAAATGGTTCGTCGCAAACGCATACGTGGCCATCGGCATGTTCATCATGGGGGTGGCGGCCATCATCGCCGGGGGCGCTGTGTTCGGCCTGCACCCGGTCACCTTGTTCTCCGGCCAAACGGTCGGGGTGGGACACGCCCTGGGACTGACGGCCGCCTCGTATGCCTTCGTCATGGTGGGCATGGTCACCGTGGTCTCGCTCGCGGCATTCTTCTCGACGCTCACTAACTCGAGCCTCACAGCCGTAGCGGCCTCGTTGGTTCTGGTGATCATCATGGAAGCCCTGGGCGCATTCTCGGTCTTCGATTTCCTCAAGCCGTACCTCTTTACCAGCCACTTCGCAGCCTGGACCAACTTCTTCCGGTCACCGATCGTCTGGGGACCCATCATCAAGGCGCTTATCAACTTCGCCGTGTGGATCGTGGGCATGACCGGTCTAGCGTATCTTAGGTTCCGGAGAAAGGATATCCTTTCGTAGCGGCGCCCAGCGACCGCGACGTCGAGGAGGCTCCAGGCAGTCCGATACGCGATGCGCTCATCAACTTCGCCGTCTGGATCGTGGCGATGACGGGTATCGCCTGGTTCATCTTCCGCCGCAAAGACATACTTTCCTAGCCCCGTAGCCCAGCTTCAGTTCCTCCCCCGTTATGCCGACAAAACGGGTGAGGAACAAGCGTGCGATTCGACTTCACACCTAGCCTGTTGCTCCTTGCTGCCGTCGTCCCGCTCACTGTCGGGCTGGCCTGGCACGCTTGGCGCAATCGCTCCCTCCCGGGAGCGCTTCCGTTCGCCATCATCACGGGCTTGGCAGCCTTCTGGGCGCTGGCCGACGCTCTGGAGTTGGCGGCAGTAGGCCTGGAGGCAAAGCTCTTCTGGGCCGACCTCCAATACATCGCCATCGTGTCCATCCCGGCGCTGTCGCTGGTCATGGCCCTCGACTACACGGGGCGGCGATCTTGGCTCACCCAGCGCAACCTGGTCGTTCTGAGCGTCGTCCCCCTGATCTCGCTCGCTCTGGTATGGACCAATGGCTTTCACCATCTTATGCGGGCTGAGGTGTGGCTGGACACCGCCGGTTCCTATGCCGTGGTGGGCCGCACCTTCGGTACCTGGTTCTGGGTGCATTCCGCCTGCAGCTACCTCGCGGCGCTGGGCGCCGCCTTCGTCCTCCTGAGGGGGGTCATGTCCGCGCCGCCGTCCCGACGCGGGCAGCCCTCCGTGCTCCTCCTCGGCCTCCTGGTCACCCTGGCCTGGAACATGGTCTACATAATCACCCCCGACGCTTTGCCCCGGCACGACTTCACGCCCGTGGTCTTCGGGTTGGCGGGGGTCATCGTGGGCTGGGGATTGTTCCGCTTCCGTCTCTTCACTCTGGTCCCCGTGGCCCGGCGGACGCTGATAGACAACATGAAGGACGGCCTTCTCGTCCTCGACGAGACCGACCGAGTGGTGGACCTCAACGAGGCCGCCCGCAGGCTCATCGACCGGCCGATGGCTGACATACTGGCGCAGCCGCTCGCCAAGACCTGGGAGGCGTGGCCCCAGTTAGCCGCACCCTACGCTGCCGGGACGGAGCGCGCTCAGATCACGATGGGATGCAATGGCGACCAGCGCGAGTTCGAGATCGACATCACCCGTCTCAACAAGCGGGATCGCGCGCTGGGGCGGCTCCTGGTGGTCCACGATGTGACCGAACGCGCCTGCCTGGAGAACAGCCTGCGCGACCAGGCCCTCACCGATAGTCTCACCGGTCTTCCCAACCGCATCTTATTCATGGCCAGGCTCGAGAACGCCATACACCGGGCACGCCGGCAACCGGACGCGCTCTTTGCCGTCATCGTGCTCGACCTCGACCGCTTCAAGTTCATCAACGACAGCATCGGCCACCTGGCCGGAGACGTGCTGCTCGGGGGCGTAGCCGCCAAGCTGAAGACCTGCGTCCGGGAGGCGGACTCCGTAGCCCGCATGGGCGGCGACGAGTTCATGATCCTGTTGCACGAGATCACCAGCGTACGGGACGTGCTGCCCATTCTGGAGAGGATCCAGGAGGAACTGCGCGCGCCGGTGCTCTTCCGTAGACAGGCGATGTCCACGACGGCGAGCATCGGAGTGGTGATCTGGAACGAGTCCTACCAGGACCCGGATGATCTGCTACGCGCGGCCGACACCGCCATGTACCAGGCGAAAGAGGCGGGCAGGGACCGCTACCGCATCTTCGATGAGCAGATGCACAAGTCGGTGCTTCGGACGATGAAAGACGAGAACGACCTCCGCGCGGCTATCGAGTGCCGGGATTTCTCCCTCGTGTACCAACCTATCATCGATCTCAAGACGGGAATGGTCTCGTCGCTCGAGGCCCTGCTGCGCTGGCGCCACCCGCAACGCGGCCTGGTCTTCCCCGACGAGTTCATGACCGTGGCCGAGAACAGCGGCTTGGTCATCCCTCTGGGCGCCCTGGTGCTCGACGAGGTGTGCGGTCAGCTGAGCCGCTGGCGTATGCCCGGCCATTCCCTCGCCGGGGTGCCGGTGAGCTTCAATCTGTCGGCGCGCCAACTCACCGAGAGTGACTTCATGAGCACTCTTCTGGAATGCCTCGACCAGTGGCGGGTGACACCGGAAAGCCTGATCATCGAACTCACCGAGACCGCGCTTATCCGAGACCCGCAGAAGTCCCGCCAGGTGATGCGGGAGCTGGGCGGCATCGGCCTCACGATCTGTCTCGACGATTTCGGCACCGGCTCGTCTTCGCTGCAACACTTGACCGCGTTCCCCGTACAGGAGCTCAAGATCGATCACGCGTTCATCGCGAAGATCGTGAGTAGCCAGACCGACTTTGAGATCGTGCGCTCCATAACGGCGTTGGCCCACACCTTGGGCTTGAAGGTCACCGGCGAGGGAGTGGAATACAGCGAGCAACTGCGGCTCCTGGAGTCACTGGGCTGTGACAGGGGGCAGGGCTACTACCTCGGCAGACCCATGGCCGCGGACGAGGTGGCGGAGTACCTGGAAGACCTGCCTCTGGACGCCCGTTTAGACGAGGCACCGGACGGTCGCCGGCGCTCGACGGTATCGCCGGTGCCCGAAGGCGACCTTGCCGGTGTGGGTGACAACGGTCCGCCGGCCTGGTATCATCCGGCGCCGTTGTATAACAAACAGCCTTAGTCTCTATAGTCTTAGACTTTGGCAGAGGGCGAGCTGGAGAGTTTTGACCAGGCCCAAAGCGCGTCGCGAGACTCCCATCCACTAGAGAATCCCCATAGCTATCCGATCGCGTAGGCGCGTCCTCTGACGCCCGCGCGCTCTCGGACGACGTACGCCCTGGCCTGGCACTAACCCCCCACCCGCTCTCATGCAGCTGCAAACGAACACAGGCAGAGGTATGAAGAGAAAGAAGACGCTGGAAACGAACAAGACACCACAAAAGACCACTAGACTCAGAACGATCGCAATCACCGGTTCCACCCTGCTTCTCGCGCTCCTGACGCTATTCGGAGCCCCTGTCGTCCAGACCGCGCAGGCCCACCCCTCCACCTTCCCCGACGTCGCTGAGACCGACCCCGCACATGAGGCCATAGAAGCCCTCGTCGCCCGAGGGAGTCGTGATCGGCTTCGCCGGAGGCGATTTCCGCCCCGATGACCCCGTGACCCGCGCCCAGGCTGCCAAGATGCTGGTCTCGTGGCGCGGGCTGACGGTGGCCGGTCCTGGATCCTCCTTCTCCGACGTGGACGGCATCTACGCCCCATACGTGGATGCCGCCCTCGCTGCGGGGTGGGTCACCGGGTACCCGGACGGCACGTTCCGGCCGCGGGCTTTGTTGTCCGGGCAGCAGACGGCGATCGTGGTCGTCCGCGGCCTGGGTCTGGAAGCGGCCGCGACCAGCCTGACCGTCCGAGAGATCGAGGAGGCTCTCGCGGTCTTCTCGGACCGAGCGGCCGTGTCCGACGCCGCCCGCCCCTACGTGGCTCTGGCTCTTATGAAGGGGCTCTTCTCGGGCGACCGAGACCGAGTCGATCCCGCCCTTTCCATAACTCGGGCGCAGCTGAGCTTGGTCCTTCATCGCGCCACCACCCTGCTGGAAGAAGGCTCCGTGGATCCTGGGTCGGGAGTGGTCGACAGCGCCACCCAGGAAGCGGGCTTCACGCCGGAGGAGCAGGCACTGGCGGCCTTCATGGACACGTACCTGTTCCAGCCGCACCACAGCCCTGTGACCGGGGCGATGGTGCTCCAAAACGCCGATTGGTACGGCATCCCTCCCCTGGCGCAGTTGGCGATAATGGCCGCCGAGACCTCGTTGGGCGATCCTGAACTCGGAGGGTCGCTGGCCCGAAGCAACAACTTCGGTTGCCTCCGTTACCACGGCAGCGACACGGCCTGGGGTCAGCTCTCGACCGGACGGATCTGGGTGGCCGGGAAGGACTGGTACTCCTACCCGACCCCGGCGATAGGCATGGCGGCGTGGGGTCGCTACCTCAAGTCGGCGATCAACGGCCTCTACCTGCCCCTCCTGAGCGCGGAGAGACCGCTCTGGGAGGAGTTCGCCGCGGTCTACTACGGCCGCGGGGTCTCGGGGTTCTCCAGCTACGTGAACCGGCTGAGCGCGATCGAGAGCCGCTTCAGGGAGATGGCCGCGGAGCGCGGGGTGAGCTTCTAGGTCGGGGTTGCCCCGGGGCGGCGGGAAGGCAGGGTGGCAGGGTGGCCGACTGCGTGGGGCACCCCACGCAGTCGGCTCCTCAACCCAAGAGTTCCTCGTCGCCGGTGACGAAGTAGCGCACGCGCTCGCCCAGGTTGACGGCATGATCGCCGATGCGCTCGAAGTAGCGGCCGACCATGGCCAGGCGGATGGCCGGGGCCAGGCTGTCCTCGCCCTTGAGCTCGACAAGCCTCTCGATGAGCTGGGCGTGGAGCTCGTCCAGCCCGTCGTCTTGAAGGGCGATATCGGCCGCCAGCGCCTCGTCCTTGGTGGCCCAGGCATCGATGGCCTTGCCCATGAGGCGGCCGGCAGCCCGCCCCAGTTCGGCGACCAGCGCGCGCACCGCCTTGAGGCCCGGCTGGCGGAAGTCCTCAGCTGCACCAGCTTGGCGATGTTGTAGGCCAGGTCGCCGGCCCGCTCCAGGTCGTTGACCACCCGCAGGATGGCCACGATCAGACGCAGGTCGCCGGCCACCGGCTGCTGCTGGGCCAGCATGGCCAGCGAGCGCTTCTCGATGTCCAGGAAGAGGGCGTCGATCTCGCGTCGCCGTCGCGGACCTTCTGGGCCCGCTCGATGTCGCCCTCGATCAGGGCGGTGGTCGCCATCTCGGTGCTCCGCTCGACCAGCGCGCCCATGCGCACGATTCCTGGTCGAGGCTCTCCAGTTCTCTGTGGAATGCATCCCGCATGTTCTCGCTTCGCCCTTCCGGACCCTATCCGAACCGGCCGGACACGTAGTCTTCGGTCCGCTTGTCCGTGCGGCTTGGTGAAGATCTGCTGGTGTCGTCCGTACTCCACGAGGATCCCCCAGCGGGCCGACGTCTCCTCGTCGACTTCGGTGTAGAGGAAGGCGGTCTCGTCGGAGACCCGGGCCGCCTGCTGCATGTTGTGGGTCACGATGACGATAGAGTAGTCCTGCTTCAGCTCCTGCATCAGGTCCTCGATGCGCACGGTGGCGATGGGGTCGAGGGCCGAGGCGGGCTCGTCCATGAGGATCACGTCGGGCTCGACCGCGATGGCCCGGGCGATGCAGAGCCGCTGCTGCTGACCGCCGGACAGGGCGAGGGCGCTCTTCTTGAGCTGTGTTCTTGACCTCGTCCCACAGCGCCGCACGGCGGAGCGAGCGCTCCACCAGTTCGTCCATGTCGCCCTTGTAGCCGTTGATCCTGGCCCCGAAGGCGACGTTGTCGTAGATGGACTTGGGGAAGGGGTTCGGGCGCTGGAAGACCATGCCGATGTGCCGGCGCACCACCACCGGGTCCACCCCGGGCGCGTAGATGTCCTCGCCGTGGTAGAGCACCTCGCCGCTGACACTCTGGCGCCGGGGATCAGGTCGTTCATGCGGTTGAAGCAGCGGATCAGCGTGCTCTTGCCGCACCCCGACGGGCCGATGATGGCGGTGATCCGGCGCGGCCGGATGTCCATGTTGACGTCCTTGAGGGCGATGGCCGCCGTAGTAGACGTCCAGGTCCCGGACGGAGAAGACCGGCTGCTCTGCCAGTCCGCGGGCGAGCCGTCCAGTCTGCCTCCGCACGGCGACGACCGGCAGCTCGCGAGCACCTCCGCGTCTGCTCGACTCCGGCTGTCACCAGGTCGTCCGTTAGTTCATCATCGAGATATGCGACTCCTCGAGGCGACCACCCGGGCGAGGATGGTGAACACCAGGACGATGACGAGCAGTTCCAGGGCGCCCGCCCAGGCCCGGGCCTGGCCGGCCGCGAACGGGTTGCCGGGCCCCGTCGAAGATGGCCAGCGGCAGAGCGGAGATGGGCTCCCCCACAAGCTTCGCGGTCAGCTGATACGAGCCGAGGGCCGTCAGGATGAGCGGCGCCGTCTCTCCCGCCGCGCGGGCCACGGCCAGCATGACCCCGGTGGTGATGCCCGGCGCCGCCGACGGCAGGATCACCCGCAGTGACCGTCTGCCACTTCGCCGCGCCGAGAGCGTAGCTCGCGTCCTTCAGCTCGCGACGGCACCAGCTTGAGCATCTCCTCGGTGGAGCGCACGATGATGGGCATCATGATGATGGCCAGAGCGAAGGCGCCCACCAGAGCGCGCCGAACCCGAACTGGACCACCAGCGCGGTGTAGACGAACAGGCCCACGAACACCGACGGCACGCCGGTCATGACGTCGGAGAAGAAGCGGATGAGCTTGGCGAGCCAGTTCTTCTTGCCGTACTCGACCAGGTAGACGGCCGCCAAGATGCCCAGCGGCACCGAGATCAGGCCGTGGCCAGGCCGACCATGATGCGCCGTGCCGACCAGCGCGTTGAGGAAGCCCCCGCCCTCCTTGCGGAAGCTGAACGGCATGGAGCTGGTCAGGAACTCCCAGCTCATGGTGGCCAGGCCCTTCGCGGGTGATCTGATAGAGGATCAGCCCCACCGGGATCAGAGTGAAGACCACGGCCAGCCACGACCAGCGCCGTGTTCCGGCGGTTCCGCCACACCCGTCTGCGCGTCGGCCGGCAGTCGCGCAGAGACACTCCCGGCCGCTATCCGGTCGCCGGCCCAGCGCCCGCCGAGGCCGCCGGTCGCGAGGCGCTGGCTGTCGAGGTCGCTGCGCTCATACTCGGTTGAACCGCCACACGAGCGCGCGGGCGGCCATGTTGACGACGATGGTGATGCCGAAGAGCACCACACCGACGCCCACCAGGGCCCTGATGTGGTCGCCGGTGGCCTCCTGGAACTGGTTGGCGATCACCGCGGCCATCGAGTAGCCCGGGCTGAACGATCGAGGCGTCGATCTCCGCGCCGAGAACCGATGAGCAGGGCCACCGCGATGGTCTCACCGAGCGCCCGGCCAAGCCCCAGCATGACCGCGCCCACGATGCCCGCCCGGCTCCGGGGAAGCACGACCTGCCGGATCATCTCCCACCGGGTGGCCCCCAGCGCGTAGGCCGCGTACCGGTCCTCGCTGGGAACGGTGCCGAACACCTCTCGGCAGAGCGAGCTGATGATGGGAATGATCATGATGGCCAGGACCACCCCCGCCCCGAAGTACGAGAGACCCGAGGCCGGGCCGGCGAAGATGGGGATGAAGCCCAGGTACTTGGCCAGGAACTCCGCCACCGGCTGCAGGAAGAGGGGCAGGAGGACGAAGACGCCCCACAGGCCGTAGATCACGCTGGGCACGGCCGCCAGCAGATCGACGACGTACGCGATGGGGCCCGTCAGCCGCTTGGGCGCAGTACTCGGTGAGGAAGAGCGACGACGCCCAGACTGAGCGGCACCGCGATGACGAGGGCGATCGACCGAGGTGACCACGGTGCCGTAGATGAAGGCCAGGATGCCGAACTGGCCGTCGCTCGGGGTTCCACTCGCTGCTGGTGACGAAGGAGATGCCCTGCGACCGGAAGACCGGCAGGGCCGTCCTCGTGGTGGAGACGACCATGTAGCCCAGCACCAGCAGGACCAGCACACCGGACAGCCGCGGCAAGACGGCGAAGAGGGAGTCGGCCCTACGGCCGACTCCCTTCCGCTGCCAGGACGGCGCGGACGCGTCCCGGATCGCGTCGCGCGGGGGGATCAGAAGGCGCTGATGGCATTCGACCTTCGCGAGGGCCAGGGCCTTCAGTTCGTCCGACAGAGGCGCGTAGCCCAGCTCCTCCGCGATCGGCAGTGCCGTCGTTCAGCGACCAGGTGAGCCAGGCCTTCAGGATCTCGACCTTGGCCGCGTCCTTCATCTTGTCGAACGCCAGGATCCAGGTGGCACCGACGATCGGGTAGGCCTCGGGCGCCGGCGCTGTTGCTCACCGAGAAGCGCAGGTCCTCGGGGAAGGTCACGCCGACTGCCGCGGCCGAGGTGGACTCGAGGCTGGGGATCGATGAAGTTGCCGGCCTTGTTCTTGAGGGTCGCCATGGTCAGACTCGGACTCGATGGCGTAGGAGAGCTCCACGTAGCCGATGCTGCCGGCCTGCTGCTGGACCACCGCGGCCACGCCGTCGTTACCCTGGCCGCCGACGCCGACCGGCCACTTGACTTCCTTGCCCTTGCCGACCTTGCTCTCCCACTCGGGGGAGACCTGAGTCAGGTAGCTGGTGAAGATGTTCGTGGTGCCGGAGGAATCGGAGCGGTGGACCACCTGGATGGCCTTGTCGGGCAAGGGTCACGCCCGGGTTGAGGGCGGCGATCTTGGGATCGTTCCACTTGGTGATGTTGCCCAGGAAGATGCGCGGCCAGGGTGTCGGGGTCGAGCTTCAGCTCCGTCGACTCCTTCGAGGTTGTAGGCCAGCACCACCGCGCCGAACACGGTGGGGATGTGCAGGACCTTGGCCCCGCCGGCCGCTTCGGCCGCGGCGATCTCCTCGTCCTTCATGGGAGCGTCGGAGGCGCCGAAGTCGACGGTCAGCTTGGTGAACTGCTCGATGCCGCCGCCGGAGCCGATGCCCTGGTAGTTGATGTTCACGTCGGGGTTGCCAGTCTGGAACTCACCGATCCACTCCACGTAGAGCGGCTCGGGGAAGGTGGCGCCGGCGCCGTTCAGGCTGCCGCTCAGAGCCGTCTGAGCTGGTGGTGTCGGTCCCACCAGCCGTGGTGGACGTGCCGCCTGGGCTGTCGCCCCGTGGTGTCGCTGCCGCCGGCGTTGGGCAGATCTTCGTCGCCGCCGCAACCGGCCGCGACAACCCCGAGGAGCCGCCACGACGAAGCGCTACCGCCAGGACGGCGACCAGGCGTGTGCGCGTGCTCTGCAGAATCATCCCTGTCTTCCTCGCTTTCATCTTCTGCTCTCATCTCGTACTCGGTAGGCTAACAGTGCGCCGAACAGCCGGTGTTAACGTTCCGTTACGGCGACGTTAATTGTGTGCACCGTCGCCTGACACACCGGCGATTCAGCGATAGCATGGGAGAAGGCATCGCCCGACTCGGAGATCGGGTGCCAGAACGAGCAGAAAAAGCGCATCCTCCTGGTGGAAGACGACGCCACCATCTCCGATCTCGTCGCCTACAACCTCCGGCGCGCCGGCTACGAGGTCCTGCAGGAGCACAACGGCCGCGCCGGCCTGCAGACCGCGCTCGCGCGCGACGTCGACCTGGTGCTCATGGACCTCATGCTGCCCGGCATTGGACGGCATGGCGGCCAGCAGGGAGATCGTCCGGCGCAAGCCCGACCTGCCCGATCATCATGCTCACGGCGCGCAGCGAGCGCGAGACGATGCTGGAGGGCTTCGAGTCGGGGGCGGACGACTACGTCACCAAGCCCTTCGACCTCGACGTGCTGCTCGCCCGGATCCAGGCGCGCCTGCGCCGGACGCCTGCCGGCATCGCGGTCGGCGGGGTGCGTCAGCAGATGGCGGCACGATCGGCACCGGTGATCTGGTGCTCGACCGCGACACTCACGCCATCCGCACCACGCCATGGCGAGGTCGCCCTCAACCCCAAGGAGTACGACCTGCTGGAACTGCTCCTCTCCCGGCCAGGGCACCTCTTTCCCCGGGAGGAGATCGTGGAACGGGTGTGGCACCACAGGTATCTGCCTGCTTCGCGAAGCCTTGACGTGCACGTGCGCCGGCTGCGGGCCAAGCTCGAGGAGGTGCAGGCCGAGGTCTCTCTGCAGACGGTGCGCGGCGTGGGCTACCGGCTGGCTCCACGATGACGGGCGGCGACTGATGCGCATCCGCTGGAGGCTCCCCCTCGTCCTCGCGCTCACCACCCTCGTCTTCGCCGGGCATCGTGGCTCTGGCCTCCGCCCTGCTTCTCCGCGACGTCTTCCTCGACCGCCTCCAGGACGACATGGCCCGGCAGGCCCACCAGTACGCGGCCGTCCTGGAGGCGGCGGCGGGTGGAGAAGCGTAGCGGCGTGGCCGGGGCGAGCGATGCGACCACCCTGCAGGACACTCACCGACAAGGCTGGTGACGCCGGCGAGGTGCGCTTCACGCTGATCGACAGCGACGGCACGGTGCTCGCCGATTCGGAGGCCGATCCCGCCACTCTGGACAACCATGCCGACCGGCCGGAGGTGGCCCAGGCCCTGGCCGGGAATGAGGGACGGGAACGCCGTCAGTCCGCCACTCTTGGACAGGAGGAGGTCTACGTGGCCGTCCCTCTCCCGGACGAGCGAGGCGACCTGGTCCGAGGGAGTGTTGCGTGTCGCCGTGCCGGCCGCGCGCATCGACGCCATGCTGCGGGCGTCGTGGCTGATCCCCTTGATCGTGTGGGCGATCCTCCTCCTGCCGACGCTGGCCGTCGCCTACTTGCTCACCCGTTCCATCACCACGCCGATAGAGCGGCTGCAGCACATGACCGCACGGGTCGCCGCGGGCGAATTCGGCTACCGCACCAGCGTCCGCACGCAAGGACGAGTTGGGAGAGTTGGCGGAGTCTCTGAATGACATGGCAGCCCAGCTGGAGGTGCGAGCGGAGCAGCTCGGGGCCGAGATGGAGCGCTCCGGCCAGGTTCTCACGGCCATGAGCGAGGGAGTCCTGCTCATGGACGCCGACGGGCGACCGCTCCTGCGAGGCAATCCGGCGGCCGGGATGATCCTAGGCGCCGATCTGCAGGGCATGGAGGGTACAGCCGCTCGTGGTGGCGGCTCGCTCGTTCCCCGCGCAGGCTCTGGCGCGGAAGGCGCAGGAGAACGGCGGGGCCATCACAGAGGTGCTCGAACTTGCCCGTCGGCCGGCCGTTGTCGGTAGAGGTCATTCCACTGCAGTCGATCCGAGACACGGAACTCAGGCGCACATTCTAGCGGCGCACCCCGTCCGTCCGGCGGTCAGACGCTCTTCGTGATCCGGGACGAGACGGCCCGGCGCGCCACCGAGACGGATGCGGCGTGATTTCGCCACCAACGTGTCCCACGAGCTCAAGACCCCGCTGGCCGGTCTTTCTCTGCTCGCAGGCACTCTCGGGCACGCCGTCCGCGAGGACCCGGAGCAGGCCGAGAAGTTCGTCGACAGGCTCTCGGCGGAGATAGGCCGCTTGACCGACCTGGTGAACGACCTGCTGACACTGTCCCGGCTCGAGGAACCAGGGAGTCCCAGCCGGAGACCGCGTTCGCCGCGGTCGACCTGGCCCGGCTGGCTGCTGAGACGGCCATCGAGGTGAGACCGCTGGCCACAGCGAAGCACCAGGAACTGACGGTCGACACGCCGCCGAGCAGCCCTAGTGATCGGCGACGAGGTCGCCTTGCGCACCCTCATACGCAATCTACTCGACAACGCCGTCGTTATACCGAGCCTGGAGGGCACATCGCCCTGGAATTCGTCTGGAGGTCGACGCAGACGGCCGGGACCAGGTGGTGCTGAGCGTGCGCGACGACGGGGTGGGCATACCCCAGGCCGATCAGCAACGTATCTTCGAGCGTTTCTACCGGGTCGACAAAGCCCGGTCGCGCGAGACCGGCGGGACCGGCCTCGGCTTGAGCATCGTGCGGCACGTGGCCGAGCGCCACGGGGGACGAGTGGAAGTAGAGAGCACGGTCGGCGTGGGCTCCACTTTCACGGTGACTCTGCCCGGTGCCCCGACCACGCCGATCGCATGAGCAGAGACCCTCTGTGGCCCCTGGAGGGTCGACCGATTGGCAATCAAACTTCTGGCCTTGGCAGAGCTAGGATCGCCCCTTGCTCTATGATCCGGGGGGTGTTGGTGATCTGCACGATCCCTGTGTCATCCGCAGCCACCGAAGTGTTGGGGCAGCCACCTTCCGAAGCGGACTGATAGTTGACCGATACCGCTTCGGGCCTGAACGCGGCGCCGGTCTCATCCACGGCCCGGAGATCACTCCAGCGCACCGAGACCGAGGGAGCGTCGCACTCGGCGAACACCTCCGACCAGACGATCGGGCGAGTGAGGTACCCATCTCCGCCGGGAGGGTCAGACGAGCCTCCTTCGGACGAGAAGAGGCGGCGCAGGAAACCCTGGTCCCGCCTAGTTCCCGGGAAAAGGTCACGGATCACCGTGACCTTTTCCGAGCGGGTGTCGGTCACGTCCGCGCGCCACGCGCCGGGGAACTCGGGAGAGCGGTAGACCCTGAATCGATACCCGTGTCCAGGCCGCCAGGGATAGGTCAAGGTGTTTGGGTCGTCCGCGAACCCGGACAGGTCGGATGTCGACCCTTCGAGCACCCCCCCACCGAGCTCGCGGGAGGCGTATCCGCCCCAATTGACGGCAGTCCCACCCGTGTACCGGCGGTTCCACTGTAGGCCGGTGTGACCGCCGCCCCAGACACCTCGCCCGTCGGCGAAGTCGACTTGGAGCGCCCAGAAATACAGGGCGGGAACGCTCGGGGGCGTGACCACCTCGAGAACGGCCCCGACCTCGACCATCCGAGCTGCCTGGGCACCCGCCGGCAATCGCCAGATCAGATGGAAAGATGATGCGCTGCCGGCCGGCATGCGGAAGCTACTCGACCGACTCGGGCTCGTCCAGCGAGTCAAGGAAGTCGCCCAGGCAGCGTTTGAGGAAGAACTCGAGGGTTGCGAAGGATCGTTCCAAGTCGAAGCCCTTTGGTCTGAGTGCAGCCTGCGGCGCGAGCCCGTCCACCACGGCGACCATCAGGGATACGAAGCCAACGTAGCGTTCCCTGTTCTCCGGCCGGACCCGGTCGGCCAACCCCAGCCATTCGACGTTCATCTTGTAGTACCACTCGTAGAGAGCGGCCACTCGCTGCCGCAGCCGCTCGTCACGGATGACGTAGGGCAGCAGGTCGAAGAACACGAGAAAGCCGTCTGCGTCGGCAGCCAGCCGCGTCTGACCCCCGATATACCGCTGCAGCCGCTCGTCGCCGGTGGTCCCCCGAGTGTGCTCGGCCAGGGCGAGGCAATCGGCGTAATCCAGGGAGTCGAGGATGGCCAGGATGAGCCCGTCTTTGTTGCCGAAGTAGTACTTGATCGAGGCCTTGTTCTTGCCCGCCTCTGCCGCTATGGCGTCCAGCCGGAGGGCGTCGAAGCCGCCCGCGAGCAACAGGCGCCGGGCCGCCTCCAGCAGCTTCTGCGCCGTCTCGGGCAAGGAAAGCGCGGGATCCTCGACCGGAAACCCGAGTAGCTCCTGCATATCGGCGGACGAGGCGACCGAGGCGTCGCCCGCGGGTGGCGATGCGAGCAGCGCACCGGCCGCGGGTGGCGAGGCGCAGTTCCGATCGCAGTCCCGTCCGGCGGCGAAGGCGTCACGAGGTCTCCCCCGCATCGGGTGCCGGCGGTCGGGGCTTGTTCCGGCGGCGCACCCGCGCCTGGAGCGAGTCGATAGCCCCCATGAGCCCACGAGGCGCGAGCATCACAAGGATCACCACCAGCGCCCCGAATATCAGCATGCGCCAGTTCTGGAACTCGCGCAGCCAGTCGCTCACGAAGATGATGACAAAGGCGCCGATGGCCGGGCCGGGGAATTTGCCCACTCCTCCCAGAAGCACCATGATCACCAGGTAGATGAAGACTTCAAGCCCCAGCACCCGGGGGGACACGACTCCGGTGTAGTGCGCGTAGAAGGCGCCCATCATCCCGGTCAGCAGCCCCGATAGCCCCACGATGAGAAGGGACACCTTGTAGCGAGAGATGCCCAGGCTTTCCGCGAAAGACTCGGAGTCATGGAGGGCGATGAAGCTCGAGCCGAAACCGGGAATTGATGGCGAAGTAGCACACCACCAGACAAACGACGAACAGTCCCAGGGCGAGATAGTACCAGGGGACCTGATCCGATCCGCTGAGAGTGTGCCCGCCGATGCTGTACGGGGTCACGGGCGATATGCCCCGCTTGCCCCCGGTGCCGATGGCTGATGCCACGGTCAGAAGAGGCGCCAGCACTTCGTAGAACGCAAGAGTGAGAAGGGCGATGTAGATCCCGGCCAGCCGCAGGCTGGGGAGGCCGAGTAGCACGGCCACGATCGCCCCCACCGCAGCCCCGGCCGGGAGGCCCCACCAGGGATTGATGCCCGCGTTCTCCGACAGCATCGCCGAGGCGTACGCTCCCAGGGCGAAGAACCCGACCTGGCCCAGATTGAAGATGCCCGCGTAGCCGAGCAACAGGTCCCAGGCTATAGCCACGCCTCCCCAGATCATCGAGACCACCAGCAACCGCATGGTGTAGTTGCTGTCTCCAACGGCGAGGGGCAGGATGGCGAGGATGACTATCAGGCCCATCATCATCCCCGTCTGGCGATTCAGACGCAGCGCCTTGGGTCGGTCGCCCGGCAGCGGCGCCTTCCTTGACCCGGTCGTCCGCGCTGTCGCCTTTCCTACCCGGCATGTCGGTGCTCATCCTTTCCTCGCCTTGGCCCCGAAGAGCCCGGCCGGGCGCACCAGAAGAATGAGGAACAGGACGAGGAACCAGAACGGCATCACCCAGAGGAGACCCAACTTCCAGCCCACGATCGCTTCAAGGATGCCCAGCATGAAGGAAGCGTAGAGAGTGCCTTTGATGCTGCCCAAGCCCCCGGCGATGACGATGATGAGAGCCTTGACCAGGAAGGTCCAGCCGCCCAACGGCGTCATGAAGAACCGCGGCGCCAGCAGGATACCCCCCGCCCCACACAGCATGGTGGAGATACCGAACGTGATCGCGAAGACGCGGTACAGCGGGATCCCGACGATGCGGGCCCCGGTAGGATCCTGGGCAACCGCCCGCATGCTCATGCCGGTGCGTGTCTTCGCCATGAACACCAAGAGCACGACGGCCACAACCAGGGCGAAAATGAACATCGCCAGCAGCTGCCAACTGATGGTGAAACCCCCGATCTTGACGCTTCCCTCCAGAAAGGCGGGCAGGGATTTTGTGCGCGGCCCGAAGATCACGAGCACCAGGTTGTCCAAGAAGACGGCCAGCCCCAGCGTGGCGAGCAGCACGCTGAACTCGAACTCCGGTCGGCTACGCAGAGGCCGGATGATCACTTGGTCGACCGCCAGCCCCATGAGGAACATTATGGGAAGAACGATGACAAAGACGAGGAAATAGTTGAGATCTGCGTAGCCGACCGCCAAGACCCAGGCCAGATACGCTCCCCAGGTGAAGAACGAGCCGTAGCTGTAGTTGAGTACCCGGCCCACGCCATAGCAGAGGGTGAATCCCACCGCCACCAAGAAGTAGACGATGCCGATGGTGAACCCGGTGATGAGTACTTCTACGAACTCTCGCACCTGCGGTCTCCGGTCCCTCTCGCGCCTAGGTGATGCCCAGAAAGACTTGGCGCACCGCGTCGTCGCGCAAGGCCTCGTCCTTGCTGCCCGAGAACGCGATACGCCCGTCTTCGAGGAGGTAGATGAAGTCCGACTGCTCCGCGATATCGCCAGTGGTCTGCTCCACCAGGAGGATGCTGAGGCCCCGGTCCCTCAGCGCCACGATCTGTTCGAAGACTTGCGTCCGCAGGATAGGGGCCAGGCCGAAGGAGGGCTCATCGATGGCCAAGAAGCGCGCGTCTGACATGAGACCCCGCCCGATGGCCAGCATCCGGGCCTCGCCGCCGCTCAAGGTGAGGGCGGTCTTCTTCGCGAACTCCTTCAGTCTGGGGAACATGCCGAAGACGACCTCGAGATTCTCGGCTTCCTTCGAGCGGGCGCTCTTGGGGTAGGCCCCCAGCCGGAGGTTCTCCATGACCGTCATCTCCGGGAAGAGATGGCGTTCCTCGGAGATGAGCACGACCCCCATCTCGACCACCTTATGCGAAGGCAGACCCTGGATCTCTCGACCCTCGAAGCGCACGATCCCACTGGCCGGCTTCATGAGGCCACAGATGGTCTTGAGCAGGGTGCTCTTGCCGTGGCCGTTAGGTCCGAAGATAGACACCAGGGTGCCGCTCTCCACGCGCAGTGACACGTCATGGATGGCCTGGTACTCGCCGTAGAAGGTGTTTACGTTCTCTACCTCAAGCACGCTTACCCCCGACCAGGCACTCGATCACAGCGGGATCTTCCACCACTGCCCGAGGCTCGCCTATGCGCAGCATCTCTCCGTAGTTGAGCACCACCATGCGATCGCAGAGGCGGGTCAGAGCACTCATGAGATGCTCGATCATGATGATGGTGAGACCCCATTCCTTGTTAAGGCGCCCGACCAGATTGAGGCTCTGCTCGGCTTCAACGGCACTCAGACCACCCAGGGCCTCGTCCAGCATCAGCAGACGGGGCTTGGTGGCCAAGGCCGAGGCCAGCACGGTCAGCTTCTTGTCGTAGAGCTTCAGAGCGTCTATGGGACGGTCCTCCTTGCCCTCCAGACCGACGAAGGCGATAAGCTCGCGGAGGTCGGCCCAGGGGGACTCGATGGAACCCCGTCTCGCCTCTCCCGCCGTAGTACTCACCGATGCGCAGATTCTGCGCCACCGTCATGGAATGGAAAGGCTGGACGAGCTGGAACGTGCGGGCCGCGCCCATGTGGGTGACTCGGTGCGGCGGCAGACCGTCGATGCGCTTACCGTCGAGAAAGATGCGACCCGACCCGTGAAGAAAGCCGGAGATAAGATTGAAGACCGTGGTCTTCCCTGCACCGTTGGGTCCGGCCATGCCGAACACCTCCCCCTCCTCCACTTCGAAGGAGAGGTCGTTGACCGCGGCCAACTCGCCAAACCGCTGGGTCACATGTTCAAGAGAAAGCAGCACCTTGGCGGGTATCCCGGTCCTTTCACACCGTGTGGTCCGGAGCGGCGGCGGGACGCGTCCCGCCGCCGCCCCTTTCACCAAGCGGTCTCTTACTTAGCTTCCCAAGCTGGGTCGATGTACTGCGGCAACACGAACTCGTCGGTGCCGAAGAAGGCCAACTCACCGCCGCCTTTGTATTGCGCGTAGGCGATGGGGAAGTCGGGCCCGGCCTGCACCGTCTGCTCCGAGTTGTTGAAGTCGTATATGCCCAGCAGCCCGGTGTAAGGGTTAGCGCGCATGTGATCGCAGATCTCCGCGTACTTGGTGGGGTCGCCCACGGCCTTCACCGCTTCCGTCCAGATCATGACCGAGTCATAGGTGGAGGGTGGGGTGGTCAGGGGCACCGGCATCCCGAACATCTCCTCGAAACGAACTTTCCACTCGTCGTTCTCAGGGCTGGGGGGCACGAAGCTGGTGACGTAGCCCATTACGCCGGTTAGAGCGTCACCAACGGCCTCCTGCGTCTCGGTGAAGACCACCATGTAGGAGATGTCGAGCAGCGAGGGAGTGGGGTCCTCCATGAACTGCTTCACGAACGACGAGATGTCCGCCACCGAAAGCACCGAGCACACGATAGCGGCCGGCTCGAGCGAGCGGATCTGGGTCAGGATCGAGCCCCAGTCCGTAGTCCCGTAGGGGAAGGTCTCGTTCATGACCACTTCCCAGCCGGCGGCTTCAGCTTCTGCCGCGACGGCTGCGGTGTAGTTGAGGTCCCACTCGAGGTCACCATGCAGGATGGCGATCTTCTTGTTGGGGTAGGTGTACTTGTCCTCGAACTGGATCATGCCCTCCCAGGCCCGTTTCCCGTATTCGGCCTCTACGGGGAACACCTGGAACATGTTGCCGTAGGTCTCGGGATCGGTGCTGACCATCTCGGCCGCGCGCACCGAGCCGCTGCCGTGGACGAAGGGCACGTCGCTCTGAGCGCCGTAGGCCTCAAAGTCGGGGCCGTACCCACCATAACCCTCGACCACGAAGTCAACACCCTCTTTCTCGATGAGGTAGTCCTTCGAGGCGGCCACCGTCTCGGGCAGCAGTTCCTCGATGTCGAAGGTCACCAGCTCTACCGGGCGGCCCAGCAGGCCGCCGGCGGCGTTGAGATCGGCCACCGCCATCTCCAGACCCATTTCCATATGCTGGCCGTCGGCTGCATACGCTCCGGTCAGCGGCAGCGGAGCTCCGATCTTGATCGGCTCTCCGGTGGGCGGGGCTGCGGTGGTCTCAGTGCCACCGGCGGTGGTCTCGGTGCCGCCAGCCGTCGTCTCGGTGCCGGCGGCGGTGGTCGTCGTCTCCTCGTCTCCTCCACAAGCCGCAGAGAAAGCAGCAAGCGCGAGGATCAGGAGGGCCGCCAGGGCGAAGACCAGGACTGTGTTCTTTCTTGTTCGCATCTCTCTTCCCCTCTCTCAGAGCGTCTTTTCTATGTCGATGGCCACTGTTTTCAGATGGGTCACGTCATCCACACGAACTCGTCGTGGACCTTCCTGTCCACCAGGATTCGCTCCGTCGCACAGCAGACCTGGCCGGCATTGTAGAAGCAGCCGAACGCCGCCGCCTTCGCGGCCTCCTCGAGGTTGGCGTCGGCGCAGACGATCTGCGGACCGTTCCCGCCTAGCTCCATCAGTGTCATCTTGATGCCGGCACGGGCACAAATGGCCTCTCCGGTCACCGTCTCGCCGGTGAAGCCGATGAGGGCCACATCGGAATGAGCCACCAAGTAGTCGCCCACAACCCCTCCCGGACCGGTCACCAGATTGAACACGCCCGAGGGAAGGTCGAACTCCTCCAGCGCGTCCTGAAGGCAATGCCCCACCAGGATCATGGAAAGCGGGGTGGTGGAAGCCGGCTTCATGACCACCGTGTTGCCGGCCGCCAGGCCCGGCCCCAGGTACTCAGAGGGGATGACGGTAGGGAAATTCCAGGGTGTGATCACCGCCATGACCCCGTACGGCTCCCGGAAGGTGAGCACCCGCTTGGCGGGGTCGCGCATGGGGATGACGGGGGTCTCCATACGCACCACGTCTTCTGCGGCCAGCTGGAAGTTGAGAGCCGTCTCCAGAACCTCGGGCAGCGCCTCACCGGCGTAGGGCTTGCCCTGCTCGACCGAAAGCACCTGGGCGATGGGCTCGGCGCGCTCTCTGATGATCTCCGCCATGCGCAGGATCACTTCGGCCCGCTTGAAGACCGGCATCGCTTTGTAGGCCGGCCAGGCTGCCTTGGCCGCGGCCACAGCGGCATCGATGTCGGCAGCCGCGCACTTCGGCACCTCAGCGAGGATCGCCCCGGTCACCGGACTACTCACTGCGAACGTGGCTCCCGAGATGGCGTTCACCCACCGACCGGCGATGAGGTTGCTCCTCTTCTCGAGCTCTTTGGGTATGACTACGTCACTGCTTGCCCCGACCATAGGCCCCCCTTCACTGTCAATGGCTCTTCAACGCTTTCGTGGCTGTTCGTGCGGCCCTGCTCGTCGCTCTGGTCAGAGCCAACGGGTGCTGCGCCGGGCGATACGGAGACCGGCGCGTTTCAGGTCTTCGACATAGGCCAAGCGCACCTCGCGCGCCAACCCTTCCGGTGGTAGGACCCCTCTCTGCGTGATGGTGCCGTCGAGAAGATAGCCGGCATAGATGGCGGCGGGGGTGGACGTCCCGTAGGAGATACGGTTCGCCCCGGGAATCATCTCGTTGACCTTCTGGATGTTGGGCGGAAAGACGTAGAAGGTCTCGGTCGCGAGCTCGCCTTCCACGGCGTAGAGATCGATCATGTAGGCGCCCTCGTCCACGATGCGCCCTTCGGCGGCCAACTTGGCTATCTCCTCTTTGGAAGCGGAGGGCGGCAGCACCGACACCAGCACGTCGATGGGCCGCACCTGCTGGCCCCTGATGGTGCGCGGTATGGGGCTGGCGATGCCCGTCTCCACCAGTATCTTGGCTCTCTTCATGCCCTCTTCGCCACCGGCCAGTTTGAAGTCGATGTGCCGCAGGCCCTTCTCCCCCAGCTTGGGGAGGAAGCGCGGCAGAGTGGAGCACTCCTCGTGCTCGTGAAGCACCGCGGCCAACCGGCCCACCGGAGCGGGGAAGTCGACATATTCCCAACCGGCGAAGGGTGCGGCCCGGAGGAACTTGCCGTCGTCGTAGTAGAGGGTGGGGGTCTGGGAATCGATGTAGTAGGTCTCTTGAGACCAAACCTGGATCGGCACTTCCGATTTGAACAACCCCCCGGCTTTGATGCGCACCGCTTCGCAGCGCTCCATCTCCTCGTAACCGATGGCGACCAGGGTGTTTGTCACACCGGGGGTCATCCCGGTGTGGATGAGCGCTGTGCGTCCGATGGCGTGGAACTCTCGGTCCAGGGCGATCTGCAGGAGATACCCATCGTCGATGGTGCCCCCCTCGACACGAGTGGCCATGTCGAGATAGTGAGTCTTCGCCTTCAGGGCGGCCTGCATCAGGGGATCGTCCCACTCGGGGATCACCGCATTGAGGATCAGATCGGCACCTTCGGCCAGGCCGGCCACGTGATCGATATCACGGGCATCGACGTGCACGGCCGTCGTCTTGCCGGCGCCCCAGGTCGCTGCGACCTCCTCGGCGCGCTGAACGTCCCAGTCGCCGATGACGATGTGGTCGACCGCCGGCTGCTTGGCTAGGTTCCATGTGAGGACGTATCCCTGCTCGCCGGCGCCGATGATCACGACTTTCATGACTATCCCCCCAGAACGGTAACCAACCGGTCGGTTAGATCATAAGGCCACTATAGGCCTCTGTGCGTCCAGACGCAATAGCCCGCAGCGATCTACCGGCCCCGACGGGCGTACGGACGGGCCCACGGCCTGATCACTACACGCGGACCTGCGGCTACTTTCCTGGCGAGATGCATGGACCCCAACTGGATCGAACGACGGCCTACAACAAGGACGACAGGATCCGTTACCCCTAGACGGGGTAGAATCTCGCTCGGCCCGTTTCGAGCGGGTACGAGTCGAGAAAGGAACCGAGGATGACCGACGGACGCCGATCCCAGCCGAGTGCTAGGCGGCTTCGGCCCCGATATCTGGCCGTGGCGGGCGCCCTGCTGTTCGCGGCGGGCGTCATCGCGTTCATGGGTATCGTCACGGCCGAGGCCCTCTATCCCGAGGGCTACAGCACTTCAGAGAACGCGATAAGCGATCTGGGCGCCACCGAGCCCCCGGACAGCATCATCGAGCAGCCCTCAGCGACTATCTTCGACACGGCGATGATCGTCTGCGGGGTGATGGTGTTGGCGGCGGCTTTCTGCATCCAGCAAGGCTTCCGGCGCAAGGCGGCGGCGATCTTCATCGGTCTCTTCGGGCTGGGAGTGTTGGGGGTGGGCGTCTTCCCCGGCGACACCGGGAACGTGCACGCCATCTTCGCCATGTTCACGTTCGTGGCGGGAGGAGTGGCGGCCATCGTGTCCCTTACCCTGACGACGTCGCCTTTCCGCTATTTCTCCATCGTGCTGGGAGCGGTCGCGCTCGCGATGCTACTGCTGTACATGATCATGGGTGACTCCAGCCCCGTGGCCGCCCTGGGCATGGGCGGCGTGGAACGCTGGGTGGCCTATCCCATCCTCTTGTGGACGGTGGGGCTGGGCGGCCATTTGATTGGCCGGGCTCGCTAGACGAGCAGGTCCTCCACCGGGTAGCGCCACTTGGGCTTGGGCTCATCGGCCGCGTTGCCCACAGCGCACAGGACGGTCGGTACCAGATTCGCAGGCAATCCCAGGATGCGGGAGTACTCGTCGGGGATGAAGTGTGTCATCGGGCAGGAATCGAGGCCGAGGGCCTTGGCTCCGAGAATGGCGTACGTAACGGCGATGTAGACCTGGCTCTTCATCCAGGCCCGCATCTCGGACGGAGGCAGGGTCGCCATCTCGCCGGCGATGCCCATGACGATCTCCCAGATGTTGGCCGGCACGTGATGGGCCTTCATCTCCCGGCCGAGCTTGTCGGAAAGCGCGGCCAGATCGGTGTCGGCGCAGAACACCAGCAGGTGTGAGCAGCTCTTGACCTGAGGCTCGTCGTGGGTGACGGGCGAGAGGAGCTCCTTCGTCGCGGCGTCGGTCACGACCTTGATCTTCCATGGCTGTATGTTCAAGCCCGACGGGGCCAAACGCACCATCTCGAGGAGCTCTGTCATGGTCTCCTCGGGCACCTGCCGGCCGTCGAAGAGCTTGCAGGCATACCTCTGGGCTATGAGTTCCTGGAAGTCCACGTTCATTCTCCTTGCGTGAAGGCCTGTGTGCGTTTCTCGGTCGCGTGGTTCACTCTAACGGACAAAAGCTCTTGCCGAGACAGTCCGCCAGGAGCATTATACAAGCGGCGATTGGGTACACTACGCCCGTCCCGGTCCAACATCGTTACCGATCCACGGAGAGGCGCACATGGAACCGGATTCACGCGACCCGTCGGCCATCGAACGCGAGCGCCAGCGCCGGGCGCAACAGGTCTACAGACGCCGGCTGGTGCTCGGTGTCTTCTTGCTGGGCCTGATCATCCTGATCATCGTCCTCGTGATCGCGTGCCCGGGGGGCTCGGACGAGACAAGCACCACCTCCACGGTGAGTTCCGAGACGACGTCCACCAGCTTGATAGCTGCGACATACATGGCTTTGCTCACGGGAGATGAGTCGGTGCCGCCGGTCAATACGGAGTCCACCGGGACCCTGACCCTCGACTACGACCCGGAGACCCCGGCTCTCACTTTCCTACTGGAGATCAACGGGCTTTCCGATACCACATCGGCCGCCATCTACGAGGGGGCCTCCGGTACGAACGGCACCGCAGTCTACACGTTGTTCGCCGGTCCGACCAAGGAGGGCCAACTGCAAGGCGAGCTCGCGTCGGGTACCATCGAGGACGCCGATCTGACCGGTACGCTTGCCGGCCTGACCATCGGCGACTTGATCGCCCTGATCAAGGAAGGCAACGCCTACGCAAGCGTGGGTAACAAATCACATCCGGTGGATGCCATACGGGGGCAGATCAGGTAGCGCGGCGCCCGCGTTCCTCCCGCATGCGCTTCCGCGCCCGTCGCGTCACGCGTAGGAAGCTGACGAAGTGGGACCAGGGCTTGATGTCGCTCTTCTCGGTCCCATAGATCGTCTGGATGGGCACCCACGCCAGCCTGTATCCGCGGCCGACGCAGATGGCGATCTCTTCCACTTCGAAGGCGAAGCCTTCCTCGGGACTAGCCAGGACCGTCTCCGCCAGACGACGGCTACGCAGACGGTATCCGGACTGGTTGTCCTGGATAGTCTCCCCCAAGGCCCAGGAGAAGAGTCGGCGGCTGACCGTGTTGGTGAACCATCGGATCGGCGGCATGCGCCCGTAGTCGCGGGCGCCGACCACCAGATCGGCACCGGTCTCACCCCAGGCCTGCAGGAAGGCAGGGACCTCGGCCGGGTCGTGTTGTCCGTCGCCGTCCAGGGTGAGGATGGCAGCCCAGCGACCGGCGACCGGCGGCGAAAGCGGGAGCGGATCCTGCGACACGGTCGGAGCTGCGCCCGTAGCCGCGTCCCGACCCCCGGCGAGAGACTGCTCGGCGCGCCCAGCGGGTACTTCGTCATTCACCCCGGCCACCGCATTCGCCTCCTCGTCAAATGTTTCACCAAGCGCCAGCCGGAAACCCGCCTTCAGCGCCGCGCCCTTGCCCCGGTTCGGTTCGAGACGGAGCACGCGGGCACCGGCCTCCCGGGCGGCGTCCCCGGTGCCGTCGGTGGAGCCATCGTCCACGACCAGCACGGGCAGGACTTGCTCGATCAGACCTCGAACGACGGCGGCTACTCGTGGGCCCTCGTCGTGCGCCGGCACGACGGCGAGCACGGCGCCTGGGGCAGCCCCCAGGACTGTAGCCGCCCCTGAGGCGACAGCGGCGATGCCAGGGGCTGTAGCGGCCCCTGGGCCGGCTGGGGCTTCGGAGTGGGAGGCGACCCCGGGCGCGGACAGGGCACCGGCCATGGCTGCTCTACGCCCGCCGCGGCGGACGGATGTCTTTCAACGCGAGCACCACAGCCGCTAGAGCCTCGTCCCGCTCAGCCTCGAGCTCCGTCAGAGTCTTGCCGCCGGCTTCGGCTTCTACGCCCGAGGCGAGTAGGTCGATGGCGTCGGCAGGGAAGGTGGTCCAGGTGGCAAGGTCGCGCAGCATCCCTTCCTTGGTGTCCGCGAGGTGGGCCATATGTCCCCGGATACCCGTTTTCCCGCCGCCCAGGTGGTAGATGAGATGCGGCCCCATGACCGCCCAGCGCAGACCGGGCCCATAACAGATGGCCTTGTCCACATCTTCGACCGTCGCCACGCCGGAGCGAACCAGCTCGATCGCCTCTCTCCAAAGCGCCGCGGACATGCGGTTGGCAATGTAGCCGGGGACGTCGCGGCTCACCAGCACCGGCTCTTTGCCGACCGCGAGGTAGAACTCGCGCGCCCGCTCGAGTGTGCCGGGGTCGGTCAGGTCGCCCTGAGCCAGTTCGACCAGGGGGACGATGTGGGGCGGATTGTATGGATGGGCAGCAAGGGTCCGCCCGGGCAGATGCGCTCCCTGCTGGATCTCGGTGATCGAGAGCCCGGAAGAACTGGTAGCTATCAGGGCATCTTCCGGCGCGGCCCTGGTGACATCGGCGAACACCTCGCGCTTGAGCGTCACATTGTCGGTGACACACTCCTGGACGAGCGCGACTCCGGCGACCGCTTCCTCCAGAGTGGCGGCGGCCGTCAGACCGCCGATACCTTGCTCGGCCGGTCCCGACTCCGCCAGACCTTTGGCGACCAAGAACCGGGCCGCCGCGGCAGCGCGCTCCAGCGCCGCTGCCGCGGCCCCAGGCTGCGCGTCGAACAACCGCGCCGCGTACCCGTGCGCTGCGAACAGACCGGCCCAGCTTGCGCCGGTATTGCCCGCGCCGATCACCGCGACCGCCTTACCGGCCCCGACAGGGCCCGTGGCCTCCGCGACACCGGCGGCGGCCGCGACATCGCCGGCGGCAGTCTTCCCTATCCTTTCGTCCACGACTTTCCCCCGTGTTCCCTGACGGCGACCCGCTCAGTGGGCGGGCGGCACCACTCTCGACGGTGAAGCTATTCTAGCTTGTGCGACGGTCGAGCCTGTGCGACCCGTGAGTCCGGTGCGGCCCACGAGCCTGGGCGACGGTCAGGCCTGTCCGTGGGGCTCTCGAGCGGATCACCCGTCATCTGCAGCGATTCCTCCACCAAACCGAATAATCATTCTGATATACTTGCACAGGTGCGCGAGTGCGAGGATGATCTCATGGAACAAATGGAAAACGCCCAGCCACAGGCCGGCAAGCTCCCTGAAAAGGCCGACGACATCACCGATCTGCGGACGGCCCTTGACTTCCTGGCGCGGATCCCGGGTCAACTTGTCTCGACCAAGGTGGAGGTGGATCCCTACCTGGAGCTGACCGGTGTGTACCGCCGGGTAGGGTCGGGCACCCCTACCGCTCCTCCCACCAAGATCGGTCCGGCCATGTTGTTCGAGAACGTCAAGGGCCACACGATGAGGGTCGTGGCTGGTGTCCTGGCCAGTCGGGAACGCACCGCCCTGCTCCTTGGCAGTTCCAAGGAACGGCTGATGTTCGACCTCCTCGAGGGTCTGGAAAGGCCGGTGCCCCCGGTGGTCGTCTCGGCGGCTGAAGCTCCTTGTCAGGAGGTGGTCATCAAGCCCCCGTTCGACCTGCGCGAGGTCATCCCGCCGATCATCAATACCACTAAAGACACCGGGGCTTTCTTCAACATGGGCCTGCTCCGGGCCGAGGACCCCGAGACGGGGGTCTCCGACGTCACCATCCACCGCATGTGCATCCACGGACCGGACAGCATGAGTGTGAGCTTCACCCCGGGTAGGCACATCGACGTGTTCCGCCTCAAGGCCGAGGCGAAGGGCAAACCCCTGCCCGTTTCCGTGAGCATCGGTTTCGATCCGGCCATCTACGTGGCTACCTCGTTCGAAGCCCCGACAACACCGCTGGGTTTCGACGAGTTGACCATCGCCGGAGGTCTGCGGGGGCGGCCGGTGGAGTTGGTCGACTGCGTGACGCAACGTACCAAGACCATTGCTAGGGCTGAGATCGTCCTGGAGGGCGAGTTCAGGCCGGGTGAATACGTCGACGAGGATGCGCTGACCGGGAGCGGGTGGGCCATGCCCGAGTTCCCCGGCTACGTCGGCAAAGCCCAGACCCATCTGCCCGTTCTCAGAGTGACAGCGATCACCCACCGCGTCGATCCGATCTTCCAGATCCTGGTCGGCCCCGGCGAGGAGCACGTCACCCTCACCGGCCTACCCACCGAGGCCAGTATCTACCGGCTGGTCGAGGACGCATTACCCGGCTTTCTCCAGAACGTCTATTGCCATTCGGCCGGCGGTGGCAAGTACCTGGCCATCCTCCAGGTCAAGAAGCGGAACCCCAGCGACGAGGGACTTCAGCGGCAGGCAGCGCTGGTGGCCTTCGCCGCGTTCTACGAGCTCAAGCACGTGATCTTGGTGGATGACGACATCGACCCCTACGACTCGGCCGACGTCTTGTGGGCCATGACCACTCGCTATCAGGGAGACGTCTGCACCACCTTCATCCCGGGTGTGCGTGGCCACTCCCTCGATCCCTCGGCCACGTCGGAGTTCAATCCGCTGCTGCGCGGCAGCGGCATCACCTGCAAGACGATCTTCGATTGCACGGTGCCGCTCCACATGAAGGATGTCTTCGAGCGTTCGCAGTTCGCGGACGTCGATCTGGACAAGTACTTCTCCTAGCCGGCCCGGCGATCAACCGGCGCAGCGCCTGACCAGCCCGGCGGCGGCCTGGTACCCACGCTCAGCCAAGGCGGGGTTTGGTACGCCGAGCAGCCGGATCGCGGCGAACACTCTGGCTGCGCCGGTATCCGAGCGGTCTGGGTCTCACGATCGTCAAGCGCCTCGTCGAGCGGGCGGGCGGGCGCGTCGAACTGAAGAGCGAGGAAGGCTTGGGCTCGACGTTCTCGGTTTTGCTTCCGGCTTGATCTCTCCTCGGGCTCGGATCCTGGGCCACCACCAGTTAGCCTTACCGAGATAGACCATGATCGCCGGCAGCAGCGTGAGGCGAATCAACAGTGTGTCCGTGATGACCGCGAGCGCTATCCCCAGCCCCAGCATCTTCGTCTCGGCGATGCTGGTGAACACGAACGCCCCGGTAACGATCGCCACCAGCAGGGCGGCGCTGACGATGATACGTCCCGTGCGGACAAGTCCGGTGACGACGCTCTCCCGGTTGTCCCCGGTCCTGTTCCAGTGCTCGTGCATGCGCGTGAGCATGAAGATCGCGTAGTCCATGGTGATGCCGAAGAGGACGCAGAGCATCACCACCGGGATGACGATGTCTATAGACCCGGACGACGTGAACCCCAGCAGCCCCTCCAAGGTGTCGCCCTGGAAGAGAAGGACCAGCCAGCCCCAGCTTATGGCGATCGTGAGGAGGTTCACCACCACGGCCACAAAGGGCAGGACCACGCTGCGTAGGAAGAGCACGAACACCGCCAGGCTCGTGGCCACTACCCAGGCGACTACCCACGGGAACCAGTCGGCCACTTCCCTGAAGAAGTCGTAGTTGTAGGCCGATTCACCGGCCACGTGTATCTGAGACCCCGCGGGCGCGTCCGACTGCATAAGGGATTCCACCAGGTCCCGGGACTCGCCCGAGGCAGGCGGGTCTTCCGACACCACTCGGAAGAGCATGGCTCCGGGAGCGACGGATGATCTGATGAGTTGCTTGAACTGTTCCAACTGCTCGGCGGTGATCGTGGTCCCGGACTCGAGGGTGATGCCCTCCTCGGGCACGACGAAACCGTCGGGGTCGTTGAGTAGTTGCTCGAACTGGGTCCATAACGCAGCGAGAGCTGTGGGATCGCTCAAACCGGTGGACGTGAGAGGACTGATCACCGACGCTACGCCAGGCAGTTCGGAGATCTGCTTTCCATACATGAAGAGAGAGGCCGCTCGGGTCATATCGATCGACTCGTCACCTTCCCAGGTGACCAGCACGGAGGTCGGCGAGAGCGCCTCCCGGTCGAACTCCTGGTCGAGGATCTCCATGCCCTGGCGAGACTCCATCGTCTGCGGCAGGGTGGTAGCCGATGTCATCTGAGTCTTCATGGTCGCGGCAGGAGCCGCGACCAGAACGATGAGCACCACCGAGATGGTGATGGAGAGCCAGGGACGCTTGAGCACAACACCGGCCCACCTCTTCCAGAACCGTCCATCGTGCGCTGCCTGGAGCTTCACCACGGGAACGGAGTCCACTCGGTGGCCGAGCACCCCCATGAGCGCCGGCATGAAGGTCAGCGAGGCCGCGACCGACAGGAACACCACCAGGGCTCCCGCGATCCCCATCGAGCGCAGTCCGGGAGAGGGGAAGAAAAGAAGTCCGACCACCCCCACCATCACCGCGGCCCCGCTGTAGAAGATGGAACGACCCGCCCGGGCCGTGGTCACCACCACGGCCTCCTTGACGGAGGCCCCTCTGTGCAGTTCCTCGCGGAAGCGCCACACCATGAACAGCGCATAGTCGATGGCCACCGCCAACCCCAGGAGCGTGGCCGAGTTCATGGCGAAGATCGACATGCTGGTGGCGTGACCGATGAGGTACATGGCGCCCAGCGTCACGGTTACGGCCAGGCCCCCCGTTATTACCGGCAGCGCCGCCGACACCAGGCTGCCGAAGACGAAGATCAGGGCGATCAGCGCCACAGGCAGACCATATAGCTCCACCTTTTGTAGGTCGCGGAACGACTGCTCCGTGAGGTCCGCGTTCACGGCCGGTTCCCCGGTCACGTAGACCTGCAAGTCGGTTCCCTCAAGAGCAGCGCGGATCTGCTCGACTTCGTTCTGGATCTCTTGACGGGAGGCGCTGAAGCTGAGCACCGCCACGGAGCTCTGGCCATCCTCGGAGATCAACTGGCTGGCACCGCTGTTGGCGTAGGTCTGGATGCTCTCCAGGTGCGGGATCTGGGCGGAGGTGAGTCCATCGAGGGCCTTGGCCTCCGCCGCCTGGAACTCCTCTCCTGTCGCCTGGAGATCGTCGCTCCGGAAGACGATCACCACCGTAGTCGGCCCCTGCTGGAACTTCTCCTCTATAAGAGCCGCGGCCTGCTGGGACGGAGCGTCGGGATTGCTGAAGCTCCCTTGGAGGACATCGGCAAGCCGAGGGGTCGCTACCACGCTCACGCCGAAGAGAACGACCCACACGGCGATCACGATCCATCTGAACCGGTACGAAGAACTGCCCAAAGCCTCAAACATGGTCACGACCTCGATTCGAACGCGCTAAGCCCCCGCCGAGGACTCCTCAGCACCGCGGGGCGCCATCAACAGCTGCACATAACTCTCGAGGACCCGGCGGGGGTCCGCAGATACTTCGTCGGCCACCTCGGTGAGATCTATCACGGCCACCGATACCATTCCGTGCACCAACGCCCACGTCCCGAATGCCATCTCCGCGGCCGACAGCCCAGAGGCATCGAAGACCCCCTGCTCCACCCCCTCGCGGAACGTCTCACCGATGAGCCGGGCGGCTTCCAACCCGAGGGCCTTACCACTCGAAGGTGGGAGCTCCAGCGACGTAGAGAGAAGCATGCAGCGTAGGTCCATGGGGTTCTCCCGGGCGAAATCCATGTAGGCCATGCCTAGTTCGATCACCCGCCGGTCAGGAGCCAGATCAGCAGACACTCTGCGGAGATAGGCGTCCAAGCGCTCGAACGACTCGGCGAAGAGAGAGGCGACCAAATCGTCGCGGTTGGCGAAGTAGGTGTACAACGCGGCCGGACTGAAATCCGCCCGCCGCGCTACCTGACGCAGGCTCAGCTCCTCCGGACCCACCTCGAGCAACAGTTCTCGCGCCGCGGCGAGGATCTCTTCTCTCGTTGAGGCGCGCCTTCGCTCGCGGCGGGATAGTCGAGGTTCCTGATCCACTCCAATAACTCCGAACACTAAACGTTTACCAAACGTAGAACGTATTGATGAACATCGTTCAATCATCATCATACAACGCTGTTCAGGTGACGACAAGGGGGAAGCGACAGGAAGATCGGAGGCCGGGCGGCGGAAGCCAAGGCCCCGACGGCGAGAGGCCAAGCGCACCCACGTGTAGACGGGAACCCCCCTGGGTATCGACCCGTCGTAGGCCGGGAACGTGGTTCGAAATGCCGTTGACTTAGATAGGGGGTTGTGGTGAAACATGTGGCGGCCTCGCCCGTCAAGAAGGAGCGAGCGCGCACGGCGACGTTGATGCTGGGAACGCCGGTCATGAAAACAAAGCCGGTGAAGGTATTCGTCGCCGCTCTCGCGCTGTTTGTGGCGATGGCGGTCCTGCTGACCGGGTGCACCCTCCAGTTCGGGCTGGACACCAAGGTGGAGCCGGACGGTTCGGGCACCATCGGTGTGCGCCTGGCCGCCGACAAGGACCTTCAAGATCAGCTCTCGAACGCGACGGAAAGTCTCGGGGGCCTGGATAGCCTTGGGGACCTCGGAGATCTGGGGGACCTCGGAGACCTCGGGTCTCTCGGGTCGATCCTGGGTGGTCTGGGGGATCTTGTGAATTCTCGAGAATCTCGGCACCCTGGGCACGATCCTTGGCCTTCTCGGGGACGTGTCGGACGCGCTGCCGACGAGCGTCGACGACCTCTTTGACACCATCCTGGGTCAGATCCCCGGTGACTGGCAGGTCGAACGAGGTACCGACAGCTCGGGTACCCGGTGGATCAGCCTGACCCGCTCGTTCTCCGATCTGGAGGAGTTGAAGCAGATCATGTCCGAGGGCACGATCTCCAAGATCGCCCCGATGGATGAGTTCTACATCACCCAGGACGACGGCTTCTTCGGGACCAAGACGGAGTTTTCCACCAGTCTGGACCCGGGCAACATCATGTCAGGGGCGCAGGAAGAATCGTCCGGCCTCCCGGCCGATCTTCTCGAGAAAGTACTGTCCATCCAGTACAGACTGACCCTCCCAGGGGAGATCGGCGACAACAACGCCGACACGAGGGACGGGAACACGCTGGTCTGGAACGTGGGATTCTCCGGCAAGACCGATATGTACGCCGAGAGCTCGGTCGTGAACTGGGGAGCCATCATCGGAGTCATCGTGGGTGGCGTCATCGTCGTAGCCCTGATCGTTCTGGGCGTGGTGTTGCTCCTGCGCCGGCGCCGGCGGAAGTCTCCCCCATCGCAGCCCGAGGTGGCCGAAGGGGAAGGCACGGCCGCTCAGCCCGGCGCGGAGCCGACGGCGGAGCCCGTGGCGCAACCCGACACGGCGGAGCCCGTGGCGCAATCGGAGACGGCGGTGCCCGCCACGCAATCGGAGACGACGCAGACCACTGCTCCCGCTGCGGCCGGCGTGGGGGCGGACACCACGGAGATCAGACGGCAGACAGAGCTCGTTCCGCCGCCCGCGGACGACTCGCCGCCGACGCTGACCGCGACGGCCGTGACCGGCGCCGCAGCGGCCGGAGCCACGGCAGCGGCCGTCGAGGATGAGCCGTCTTCCGATGAAGCGGCCCCACTCGGGGCCCCACTCGAGGAAACGGCGCCGGCCGGAAGTCCGGCACCGGCCATAGCGGAGCTGCCGGGCGCTGCGGAACCGCCTGCCGTGGAACCTGCACGGACAAGGGAGGAGCTGCCCGCTGCGGACACCCCCACCAGAGCCGACCGAGCCGCCCGCCGCAGAGACGGAGGCTCTCGCACCCTTCGCGCCGACGGCGACAGAGGTGACCGAAGCTCCAGAGCCGACCGCCACCAGGCCGCCCACGCCGATCCCACTGAGGCCTTCGCGTATCTCGTCAGAGGACACCGCCGACGAAGCAGTTGAGGACACCGCAGCCTCCACCGACGGTGCAACGGCGGCCGACGTCCCGGCTGCGGATGCTTCCGCGGCCGACGGCGCCGACGAGGAATCGAGCCCGGCCTGATCTCGTAGCTTGACGCGAGCCTGACCCGACCTGGTTGACGCGCCCCGGGGTCCAGCCGGACCCCGGGGCGCGTTCTTCTCGAGTCGAATCGCCCGTGGCCGACGCGCCGTAGTAGCGACGCGCTGCCGGCAGAGTATCCCCGGCGGCCCACGGCCGGCGGCCCGAAGCCGGTCGTCGTTCGCCGCCCAGAAGCCGGGTGGTATCCTGGGCGCGAGAAGACTCGCCCTCTCCAAGGAGACTCCCGAACCATGGCCGCCAAGAAACGTCCCGGAACCGTTGTCGCCCTGACCCTGTTGATCCTGATCCAGGCGATAGGTGGTATCCCCGCCGGGCTCGGCATGGTCCTCGACCCGATCGACAACATTGGCATGCCGATCGACACGCTCGAGGGGAGTCCGTTCGACGACTTCTTGATACCTGGGCTGATCCTGATGATTGTCCTGGGCGTGTTTCCATTGGTCGTCTTCTTCGGCCTTATCCTCCGCTACCGCTGGAGTTGGTGGCTCTCTCTGGCCGTCGGCGGAGGTCTCGTGATCTGGATCGCGACCGAAGTCGCGCTGCTGGGCTACCTACCCGGGATCGGCATCACCCTGCAGATAGTCTTTGGGGCGATCGGGATCGCCATCCTCGTCCTCACTCTGGTCCGTCCCACAAGAAGGTACTTCGGCATCCGCGGGCAGAGCTGACCGGGTGTAGACTCGGGACTTGTGTCGGGCTGCGCGAGCAGTCATAGTTCTGCAAATGACGTCACCATCTTCTCCGCGGCTGCTGTCGCCCGAACACACCTCCGTCAAGAGCGCCCATGTATTGCTGGTAAACAGCATGGCCATGTGGATGCTGGCCTTCACCACCACCTCCATCAATATCGCCCTGCCGTCGATCCAGACGGAACTGAACCTTGGGGCCGTCGCCCTTGGCTGGCTGCCTCTCGCCTATGTCCTGGCCTCTGCCATCTTCTTGCTCCCTCTCGGGAAGATCGCCGATCGCTTCGGACGAAGGCTCCTCTATCTCATGGGACTCGTCATCTTCTTCATCAGCTCGCTGGCCCTGGTATTCGCGGATTCCTACGTACCGCTGGTCGCGTTCCGATCCGGACAGGGTTTTGGGGGGGCACTGATGTTCGCAGGCTCCACGGCCATGATCACGCTCGTCTATCCCCCGGAGCGAAGGGGCAGGGCCATGGGCATCAACGTGGCCGTCGTCTATCTTGGGCAGACTCTAGGGCCGGTCCTGGGCGGGGTCATAGTCTTCAACATCGGCTGGCGAGGCCTCTTTCTGATCGCCGCCTGCTACGCACTCATCAACCTTGGCCTGGACCTGTGGTTGCTTCGCCGGGCGGAGTGGAAGGACGAGGGGGCCACGGGCTTCGACTGGCCCGGTTCTATGGCCTATGCCTTCTCACTTGCGCTCTTCTTGTTCGGACTCTCATGGCTGCCCCAGGCGCGGGGACTCACCCTCATCGTCGTAGGGATGGCCGGCATGGCCCTGTTCGTGTGGTGGGAGACGCGGGCCCACTCGCCCATCATCGAGGTCAGCCTGTTCCGCCACAACCGGGTCTTCGCCTTCTCGAACCTGGCCGCCCTCATCAGCTACGCGTCCGTCTGGGCCATGAGCTTCCTGATGAGCCTTTATCTGCAATACATCAAGGGTTTGAACGCCCAGACGGCCGGGCTGGTGCTCGTCGTCGGAGTGGCGTTCCAGGCCTTGTTCTCACTGCCGGCAGGGCGGCTGTCCGACCGCGTCCAGCCGCGCTGGGTCGCGTCTGGCGGGATGGCGCTCTGCACGATCGGCTTGTTCGCGTTCAGTTTCCTGATGGCCGATACACCCTACTGGTACATATTCATCGGTCTGATCCTCCTCGGACTCGGGTACGCCTTCTTCTCGACCCCCAACCAAAGCTCGATCATGGGGAGCGTCGAGCGACGCTATGTGGGGATCGCAGGCGCGAGTGTCGGGACCATGCGCGTGGTGGGACAGGCCATCAGCATCGGCCTGGCCACCATGGTGCTGGGGATCATCGTGGGACAACACGCGGTCAGACCGGCCGACTACCCGAACCTGCTGAGCGCCATCCGGATCACGTTCGGCATTATGGCGGCCCTGTGCGTCGTGGGGCTGGCGGCTTCGCTTGCCCGAGGGTCCATGCCGCCTCATGAGAGGCCGGTCGAGGGTCCGGCTCCGGCCGCTGAGCTGTGACCGAGCGACCGCCGACGCGACCAATGGCGACGACCACGCGGCGGCCGCGCGAGGACGCTTGGGGCTGTCGGCGAACCGCCTAGAGTTGCTTGCCGCACCCCGGGCAGAACCTAGACCCAGAGCTCAGCGGGGCTCCGCAGTCCGAGCAATACGCGGGCGGGGCAGGCGTGCCTCGGGACGAGGCCTGCGCAGCGGTACCGGTGATCCCGGGGGCGCCGGCGTGAGACCCGCGGCCCATACGGCCCAAGAGGAAGGCGACCGCCACGATCGCCGCTACCGCCACCACCGCCAGAACGGCGATCAAGACGATCCAGCCGCCGGACAGCCCGCCGGCTTCGCCACTCTCGGACCCTTCGCCACTTCCCCCGGTTGCGTCGCCGTCTCCCGTGCTTCCGCCGCTGCCTCCGTCGTCAGACCCGCTGCCGGTATCCGACGCGCTGGTGTCGCTCCCGCCGGTGCTCCCGGCACCGCCGTTCCCCGTGCCGCCCCCGGTTGTTGTGGTGGACTCCGCCACCATAACCTCGTCACTACGCCAGATCTCGACCCCGTTCTTGAGGTCGTTGCTGAACCAGAGGAAGTGGCCTTTGAAATCCAAGGGGCCACCACCTTCCTGGAAAAAGTTGGGTTCCGGCTCGCGGAAGATGGGCTCCCAGTTCCCTCCGTCGACCGATTTCCACAGCCGGCTGCCATCATGGTAATCCAGGGAGGAAAGGTAGGCTATGTCGCCGTAGGTAGCCATGCCGGCCATGAAGCTGTTCTCGACCCCAAAGCCGTCCTCGCCGACCTGAGTCCAGCTCTTCCCGTCATCGGAGACCCACAGCTGAAATCCGTGCGGCGGATGCCTTTCGGAGGGGTTGTCGGGAATAAGCAGCCGCGGATCGGCGTTGTTCGTCGTAAGATAGAGCCGTCCCTGGAACTCATGCAGGTTACCTGAGACGTTGCGCTCCTCGCCCACGCTGAAGCCGTTTTCCACCACTTGCTCCCAATTGACTCCGTCCGCCGTACGGAAGAGGTCGAAACCGAGGAGATTGTCGAGAGTGCCACCCGCTGTGCCGAAGGCGTACAGTTGATCCTCGTATACGACGTCGGGACTCAGCAGCAGGCTCGTGCTTCGCGTCAGACCATTGTCGGCCACCCGCTCCCATGTAAGACCATCGGCCGTTCTCCAGATCTCCCCCCCGCTCTTCGGGTTGGAGACTCCGATGTAGAGATCGCCCTCCAAGATCGGGGCTGGATGCTCGGGATCTCCAAAGCCGCTGAACCCGGTCACGCTGCTATCGCCCAGGCCCCCGTCGACCACCTGCCGGAACGTCTTGCCGTCGTCGGACACCCAGATCTCCCCGCCGGTCTCACTGTTGGAGACACCAAGGATCAGCCTGTCTCGAAAGACATACGGGTAGGCCCAGTTGTTCTCCTTATCACCAAACCCACCGTTCTCGATCTTGGTGAACTCAGTCCCATCGGAAGTCATCCATATCTCGATGCCATGCTCGAAGTTGTTGGAGATGGCGAAGAGCTGGTCGCGGAAGACGACGAGCTGGAACAACTGGTTCACGGGGTCACCCAGTCCGGCGGTGCCGATCTGCTCCCAGACGACCCCGTCGGCCGTCCGCCAAATATCGCCCCCGCTCTTGTCGCTGCCCGAGAACATAGAGCCTGCCTCGTTGGCCATAGTGCTGACATAGAGGTGGTCCTTGAACTTGGCCCAAGTGGGAGCGAAGGAGTTGTTTGGGTCGGTGAACCCGCCGGTGACCACTTGCGTCCAGCCCTCGGTCATGCCCTCGCCCGTGGTCCCCGAAGACCCGCCGTCGCTCCCCGTGGTCCCGGTACTCCCGGTCGTCCCCTGGGACCCACCGACCTCGTCCACCCGAGGAGGGGCAACAGGCACAGTCGAAGAGGGACCAGCGCCGGCTGCCACGGCCGGCGAAACCACCGAAAGCAGAAGCAGACACAGAACCGCCACGAGAATGGGCGGGTTGACGCGACGAAGCGCCGCCTGGTACCAGTTGCGAGACATCGGCGCCATTTTCCCCACCCCCTGTGTCCGCGTGAGCCTGGGAACATACTAAGCCTTGGAGGAGCCAAGCGCGAGAGGGTCGGCGCGGGTTCTTCGCGAGCTCCCAGCGAAGCTGCTGGAATCTGTTGCGCCCGGTCCCCCCGCGGCCGGTCGCGCTTGCCCGGCTATCCGCGGATGACCCGATTACGAGCCGCCCCGTAGCCCATGGCCAGCCCGAACAGATTCGCCATGATCAAGAACAGGATGGGGATGGACCAGCCTCCGGTCGCACTGTGGAGGATGCCCATGACGAATGGACCGGCCGCCGCTATCAGGTAGCCCCCGGCATTCGCCATGCTGGACAGCCTCGCGGCCACATTCCCATCGGCGGAGCGAACCACTATCATCAGCAGGGCCAGGCCGAACTGCGCGCCCTGGCCTAAGCCGAGGATGACCACCCACATGAACGCCACGCCATGGGGCCCGAACAGAACGCCGAGAAACCCGACCAGGGTCACAACGGCGCTGATGACGACCGTCGACCGCTGATCACGGCGCCGGCCCCCTATGAGCGGGGAGACCGTACTCCCGATCATCCCCACGAAGCTCATGGCCAAAAGAAGATAGCCGGCCGTTTCGGGATCGACGCCTCGCGACTGATAGATCTGCGGAAGCCAGGACAGCGGCCCGTAGAAGACAAGAGAGCCGATCCCCATGTAGACCATCACCTGCCACGCGAGCGGGAGCCGCCATACCCGGACCGCGGGCTCGGCTGATGTCCCCTGGGCACCGGGCCCACCTACGGAAGGGCCGCCGGCGCCGCCGTCCGAGCCGGCCGCGCCCCCATTCCCTTCCAGGCTACCGTTCACAGCCACGAAAGTTCTGGTTTCGCGGAGCTGCGGCGCCCAAGCCACCAAGGCCGCCAGGGCGGGCAAGGCCCACACGCCCAGCGCGGCGCTCACGGAGTCACCGGCGGCGATGTAGACCGGCACGGTAAGTCCCGCCGCGAGCGCGGGTCCGAGGGTAGCCGAGGCCACGTATGCGGACATCATCGCGCCGGGTCGCTCCGGGAACCGGCGTTTGATGAAACTGGGCATAAGGACGTTGAGCAGCGCGATAGCCAGGCCGATAACGATGGTGGTCGGGAAGAGGCTCCGGCCCAAAAGGACGGCTCGCGCCGCTATGGCCGCGGTAAGGACGGCCACGAGGACGAAGATCGCCCACTCTTCGCCCAAGGCTCTGCGGACCCGCGGCCCGGCGAGCGCGCCCAGCCCGAAGCAAAGCACCGGTATGGTCACGAGAAGCGACTGCGCCGTCAGACTGAGGCCCAACTCTCCCAGCACCGGCGGGACGCTGGCAACAGCCGGCCGCTGATTGAACGCGACCAACACGACCCCGAGTACCGCCAGAACGGCGGCGGTGCGCGACGCGGAGACTATAGGGGTATCCCGGATGGCTCAGCCCCGGAGTCCCGGCGTGACTACCAGACGGTCATCGAATCGAGGAACAACTGCCTGAAGTCGGCGGCGGTCGCCGGTCGAGGCGAGAGCTTCGTGACCCGCTGCTGCGGCAGCACTCCTTCCACGAGCGCGTCCACGTCGTCCGGCGTGTATCCGACCCCCCGCAGGCCGTTGGGAATGCCCGCTTTCTTCATGACGTCGATCACCGCGAGGGCAAGGACTTCGCCCGCGTCATCCAGCCCGGCATCGGACACGTCGGCGCCGATCAACTCGGCAGCGCGGAGGAACATCCTCGGGTTGCCCCGACCCATGAACCGAAAGGCCGCCGGGGCCCCCAAGATGACCGCCATACCGTGAGGAATGAGGGCATGATCCTGCGGATAGCCCTCCGGCCGGTAGTCGCGAACCATGCCGGCGATGGGATAAGACATGCCGTGGGGCAGCGTGACGCCCGCCGACCCGAAGCCGATACCGGCGATCGTCGAAGCCAGGATCATGTTCGTACGTGCCTCGTCATCGTCGGGATCTCCAACGGCCCGCATCATGTATTTCGAGCCGATCTCGGCCGCCTTGGCCGCCCAGATGCTGCTGATAGGGTTGGCGCCCTGGTAGGCCGGCCGCACCCGCGGGCTTTCCGGGGCCTCTCGTCGATCGAACGGAAGCGCGGTGAGCGACTCGAGAGCGTGGCTGAACACGTCCAGAGCCGTGCAGGCGATCGCCATCTTGGGGAGAGTGCGGGTGTTGTTCGGGTCCACGATCCCCAGGCGCGGGCGCAGCGCGCGATGAGCGATGCCGGTCTTGGCGTGCATCTCGGAGAGATCGAAGATGGCCACGCCGGTGGTCTCGCTGCCGGTACCGGCCGTGGTGGGGATAGCCACCAGTGGTTGCAGCGGCCCAGGAACGGGCGTGGCCCTGCCGATGGGGGCATTCACATACTCCAGGAAATCTGCGGGATAGGTCGCGTAGAGATTGGCCGCTTTGGCAGTGTCCATGGTCGACCCGCCGCCTATGGCCAGGTAACCGTCGAACCTGCCTTCGGTAGCGAAGGCGATGGCCTCTCTGAACGACACGTCATTGGGCTCGATACGGACCTTGTCGAAAAGGACGGTCTCGATCCCCTGCGCGCGCAGAGCCTCAAGGGCGATAGCGACCGGCTCTGAACCCGAAAGGGTCGGGTCGGTCACCACCATCACCCGACGTACGCCCAACTCCTCCATGTCGAAACCGACCTCGCGGGTGGCCCCTGCCCCGAACTTGATGCTCGCGGAATCCATGGTGAACACTGTCTCAAAGGTCATCGAACACTCCGTTCACGCGGTTTCACGCGTCGAAAGCCAACCGGCGAGCGCGGCGCCGGTCCGGCTACTGCCTCTCCATCAGGTTGTACAAGACCTGAGCGCACTCGCCCCGGGTGGAAGCGACGTAGAAGTCGAAGGGGGGACCCACTCCCGGCAACCCATCCAGGAGTCCGGCATAGGCGGCCTTGCGGGCGTTCAGGTAGTGCTCCTCGGGATAGAACTGCACCGGCAAGAATCCAGGCGCGTAGCCGGCGGGCGGGCCCGGCAGAGCCGCGGCCCGCGCCACCATGCTCACCAGCTGCTGGCGCAGGATGGCGTCGTAGGGTCCGAACGTCCCATTCGCATAGCCCTGCGTGATCCCTTGAGCAGCGCAGACCGCCACATACTTGTCAGGATAAAGCGGGTCCGAGGGGTCCATCCCGCCGACGACATCAGGGAAGGGACACACCTCGGTGCCGCCGATGCTCACCCGCAGCGCCTTGACGATCATCTTGGCGAACTGCTGGCGGCTGACCGGTTCCTCCGGACGGAAGGTGCCGTCTGCGTAGCCGGACACGATACCCTGGGCGGCCAGCTCGTAGATGGCCGACGCGTGGGGGGAGCCCGCCACATCCGAGAAATCCGGAGGTTCCGCTGAACCCCCATCCCCCACTATGCGCAGTCGATAGGCGAAGTTGCTGCCATAGGGGACGCTTCCCGCCGTCACCCGGACGAAGTAGGTACCGGTCTTCGCCGGCATGTAGCGGATCTCGGCCGTTTGCCGAGAGGACGATTCCTTGTTGTTCTTGGCCTGGACCGGCCCGATCAACATGCGGCCACCGGTGTCGGCAAGAGCGACTGTGTCCCCGTCGAGCAGGGTGAGGTACGCAAGGGTCGAGATCGTGTTGGCGTAAGGCGTGAGAGGCATGAGTTGCAGCGTCACAGGCTTGCCGGCAGTGAGAGGGACGGCATAGACATCGTCGGGATCGGCCAGCGCAGAGACGACCCCCTCGAGAATGCCGGAAGCCGCGGAAGTCCCTGGGATATCGTCAGCGTCGGGGACCAGATCGAGCGCCGGACGAGAGGTGCGCGTCACAGACAGCTCGTAGTTCAAGGCGCCGGCCGTCCACTCCACCCACAGGTAATAGATGCCTGACCGCGCGGGGATGTAGTCGAAGTCGGCCCAGTGACGGGTGGGGCTGCCGGCGATGAGATTGTAGGCTACCTCGTCGTACCCGATCGGGTCGTCCACCGACGCGGCCCCTGGAACGAGCAGATGGACGATCCCTTCGGCGCTGCCGGTCTTCCCCGGATCGCAACGGAGGTGGACTTCTTCACCCTCGCTCAGGGTCACGGCATAGACGTCGCCGGTATCTTCCGCAGTCACCGTCTCGGTGACGGTCGCTCCCACCGCCAGTGGAACGCCGGGGATGTCGTCGTCAGCCGCGGCGGCCGGCAGCCGCTCCCACAGCGTAGGGGTCGGGCGTCCTGCCGCTTCGGGACGGACGGCCGCGTCTAGGCTTGCGGTGACCTGGGGGCTTGCCCCGAGCGCCGACTCGACGCCGAAGAGTCCGCCGGTAATCAGAGTGACTGCGAGCAAGAAGGCCCAGCCGAGCACGAGACCTGGAAATCTGTGTCGCCGCATGAGAAGCTCCCGTCCGTATCCACGCCATACCGAGTATAGACCGGACAGCCACACAAATGCTCGACACCTTCGCATGCCCCGTTTGCGGGAGTCAGGATCGGTCCCCTGTCGAGACCTTCCTGTATCGACGCACCGACCACCTCGGAGGGAGGGCGCTCCCCTTCGCCCTTCTCTGGCGCAGGATCAAGACGACCGGCCGCACCCTGCTCGTCGCCAGGCCTCGAAGAAGACCGGTCACCTGTCGTAGCCTCAGCCGCTACCAGTTCCTGAGGAGAAGGGTCCTGTTCGACGTATGGGTCCCGACCGTCGACACGGTCACGTTGGCCTCGGGCTATTGCGAAGAATGCGGGTTCATGGCCTATCTTCCCCGGCCCACCGAGCAGGACATTGCCGCCAAATACGCCTATCTCAAGCAGGTGGAGCCCGATATCGGCGGCCAAGCCGGTTACGATACTCGGGCGCTGCGTTCCGACCTCGTGAGGGCAGGGCGTGTCTTTCACAGGTGCGCTCCCCGGCTCGACTCCGGTGGCACGTTGCGGGTACTCGACTATGGCGGCGGGAACGGCAAGTTACTGGAGCCGTTCGTAGCCGCAGGCCACTCCTGCTTCATCGTCGACTATAACGATGACCCGATCCCGGGTGTGACCAAGATCTGCGACGACATGAGCAGCTTCGCTGGAGACGACGTGTTCGACCTAATCATCTGCAGTCACGTCCTCGAGCATGTAAGCGACCTCACCAGCCTGGCGACCTTCTTCAGGCACCACCTCGATCCCGCCGGACTGCTCTACGTCGAGGTGCCCCAGGAGATCTGGGCGGGTCTGAGGCTGGAGGCCGATCCGGTCACTCACGTCAACTTCTTCACCAGGAACTCCCTGGCCCGCCTGTTTCTCATCAATGGATTCGAGATCCTGGAGAGCCGCCAGCAGGTCGCGACCTACGGCGGTACCGCGCTGGAGGTCCTCTGGATCCTAGCCCGGCCGGCCGAGCGCGGCGGGGAGGAGCCGCGCGCCGCGCCGGGCCTGTCCACCGTCGATCTGCCCGCCGACGTCAGAGCGCTCCTTTACCCTTCCCGGAGAGCCACTCTGCGCCGGGTCTACGAGGTCTCACTCCGGCCGAGGCTCAAGAGCCTCCGCCCACGGGACAGCTGAGCTCGCACGCCCGGCAGTACTTGACGATCGTTCACCCGGTGGTCGCCATCCATCCCCGGTCGCTCGGTGGCCATGCCCGGGTCGAGTGATGCAGACCGCTCGGCGGAGTCCTCGATGTCCGCCTCCATCTGGGTATTGCAGGCCTCGCGAGAGAAGTGCCCCGTCCTTCCCGGCAGCCGTCCCCGCGATCGCTCCAGTCCCAGGGCCACCGGGTCGTAGATCAGGCTGTCGAACGCACCCTGAGGACAAGCCCGCAGACAAGGCGCATCGCACCCTGCGCAGGGATCGAATCCAAGCCGGCCGAATGGAGGCGGCGCCCCGGCGACAGGCGCGCCCAGCGAAAGGCGGCGCCCCAGCGACGGCCGGCGCCCCAGTGACGACCGGCGCCCCAGCGGCAGCTGGCGCCCCGGTGGATGAGAGATCCGCATCCAGGGTCAGGGCCCGCAACCTGACCCGAGGACCGTACTGCCGCGTCACCAGCAGGTTGTTGCGCCCGATGCATCCCAGGCCGGCGACCACCGCCGCGTCCTTCAGGTACGTACCGCCCCTTTCGATGTGATAGGGCAGGTGGAAGGTCCGGACGCCGAACGCCGCCGGGATCCAATCGCAGAGACGCCGCGCGATGTCTGCCAGGATCCGGTTTCCGGGCGGGTCGAATCGGCCGGACCACCAGTCCATCTCCGGTCGGTCCTCCGGATGCTCGAGCGCAATGACCAGCACGCTTCGAGCGCCCTCCGGCCAGGCGACTTCGCCCGCTCCTAGCCCAAGCTTACTCGAACGGGTACCGACGCCGCCGCTCGTCTTGCCCAGTCTTGGGGTCATAGTGAAGGATGGTGCCGCCCGCAGATCCGCGATGGCGGCGAACCCCGCAAGCGAGGCGCCCCACTCTCGGGCGCGTTGAAGGATAGCTGCGTCCAGGCGGACTACCTATGATCCCACGGATTCGCGCACGTCCTCTATGTTCAACACGAAGGGCCGGATAGCATCGAGCAAAGCTTCGCGCTCCACGTCCTGCACCTTGATGGTCACGGTCCTCGTGCCCGGGTCCCCGAGCGCCTCGCCGATCGCTACGATCCTGCCGCCCTGGGCCGAGATCGCGCCGGTTATCTTGGCGAACGTCCCCTTGACCTCAGGCATGGCAAACACGATCCGCACGCCAGGTTCCCGAGCGCCGAACAATTCGAGGAGGACGTTGAAGAGATGAGATTCGGTGATGATGCCGACCAACTCTTGGTCACGCATGACCGGCACACCGCTGATCTTGTTGTCGGCCATGACGCGCCCGGCGTCTTCCAGCGCCATATCTTCAGTGACGGTGATGACATCACGGGTCATCACGTCTTCCACCTTGATCTTCTCGAAGAGGTAGTTCAGTTCGTAGATGCTGAGGGAAGTGGCGGGCGACGGTGAGACTCTGAGCAGGTCCTCCAGGGACACGATGCCCACCAGTTCGCCCTTCTCGGTGAGTACGGGCAGTTGGCGGACCTTGCTCCCCCGCATCACCTGTAGCGCATCGGGCACGCTCGCGGTGGGGTAGGTGGTCATGGGATTCTTGGACATGCGGTCCCGGACGAGCATCTCTTCCTCCCAGAGTTCTGACTGTCAAGCGGATACCCAGCAGTGTACATCACGCCGCACGGAGCCGGTGAGGGGCACTCCACGCGTTTGTGCTACGTTGGGCGCGCGTTCGGAGGAGGTCATATCGATGTCTTGTTGAGAGGAGTGGCGGGGGCATGGCTGAGGGTAAGTATGGCAAGTACGTGATCACCAAGCCCAGACTGACGACCGAACTGGCGCATCACGATTTCACCGATGTCTCCGGCATCACGTTTCCCGACGAGGTCTACCTGGACAAGGAGATCCTCAAAGAGGCCGGCCACTGGCTCGACGTCATGTGGGTCTGGGATATCCCCAAACCCGCCCACCTGCTGGGCGCTCACGTCCATCCCTTCGACGAGATCGTGCTGTTCATCGGGTCCGACCCCAAAGACACCGGCCACCTGGGGGGCGAGCTTGAGTGGTTCATGGGGGAAGGGGAAGAGGCGGAGAGGTTCCTGATCGTCTCCAGTAGCCTGATATATGTGCCCAAGGGCCTGGTGCATGGGCCTATGAACTTTCTGCGGGTCGGCAGGCCCATCCTCAACGTGGCGATAGGTTTGAACACGGGTGACTATCTGTAGGACGGGCGCCCGACTGTATACTTGCGTCCCGTCTACAAAGAAACAGGCCTCGGAGTCGCCGGCCAAACGGAGGATCGACCCCCGAGCCGTAAGTGATAGAGCAGCGTGGCACGTAAGAAGAACCAGACAGCGAGAAGAGAGCAGCTCACCGAAGCCGCCCAGCGGGCCATAGCCGAGTACGGAGCCGCCGGTGTACGGGTCGAGCACGTGGCCCTGGAGGCAGGAGTGTCGCCCAACACGGTGCGCTACTACTACAACGACGTGGATCAGCTCCTGCGCGAGTCCCACCGCAAGGCCATCGAACGCTTCTACACCGAGCGGATGGCCCAGGCCCGCGCCATCGAGGATCCTGTCGAGAGACTGGTGGCCACCATCGATTCCGGGGTGGCCTCGGGGCCGGACGACATGGAGACCCGGCTGCTGTGTGAAGGAAAACGCCTGGCCGGTGATAGCCAACTGTTCTCGGTCCTCATGACCACACTTCACAAGCAGCAGGAGCTCCTCTACGAGAACATCCTGGAGTTGGGAGTCGCGACGGGAGCGTTCCACCTCAAGGATGAGATGCCCAGGATCGCCCAGACTTTGGTCGCGCTCGAGGACATCTGCGGGATCCGCATCGTTCAAAACGACCCAACGATGGACCATGCCGAGGGCAAGCGCATGTTGCTCGCGTACGCGCGCCTGGCCACGGGCGTGGATCTGCCCGACTAGAGATCCGCTCCAGCTCACTCGGCCACGTGGGCGCCCGCCGGCGTGGACGTTCGCGCATCGGCGCCTGGTATTCGCCCATATCCCTTTTCGGCCGCGCCAAATATGACGCTTGATTCTTTGTAGTCCTTCTGCAACTATTAGGCTGTCACGCGGTCACGGGGGGCATGGCAGGCGTGTAGGTCCGCGCATCGTAGCCGCTCCGTGCCCGCTCGCGAGCACGAGAGGAGCGGCTACGATGACACCACCATCTGCGGCACCCTCATCACCGATGGCTCCACTGACCCACACCCCGTCCGGCCGCCTGCGGGCTCGGGGGTTGGGATTGCCGTTTCAGGGCGACCCGGGCGTATGGAACTCCATTACCGACGTCCCCGGAGTCGAGGTGGGCTACACCACTTTGATCTCGGGACAGGGTCCGCTGGTTCAGGGGCAAGGCCCGGTCAGGACCGGAGTGACCGCCATCCACCCGAGGGGACGAGCCGGGACCGCCGACCCGGTACAGGCCGGCTGGTTCTCGTTCAACGGCAACGGGGAGATGACCGGCACCACCCTTATTGAGGAGACCGGGTTCCTGTCCACCCCCATACTCATCACCAACACCCACTCGGTCGGTGCTGCTCACACCGGAGCCGACCGCTGGCTGGCCGCCCGTCACCCCGGTCTCGCCAAGCTGTGGACCCTGCCGGTGGTGGCCGAGACGTGGGACGGCTACCTCAACGACACCAACGGGCAGCACGTGACGGCCGACCACGCGTTCGCGGCCCTGGACGGCGCGCGAGGCGGCCCCATCGACGAAGGCTCGGTGGGCGGCGGGACCGGCATGATCTGCTACGGGTTCAAGGGGGGATCGGGCACCGCCTCCCGACTGGTCGAGTTCGGCGATACCACCTATAACGTGGGCGTCTTCATGCAGGCCAACTTCGGTTGGCGCCCCGAGCTCACCATAGCCGGGGTGCCCATCGGCGTGCGCATACGGGAGGACGATCCACTGGATGACTCCTCCTGGCTCGTGCCGCCGGGGGCCGGCTCCTGCATCACCATCGTCGCGACCGACGCCCCTCTGCTTCCCGGCCAGTGCAAAGCTCTCGCCCGGCGGGTGCCGATGGGCCTGGCTCGGACCGGCACGACGAGCTCCCACTTCTCGGGCGACATCTTCCTCGCGTTCTCCACAGGGAACCCGGGTTCGGTGACCACCGGCGCGGCCACCATCTTGGGGCAACCGGAGGCGCGCGAATCGCAATCGTGGATACCGTGGGGAGAGTGCGACCCCTTGTTCGCGGCCGTGGTCTTCGCCGTCGAGGAAGCGGTGCTGAACGTGCTCGTGGCGAACGCCGACATGGTCGGCCAGGACGATCATCGGGTCCCCGCTCTCCCTCACGAGCGCGTATGTGAGCTGGTATCCGAGCACAGGATCCTTCTCGCCTAGGCCTTGCCCAGGCGCACCAGTCGGAGCCAGTCGGAAGACGAGTCGAAGAACAAGGGTGGGGGAGGCCTATGGGAAGCGGAGCTAGGTCGACGGCTTGCACACGTTCGAACCTGGGGGAGGTCCGGCAGAGTGGAACAAGATAGTCAGCAACCGCGCGCAAGACACTACAAGCAGGAACTCGACCGAGGGCTCCACGTTCTCGGCAACGTCATGATGACCATATCCGGCGTGGCCCCGACCGCGTCGGTCTTCATCATCGCACCGATAGCGTTCCTCTTCGCGGGCACCGGAGCGTTTTGGGCCTTCATCATCGCTGGGGTGATCGGCGTGGGGATGGCGTTCTCCTATGCCGAAGCGGGCACCGCCTTCCCGGTGACCGGAGGGGAATGGGCTCTCGTGTCACGCTGTCTGGGGCGCCCGCTTGGCTTCGTGTCCCTGGTGTTCATGTTGATCTCGGTCATCGTCATCCCGAGCTCCATCGCTCTGGGAGCGAGCCAGTATCTATCTGTCATATGGGAAGGGGCGAACCAGAACCTCGTCGCGGTCATTATCATGCTCGTGGTAGGCGGCCTAGCGGTCTTGCAGGTCAAGACCAACTCGATCGTACAGGGTGTTCTCCTCGGCGTCGAACTCATCGCCGTGGGGGTGATAACCGTCCTCGGCTTCGCGAACGTGAATCAGTCCGGGATGGTACTGCTGGATCCGGTCATCTTCACCGAGACGGGCGAAGAGATGGCGGTGACCTTCGGCATGATCATGAGCGCTGTGGTCTTTGCCATCTTCGCCTACAACGGGTATGGCGGCGCGATCGTCTTTTCCGAAGAGACCAAGGGCGCGAGACGGAACATCGCCCGAGCCATCTTGTGGACACTGCTAATAACCGTCCTGGTCGAGTTGATCCCCATCACGGCCGCCATCGTCGGGGCGCCCTCCTTGTCGGAGTTCATGGCAGCCCCCACGCCAATGCAGTACATACTTACGACCTTGGGCAATGAGACCCTCAACACCGTGGTGAGCCTGCTGGTCTTCGTGGCCATCTTCAACGGGTGTCTTGCCATCGTGGTGCTGATGAGCCGTATCGTCTTCGGCTCGGGGCGGGACAAAGTCTGGCCCGAACCCGTCAGCAGGTGGCTGGCCAAGGTGCACCCGAGATTCAAGTCGCCCTGGGTGTCCGCCATCGTCATGGCCGTGATCGGAGCCATACTCTGCGCCACGACGACCAAGACGTACGTGATCACCTTCACCGGGGTGGTGCTCGCCTTCACGTACATCCTCATCGCCGGGTCGGCCATCGCGGTCAGGCTCCGGTTCAAGGACCTTCCCCCGCACTACAAGATGCCTCTGTGGCCGGTCTGGCCGTGCATCGCCTTGATCGGGGTGATCTACATGCTGGTCAAGCTGACCCAGTCACAGTGGAAAGACCTGGTGATCGTCATAGGCGCGGCGATAGGTGCCCTCATCTACTACTACGCCTACCTCTACCCGAGACGGGGCAAGAAATGGATCATGCTCGAAGCGGTGGAGGAAGATTCCGCTCAGAGCGAAGAGAACACGTAGGCACATGTGCCATCATTAGGACCGCGACCACATCGCGGTGACCTGAGGACGAACAAGGGGGCACGCCTTGGAGGAGAAAGACATGGCCGCCGTGCGGGCGGTCCTAGAACGGTACGTGGACGCGACTTACCAGGCCGATGTGGATGGTCTCAGAAGCACGTTCCATCCCGAGGCTCTTATGGCGGGCTACCTGGGTGACGAGCTCATGGTGGGAAGTCCAGAGCCGTTCTTCGCCGACATAGGAAGCAACCCGTCAATGGCCGAGACCGGCGCCCCCTACAAGGCCGATATCGCCGCCGTCCACGTAGCCGGCAGAGTGGCGAGCGCCCGGGTGGAAGAGTCGGGCTTCTTCGGAGGGGCGAGCTTCGTCGACTATTTCCAGCTGCTGAATGTGGGTGGCGACTGGAAGATCGTGAGCAAGACGTTCCAGACCCTGTGAGCCCGCTCGCGCGCGGACGCTTCGAGCGCGCGCGAGCGGCACTCGGCAGGCGGCGGGGGCGGCCCGTGGAACCCGCGGGCCGCCACGTCAGCAAGGCCGCGCTCGAGTGACTGTGCCCGGCGGGTGAGTGGGCCGGCAGGCGTCCGTCCGAGTGGGAGGCGCGTTCTGGACAAGTTCTGCCCCGTTCCTCAACGCTTCGAGGCTGTCTACGGCAGGGTGCTCTTCGTCACCCTGCTCTTCTTCCTCACCTTCATCAGCCGGTTCATCTTCTCGCCGCTGATGCCGACCATCGGAGCGGACGTCGGCCTCAGCCCGAGCCAAGCGGGCTCGCTCTTCTTCCTCGCGTCCGTCGGAGTCCTCGGCGGCTCGCTGTTCTCCGGGTTCGTGTCGGCCCGTCTCAACCACCGAGGCACGCTGATCTTGGCTGCCCTGGTCACCGGAGCGACGTTGATGAGCTGCTACTTCGCCGATTCGATCTGGTTCGTGCGGATAGCCATGATCGTCCTGGGGATCTGCGCTGGCCTCAATCAGCCCTCGGTGACCGCGACAGTGGCGGCCATGGTCAGACGCGAAGACTGGGGCAAAGCCCTCTCGGTGCAGCAGCTCGGCCCCCGGTTGAGCTACGCGGTCGCGCCTTTCCTTGCAGTAGGGCTGCTTGCCGCGTTCTCATGGCAGGCATCGTTGGCGATCCTGGGGGCCTTCGCGGCTGCCGCCGGCATCGCCTTCCTGTTCTGGGGGGACTGCGGAGGCTTCCCGGGCACTCCTCCCAATCTTCGACTCTTCGGGGGGATCCTGCGCCGGCGATCCTTCTGGGTCATGGTCCTGCTCTTCGCTTTGGGCATTGGCGCGCAGGCCGGTCTCTACACCATGATCCCTCTCTATCTCACGGAAGAGCGAGGCTTCACCGCCGCCAGCGCCAACACGCTCCTCGGCCTCGCCATGATCCCACCCCTGTTCACTACTTTCTTCGCCGGCTGGCTCACCGACAGGATCGGGGAGAAGCTCACCATACTGCTGTTCATGATCGCCACAGGCCTGGCCATCATCGCCCTGGGCAGCACGTCCTCCGGATGGATGGTGGCCAGCCTGTTCGTGCTCGCGGCCCTCTCGGGCTGCTTCTTCCCACCGGCATTCGCGGCTCTGTCGAGGATCGTCCAACCCAACTTGCGGAACCTGGTCGCCGGTCTGGTCCCGCCCTCCGCGTTCCTCTTGGGGGGCGGCCTTCTTCCCATCGCTTTGGGCTACATGGGGGAGGCCTACACCTTCAGCCTGGGTATCGTGATCACAGGAGTCGCGGTAGTGGCGGGAGCGTTCCTGGTGTTCGCCCTCCGGCTGCTGGATACCCTGGAAGAGGGATGCTGAGACCGCGGGATCTCGCCAGCCTGGCGGCTGCTTCGGGCTAGGAGTCCTCCACCAGACGATACCCCACCCCCTGCTCGGTAAGCAGATAGCGGGGCTCGGCCGGGTCGTCCTCCAGCTTGCGCCTCAAGCTGGCAACGAAGAGACGCGGGTAATGCGTCTGCTCCAGATATCCCGGGCCCCAGACCTGCTCCAGTAGATACCGGTGGGTGAGGACTTTGCCCGCGTTCCTGACCAGGGTGGTCAGCAGCTTGTACTCGAGCGGGGTGAGGTGGACCTCGACCCCCCTCACGAACACCCGTCGGTTCCCCATGTCGACCATCAGATCACCCGCCTCGAAGCGCGACACGCCGTCCTGCCCCCCGGCCTTTATGACCGCGGCGTGCCGAAGGGCTACGCGGATACGTGCCAGCAACTCGGACACCCCGAACGGTTTGGTCAGATAGTCGTCTGCCCCGGCGTTGAGGGCCTGCACTTTTTCGTCTTCCCTACCCCGGGCCGAAACGATGATGATCGGGACCTGCGACCATTCACGCACCCGTGAGATGATCTCCATCCCGTCCATGTCGGGGAGTCCGAGATCGAGGAGGATGAGATCAGGTAGCCGCGTGAGGATGTGGGTGATCCCCATCCGGCCCGTCTCGGCCTGGATCACTTCGAACCCGGCGTCCGTCAGGGCGGCTTCGAGGAACCTCCGGATGGGGCGGTCATCCTCTATGACGAGGATGCGCGTCGCCGCCGCAAGATCACTCGCGTGAGACTTCTCATCCTGACCGCCTCGGCTCGATGTCGCCCGATCGTTCACGTTCTGCTCCCTCGTTCTCGATCGCGTTCTGATCGGGTGGTGACTCTCCCAAGGGGAGGAGGAACCGAAAAGAGGCCCCGCCTGCCGGCGCGGTTCGCCGCCCAGATCCTTCCGCCGTGCGCCTCAACGATGGCCTGAGAGATGGCCAATCCCAGTCCGGCTCCTCTCTCGCCCGAAGAGCCCGACGCGGAACCCCGGAAGAGCTTCTCGAATACCAGTTCCTCCTCGCCTTCCGCTAGACCGGGTCCTCTGTCGGCCACGGAAACGACCACCCCATCTCTCTCCAACCGGGCGCCGACGTCGAGTGGCGAGCCGCGCTCACTGTACTTCAATGCGTTCTCCAGTAGATTCACCAGCACCTGTTCGATAAGCACTCCGTCCAGGGGCACAAGGGGTAGGTCGGCTGGAAGATCCTTGTTCACCGTTCTGTCGGCCAACTCCTTTCGCAGCCGTCCCAGAGAGGACCCGATGACGTCCTCGATGGGAAACCACTGCTTCTCAACACTGATGGCTCCAGCGTCGAGCCGCGTCATACTGAGAAGGTTGTCCACCAGCCGGGCCAGACGGTTCGACTCTTCCACCACCTCTGTGAGCAACTCTTCCCGGCGCGTCGCATCCCCAGAGTCACCGGATTCAAGAAGGGCGCTACTCGCACCCGCGATGACGGCCAAAGGTGTCCGCAGATCGTGAGACACGGAGCTGAGCAGCGAGCTGCGCAGACGCTCCCTGTCGATCTGCAGCAGAGCCTTTCTTGTTTCATCAGCCAACTCGTCCCGCTCGATCGCCATCCCGATCTGGGTGGCGATCGTCTCCAACAGTTGCCGGTTGTCCGGAGAAAGAAGGGGCTCACCATGAGGCGGGACGACGCCCAGGATCCCAGCCGTGCCTTGCTGAGTCAGCATCGGTACGTAGAGCGCGGAAGAATCAGGCAGCGTATCCGTGCCGTTCCCTGCCAGCTGTCCGTGCCCGTACGCCCAAACGGCCACCGCTGTCTCCCTGGGCCCCGCGGCCTCGTCTCGCGCGTTGGAGACGACCGGCTCCAACCTGCCCTCTTCGTCAGGAAGGTAGATCGCCACTCCGCTGTTGAACATCCCGGATACGACCCGCTGGGCGGTGGTCGCCAGTTGGTGCGTCCCCGAGACCGCGGAAAGCTCGCGACTCAGACTGTACAGGGCCGCCAACCGCCGCTCCCGCGCCCGGGCGGTAAGGACCTGGCGCCGCAGGCGAGCGGCCAGGGTACTGATTATCAGCGCGACCACGAGCATGATGATGAAGGTGATGATGTACTGCGCGTCTTCCACCGCGAAGGTCAGGTATGGTGGAACGAAGAAGAAGTCGAACACCAAGACTCCCAGCACAGTCGCCAACGCGCCCGGGCCCAAGCCGAAGCGCGCGGCCACGAGCACGATGGCGAGCAGAAAGACGATCGCCTTGTTGGCCTCGGCCAGACCCATATCCTGGAAGGCCCAAGCCACCAGTGCGGCCACGACTATCGCCGCCGGCGACCACGCGTAGCCCTTCCAGGACACCGCGCGCCTGAACCGCGCCGGTGGCCTTCCTCCCGATTCCTCCGCACCTTGCACGACATAGACGTCCATCTCTCCGCTCCGCTCGAGCAGATCGTCCAGGATGTTCCCCCGGAGCAGCCGATACCAGCGGGACTGAGCCGTCTTACCGATGACGATCTTGGTAACGCCCTGAGACCGCGCATAGCTGACGATCTCTCCGGCGATGTCGTCGCCGCTGACCGTGGCCGTCTCGGCTCCCAGCCTCTCGGCCAGGTGGATGTTCTCCATGAGCCGGTTCTGGCTCTCGTCCCCGGGGCCCCCTGCCCTTGACTTCTCCACCCCCACGGCGATCCAGCGGGCGTTGAGCGATGCAGCCATCCTCTTTGAAGTCCGGATGACCTTGGCCGACGTGGGGCTGGGACCCACGCAGACGAGGAGGGTATCGGTGATCGCCCATGACTGGCGCGGTCCGGCCGCCGCCAGACGCGTCGTCTCCAAATGAGCATGCACCCGATCGGCGGTGCGCCTGAGCGCTATCTCCCGCAGGGCCCCCAGATTCGGCCGGGTGAAGAAGCCCTGCACCGCGCGCTCGGCCTGCGCCGGCACGTATACCTTCCCCTGACGCAACCGCTCCGCTAGTTCTCCTGGAGGCAGGTCCACCACCTCGACCGAATCGGCGTCGTCGAACATCGCATCGGGCACGGTTTCCCGCACCTGCACGCCCGTTATCTGAGCGACCACGTCGTTCAGGCTCTCCAGGTGTTGCACGTTGAGGGTCGTGTACACGTCGATGCCCGCGCCCAGCAACTCCTCCACGTCCTGCCATCGTTTCGAGTGTCTGGAGCCAGGAGCGTTCGCATGGGCCAGTTCGTCCACGAGAAGCAGCTGGGGGTGCCGATCAAGGGCCGCGTCGAGATCGAGCTCCTGTAGTCTGAGGCCTCGGTACTCGAGGACCAGCGGAGGCAGGATCTCCAACCCTTCGAGAAGCACCTCGGTCTCCGGTCGCCCATGCGGCTCCACGTACCCCGCCACCACGTCCGCCCCTGCTGCCGCCAGGTGCTGAGCCGCCTCGAGCATGGCGTAGGTCTTGCCGACGCCGGCGACGTAGCCGAAGAAGACCTTTAGAGTACCCCGGTCCGCCCGCGACTCGGCGGCTTGGAGCTGCTCCAGGAGCCTGTCGGGATCGGGACGACCGTCAGGATGGGGACGGTGGTCATCCATGCGTGGTCACCGTTCCGATCACTCGTCGAGGGTCAGGGCGTCGAGCGCCACATTGAGTTCTAAAACGTTCACCCGCGGGTCGCCGAAGACCCCCCACTGCCGGCCCTCGGTGTGTTGCGCGACCAAAGCGCGGACCGTATCCTCTTCCAGCCCCCTGGCCCTGGCCACACGCTCCACCTGATACTCAGCGGCCGCGGGACTGATGTGAGGATCGAGGCCGCTGCCGGACGAGGTGACAAGATCCACTGGCACGGGCGCGGCGTTGCCGGGATCGGCAGCGCGCAACGCCTCGATGCGCGCCGCCACAGCGTCCAGCAGCACCGGGTTCGTGGGCCCCAAGTTGGAGCCCGAGGAGGCCGCCGCATTGTAGGGGATCGGCACGGTCGCGGAGGGGCGAGACCAGAAGTACCCTGGATCGCTGAACGGTTGGCCGATCAGTTCAGAGCCAAGGACCTGCCCCTTCTCGACGATCATGCTTCCCTCAGCCTCATGGGAGAAGAATCCCCGCGCTATGCCGGTCACCGCAAGCGGATAGATCACTCCCACGATCACCGCCAGCACCACCGAGGGCTACCAAGCTCTGTCTCAGTATCTTGAGCATAGTACATCCCCTCACACCAGGTGCAGGGCATGCAACAGGAGATCGATGACCTTGATGCCGACAAACGGCACCACCAGCCCACCCAGGCCGTAGACAAGCAGGTTGTTGCGCAGCAACTCGGTAGCAGGACGAGGCGTGTACTTCACCCCGCGCAGGGCCAGGGGGATCAGGAAGACGATGATGATAGCGTTGAAGATCACCGCCGAGAGTACCGCACTCTGGGGAGTGGTGAGCCTCATCACGTTGAGAGCGTTCAGCTGGGGATAGGTGGCGGCGAAGGCCGCCGGGATGATGGCGAAGTACTTGGCGATGTCGTTGGCGATGCTGAAGGTCGTGAGCGAGCCCCTGGTCATGAGGGTCTGCTTGCCGATGTGGACGATCTCGAGCAGCTTGGTAGGGTTCGAATCGAGGTCGACCATGTTGCCGGCCTCCTTGGCAGCCTGCGTTCCCGTGTTCATGGCGACGGCCACGTCGGCCTGAGCCAGAGCGGGAGCGTCGTTCGTCCCGTCTCCGGTCATGGCCACCAGGTGCCCTTCGGCCTGATAGCGGCGGATCAGAGCGAGCTTGGCCTCGGGGGTAGCCTCGGCGAGAAAGTCGTCCACCCCCGCCTCCGCAGCGATCGAGGCTGCCGTGACCGGGTTGTCGCCGGTTATCATGACTGTCTTGATCCCCATGCGGCGCAGATCGTGGAACCGCTCCCTGATGCCTCCTTTGACGATGTCCTTCAGATGGACGACTCCCAGGACGCGCGCTCCGTCAGCGACAACGAGCGGTGTGCCTCCCTGTTTGGCCACAGCATCCACGGCGTGGACCACCTCGCGGGGCAGAGAGCCGCCCTGGTCTCTGACATAGGCCTCAACAGCATCCGTCGCCCCTTTTCGGATGCGCCGGCCGTCCAGGTCCACCCCGCTCATCCTGGTCTGGGCCGTGAAGGGCACGAAGACAGCCCCGAGCTCTTCCAGTTCGCGACCGCGGAGACCGTACTGCTTCTTGGCGAGGATCACGATGCTCCGCCCCTCCGGCGTCTCGTCGGCCAGGGACGCCAGTTGGGCTGCGTCGGCGAGTTCGCCGACGTCGACCCCTGAGGCGGGAAGGAACTCGGTGGCCTGGCGATTGCCCAGGGTGATGGTGCCGGTCTTGTCGAGCAGAAGCACGTCGACATCGCCAGCCGCCTCTACCGCCCGACCGGACATGGCCACCACGTTGGCCTTGCTGAGCCGGCTCATGCCGGCGATCCCTATGGCCGACAGTAGCGCCCCGATGGTGGTCGGAGCCAAGCAGACCAGGAGCGCCACGAGGATCGTGATCGAGACCACGCTCCCTTCCCCGGCGGCGTCGACGCTGTACTGCGACATGGGCTGCAGAGAGACCACTACGACCAGGAAGATGATGGTCAGACCGGCCAGAAGGATATTGAGAGCTATCTCGTTGGGGGTCTTCTGCCTCTTGGCCCCCTCGACCATAGCGATCATCCGGTCCAAGAAGGTCTCCCCGGGTAGCGCCGTGACCCTCACGATAAGCCAGTCCGAAAGCACTCTCGTGCCGCCGGTGACGGCACTGCGGTCGCCTCCGCTTTCCCGTATGACAGGGGCGCTCTCGCCGGTTATGGCGCTCTCGTCCACAGACGCGGCCCCCTCCACCACCTCTCCGTCGGCGGGAATGAACTCACCCGCTTTCACGAGCACCAGATCTCCCCGTTTAAGGGAAGAAGAGGAGACCGGCTCGGTCCGTGCACCGAGACGCGGTTCCGCGAGTTTGGTGGCGACAATCTCCCTGCGGGCCTTGCGCAGACTGTCGGCCTGCGCTTTTCCCCGTCCCTCTGCGAAAGCCTCGGCCAGGTTGGCGAAGATCACCGTGGCCCAGAGAAGTAGGGAGATGGCCAGGATGAAACCGGGGGATGCTTCCCCGTGTCCGGCCACAGCCTCGAAGAACAGTATCAACGTCAGGGCCGCACCCACCCAGACCACGAACATCACCGGGTTGCGGAGTTGGACACGGGGGTTCAGCTTTCGAAGCGATTCGATTCCGGCCGCTCTCAGAAGCCGCCAGTCGACGGAGCCAAGACCGTGGGTCCCGTCGCCGCGGTCACGCCCGGGGCCCGTCGAGGGAGAGCGCTGCCCGGAGACCCCTTGCTCGAGGTCCATCTCGTTCGTGTGCGCAGCCATCTGATCTCCCTCCGTTCTACCCGACCATCATGAGGTGTTCGACGATGGGCCCCAGAGCCAGGGCCGGCAGGAAGCTCAAAGCACCTATCACGATGACGACGACAATGAGCAGGCCCACGAACATCGGCCCGTCCGTGCGGAGCGTGCCCGCGCTCGCGGGGACGTGCTGTTTCGCGGCGAGCGATCCCGCCAGGGCAAGCGTGGGCAAAAGTATCCAGAACCGTCCGATCAGCATGCAGATCCCCAGGACCACGTTGTAGAACGTGCTGTTGGAGGAGAGACCGGCGAAAGCGCTGCCGTTGTTGCCCGCAGCCGAAGTGAACGCATACAGGACCTGGGTCAGCCCGTGAGCTCCCGGATTACTGATGCCCGCGCGGCCTGCCTCGGTTGCGATCCCGATCAGGGTGCCCAGAAGGATGGTGATGACGGGGATGAGGATCACCAGCGAGGCCATCTTCATCTCGTAGGTCTCGATCTTTTTGCCCAAGTACTCGGGGGTGCGTCCCACCATGAGACCGGCGATGAACACGGCCACTATTGCGAACACGAGCATCACGTACAGTCCTGAGCCGACGCCCCCGAAGACCACCTCACCCAGTTGGATCATCACGAGGGGGACCAGCCCGCCCAGAGGGGTGAACGAATCGTGCATGCTATTGACGGACCCATTGGATGCGCTCGTGGTGGCGCTGGCCCATGCGGCCGAGCCCGCGATCCCGAAGCGGACCTCCTTGCCTTCCATATTGCCCCCCGGTTGCCCGGCAAGCGTCCCCCCGGCCGGCTCCAGGTCCGCTCCCAATTGCGCCACCTGGGGAACGCCCTGCTGCTCGAAGTGATAGGTGGCGGCGACCATCCCCAGGAAGATGACCATCATGGCGGCGAGAACGACCCATCCTTGTCGTGTGTTCCCCACCATCCGTCCGAAGGTGAAGCAGAGCGCTGCGGGTATGAGGAGGATCGAGACCAGCTCCATGAAGCCGGTGAGCGGGGTGGGATTCTCAAAGGGATGAGCCGAGTTCGCGTTGAAGAACCCGCCTCCATTGGTGCCCAATTGCTTGATCGCGACCTGTGATGCCACTGGTCCGACAGCGATAGTCTGCGTGGAGACCGTCTGACCCTCGGCGTTCACGTACGGTTGCAGCAACTGCGCTTCCTGCGAGGAGCCCAGGGTCTGCACGACCCCCTGAGACACGAGAGCGATGGCCAGAACAAAGGCGAGCGGCAGCAGGACGTACAAAGTGACACGGGTCAGATCCGCCCAGAAGTTGCCCAGACGGTCGGTGTTTCGACGGGAGAAGCCGCGGATGAGAGCGATCAGGACAGCGATCCCGGTCCCGGCGGAGACAAAGTTCTGAACGGTGAGACCGAGCATCTGGGTGACGTACTTCATAGTAGTCTCGCCGCCGTAGGCCTGCCAGTTGGTGTTGGTGACGAAGCTGACCGCCGTATTGAAGGCCAGATCCGGCCCGACACCGGTCAAGCCGTCCGGGCCGCCGGGCAGCCAGCCCTGGATCCGCTGCAACAAGTAGAGGAAAAGGAAACCCACCAGGCTGAAGACGAGAACGCTCGCCCCATACCTCTTCCAGCCCATCTCGGCTTCCGGATCGATGCCGCCCACCTTGTAGACTAGCGTCTCCACCGGGTGGAACACTCGACCCAGCACGGGGATCCGCTTGCCCTCGACGACCCGGGCCATGTAAGCGCCGAGCGGCTTCGCCAAGAGCAGCACGACCGCGACAAAGAGCACGATCTGCAGCCAGCCTTGGCCGGTCATCCGAGTTTCTCCGGCCGGACCAGGGCGTAGATCAGATATCCCAGCAGGATCGCCGCTATGACGGCGCTCACGATCAGCATCGATGTCTCCTCAAGTCCCGCGCTCTCCGATGAGTCACCAGGGTCGAGCTGTCACAGGCGCTGACAGACCAACGCAAGCCCCCAGCAAAGGGCGAAGAACACGACCGCCACCAAGACGACCAAAGCATCCACTCGAACCGTCCTCCACTCGGCCTGTTCCGTGCGATTCCTTTCACCTTTAGGTAAGCACTCGCCACATCGAAAAGGCGTCGCGGATGGACCGCGTTCTGTAAGAAAACCGTATAGATGGCGCCGGGCGCTGCGCAGTAAGACGGCCACCCGACGGCTTTTGCGTCCTGAAATACGGGTTGTGCCGGGTCGCTCATGCATGGGAGCGTTTCTCCAGGAGCGCTGGGGAACAGAAGTCGGCGAGTTCTTGCGCAATCGTTGACTTCTTGCGACCGACGCCCCCTAATTGAGTCCAGCAGCCATGAACCGCCGCTCGAAAGGAACCCACATGGCAAAGCAGGTGCAGACCGGGACGGTCGAAGTCAACGGCGCTATGCTCTACTACGAGCTACGCGGATCGGGTCCAGCACTCTTCCTGATCTCCGGTGCCGAGGGCGACGCGGAAGAATATGCGCGGGTCGCTCCGCTCCTTGAGGACCAGTTCACGATCCTCTCCTATGACCGCCGTGGCTTCTCTCGCAGCCCGCGTCCGGCCGGCTACGACGGGACCACCGTCGAGGAACAGGCCGACGATGCCGCCGCTCTCCTCACCGCTCTGGTCATGGGGCCTGTGGACGTGTGGGGCAACAGCTCAGGCGCCATCATCGGCCTCGCCCTCACCCTGCGCCACCCGGAGGCCGTCCACAGGGCCATGCTGCACGAGCCCCCGCTCTTCGCCGGAATGGGCGACTACAAGCAGGTCCTCGGCTTTCTGAAGGAGGCGACCGCCAACGGCAAGGTGCCTTTCCTGCGTTTGCTGACCGGCGACGTCGTGTACAACAGCTTCTCCCAGGGCTACCGTGATCGGCTGTCGGCGGACGACACCTGGATCAACTACGAGTTCGACGTCTTCGAGTACTACCGGCCGACGGATGAGGAGCTGGCGGCCGCGCAGAAGCCCATCGCGGTGTTGTATGGCACCGAGAGCCCGCCCTTCTTCGGAGAAGCCGCTAACTGGCTGGCCGGCCGGTTGGGGACGACGGCGATAGCCATCCCCGGTGGCCACGGCGCGCACTACGAACTGCCGGAAGAGGTGGCCAAAGCCATACGGGATCTCACAGCCCAAGGAGCCAGATCGTGAAGACCATCGACCTCGAGCACCACTTCGTCACCCCCCTCTACATGGAGACACTGCGCACCAACAAGACCACTCCTCGGGTGATCGAGGGCAAGGGGCTGGGCTACTGGGAGGATTCCTGGATACCGATAGAAGCCACGGGGGCGGGGCCCAAGCTCGCCGACCTGGGCGAGGGTCGGGTCAAGGCCATGGACGAAGCGGGGGTCGACTTCGCCGTGCTTTCCCTCACGGCCCCCGGTGTGGAATCGCTGGAGCCGGCCGTGGCCGCGAAAGTCGCGCGCGATGCCAACGACCGCTTGGCGCACTACGTGGCCGCGTACCCCGACCGCCTGGCCGGTATGGCTACCATCGCTCCGAAGGACGCCGATGAAGCCGTCGAGGAGCTCGAGCGCTGCGTGAAGGACCTGGGCTTCAAGGGGTGGCACACCCACTCCAACTTCGGTGACTCCTACCTCGACGAGAAGCGCTACTGGCCCATCCTGGCCAAAGCCGAGGAACTGGACGTCCCCATCTACCTGCATCCTACCTCGCCCATGATCCCGGAGCTGCGCACGTTCGGCATCTGCCTGAGCGGACCGACCTTCGGCTTCGGCACCGAGGTCATGTTCGTGTTCCTGCGCATGATCCACCGGGGAGTATTCGACACCTTCCCGGATCTCAAGCTCATCCTGGGACATTTCGGCGAGGCGTTCCCGTTCCTGCTCGACAGGGTGGACACCGCCTACAGGCAGGGCTACGCACAACCGAATCCGGATATCGGTCCCGGGAGCAAGGAGTTGGCAAGCCATTACCTCCTTAAGAACATGTGGGTCACTACGAGTGGCAACTACCTCCCCGCCGCCTACTACTGTACGCGTGATGCCATCGGGCTGGATAAGATACTGCTGGCCACCGATTATCCCTTCGAGAAGCTGGACCTGGGTATCGACTTCATCAAGGCTCTCCCAATCTCCGATGAGGAGAGAGAGCAGGTGTGCGAAGGGAACGCGGCCTCATTGGGCTTCATTAGGTAGATGCCGTTCATCCGCGAGGAGTCAGAGGGACCGCCTAGAACTTAAACGGAGACATGCAGTCGGGGACCACCGACTGCGAGGCGCGTGGGGAGGGTGAAGATGGTTGGCCAGGCAGCATCGGGTAAGCCGAGCGTATTCCGCCGACTGTGGTGGCTGTGGGTGCTGATCGGGATCATCGTGGTGTTCTTGATCGCGTTCTTCGTAGGCCGAGCGACGAAAAATGAGCCCGCCGCGCCCGAAACGACGACGACCACGAGCACCACAGAGGCGTCAGTTCCCGACCTCCCGGCTCCTACGGTGGCGATCACCGAGAAGCAGGACGGCTCCACCGTGGTGGTCGGAACAGGCTGGATCGTACTCGTTCAGCTCACCGGAAACCCGGAGGACGGCTCGGCTTGGAACGTGAACGCCATCAACGCCGACCTGGTGCAGGTGTTGCCGGGACCCCAGATCTCCTACGTGACGTACGCACCGACCCCAGAGGCGATCTACACCTACTCCGGACTCACCCTCGATCAGGGAGACGTCACGGTGAAGGCCAACAACGTCAGCCTGAGCGGCAAGGTGAACAAGTCCTTCAGCTGTACCATCCGCATCGTCTCCGCCGAAGACCTGTCCACGACGACGACGGTCGCTGAATCGACCACCACAGCTTCGTCGACCACCACTACCGAAGCCACGACCACCACTACCGAGGCGACTACGACTACTACCGCGGCCCCCACCACCACGACCACGGCCCCGTCGACCACTACGACCAAGCCGCCTTCTACCACCACGACCAAGCCGACGACGACGACCACCAAGCCTCCGTCGACGACGACCACCGTGCCGACGACGACCACATTGCCGCCGACGACGACCACCACCCTGCCCTTCCCGCCGATCGACATCCCGGACGGGACCGTCGTCATCGGACCAAAGGCCAATGGACAGATCCAGGTGGTGCCGACCACGGCGACGGCCTTGGTGCTGGTCTTGCCCGACGACACCGCGGACAACCTGATCTGGCAACTCGATCCCTATGACAACGCGGTCATCGAACTGCGGGAGGATCCGACGTTCTTCCCGTACGGCAAATCGACCGAGGGCGCGCTCGTCTGGACGTTCGACGTGGTGGGTCCGGGGGCGACCGACCTGAAACTGGTCTACGCCGACGAGGCCGGCACCGTGAGCCAGCAGTTCTTCGTCTCGATCAGCGTACAGGAGCTGGCGATCACCCCGTACTAGCGGTCCGGTGCGCTAGATCAGAAGCCCAGGGCCCGGGCGTTCGTCGCGAACACCCGGGCCTGCTCGTCCTCGGGTAGGTCGAGGCCGGCGATGAAGTCGGTGCAGGTTACGCCGGAGCGTAGTAGTTGCCGCTCGTTGTGACCCAGAGGTTGCTGAGTATGTACTCGCTCGCCCACTTCTCGCTGCCGGGCCCGAACTCGGGATTCGGTGCCCCTTTGCCCTGTCTGTAGGCACAATCGACCCGGTTGACGAAGAAGGGCAGGGCCTCCCCGTAGTGCCCCATGATGATCTTCAGCCTGGGGAAGCGGTCGAACACGCCGCGCACGATCATCCGCATGAACACGAAGGCCACCTCTACCCCGAATCCGAACGTGGGTCCCGCAAGGACGAACCCGAAGGTCCGCAGCTCTGGGATCATGGGGATGGCCGGATGGAGATAGATTGGCACATCCAGCTCTTCGACCTTGGCCAAGATAGGCCAGTACAAAGGATCGTCCAGATACGAATCGCCGAAGTTCGAGTGAGTGTCCCATCCTCTGAAGCCCAGTATCTTGACGCAGCGCTCGAACTCCTTCACCGCGTGATCGACATCCTTGGGCGCGAGCGTGGCCCAACCGCCGAGCCGGTCAGGGTGTCGGGCAATGGCCTCGGCCAGGAGGTCGTTGGCGTTCTCCGCGACCTTCACCCCCACCACCGGGTCGAAGGCTTCCACCCCCGGCGACGTCAGCGAGAGGTACGCGACATCGATGCCGGCCCCATCCATATGCTCGATACGGCCCTCACCCAGGTCGAGGAGCTCCTTCTTCTTGGCCATGGAACTCCATACCTCAGGGGAAAGCCTCTCGCCCTCGTTCTCGAGCCGGGGATAGCCTCTATTCTCTCGGAGAGCTTGTATCCAGGCCTCCGTGCAAAAATGGCTTTCGAGATCGATCTTCATGGTGGTCCGATTCTCCCTATACTTTGGTGCGCGGCGGCAGTGTATCGCAGGTGACCTGGTGCCCACAGCAGATGGGTACCGAGCGAACATGTCCACGACGAGCGATCGGGGGGCAACATGGAGAAGAAAGCAATCAACCCAGGAACGTGGCAGGATCAGTTCGACTTCTCTCAGGCGATCGAGTTGGAGGGAGTTCGCCGGACCGTATTGGTCTCGGGCCAACTCTCAGTCGATGCGGACGGTAACTCGTTGTATCCCAGTGACATGCTGGCCCAGTTCCATGCGGCCCTGGACAACCTCGAGATCGTTCTGGGCCAGGCCGGCCTTAAGCTCTCCGACCTGGTCCGCCTCAACTACTACACAACGGACGTTCCTGCCTTCCTCGAGGCAGTGCCCGTCGTAGGAGAGCGGCTTAAGGCGGCGGGGTGCAAGCCCACGTCCACACTGCTTGGAGTTGCACGGCTCGCCCAGCCTGACTGGATGATCGAGCTCGAAGCCATGGCGGTAGCTTAGCCAAAATCGTGCACTGCCTCCACGAAGGCGGCGACGTTCTCACGGGGAGCAAAATCGAGATCATAAGCGGGGGATAGCAGCAGGCCGGACTTCCCCACCGACTCTATCCGCTGCTTCACTTCATCGCGGACCTGGGCCGGCGTGCCCAGATCCCAGGTCACGGCGGACCCGATCGTTCCCCACAGCGCCAGGCGTTTCCCGAAGGCGCGGCGGATGGCCGCGGCGTCCATGCAGTCGGGCGCCAGCGGATTGACCACGTTGACTCCCAGCTCCACAAGGTCGGGTAGAAGCCGGGTGAAGTCGCCGTCGCTGTGATAGAAGACGAGCAGGCGCGGCTCGACCTCCAAGGCGGCCTCCACGATCCGGGCGAGCCGGGGTTTGAAGAACCGCCGCCACATGACCGGGCTGATGAGCAGACCACCACAGTAGGCCACATCATCATCCAGGATCAGCACGTCCACCCCGCAACGGGCCAGGATGACGGCGGTCTCAGTCGCCAGCGCAGCCAGCTGGTCGAGCAAGTATCCAACCAGCTCGGGCTCCTTCACAAGGTCTCGCATGAAGCGCTCAAAGCCCCGCAGGCGCCAAGCGCTCTCGAACAGCTCACCCCCAAGGTGCGGGGGAGAGGCGGCCACCGCTAGTCCCTGGTCGTGGAGCCGCCGGACGCGGTCTGTCAGTCGTTGATGCCGCCGGGCGTCCGAGAAGTCGGGCAGAAGACCGCTTGCCCAGTCGGCCGCGGACCGAAGTCGATCCAACGGGTGGCTGGAGTCTTGGGTAGGTTGATAGCCCCACTCGTGGTAGGTACGGAGCTGAGCCTCACTCCCTACGTGCACGCCCGTCGGCAAATTCTCGAGGTAGTCCAGAAACCGGTCTTGCTCAGGGGGTGGCTTGAATCCGACGAATCTCACGTCGGTCTGAAACAGCTCGTCGGCGTCCTCGGCGCCGAAGAGTGCCTGGGAGAAGAAGCCAAGAGCGCAGGGTACTCGGTCGGGGCGTCCGCCGGAAAGGGCCGTCCGCACACGCTCCCACGAGTCCATCTAGGTCTCCGCGCCTCGGGCGAGGAAGTAGTGGGCGAGTCTGCCGAAGCTGTCGAACGCAAGCAATGTCGGGCCAACGTCTCCGAATCCATAGCGCACGAAGGCGAACTCCATACCGGCCTCCTCCGCCGCCTCCCGGTCTCCGCGAGTATCACCTACGTACGTGGCGCGCCCCAGGCCGTGTCTCTCGCTCACGTTCACCAGCATCGCTGCCTTGCCCACCCCGGACGCCCCGTGAGAGTCCCAGCCTGTGAAGCATCCTTGCAGGCCACTAGCGCGGAGGAAGGCGTCAAGGTACCAGTCCGGACAATTGCTCACCAAGAACAGCTGGCGGACCCGGGCCAGTTCTTGCAGACCGTCGGACACGCCCTCGTAGAGGACCCCTCCCACGGCCTCGACCTCCATGCGTTCGTGCTCCTCCAACAGACGGAGCGTGGCTTCCGTGACCGGCTCCAGTTCGGGGAGGAGTATCTCGACGCAGCGATCGAACGGCCGGCCGGAGACCGACCTGATGCCATCGACCGTGACCCGTGAAGAGACGCCCATCCGCCCCAGCGCCCGGTGCCATCCCCGGGTGGAGGCAGCCGCCGCATCCCAGAGGGTGCCGTCGAGATCGAAGACGAGGGCGTCGTCACTCATGGGGAGATGTTAGCGCGCCAGGGCGGCGTCGCGGAGACCGGCGAGCGCGTCGGATCCCGGTCACATGTCGGGGGCCGCGTCACGCCGTGACGCGGCCCCCCTTCCTTTACGTGTCGGCCTGGGCATTCGCACGCGCACGCGGTCCACGTCGTCTGGAACCTCAATGAAACGCCCTGCATCTGTTATCTTGTACCATCCGCGATTTGAGGAGCACGACTCCTATTGGCAAAGAAGAGTGTTAGCAAGAAACGTCGGCGCGGCCGCGGGAGACTGCGCATCGTTATCGCCGTCGGTTCCGTCATCGCCCTGTTCGGGCTCGTCGCCCTGATAGACTCCGCTCTCTACTACAACAAGGTGCACGCGGGGGTGACCATTTCCGGCCACCCTGTGAGCGGACTTACGCGCGACGAGGCTACAGCCGCTACTACCCGGCTGGTCAAGCAGGCCCAGGACGAGCCGATCACCCTTACCAGCGGCAACAAGAGCTGGGACGTCATACCCACCGACGTGGGTACCAAGATCGACGTGACCGGCGCGGTCACTGCTGCCATGGAGGTGTCGCGAGAGAGCAACTTCGTGATCGACATGGCCCGGCGGGTAAGGCTGTTCTTCAGCGACAAGGACATCCCTCTGCAGGGGACGGTGGACAGCAAGCTCATGGACGAAGTCCTGGCAGAAGTGGCCAAAGAGGTCGACATGCCCCCTGTGGACGCCGGACTAGTCATCGACGGCACTATCGTCAAGGTCGTCGAGGGCCAGAAGGGGCGGGTGGTCGATCAGGCCACGGTGCGTGAGCAACTCAAGGCGCTGCTCTTCACCCTCCATGCTACCGAGTTGCCCGTTCCCATGGTGCTCAAAGAACCGGAGATCCAGGCCGAGGACAGCGAGGAGGCGGTCGCCCAGGCCAAGAACATGATCTCAGCCAAGATCGTTCTCAAGGACGGCGACAACTCCTGGACTCTCACGCCCGAGCAGATAGGCGCCTACATGGATTTCGCCACCGAGGACCGCAATGGGGTATCCACCCTGGTTCCGTACCTTTCAGCCGAGAAGATGGATCCCTACTTCGACAAGATCAACGGTAAGGTGGATCGAAAGGCCGTCAATGCAACCTGGAAGAGCGACGGACAGCAGGCCTGGGTGGTCCCCGCGACGAACGGGCGAGCGCTCGACGCCGACGCGACCGCCGAGGCGCTTACGGCCGCTGCGCTCAAGACTTCCGGAAGAACGGCCAAGGTGGCGGTGAAGACCACCGAACCCGAGCGAACCACCGCGGAAGCAGAGTCCCTGGGTATCCACGACAAGCTCGGACCCGGCTTCACCACCGAGTGGGAGGGGACCGAGGACCGGCAGGTCAACGTGCGCATCACCACCGAATACGCCAACAACGTGCTCCTGGCTCCGGGCGAGATCTACGATTTCGACAAGCAGGTAGGCCCGCGCACTGCCGAGCGGGGCTACCAGTTGGCGCACGGCATCACCGGGCCGGGCAAGCTTGAGGACGTGTTGGGAGGCGGCATCTGCCAGGTCTCGACCACGCTCTTCAACGCCGCGTTCTTCGCCGGACTCGAGATCGTGGAGCGCAAGAACCACTCCATCTACATCGACCATTACCCCAAGGGTAGAGACGCCACCGTGAGCGCCGAGTCGCCGAACATGCGCTTCAGAAACGACACGGACCACTACATCCTTGTCAGAGGCGCCTCCAATGGGATCACCACCACGTTCAACATCTACGGGACCGACGACGGCCGCACGGTGAGCTACAAGACCGGCGACTTCTACAACGTGGAGAAGATGACGAAGATCCAATACAAGGCTTCCTGGCTGGGTCCGGGGACCACGTTCATAAAGATGGCCGGCCAAGACGGCAAGGAGATCAAGGTGGTCCGCACGGTGAAGGCCGAGGATGGCTCGGTCATCCACAAGGATACCTTCCTCAGCAAGTGGAAGATGATACCCCAGGAGGTCGAGGTGGGCACCGGTTCGACCACCACCACCAAGAAGCCGGCTACCACCACCACCGCGACCGAGAAGCCGACGTCGACCACCAGCCCGCCTACCACGGGGTTCTAGCCCAGAGCTAGAACACGACGCTGCAGGGAACACCCGCAGACTCGAACGCGCGAACCAACCCGCCCACGGTCTGTTGGAAGAAGCCTTCGCTGAGCTTGTCCTGCAGGCCGTACTTCCGGTACACCCAGGAACCGTAGTTATAGTTCATCCGATCGATCAGCACGTAGTCGACCCTGTTCCCGAGCAGCTCCCCGAGTTCGCCGGCGCCGGGCAGCAGCGGCGCGATCATGGCGAAGGTCCTGATGCCGCCGCGGTGCAGTCCGTCCAAAGCTTTGATCCGTTCCTCGATCGGCGGCGCCTGCGGTTCGAACAGCCTCCTGGTGCTATCGTCGGCTGTGGTGACCGTCAGGCCGACTTCGAGATCCTGCGCTTCGCCGAGGATATCCATGTCGCGGAGAACAAGAGGGGAGCGGGTCTGGACGACCACGGGCCAGCCGCCACGGGTGAGAATCTGGAGGCATTCCCTGGTCAATCCGTACCGTGCTTCAAGAGGTTGGTAGGGATCGCAGACGCCGCTGACCCAGACCTTGGCCGGCTTCTTCTTGCGCATCTCCATCTGCAAGAGATCGGGAGCGTTGATCTTGACATCGACGAATTCTCCCCAGGGCTCCTGATGCCCGGTGAACCTTCTCATGAAGCGCGCGTAGCAATACGAACAGGCGTGCTCGCAACCCGTATAGGGGTTGACGGCATAGCTGTACACCTTCGACGTGGAGAGGATCGACTTCGCTATGGTTTCCCGTACGATCATGAAGGGCTCACAGCCTCAGTCTCGTCCGCCATCCCCTTCTTGCGAGCCCGATATCGCCTAGCCTTGGCCCGGTTGCCACAGTCGGCCATGTCACACCAACGCCGGCTGCCATTCTTGCTCAGATCGAGGAAGAGCCACCCGCAGGGATCCCCCGCGCATTCGCGCACCCGGGCCAGGTCCGGTGATGTAAGTAGCGTGGTGGCGGCTCGCGCGATCGGCCAGAGGAGACTGGTCAGATGCTCATCGATGTCGGTCCAGACCCAGTCGAACTGGGGAAAGCCACCCGGTTCGGGCGTCTCGCCACCAGGTTCAGGCACCTCGCCACCGGGTTCGGCCCCGGTCTCACCGCTGGCGACCAACCGCAGGTGCGGTGAGGCTTCGATGAGCTCGGCGTTGAGCCTCTCCAGGGTGGCGGACTGAGGCGGCTTCTGGTGAGCGACCGCCGAAAAGATGTGGTATACGGCCTCGCGCAGAGCGACGATACGTCCTAGTGCCACCGCCTCGTCTCCTGGGTTCGCGCGGGCGATGGCGAGCAGGCTCTCTGCCTGAGCGTCGCTGATGACCCCTTGCTGTCTGCCCCAGTCGACGGCACTTCCGTAGCTGGTGAGGCGTTCCTCGGGATTAGGGCCGGCATGCCATTCGGCGGTGTTCGCGAACTCCAGGCTGACGTTCTTTATGCTCCCTGGCACCTTGATAACCTCCAAAAGAACCTTGACAGGTTAGCAATCAGCGCCTATACTGTAACTATTGTACAGTGTTTTGCCAGTTATCCAAACGGGGGATGAGCGATGATGGACCGAGTCTTATTGTGGGAGATGTCGCAGATCCGCCGCAGCGAACTGTTGGAGTCGGCAAGATCGGTCAAGCTGAGGAAGGATCTCCTCCCCGTCCGCGCTGCCAAAAGAATGACTGCGTTGTCCCACGAGGTTCGCCGTGCGTGGTCGGGATGGGCCCAGATCGACACCCCCATCCGAGAACAGTTCCCCAGGTCGTGCAGCTTAAAGGAGCGGACGCCAGAAGACGATAGAGGGAGCGAGTCCGAACACACGCAGCAAGGATGTCGTCAATGGAGACCGGAGGCCACATCGTCCGCGTCACAGTCCAGGCCAGAGGTTTCTGGTGTGAGGGTGACGTCCTCGTACCCAGACCCGGTGGCTACAAGGGCCGTGTGCTGGACCTCCTGAACGAAAGCAGGGAGTTCCTCGCTCTGACCGACGTGCTCCTCTACAGAAGTGGCGAAGGGCCCGGGGGCACTGGCGGAGCCGGAAAGACCGGAGAAGCCGGGGGGACCGGAGAAGCCGAACGGCCCGACGACGACCCCGTCGAATACGACGTCCTTCTCCTGCGCAAGAACGAGATCCAGTTCGTCGTCCCGCTGGACTGACGAGTCGCGACCCGGGGGTCGGCGCGACCCGGTGCCCCCTCGTCGCGGGTCAGCGCGTCCCGGTCCTGGTACTGTTTCCGTATGGCAATGCGAATCGCGGTCCTCGCGGCCCTGCCGCAAGAAACCGGCCCCCTCCTGAGACTGCACCCCGGGTGGGGTCGGCTCGCCCGTAAGCCGTTCCATATTTGGCTCGGTCAGTCTTCAGGGAAGGACATCCTGCTGATAAGGACAGGGATGGGCAACGAGGCCGCAGAGCGCGCCGCCAAGCACGTCCTTACTGTGCTGGGACCCCAGGCTCCCCCGGACCTGATCCTCTCGGTGGGCTTTGCCGGCGCCCTCTCGCCCGCACTCACTCTGGGCCAGTTGGTCTACTCCCACGAACTGGCTGTCTACGATCACTCGAGCGGTAGCTGCCCGGTGCGATACTGGTGCGGTGGCAGTGCGGATCTTGCCGCGCTGGTCGAGAGCATGGCCGTCCGACCGGCCCGGTTCGTCACTGTGGACCGGCTGCGATCGAAAGCCATGCTGGCCAGACTCGTACCCGGCACTCCTGCCGTGACCGAGATGGAAAGTACCTCGATCGCGGCAGTGGCCCACGCTCACCAGATCCCCTTTCTGGGGCTGCGGGCCATCAGTGACGAAATCAGCGACGAGATCGAATGGGACCTAGATTCGATGGTCGATGCGCATGGAAGGTTGAGCCTCCCCAGAGTCGCGCTGGCTACTCTCAGAAGACCCCGTCTCGCGGGTTCGTTCCCTCGACTGTACCAGGACTCCAAGGTCGCCAGCCGCGACTTGGCCCGGACCCTGGCGACACTGTTGGCGGTACCGGAGGAGGAACTGCGGACCCTTGTCGGACCACTACAGGCCGAGTCCTGATTCACCGGTGGACTCCGAATCCGCCGGCGACAGAGCGGGCGACTCCATCGGCTGATCAGTCGCCGGCGGCGCCGGTACGGCTGCTGCTGCTACCCCTCCCTCAAGATCTCTCGAGTACACGCCGTCCTCCGGCGCCGCCACGTGCTCATCCGTCCTCTCGAAGGTCATCTGCAGCCTCTGGAGATCGGCGAACCCCGAAGGGGCGTTGCTCGTCAGTGTGAGGGAGAGGTTGCCCCTCGCGGTCGGTGTCCAGCGCGAGGGTGAACTCCATGGTGTAGTTCTAAGGCCGGTCCGGTCCCGGCCGCTCTGGGAGACACGGCCCTTGGGCGACGGGCTCAGCCCGTGGTCATTCGGGCCCAGACTGCATCTGGAAGTCGGCCCAGGTGCCGCAGCGATCCCGGTACCCGAAGTGCCTGCTGTGGTCTGACCAGTTCCAGAAGGAGGTGTGGGCGGCCTTGACGTCCGAGAGGAAGGGAAGGGTCGCGTTCTCCAGACGCACCGGGTCACCATGATGGCTCTTCGTCAACGCCATCTTCATCTCCCCGGACGGCATCTTGAAGTGCACCGCCCCTTCAGCTTCATCGACGTCAATGGACACATAGTAAACGCCGAGGACTCGCTTCATGAGCACGCCTCCAAGAGCCTCTACCGCCAGTGTATCGAGGACGGCGCGTTGTTCGGAGGTCGCGTTGTCGCTGAGGTAGATCGCCCCTTCCGACCCTTTCTCCACCACTTCAGCGTAGGTGGAATAAGGAAGGTCGCCCAGGTAGACCGCGGTGATCCCGGAGAGATCGACCCCGTTGACCTTGCCTTCGACGATCCTGAAGGCCATGAAGTAGCGGCACCCTCCCTCCTTGTCCCTGCCGAAATAGTAGGGGCAGTGGCCTTCTGATGCGCACGCCTCGTTGTAGATGCCTTTGATCTCCCATCCCGGCTGCAATGCTGGCATCGTTCTAACTCCTTCCGGGGCGATGCGACGCTGGGCGTGGAATCCCGCTCCTCACTCCGTCTTCCAGTATAGGGAGATGCTCCCAGAGGTCAATCCGCCCACTTCTGCGCCATCCCGCTAGACAGCCGGCCGTGCGACCGATACAGTCTGTGTATCTCCTGAGCCGGGGCACGACGGGGGGCTCCGGAGTCGCACCGACCGCACGGTACTTGCCCGGCGTCTTCATCACAGTAGAGGAGAGGGTTGCATGATCAAGGAGATCACTGCGCAGGAACTCGACCCGGAGAGCTTCATCGCCGAGAAGGTGGGGGAGATTCGGAGGAGCGTCGGTGATGGGTGGGCTATCAACGCCCTATCCGGCGGTGTCGATTCGTCGACGGTCACGATGCTGGGCCATCGCGCCTTGGGCGAGCGTCTCAAGACGGTCTTCATCGAAAACGGCCTCATGCGCGCGGGCGAAGCCGAGCAGGTCACCGCTTTCTTCAGCGAGCTTGGCGTGACGGTCGAGGTCATCGATGCCCGCGCGGAGTTCTTCGCAGCGCTGAAGGGCGTGACCGACCCCGAAGAGAAGCGCGAGGCCATCACCCAGACTTTCTACCGCGACGTCTTCGGCCGCCTCGTGCGTGACAGGGGGGCGAAGCATCTACTCCAGGGGACGATCCTCACAGACGTGGACGAGACGGTCGCCGGTATCAAGCGGCAACACAACGTCTTCGAACAGTTGGGGATCGACCCGCAGGAGGCGTTCGGCTACAAGATACTGGAGCCGCTCATCCAGTTGCGCAAGGACGGTGTGAGAAAGCTGGGAGAAGCTCTTGGCCTGCCCGCCGAGCTGTTCCGGCGCATCCCCTTCCCCGGGCCGGCGCTCGCCGCCCGCGTGATCGGTGAGGTGACGCCTGAGCGCATCACGGCGGTCCGACAGGCCACCCTGGTGGTCGAGCGGTACCTGGCAGGCTACGGCGCCTTTCAATACATGGCCATCCTGCACGAAGACCGGGTGACCGGCGTGCGCGACGGAAAGCGCGATTTCGGGCTGCAGATCGAGGTACGCTGCTGGGACAGTATCGACGCCCGGACGGCCACACCCACCCATGTCCCGTTCGAGGTCCTGGAGCAACTGGCTGAGGAGATCATCCTCGCGGTGCCCGGTGTCGTCAGCGTCACCTACAACATAGCGCCCAAACCGCCGTCGACCATCGAAGTCGTGTAACTGCTAAGCCCGGGTCTGCTGTGAGACCTCAACATCTCACACTGCAGGTTGTCGCCAACCTGATCGCGGCGGAGGCGGGGGCCTCGTGACTGGTGCGGATGCAATCCGATCCGTCGCCGGATCGGATTGCGAGACCATGCTGGTGAGACTCGCTGCAGGCACAGCCCACGTTGATGTATGCCGGCCGGACACTGCAGAGCCGGCGCCCCTGGTGATCGTGGCCCACGGATTCTGGCGGAATCGCCAGAGTATGTCCGAATGGGGCAGGCATCTAGCGGCGCAGGGCTTCGTAACGGTGGTGCCGGATCTGCCCGCATGGTCGGATCACGCCCGCAACGGCAGGTTTGTCTCCGACCTGCGAGTACACTTCTGCGCCAGTGAGCCTTGGAACCAACGGATCGACTTGTCGCGGATCGGGCTTATGGGATTTTCTGCCGGCGGGCTGGCCACTTTGCTCTCGGCTGTCGACGACCCGGAGCCTGCCATATGGGTGGGGCTGGATCCGGTCGACCGGAAGGGCATGGGAGCGAAGGCTGCCCCCCTGGTCAAGTGCAGTGCCGTCGTGCTGACCGCGGAGCCGTCGACCTGCAACGGTCGTGGGAATTCTCGCGGCATCATCGCCGCCCTGCCCCGTTGCCGGCACTTCCACGTCGCTGGAGCGGTCCACGTGGACGCGGAGTGGCCCACCGACTGGAAGGCCGAGGCGATCTGTGGCCGCTCCAAGGAAGAGAGGCGAGTTGAGTTCCGCGAACACGCGACCGTAGCCCTTCGCGAGGCTCTAACGATGCCGAAGGCGTCCGAAAGCCGCCGAGGCGCCCCAGGTTGACGGAGCCGTCCGTGCTCGTAGTCGCCGCCGCCGCCCCAGCCGCGAACGGCTCACTACCTGTGGGGTGTTAGACTCACTAGAAACCCACCACTGGAGAACGATTCTATGGAGATCAGACTGAACGCCAGCGGAACGAACTCACTGTCGACCAAGGTCTTTTTCAGCGGCGAGCCAGGATTCGAGGTCGCCTCCGTCATCGTGATGGGGGAGACAGATGCGATCCTTATCGACGCGCAGTGGACCTTGTCGAACGCCCATCGGGTCATCGCCGAGATCCTGGAAACGGGCAAGGATCTGAAAACGATCTACCTCACCCACGCGCATCCCGATCACTATTTCGGAGTGGGCGCGATCGCCGAGGCCTTCCCCAGGGCCCGAGTGGTAGCGATACCCTCGGAGGCCGACATCATCAACAAACAGTTCTTCGGCAAGATCGAGATCTGGGAGAGCGTCATAGGAGCCCACAACGTATGCAGGGAGACGGTAAGAGTCGAGTCGCTGACCGATGACTACCTCGAGCTCGAAGGGCAGCGTCTCGAGATAGTCTCGAAAGTCATCGGCGACATGAGATACAACACGATGGTGTGGATACCGTCGATCAAGACACTGTACGCGAGCGACGTCCTCTTCAACCAGGCCCACCCGTTCACCTGCGAGCTCACGCCGGAAGAACGGAAGCAATGGATCCGGGAAGTCGACAAGATAGAGACGATGGGCGCCGAAGTGATCATCCCCGGACATCAGAAGCCCGGGATGCAGTTCGACAGAAGCTCGCTCGATTTCACCCGTGAGTACCTGGTGGCCACCGAGAAGGAATTGGCCAGGACCGATGACGTGGCCACCTTCTACTACGCTATGGCCGAGCGCTTCCCCGAGGCCGATCTCCTCCATCTAAGCGGCGAGATGAATGCGAACGTGCTGAAAGGCGACAGGGACTGGCACTGGCGGGAAGAGGAGTGAGCCGCCCCGTCCATCAGCACGACCCGGCTCCAGTCGCAGGCTGATTTGGAAACGAGGCGGCCGGGTCAGCCGTCCAGCGCATCGACGGCTGACCTGGCCGCAAGTTCAGCCCGACCTAGCTGCAGAACTCAGTCCGATTCCGCCTCGAGCTCCGCGAGGATCTCTTCTTCGATCGCCAGGATCACGAACCCAAGCGCCCTGGAGATGTTGGTCGCCGCGATGACGGTCCGCGGGGCGCCGATGATAGGTGCGACTGCGGTCAGCACACCTCGGGCATCCTCCAGAGTGACCCCCGAGTCGGCAGCAGCGCCGATGTTGGCCAGGTAGGACACGGCGGGGGCGCCCACCGCCGCCAGGGCCGCGATGCGGCACAGCATGACATCGCGATCGCCAAGGCTGGTGTTCTCGAGCGACGCCGCGGTCATTGCCGCGATAGTGTCGAGAACCGGTGCGTCTTCGCTCATCTTTGACCTCTTTCTCGTCTTGAGCCGTCCTCTGAACCGGCCATTGGGCCGGTAATCCATAATGATTCCCAACGGCGCCCTGGCGAAACCCTCCGGCTACGCGGCTCCGGGCGAACTGAGGCCATACCCGTCCGCCCTGCCGCCCCCCATCGCCTTGCGCAAGGCTTCGAGCTCGGCCCGGATGACCCGAAACTCGTCGCAGGCGAGGCCGGCAGCTTTGTAATATGATGGCGCAAGTTCGAAGTCACAAGCGGAAGTTCACAGCCGCTGTCATCCAAAGGAGATAGTTGTGGGAGAGTCGATCAAGAATCCGGCCGAGGGACCCCCACAGAGGACGGTCGTCCGCGACATGTGCTTCATCGGAGTCCCCTGGGGGGGCAACGCCTGTATGGTCGACGTCAAGGATGGCAAGGTCCTCCGCATCCGCCCGCTGCGCTACTTCGAACGCTACACCAGGGACGAGGTCAGACCCTGGGTGATGCACGCCCGGGGCAAGACGTTCGAGCCGGGCGACAAGACGCTCCCCCCTCCTTATAGCATCGCCTACAAGAAGCGGGTCTTCTCCCCCGCCCGCATCCGCTACCCCATGAAGCGGGTGGATTTCGATCCGGCCGGGGCCCCAGGCTCGGTCGGCCCGGGCGGGCGCAACATCCAGAACCGGGGGGTCAGCAAGTACGAGAGGATCTCGTGGGAAGAAGCGCTCGACATCATCACCGGCGAGATGCTCCGCATCAAGGAGACCTACGGTCCGACGGCCATCCTCTACCAGAACGACCAGCACGGCGAGAACAAGACCGTCCACGGACCTCACGGCTGCGGCCGCAAGCTGCTCGACCTGTTCGGCGGCTACACCCATCAGGTCCGCAACGCCGATAGCTGGGAAGGCTGGTACTGGGGCGCCAAGCATGTCTGGGGTTGCGAGCCGATCGGCCAGCAACTTCCACAGAAGAACCTGCTCTGGGATATCTCAAAGAACGCCGAACTGCTCCTGTTCTGGGGCTGCGACCAGGAGACGACCACCTGGGGCTGGGGCGGGCAACTACCTAGCCGGCTGAGCTACTGGTGGACGGAGCTGGGCATCAAGCAGATCTACATCGCGCCCGACCTCAACTACGCCGCCGCGGTGCATGCGGACAAGTGGATCCCCATCCTACCCAATACCGACGCCGCTCTCTATCTGGCCATCGCCCACCGCTGGTTCACTCGGGGCACCTACGACAAGGCCTACCTCGAGACCCACGCGCTACGGCGTGGACGAAGTTCGAGGCCTACGTGATGGGCGAGGAAGACGGGGTGCCCAAGAGCCCCGAGTGGGCGGCCCCCATCACGGGGGTGCCCACCCGCATCATCAAGGCTCTCGCCGACGAATGGGCCTCCAATCGCACCACCGTCGTCATCGGCAACGGCGGCCCCGGCATCCGCGGCCCGTACTCGACCGAACCGGCCCGCCTGCAGGTGCTCTGCCTGGCCATGCAGGGGCTGGGCAAGCCGGGCTGCAACCAGGCCAAGATGATCGAGTGGGCCCTCGCCGCCGACCCGGAGAACCAGGCGGCGCCCAAACCGCTGGTGATCACCGACCTGTATGCCGCCTACCGGGGCGACATGCCGTCTGAGTACGGCCGCGACTCCCTGATCCCCAAAACGCTGGTCCCCAAGCTGATCCTGGACGGCGTCGGTACCTGGTATGGCAACAAGTACGGGATGCGCAGCGACCGAGAGGACCAGTTCATCCAGTACAAGTACCCGGCCGACGGCTGCTCCAAGATCCACATGATCTGGACCGACTCCCCCTCCTGGATCACCTGCTGGAACGACGGCAACAACTTCATCCGGGCCCTGCGCCACCCCGACATCGAGTTCATCTTCTGCCAGCACCCCTGGATCGAGAACGACGCCCTGTTCGCCGACGTCATCCTGCCGGTCAACACCAAGCTGGAGGAAGACGACATCGGCAGCGACATCTTCAGCGGGCAGATGGACATGCTCTTCCCCGAACCCCGCTGCATGGACTCTCTGGGTGAATCGATGAGCGACTATGAGGTCGTCTGCAAGATCGCCGAGCGCCTAGGGATGCTGGAAGAGTACACCGGTGGACTGACCATCCCGGAGATCATCAAGCTGGGCTGGGAACACTCCGGGTCAGCGGACAAGATCAGCTGGGAGGAGCTGAATGAGAAAGGCTACTACGTGATCCCCACCGACCCGGACTGGGAGAAGATCCCGGCCGGCCTCATCGACTTCTACGAGGATCCGGAGAAACACCCGCTCACCACCCCGACCGGCAAGCTGGAGTTCTACGCCACCGGTCTTGCCGAGCACTTCCCCGACGACGAGGAGCGGCCGCCGGTGCCTCACTGGATCCCGAAGGGCGTCTCGCACGAGGAGACCATCGGCACGGAGAGGAGCAAGAAGTATCCCCTGCTGGTCATGAGCAACCACCCCCGCTGGGGAGTGCACTCCCAGCACGACGACATCACCTGGTTCCGGGAGATCGAGACCTGCAAGGTCACGGGGCCGGACGGATACCAGTACCATCCCCTGTGGATCAACCCCACAGACGCCGAAGCCCGGGGCATCAAGAAGGGGGACGTGGTGACGCTCTTCAACGAGCGCGGCGCCTTGCTGGCCGGGGCTTATATAACGCAGCGCATCATGCCCGGCGCGGTCGGTATCGACCACGGGGCCAAGTACGACCCCATCGTGCCGGGCGAGATCGACCGGGGCGGGGCCATCAACACCATCGTCCCTCGCAACACTACCTCCAAGAACACCGTCGGTATGGCCGTCTCCGGCTTCTTGGTGGAGGTGGAGAAGACCAATCTCGCTGCGCTTCGGGCCAAGTACCCCGAAGCCTTTGAGCGCGATTGCCATCCGGCGGCCGGTCCCTGTCTCGCTGGGATCTTGATGGAGGGGGTGGAGTGATGGGCAAGGTCCTGGTCATAGATCTAGCCATCTGTAACGGCTGCCACAACTGCCAGGTCAGCTGTAAGGACGAGCACGTGGCCAACGACTGGACCCCCATCGCCAAACCCCAGCCCGACACGGGGCAGTTCTGGAACAAGGTGATCAACCTAGAACGAGGTACGGTCCCCAAGGTGCAGGTGACCTACCACCACACCATCTGCCAGCACTGCGAAGAGGCCCCCTGCCTGGAGGCCTGCCCGGCCGGGGCCATCTACCGAAGAGCGGACGGCATCGTCATCATCGACCCGGAGAAGTGCCGGGGTAATCAGCTCTGTATGGAGGCCTGCCCCTACGAGAACGTCATCTACTTCAACGACGACTTAAACATCGCCCAGAAGTGCACCTTCTGCGCCCATCTCTTAGACCAGGGCTGGACCGAGACCCGCTGCTCGGACGCCTGCCCCACCGGCGCTTTCACCTTCGGGGAGGAAGAAGACCCTAAGATAGAGGACCTCATAGGCAAAGCCGAGCTCTTAAAGCCGGAGCTCCCCACCCGTCCCCGGGTCTACTACCTGAACCTGCCCCGGAAGTGGATCGCCGGGGCCGTCTATGACTCCGAAGCCGACGAGTGCACCCCCGGAGCGAAAGTCACCGCGAAGAACCGGGAGACGGGGGAGAGGGTCTCCACTACGACCGACAACTACGGCGACTTCTGGCTCAAGGGACTCCCGGACGGCACCTACACCATCACCATCGAGAAAGAAGGCTACCTCACCCAGAAGCTGGGGCCCATCGACGCCACCCAGAAGGACCAGAACCTGGGCGACATCGTACTCTGGAAGGTGTAGCCAGAAGGGAAAGGTCGGTCGTGACAGCGGAGGCGACAAGAGCGTTCACCCGGTGCCATGTCTACACGAAGCAGGGGGGTAAGGCGATCGCTCCCCCGCCGAGCAGGCCAGGGGATCTAAGCCTGCGACCATGGCTGGGCGACTGGGGCGACTGGGACACTTACTTCGAGGGAGAGTAGGGCGATGGCAGACACCCCGAAGACAAAGCCGCTGGAGGCCGTCGGCTACGTCGACCTGCAGAGGTATCTCGGGAAGTGGTACGAGATAGCGACCATCCCCCAGCGCTTCCAGAAGGGGTGCGTGGGAGTGACAGCCGAGTACTCGCTCCGCAAGAACGGGGACATCCAGGTGGTCAACACCTGCCTCGAAGGGACCCTCGACGGGAAGGTCCGCCAGGCTCGGGGCAAGGCGCGCGTCGTCGATAGGACCACGAACGCTAGGCTCAAAGTCACCTTCTTCTGGCCCTTCTGGGGGGCCTATTGGGTCATCGAACTCGACGACGACTACCAGTGGGCCGTCGTCGGGCATCCGAGCCGGAAGTATCTCTGGATCCTCAGCCGCTCGCCCCAGATGGACGAGGCGCTCTACGCCCGGCTTCTCGAATCCATCGCCGACAAGGGCTACGACCTGGCCGGGATCGTGAAGACGCTCCAGTCGGGCGGGGCATGATCCACGGGGTGAGGTGCTCTTCCACGGATGCGGTATCTCGCTATAGTGTCCAATGTCGGACGACCGGCCAGCAGAGGGAGACAAACATGACCGTCGCGGAAGCGATCGCGCAGAGAAAGAGCATACGGGCATACCTGGACAAGGAGGTGGCGGCCGACGACCTGGTCAAGATAGTCGAGGCCGGACGGTGGGCCCCGAATGCCGGGCCCTTCAACATGTCGGTCATCCGCAACGCCGACCTGCTGAAGAGACTCAACGAGGCGACACGCCAGGCCATGCTCGCCTCCGGCAACGATTTCTTGGTCGGAAGGGCTTCATTGCCCGGATACGAGCCGCTATACGGCACGCCGGTTCTGATCGCACTGTCCGGGCCGGCCGACTTCTTCCTCAACCCGTTCAATGTGGCCACGGCCGCGGAGAATATGCTCCTGCAGGCGACCGAACTAGGACTGGGCTCGTGCTTCCTCCTTACGCCGTCCTACGCGCTGAGCGTGGAGCAGAACAGCGCTCTGGCGCGAGAGGCCGGCATACCTGAGGGCTTCGTCGTGCAGTGTGCGGTCATCGTAGGCTACACCGCTGACGAGACCAAGTTCCGCCTGAGCGAGCGCGAACCGAAGGGTACCGTCAACTACGTCGACTGAGGCGTCCACGCCGCCACAAACGCACCCGGAGGAAGAGACCAGACCGGCAACGTCTATGACCAGGGCGTCTGCTCTTCGGGGGGCAGCATGTCGCGAATGAAGAGATCGAGGATATTCCAAGAGTAACCCTTGTGGATGTAGTCCTCCAGCCCCATGAGATGAGCAATGTCTTCAGACCAGGCGAAGATGATGATCTCCCAGGCGGCTTGCATCGGGTCCAGATCGGAGCGGACGGTGCCCTCGCGTTGACCCTCGGCGATGGTCTCAGCGATCTCCTCGATCACCCTGAGTTGTCGCTTGCCGAAGCGAAGGGCCAGGTCCGTGTCGCGAGGAGCGAGAACAAACTCAAATACAGGAATGACGAACCCGATCTCTGAAGTCATGAAGGTCGAGTGGGCTTCGCCCATCTCCCGCAGGCGCTCCGGGACAGCGCGTTTCTTGGACAAGCTCAACCATTGAGCCACCCGCTCGTACACCGGGTCCATCGCCGCGACCAGCATCTCGTAGCGACTTCCGAAGTGCGCGTAAAGCGAGGGGGCCGACATTCCGACCGCTTTGGCGATCTGCGCAACAGTCGTTCCTTGGATACCGTGCTCCCCCAGCAAGTTGTACGTCGCCTCCGCGATCTGGCGACGTCTCTCGGCTTGCGAACGACGGACCCGCCGCCTCTTTCCACGCGGAGCTTCGGCGCTCGCATAGCTCTTTGGCTCACGCGTGTCCTCGGAAAGACTCACGGCACCCCTTCCCTCACTGGGCTCGACAGTCTTCTTGACATCCCCCAGTATAACTTGTAGGTTATTTAACGAATACTCGTTAGATAAGCACGCAAGGATTGGGCGGAACGGTTCCGATGCTCCCCTACATGTGCTCAGAAGAGGCAATCGGGCGTCCATAAAGATGGTGACAGGAGGATCGATATGTCAGGGAACGAAGAGATCATCCGGAAGAAGCTGAAGTTTGGCGACGAGGAGATAGAAGTCGCCTACCGGCAGGCAAAAAGGCCCGAGCCTATCGGCTTGACCAAAGCGGCATATGAAGCGCTGGGCCACATGCCGACCTATGTCGTCCACGGGCTTGGAGACCACGGCCCTGTCAACCAGCGTACCTACGAAGTGACCGACGGGATCATCTGCGAGCAGGACGTCGCCGTGCCCATGCGTGACGACACCATCACCTATTGCGACATATTCCGTCCCAAGGGTCAGACGAACGTCCCCGTCATCATTTCGTACAGCTTCTACGGGAAGCGGCCGAACGCGGACACTCCGGAGATCGAGTGGCAGACAAAAGCTGTCCCCTACGGCTGCCATTCCGTCCACGCGAAATTCGAGGGCCCCGACCCGGAGTATTGGTGCCACAAAGGCTATGCCGTCGCCAACTACGATCCGCGCGGGGTCGGCAATTCTGAAGGCGATATCGACATGTGGAGCTCTCGGGAAGGGCGCGACGGGTACGACCTGGTCGAGTGGCTCGCGAAGCAGGAATGGTGTAGCGGTAAGGTCGGCATGCTGGGTAACTCAGCGCTTGCCATGGCTCAGTGGCGCATCGCCTCCGAGCGGCCGCCGCATCTTACCTGCATAGCGCCTTGGGAAGGTACGGCAGACATCTATCGCGAGGCCTTCCTCTGGGGTGGGTTCATGGAGAACGGATTCTGGCCGTTTCTAATACAGATGTTGGTAGGGAGCGGTCTCGTTGAAGACTTCGCCGTCATGGCTGAAGACTATCCCTTGATGAACGCCTACTGGGAAGACAAGATCCCTCAATTCGAGAAGATCGAGGTCCCCGCGTACGTGACCGTCGGGTGGAACCATTTCCATCTTCGCGGCGCTACCATGGGCTTCAGGCACATCAGCTCCAAGCAGAAATGGCTGCGCGGACACAGGGACTTTGAGTGGCCCGATCAGTATTCTCGCGAGGGTCTCGCCGAAGCCACGCTGTTCTTCGACCGGTTCCTCAAAGGCATCCGCAATGGATTTGACTCGACCCCGAAAGTTCGCCTGGACGTTATGGATGCCTATGATTTTGACGACCAGCTCGGCCGGCCTGAGGACGATTTTCCGTTGCCCAGAACCGAGTATAGAAAGCTCTATCTCGATGCTGCGAACCGGTCTTTGTCCCAGACTCCCGTCACGCGGGAGTCGAAGGGTCACTACGATGCGAACAAAGGCAAAGCCACATTCGACATCACGTTCGACGAGGAGACCGAGTTCACGGGCTACATGAAGCTGCACCTGTGGGTGGAAGCCGACGGCAACGACGATATGGATCTGTTCATCACCGTCCAGAAGCTGGATGCCAAGGGTAAGTGGCTGCCCACCAACGTGATGGGCGCACCTCACCCCGGGTGCCCGGGCAAGCTCCGCGTTTCCCTGCGAGAGGTTGACGAGAACCATCCGCATCACACCGAATTCCAGCCGTGGCATCCTTTCAAGAATCCGCAGCCGCTCAAGCCGGGTGAGATAGTGCCGGTGGAGATCGAGATATACGCTTCAAGTAGGGTCTGGCATCCCGGCGAGCAACTCCGCCTGGAGATCATGGGGCATTACGAACGTATCGACTGGTTCGAGCCGTTCGCCTGGGACACCAACAACAAAGGCAATCACGTCATCCATACCGGCGGAAAGTACGACTCGTATCTGATGGTGCCGTACATCCCGCCCAAGTATGTCGCCGGCGACAGGATCTACCGGTAGAGCGGATACCCCAGCGAGCCTTTGGAGGGCCCCGGCCGTCGGCCGGGGCCCTCCACGTCTACCAGTTCTTGACCGCTTCGTCGATGTAGAGGGTGTTGCCGCACCTGATTCACCCCCGCGTCGGCGGTCGGAGCCGTTGCGGCGTTTGCGGCTTCGACAAAGGCGATGG